>JANSYI010000002.1 GCA_024742475.1 bacterium | reverse complement strand
TTCCTCGATCGTGTGCCCCTTGCCCGGATCGCCGTAGGGCGAGAGAAACAGCCGCCGGTCGTGACACCGCCGCGTGACCAGCACTCGCGCGCCAGGGATGATCGGCCGGGCCCGCACCCGCTCGTGCGTACGCTGCGACGCACGATCCCTGTTCCGCCGACGCCGCTGGGCGCTGGCCTCTATGCGTGACTGGGCCACTCGAGGGGCCTATCGACCGCCACCCGGGAGCGTTGCAGCATTTCTGAAATCCCTCGCGGCCGCGGACCAGTCACATCCTCGCGCGCCCTCGGCCGATCGTGGGTGTGTTGACAGGCCTGCCCGGCTCGGTGGTACGAGAACGATCGCGTGGACGTCTCGACGCTGCTTTGGCTGAGCACCCTGCTCGCCGCCCCAACGCCCGGGGGGGACATCGCGCTCGAGGGGCCGCCGAGCTGCCCGGACGGCGATGCCTTCGTGTCCGCCATCGAGGGCTACGTCGGCCGAAGCCTCTCCGACGAGGCGGTCGTGGTGCGGGCGACGGTGACCAAAGGGCAGGGGTACACCCTGGCGCTCGAGTTCGCCGTAGGGGAGGGCGCCACCGTCGTCGAAACGCTGACCGACCAAGACTGCGCCGTGGTGCTCGATGCCGCGGCGCTGCGCCTCGGCTTCGCAATCGACCCCGAGGCCACGTCGAAAGCGCTGTCCGAGCCCGAGCCCGAGCCCGAGCCCGAGCCCGAACCCGAGCCCGAGCCCGAGCCCGAGCCCGAGCCCGAGCCCGAGCCCGAACCCGAACCCGAACCCGAACCCGAACCCGAGCCCGAGCCCGAGCCTCGCAGCTGCCGGCCCGGTCGCGTGGGCAGGCGGATCGTCCCGGGGTGTGCCGCGGTCGGTCTGCGCATGGGCGGCCAAGCGGGTCCGCTGCCGTCGTTCGGCCCCGGCGTTGGGGCGCACGCTGCAGCGCTATGGCCTCGGCTGCGGCTCGAGGTCGGCGCCGCCCACTGGTTCAGCCGGCGCAACACGCTGCCCTCGGGCGCAGGCGGGGACATCCGGCTCACCCAGGTCGACGCGGCGGCCTGCTTGCGGCTCGGCGTGTCCGCCATCGAGTTTCCCCTGTGCGGGGGCGTCGAAGTCGGGGCGCTGTTCGGGCGCGGTTTCGGGCTCGATGCGCCGCAGCAAGACCGCGTCCTGTGGTCCGCCGCGCTCGTACACGCGCGCGTGGTGTGGTCGCCCCTCCGACGGTTCGCCGCCTTCGTGCAGCCCGGGCTCGTCGTTCCGCTCGACACCTATCGCTTTCGCGTCAACGGCGACGAAATCGTGCATCAGGCGTCTGCGGCCGGTTTTCGGGGCGCTGTGGGGGTGGAGCTTCGCCTGCCGTGACCCGCGCGCTCATCGAGTTCGGTTTTCTTCGCCGAGCGATCACGGATCGGCACTCCTGGCTGCATGGCACACGTGGGAGTCTTTTCGTGCTCGCATCGGCTCATCGAGAGGAGCGCCAGTGGCCCACCGGCCCGACCTCACGCAGATCTATCGCGACCATCACGCCTTCGTCTGGCGCGTCGTTCGGCGTCTTGGCGTCCCCGATGCGGGCGTCGACGATGCCGTGCAGGAGGTCTTCGTCGTGCTGCACCGTCGGCGCGACGAGCTCGACCTCTCCGGATCGATGCGGGGCCTCCTGTACGGCATCACCCGGCGCGTCGCAAAGCGCAGTCGTGACAAGGCGAGTCGCGCGGCGAGGCTTCGCGTGGTCGGACCCGCCACGGCCGCCGAGAACCCCGAAGCCGACGCGGCGACCAAGCAAAAGGCCGAGGCGTTGCGCACGGCCCTCGAAGACCTCGACGAGGACAAGCGGATGACCTTCGTGCTCGCCGACATCGAGGGCATGACCATGCCCGAGGTCGCCGCTGCAATGGACGTCAACGTCAACACCTGCTACGCCCGGCTCCGCGCCGCGCGGCGCAAGCTCAGCGAAGCCGTCGCTCGACATCGCCAAGCCGAGGAAGGCCACGTTCGAAGTGGAACCTGAGCGTCGACCACTGGCCGAGGCCGACCCGCTGCTGGCCGAGTACGCCGCGGCCTTGCGGAGCACCGAGACCCCGAGCCTGGAGCGCTCGGCGGCCGTGCTCGCGTCGTTGGAGACGCGAGCGCCGAGGCGGCTGTGGATTCCGTTGGCGCTCGCCGTGGCAGCGGTGCTGGCGGCCCTCGTCGTGGCCCGGCCGTCGGCCATGTTCGACGAAGGCGAGTCCGACACGCCGACGCAGACGCCCTACCGCAGCGACGCGGCCGCGGCCGAGCAACGCGCACGCGGTGAACAGCCCCCAACGCGCAAGGCTCAGCCTTCCGCACCGCCACAGCAGCAGGCCGCGCCTGAGGTCCCAGTCGAGCTTCCAGTCTCGGCGCCCGAGGTCGAGGTCGAGGTCGTGCCCGATCCGGATCCCACCGCAACGCCGGCGCGCCGGCCCTCCGCGAGGCAGCCCGCAGCCCGTGGCGCCGAAGAACCGGAGCAGCCAGGTCCCTCCTCTCTCGCACGAGAGACGGCGCTGCTCCGGGAGATCAAGCGGGCGCAGGCGGACGGCAAGCACACGCGCGTGCTGCAGCTGACCGCTGACCACGCGCAGCGGTTCCCTGGGGGCACGTTCTCGGCCGAGCGCAGCCTGGCCCGCGTCCGAGCGCTATGCCAGGTCGGGCGCGCCGCCCAAGCGCGCTCGATCAGCGCTCGTTTCGTACGCAACCACCCCAAGTCCCACCTCTTGAAGCAGTTCACGCTCGCCTGCCCCGAATGAAAGAAGAAAAGTCGCCTCCGCGGTCACGGATCGCGGGGTGTGGATGCATGGGGTGGGTGAGGCAACCAGACACATGACTTACGCCAACGTTCCATCCCTTGCCCTGATCACCGCCGCCCTGCTCGTGCCCTTTGGCTGCGACAGCGATGGAGACCTCGGCAAAGACTCATCCGCGGAGTCGGCCGACGTCGACGACGAGGACTCGGGTGACGAGAGCGAGTCCGACTCGAGCGATGAGAGCGAGTCCGACTCGAGCGATGAGAGCGAGTCCGACTCGAGCGATGAGAGTGAGTCCGACTCCGGCTCCGATTCCGATTCGGGCGGTGCCTGCACCGAAGAAGAGTGCGGGCCCGCGCCGGCCGCTCCCGACATCTTGTGCGATGACGGCGTCAGCGTGGCTGGGTTCGTGTGCGTGGACGACGGCGAGGGCTGCGGGTGGCAGATGGAGGCGTGCCCCGAGCCGTGCTCCGATGAAGAGTGCGGGCCCGCCCCCGGCGCGCCAGCCATGCTCTGCGAGGACGGCGTGAACGTCTCGGGCCCGGGCCCCTGCGTTCGCAACGACGAAGGCGTGTGCGGCTGGACCTGGACCGAGTGCCCGGCGTGCTGCGATCCCGCGGCCGTGCCCGAGTGTGCAGACCCCATCACGTGCTGCGCCGATGGCACCTGGGCCTGCGGGGACGAGACCGCGTGCGAAGGTGGCACCGCGCTCGAGTGCGAGAGCGGTGGCATGTGCGTCGACGAGGGCGAGTCCTGCAGCCCTGGCGAGGACAGCTGCTGCGAGGGCCTGACCTGCTGCGGCGGGGTGCCCGTGCCCGAGGGCGAGGAGTACTGCGGCGCCGTGTGCCCGATCAGCGACAAGAACAAGAAGGAGAACTTCGCGCCCGTCGACGTCGAGAAGGTGCCCGACAAGGTCAGCAGCCTGGAGATCTCCACTTGGAACTACACCTTTCAAGACCCCAAGTTCCGCCACCTCGGACCCATGGCCCAGGACTTCAAGGCCACCTTCGACATCGGCCACACCGACAAGGCGATCTTCCAGGTCGACGCCGACGGCGTCGCCTTGGCCTCGATTCAGGCCCTGCACGGCCAGGTCAAGGCCCTCGACGCCGAGAACGCCAAGCTGCGCAAGACGCTGGCCGCGATGGAGAAACGACTCGAGACGCTCGAGGGCAAGTCGCTATCGCGGTAGCACGCGAATCTCTCGCAAGAACGCGCTGGTCGCCCGAGGAGAACCTACGAACCCACAGCAGGTCGACGCGGGGGGCAACTCGTTCGGCGACTTCGACGGCGACAGCGACATCGGACGCTACGGCGCGTTCGACGACCAGTCGAGGGTGTCTCGGTATGCCGACTGGATCGACGAGGTCTTGGATGCCGACGCAGAATCTTCGGGCAGCGCCGGGTCCGCCGACGTCATGTCCGGCCCGGACGACGACGCCTCGCAGGACGGCTGCGGCTGTCGTCGGTCCAACCCCTCGACGCTTGCCTTGGTGCTCGGGCTGCTGCTGTGCGCTCCACGAAGAAGGGCGCTGCGGCCGTAGCCGTCAGCGCCCCGTCTCGCCGCCAGCGGATGCTGGCTACTTCATGCTCTACTTCATGCTCTTGGCGAACTCGATCGCCGGGATGATGGTCGCCTGCTCGGGGTCCTTGATCTCCGAGTTGGGCAGCTCCTGGATGCCCTCGGAGTGCCACATGACGATGCCGTCCTCGTTCTGAATGACGATCGAGGGGCTGCGGCTGAGGTTCTCGATGACCGTGAACGCGCCCTCCATGCCGACTTCGCGCGCGGCGTTGAACTCGGTCGCGTTGGGAAAGCGATAAAGCGGCACCGGCGGAAGGTCGCCCTCGACCGAGAACTTCTTGGTCCACGCGCGAAGGTCGGAGTCGTTCATCGGCGCTTTGCGTCCGCCGGGGAACTGCAGGTGCACGAACATGAGCTCGAAGCCGGCGTTGGTGAGGTCGGCCTGGGCCTTTTGCATGACCTGCATGAAGTCGATGGCCGATGCCTCTTCTTCGCGGTCGCCCCAGTCCCAGTAGACGATGAAGCGCTTCTTACCGTAGAGCTGGCGGCCGTCGAGAATGCCTCCGTCGGAGCTGACGAGCATCACCGAGGGGCTGGCGTGGCCGAACATGCGGCGGCGCGCCCAGTCGGGGGCCTGATTGAGCGCTTCGGCCGAGACGAGCCACAGCGGAGGCGCGTCCTTGATCGGCTCGAGGTTCTGCTTGGGCGAGGCCGTGATCTCGACCGTCTTGGGCTCCATGGAGCCCGCGGAGAGGATCTCGAGCTTGTGCGGCTTGTTGTCGGCCAGGTTGCCGACGTCGTCCGCGGTGCTGACCGCCTTGCCGTCGACCTTCTGGATCAGATCGCCCTTTTCGATCTGGTCGCAGCCGGCTTCGCAGCCGAGGTTGTAGGCGACGTAGACGCCGCCGGCCTTGAGGTCACGGTTCTTGGGGATCTTGAACGAATCGCCACCCTTGTCGCACGCGCCGAGCGTGAGGGCGGAGAGCAGGCTTGCAGCCAGTGCGAGTTTCTTCATGGGTCGTGAGTCCTGGAGGTGGAGCGCGCAGACGCGCGGCCGCGAGTGGCGCGGACGATAAGCCGTCCCCTCGGGGGACGTCAAACGCAGCGCCTCGCGGCGGCTTTCACCCGGCGTTCGTGCGTGAGGACACGTAGAAGAGACGGCCAGATTGCGAGGGGGACGGGGGGATGGTTCAGTGCGAGGCCGTGCGATGGCCGCTCCACTTGCTCGCCGCGTTGGCCGCGGTGTGGGTCGCGGTCCTGTGCCGCAGCGCGCACGCCGAGCCGCGCGCCGAGGGGCCGGCCTACGCCGTGCTCGCCGAGGCGACGCCTGGGCGCATGTGTCCGGGCGAGACGCAGCGCGTCGAGGTCACGCTCGAGAACACCGGGGGCCGGACGTGGGCGCCGAGCGAGCAGGACCGGCTGTCGTACCACTGGTACGCCGCAGACGGCAGCCTGCTCGTGCGCGATGGTCGACGAACGGATCTCGGCGAGCCGGTTCCGCCGGGAGAATCCGTCGAACTCTCGGCCAAGGTCACCGCGCCGACGAGCCCCGGCGCGTACCGCTTGGTCTGGCGGATGCTTCGCGAGGGCGAGGGCTGGTTTCCACAGCCCGAGGGCGCCGCGGCGGCGGTGCGCGTGGATGGGGAGGGCCCGCCGCTGGCGTGGTCGATCGAGGCCTTCGATGTCCCCGAGCTCGCCGCGCGCGGGGAGACGACGGTCCGGGTCACGCTCACCAACGAAGGCTGCGCGACCTGGTCGCCGCAGACCGCCGACCGCCTGAGCTACCGCTGGTTCGACACCGACGGCACGACCAAGCGCGCCGAGGGCCCCCGCACCCCGTACGAGGAGCCGGTCGGCCCTGGTGAGCAGACGACCGTGGACCTGCTCGTCCGGGGGCCGCCGGCCGCGGGGCGCTACATCCTGCGCGTCGCCCCGGTGCGCGAGAAGGTGGCCTGGCTCGGCGAGCCCGAACGCGGAGGCGCCGACCGAGTCGTCGAGGTCCGCAGCGCCGCGCTGCAGTGGGCGTGGGTGTCCGGCACGCCGCCCGCGGAGATCGCCACGGGGGACGTGGTCGAGGTCGAGGTCGAGGTTCGCAACACGGGCACCGAAGCGTGGGACCCCGCGCTGGGCGACCGCCTCTCGTACCACTGGCGCCGCGATGGCGTGCGACTCGACCGTGAGGGGCGACGGACGCTGCTGCCCCATCGTGTCGAGCCGGGCGAGAGCCTGCGCATCGCGCTCTCGGTCACCGCGCCTCCCGAGCCCGGGCCTGCGCACCTCGAGGTCGAGCCCTTGCGCGAGCGCGTCGTGTGGTTCGGCCCTCCCTCGTCCTCCGCGTTCCCCGAAGATGGCCTCGCGCTGCAGATCGCCTCGCCGCCGTTCGTCTGGACGCAGCTGGGGGTGCGCACGCCCAAGCTCCCGATGGCAGGGCGTGCCACCGAGTTCACGCTCGTCGTGCGCAACGACGGCACCCGAACCTGGGACCCGGCGCTGGGCGACCGCGCCAGCTACGAGGTCCTCTCCCCCGACGGCAAGCGCGTCGCTCGGGGTCGTCGCACGGCGCTCCCGCGTCGCATCGCGCCCGGTGAGGTCGTGCAGCTCCCGGTGTCCTTCGACACGCCGCGTGCCGCGGGCGAGTACCAGATCGCCTTTGGCATCGTTCGCGAGCACGTGCGCTGGTTCGACACCGACGCCGAGCCGGTCCCGCTGACCATCGTGCGGCGCTCGAGCCTGTGGCTCTGGCTCGCGCTGGCGGCGTTCCTCGGGTGGTTCGCCGCGCTGCGTTCGCGTCGAGGGTGGGCGAGGGCGGTGGCTTGGCCCGCCTGGACCGCGGTGTCGATCGCCGTGCTCAGCGACCTGTTTGCCGACCTCGCGCAGCTGCAGATCTTCACCAAGGGGACACCGGTCGCCTCGAGCATCGCCGCCGCGTTTGGCCTCTCGGTCGCCGTGCTGCCGATGCGCTGGCAGCCGCGGGTCGCAGCCACCTGGGTGTTGCTGTTCTCGCTCGTCGCCTGGGTCGACCTCGCCTACGTCGCGTTCTTCGGATCGCTGGCGCCGCTGACGGCCATCGCTGCGATCCACCACCTCGTCGACGCCAAGGCGACGGTGGGCTCGACGATCCAGCTCGACCACGCCTGGCTGGCCGTGCCGCTGCTGTGTGGGCTCGCCGTTCGCCGTGCCCTGCGTGTATTCCCCGGGTCGTCGCGGCAGCGCGACCGCGTGCGCACGGTCGGCGTGCTGGCGTTGGCGTCGGTCTACGCGGTCGTGTCGCTGACGCACGTGATGCAGAGCTCGCTCGGCGTTCGCATCTTCTCCGAGGCCCACAACGCGAAGCGGTTCGGGTACGTGGGGGCGCACGTGTTCCAGGCGCTGCGGCTGCTCCGAGGCCTGGGCACGCCGCCGCTGAGTGACGAGGAGCTGCAGGCCACCTTCGCCGCGCTCGCCGACATTCGAGCGGCCGCGCCCTCCGAGGGCCACGGCGTCGCCGCGGGCGCCAACTTGATCGTGCTGCAGGTCGAGGCGCTGCAGCAGTGGGCGGTGCACGCCACCGTCGAGGGGCGTCCGGTCATGCCCTTCCTCTCGGGCGCGCACGCGCAGGCGCTCGCGTACGACCACATCTACGACCAGACGCTGCAGGGCCGGACGTCCGACGCGGAGTACCTGGTGCTCGCCTCGGGCCACGCGCTCCCCGAAGGCGCGCTGTCGTTCCTGCGGGCCGACAACGACTTCCGCACGCTCGTCCACACGCTCGAGTCGGAGGGGTACGCCTCGTACTCGGCCCACCCCTACGAGCGCGGCTTCTGGAATCGTAGCGTGCTGCACCCCGCCTACGGCTTCGACGACTCGGACTTTCAAGCCGAGCTCGGCCGGGGCCCGAAGTCTGGGTGGGGTCTCGCCGATGGCCCCTTCCTCGAGCGCTTCGACGAGCGCATCGCGACGCTGCCCGAGCCGTTCGTCACCTTTGGCATCACGCTCAGCCTGCACCACCCCTACGCCAGCTTCCCTCGATCGTTGGCGGAGCTCGACGTCGGCGAGCTGCAGGGCACCTGGGTCGGCAACTACCTGCAGGCGATGCATCACTTCGATCGATCCCTGCAGGCGTGGCTCGAGCGCCTCCGCGAGCGCGGTCAGTTGCAGCGTACGGTGGTCGTGATCTACGGCGACCACGTCACGGGCATGGACCTCGACGACGACGTCGCCGCGATCGCCGACGTCCCCGACGAGCGCTTCACGCAGATGAGGATGCACCGCGTTCCCGTATTCATCTGGGAGCCCTCGGGCACGCTGCACGGCCAGCGATCGATGGTCGGCGGACAGGTCGACGTGGGGGTGACGGCGTTGCACCTGCTCGGCGTCGAGCCCCCCGCCTCCGCGGTGGGGACCCCGCTGCTCGGCGGGGGGCCGGGGTTCGCAGCGCTTCCGACCGGCGGCGTCGTCGGGCCCGATCGCATGCTCGTGCGTCGCGGTCGCGCCACGCCCCCCCAGGGTGCCTGTGTCGACCCCCACGAGCCCGGGGGGCGCCCGCGCAGCGACTGCGACGCGCTCGAGCGCCGGGCCCTCGAACAGCTGGAGCTGGCACGCCGCGTGCTCGACCACGACCTCTACGTCGCCGCACAGGACGCTCGATGAGCGCGCGTCGCTGGCTGCTGCTCATGCTCGCGGCCGCGGCCTACGTGGCGCTGCGGCTCAAGTTCAACGAGGAGTACGAGCACGCCACGTGGCAGGCCCTCGTCGCGGGCACGGCGAAGCTGCCGTTCGGCCATCGCGTGCTCGTGCCGTGGATCGTGCGTCCGTTCGTGAGCGCGGGCGTCTCGGTGCGGACGGCCTTCGCCGTGACCGAGTGGGTGGCGACCGTGGCCGCGCTGTGTGGCGTCGAGGCTGCGTTGCGGCGCTTCGTGGACCCCAAGGCGGCGCGTCTGGGCAGCGGTGCCTTTCTCGGCGTGCTCGGGCTGGCGTTCTTGCTTCAGTTTCGCTGGCCCGTCTTCTACCCCTGGGACACCCCCGCGATCGCGGCGCTCACCTGGGGCGTCGCGCTGGCGCATGCGCGGCGGCATGGGCCGCTCGTGGCTCTGGCCACGGTCGCCGCGCTCAATCGCGAGACCGCGCTCCTCCTCCCGCTCGTCACCGCGGCGCTCCACTACGCGACACCGCACCAGCGCCAGGCCCTGCGCAGCGCCTCGCTTCAGGTCGCCGGCGTGGTGATGGTACGGCTCGCGCTGCGGGTGCTGGTGCCGGCCGACGGATCCGCGCTCCACCTCGAAGTCGCGGGCATGTGGCGCATCGATCACAACCTCCAGTGGCTCGGCAAGGGCTTGCACGTGTTCGTGATCCTCGGCGCCTTCTCCCTGCTGCCCGTCCTGTGGATCGTGCTGCGCCGAACCATCCCGCTCGCGCTTCGCCGGCTCGAGCTCGTCGTCATCCCGGCGATGGCGGGCTTGATGGTCGTGGCCAACGTCTACGAGCCCCGGGCCTGGGCCGAGCCGCTGACGCTGCTGTACCTGGGCGTCGTCGTGGGGGCCGCGCGCTGGCTCGCGGACGCACGCGAGGACGCACCTTCGACGCCGCTGGATCGCTGGGGGGCTGCGGTGCAGATCTGCGCGGTGCTCGTGGCCTTGGCGGCGTGGATGCTCGCGTAGAGGCTCAAGTTCGCCGACCACGCGTCGATGGGGTGCGCAGAGGACCCGATGGACGCGACGAAGCTGGGCAGGAGTTGTGCGGCGTTGGCGGGTGTATGCGCCGCCGGCTGTGTGGGTGTCGAGCCGCCCGAGATGGCGGAGGGAGCCTCGGGCGGCATCGTCCTGAGCGACACGCGCGGCGAGAGCACCAGCGGCACGGACGCCGCCGGGGACTCGGCCGCCGCGGCGAGCAGCGGCGCCGGTGAGGGCGGGGGCGGCGAGAGCACCAGCGCGTCTACCGACGAGCCCGGATCGACCGGCCCCGGCACCACCGACCCCGCGAGCTCGAGCACGACGGCATCGGGGGACTCGAGCGGCGGGGAGCCCGGCTGCGTCGACCCGGGCACCTCGGTCGTCGACTTCTCGTACATCTGGATCGCCAATACCACCCAAGGCACGGTCTCGAAGATCGACACGCAGTCGGCCACCGAGGTCGGGCGCTATCTCGTCGACGATTACGAAGGCGCTTCGATCGCCTCGTGTCAGGGCCCATCGCGAACCTCGGTGAACCTCGACGGCGACGTCGCGGTGCTCGACCGTGGCGGTGGCCTGACGAAGGTCATTGCCGACGACGCGCTGTGTCCCGATGTGGACGGCAGCGGCTCCATCGACACCTCGACGGGCCCCGAATACCGCGCGTGGCTCGAGGACGAGTGCGTCGACTGGCACGTCGAGATCCCGCATTCGGGCAACGGGTGCGATGGCCCGCGCACGGTCCAGTGGACCGCCCCCGATCCGCTCGGGAACTGCGAATACGCCTCGCCGCGGGTGTGGGTGGCCTTCTGCAACGCCGAGGATGACGACGTGACCGTGTGGCTGCTCGACGGCGACGACGGCAGCCTCGTTCAGGAGACGGCGATCCCCGGCTACGACTGCAACACCTACGGCCCCTACGGCGGCGTCGTCGACAGCAGCAACAACCTCTACTTCGTCGACCGCAGCAGCGGCCAATCCTTGTACGAGATCGAGTACGACTGCGTGCAGGCCGACCCGAGCGACTGCTGGACGGAGTATCCCCAGCCCGGGGGCGAAGACGCCTACGGCATCACCATCGACGCCGACCAGCGCATCTGGATCGCCGGGGGCGGCAACAGCCTGTACAGCTTCGACACCGTCGCCAAGACCTACGCGAGCCTGCAGGACGAGGTCGACGCTTTCTTCGCCGACGGCCCGCCCGACTCGAACACCACCAACACCCTGCGCGGCCTGGTCGCCGATGAAGAGGGTGTCCTGTGGATCGCCTCGATCGCCAGCGGAGCCTGGAGCGGCGGCAGCAACCCGGGGCTCTTGCGCGTCGACCCGAGCGTGGAGCCGGTCGAGCTGGCGTGGTACGGCCCCGACACCCTCGGCGGCATCGAACACGCCGCCGGTGCGAGCATCGACGTCGACGGCTACGTGTGGCTCGTCGACACGCAGGGCGACCAAGCGTTCAAGATCGACCCGGTCACGCCCTCGGAGCACGAGGTGGTCGGAGGTCTCGAGCACCCGTACACCTACTCGGACATGACCGGCTTCGCGCTCACGCAAGTGCTGCCCCAGTAGGGTCGGCGAGCGCTGCGCCGACGGCCGCGCCCGACGAAACGTCGCGAACGCGGCGATTGGCCGGGCGAGAGAGGAGCGCCGGCTCAGAAGCGGGCGCGCAAGCCCGCGCTGAGAGCCCAGCTCTGCGGCAGGGAGTCGCTCACCGAGCTGCCCGAGGACTGGCGCGCGGCCGAGTCGAGGAAGGCGACCGGGAGCGTGAGGCTCTCTTGCGGGTGATCGAAGCGAGCGATCGGGTAGTTGTTGAACGTGTAGTCGAACTGCACGACGGCCGCGAGGTGTCGGGTCAGCTGTACGCCGGCGCCGGCCTGCAGCGGCACGTCGATGCCGTGAAAGCGCATGCTGACGTCGCCGACGGCGGTGTCGTAGTCGGCGAGAAAGGTGGAGTAGCCCACGCCCGCGCCGAGGTAGGCGATGCCTCGACCGCGAGGGATCAGGTGCACGCGCAGCGAAGGGCCCACGCGTGCGGTGCGAAGCGTGGCCGACTGCACCTGCAGCGCAAAGGGGTTGAAGCCCAGCGGGCTGCCCATTGCGGTCGCGGCGGCCTGGAGCGCGCCGGGCTCGATGCCGTAGAGGCGCAGCAGGTTGCTGTTCTGCTCGACCGAGGCGGAGTACGAGCCCCAGCCACCGGCGATGCCCAGGTCGACGAAGCCGCGGATGTTGCCGCCGAGAAAGCCGTCGACTCGCAGGCCTGGAGATGCGTTGTGGCGGCTCGTACACAGCGAGCGCACGCACCCCGCCGCACCGACGCGGGCGTCGATGGTGAAGCCTCGGTGAGGGAGCTTCTCCTCTTCGGCAGCTTCGGGCTCGTGCGTCGCGACGAGGGCCGCGCCGCCCGAGGAGGCCCGGGTCGCGCGCGGTGGCGGTGGCGCGGACGCGGGCGCAGGGCTGCTGGTGAAACGCGTTTGGGCCTGGGCCTGGGTGGCGGTGGCGGGCGCGGCCGCGGCCACGGGGGCGGGCGCGGCCACAGGGGCGGGCGCGGCCACTGGGGCGTTGACGTTCGTCTGCGCCGCGAGACGGGTCGGTCGCTGAATCGGCGCCGAGTTCTCCGCCGCGAGCGCGAACCCCGGCGTGGCCCACATCGCAACCCCGAGCGCGATGCGCACGAAGGCAGACGAGGGCGCCGAGGGGGTCACGTATATCCATGTCGACAGAACACCGCGTCCGTTAAGAAAAAAGCGGCAAAAACCGGAGGCGCGGGTGCGCTCGAGGCGGCGGCGAGGCGGAACGCGGGGACGTGTGCGGGTACCACCACCGTCGTGGAGCAGCTCGAACGGATCGCCTCGGGCGTGCTGGGGCAGCTCAACACGCCCACGGTGAGCGTCTACTGGCTCTACCTGCTGACGGCGGCGCTGCTCGCCAGCGCGCTCTATCTGCACGGCACGCGTCGAGAGGCCACGGTGCGGGGCTGGCTGGGGTTTCTCTTTCCCCGCGCGGTCCTGCGGCACCGCTCCGTGCGAAACGATCTCGCGCTGTTCGTCCTCAACACGATGCTGCACTCGTTCGTCTTCGTGGTGCCGCTGCAGACGGTGTCCGCAGGGGTCGCCTCGGGCGTGTGGCGTGGCATGCATGCCCTGTGGGGCCCGCTGCCCACGCCGCTGGCAGGTCCGGGGCTGTGGGTGGGTGTGACCGTGGGTCTGTTCGTCGTCGCCGACCTCGCGTTCTTCGTCAGCCACCTGCTCCTTCACCGGATTGCGTGGCTGTGGGAGCTGCACAAAGTCCACCACAGCGCGCCCGTGCTCACCCCCCTGTCGGTGTTCCGGCGACATCCGGGCGACATCCTGTTCGACGGGCTCGTCGGCGGCGTCATGATGGGCGTCGCCTACGGGCTGATCGGCTGGTCCGCAGGAGAGGTGGTGACGGGGCAGCAGATCCTCGGGGTCAACGCGCTGCTGTTCACGGCGTTGATCCTCGGCTTCAACCTCCAGCACTCCCACGTCTGGCTGACCTGGGGTCCACTGGAGCGGCTGCTCATCAGCCCGGCAGCGCACCAGATACACCACAGCAACGCGCCCGAGCATCACGATCGCAACTTCGGCAACATGCTCAGCGTGTGGGACCGACTCCTGCGGACCTACGTCTCGCCAACGCGCACGCCGCAGCGGCTCGAGTTTGGCCTCGGGACCGAGACCGACCGCTACCGCAGTGTGTGGCGCCTGTACGTCGTGCCGCTCGTGCGCATCTTCGTTCGGAACGGCGCGCGAGGTGGCGGTACCACCCGGTCATGAAGATGCTCCGCGCCGCCTCTGTCGTGCTCTGTGCTGGTCTGCTCGCGTGCACGCAACAAGACCCCGATGCCGCCTCGAAAGCGGCGGGGTCCTTGCCCTCGCTGGTGAAGCCCAAGCCGAAGGCGCGCAAGATCGTTGCGCCGGACATGGTGCAGCCGAGCAAGATACGGCCGCCGCGCAAGTAGCCGCGTCGTCTCAGCCGTCGCGTCGCTCTTCGAGCTCGGCCCAGCGCAGCGCCAGCGCCTCGGCGTCGGCTTTGGCGGCCTCGAGGGCCTCGAAGAAGCGCCGTCGGTCGTCGTCGCTACGCTCGTAGAAGGCTGCCTCCCCGGCTTCGGCCTCCATCGCGGCGACCTTGGACTCGGCCGCGTCCACCCGCTCGAGCAGGCCGCTCAGCTCCTTCTCCTCGGCGTAGGTCAGGCCCTTGGCCTCGACCTTGGTCTTGCCCTTGGCCTCCGCCTTGGACGTGGCCGCGGCACGCTTGGACGCCTCTGCTGCTGCGTCCGCTGCGTCCGCCGCGGCCTTCGCCTTCTTCTCGGACGCGACGCGCGCGAGGTAGTCCGAGTAGCCGCCTTGGTACTGCGTCACGCGCCCGTCGTCGAAGGCCAGCACCGACGTCGCGATGCGATCGAGGAACCAGCGGTCGTGGGTCACCACCAAGAGCGTGCCCGGGTAGCTCGCCAGCGCGCCTTCGAGCGTGGCGAGGGTGGTGACGTCGAGGTCGTTCGTGGGCTCATCGAGCACCACGACGTTGGCTTGATCGCGAAGGGTACGCGCCAGCGCCACGCGGGCCCGCTCTCCTCCCGAGAGCACCCCAACCTGCTTTCGCTGCTCGTGCGAGCTGAACAAGAACCGCTCGAGGTAGGAGCGCACGTCCATCTCCTGGCCGCCCAACGTGATGCGGCTGCGGTCCTCGGCGACCGACTCGAAGATCGTCTTGGAGTCGTCGAGCCCTCCGCGCTGCTGGTCGAGGTAGGCGATCTTGGTGTTCTTGCCCCGCGTCACGGTGCCGGACGCGGCGTCGGCCTGCCCGGTGAGCACGCGCAGCAGGCTCGTCTTGCCGCAGCCGTTGGGCCCGACGATGCCGATGCGCTCGCCTTCGCTCAGGCGCAGGGTGAGCGCGTCGAGCAGACGGCGACCCGCGACGTCGACGGCCACGTCTTCGGCCTCGAGGATGGTCCGACCGCTGCGAACGTGGTCGAGCTCGATCGTGGCGTCACGGTCGCGCGCAGGGCCGTCTTCGGCGAGAGCGGACTCGGCTCGCTGGATGCGGGCCTTTTGCTTGGTCGTGCGTGCCTGCGGCGTGCGGCGCAACCACTCGAGCTCGCGCTTGAGGAACCGCTGGCGGTTCGACTCGACGCGTTCGGCGTGGGCCGAGCGCTCGGCCTTGGCTTCGAGGTAGAGGCCCCAGCCGCCGTCGTAGCTGTACACCTCGCCCTGTTCGACCTCGAGGGTGCGAGAGACCACGCGGTCGAGCAGGAACCGGTCGTGCGTGACCATCAGCAGCGCCCCGCGGTAGCGGTCGATGAGCCACCGCTCGAGCCACTCGATTGCGGCGATGTCGAGGTGGTTGGTGGGCTCGTCGAGGATGGCGAGCTCGGGCTGAGCCACGAGCACGCGGGCCAGGGCGACCCGGCGACGCTCCCCACCGCTCATGTGGGCCACTTCGCCGTCGTGTCGATCGACGCCGAGGTTGGACAGCATGCTCGCCGCCTCGTGCCGGAGGTCCCAGCCGCCGTGTTTCTCGACTTCGGCCGCCGCGTCGGCTTGGGCCTCGAGCAGCGCGTCGAAGTCGGCCGAGGCGTGCTCGAGCTGGGTCGAGACCTCTGCGTGCCGGGCGACCGCGGCCGTCCAGGCCTTCAAGCCCGAGAGCGCGGCGTCCAGGGCCGTATGCCCCGGCTCGAACTTGGGCTCCTGCGAGAGGTACCCGACGCGGAGGTCGTTGCGGCGAACCACCTCTCCCTCGTCGGCCTCTTGGTCGCCGGAGAGGATGCGAACCAGCGTGGTCTTGCCCGAACCGTTGCGACCCACGAGGCCGACGCGCTCGCCCGCATCGATCGCCATGGTGGCGCCGCGCAGCACCTCGCGCTCGCCGAAGCTCACGCGCAATCCGTTGGCCGTCAGGATGTTCAAGCGCGCGGACTATACTGCACCGGGAGAGGGCGGGATCTGCGTCTGCGTGACGTCCTCGCGCGAGGCTTGGTGCGCCGCCTGAAGGAACGGCAGCTCCTGAATCTCCTCGAGCGCGTCCGCGATGAACTCCTTGACCGGTTCGGCGTCGTGATACGCGAACTGTGCCGGTGAGCCTACGTACTCGAAGCGCCCCTCGTGGAGCAGCGCGATGCGGTCGGCGGCCGTGAACGCGGTGCGCATGTCGTGCGTGACGATGACCGACGTCGCGTTCAGCTCTTTTTGCAGTCGAATGATCAAGTTCGCGATGCGGGTGATGCTCTGCGGATCGAGGCCCTGGGTGGGCTCGTCGTACATCAAGACCTTGGGCCGCATCGCGATGGCCCGCGCCACACCCACGCGCTTGCGTTGGCCACCGCTGAGCTCGGCGGGATAGAGCTTCACGCGCCAGCGTTCGAGGCCGACGAACTCGAGGCAGTCTTGGGCGCGCTCGAGGATGTCCTCGTCGGACGCCTTGGTGTGCTCCCGCATCCCGTAGCCGATGTTGTCGAGCACGCTCATGGAGTCGAAGAGGGCGTCGTTCTGAAACACGTAGCCGACCTGCCGCCGCATGTCGTCGAGCGCCGGCTGATCCATCATGTGCACGTTCTTGCCGCGAAAGAGCACCTCGCCCTCGTCGGGTTCCATCAGGCCCATCATGATCTTGAGCAGAACGCTCTTGCCCGAACCGCTCTCACCGATGAGGGCCAGCGTCTCGCCTTCGTAGACGGTGAGGTTGGCGTCGGCGATCAGCGGGACCTGCGGGTCGAACGACTTGCATAGCCCCCGCAACTCGAACAACGTCGCGGGCATCTGCATCGTGGAGGACGGCCGCGTCTGACCCATGAGCGAGGAGCGTAGCAACCGACCGCAGCGGGCTCGGACGTGCGGAGCTCTGCACGCCGACCCTGCACCACATGTGAGATTACCATCGTTTGGCTGTCGGGCCTGCTCAGGTGTGCGTGTCTGGAGTCACGTGAGCGCGAGGCGGCGAAGAACAACGTTTCCCAGTCGCCTCGAACCGCGCCGAAACGAGCCCAAACCCATCACTGAGGCGTATCTACGTGCCTGCCACCGCAGCGAAGCGTCGAGAAATCGTAGAGAATGCCGCGAACGGTGGATTGGGCGCCCGTCTGATCCAACACCGTCCCCCGCTCCAGCTGTTCGATTGTCATGCCCAGTGCTCCCGCCAGCGAGGCCACACCTCACAATCCCTTCATTGGGAAAGTGATGGGCGGCCGCTACCAGGTCGACCGACTGATCGGCCGGGGTGGCATGGGCTTGGTCTACTTGGGCCGTGAGCTGCTCGACGACCGCGAGCTCGTGCTCAAGATGCTCGCGCCGCACTGGGCGGACGAGCCCAGTGCCGTCGGTCGATTCGAGCGTGAGGGGCAGCGTCTCGGTGAGCTGCGGCACCCGAATATCGTCGAGCTCTTCGACATTGGTCATGAGGACGACCATCCCTACATCGTGATGGAGTTCATCCGCGGCATCCCGCTGCGGAAGGTTCTCAAGCAGAAGGGCCGGCTCACCCCCGCCGAGTTCTTCCCGATCGCCGCGCAGCTGCTCGAGGCGGTGGCCTATGCCCACAGCCGCGGCGTGATGCTTCGAGACATCAAGCCCTCGAACGTCATGCTCTGCGAGCAGGACGGCAAGGCCAACTTCGTCAAGGTCCTCGACTTCGGGCTGGCCAAGATGGTCGACGGCGACGACGTCGAGATCACCAAGTCGAACGTCATCGGCACGGCGGGTTTCCTCGCGCCCGAGCTGATCCGCGGCGGAGACATCGACGTCCGGGTCGACGTCTACGCGCTGTCGATCATGTTCTTCATCATGCTCACGGGGTCGTCGCCGATCCGCGGTGAGAACGACGGCGCGATCCTCTACAACCACGTCCACGGCACACCTCGCGCCTTCGAGGACGCGCTGCCCGAGGGCGTCGATGTTCCCCCGGGCTTGCGAGGGCTCGTCTACAAGGCGATGTCCAAGGAGGCGTCCGACCGGCACGCCAACGCCGGGGAGATGCTCGAGGAGCTGCGCGGGCTGGTCCCGGCCGAGGCGTTCGAGCTTCCATCCGTCTCGACCGACGGCAAGGCCGAGGTCGACCGCTACTGGGAGCGCAAGTACGCGGGGCTGGGGTTGAACTCCGACAACCCCTCGAGCTCCCTGTGGACGCGGCCCCGCCTCGAGAAGCTGCTCGAGGGCGGCGCCGCCGAGGCCGAGGAGGTCGAACCGAGCAACGAGGATCCGTACGGCACCTCGCCGGGTGCTGCCGGCGTGGCCACCCCCGACGCCGATCTTGCGGCGAACGATTCCGACGCGCCTCGTCAGCTGCCCCCGCAACCGTCCGCGGCGATTCGCGCCAAGACCACGGCCCGCACCAAGGCTGCGCCCACGCAGATGGGCCTTCCGCCGCTGGGCTCGGACGAGCCGCCACTGCCGCCCCCCACCGCGCGCCGCCCCAAGCCCGCGCGAACGATCGCGAGCTCGAACATGGATCGGGCGCTGCCGGGCCCGCCGCCACGCCGCGCCACGTTGCAAGCACCCTCCGGCAGCAGCGGCAAGCCCGAGCCGGCCACGCCCGCGCCGAAGGACAAGCCCTCGATCACGCAGAGCATGGTGGGGTCCTCGGCCACCCCCACGCCCGTGGCCGCGCCCTCGCCCCTCGAAGGCGACAACGACGTCGGACCGCTGCACCTCGAGCTCGAGGTGCCGCCGCGCCGTCGAGGCAAGGCGCGTCCTCCAGGCAGTCGCTCCACGCTGCCCATGGGCTCGGCGCTCGAGGCCACGCCCCAGGCGCGCGAAGAGGAGCGCCCCACCGACGAGATCGACGTGCTCGACGTCGAAGAGCTCGACATCGAGCTCGACGAAGACGAAGACGATGACGTCGTCGTCGTGGGTGAGCCGGACCCTGTCACCGACCCCGTCGCACCCGTGACGAGGCCGGCGCCCGAGCTGGCGGCGGCGCCGATCATGGCCGAGGCCGAGCCGGCGCCAGCCAAGCGGGGTATCGGCATGGTGCTCGCGTTGTCCGTCGGCGCGGCACTCTTGCTCGGCGGCATCGTCACATGGGTGGCGCTGCGCTCCGACGGCGGCTCGACGTCCACCTCGGGGTCCGCGTCTTCGGTCGCCAAGGCCGACGACGTGTCGACCTCGGAGCCCTCGAACGCTGGTGCCCAGGCGCCGGCGGTTGCGATCGACGACGACCTCGAGCAGGCCATCGACCCCGACGCTCCGGGCACCATTCGCGTCGAAGGCCCCGAGGGCGCCGAGGCGTTCATCAACGACGAGTCGGTCGGCAAGGTCCCCGCAAAGGTCACCAAAGCGCCCGGCCTCTACAAGATTCGCGTCGAGGCCACCGGGTACGAAGACTGGTCCACCGAGGTGCAGCTGCAGCCCGACGGCCACGCAAAGCTCGTCGCCGCGAACGTCGCCGCCAACGTCGGAAAAGCGAGCGGGTCGGCTCGCCCGGGCGCCCGCCGCAGGCCCTCGGGGGGCAAGCGGCCCGCTCCGAAGAGCGACCTGCCCCCGAAGAGCGATCCGCCTGACGCTCAGAAGGCTGATCCACCCCCCAAGAAGAACCCTCCGCCCGAGGACGATGGCGTCTTCATGAAGAGCGGAAAGAAAAAGGACGACGGGATCTTCCTGCCCGTCGGCAAGTGAACGTGACCGCACGGAGCCTGCACATTTTCGTCGCCGCCGCGGTGGCGCTCTCGAGCCTCCCCTCCGTCGCCTTCGCCCAGCCAGCTGCCACCGAGGCGCCTGCTGGAGACGTCGATGCGATCAACGCCGAGGCGGTCGAGGCGTTCAAGGCCGGCCGGTACGAGGAGGCCGCGGCCCTGTTCGAAAAGGCCTACGAGGTCAGCCCCGAGCCCAACTACCTCTTCAACATCGGCCGCGTCTACGAAGAGGGGGGCAACTTCCCCAAGGCGATCGAGTTCTACGAGCGCTTCATCAAGGAGCCCGCGGTCGAGCTCGCGTCCCGTGAAGTGGCGCTCGAGCGCCTCCGCGTGCTGCGAGCCATCGTCGAGGAGACCGAGGCCAAGAAGCGAGCCGAGGCGCAGCCGGAACCCGAGCCTGAACCCGAGCCTGAACCCGAGCCTGAACCCGAGCCCGAGCCCGAGCCTGAACCCGAGCCCGAAGAGGAAGACGAGGGCATGCCACCGATGCGCAAGGGCGGCATCGCGCTGCTCATCGTCGGCGGCGTCGGCCTCGGTGTCGCCGGTGGCCTCGCCGGAGCCGCGAGCAGCCGCGCGAGCGACCTCGACAGCCTCGACTCGCTCGAACCCCGGCGCGACGCGATCGACCAAGGCAAGAGCTACGCGCTCGGTGCCGACATCATGTTCGGCGTCGGAGGCCTCACCCTCGTCGCCGGCGCCGTGCTGCTGGGCCTGTCCTACCGCAAGGGCGCCAAGGGCCGGCGCGCGCAGCTCGCTCCATCGTTCTCCCCCCACGGCGCCGGCGTCACCGCCAACGTCCGTTTCTGATACCCAGAGGTCTCCTCCGCCATGAAACGCCCTCGCCCTTCCATGCTCCGGAACGCCGTGCTCGCAGGCGCTGCGGCGTGGATGCTCGGTAGCTGCTCGCTCGTGCTCGAGTTCGACGAGTGTCGTTCCAACGATGACTGCTCGAACAGCAGCGGCGACACGCTCGTCTGCAACCTCGAGACGGCCACCTGCGAATCACGGCCCGAGCCCGACGAGGTCGTCTGCGAGTCCATCGACACGTGCACCGAGCTCTACGGTGAAGACTCCACGTGCGGCACCTCGGGGCGGTGTGCGCTGCTCACCTCCGACGAGTGCACCGAGGTCCTTCGTCCCGCGGGCGCCTCCGCCGACGACATCGTGTGGATCGGCTCCATCCTCGCGACGTCCGAGCCGTTCACCAGCGCCGTCCAGCCGATCGAGAACGCCGTCGAGCTGGCGATCGACGACTTCAACTCGGCGACCACACTGGCCGATGGTCGCAAGGTCGGGTGGATCGCGTGCGACTCCGGTGGCAGCACGTCCGCCGCCGTCGCCGCGGCCGAGCACCTCATCGAAGACGTCGGTGTCTCGGCGATCATCGGGCCGACCACGTCCGAAGAGGTGCTCGAGATCAGCGCGCTCGCGGCCGAGTCCGGCACGTTCTTCATCTCCCCCAGCGCCACGGCGGCGTCGATCTCCAGCCTCGACGACTCGGGGCTCGTGTGGCGCACGATCAGCAGCGACATCGTGCAGTCCAACGCCATTGCCGACCGCCTGGCCTCGATGGACCCGCCCCCCACGAGCATCCTCGTGCTCGCCAAGAACGACGAGTACGGCGTCGGCCTGTTCGAGCCGATGGTGCAGCGCCTCGCGCAGCAGCTTCCGGGCGTGCCCACCGGCTCGCTTCTATACCCCGACCCGGTGGGGCTCTCCTCCGACGAGCTGCAGCGCGCCTACGCCACGGTCATTGCCGAAGGGTTCGCGCAGGAGGCCGACGTGATCGTGTTCCTCGGCTCCTCCGAGGTGCTCGAGGTGCTCCGGGCCTACCTGCTGGCGTGGAACAACACCGGCATGTTGCTGCCGCGCTTCCTCGTCTCGCACGGAGCGGTGCCCTCGCTGCTGCTCGCGCCCAGCCTCGTCGCCGACAGCTTCGCGCCGACGCTGATCGACGAGCTCGAGGGGGTCTCTCCCGTCGTGCAGGAGCCGGACAACTTCGAGGCGTTCAACATTCGCTACCGCGTCGTCTACTCCGACGCCAACACGCTCTCGTCGAGCCCGCTGGGCTATGACGCGGCTGCGGTCGCCTTGCTGGGGCTGGTCGCCGGCGGTCCCGACGGCGTCGCAATCGCCAGCGCCATGCCGCGGTTGGCCGATCCCTCCGGCACCGCGGTGCCCCTGGGCGATGTCGCCGGCCTCGTCGCTGCCCGCGACCTGCTCGTCGCCGGCGAGAACATCGACATCAGCGGCGTCAGTGGTCCTCTCGACTTCGACCTCGTCGCCGGAGAGGTGACCAGCAACTACGTCGGTTGGGACGTCACGCCCGTCGTCACCGAAGAGGGCACCCAAGGCCAGCTGGTCTCCGCCCGCGCGTACGTCCTCGAGGACGGCGTGCAGGGCACCTGGACCGAGCTGTAGCTATAAAGGGGCCTTTCGAAAAGGCCCCTCGCTGCGCGCGGTCGGTCGCTCAGCTCCCCTTGCCGAACTTGCTGGCCAGCGTGTGCTTGCCGGGCCCGATCAGCAACAGCGACGCGAAGACGATGCCGGCTTCGATCGCATGGCTCGCGCCTGCGAAGCCGTCGTTCTTGCGCACGTGCATCGTCGCGGCCACGACCATGGTGCTCAGCAGCAGGACGCACGCGGGCACGAAGCCGACACCCAGCGCGAAGGCGAGGCCCCCGAAGAACTCGGCGATTGCGGCCATGAACCCCCAAAACGTGGGCGCGAAGTCGATGCCCACGTGGACCATGCTCTTGCCCAGCTTGGCCCAGGCCTTCTCGCCTCCGGCCAGCTTGGGCCAGCCGTGCGCCATGAACATGCCGCCGATGCCCAGACGCAGCAGGAGCAGGCCGAGATCGCGGAACTTGTCGCCCATTGCCCGCGGGTATCGCCCGGGCGCCGAGCGCAGGCAAGATATCCGCCTCAGTCGTACGACTGGTAGTAGGCGCCGACCCCGGAGACGTACATGACGCCTTGCTGACCGAGGTTGATGTTCGCGAAGCGCTGCTCGAACTGCATGACGAACGCGTTGCGGCCTCGGGGCCCTGGCGTGTTGGCCGGGATGCGGGGCCGGCGGACCGGCGTGTAGTCGCGGGGGTCGGTCGGCTCGCGGACCCAGATCGGGCAGCCCCCAAGACGTGCTGGAGCTTGCCAGATCGCGTCGTGGAGAAGCGCGATATCGGAGGTTTCGTCTTCGTGCGGGTCGAACACGTCGCCGGGGACGTCGACGCGGACCAGGCTGAACTGCCGCGTCCAGCGAGATCGTGAGCGGCGCGGGAGCTGGCCGAGGTATGGCCCGCGCGCGAGCTCGTCTTCGGAGAGGAAGACGACGGCGGTGTCCACGTTGCCGTTTTGGTTGGCGAGGTTGGCCTTGGCGTTGCTGACGAACAGCATCATCGCCCGTGCGCGCGGGGGGGCGCCGAGCAGCTTGATGTCGCGCAGATCGATGGTGAACACGTGCTCCATCCGGAGATCGTGCGGGTCGAAGGCATCGAGCTGGCCCGAGCGGGCGAGCAGCTCACCGAGCTGCGGGTAGACCGGCCAGTCGGCGTCGGTGATGCCGACGGGCGCCCCGAACACCCGGTTGAGGCTGCCGGGGGGCGGTGGGGCGTCGAAGTCGGGGAAGTACAGCGGGAGGTTGCGTTCGTTGTCCCGGAACGCCGAGGCGTATCGCTGGATCTCCGCGATGTAGGGAGCGACCATCGTGCTTCGTCCTGCCGCGCTGTCGCCACGTTCGATTGCAAGCGCCATCCCGTCTCTTCAGACGCGACGCGCCCGCGGAGGTTGCACGACGATTTCATCCTTTCTCCGGAGGACGACGCTGGAGCCAAGCGCGCGGTGGCATCATGGGATGCGTGGAGCAGGGTCCCATCGACACGGAGCCGACCGAATCGGCCCTCGGCGGCGCCGCGCGACCCTCTCCCGACTCGGCCGCCTTTCTCTCCAGGCTCCGCGAGAACCTGCGCGGCAAGCTGTTTGGCTCGACGGTGCGGCCGGTCCCGGCCGAGGCCGACGGCGTCGCCGCCGGGCCCCATGCGCCCGAGGCCGGCCAGCCCGGGAGGATCGGCCGCTACCAGGTCCTTGGCCGCATCGGCAGCGGCGGCATGGGCGTCATCTATGCCGCGCTCGACCCGAGCCTCGGCCGCAAGGTCGCCGTCAAGCTCCTCAACCCCAAGGGTGGCCACCGCGAAGACGCGCGGGGCCGGCTGCTGCGCGAGGCCCAGGCGCTGGCGCGGCTCTCTCACCCGTCGGTGGTGCACGTGTACGAGGTCGGCGAGTACGAGGACCAAGTCTTCGTGGCGATGGAGTTCGTCCAGGGGATGACGCTGCGCAAGTGGCAGTCCTCGGCCGACCACTCCTGGCGCGCGATCTTGGCCACGTACAAGGCCGCCGCGGAGGGACTCGCGGCGGGACACGCCGCGGGAATCATCCACCGAGACTTCAAGCCCGACAACGTGCTGGTCCGCTTCGATGGCGAGGTCCGGGTCATCGACTTTGGCCTCGCTCGCACCGAAGCCGAGGTCTCCACGCGCACCGAGGACACGCGAATGCTGCCCGTGGACTCCGACCTCGCGCTGACCAAGACCGGGACGCTGATGGGCACGCCTGCGTACATGGCTCCCGAGCAGTTCAAGGGCGAGACCGCCGACGCGCGCACCGACCAGTTCTCCTTCTGCGTCGCGCTATACGAGGCGCTGTACGGCTACCGCCCCTTCTCGGGCACCAGCATCCACCACCTGGCGGCCAACGTGCTCCGCGGCAACGTCGAGTCTCCGCCCAAGTACACCGACGTCCCCGAGAAGATGATGCGGGTGCTGCTGCGCGGGCTCGAGGTCGATCCGATCGAGCGCTTCGACGACATGGACGCGCTGCTCGCCGAGCTCCCCGCGGGGCGGTCACGGCTGTGGCAGGTCGTGGGGGTGCTCGTCGTCGCCCTCGGGCTTGCCGCGGTGGCTGTTGCGCTCGGATGGGCGTGGCTCGAGGACCTTCGGCGAGAGGAGCGAGTCGCCTCGATCAAGGCGAGCTACGTCGCCGAGCGTGGCGCCGAGGCGGAGTCTCGTCTGCGGCACATGCAGGCGCGCGATCCCGCCGAGCGCTACGACGAGCTCCTGCTTCGAGGGGCGGAGGCCCGCATCGCCAGCGACCCAGTCGGCGCGGTCGCGATGCTCAAGGCGCTCGAACCCAAGACGCCCAGCACGCTGGTGCCCGCGCGGCTGCTCGCGGCCTCGGCCGCCCGCGCCGAGCTTCAGGTGCGGCTCGTTCCCGTCGGTGCGGGCCCGATCACCGCGCTCGCCACGTCGAGGGACGGCGCGACGATCGTGGTCGGGACGCGTGGCTACGGCGCATATCGCATCGATCCTGACGGACCCGCGAGGCCGCTGCGCGGAAGCCCCGACGAAGTCGTGTCGCTGGACGTGACCGCCGACGGCTCGCGGGTCGTCGCCGGTGGGTCCGACGGCGCCGTGGCGATGTGGACCACGCCCACGGGCCTCGCGACGACCTGGGGGCGTGCAGGCGAGGGACCGACGCACGTCCGCATCTCGGGCGATGGCTCCACGATCGTCTCGGGTGACGCGGCCGGCCGTGTTCAGGTCGGCACGCCGCAAGGGCCGAAGCGGACCGACAAGCTCCACACCGCCGGCATCTCGGCCGTGGCAGTCTCGAGCGACGGCAAGACGCTCGCCACCGCGGGCGCCGACGGCATGGTCCGCATGTCGTTCCTCGAGCAGCGTCGCCGATGGGACCTGCCGCACCGCTCCGGGGTCAGCGTGTCCTCGCTCCAGTTTGGGCTCGGCGAGCTCTACGTCGACTGCCTCGGGTCAGACGGTTTGGTGTGGCGGCTCTCCACCGCGGAGCGAAGGTCGGCGATCGTCGAGGGCGTCGACAGCGTGGGTCTGTACGCGACCGCCCAGGGCGGACAGGCCCAGGTCTCCTACGGCGAAGGACGGCCGCTTCGCCTGGTCCCCAGCGACGGTGAGCCCGCGCGCGAGCTCTACCAAGGCAAGCTCTCCGCCGTGGCGATGTCGGGCGACGGCCGCGTCGTCGTGGCGGCCGATGCGGACGATACGGTCCGGGTGTGGCGGGTCGTCCGGCCCAGCGACGCCAGCCACCCGCTCATCGACGCCAACGTGCTCACGCTCGCCTACGACGAGGCGCACGACCGCCTGGCGCTTGGCGGTACCGCAGGCCTCGTGCGCTTGTGGACCGCCACGGGGGAGGAGCGGGACGCGATGGGGCAGCTGATGGGAGGCGTGCACGAACTCAGCTTCTCGCCGGGCGGTGAGCGACTGGCGGCGCTGGGAGGGCTCGGTGGCATCACCGTCTGGGACCTCGAGGGCGACCGCGCTCCGATGGCACTTCAGCCGGCCTCGTTCGAGAGCCCGATCGGCTGGTCGAGCGACGGCACGCGGCTGATCGCTCAGAACTGCGAGGGGCCACACCGCTGTGGCCTGGTCGTACACGGGCTCGAAGACGACCAGAGATTGCTGTCGACGGTGCTCGGGCATCGCATCGAGCGCTTCGCGCTCTCGGAGGGGTCGGGCTTTGCGGTCTTCGTGCGCGGCAGCAAGCCCGCCGGGGTCGAGGTGTTCGACCTGTCGACCGGCAACGCGTTTCGACCTCCCTGGCCCGAAGGTGCCGAGCCCTCCGAGGTCGTCGGCATGGCATTCGTCGACAACGCGCGGGCGCTTCGGCTCGTCTCGCGGGACGACGAGCAGATTCGGCTCTGGTATTGGGAGCCGGCCAGCGCGATCGTCACGCAGCTCGACACGCTCGAGAGCGACGCCGTCCATGCTCTCCCCGACGGCAGCGCGATCCTGATGCGGACGCCCGAGGGATCCGAGCTGTGGATGGTGGACGAGGTGCTCCGTTACCCGGTCGGCACCATGCCCAACGTCGTCGAGCGCTTCGTGCTCTCGGCCGATCGTGACGTCATGCTCGTCGAGTCCGAAGGTGGTGTCGACGTGGTGCACGTCCCGACGGGCATCCGGCACGCGGTCAACGACATCGAGCCCCCGTACGCGTGGCGCGGCCTCTCGGGTTTTGCGCTCGGGCAGCCGCGCGCGGTCGTGCTGCGCGACGACCCGACGCCGTCAGACCCCGAGGCGTTCGCCGACTGGCTCGACACCCTGACCGATGTCGAGCCCCGGGCGCTGCGCTAGCAGCACCACAGGCTGCTAGCTCCAGAACCCCTGAAGGCCGCCCGAGCCTGGGTCGTTGTTGCCAAAGCTCTCGATATTGGCGCCCATGATCTGGGCCATCGAGACGAGCAGGCGGTTGTGGGGCACGCGGTCGTAGGTGAGGTAGCGACCGGTCTGAATCGCACCGCCGGCGCTGCCAAACGTGACGAACGGGACGGGGTGGTTGCCGTGGCTGTTGCCCCGTGAGAGCTCGTTGCCCCAGACGACCAGGGAGTTGTCGAGCATCGTGCCGTCGCCCTCGGGGACGGCCGCCATGGCGTCGAGCAGGTATTTGACCTCCTCGGCATACCACTGGTTGATGGCGGTGATCTCGGTGACCATCGTGTTGTCTTCGTCGCCGAGGTGCGAGAGGTCGTGGTGACGACCCGCGCCCACCCAGCTGAATTCGGTCTGGCTCACCGATCGGGACCACTGCAGGCTGGCGACGCGGGTGAGGTCGCAGGCGAGCGCCATGACCATCTGGTCGATCATCAGGCGCGAGACGGCGGGGAAGTTCTCGTTGGCGTCGAAGTTGAACCCGTAGTCTTGGGTCGGCTGCTCGCACGTTGGCGTGGCGAGGTCGTTGCGTCGCTCGATCTCCCGGACCGCCTCGAGGTGCGCGTCGACCTTGGCCTTGTCGCCGCTGCTGTAGCGCCCCGAGAGCGACTCGAGGTCGCCGTGCACGAGGTCGAGCACGCTGCGGCGCTCGGCTTTGATGCGCTGCAGCTCGCTGTTGTCGACGCCGAGGTCGGCGAAGAGCCGGTTGAACATCTCCTCGGGGTTGTTCTCGGCGGCCACCGGCGCATCGGAGCCCGCGTAGATCATGCGCGACCAGTTGTTCGCGCCGCCGTTTTGCACCCCGAACTCGAGCGAGTTGTAGGGGGTCGGCGCGTTGAGTGCCTGAACGATCGCCTGGTCGATCGATGCGGCGCCCGCCCAGCCTGCCGAGCCTCCGTTGCCGCCCCCGAAGTCGCCGGGGTTGAGCTGGTTGCCCGTCCACAGGCAGGCCATGCCCATCTGGTGGCCGTCTCCGAGACCCTGGCGGATCACCTCGAGGCCATCGAGAATGCACATCTGGTCCTTGTAGGCCTCGAGCGGCGAGAGGATCTCGCGCAGCTGGAAGTCGTTCTCGGAGCCGGTGGGCGCCCAGCGCTCGTGCAGGCTGCCGTTGGGCGAGAAGAGCAGCACGAGCCGCTTGGGGGCCATGTCTCCGCCGGCCTGTGACTCGAGCAGCGGGATGAACGGAGCCAGGGCTGCGCTCGCGCCGATCGAACCCAGCAGGGCACGACGGGAGAAGTTGCGGTTCTTCCGCTTGGGAGTGGCGGTGGAGGGGGAGCGTCGCTTGGTCATCGTCAGGTCTCCTTTCACGCGTCACCCTTGCGGAATCGGAAGGCGCTGGAGAGGGCGATCTCCCGCAGCAGGACTCGAACGTCCCGGCCCGATTCGGTGAATGCTTCGCTGATGCCGTCCACGGCGCAGGTGTCGGCTTCGGTCTCCACGCGGCCGAGCGCGTAGCGGAACCATTGCCGGCTCACGCAGTTCTGCACGAACTGGCTCTCGGCGAGCTTGGCGGCGAGCTCGGGGCCGCCCTCGAACTCTCCATCGACGTCGGAGAGCACGACCTCACCGGCGTCATCGATGGGCAGGCCGTTCTCCTCGTTGGTACGGAAGGCGCCCATGGAGTCGTAGGCCTCGAGCCCGAAGCCCAGGGGATCGATCTGCACGTGGCAGCCCGAGCATGCCGGGTCGGCCGTGTGCTGATGAAAGCGCTCCCGCGTGGTGGCGTCGGGGCTGGGGCTCGGCGGCACGTTGTCGACGTCGGGCGGAGGAGGCGGGAGGACCTGGCACAGCAGCTCCTGTCGCAGGAGGACGCCTCGAAGGATGGGCGATGTCTGGTCGGGGTGCGCGTGCTCGGCCATGACGCCGGGCATGGTCAGGAGTCCCGCGCGCTCGTCGGCGGGCAGCTCGATGGGCTCGCCGGGCAGGCGACCCGCGGGCGCGACCACGCCGTAGACCTCGTGGAGTCGTGGGTCGTCGCTGACGGTGACGTTGGCGGTGAGCAGCTGATCGAGCGTGCCGTCCCCCTCGTTGATCACCCACTGGGCGAACGAGGCCACGTCTTGCTTCATCGACGCCGCGAGCGTCGTGTCGTAGCTGGGGTAGAGCTCGGGGTCCTTTTCGGCGTGCTCGAGCTCGTCGACACCGAGCCATTGCTGGTGGAACGAGGCGATGGTGTCTTGCGCCTTGGGGCTGGCGATCATCCGGTCGACCTGGGCCCTGACGCCGTCGGCGTCTTCGAGCTCGCCCGAGGCGGCGGCTTGAAACAGCGCGTCGTCGGGCATCGAGTCCCAAAGGAAGTACGACAGGCGCGAGGCGAGCTCGTACCCCGTGAGCGCGACGAGCTCGTCGCCGGCTTCGGGCCGGCCGAACTCGACGTGATAGAGGAAGTAGGGCGACTGGAGGACGCCCGCGATCGCGACGCGGAGGCCCGCCTGCATGTCGCCGTCACCCGTCTCCTTGCCGGACTGGTACACGTCGAGCACGCGGTCGAGCTCGCCTGCTTCGAGGGGCCGACGGTAGGCCCGCATCGTGAAGTCGGCCAGGAACGCCTCGGCGCAGGTGTCTCCTTCGCTGGCCTCGCACGGCAGCAGCTGCGTGAGGTCGGCGACGGCATCGGTCGCCACCGCTTCGGCGGCGTCCATGTACTCCTCGACCTGAAGCTCGACCACGGCCGCGTTGCCGTTGCTCTTGAACGCACCGATGCGCTCATCGGGCGAGAACTCGGCCGTGTAGCCGCCGTCGAGACCGAGGAGGTCGCGGATGGTGTGATCGTATTGCTCGGCGGTGAGTCGGCGCAGCGAGGTCACGCCGACGTCGGCGTCCATGCACAACGACGCGGGGTCGTCGGGATCGCCGTCGCCGCCGTCGCCGTCACCACCATCGTTGTCGTTGCCATCGCCGCTGTCGGCGGCGGTGTCGGACCCCGCGCCGAACCCGTTGGCGTCCGCGCTGAAGCCGGAGTAGCAGCCGGGCAGCCCCCACAGGCCAACCGCCGCACTCAAAAGCATGAACCTTCGCATCATTGCACCCTCCCCATGGCCAGGATGCCTCTGAAGTGTCCATCGGAGGCTCCTCATCACCGACAAAGCGGCCGAGGGCGCAGAGTGTAGGGGCGCTCGCGTGGTTTTCGCTGCGGGCGACGCCTCAACGGCCGACGCGCTCGCGAATGCGCTCGGCCAGGGATTTCCCGATGCCTTTGACGGCGCTCAGCTCGTCGATCGTGGCCTCGCGGATCGCGGCGACGGACCCGAAGTGCTGCACGAGGTTCCGCTTGATCGCCGGGCCCACGCCCTCGATGTCGTCGAGCACGCTGCGGACCGCCCGCTTCGAGCGGCGCTTGCGGTGATGGGTGATGGCGAAGCGGTGCGCCTCGTCGCGCACGCGCTCCATCAGATATCGCTCGGAGCTGCCCGCGCGCAGAGCGACCGCATCTTTCACGCCGGGAATGAACACCCGCTCGGGGCGGACCCGGTAGGCCCGTTTGTCGTTCTCGTCGATGGTCCAGTCGCGATAGGCGGCGCCGGGGCTGCTGCTCGAACGCTTGCGAGCCTTGAGCTTCTCGAGCCCCTCCTTGGTCATCGCGACCGCGTCCTTGCGCTCCTTGGCCAACGAGACGACGTCGACACCCTCGGTGCCGGTCGGCACGCCCATGTCCTGCATCACGGTGAGGACCTGCCGAAGCTGGCCCTTGCCGCCGTCGATGACGATGAGGTCAGGCAGGGCCCACGGGTCGTCTTCGTCGGCGTCGCGCTTGCGCAGCGCTCGCTTGAACCGGCGGCCGAGGACCTCGTACATGCTGGCGAAGTCGTCGTTTTGGAGCGCGCCCTGGCGCTTGCCCTCGCCGTCTCCGCTCAGGCCCTTGATCTTGAACGAGCGGTACCGGGACTTGTCGGCCGCGCCATCGACGAACACCACCATCGAGGCCACGGTGTCGCTGCCCTGAAGGTGGCTGACGTCGTAGCACTCGATCACGCGCGGCAGCTTCGAGAGCTGGAGGCGGTCGCGAAGGCGAACGAGCGCGGCGTCGTGGTCTTCGCGGCGGTTGCGTCGCGTGGAGAAGTTGGACGCGGCGTTCTTGTTGGCCAGCGCGATGAGCTTGCGACGGTCTCCCCGCTCGGGCACGACGAGCGACACCTTCTTGCCCTTGCGGTCGCGGAGCCACGCTTCGAGCGGCTCTGCGTCGTCGTCCGCCAAGGCGAAGGGAAGTACGACCTCGTCGGGTACGAACGGCGCGTCGTCGTAGTAGGCGGCGAGAAAGTTGGCGAGCACCTCTGGGTCGGGGTGCTCGAGGCCCCGGTTCGAGAAGGCTTGCGACCCGAGCACCTTGCCCTGCCGGACGTGCAGCAGCACGAACTCGACGCTGCCGCCTTCGCGGTACATGCCGACGGTGTCCTGGTCGAGTGACGCGGTGCCGACGATGCGCTGGCCCTCGGTCGCGGACTCGAGCGCCCGAAGCTGATCGCGCACGCGGGCGGCGACCTCGAAGTTCAGCTCGGCGGCCGCGGACTCCATGCGGCTGCGCAGGCCCTTGATCAGTTCATTGTGGCGACCGGCGAGGAACAAGGCGACGTCCTTGACCTGCTCGTCGTAGTCGCCCTCGGAGACGTCGTGCACACACGGCGCGGGGCATCGATCGATCTGGTACTGCAGGCACGGGCGCTTGCGGCTGTGCAGCACGAAATCGGTGCAGGTGCGGAGCTTGAAGTGCCGGTTGACGACGCGCAGCGTGGAGCGAGCCGTGCGCGCGGAGTGGTACGGCCCAAAGTAGTAGGCGCCGTCGTGTTCGATCTGTCGCCGCAGCTCGAGCCGTGGCCACTCGCCCTTGGGGTCGAGGCGGAGCACGAGGTAGTTCGAGTCGTCGCGCAGCTTCACGTTGAAGCGGGGGCGGTGCTCCTTGATCAGGTTGTTCTCGAGCAGCATCGCCTCCTTGTTGGAGGAGACGACGACGGTCTCGATGTCCCCGACGAGCTTGGCGAGCAGCGGCACGAACATGCGCGTGTCGGTGCCGTTGAAGTACTGCCGCACGCGGGCGCGGAGGCTGCGAGCCTTGCCGACGTAGATCACCTCGCCCTTGCGACTGCGCATGATGTAGACGCCCGGCGAGGTGGGCAGCCGAGAGAGCGCCTCGTCGAGCTGCTCCGCCGAGGTGATGCGGGGGGCCCAGTCCTCGGGCACCGAGCGGGTGGGGCGGCGCGTGATGTCTTGCGGGCGCGCGGACTTCCGCGTGGCCTTCTTGCGAGTGCGGGCGCGCGCCATGGTCAGTCTCGAGCGCCGACGCGTCTCATCCGGCGATCAGGCGCTGAACGTCTCCGATGGTGACCAGGAGGATCAGGCCCAGGAGCACGAGCATGCCGTAGCCATGGACGGCCTCCTCGATGTGCGGGGGGGCGGGGCGCTTGGCGATGGCCTCGTAGGCGAGGAACGTCAGCCGGCCTCCGTCGAGCGCGGGCAGCGGGAGGAGGTTGAAGAGCCCCAGCAGGGTGGAGATGACGGCGACCATCTCGAGGAAGTCCGGCAGCCCCGTGGCGGCCGCGCCCGCGACGGTCTCCACGATGCGGACGGGTCCGCCGACGTTGCGGCGGCTGACCTCTCCGGTGATCAGCTTCTTGAGCCCCTGAAGCTGCAGCACGCTGAGCTCGAAGGGCTGCCGAACGGCGGTGGAGATGGCGGCGCCGAACGCCACGTCCGCACGCTCCTCGCCGACGCCGGTCATCTCGACCGACAGCGGCGGCGCGTCGTCGTCGGTGGGCACGGCGAGCTGCAGCTCGAGCTCCTCGCCGTTGCGGCGGACGAGCATGGGGATCGTCTCGCCCCGGTGTGCGGTCGCGGCCGGGGCGACGTCGTTGCCCCGCAGCGCGGGATCGATCTCGAGGTCGGCGATGCGCAGCAGCTCGTCACCGAGCTCGGCGCCCGCGGCCCGAGCTGGGGAGTCCTCTCCGAACGACGACAGCGCGATGGCGCGCGGGGGCTGCTTGACGCCGAAGATCGAGAAGACCGCGAAGAAGGTGACGATCGCGACGATGTAGTTGGCGATGGGGCCACCTGCGATCGTCAGCGCGCGCCGACTCAGCGGCTTGTCGCGAAAGTTGAACGAGTTGGGATCTGGCGTTGCGCCCTCGCCGGTCGCCTCGTCCCCCGCTTCCATGCCGCGGATGAGGACATAGGCGCCGAAGGGGATGGCACCGATGACGAACTCGGTGCCTCTCCAGGTCCCCAGCTTGACGATCGCAGGGCCGATGCCGAACACGCTGAAGCGGTCGACCTTCATGCCAGACCACACGGCCGTGAGGTAGTGCCCACCCTCGTGCAGCATGATGACCACGCACAGCGCGAGCGCTGCGGCGACGATTTCGGCGGGACCCATGAAGCGCTACGATGGCCCAACTCGGCGCGTGGGTGCAAACGCGGCAGCAGGGGCCAATGGGACGCCGAAATCGTGCACGAGGGCGTCTCTCGAGCGCTGAACGGCGATGGCCCGCTCGAAGCGCCGGGCGTCAGCCTCGCGCGGGCTTGCCGTCCTCGACCATGCCCGCAAACCCGCGGAGGTAGTCGAGCAGGTCGGGGCCCACGGATGCGTCACGCAGATGCTCGGGTGACCACGGCGGGCGCCGCGGTTCGAAGTCGGGCTCGGCGCTTCGCTGCGGCCAGTCGGGATGGGCGATCGCCGCGCGGCCGAGCACGACCACGTCGACGCCCGCGGCGCGGGCGGCTTCGGCGTCCTCGCGGGTCCACACGCCCCCTGCTGCGAACAGCGCGACGTCGGACGGCAGGGCCTTGCGCAGCGCCGTGGCCACCGGCTCGCTCGTGTCCTCGAAGGGAGGAGGACCGCTCGCGTCTCGCAGCGACAGATGCACGAAGTCTGCGCCGTCGGTCGCGAGCTGGGCGACCAGCGCCTTCGCATCGGACAGCACGAGCCCGCGCCGTGCCCAGGTGTCGACCGGGGAGAGGCGCACGCCCACCATGAACGCCGACGAGGTGGAGCTGCGCACGGCGTGCACGGTCTCCCGCAACAAGCGCGCGCGTCCGTCGAGGTCGCCGCCGTAGTCGTCGGTGCGCGGGTTGTCTTCGGGGGCGAGGAACTGGGTGAAGAGGTAGCCGTTGGCGCCGTGCACTTCGACGCCCGCGAACCCGGCCGCCTCCGCGCGGCGGGCTGCGGCGACGAAGGTATCGACGACGCGCTCGAGGTCGGCCGGCGTCGCGCCGCGAATGCCTTTGTCGGGGTCGTCGGCCGTCGAGAGCTTGACCTCGGCCATGTCGGCCTTTGCGCCCGCGTGGTGAAGCTGAACGATGCCCAGCGACGAGGTCTCCCCGATCGCCGACGCGAGCCGCGAGAGCCCCTCGTCATGCTGCGGCCCCGCGATGCCGAGCTGCCCGTCCCATGCCTTGCCTTCTTCGCTGACATACGCGGCGCAGGTCGAGACGATGGAGAAGTGGCCAGCGCGGCGGGTCAACCACGTGAACTCGTCGTCGTGAAGCGTGCCGTCGCCGTTGGACTGCTTGTTGGTGAGCGGAGCGAGCGCAACGCGGTGAGGGAGCGTGGCGCCGCAGCGTAGAGTCAACGGCTCGTCGAGCATGCGCGCGATGGTAACGCCTACGGGCGGTCCCAGCGGCCGAGGCCAAAGCGTCCCAGGCCGCCGCGGAGCAGCCGCTTGGCGCGGGCCTTGGCGCTGCCGTCGGGAGCGGGGCTGAAAGCGGCCGGCTCACCGCGCGCCTTGAGGAACTTGCGGAGGCGGTTTTGCGCCGAGACCAGACCGCCGGTGTGTTTGAGCAGCTCTCGTCCGAGCTCGCGGTCGAGTGCGAGCAGCTCGCCGGGCACGAACGCCGCTCTCTGCCCGCGAAGCACCTGCGTGACGGCCCACCCCGCGAGGTCCGCGTCGATCGCGTGGTCGAGCACGAGCCAGACCTCTCCGCGGGCGACCTTGGCTGCGCGCCGTATTCCCGAGCCCGGCTCTACGTCTTGCAGCGTTCGGAGGTTGGCGATCTGTCCGTGGAGGACACTGAGCACCGAGAGCGTGTTGTCACCCGAGCGCTCGTCGAGCGCCAAGATCTCCGACGTGACCGGTTCGCCACGGGCGTCGACGTGCTCCTCGACCCGCACGGCCGCTCGCACGAGCGACGCGACGTCGTTCTCCTGATCCCGCACGGGGAGGATGATCGAGACCTCGGGCACGACTTCCCATGGGGATATTCGCTCGTCGGGTGCGCGGTCAAGCCGGTGATTTTGCGGGACGATCTCCCACGCGCGCAGGAACACGCCCATCGCGCATGCGGCCGCGGTGGCCGTGATCCTGCCCGCCAGGTGCGAAAAACCGCGTAGAAACCGTGCAACGACCAGCTCCGGTGGTCGAAGTCTCTGCTGCTAGCTTTCTTGTACTCTCCCACCCTTTCCCCCTCTCGCGCCGCGCACATGGTCGCCGGCGCCCCAGCATCCAGGAGTTCACGACATGGCCGGTGTCAACAAAGCAATCATCGTAGGCAACCTCGGGCGCGACCCCGAGCTTCGCTACACCCAAGGAGGCAGCCCCGTCTGCCAGCTCAGCGTCGCGACCACGCGCGCATACACCAACAAGAACAACGACCGGGTCGAAGAGACCGAGTGGCACCGCATCGTGGTGTGGGGCAAGTCTGCCGAACACTGCAACAACTACTTGGCCAAGGGCCGGCAGGTCTACGTCGAAGGGCGCATCCAGACCCGCAGCTACGAGGACAAGGAAGGCATCAAGCGCTACTCCACCGAGATCGTCGCCGACACCGTCCAGTTCCTCGGCGGCCGCGGCGGTGGTGATGGAGGCGGAGGCGGCGGCGGTGGCGGCGGCTACGGCGGCGGCGGCGGCGGCGGCGGCGGCGGCGGAGGCGGCAGCTACGGTGGTGGCGGCGGCGGAGGCCAAGGTGGCGGAGGCCAAGGTGGCGGCGGCGGAGGCCAAGGCGGCGGAGGCGGCCAAGACGGCGGCGGCGGAGGCGGTTGGAACGACAACTACATCCCGTCCGACCCCGGCGACGACGACATCCCCTTCTAGTCGCTCCCAGGGGCGGTGGTCATGCCACCGCCCTTCTTCGTGGCGTTCGGCGGGCAAACAACAGCAGCCCCAGCAGCGCCCAGTACGTTCCCCCGGCCGAGCTGGTGCACCCGCAACCGCTGTCGGCCGAGGTCTCCGAATCGGCGCCTTGGGCTTCAGTGCTCGACCCCTCCGAGCCTCGCGGCGCCGCGGTGGTCGAACCGCTCGTGGTCCCTGCGCCGGTGCCCTCGATCCCCCCGCTGCTGCTCGTGCCCTGAGGCGGCTCGATCGTCGTCTGTCCGGTCTCGGTGGAGCCGCCCGAAGAGCTCGTGCTCTCCCACGCGCCCCCGTCGTCGCCGGCCCCGGGAGGGTCGGTGTCGGCGAGCTGCTCCGAGAGCGCGAGCAAGCCGTCGTAGAGCTCGTCGCACACGGGGATGATGTCCTCGGGAGGCAGGACGAAGCCCAAGGGAAACTCGACGTCCGAGGCCGGACGCATCTCCAGCACGTAGCTGTACGCACCCAGGTCGCCGTAGGCCCAGTCCATGAGGTTGCCCGAGGCGGGGTAGAGACCCGCGCCGGGGATGGGCTCGTAGGGGGTGCCGTACGCTGCACCCAGGCCCTGCGAGAGCGTTTGGGCGGCCGTGCTCAGCGCGTCGTCGGCGGGCGCGGGGTCGAGCGTGAAGCCCCAGGGGTAGAGCACCAGCTGGCCGTAGCTGTGCACGTCGACGACGGCGAGCAGCGGGTCGAGGTCTTCGGCCAGATCGCGGACCGCCGCCGACTCGGGCTCGGAGAAGGCGGCCTCGCCGTGGTAGTTGCCCGCCATCGGGTTGTCGGATGCGCCGGGGCCCCCGAACACGACGGGAAAGTTGCGGTTGAGGTCGACGCCGTCGGGGGGGCGTCGGTTCTTCCGCCAGAGTCGATCGACCTCCCAGCTGTGGACGTAGCCGTCGGGGTTGACGACCGGGAAGATGACGAACTGCATCGCAGCCAGCAGCGGCGCGACCTCGGGTTCGTCGGCTCGGCGCACGAGCCTGTCGGCCACGCAGGTCGCCGACGAGATGCCGATCCACTCCCGGGCGTGCTGGCCTGCGTCGAGCAGAATCGTCGGCGAGCCCTCGGGCGCCCGGGTAACTCGAAGCGCGGGCAGCCTGCGCCCCTCGAGGCTCTCGCCCGTCTCGATCACCGTCGCGATGTCCGGATGCAGCGCCGCGAGCTCGTCGATGCGCGCGTGAATCTGGGCGAGGTCGGCGAAGTCCCCGAAGAACGCGTCGGGGTCGGGTTCGCCTCCGTGGGCGACGGGTCCGGCCAGCCGCAAGCGCTCGGCCTCGACCTGCGGACCGAGGTCGGGCACGCGCACTTCGTAGTCGAGCCCCGTGACGTCGAGCTGCGCCCACTGCCCTTGCTTCACGCGGACGTCGAGCCACGGACCCTGTGGGACCTCGGTCCATACGTCGAGCCCGAGCTCGTGGACGGTGGCGGCGTCGGAGGCCGTCGGTGTTTGCACGCGCACGAGCGCGTCGCCGTGAGGCGCGGCGGCGAAGAGCAGCAGGGATGCGAGCAAGGCAGGCAGAGCCGCTACAGCGTATCAGTCGCGTCGTTCTTCGCCCGGGCCCATGGCTCGAGGTCCGTCTGCAGGTCCAGCCGAACGCCCCCTTCGAGGGGATGTTCGAACTCGAGCCGCCACGCGTGCAGGTGCAGGCGGTCGGCGTCGGAATCGCCGTAGCGCCGATCGCCGAGCACCGGATGCCCGCTGTGCGCGGCGTGGACGCGGATCTGGTGGGTGCGCCCGGTGACGAGCGAGACCTCGAGCAGCGATGTGCCGGGCATGTCGAGCACGGGGTCGACCCGGCGGAACACCGTGCGGGCAGGCTTGGCGCGCGCCTGCCCAGACTGTGCGACCTGCATGCTGTCGCTGCCGGGCTTTTCGACGAGCGCCGCGTCGCACTCGAACGCGTCGGGTGCGTCGCCGAGCACGCGCACTCGGTAGGTGCGGGCGATGTCGTGACTCTCGAAGTCGCGGTGCACGCTCTTGTTGGCGACGCCGCGGATGGTGAACATGACCAGTCCCGAGGCGCCTTGGTCGAGCCGGTGCACCACGCCGACGTAGGGCCGCTCGACCTTCTCGGCGCGCAGCTTGCGGCGCAGCGCCTCGCTCAGCGTGCCGCGGGCGGACGCCTTGGTCGCGGCCACGGGCACGCCCGCGGGCTTGTCGAGCACGACGAACGAGGGGTCGCGATGCACGAAACGCAGCGCCTCGTCGGGATCGAGCTCCTCGATCTCGAGCGCGTCCGGATAGACGGTGATCCGATCGCCTTCATCCACGCGGGTGGACGGTACGCGGACGCGGAGGTGGCCGATGTAGACGGCCCCCGCCTTCACCAGCTCGACGCCCTCGCGACGCCCGATGCCCGGCAGGCGGTCGCCGACGAGCGCGCCCAGGGCCGTGCCCCGCTCTCGAGGCACCACGCGGAAGCGGACGGGACGCGCGGCCATCAGCTCATCTCGCTCCGCATGCGCGCCGCCAGCTCGAGGAGGTCGGCCTTCGACAGCACGGTGTCGTCGTTGCAGTAGTGGCAGGTGACCGTGGTCTCGTCTTGCTCGGAGGCGAGCTGTTCCACGTCCGCGGCCCCGAGCGTGGAGACGACCGAGAGCGCGCGCGCACGACCGCAGGGACAGTGAAACTCGAGGCCCCGACGTTCCATGGGCTCGTAGCCTTCGCCGAGCAGCGCAAAGCCGACGACCTCCTCGAGCGTCCGCTCGTGACGGAGCAGGTCGGCCAGGCCGCCGTCGCGAACGAAGTCGCGAAGCGGCTCGAGCACCGCCGCCGGCGCGCCAGGGAAGGTCTGGCAGAGGATGCCCGCGGAGCGCACGACCTTGCCGTGTCCGTCGAGCTCGACCTCGCAGGCCATCACCGAGGGCAGCTGCTCGGAGTTGGTCAGATAGCGCTCGAGGTCTTCGTCGATCTCGCCCGAGTCGAGGCTGATGACGCCCTGGTACTCCTTCTCCAGGCCGATGTCGCGGGTGACCACCGCTTGGCCGCCACCGACGAGGTGCCGAACCTGCGTACGGTAAGCCGGCGCGTCAGGATCGGGCACGGGCACGGGGCCGGGGCGCGTGGTCAGCAGCCCTCGGACCTTGCCGTCGCTGTGCGCGTCGATGAGCACCTGCTGGACCCGACGCTGCCCCCGCATGTCGATGCGCACCCGCTCGTCGTCGTTCTTGGTGAGCGTGGCGAGCAGGCAGCCGGCCGTCAGCGCGCGACCGAGGACGACGGCGTCGAGGCCCTCGAGCTCGTGACGGCGGCACGCTTCGGTCACCAGGTCGGTCGTCACCGCACCCACCACGCGGGTGTTCTTGGTGTTGTTGATGCCGCGCAGCAGCTCGTCCATCGCGCCCGGGAGGGTAGACCCCACGCGCCAGAACGCAAACCCCCGGCCGCGGCTCCGCTATTGGATGCGTGCGAGCTCGACCTTGACGGTCTCCACCTTTTTGCCCGGGTGGCGCTCGATCATGACGTCGACCGTGTCGCCGGCGCTGTACGTCTCGAGCGCCCCGTAGAGGTCGTCGAAGTTCTCGATGCGGTTCTCCCCGATCGCGACGATGGCGTCGAACGTGAGATCACCGCGGCCCCGGGGATCGACGAGGGTGCGCAGGCCCGCGGTCGCTGCCGGCGAGCCCTTGGGCACCTTGCGAATGACCACGCCCTTGACGCCGAGCCGCCGCGCCTGGCTGTCGGAGAGCACCCGCACGCCCAGCCCGACCCGTTCGGGCCGGCCCGAACGGATGAGCTGCGGCACGAGCCGGTTGATGGTGGTGACGGGGACGGCGAAGCCGATGCCCGCCGAGCTCCCGCTGGCGGAGAAGATGAGGGTGTTCATGCCGATCAGCTCGCCTGCCGAGTTGAGCAGCGGGCCGCCGGAGTTGCCGGGGTTGATTGCGGCGTCGGTCTGGACCATGTCCCGGATGGTCAGGCCTCCCACGCCTCGAACCTCGCGGTCGAGGGCGGAGACGACCCCCACCGTGAGGGTGTGGTCGAGGCCGAACGGGTTGCCGATGGCGAGCGTCTTTTGGCCGACCTGAAGCTCGTAGCCGCGAGGCGGTCGGCGCAGCGGGGTGAGCTTGGTGGGCGCGTCGATCTTGAGGACCGCGATGTCCTTGGCCGGGTCGTGGCCGACGAGCGTGGCCGGGTATTCCTTTTGGTCGTAGAGGGTGACCTTGAGCTTGGGGGCCGTGCGGAGCTCGCAGTTGGGAAGCGCGACGTGACAGTTGGTGACGATGTGCCCGTCTTCGTCCCAGATGAAGCCCGACCCCGTGCCCGCTGGAGCCTCGGTCGCTCGCATGGAGAAGCGGTCGTAGACGACCTGACTCTGGGTGACGAAGACGGTGGCCGGCGCGGCGGCTTTGAAGACCGAGGTGCTGTTGCGCTCGTCCTCGGTGCGGGCTCCGAGCGAGAGCGGCTCGACGGCGGGCGTCTCGTCGGCGGCCGGCGGCTCGGGGGGCAGCGGCGGCGCGGCCGTGCTGGGGGGATCGTTCGCCGGCGCGGTGTCCGAGACCGGTGTCGCTTTGACCTCGTTGGCCGCGACGGCGGCGGGGACCTGGGCGGCGGCGACCGCTTCGGGGCGAGGGTCGGACCTGGCCGGCTCGGGCGTGGCGGCATCACAGGCGGTGGAGGCGAGCAGGAGCGCGCCGAGGGCGAGGACGTGGCGCGGGGCGTTTCCGACGAGAGCAGTCATGACGATTCGTGCAGGTCCCAAGGGCGAATGTAGGCCCGAACAGGCCGACCGCAAGGGTTGTTCCCAGGAGGGCGCTGCCGAGGTCCTGCATTCGGACGTTTCTGCTGGCTCAATAGACCGCAAAGCCCCTCGCTGCGTACGTTCGAGGGAGGTCGATCGTGCTATATCTCGCTCCCATGACCGGGCTTCCTCCGTGTCCGCATTGCGGGCAGCAGCATGGCGAAGACGTGCTGCTCTGCCCCACCAGCGAGAAGCTCATGCCGCTCGCCGGGCGTGTCCTCGACGGCAAGTTTCGCTTCGTCACGCAGCTCGGCGAGGGTGGTATGGGGGCGGTGTGGAAGTGCGAGAACACGCTCGTCAAGAAGACGGTCGCGATCAAGCTCATGCACGTCCAGTTCTCCAAGGACGAGGGCGTGCTCAGCCGGTTCCGCAACGAAGCCACCGCGGCGGGGCGAATCGGAAGCAAGCACATCTGCGACATCCTCGACCTGGGGCGCTCGCAGCTGGGGCCCTACATCGTCATGGAGATGCTGCACGGGGCCGACTTCGCCCAGTTCATGCAGCAGCGCTCGCCCGTCGACCCCGGCACGGTCGCCATGGTCGTGCGTCAGGCGCTCGAGGGCCTGCACGCCGCGCACGAGGTCGGCATCGTTCACCGCGACCTCAAGCCCGAGAACATCTTCCTGCACGAACCCGAGCCGGGGCAGCTGCTGGTCAAGCTCATGGACTTCGGCATCTCGAAGTTCACCGAGGGAGACCAGGCCGGCAAGACGGGCATGGGCGTGCTCATGGGGACGCCCGAGTACATGTCGCCCGAGCAGACCGAGGGCGCGGCCCAAGCCGACCTGCGCACCGACATCTGGGCGATGGGCGTCATCCTCTACTGGGCGTTGGCCGGTCGAAACCCGTTCATGGGCGCCACGATGGCCTCGACGCTCCTCAACGTCACTACGCGGGAGCCGGCGCCCATCACCGGGGCCGTCCCGGGCATCGACCCTGGCCTCGCCGCGGTGGTGGAGCGCTGCCTCAAGAAGAACCCGGCCGAGCGCTTCTCCAGCGCAGCCGAGATGAGCGCCGCGCTCGAGCCGTACGAAAACCTCGAAGGCGGCTTCTTCGTGCCGTTCCTCAGCAAGTCCGGCACCACCGGTCGTGGCACGTCGATGCCCTCGACCCCGCCGCCGGGCGGAACGATCGCGTCGTCGGGGCCCCCGCAAATGCGGCCGCCCGCGGGCGCAGCCATGCCCGCGCCCGTGCCCGTGCCCGCACCCGGTCCGGCCTCGCCCAGCGCGAGCGATGACGTGATGGTCATGGGTGCCGGCGCGGCCGGTGCGGGTCCCACCTTCTCCTCCGAGCTCTCCGGGGCGCCCAAGGGCGCTCAGCCCACGATCGCCGGCGGCGGTGACTGGGCCATCGGCGAAGACTTCGACGACCGCCCCGACAGCAACATGAGCTCGGGCAAAGGCGGCTTCATCGTGATCGCTCTGGTCGCGCTGGCCCTGATCGGCGGCGGGGGCTACTTCGCCTACGCTGCGATGCAAAACCCCGACGCGAAGGCGCTCGCCGCCGACGCGGCCGCCAGCGCGGAGAAGCAGCAGGCCGAAGCCAAAGCCGCCGAAGACGAGGCCAAGGCCGCAGCGGAAGCCGAGGCCGCCAAGCTTCCCGACGTCGGCAGCGGAGACGAAGCGGGCGAAGAAGCGGGCGAAGAAGCCGGCGAAGAAGCCGGCGAAGAAGCCGGCGTGGCCGGTGCCGAGGCGGGCGAAGCCGAGGGCGGCGAGGCCGAGGGCGGCGAGGCCGAGGGCGGCGAGGCCGAAGGTGGCGCAGCCGAGGGCGGAGAGCCTGCCGGCGGCGGTTCCAACTCTGGAGGAGGCTCCAAATCCGGAGGAGGTTCTGGAGGAGGCTCCAACTCCGGAGGAGGTTCCAAGTCCGGCGGTGGTTCCAAATCCGGAGGCGGTTCCGGAGGCGGTTCCGGAGGCGGTTCCAACGCTGGGGGGGGTTCCAACTCCGGCGGAGGCTCGAACTCCGGCGGCGACTCCGGAGGCGGCTCCAAGGGCAAGCTTTCGCCCAAGGATGGCAACGGCCCCCGCAACACCGGCGGCAAGAAGAAGAAAAAGGGCACCAAGAAGAAGAAGAAAAAAGGCGGCAAGAAGAGCAAGAAGCTCTCGCCCAAAGGCTGAGCCGTGTATCGCCCGTTCTTGCTCTCGCTGCTCACCCTCGCGGGTGCGTGCGCCAAGGACTCCGGCCCCAGTCGCACCGGGGGCCCGGGACTCTCCGCGCCCGCGAAGCCCGGGGAGGGGTCCATTCGCGTCGGCAACCAAGTCAAGGGGGTCGAGGCTCAGCCCGACTACGACGCGGAGGCCGAGGAGATCCGACGCCGGGTCGACGGCTCGCTGCCCCAGCCGCTGCCCAGCCCCAAAGCGGCGTGCAACACCATGTTCGACGCCGCAATCTCGATGTACCGGCGGGTCGATGGCGACGGCGCGCGTTCCGTGACCCTGCTCGAAGCCACCCGAGAGGATGACCAAGCTGCATGCGAGAAGGAGACCTCCGCTGCCGCGGCGGCGTGTGTTGCCGTTCTGATCACCCGAGACGGAGGGGAGTTCGCATGGCTGCTCGATCAGTGCTCGCGTGCCTTTCCTTCCTAGTCGCGGCCGCGTGCTCGCGGCCCCAGGCCGAGGTCCCGCCCGTGGAGGCCGCGACCGCTCCCGCAGCCGAGCCGTCGCCGTCTTCGGAGCCTGCGCCGCGTGCGGTCGAGGAGGCGCCCGGCGACGCTGCGCCCGAGGTGGCGCCGACCGAGCCGACCGAGCCGCTGCCTGAGCCCAAGCCCCCCAAGTCCGACGCCCTCACGCTCACCTTCGTCGGCGACATCATCTTCGGGCGCTACCGCGAGACGGGGTTCGATCCGATCCCCGAGGATGGCTACGCGGTGTTCGAGCCCATGGGCGCGGCGCTGCGCAGCGACATGCTCATCGGCAACCTCGAGACCCCGCTGGTCTACGAGCTGCCCCCCACCTCGCCGATCGGGTCGAAGTTCGCGTTTGGGGCCTCCAAGGAGCACGCGCAGCTGCTCGTCGACGGGGGCTTCTCGGCGGTCAGCCTGGCGAACAACCATTGGTACGATCAGCGACTCGCCGGCGTCGAGCAGACGCCGAAGATCCTCGAGGAGCTGGGCATCGTGCCGCTGGGTGCACCCACCCACGACGATGTGTTTCGCGTCCAGCCGGTCGAGGCCAAGGGCTGGCGGGTCGGCGTGCTCGCGTTCACCAACCGAAGCAACGCGCCGCAGCGTGACGACGCGCCCACGCTGCCGTTTCTCAGCGCCCGAGAGGTACCCGACACGCTCGCGCCCATCATCGAGGCCGCGCGCGAGGACTACGACGTGCTCGTGGGGTTCGTGCACTGGGGCGAGGAGTACGAGGACGGCCCCAGCGGCGCGCAGAAGAAGGCGGCGCACGCCTTGATCGACGCGGGCGCCGACCTGGTGATCGCCCATCATCCCCACGTCCTGCAGGGCGTCGAGCTCTACGGCGAGGGCCTCATCATGTACTCGCTCGGCAACTTCTTGTTCGAGAACACCAACGACCCCGCCCGTCTCACCGGCGTGCTGCGGGTGACGATGCGCGAGGGGTGTCGAGAAGAAGTCCGCTTCCACCCGGCCTACGTGAAGCGCTTGCCCGTGCAGCATCCGGTGCCAGCGTCGGGCTACATGGGACGCAAGGTGCGTGAGCGGCTGCGCTTCGTCAGCCGACGCTTCGGCAGCGTCTGGGAAGACGTCGAAGTCGAGGACCGGATCGACATGACACTGAAGGACACCAAGGGGTGTTCGCCGGGTTGAGGGGCTGGCAACTGTCGTCGCCGCTCCACGGCTCTGGCCACGCTAGCGGGCTGCTGGGCCGGCGCTAAGTTGCTGGAATGACTTGATGCCGACATTGTGCGCGGCAGCCCTACATCTTGGCCTCCAGGTTGCACACCGATGCGCGTATGCGAGCTCGTGCACTCCTGCTCACTCTCGGCCTCTCCATCTTCGCGACCGCCTGCGACGACGCTCCGGCGGCATCGGGTGACACGGCACCCGCATCGGACGACGAGCGCGGCGGCCTCGGCAAGGCCGATCTCGTCGGAACGTGCGAACTCCCCAACGGCGACGACCGCTGTGGAGGGCACGGCGTCGGCAACTGTTGGTGTGACGATCTCTGCGTCGTCTACGGAGACTGCTGCAGCGACGCCGACACCGTCTGCGGCCTCGACGTGCCCGAGCCCGAAGGCGAGCCGTGCGGCGGTTTCCTCGGCGACACCTGTGGCGACGACGAGTACTGCGCCTACGAAGCCGGTCAGCACTGCGGCGCGGCCGATGCGTCGTCCACCTGCGAGCCGCGCCCCGAGATCTGCCCGCAGGTCTTCATGCCGGTCTGCGGCTGCGACGGAACGACCTACGGCAACAGCTGCGAAGCCGCGGGTGCCGGGACGGGCGTCCTTCACGACGGCGAGTGCGAGCCTGTGGCGCCGGGCGGCTTCTGTGGCGGCATCGCGGGCATTGCGTGCCCCGAGGGACAGGTCTGCGTCGACGACGGCAACGACGACTGCGACCCGCTGCTCGGCGGTGCCGACTGCGGTGGTGTCTGCGTCCTCGAGGAGGAGCCGCAGTGCGACCCCACGCTGATCTGCACTCAGGCGCTCAGCTGCGTCGATGGCGAGCTCTACCCGACCGGCTGCGGCCCCGCCAACTGCGACGAGCCCATCGGCGAGTGCGGCGACCAGGAGTGTGAGCCCGTGCTGTGCGAGCTGTTCTGCGAGGACGGCTTCGCCCTCGACGAGGACGGCTGTGAGGTCTGCGCGTGCGCCGAGCCCGAGCCCGAGCCCGAGCCCTGCGTGGTCAGTGGCTGCAACGGTGAGATCTGCGCGGCCGAGCCGATGTTCTCGCCGTGCGTCGTCCTGCCGGAGCACGCGTGCTTCGACGACGCGCAGTGCGGCCACTTCGGCCCTGAAGGCCAGTGCGGCTGGAAGCAGACCGAAGAGCTGACCAGCTGCCTGGGCGGCTTCTAGACCCGCAGTGACGGGAAGTCGTAGACGACCGCGCCTTCGTCGGTCACGTCGACGTTGGCGTGGCCGGCTTTGGCGATCTTGGTGAGCTCGGCGTCGGCCTCGGCGACCGGAATTGCGAGCTCGGCAGCGGTCGACGCCGCCGTCAGCTTTCCGCCGCGCAGGCGGGCGAGCTTGAGCACGCGCAGCTCGAGGTCGATCTCGGGGTTGCGCAGCTCGGCGTTGGGGTCGGCAGGCGGGGGCGCGTAGCCAGGCGGGGGCGCGTACGGTGCGGCCCCGGGCGGAAGCATGCCCGGGCTCCCCGCGGGCAGCGCGTAGCGGTTGGCCTCCCGCACCTGCGACTCCATCGTGATGAGGTCGTAGATCGTGCCCAGCATGAACAGGCCGCCGGTGAGGAACCAGATGACCCCCGTGACCGGCTTGCCCAGGTAGAAGCGATGCACGCCCGAGACGCCCAAGAAGCCCAGCGCGGCGAGCAGGTAGGAGACGGTCAGGCTACGCATGGGCGGCAGGATAGCAGCGCGGTGGCTCAGGGTGTTCATGGGGCCTGAGCGACGAACTGCGTGGGCGGCTCAGGCATTCCCGGCGGCGTCAGCCCAGCGAGGAACGTCGACAGCTCCTTGCTTCGCTTGAGCGCCGTGAACAACCCCTCGTAGATCGGGGAGGCTGGAGCGGCGAGCCGCAGCCACTGCTTGGAGCGGCCGAGCGCGACACCTTCGGACCCTCCGGTGGCCAAGATGCTGCGCACGTACTCGCGGAGGCGAGCGCACAGCCAGGCCGCGTCGAGCTCCGGGTCACGGTGACCGCGCAGCTGCCTGAACAGGCGAGGGCGGCCCATCGAGCCGCGGCCGATCATGAACGCGGTGCACCCGCTGACCCTGCGGCACGCCTCGACGTCGGCGACCGTGTTCAGATCTCCATTGGCGACGACGGGGATGCGCACGGCCTCGCGAGCCCGACCGATGCTGCTCCAATCGACGGGTGGCCGGTAGCCCTGCATGCGCGTCCGGCCGTGAATGGTCAGCCAGGTCGCGCCGCCTTGCTCGATCGACCGGACGATGTCCTCGACGTGCTCCGCGTTCTCCCAGCCGAGGCGGATCTTGACCGTCACCGGAATCGACTCGGGGACGGCGCGGCGCACTGCCGCGGTGATCGCCTCGAGCCGCTGCGGGCACTGAAGAATGGTCGCTCCCCCGTCGCTTCCGTTGACGGTCTTGGATGGGCAGCCGAAGTTGATGTCGATGCCCGGGGCGCCCATCTCGACGCATCGAATCGCAGTGCCGGCCATCGGTTCGGGCTGCCCTCCGAGGATCTGCACGAACACGGGCACGCCCGCGGCGGTGCGACCCCCGGTCTCGACTTCGGGGCAGTGGCGAAGGATCACCTTGGGGACGACGACGCTCCGCGTGACGCGAACGAACTCGCTGACGCAGAGGCTGATGCCCGAGTCCCCGCCGTGCATCCTCGTGAGCAGGTCGCGATAGACCCAGTCGGTCACGCCGTCCATCGGCGCGAGCGCGGCGAACAGACCGGGCGCGTCGGGGCGCCGCGCGATGCGGGCGTCGACGACACTCACAGCGTCAGCTCGAGCTGCCCGTCGAGCTTGGGAGACCACGGGACGAGCAAGAACTCGTACGTGCGCGTGGGCGTCGCGCCGGGCTCGCTGCGAACCTTGCGGCAGACGAAGCCCACGGGGGTGAGCCGACGGGCTGCGAGCATCGCCCAGATCTCCAGCTCGACCTCCTGCGCCGCGTAGCCGTTGTGCTCGAGGGTGTCGACCAGCGCGCCCATCGACATGCCGCCCTCGGGTGCAGTCTCGGCGAGCGCGACGATCGCCTGTCGGAGGGCGGCACGCATGGCCGGCGGAGCATGGACTGACGGGCCGCCGGGCGCAAACAGAACGACTCAAGTTGAAAATGCTGTTGACTTTCGTTTTCAATTGAGACAGGCTGCTGATCGTCCAAGTCCAGCACGAACATCCCCGTTCACTCCTTTGCAGGCATCGCTGGGCAACAGACGCCGAAATGGCCCGGCCCAGTCGTAGCGTGGTGCGTCGCTACGGCTGGGCCGTTTTCGGATGGGGCGACGCTACTTCGCCGGCATGTTGCCGGGCGCCTGGAGCTCGGCGTCGGCCGACTCGAACCACCGACTCGCGATTCGGATCGCGTTGGTCGCCGCCCCGAGCCGAAGGTTGTCACCGGCGATGGTGAGGCACACGGTCTTGCCAGACGCATCGCGCGGGTCGAGGCGGAGCCGACCTGCGAGCGCCTGGTCGCGGTTGTGCACACAGTCGAGCGCGGTGAGGCCCTCGCCCACGGGGCCGGGGCTCACCTTCAAGTAGGGGGCGGCCTCGGTCCGCGCGAGCGCTGCTTCGATCTCGGACAGCGGCGCGGCCCGCTTCAGCTCGAGCCAGACGTTCATGAAGTGACCGACGGCAACGGGGACGCGGCAGCACTGCGCGCTGACCCTGAGCGCGGCGGCGTCAAGGATCTTGCGGCTCTCGTTCATCAGCTTGCGTTCCTCGGAGCTGAAGCCGCTCTCGTCCGTCTTGCCGCTGTGGGGCACGGTGTTGCCTGCGTACTTGGTGGGGTCGAGCTGGACTCCGAGGCGGTTGGGCTCCGCGTAGGCGGTGCGGTTGTCCTCGAGGAAGCTGTCGAGCGGGGCGATGCCCGCTCCGCTGATCGCCTGGTAGGAGCTGATGGCGACCGAGGCGAGGCCGAACGCGTGCGCGAGTGGGGCCACGGCCATCGTGAAGGGGATCGTGGTGCAGTTGGGGTTGGCGACCAGGCTCGTGTCCTCGGAGACCACACCGCAGTTGACCCCGGCCGAGACGAGCGGCACGTCGGGATCCATCCGGTACGTGTTGCTCTTGTCGACCACCTTGTAGCCGAGCTCGACCAGGCGCGGGACGTAGCGCTTGCTGTGCTCGTCGTCGAGCGCCACCAGGGCCAGGTCGCCCGTGGGTGCGCCCTCGAGCTCGAGCTCGGGGGCGCCGAGCACGTCGAAGGTCTCTCCGTCGTGCTCGAGCCGTTTGCGTCGGCTGGCAAACCCGATGATCTCGGCCTTGGGCCAAGCGCGGCGGATGAGCGTGATCGACTCGCGTCCGACGAGTCCGGTGGCGCCGAGGATGCAGATGCGCATGTGCGCTCCTCTACCACGGGCTGCGAGCAGCGAGAACCTCCGGCCCACGCGCTGCGCGAGTGGCTCAGCGCTCAGCGTGGAGTGAAATCGGAGTCGGAGCGCTCACGAAGAAACGCGATGACCTCCGACCACGCTGTGTAATGATGTGGGTGGGAATGGTGGGAGAGAGCATGAACGCAACGACGAGTCGGTACCGTGTTTTCGGACGAAGTGTGCTGACGGGAGCTTTGGCACTGGGGCTGGCGGCCTCACCTCTCACTGCGCACGCGCAGGCGCTGCCGGTCGCGGCGTCCGTCTCGGCGGGCTCGGTCCCGCTCGCCCTCTTCAAGAAGAAGAAAAAGAAGAAGAAAAAGAAGAAGGCCAAGCCCGAACCTGGCCTCTCGCCCGAGCAGGCCGAGGCCAAGCGCCAGGCGATCCGTGACGCTGCGAAGGCCGACCTCGACGCCGAGAACTACGACGCCGCCGCCGACACCCTCGAGGAAAACGCTGGGCTCCTCGGCGACCCGGTCACCATGCAGGAGGCCGGCAAAGCGCGGCTGGACCACGCTCGCAAGGAGCGGAGCATCGAAGCCGCCGAAGCCAGTATCGTCACGACGACCGTGGCGCTGGACATGCTGCACTTCTACGACTCGGTCGCGGCCGGCGACGCCACGTCGCGGTGGCTCGTGGTCGATCCGGCCTCGGCCAGCGGGCTCATCTCCGAGGCCGAGGCGCAGATCGCCGAAGCCGAGGCACTCATCGAGGAGATCGAGGCCGAAGAGGCCGCCAAGGACGCCCCCGTGGCGTCGGCGAAACCCAAGAAGGACAAGAAGGCCAAGAAGAAGCGCGGCAAGGCCAAGCCGGGCACCGGCTTCTTGGTGGGCGGCAGCATCGCCACGGCCGTGGGCGCCGGTGGCATCGGCTTGGCGATGGCGGGGCTCATTCAGAGCCGTTCGGCGCAAAAAGAGGTCGAAGGCCTCGGCGGCGATCCCACCAACCAGCCGCGCATCGAAGAGCTCGACGAAGAGGGCGCGCGCGCCAACCAGTTCGCGTACATCGGTATCGGTGTCGCCGCGGCGGGCCTGGCGATCGGTATCCCCCTCATCATCGTCGGCGCAAAGAAGCGCAAGGAAGCGGGACCATCCAGCAACGCCAGCGTTCGCGTGGCCCCGATGGTCGCCGGCCGCGTCCAGGGCCTGGCCGTTGCAGGCCGGTTCTAGCGGCGAGACGCGACGCCAGGGCAGAGGGCACGACCCATGCGACCCATTCGACCCATTCGATTGATCCGAATCCTCACCGTCACGGCCGGTCTCGGCATCTTCGGGCTCTCCGCCTCGGGTGCGGGCTGCAACCCCGAGTCCGACTTTCAATGCTCGACCGACGAAGACTGCATCGGGCAGGGCGAGGGCGGGCAGTGCGAGAGCAACAGCTTCTGCACGTTCCCCGATACCGCATGCCCCTCGGGCCGACGGTGGCACGACCGTGCGTCGTCGCTGGCCGACATGTGCCTTGGCGACGAAGCGGGGACGGCCACCGACACCGACGACCCGTCGGCGGGTAGCGGCACGAGCGGATCGACGAGCGAGCCGACCACCAGCACCGACCCCACCGTTGCAGAGGGGTCGACCACAGAGGCGCCGACCACCGGCGATCCCCCGACCACCGGCGATCCTCCGACCACCGGCGACCCATCGACGACCACGGGGGGCAGCGGGTCCGAGGGCAGCGGCGGCATGGCGACCTGCGACGAGATGTACGGAGGCGCCGCCGACTACATGCTCTGCGAGGAGACGAAGGACAGCTGCCGGTTCAACGTCACCATCGGCATGGCGTCCAACTGCACGGCGGTGTGCGAGTCGTTCGGCGGCACCTGCATCGGCGCGCAGTCCAACGACGTGGACCTGTGCCTGTCGACCGGCGACACCACGTGCGATGACATGACGGTCAACGACCTCATGTGCATCTGCAGCCGCTAGGCCGTCGTTCCTTCATCCCGCGACGAGCGCCATGTGGGCGCCGATCGGGTCTCGAAGGATGACGCCGGTGGGCGCGTCGCCCTTGCCCCGCATGACCTCGAGCACCGAGCCACCGCTAGGCTCGATCGCCGCGATGCTCGCGTTCAGATCGCCGACGGGCACGTAGAGCATCCACACCGGAGGCAACCCGAGGTTGGGGCCGCGTGCGTGGCACACCCCGGCGACGGCCTGGCCCCCCGCGAGCATGCAGTAGTCCGAGTAGGCGCCCGCGTCGTCCTTCATGCTCGCGGGATCGGGCGTCCACCCGATCACCGCCGCGTAGAAGTCGCGGGCGGCGTCGGCGTCGTGGACCGTCAGATCGAGCCACGCGATGCGCCCCGCCTTTGCGCGGGTTGCCGCGTCCGCCTCGGCGGGCTCGGGAGGCGGGGGGCTGACCGGGATCAGCCCGAAGGCGGCGCCGTCGGGATCGCTGAGCACCGCCCACTGGCTCCCGCCTTGATCGTCTTTGGCGTGCATCAAGGCGCGACCGCCACGACGCGTCGCCTCCTCGACGCTGGCGCCGACGTCCTCGACCTGGATGTGTGGCATCCACTGCAGCGGGAGTTCGGCGTAGGCCTCCACGCGCTCGCCGATCCCGATGATCGGCATGCCGAGGTCGTTCATCAGGTCATCCCCCCAAAGTGGGCGGGTGCCGGTCCGCAGAACGGCCGTGTAGAACTCGACCACGCGTGCGTGCTCGGGGACCGCGATGTCCGCGCTGAGGACCGCGCCGGCACGGGGAACGAAGGGATCGGTCATGGCGCCATGATATCGGCATCGCACGGACGCGTTGCGCGGTTTTGCCGTCGTCGCGAGTGCCCAGGGGGCCGGGTTTGCTAAGACGCCGCCATGGCGGACTCCAAGACCCTCCTCATCACGGGTGCCTCGAGCGGAATCGGTGCGGCGACCGCAACGCTCGCGGTTCAGGCGGGTTGGCGCGTCGCCCTGCTCGCGCGATCCAAGGACAAGCTCGACAGCCTCGCCGCCGAGCTGGGCGAAGCAGCGCTCGCCTTCGAATGCGACGTCACGGACTATGCGCAGCTGAAGTCCGTCGTCGACCAGGCCACGGGCACATGGGGCCGGCTGGACGCCGTGTTCGCCAACGCCGGGCGAGGCATCGGACCAGGGGGCTTCTCCGGCGGAGACCCGGACGACTGGAAGAACCTCGTCGAGGTCAACGTGCTCGGCCTCATGTACACCATCCGCGCGACCGCCGAGGCGCTCGCCGACGGTGGCGGGCGGCTGCTGATCACCAGCTCGGTCGCCGGGCGCCGGACCATGGCCGGCTCGGTCTACGGCGCGTCGAAGTGGGCAGCGACCGCGATCGGCTACAACGCCCGCGAAGAGCTCGCGGAAAAGGGAATCGGCGTGACGCTCATCGAACCGGGCATGGTCGACACGCCCTTCTTCGACGACGCCAAGCCCGACGCCCTGCGGCCTGAAGACGTCGCCGAAGCGGTGCTGTTCACGCTGCAGCGGCCGGACCGCGTGCGGCTGCCCGAGCTCATGATTACGCCCAGGTGACGCGCGCGGGGCCCGTCTCGCCGCGTGGGGGGGATCGCACGCCGTTCCGCGGGAATTCGTCGGGATCCACACGCCAGCGGGCGCAGCGGGTGGCCGCCTTCGTGTTACGCACCGCGGCATGTCGCAGCGTGCAGCCTCCGCCCCTCGGGACATCTCCGCGACCGACCTCGCCACGATGGTCAACACCATCAAGGGCCTGTCGATGGACGCGGTCCAAAAGGCCAACTCCGGCCACCCCGGCATGCCGATGGGTGCCGCGTGCATGGCCGCCACGTTGTGGACGCGGTTCATGGTGCACGACCCCTCGGATCCCAACTGGGCCGACCGCGACCGGTTCGTCCTCAGCGCCGGGCACGGGTCGATGCTGCTCTACTCGCTGCTCCACCTGTGCGGCTACCCCCTGTCGCTGGAGGACATCAAGAGCTTCCGGCAGTGGGGATCGAAGACGCCCGGGCACCCCGAGGTGCACGACACCGAGGGCGTCGAAGTCACCACGGGCCCGCTGGGCACCGGCTTCGCCACGGGCGTGGGCATGGCGGTGGCGGAGCGCTGGCTCGCGACCCGCTACAACCGCCCCGGGCACGAGGTCGTCGACCACTTCACCTACGGCATCGTCAGCGACGGCGACCTGATGGAAGGCGTCGCCTCCGAGGCGGCCAGCTTTGCGGGGCACCAGAAGCTCGGCAAGCTGATCTACCTCTACGACGACAACCAGATCACCATCGACGGCGGGACCGACCTCGCCTTTGGTGAAGATGTCGGCAAGCGCTTCGAAGCCTACGGCTGGCAGGTCCTGCGCGCTGATGGCCACGATGACGGCTCGGTCACCAAGGCGCTCGAGGCAGCGCGGGCCGAGACGGGCAAGCCGTCGCTCATCATGGCGCGCACGGTCATCGGCCACGGCAGCCCCAACAAGGCCGGCAAGTCGAGCTCACACGGCGCGCCCCTGGGCCCCGAGGAGATCGAGGCTACCAAGAAGGGCATGGACTGGCCGCTCGAGCCCTTCCACGTGCCCGACGGGCTCACCGCGAAGATCTCCGAGACGATCGCGCCGGGCGTGAACACCCACGCCCAATGGAACGAGCGGATGGATGCGTATCGCGCCGCACATCCCGAGCTCGCCGCAGAGTTCGAAGCGGTGCTGGCCGCCAAGACCTCCGAGGCCGACTTCGAGGGCCTGCCCGAGTTCGAGGTGGGCACCAAGCTCGCCACCCGCAAGGCCAGCGCGCAGGTGCTCGAGGCGCTCGCGCAGCGGTTCCCGTCGCTGGTGGGCGGCTCGGCCGACCTCGCGGGCAGCAACGGCGTCGGGTTCAAGGAGGGCGGGGTGCTCAGCCCCGAGCAGGGCGATGGCCGCAACGTGCACTTCGGCGTGCGCGAACACGGCATGGGCGGCATCGTCAACGGCATGGCGCTGCATGGGGGCATGCGGCCCTTCGACGCCACGTTCCTCATCTTCTCCGACTTCATGCGGGGCGCGGTCCGCCTCAGCGCGCTGCAGCACCTTCCGGTCGTGCACATCTACTCGCACGACAGCGTCTTTCTCGGCGAGGACGGCCCCACGCACCAGCCCATCGAGCAGACGATGAGCCTGCGCATGATCCCCAACCTGCACGTCATGCGTCCGGCCGACGCCAACGAGACGGTCGGCGCGTGGGTTCACGCGCTGAAGCGCACCGATGGACCGACGGCGATCCTACTGACGCGTCAGGGCGTGCCCGTCCTCGAGGGCAGCAAGCGCGACGTGTCCAAGGGCGCGTACGTGGTGCACGAGCCCGCGGGGGAGGGGGAGCTTCACGGGATCCTCGTCGCCACGGGCTCCGAGGTGTCGCTCGCGGTCGAGGTCGCGGGGCGGCTCGAGGCGCAAGGCAAACGAACCCGCGTGGTCTCGATGCCCTGCTGGAAGGCTTTCGAGGCGCAGAGCGACGACTACAAGGAGAGCGTGCTTCCGAGGGCCGTCACGCGGCGTCTGTCGGTCGAGGCGGGCGTCGGGCTCGGCTGGGAGCGCTACGCGTCCGCGCACCAGGGCATCGATCGCTTCGGCGCGTCCGCTCCAGCGGGCGTTCTGGCGGAACAGTTCGGGTTCACCCCCAACGCCGTGCTCGCGCGCTACCTCGACTTGGCGTAGTCCGCTGCGGTAACGGCTCAGTTCAACCACTCGCCGTCATCGGTGCGATAGGGAGCCTCTCGCGCGGGCGGAGGCTGTGTCCACGGGACCGGGCCTTCGCCCGCCTCGTCGCGGAGCTCCTCTTCTTCGAGCTGCAGTACGACCGCCGCGTTGGCGTGGTTGGGCATGAACGTCGAGTTGAAGTCCATCAGCGCGTTCCCGACCGCTGCGCCGCCGGTGGAACCCCGGAATCCGGAGGTTCCCTTGCGGCGACGCCACGCGACCACGATCAGCGACGTCACCATCAGCGCAATCGCGATTCCCGACAGACCCGGGAGGCCGAGCGCCGAGTCCGGCGAAGGGCTCACGTGGGCGGTGTCGGGTCCCCAAAGCGCGAACATGGCTCGACCAGTGTAGAGGCGGCGGGGTCCGTGTCGACGAACAAACTCTGAGCGCTCAGTCTCCGCCGTGCTCGAGGAGCCAGGTCTCGATCGCCGCGACCGACCCTGGGCGGCGGCTGCGAGCGTCGACGAGCGCGTCCTTTGCCCGCTGGCGCGCGGTATCTCGGCGTTCGGCGTTCCAGTCGAGGCTGGCGAGCTCGAGGCGGCACTCGAACTCGAGCTCGGCGCCGAAGTCGGACCGACGCAGGAGGGCGATCGATCGTTCGAGGCGGGCGCGGGCGCGCTCCTCGTCGCCCGCGCGTGCATCCAGGCGGCCCAGCCCGGCGAGGGAGAACGCGACGTTGGCGTGGTCGGAGCCCTGCGTTCGTTCGACCAAGTCGAGGGCTCGCTCGTAGGCGCCGCGCGCCTCGGATTCTCGACCCGTCTGCGCAGAGAGGGCGTTGCCGAGGATGACGATGCTGGGCGAGAGGACGGGGTGCTGTGCGCCGAGGGTTTCCTCGTGCAGCGCGAGTGACTCCCGGGCCAGGCGCTCTGCGGTCGCCGGGTCGTCGCGATCGAGCGCGATGTTGGCGAGCTCGCTGAGGATGCTCGCCTGACCCGTCGTGTCGCCGAGCGCCTTGCGGATCGCGAGCGCGCGGTCGAGGTCGGACTTGGCCTGCAGGAGTCGTCCTGCCTCGATCAACAAGATGGCGCGGTTGGTCAGGGCCTTGGCGAGTCCGTCCGACTCCTCGTCGCGCTTCGATTCGAGCTCGATGACCTGCTCGAACATTGCGAGGCTCTGCTCGGTCCGCCCGGTGATGCCGAGCAAGAGGGCGAGTCGGCCCTTCGAGCGCAGCATGGTCGGGTGCTCGGGAGGGTAGGTGGCCTCGAACACGGTGACGGCGCTCTGCAGGGTGTCGCGGGCCGCGACGAGCTCGCCTTGGCCGATCCATCCCCCGGCGACCTCGGCCAGCGCTTCGGCGACCAGGGGGTGCGAGAGCCCGAACATCTCGGCGCGTTCACGCTTCGAGCGACGAAAGTGCTCCAGCGCCGCGTCGTAGTCGCCCGCGCTCACCTCGAACGCGCCGCGCCGCAGCGCCAAGCTCGTGGCGTCGAGGCGGGCGGCGGGGCCGAGGTCGGCCAACGCGGCTTCGGCTTCGGCGAGCATCGCCCGCGCCTCATCGGTGCGGCCCTGTACTTGGGCCAGCGTTGCCTCGAGCTCCAACCGGTCGGCGCGTTGCGCTGGGGGCAGGTCGGGCGGGAGGCTGCGCAGCACTTCGGCCGCCCGCTCGGGGCGATCGAGCTCGCCCAGCAGCACGCGGGCGAGCGCCAGCCCGGCTTTGGGATCGGAGGTCTGCGCGAACGCGGCCTGCAGGGATCGTGACGCCGCTTGGGAGGCCCCGGCGGCCGCCTCGACGCGGCCTCGCAGCGATGCCGTCGGGCCCGTCGGCTCGAGCCTCTGTAGGATTGCGAGCGCACGTTCGTGTTCGCCCAACACGTGAAGCGCCCAGGCTTCGTCACGGGCCGCGAGCGCTGGGGTGGGGTCGTCACACGTGCGCGGGTCGGGCAAGCGGAGCGCTGCCGGGGCCGAGCGCTCCGCGCCCGTGGTCGGCATCGCCTCGAGCAGCGCGGCGGTGCGGCTCGCGGCCCGTTCGAGGCAGGGTAGGGGCTCGCTGGCGCCGCCCTCACACGCGCTCGTCCAGGCGCCCGTCCAGGCGCCCGTCCAGTCATCGAGCGCATCTTCGATGATCCGCACCGAGCGCTCGGCGTGCGGCTGGTCCGAGGAGCGCACGGCGTTGAGCGCTGCCGCCTGGGCAGAGAGCCGCAGGGGGGCGTGGTCGCAATCGGCGGCGTCGCTGGTCATGGCGTACGCGGCCGCGATGCCGCCCCCGAAGATCGCAGCGGTCGCGGCGATTCTCCACCGACTGCGACGCGCCGGAGGTTCGAGCGCGTCGAGCAGCGCTCCCATCGACTCGAACCGTTGCGTGCGAGCGAGCCCGCGCCCGAGCGCTCGGAGCACGTGCGGTGGCACGCTGGCGTCGCTGACCGCGGGACGTTCGTCGAGTCGTTCGGCTCGAAGCGGCGCGGGCTCGTGGAACAGCGCCTCGTAGAGCGCTGAGCAGAACGCGTACTGGTCGTCCAGAACGAGCCGCGTGTCGGTCCCAGGGTTGGTCATCCCGTCGCCGTGGGTGCGCGCGCGCGTCAACCCGAAGTCCGTGACCACCACGCGACCCGAGTCGGTCCGCAGGATCACGTGCGCGTCGAAGTCGCCGTGGACGAACCCCGCCTCGTGTGCGGCGGCAAGCCCTCGACCCGCCCGCACGAACGTCGAGAGCACCTCGGGCCAGGCCGGCGACTCCGCATCGATCCACGCGAAGGCCGAGCGTGCATCGAGGCGCTCCATCGCGATGAACAAGTCCTCCTTGGTCGCGCCCGCGTCGAAGATCCGGATGATGTTGGGGTGGCTCAGCCGGGCCATCGATCGCGTCTCCTGAAGGAGCCGGTCCCGCGACCAACGCGTCCCGTCGTCGTCGCGCATCGGGATGAGCCGCAAGGCGACCGTGCGGTCGAGTTCGGTATCGTGCGCTGCGTAGAGGGCGCCCACGCCCCGGCCGGGCAGCGGATCGGCGAGCACATAGCGCCCGATCTTCGCGCCGGCGTCGCGCACGGAGACCCCCTCGCTGGCCTCGACCTCTCGTAGCGCCCCTGCGATGGAGTGCTGCAGAGATGGTTCTAGGGTCGTCACGACGGTCTGTGCAGCATCTTAGCGTCCTAGCTCACGCGCTCGGCGCGTGAGCAGCCACGCGAGACGCGCGCACCCCGGGGCGTGCCCCGTCGGCCGTGTTGTGGCATTCTCCGCGCGCCTCGCCCCCGGTCGTCATGGCTGCGGGGCTTTTTGCGAACACGTACAAAGCCTGAAGGCAAGAAGAAGCCATGGTCGACCTCGCCAACACCCGCAACATCGGGATTTCCGCCCACATCGACTCCGGAAAAACGACGCTCACCGAGCGCATCCTTTTCTACACGGGTCGCATTCACAAGATCGAGGAAGTCCGGGGCAAGTCCGGCGTCGGCGCTGTCATGGACAACATGGAGCTGGAGCGTGAGCGCGGCATCACGATCCAGTCGGCGGCCACCTTCGTGACGTGGGGCGACACCCACATCAACATCATCGACACCCCCGGACACGTCGACTTCACCGTCGAGGTCGAGCGCGCGCTGTCGGTCCTCGACGGCGCCATCTTGGTCCTTTGCGGAAGCTCGGGCGTCCAGTCGCAGTCGATCACCGTCGACCGACAGATGCGCCGCTACAACGTCCCCCGCGTGGCGTTCATCAACAAGATGGACCGCGCTGGCGCCGATGCCTATCGCGTCACCCAGCAGCTCCGCGAGAAGCTCAAGCACAACGCGGTCATGATCACGATCCCCATCGGGGCCGAAGATCAGTTCGAAGGCTGCATCGACCTTCGCATCCGCAAGGCGTTCTACTTCGACGGCGACAACGGCGAGAACATCCGCGAAGAAGAGATCCCCGAGGATCTCAAGGAGAAGACCGAAGAGATGCGCGCCAAGCTCGTCGAAGCGGTCGCCGACTTCGACGACGACATCATGGAGAAGTTCCTCGAGGGCGAGGAAGTCTCCGCCGAAGAGCTGAACCCGGTCATCCGCAAGGCCACGCTGGCGCAGGACATGACCCCGGTCTTCTGTGGGTCCGCCTACAAGAACAAGGGCGTTCAGATCCTGCTCAACGGCGTCGTCCAGTACCTGCCCAACCCCACCGAGGTCGAGAACAAGGCGTTCGAGATCGACAACGCGGGCAAGGAGACCGAGGTCGTCCTCGAGACCAACGACGACAAGCCCATGTGCTCGTTGGCGTTCAAGCTCGAGGACGGTCGCTACGGCCAGCTGACCTACGTCCGCATCTACCAGGGCAAGGTCACCAAGGGCTCGTTCATCTTCAACACCCGCACGGGCCAGAAGGTGAAGCTCGGCCGCATCGTCCGCATGCACTCCGACAAGATGGAGGACATCGAAGAGGCGGGCTCGGGCGACATCATCGCGATGTTCGGGGTCGACTGCGCCGCGGGTGACACGTTCACCGACGGTCAGGTCAAGTACTCGCTGCGTTCGATGTACGTGCCCGCGCCGGTCATCGAGTACTCGATCGAGCCCAAGGACAAGGGCTCGCTCTCGAACTTCTCCAAGGCGCTCAACCGCTTCTCCAAAGAGGACCCCACCTTCTCGGTGCGTCGCGACGAAGAGTCCGGCGAGACCCTCATCGCGGGCATGGGCGAGCTTCACCTCGAGGTCTACATCGAGCGAATGAAGCGCGAGTACAAGTGCGAGACCATCGTCGGTGAGCCGCAGGTCCGCTACCGCGAGACCATCCAGCAAGAGGTCGCCTACGCGTACACGCACAAGAAGCAGACCGGTGGCTCGGGTCAGTTCGCGAAGATCGGCGGCACCATGCGTCCGCTGACCGACCCGGAGAACGAGGACGAGATCTACCGCTTCGTCGACAAGATCGTCGGCGGTGTCATCCCTCGCGAGTACATCCCCTCGTGCGACAACGGCTTCAAGCAGGCCATGGAGCGCGGCGTGGTGATCGGCTTCCCGGTGGTGAACGTGGAGATGGAGCTCAACGACGGTGGCTTCCACGCGGTCGACTCCAGCGACATGGCGTTCCAGCTGTGCGCACGCACGGCCTTCAAAGAGGCGATGAAGACCGCCAAGCCGGTGGTGCTCGAGCCGGTGATGAAGGTCGTCGTCGAGACGCCCGAGGAGTTCCAGGGCGCCGTTCAGACCACCCTGATTCGCCGTCGTGGCGTCATCCAGGGCTCGGAGACGGCCTACGGCACCACGGCCATCGAGGCTCACGTCCCGCTCTCGGAGATGTTCGCCTACTCCAACGAGCTTCGCTCCTCGACGCAGGGCAAAGCCGAGTACTCCATGGAGTTCACGAAGTACGCCCCGGTCCCGTCCAGCGTGCAGACCGAGCTCATCGAGAAGTACAAGGACCGCCAGAAGTAGGCCGACCCGGTCACCTCGAACGAAGGCCGCGTTCCCCACGGAGCGCGGCCTTTGTCGTGGCAGCGTGAGGATGCGGCGATCCCTCGACGGCGCCCCACGCCATGCTAGCGTCCCGCCCGTGCTGATCCGCATCGGTTTCGCCAAGCCTGGACGCATCACGACGGTGCCTTCGGTGGCGGTCGCGGTCGCGCTGCTGGGGGCGACGGGGCTGCTCGTCGGGGCGGCGGCGGCGGTGATGATCGTCGTGCGCGGCACACAGCTGCAGGCCGCCGACGTGCCGCCCATGGTCGGACTGTTTGGCTTCTTCGGCGTCTCGTCGCTGGTGATGGCGATCGCGGGAGGCCTCGCGGTGCGCTCGGGGCGGCTGGACGTGTGGCGGGAGGCGGACGAGCTGCGGTGGCGTCGCGCGGACGGGCAAGGGGCGATGCCGCGGGCAGGGGCGGGTGTCGTCGTTCGTACGCAGGGCTTCGGCAAGTACCGGCAGTACGCGGTCGAGCTCGTGGGGCCCGGCGCCGAGCACGGGCTCGCGCTCGGTGGCAGCGTGCTCGAGACGGTCGCGAAGGCCCGGCGATCACGCTACGCGCGGGCGCTGGGCCTGGCCTGACTCATCCCTCGGTGCCGGTCTCGCGCGGGCGGTACGTGTAGTAGCCGCTGCCGCCGCCGTAGTCGTACCGCTCTTGTCGGGCGTCCACCTCGTTGAGGACCACGCCGAGCATGTTGGCGTCGGACTGCATGAGGCTGGACATCGCGCGCTGGAGCTCCCCACGCCGCGTCTGCTCGCAGCGCCCGACCACGATCACCCCATCGACCTGACGGGCGAGGATCAGCGGGTCGGCGACCGGGAGGATCGGCGGGCTGTCGAGGATGACGATGTCGAACCGCTCCTTGAGGTCGATCAGGAGCTGGCGCAGCGCGTGCGACTCGAGCTTCTCGGCCGGGTCCTCGGGGATGGCACCGCACACCATGATCGACATGGTGTCGGGTGCTCCGTTGGGGTCGCCGATGACTGCGTCGTCGATCTCCGCCTCTCCGGCGAGCAGCGCCGAAAGGCCGGTGCGCTTGGGGTCGACGTCGAACACCTGGTGCAGACGCGGCCGTCGCATGTCGGCGTCGATGACAAGGACCGTCTTGCCCGCCTGACAGAACGACAGCGCCAGGTTCATCGCCGTGCTGCTCTTGCCCTCCGACGAGCTGGGCGAGGTGATCATGATCGTCGAGGCAGGCTCGCCGCCCTGGACGAAGGCGATCGAGGTCCGAATGCCGCGGCAGCGCTCGGCCATGAGTGACTGCGGGAACTTGTGCGCGTAGAGGTCACGTTGCCTGCGCTGTGCGCGGGCGTTGCCGACCCCCAGCCGGGAGTCGGGGGGCAGCAGCGGGAGCTGCCCGAGGACGGGCACACCGAAGGGCGACAGGGCGCGCTCGAGCTCGAGCAGGCCGCGCAGTCGGGAGTCGCGGAAGTCGATCGACAGGGCGAGCAGACAACCCAGACCCATGCCGAGGAAGCCGCCGATGATGACGATGAGCTCCTTGGGCGGGAACACCGGCTCCGACGCCACGGTGGCGCGGTCGAGGATTTCGATGCCTTCGTTCTCGACGCGGTTGGTCAGGCCGATCTCGGTGTCGCGGCGCGCGACGAGCAGGTACTCCTCCGACGCAACGGAGGCTTCGCGCTCGAGCTCGTTGTACTCCCGCTCGAGGCCCGAGAGAGTCAGCGCCTTCTTGCGTTCGCGGGCGAGGGACGCGGCGAGGAACGACTCGTGTTCGGTGGCGGCCTCGGCCTGCGCCTCGAGGGAGGACAGCAGCGACTTGGCCTCGCGCTCGATCTTGGCGTTGACCAGCTCGAGCTTGTTCTTGGCCTTGCGGTGCTCCTCGTGCTTCGGCCCGTACTCGACGTCGACCTCGCGGAACGCCGTCTCAGCCGCGAGCTGCTCCTTGCGCATCTCCTCGAAGACGGTGAGCTTCTCTTCGGGCAGCAGGTACGCCGAGGCGAGCTGATCCTTCTCGTGCAGGGCCTTGGCTTGCCGATACTGACGACGCTGCCGGTCGGCGTCGCTCTGCGCCTCCTTGTGCTGCTTGGTCAGGGTCAGAATCGACTCGGTGATCTCGTTTTGGCGGTCGCCCAGCGCAATCGAGGTGACCTTGTTGCCGCTCTTGAACTCTTCGAGCTTGCGCTCGGCCTCGCGCACGCTGCCCAGCGCCTTGGTGCGCTCCTCGGCGATGTCTTCCTTGGCTTCGCGGCCGACCTCTTCGCGGCCCTCGCGGATGTGGGCGATGTATGCCTCGGCGACGGCGTTGGCCATGTTGCGGGCCACGAGCGGGTCGGGATACTCGGCGCTGATCAGCACGATGCGCGAGCCGGGCACCTCGGCGACCGTGATCATCTCGCGGAGGCGCTCGATCGGGTCGATCCGCTCGGCTTCGGCTTCGCGCTCGGCCGGGTCCTCGATGCCGTCGACGCCCAGAAACTGAGGGTCGGTGGCGAGCCCGAGCTCTTCGAGCGCAGCCGCGGCCACGGTGCGGCTGTTCATGATCTGCCGCTGCGTCTGGTAGTACTCCTTGTAGCCGAGCAGTCGCGCCTGGGCGTCTTCGCCGACGCCCTCGACCTTGTCGAGCACCTGGGGCCCCGACATGTGCAGCACGATCGAGGCGCTGGCCTGCCACCGCGGCACGAGCAGCCGAAGCACTCCGATCGACGCCGCGATGCACATCGCCGTGGTCACCGCGATCACCAGCCAGCGGCGGCGCAGGATCATCATCAGCCGGGAGAGCTGGGCGAGGACATCGACCTGACCGCCCTCGTCATCTGCGGGGGCAGCGCCATGGGGCGCGTTGGGGGAACCGGTGTGCATTCGAATCGGGTGCGGCACTCAGCCTAGCGCGGACGGGCGAGAAGCGCGGCGGGGGTGGAGAGAACGGCGGTCTTCTGAACGGACGGCGGGGCTCGGCCCGCAGGTGCCGTCTCCCCTTGGTGCAGTCCCCGAGAGAATCCGTGATGCGCAGATTGCGAGAGTGCCGCCGTGCCGAAGCGGGCCGGGTTCGACTACGGGGCCACGAGGTCGGGGAAGTCCGCCTCGGGCAGCACCACCCCGATCCAAAGCGGGTGCGCCGCGTCGAGCTCGAAGCTGCGAAACCCTGCCCACCACGCCTGGCCGGCCGCCTCGATGCGGAACGGCTCACTCTGCATTCCGCCGGTGTCCCACGAGCGGAGCGCCTCGGCGGAGACGGGTTCGCCGATCTCGTCGAGCGGTTGCAAGACCGCGTTCAGCTTGGCTGCGTCGTCGACGAACTTGGGGGAGCGCGGCAGGCCGATCACCCTGCGCTGCGCGTCGAGCACGAACACCATGCCGTGCTGGTCGCCGTGGTCGGTGTGCGGCATTCGCATCGTGAACTCGGACAGGTCGGTCAGCAGCATGTCGATGCCGAGGACGAACTCGCGCCCCCCCGAGCTCTTGGCGGTCCGAGCCGCCGTGACGCCCGGCTGCTTGGTCGTGAAGAAGGTGTACGGCTCGGTCCACACGATGGTGTCCCGCGTCGTGGTGGCCGCCTCGAACCACGGCCGCGTCCGCGGGTCGTAGTCGATCGTCTCGGTCCAGGTCTCGAGCACCTTGCCGCTGGCATCGAGCGTTTGAAACACCGCGGGCAGACCGGGCGAGGACACGCGCACGCGCCAGCCGTCGTCGCCCTGACGCAGCAGCATGTACTCGTTGCCGAGGGTGTCGGCGCGGAGGACCGAGCTGATGACGGGGTATCCGTCGATGAGCGGCAAGAAGAACGAGGTGAGCGCGAGGGGGTCGTCGGTGTCGAGGCGTCCGGCCTCGGCCCAGTCGGCGGCTCCGAGCAGGCTGCCCCGCACCGGCTGCAGCAGCCCCTCGAGCTCGGCTTCCAGCCCGTCCGCGGCGGTGCCGATCAGCAGCTTGGAGAGGTGGTTGCGCTCGAGCCGGGCCTGGTCCCTCGCGCCTCGAACGAGCAGCGCGGCGACGGTCGAGCCCACCAGGACGATGAGGGCCAGCGCGATGGCCGAGACCTGCAGCAGCCGCGTGAGCCGTTTCTTGCGCTCGCGGGTGGCGAGGATCTCGTCGAGCCGGCGCTTGATCGAGGCGGTCCGAGCGGACTGCTCGGGGCTGGGCATCACGCCCTCGGGCAGGTGTCCGAGCAGGTCGAGCTGCTGGCGGACCATCGAGGTCTCTTCGTTCGCGAGGGCGCAGAAGGCGTGCAGGAGGTGGGCCTCGACGATGTAGTGCTGGGCGACCGCGTTCTCGGGCCACCACTCGAGCGCCTGTTCGAGCACGGCGACCACGCGACCGAGCGTGCGGTAGGTCTGCTGCTGGTCCGAGTGCTTGCGCTGCTTTCCCGAGAGGCGCTCGTGTTGCGCGCGCGCCTGGATGCCCTCGATCTGTCGGAAGTCCTGGACGGCTTCAGAGGCGAGCTCCGCCGAGTCGAGGTGGCGCAGCGCGGCCTGGAGGTCGTCGCGAAACGCCTTGCCGTCGTGCTGGCGAGCGTGCGGATGCGTGGACAGGGCGCGCTCGATCACCGGCCGCAGCACGTCGTGGAACGGCTCGATCTCGGGCGGGACGCTCTCGGGGAACGACCACTCGTTCTTGCTTGCGATCCGCAGCGCGTCGATCGCCGTGGCCTCTTCGTGCGGCGGGATGCCGTAGAGCACCTCGAACAACACCGCGCCGAGCATGAAGACGTCGGTCCACGGCCCGACCCACTCGCGCTGTCCGGTGCTGATCTCGGGCGGCATGTAGACCGGCGTGCCGCAGGTGACGAGGACCTGGTTGATGTCGAGGATGCGGGCGGGTCGCTTCGGGTCGGGTGCCAGTGCGCACGCCAGGCCCCAGTCGACCAGCAGGACCTCTCCGTAGTCGCCGACCATCACGTTCTGCGGCTTGATGTCCCGGTGAATGATGCCGCGACTGTGGGCGTAGGCGACCGCGTTGGCGGTCTCGAGCAGGATCTCGATGTGTCCCCGGAGGTCGTGTCTTTCGCCGGGTCCCGCATCGGCGTGGCCGGGTCGGCGCATCGCGAGCAGGTCGTCCCACGGCGTGCCGTCGACCAGCTTCATGCTGTAGAAGATCTGCTCGGCCTGGTCGACGCCCATGTCGTAGACCGGCACGATGTTGGGGTGCTCGAGGATCGCGGTGACGCAGGCCTCGCTCTCGAACACCTCGGTCGCGTCTGGAATCTCCTCGGTGGGCTGCAGCTGCTTGACCGCGACCTCGCGGCCCAGCGAGATCTGCTTGGCCCGAAACACCCTGCCCATGCCGCCTGCGCCGAGCTCGGTCTCGAGCTCGAACTCGGTGCGGCCCAGCTGCCCCTCGATGCCTGGCGCTGCGACGTGGATCTCCCGGCGCGGCGTGACGGTGGGGCGCTTGCTGCGGACCTCCTCGTTCTCGGTCTCGCTGAGCTGCCGGGTGCGGTTGGCGGCGCCACCGGGCTGCGGCGCTGCCACGGTCGCTCGGTGCCCCGCGTCCGCGCGAATGGACATACGGGGGTTGTCCGCAGCTGGGGTGAGTCGCTCCTTCCAAGCCCGCTCGAGGTCCTGGGACCACTGCGCGTGCCAGCTCTGCTCGCTCACCGCCGCAGCGTAGCAGCTGGGCTGCGTCGTCGCGAAAGTCCGGCGAGGCTGAACATCCATGCCCACAGGAACACGCCGAACCCGTCGGGCGAAGAGCCGTGCTGGCACGCGCAGCCAGCTTCGTCGGGCGCGAGCACGTCGTCGGTTTCGGGCCCGGGGGCGACGCTGACGTCCAGCTGCACCTGCGCGGTGTTTCCGGCGCGGTCGGTCGCGGTTGCGACCATCGTGTGTTCGCCAGCGCCGAGCTCGACGTCGCTCTCGAACGCGTCGGTGAACTGGGTGTCGATGCGAACGCCGTCGACCTCGAGGGCGATGGCGTGCACGCCCAGCCGTGCGTCGTCGGCTCGAACCTCGACCTCTTGCAGCCCCGCTGCGAGCGTTTGCGTCGGGTCCGGCTCCTCGAACCAAAGCATCGGTGGCGTCTCGTCGCCCGCCGCGTCGAAGGGCGCCCCGCAGGTCTGCCCCTGCCGTTCCCGCGGTTGGTCGCAGCCTGTGCCCCAGATGCCGCCGTCGTCGCCAGGTGCGGCCGAGAACCCGCCGCACTCGGAGGTGGGGTACCAGGCTCGTTCGTCGAAACAGGGGACGACGTCGAGGTTCGTCGCGCGCAGCAGCCACTCGTGGTGCCGGTCCACACGGACCATGAAGCCACCCTCTCCGCAGGTCTCCCCGTAGGAGACGACCCCGAACAACCTCCACTGCCCGGTCGGGAGCTGGATGAATCCCGGACCCCCCGAGTCGCCCTCGCAGCTGTCGCGCCCGTCTCCACCGACCTCGAGCTCTTCATCGGTGAGCGAGGCGATCTGCGTCGACACCGCTCGCTTGTCGCCGTAGCCGGTCTCGGAGGCTCCGAACCCGACGACGACCACCCGCGCGTCGGGCTGCAGGGCCTCGACTTCGCAGCCGGCGATCATCGGGACGATGGGAACATCGCGCTGCGGCGATGCGAGTACGCAGTACGCGATGTCGCTTCCTGCGCCAGGCAGGAGCCCGTCGTCGAACGTCTCACACCGCTCGACGGCGACGGTCCGGGCGTGCCCGGGCGCGATGGACGATCCGAACTCGACGCTGGTGAAGGCGTCACCACAGTGCGCCGCGTAGAGCACCACCTGGGGATGGATGAGGGTCCCGGTGCAGACGCGGCCCAACGACACCACCGAAGGCCATCCGCACGAAGCCACGGGATCGCCGCCGACGATTGCGGACGGCTCCGCAGGCCCGGCGACGCTCGTGACCACGGCCATCGTCGCGCCGAGCAGCCATGCCTGCATCGCCTCGATTCTACCTTCGCGTTCGACCTGCGAGGAGACGTGCTGTAGTTTCAAGAGCGTGTCGATGCGCTTGCGGATGACTGCGCGGCGAACGTTGTTGGCGGCGTCCATGGTGGTCGCATGCGGCCGCGGACCGGGCGGTCTCATCGCCGGGCAGGGCGGCTCGACGACCGACGAGGGCACATCCACGGGCGAGCCCGAAGAGGAGTGCGACCCCGAGCTGGAGAACTGCACGTCGGTCGTCACCTTGCAGCGCGCCGCCGACATCCTGTTCGTCATCGACAACTCCGGGTCGATGGGCGAAGAGCAGGGCGTCCTCGCGGCCAACTTCCCTCAGTTCATCGACGTGCTCGAGGGGGAGCAGATCGGCGCGAGCTACCGCATCGGCATCGCGACCTCTGACGAGATCGGACTTCGGGCGACGAGCTGCCGGCAGCGCCTCGGCGACTTCATCTGGGACGGCGTGCTCGGCCCCAACGACGAGCCGCTGTACGTCGACGAGCGCGACGCAGGGTGCTTGAGCGCGTGCGAGTTCGACGACATTCCGCTCTCGGCCGTCGAAGACGCGAACGGCAACTTCGTCACCGGCCCTTGGATCGAGCGCTCCGGTGGCACGACCAATCTTCCGCCGGGCATGAGCATGGCCGACGCGCTCAAGTGCCTGGGCCCGCAGGGCATCAACGGGTTCGGCTACGAAGCGCCGCTCGAGGCGATGCGGCGCGTCATCGAGGAGAACGTCGAGGGCTTCGTTCGCGACGAGGCGCTGCTGGCCATCATCATCGTCACCGATGAGGTCGACTGCTCGCTGCCGCTGTCCAACGTCGACACCCTGTTCACCTCGCTCGGTGAGCCGTTCTGGGCCGACCTCGAGCCGGGCCCCACCTCGTCGGCGTGCTGGAAGGCGGGCGTGCAGTGCATCGGCGGGCCGGGGACCTACGACGCGTGTGTCGCCGTGGACAAGGGGTGGGACGGCATGCCCACCGAGGAGCCGAACGGGTCGGTCCTCTACCCGCTCGACCGCTACATCGAAGCGCTGCAGTCGGTCGCCGACCGCAAGGAGGCGCTGGGTGGCAACGGCACGGTCTCGGTTGCCGTGATCTCGGGCGTGCCGGAGGACTATCCCCAAGGCGGGGAGCTCATCTACCGCGACTCCCAGGACCCGATCTTCAACTCCGAGTACGGCATCGGCCCCGGGTGTGGCTACGGCACCGAGACCCTTGGCGACCTGCCCGGCATCCCGCCGGTGCGACTCAAGGAGTTCGCCGAGGCCTTCGCCGGCGAGCAGCGCAACCTCTTCTCCATCTGCTCGGCCGACTATGCGGTCGCGCTCGAGCAGATCGCCGCCGAGATTGCCACGCTCGGCAGCCGGTCGTGTATCCCCGGCTGCGCCTACGACTCCAACCCCAACGTCTCCGGGCTGCAGCCCTCGTGTTCGGTGCTCGAGCAGCGCGGCGAGGGCAGCGGTGGCGACGTTCCGGTGCCGCGGTGCGTGGTGACCAACGATGGGTGGTCCTTCCCCGCCGATTCCGACGTCTGCTACCGCGAGCTCTCCGACGCCGACGGCTCCACGGCGTGGCCCCACGACGACCTCACCCCGCAGTGTTTCAACCGCGGGTCCAACCTCGAGTTCGTGATCGAACGGCGCGAGGGCGTCGCGGTGCCGCCCGGGGTTGGTGTGCAGGTCGAGTGCGTGTTGATCGGCCAGCCCGACCAGCGCTGCGACGAGATCTAGTCTTTGAGGGGCCTTTCGAAAAGGCCCCTCGCTGCGGCCGACGAGTCGCCCTGCGCTCACCCGAAACGGGCGCCTGGCGGCACCTTGGTCCGTCACTGAGGGGCCTTTCGAAAAGGCCCCTCGCTGCGGCCGACGAGTCGCCCTGCGCTCACCCGAAACGGGCGCCTGGCGGCGCCTTGGTCCGTCACTGAGGGGCCTTTCGAAAAGGCCCCTCGCTGCGGCCGACGAGTCGCCCTGCGCTCACCCGAAACGGGCGCCTGGCGGCGCCTTGGTCCGTCACTGAGGGGCCTTTCGAAAAGGCCCCTCGCTGCGGCTTCACCCGTCTGCGGGGACGAAGACGAACTCGACGGCTTCGCCCGTTTGGGCGTCGACGACGACCTGCTCGCCGCGGGCCGAGACGGTCCAAGCCTGACCGTCCGCGCTCAAGGTGGCGTCGTCGGCGGAGTGGTCGAGGAACACCTCGGCGCTTGCGACCGCTTCGGTGGCGTCGATCGGCGAGGGCGAGAACAGGGGAACCAGCAGCGCGCCAAGCAAGCCAATTCCCGCGGCGTGCCTGCGTCCTCGGGTGAGCTCGTTTGTGACGGACATGTGACGACAGTGTGACGGAGAAACGCGCCCGACGCAGGTTCTCGGCGAAAACGAGGCTTCAGCACCCCGAAACCGAACCTCCAGGCACACACCTGTAATAAAGCGCGTCGCGCGCGGGCTCAGAGAGAGCCCTGGAACTGCAGCCGGATCTCGTGGCCGAGCGGGGCGTGGGCCTGCACGGTCGCGTGGTAGTCGAGCTGAAGCTTCACCGCGTGGCGAAGCAGGTACCAGCCGACGACCCCGCCGGGCTGACGCGTGCGTCGAATTGGTGCGCGTGAGAGCGGATGCACTTCGGCGTAGCGCATGGCGAACTCGACCGGCTGAATGCCCATCAGGTAGCCGGCCTGCGCGTTCCATCCCCAACCATCACGACCCGCGAGCACCGGGGTGTCGGGCTCGAGGTCCTCGGGAGCCACGCGTGACGTCTGCCGCCAGAACGCCTCGCCGAGCAGCGACACGCCGGCGACCTTCAGGGACGCGTCGACGGTGGCGTTGTGCATGTCGGTGGTGCCGCCGTCCTCGGGCCGATCGCCACGCGTGCCGCGGTCTCTGGTCGCACCGTCGAGATAGGCGTAGGCCGCCGCGAGCATGAGCCTGGCGTGGCGGGTGCGGGCGAAGTCGGCCTGATGACCGTGGGTGTCATCGTTGCCCAGCGGATACGCCTCGACGCGCCCGAAGTAGCCCATCTCGAAGTTGGTCGCGCCGCGGGCGTCTCGGCCCTCCCCGATGAACAGACCCGCGAAGTAGCGGAACTTGCCCAGGCCCAAGAAGTCGTACGAACGCAGATCGACCGCGATGTCGCGGTCGAGGTTGAACTCGGCGTTTGCAATCGAGCGATCCACGAACTGCAGGTCACCCGAGGACTGCACGCGGGTCAGCGAGTAGGCCAGCTTGGACTGACCGACCCGCAGCGTCAGGTCGCGCAGGTGGGCGAACTCGAAGTACCAGTCGAGCAGCGGGGAGAATCGCGCGCCGTTCTCGGTCTTGCCCATGTCGCGGGGCGAGAGACCCAGCTCGAGCTGATAGCGAAACGACTTGCCGAAGATCCAGCCCGCGGATTTGAGGCGCGCGCGACGGATCAGCAACGACTGCTCTGCGTCCGACCCCTGAACCGACGCGGTGTAGCGCATCTGAGCGCGGAGGGTCAGGCCTAGGCTGAACGCCTCGTCGGCGCTGGTCCAGCGCACCCCATCGCCGCCGCCGACGACCTCGAACCGATCGGCCGGGCCGGGAGCGCCGGGCTCGGGGGCAGCGGGCTCGGAGGCGGCGCGTTCGGGGGTGGCGGACAGGGCCGCGGCGAGACCAACTATGGCTGCCGGGTTGGGCACGCGCGGTCGAGCTGGATGAGGGCGCCGCTATGGCCGTCGAGCAGGGCGCAGGTGTCGTCGGTGCACACCGTCCACTGGCGTCCGTCGAGGCTCAGCGAAGTGGACCGGACCGGCCCACAGAGGTGGGCCGTCGCGTGCTCGACCGCCTCGTCGCGTTCGAGGGGCTGTGGGCACACGAGCCAGACCAGCGTCGCGCCGAGCAGACCCAGGCACGCTGCGAGGCGCCGCCCTGCTCTCTCTTGTCGTGTGACGCTCATGTCACGCGTGTGTGACACACACCCGGGCTAGACGCACGTGCGATCGCCGCACGATCTCCTGATCTTCTATCAGAGCCCGAATTCGGCGGTTTGGCGAGAACGCGTCGTTGCGCCCGCGAGGCAGGCGCTTGGCGCGCTTGTCACGTGTGCTCGCGCGTGCCGGCGAAGATCACGTCGGGAAAGCGTTCTTGCACCTTGGCGAGGTTCCACTTGTTGGGCGCGAGATAGGCCAGGTCGCCGTGCCCGTCCTCGGCCAGGTTGGCTTCGTTGCGGCGCTCGAACTTGTCCATGATCTTGCGGATCTCGACGGGCGTCTTGCCGGCGGTGTCGGGCGTGACCCACCGCGCCGTGCTGAAGTCGACGCCCTCGTACTCGGCCTCGACGGAGTACTCGTGCAGCAGGCGGTGCTTCATGACCTCGAGCTGCAGCTGCCCCACGACGCCCACGACGAACTCACCGCCGAGCTTCATCTTGAAGACCTGAATCGCACCCTCCTCGGAGAGCTGAACGAGGCCCTTGGCCAGCGCCTTGGCCTTGAGGGGGCTCTTGAGGACGACGCGTCTGAAGATCTCGGGGGCAAACGACGGGATGCCCGTGAATCGCAGCAGCTCACCTTGGGTGAGCGTGTCGCCGATCTTGAGCGTGCCGTGGTTGGGGATGCCGATGATGTCGCCGGCGTAGGCCTCCTCGACGATCTCACGCGACGACGCGAAGAACATGGTGGCGTTGCCGAGGTTGATGTCGCGGTCGAGGCGGCAGTGGTAACCCTTCATGCCGCGGTTGAACCGACCCGAGCAGATCCGCAGGAAGGCCATGCGGTCGCGGTGCTTCGGGTCCATGTTCGCCTGGATCTTGAAGACGAAGCCGGTGAACTTCTCCTCGTCGATGGCGACCTCGCGGGTGGGGGGCTCCTCGCCCGGTGGCGGCGGGTTCTTGACCGCGGTGCCCGTGACGGCGGTGCGGGGCTGAGGCGGAGGCGCCTGAGCGAGGAACGTCTCGAGCAGCTCTCGCACGCCGAAGTTGTTCATGGCCGAGCCGAAGAGCAGGGGGCTCTGCTTGCCCGCGAGGAACGCCTCGTGGTCGAACTCTTCCGCGGCGCCTTCGAGCAGCTCGAGGTCGGTGCGCAGGTCGTCGGCCTGGTCCCCGAGGAGCTCGTCGAGCTTCGGGTCGTCGGGTCCCGAGACCGGGATGCCTTCTGCGGGCATCTCGTCCACTTCGTCACCAGCGGCCTTGGTGTCGCGGAACCGGAACAGGTGGAGTTTCTTGCCGACCAGATCGTAGACCCCACGGAAGCGCTTGCCCATCCCGATGGGCCAGGTGAACGGCACACACGTGATGCCGAGCTTCTTCTCGACGTCGTCGAGGACCTCGAGGGGCTCCATGCACTCGCGGTCGAACTTGTTGACGAATGTGACGACCGGCGTGTCGCGCAGCCGGCAGATCTCGATCAGCTTCTCCGTCCGGGACTCGACGCCCTTGGCCCCGTCGATGACCATCAGCGCCGCATCGACGGCTGTGAGCACGCGGTACGTGTCCTCGCCGAAGTCGGCGTGGCCGGGCGTGTCGAGCAGATTGACCTCGGCGGGCGGGTCGTCGGGCTTCGCGCCGGGGATCGGGTAGCGGAACGTCATCACCGATGTCGTCACGGAGATGCCCCGCTCCTGCTCCATCGCCATCCAGTCGGAGACCGCGTGGCGAGAGGAGCGACGCGCTCGAACGGCGCCGGCGACCTGAATCGCGCCTCCGAAGAACAGCAGCTTCTCGGTCAGCGTGGTCTTGCCCGCGTCGGGGTGAGAGACGATGGCGAACGTCCGCCGCCTCGCGGCAAATGGAGCCACTTCAGACACGCCGCAGTTTGTAGCACTTCGTGTCCGCGCCCGTGGCCCGTGGCCCAGCGCCCCTCAGCCGCGGGTCCAGAACACCTTCGCCACGCGTGTGCTGCCCTGGGGCACCGACACGGGGATCGTCTTGCGGCCGTGCGGCGTCACCAACTCGAGCGTCGCCCCCAGCGGTGCCGACGCGCTCGTGTTGCCCTCGGACCTGCGGCGTGAGACTTCGACGAACACCGAGCCGCGCACCCGCGTGAGGTCGAGCTCTTCTCGACCTCGGGATTCCCGCGCGACGGCGGAGCCACGATCGTGCAGCACCGAGATTCGGCGGCCGTTGCGGTCGACCACCGCGATGTCGAGCTCCTCGGCGCCGACCCAGGTGAGGGTGGCCCGCAGCTGACCGCGGCGTCGTGTCGTCGCCGCCGCGCCGCGAATTGCCTCGTCGAGCTTCTTCTCGAACGACGCGAGTGACCCGCGAGTGATGACCGCCCCCTTGATGAAGGCGTCGCGGGTCGATGCGGCCTCGGTCACCCGACCGGCGCGTTGCAAGCACGCCACGAGGCCCCCCTGGTGCGCGACGGTGGGCTTGATGCTGACCAACGCGCGGCGGTGGGAGCAGGCTCGCGCGAAGTCTCCCTCGTTCTCGTAGGCATGCGCGAGCGAGGCGTGCTCCTTGGAGGAGAACGGCCGGACTTCGACCACGCTCTCGTATGCTCGCAAGGCGATCGGATCTCCATCGCGGGCCAGGGCGTCGGCGAGGGCTTCGAGCGCGCCGGCGTGGTCGGGGTCGACGTTGGCCCAGGCGCGCGCAAACGCGACGGCTTCGGGATGATCGACCGCCATGGCGGTGCGAACGAGCCGGCTGTGGTGCTTGCGATCGGTGGGATCGGCGTCCACCGTCGCCGCGAGTGCCTGCACCCTGCCCGCGTCGCGCGCTCGGGGGGAGGGGAACTGGCGGATGGCGAGCTTGGGTCGCGGACGCCAGTGCCGTCGGCGCTTGCGGGAGTGCTGGTCCCGATCCCACGGCGACGGACCGGACGCGCCATCGCCTCCGAAGGGCTCCGACCAGCCGCCGCCACTCGTGCTCCCCTTCTTCTTGGGTTTCTTCGACTTCTCCATCGGCCGAGGGTCGGGCTTGGGTCTCGAAGGCGCGGGCGTGGAGCGAGGGGGAGCGCTCGCGCGCCCAGAGGCGCCGCCGGTTCCTCGGTCTTCGGGAGGGCTGCTGCCGCCACCGCCGGCGCCCGGTCCAAGCAGGCCGTCGATGAGGTCTTCTTCGACCTCCGGCTCCGGGGAGGCCGAGGACTCGTCGGCGTCGGCGTCCTCGTCGTCGGAGAACTCCGCGTCGAACGGGTCGCGGTTGTCCTTGGTGGACCCCGCCTTGCGCTTGCCCTCCAAGCCGCCCACGACCTCGCTCGTGGCGGTGTCGGGGGTCGGCTCCTCCTCCTTGCGCTCGAGCAGCTTCGAGTTCGCTGCTGCGGCAGGAGCGTTCGAGCTGCTCTCCGCTGACGACTGCGCGTTCAGTCCTCCGATGCGTCCTTGCCCCAGGGGTTCACCGGCTGCTTTGGACTCATCGCCGACCCCTGGCGACGGATCGAGGTCGCCCTTCCACTTCGAGGTGTTCTTCGCCGAGCGCACGACGTTGAACTCGCGGAACATCGCGTCGTTCTCGAGCACGAGCAGGGCGGTGTGACGCGACAAGACCGTGTAGTCCTTCGAGAGCGCGATGATGTCGTCCTTGGCCCGGAACCCCTCCGTCTTGGTGAGGTGCTGGATCTGCATCTTCGCCCAGGTCCGAGGCAGGTGGGCGTCGACCGGGCTGCTGCCGCCCGCGGTGGCCGAGAGTTCCACGGCAAAGCGGGCCGACACCGGACCGCCCGGGCCCGTGCCTCGCAGCACCACGTCGCCCGAGACGCGATGATGGAGCTTGCCCGTGACGACCACCGTGTCGCCGGGTCGAATCGCCGAGACGTTGTTCATCCGCGCCATGACCATGCCCTCGGGGAGCTCGAGCGAGGCGTTGCGCAGGGCGGGCACCTCGGCGCGCAGCCGCAGCTCGCGGACCATGGACCGAAGGTCATCGCGGGCGTCGGCGGCGACCAGATCCCCACCGGTGACGTCGACCACGGTCTGAAGCGCGGTGAGGTCACTGCGAGAACCCAGGGCGACGGCGAGGACGCGAGTGTCGGCCAGCGGTTCGCGGAGGAGATCGGCGATGCCATCGGGCGCCATCTCACCGGAGGTAGGCACGCCATCGCCGAGGTAGACGACCACGTGCCGGGCGGACGCGCCGGAGCCGTCGAGGGCGTCGGATGCTTGCTGCAACGAACCTGCCAGGTCGCTGGCGCCCGCGAGGTCTTGGCCGTCGAGGAACTGCTGGGCCCGAGCGACGGCGTCGCCGGTGGGGGCCTGCAGGCCGTCTTGGTGCTCGTCGCACGCGCTGTCGCACGCCAACACGGTGAACCGATCGTCCTCGTCCATCAGCTCGGTCATCGCGTCGACCACCCCGCGGGCGGTCGTCCACAGCTCGGGCGAGGTGCTGTGGCTGCGGTCGAGCACGAACGCGTAGTGCACCGGCCGCTCGTCGACGCCCATCTCGAACTGCGGCTCCATCGCCACCATGAAGTACGCCTGGCCGTCCTTGTCGAGGAACGTCCGCGCGTGCACGGGCTCCTCCTTTCGTGGGACAGGCACGTCGAGGCCGAGATCGTAGGTCGGCAAGAACGCTTCGCGTTCGGTGTGCAGCTCGATGATGTCGCCGTCGTCGCGGCGCTCGAGCGCGAGCATCGGTGTGGTGACCTCGTCCAGGGCCTCCGCGGGGATCTCCGAGCCGTCGAGTCGCACGGTGAAGGCGAAGTTGTCGATCGGGGTGCCCGTGGCTCCCGTGCCGCCCAGGGGGTAGCGATAGCGCAGCTTGCCGCCGACGACGGGCAAGACCTGGGTGTACGAGAGCTTCACCTTTCGCTGCCCGCGGCCGGGGATGGGGAAGATGCGCAGCTTGAACACGTTGCCGCGCTCCCATTCGAGGAGCGCAGGGTCGCGAGGCACGGTGGCGTCGACGATCTGCTGAAAGATGCGACGCGCGCGCTGCTTCTCGACGATCTCGCCATCCATCCAGGTGTTGCCCACCAGCAAGGACAGCCCCGAGATCGACCCGTCCTCGGGGATCGGAAACCGATAGATGCCCTCGAGTACGGCGGCCTTGTCGTTGAAGAACGACTGCTCGACCTCGGTGTGGGCGACTCGACCCGAGATGTTCACGGTGACGCGTTGGTCGGTGAGCCGGAGGGCCTGCCGCTCGTTCTTGGTGCCCGGGCGGCGAGCGGTGAGGCTGCCGACACCCCGTGGCACCGAGTCTGCCATCGCTGCCGCCGCATCGAACGTGCGCGCCCATCCGGTGTCGGTGAGCGGGGTGAGGCTGCGGGTCGGCTTGGGCGGCTCGGCCTGCGCGAGCTCGGGAAGTGGCGTCTCGATGGTGTCGCCGGCCGACAACTCGACGGTGCGATCGCCCGAAGCCAGGCTCGCGCGCCCGTGCACGACCGCAAACCGGTGCGTGTCGCCTTCGGCCCGAACCTGGACCTCGCCGGTTTCGAGCGTGATCGCGTCGGCACCGCTGCGCACGATGACGGGCCCCTTCTGCGCGGTGGTGGTGGCCACGACCTCGCCCCGATCGAGCGCGACGGCGTCGGGGTGATCTCCGCCGGGCAGGCTCAGCCGGGTGTCTTCGTTGACGTAGAGGTGGCCGCCGGCGTCGAGCTCGAGCTCGGCCAGCGTGCCTTTGGCGGTTCGAAGGGAGGCGCCCGCGTCGAAGTGGCCGCCGGCACCCACGAACGTTCCAGCCGCGAGGTCGGGGGAGGTGATCCCGCCCGGCCCGGAGATCGACGTGACCTTCGCGCCCGAGCCCCCCGCGTTCGCGTTCGCCTCGGCCTCGGCGGCCGCCTCCGATGGGGTCTCTTCGCCCCCTGGGCAGCCCGAGAGGCCGAGCACTGTTCCTGCGATCAGGGGGAGAACGTTCCAGCCAGCACCACGCATCGAGACTCCGAGCGGTCCCCAACGCATGTCTACAGACAACGGGTCTGCAAAAATCGAGGAAAGGGCTCGTTAGCGAGGTTCGCGCAGGTGTTCAGCGATGACAAGGCACCCCAAACCGCAATAATCTCGCACGCGCATGTCCTCCGCGCGAGAGACGTTTCTCGCTCACGTCCGCACCCCAGACCTCGACGCCGAGGTCCACGAGCTGCGGCTGTCTCTCACGAACATGAAGCGGGAGGCTCTCGAGCAAGTCGCCCGGATGGACGAGCAGCGCGCCGCGCTGGTGATGCCCGGTCTGTACGAGCAGCTCGTGCAGACGACCAGCCAGCTCGCCGGTCACACCGGCCTCGCCGTCGCCATGTGTCTGTCGGTGCTCGACGAGCACAACTCCGGTGCGTCGCTGTCCCGCTTCGACCGCGAGCTGCGGGAGCAGATGAGCGAGGTCAGCCAGGAGATGGGCAAGCGTCACGGCAGCCGCATCGCCACGATGGTCGCCGAGATCGAAGCGCAGCGCCTCGTGTGGCGACACAGTCACGAGTTCATGTCGTGGCTCGCGTTCCGTCGAGGCGACGAGCGCTATCCCGCCAAGGACCGCCTCGAGCGGCTCGGTGCGTTTGGCGTTCAACCGCGCCTGCTCGAGGCCCGAGGCAAGGTGATCGAGCGGGTCGGCATCGGCCTCTCCGCCGCAATCGAAGGATCGGACCGCTTCCTGCTCGGCAACCGCTGGCGTCTGTCCGATGGACCCGAGCACGCGCTCGAGCGCTACGTCTGGCCGCTGCTGTCGTACCTGCCGCCGAGCGCGGTGAAAATCGAGCGCATGCGTTGGGAGTACGACGCGCTCGCCGACTCTGATGAAGACCCCGACCGCCTCGAGGGAGAGCGCGCGAAGCTCTCGGGCCTGCTCGAGGCGCAGCTCGCTCAGTCGCTGCGCACCTTGCCCGAGGGCGGGAACGCGGGCGAACTCTGATGCAAGACCCCTTGCGCCTCGTCGGCACGGCTGTCGGCGGACGCTACGCCGTGGGCGAGTGTCTGGGCGCCTACGGCCCGCGTGTGATCTACCGCGCCGAGCATCAAGCGTTCGGTCTGCCCGTGCGCCTCGAGGCGGTCACCGCCGGCGACCAGCAGCGTCGCGCGTTCATGCAAGCGGGGCGCACGGTCTTGGAGCTCGGCAGCAAGTTCGCGCCGGTCGTTCAGGTTCGTGACGGCGGACTGCATGATGGCCCGACGGGCCCGTTGGCGTACGTGGCATCCGAGTGGCTCGACGGACCGACGCTCGCCGAAGCCGTCGCCGCGAGCGGAAAGAGCAAGTTTGCGCTCGAGCACGTGCTCGGCTGGATGGAGCCGGTGCTCGAGGCGGTCATCGCAGCGCATCGCAAGGGCGTCGTTCATGGCCACTTCGACCTGAGCGCCTTCTTCGTACAGGGCAACTTCGGGCCCCGCGCGACGCTGAAGATCGACGGCATGGTCGAGGGCGCGTGGCGGCCCCAGCTGCAGGGCGGGTCGATGCCCATGCGCGCGCCCGTGCCCGGCTTTGCGGCGCCCGAGTTGAGCTCGGCCGACACCACCCTCATCGGACCGTGGACCGACGTGTACGGGCTCGCGGCCGTGCTCTCCGTGCTGATGTGCGGCTCGAGCAGCAGCGCGATGCGAGAGCGCGGGCTTCCCTCGGGCGTGCAGTACGCCTTCGACAAGGCCCTCAACCCTCGCATCGACGCCCGCTTCAAGACGCTCGCGTCGTTTCGAGGGTCGATGATGGACGGGCTCGCCGAGTTCGGCGCTCGCGGTGCGGCGAACCCTCGCCGCACGATGGTCGTCGCCGACGTCGACTCGCAGATGGCCGAGGGCTCCGCCGGCGGTTTCGAGGTCAAAGAAGAAGACGACATCGACGCGCACAAGCCCACGATGGGAAAGGCGCGGGTGCGGCTGGCGTTCACCCAGCCGGCGATGGACGTGCCCGAAGCGCTCGCGCAGCTTCAGCAAGCGCAGTCAACACCATCGGGGTCTCATCCGGTGCAGCGGCCCGTGACGGGGCCTCACCCTGCGCTCGAAAAGAAGCAGCCGGCCCGGAGCTTCATCGCCGTGCTGATCCTCCTGCTCGTCGCGGCGGTCGGCGGCGGCGTCGCGGTCGGCTACACGCTGTTCCGCTGAGCATCTTCGCGCCGTAGACCGGCTGCGGGGTCTACGCGGCATTGATTTGGGCGTGAGCTGCCGTTCGGTCGCGAGGACGCCCGACGTGCGCGGCACGGTGTACGCTCCGGGCTCGCCATGTCCACGTTCAACCTCGAAGAGCACGGAATCACGGTCAACGAAATCATCCGCAACGCGTCGCCGGCGGCCCTCTACGAGGCGGCCCTGCGCAACGAGAAGGGATCCGCAATTTCGGCGACCGGGGCCCTGGTGGCGCTCTCCGGGGAGAAGACGGGCCGCAGCCCCACCGACAAACGCATCGTCGACGAGGAGAGCATCCGGGACGAGGTGTGGTGGGGTCCCGTCAACGAGAAGCTGCCCACGGACGTGTTCGACATCAACCGTGAGCGGGCGATCGACTACCTGAACACGCGCGACTTCCTCTACTGCATCGACGCGTTTGCGGGCTGGGATCCCAAGTACCGGATCAAGGTTCGCGTGATCACCTCGCGGGCCTACCACGCGCTGTTCATGCACAACATGCTCATCCGCCCCAGTGCCGAAGAGCTCGAGAACTTCGGCACCCCCGACTACGTGATCTTCAACGCGGGCGAGTTCCCGGCCAACCGCCACACCGCGGGCATGACCTCGAAGACGAGCGTGAACTTGAGCCTCGAGCGCAAGGAACTCGTCATCCTCGGCACCGAGTACGCCGGCGAGATGAAGAAGGGCATCTTCACGGTGATGAACTACCTGATGCCCAAGCAGAACATGCTCAGCATGCACTGCTCGGCGACCGAGGGGAAGGACGGTGCCACGTCGATTCTCTTCGGCCTTTCGGGCACGGGCAAGACGACCCTTTCGGCCGACCCGCACCGGCAGCTCATCGGAGACGACGAGCACTGCTGGACCGACGACGGCCTCTTCAACATCGAAGGGGGCTGCTACGCCAAGATGATCGACCTCTCGGCCGAGCAGGAGCCCGACATCTTCCAGGCGATTCGCTTCGGCGCGGTGCTCGAGAACGTCGTCTTCGAGGACGACAAGCGCAACGTCGACTACACCGACACCTCGATCACCAAGAACACCCGCGGCTCGTACCCGATCGAGTACATCCAGCAGGCCAAGATCCCCTGCGTGGGCGGCCACCCCAAGGACGTCATCCTGCTCACCGCCGACGCGTTCGGCGTGTTGCCGCCGGTGTCCAAGCTGACGCCCGAGCAGGCGATGTACCACTTCATCAGCGGCTACACCGCCAAGGTCGCCGGCACCGAGATGGGCGTCACCGACCCCGAGGCGACGTTCAGCCCGTGCTTCGGCGGACCGTTCTTGGTCTGGCACCCCACCAAGTACGCCGAGATCCTCGCCGAGCGGATCAAGAAGCACGGCGCGCAGACCTGGCTCGTCAACACCGGCTGGACCGGTGGCCCCTTCGGCGTGGGCCATCGCATGAAGCTCTCGCTGACCCGCGCGATCATCGACGCGATCAACGATGGCTCGCTCGCCAAGGCCGAGACGGTCGAAGATCCGATCTTCGGCCTGCACATCCCCAAGGAGTGCGCAGGCGTACCCGCCGACATCCTGCAGCCGCGCAACACGTGGAGCGACGGCGCCAAGTACGACGAGACCGCCCGCAAGCTGGCGCACTCGTTCCAGGAGAACTTCAAGAACTACGAGAGCCAGGCGTCCGACGCGATCAAGGGCGCCGGCCCGAAGATCTAGCTGCGCGGGCGGGCAGGGCGGGCCGAATCAGCGGCCCGTCGTCGTGCCGCTGGTCGTCGAGGCGTCGGTATCGGTGTCCGTGTCGGTGTCCGTGTCGGTCGTCCCGTCCCCCGTGGTCGTGCTCGGATCGGGGTCCGGCCCTCCGGTGGGATCGAAGTCTTCGTTCTCGAAGGCGCACAGGCTCTGCACGCCGGTCAGCGCGACGCAGACCATCCCGTCGGGGCACGTTTGACCGTCCGTGCAGTCGAGCACGCACGCCGTCTGTCCCGCCGGCAAGACGGGTGCACACGCGGGCTCGGCCGAGCCTGCATCGGGCGCGGCCCAGCAGTCACACCGGTCCTCGCAGGTGAGAATGCAGGTGCCCCACGCGGGGTTCATCGTGGAGTTGGCCAAGCACGACGCTTCCTCGTTGCCACACGCCTGCGCGTTGCCGTTGATGCAGTCGCCCCATGAGCCCGCGAGCGGATCGCCGCATGCGGATCCGGCGGTCTCGGGCTCGGGCTCGGGCGCCTCGGTCGTCGCGGTGCTGCTCGACGATCCGGTGCTCGACGTGGCGCCCGCCGAGTCGGTCGCGGTGCCGATCGTGTCCGCCGGATCGCCTTCGGGGCACCCCGGTAGCAGCAGGCCGACCATGAGGACAACGTTTCTTCCTCGCATCCACCCCCAGGATCGCATGCGTTCGGGACGAATGCGATGCGATGGCCAGCCGCGAGCGTTTCCGTCACGGCGGCGTTCGAGGAGGGGGTCCGCGGCCTGCAAGGTGCCGAAAATGCTCGTGTTTGGTGACCGACGAGAAAAAAACGGCGTGCGCGTGACGGGCGAGGGCGGCGGCGGTCACTGGAGGGGTCGAGCCCCACGGGGCACCTGAGGACTAAGACCATGAAACGTAACTCCACCCTCTGTGCACTCTTGCTGACCATCCCCCTCCACCTCTCGATGAGCGCGTGCGACGTTGACAAGGAGGACGGCCTCGACACCGGGGCGGTCGGCGACGACGAAGACATCGACGAGGACGAGGACGAGGACGAGGACGAGAACGAGGACTCCGGCGGCTCCTCTTCTGCAGGCACCGGGGACTCCGACGACTCCGACGACGGGGACGATTCGGCCGGGACCGGAAAGGGCTCGGGTGGAGACGACTCCGACTCCGACGACTCGGCTGGCACGGGCGCGGGCGGCGGTGAGGCCGACGGCGTCGCGCTGCTGCACGGCGAGCTTCCCGACATCGACATCGGAGACACCGGCGCCGGCTCGGGATCCGACGGCGACTCCGGGTTCCCCGACGACGCCCTGCTCGTGATCCTCGACAACGACGGGTCGGCGACGTGCGACGACCCGTGGGCGGCCTCGGAGTGCGGCGGCAACTGGTCGATCAGCTTCACGCTGCTGCCCGAGCAGATGGAGCCGGGAACCTATGCGCTCTTCGATCTCAACGGCAGCTTCTCCTTCGCTGACGAGCCGCACCCCGAAGGTGACTGCCCGTTTGGCGGAGGGACCTTGGATGGCACTCTGGTGATCGAAGCGATCGACGATGACGCGGTGGTCGGGCACATCGAAGACGCCGACGCGTGGGACTTCGACGCCAACGTGTCCTTCGTCGCGCCGCGGTGCTAGAGCGTCTCCTTGGGCCGTGGGCGGCTACCAGGGCACGCCTTGCACGGCGATGAGAATGCCGAAGGCCGCCGCCGCGCCAAGGAAGACCATGAACACGTAGGCGCCGCCGCCCGAGCTCTGGGCGAGGGCGGTCGGTGGCACCGTGTCCATGGCGAAGCCGTCGTCGCGTCCGGCGCCCTCGAGCGAGTAGCCGCCCGAGCGCCCGGGTGCCGCGGCGGTCCCCTCGAGGCTGTAGGCCGACGGTGAGCTCGGCCCAGCGCCGAGCACGAACGAAGGGCTGCTCTCGGCATGGGGGGTGGCCGCGGGTTCGGGGCTCTGGGCGGCCGGGGGTGGAGACGCCGGCTGATGCGGGGCCTGGATGGTGCCCTGAGGCGGGAGGACTGCGGGCGAGGGGGGCGGCGCCGGCTGATGGGGCGCATGCACCGTGGAGCGAACGTCGTGCTCGGGCGTGGTGACGTCGGTCGGCGTGGAGCTGGGCGCGTCGCCGGGCAGAATCGTGTCGGCGTCGCCCAGACCCTCGGGGCCCGGGGGCGCGTCGGTGGGCGCAGGCGCGTCGCCAACTTCGGTCGCGAGACTCGAGGGCGACGCGTCCGTGGGCACGAGCGTCGGCTCGCTGCCGGGGTTCTCGACGAAGCGGACGGTCGTTGCGCCGACGCGGATCTCGTCACCGTCGGACAGTCGTCGGTGCCCCATCGCTTCGGAGTTCACGGTGAGGCCCGCGGTGCTCGATAGGTCGACGATCTGGTAGCCGCCGTCGTCTGTGGGTTCGACGCGCGCGTGGTGCCGAGACGCCGCCTGCTCGAGCAGGACGACGTCGTTGTCGTCCGCGCGACCCAGGCGCACCGGTGTCGCGCCGAGTACGACCACCTGCTCGGCGGCGCCGACCTCACTCGTCATGATGCGCAGGATCGCCACGAGGGCGAGTGTAGGGCGCTTCTGTGCGGCCCGCTACGATGGCGGAGCGCCGGAGCAGACGCGCTCACGGGTGGCTGCTATGGTCCGCGACCGTGCGCGCGACGATCTTGCTCATGGCCCTGCTCAGCGGTCTCTGTGCGTCCGGATGCAAAGGCACCGTGGAGCCGGGCAACCGCCAAAGCGCGGTCGCGATGGGCGACTGGTACGCATGGCGTGACCTCACGCCCCTGATCGAGGTCGCGGAGAACCACGCGCCCGAGCCCGCCGTCCGCGCCCTCGAGGATGCTTCCAAGCTGCTGCGAGACGGCAAGGCGGCCTCGGCGGACAAGCGGTTGGCTGACGCCGCGGCCGGAGCCGGGCGCCAGTGGGTGGCCGTGGCGCGGGCCGATCTCGCCGCGCTGCACTTCTCCATGTGCATTCGTGGTGTCGCGTGGCGCCTCATCGACGGTGAAGAGCCCAGCGCCACCGAGCGCACGATGGACTTCTCCGAGGAGACGAAGGTCGAACCCGGTGACGTGTCCGTCTTCGCGTTGCTGACCAACCTCGACGAGCCCATCGGCAGCGACGACGAGGCGCTGGCGGTGCAGGCACGCATCGCGAGGGCGAGAGTCGCGGCGTTCTCTCAGCGGTGTCCCGCCAACGAAGAGGTCGCGGAGATGTCGGCGAGCACGCTCGAGTCCGACCTCGCGACGCTCGCTGCCGAAGGGCACCTCACCCCGGACCTGGCGTACCTGTGGGCTGGGGTGCAGATGAACCGCTTCTCGGGCACGGCCGCGCGCCCGTTCCTTCTTCAGGCCCGAGAAGGCGGCTTCGACCACCCCGCCGTGGTCTTCATGCTCGCCGTCATCGCGCTCGAGGAAGAGAAGCTCGACGAGGCCGACGCGCTCGCCAACGAGTCGATCGAGCGCTACACGCAGCTCGAGGACTCGGGCAACGTCAGCGAAGGGTGGTTCGTTCGCGGCGAGGTTGCGCGCGCACGCAAGGACGACAAGAACGCCAAGGCCCACTACGCCAAGGCCCTCGCCGCCAACCCGCTGCACGCGCCATCGATCCTGGCCACGGCCACGATCATCGCCTCCGCCTCCAATCCCGACGACGCGGTCGACTACGTCGCCAAGCGACTCGAGCCGTTCATGCTCGAAGGACCACTCGATCCCGAAGGGGTGCGCGAGGTCGGCATGAACCTCGAGAGCGTCGTCTTCATGGCGACCGAGCCGCTGGCGGCGCAGATCAGCCGCGATGCGATGCTCAGCGCGATCGACAGCGAACCCGATCCGATGCGCCGCGGGCTGCGCTACTTCTTCGCTGCGACGCTCGACGTGCGGCTGGGCGAGTACGAGGTCGCGCACGGCCACGGCGTCTTGGCCAAGGAAGAGTTCGCCGAGTCGGGCTACCCGCCGCCGGTCGACATCGAGCAGTTCCTTCAGCGCGTCGCGCCGCGGTAGGGGCGTGGCCCCGCGCTTCGGCTCAAGGGGCGTCGTCCGGCTCTTCGACCTCGAGGGTCAAGGCCTCGATGGCGCGCTCGAGGCGTTGGGCGTCGGCAGCGGGGGCGGAGCGGAGCGCCTTGCGGTAGGCCTGGAGCGCGCCGCTCGGATCGCTCTGGACGAGGCTGCGGCCGAGGGCCTCGTGGATTCGTGAGCGGCGGTTCTCGGTCCAGCCCACGCGCGAGGCGAGCACGGCCGCGCGCTCGAGCGGCGGGGTGGCTCTGCTGGGGGTGCCGGCGTCGAGGCGGGCGAGCCCCAGCCCGAGCAGCGCCTCGGCCAACATCGCGTCGGCCCCGGTGCCCTCGAGAACCCGCACCGCCTCGTCGTAGTGCGAGGCGGCCAGCGTGTGTTGGCCACGGGAGGCCTCGAGTCGTCCCATCGCGGTTTGAAGCTCGGAGATGACGGTGGGGGCCGGGTCGGTCTGCTTGGCGATGACGAGCGCGCGGTCATAGCTGCGCTGGGCATCGGTGGGGAGCCCCAATCCGAGCTGGGCGTGCCCGTGGGCGCCCAAGGCTTCGATGAGTTCGGGGTGCGCAGGACCGAAGGTGCGTTCGCGGATCGCCAGCACCTCGGCGAGGTACTGCGAGGCGGTCTTCCATTCTTCGCGGCTACCTGCGAGCTCGCCCAGCTCGAGCAGGATGTCGCTGCGGAGGATCGTCGCGCGGGTGTCATCGTCGGGCAGCAGCGCCAGCGCGCGGTGGTACGAGTCCAACGCGTCACGGTCGCGCCCCATCACCCGTTGGCGCGCGCCACGGGCCATGAGCAGCTGCGCTCGGAGCCGATCGATCTTGATTGCGTCGACCAGGGTTTGGGCGTGGGCGAGCGCCGACGGCTGGTTCGCGATCGTTTCGTATCGAGCCAACGCGATCCATGCCTCGGCTTGCGGGATTCTCAGGCCCGCGGCGGCGGCGACCGATGCGGCTTCGTGCAGGAGGTTGGCTGCATCGGGCGCGCCCGCGCGGCCCGCAGCGAGCCCCGCGATGAGGCGCGCGCGGACGGACGTGCGGGTGTGCTCAACCCCCGACGTGCGCGCGGCGACCTCGGTGGCGAGCGCTCGCGCTGCGTCGTGTTCGCCTGCGAGCAGAAGGAACCAGGCGCGGTCGACGTCGCGCGTGCCACCTTCCTCGGAGGGCGCGGCGTAGTCGAGCATGTCAGGGGCGCGGCAGTCGGCCGGTCGCCACAGGCCGTTGACCACCCGTTGCGCGCTGCTCAGCGGTCCCGCCGACGCGTCGCCCTCGGCAAGCGACCCCGCGAACGCAGCAAAGGGCTGGAGCACGCCTTCGAGGCACGCGTTGCGTCGCGCGAACATGGCCTCGTCGTCGTCGACCTGCCGAACCGTGCACGCGAGCGCGCGGTACTCCAGCCACTGCTCGGTCCAGTCGTCCATGCTCGTCTGCACGGCGTCCCAGCTGTCCGCGGCGCGTGGGCTCGTGGTGGCCATGAACGCGGCCTCGATCGAGGCGCGGGTGTCGGAGTCCCACGCTCCCTCGAGCAGCGCCGCGTCCGCTTCGCAACGAGACGCCTCCCGCTCGAGGAGCAACGCGATGACGCTGGCCACCGCGGCCGCTCCGACGAGCACGCCCACGCCCGCAACCCAACGGCGGCGTCGACCCTTGGGGTCGTGCTCGAGCTCGCGCAGGAGCACCTCCATGGATCCGTAGCGGTCGCGTCGACGCGGGCTGAGCCCTTTGACCAAGACCTCGCGCAGCCACTGCGGGACGTCGGAGTCCTGCGGCGCGGGGCGGACGGCGTGACCAAGGGCCGCCTTGGCGATGGTGGCCGGCGAGTCGCCGACGAAGGGCACCTCGCCATAGAGGGCCTCGTACATGGCCGCACAGAACGCGAACTGGTCGGCTTTGGCGTCGGGCTCCATGCCGGCGTGAACCTCGGGGGCGAGATAGCGAGGTGTTCCGACGAGCTCGGCGCGTGGCAGCCCTTCGAGCACGCTGTCCTCGCCTGCGTCGTCGAGGGCCTTGCTGCCCGAGTGCGTGACCGCGGCCCCCAGGCCCTCCTCGAGCGACTTCATGGTCAGGCCGGGGCTCGAGACCTCGGCAGCCGGCGTGGCCAAGCCGAAGTCGAACACGCAGATGCGGCCCGACTTCTCCATGAACACGCGGCTGGGGGTGAAGTCGCCGTGCACGCAGCCGGCCGCGTGCGCGGCGGCCAGGCCTGCGCCCGCTTCCCGAAAGACGCGCAGCACTTCCGGCCACGGGAAGGGCTCGTCCCGCGCTTCCATCCATTGGCGGAGGTCGATGCCGTCGATGAACTCCATCGCGACGTAGACGGCGCGGCCCACGGTGCCGGCGTCGCGCACCGCGACGATGCCCGGATGGTCGACGCTGCCCGACCGCATGGCGCCTGCGATCATCGCTTCGCGACGCGACTGCGCGTCGTCGTCGTCGTCGTCGCCCACCTCGATGACCTTGAGCGCGACCTTGCGATCGCTCCGAGCGTCGAACGCCGCGTAGACGCTGTCGTCGTCGTCGCCCGAGAGCTGGCTGAGAATGACGTAGCTCCCGACGGTGGTCCCGCGGACGAGATCGCCGGGGGCCGGGGCCTCGTCAGGCCCGTCGGCGCGAACATTGGCGCCGCCGGTCAGCACGGCGCGGACGATGCCGCTGTCTTCGCTCGGCGTACTCGGCTCCGTGCCGGGCTCGGTGGCGTCCGACGCGTCGGAATCTTTGGGCTCGTCGTCCATCGAGGGCGCGCCATGATAGCGGCTCGCCCAAAGTCCGAAAGTGTCCGAAAACGAGCGTCGCGCGTCAGGCCTTTTCGACGTCGACCCGGGCGTCGTTGAACGTCGCTCCGCGGCCCAGGTCCGTGAGCGTGGTGGGGCACAGGGCGTTGGACGTGTTCCCGTTGCGGGTGTGCCGTTGCCACAGGCCCTTGTCCAAGCTCACGACGCCGGGGCGCACGGCGTCGGACACCTCGACGTCGCACTCGACGGCGCCGAGGTCGTTGAAGACGCGCACCGCAGTGCCATCGTGGATGCCCCGGGCGTGGGCGTCCGCGGGGTGCATCCGCACCCGGGCCGGACCGGGGAACAGCTGCCCCATCGTCGAGTTGATGAGCTTCGAGGTCGCAGGGGAGATCAGCGCCAGAGGATGGCGCTCGGTGCCGGGATCTGCCTTGTAGGTGTACAGGGGCTCACCGGTCTGTGCCTGACACTCGGCGTCGAGGTCAGGAGGGCACAGGTGGATCTTGGCGTCGGCGGTGCGCGCAAACCGGTCTCGAAAAAGCGCGCCGGGTGTTGGCGCGTCGAGGGTCCCGCGCTCGAGGAGCGCGCTGCGGTGTTCGGGCTCGAGTGAGGCGGATGCGAGCACCGCCTCGGCGAGGGCGTCGGGGTCGGTGATGTCGTCCTCGTGCGCGAGGCCGGTGCGCTCGAGGAGGTCGGCGAACACGGCGTAGTTCGGGCGAGCCTGGCCGACGGGAGGAATCGCGGGGCGGATCCGGTTGAGCACGGTGGCGCCGTAGCCCCGGGTGAGGTCGTGGTGTTCGAGGAACGTCGTCGCGGGCAAGAGCACGTCGGCCCAGGTTGCAGTGTCCGTGTGCACTTGGTCGAACACGACGGTGAACAGGTCTTCGCGCGCGAGCCCTGCCCGGACGCGCTCTTGGTCGGGGACGGTCGCGAGCGGGTTGGCGTTGTAGACGAACAGCGCCTCGATCGGCGGGTCCGCGCCGAGCAGGGCCGGGCCGAGCCGGTTCATGTTCACGGCTCGGACCGAGGGCTCGCCGGCGGCGACGACGGCATCGAGGTCCCAGCGGAACGTGCGGCTTTGGCTCATGGTGAAACCGCCACCGGGAGGCCCGAACTTACCCCCCACGGCGGGCAAGGCGAGCACGGACGCGACGGCCGAGCCTCCGTTGCGGTTGCGTTCGAGTCCCCAGCCGCAGCGGATGACGGCCGGCGATGCGTCGGCATACATCTTGGCAAAAGCCTCGATGTCTTCAGAGGGCAGGCCTGACACCTCGGCGGCACGCTGCAGACTCCACGGCTCGGCGCGAGCGCGCAGGGTGGACGCTCCGCTCGTGTGCGCGTCGAGAAACGCCTGGTCTGCGCGACCGTGCTCGAACATCCAACGCGTCACCGCCAGCGCCAGCACGAGGTCCGTGCCCGGCCGCAGCCCCAGGTGCAGGTCGGCGGCCTTGGCCAGGGGCGTACGTCGTGGGTCGACCACCACGAGCGTTGCGCCGCGCTCGCGCGCCTCCTTCAGCACCGGTACCAAGTGAATGCCGCTCGCGTGCGGGTTGAACCCCCACACCACGATGAGCGAGGCGTGCACGTAGTCGCGGACGTCGACGCCCGGCATCATCCCGTACAGGCCCTGCTGCGCTCGAGACGTCGCGGCCGCGCAGATCGTTCGCCGCAGACGCGACGCCCCGAGTCGATGGAACCATCGCGTATCGAGCGTGCCCTCGGTGAGTACGCCGTTGCTCCCTCCATAGGAGAACGGGAGGATCGCTTCGCCTCCGGAGCGGGCGCGGATCTCCATGAGACGTGACGCCACCACCTCGAGGGCCTCGTCCCACGAGACCGGACGGAACGAACCCGAGCCCTTCGTTCCGTCTCGAATCGCCGGGGTCTCGATCCGCTCGGCGCTGTAGACGTGTCGATCGAAGCGACGGACCTTTCCGCAGATCACCCCATCGGTCAGTCCATTGCGAGCGTCGCCTGCAATCGACTCGATGCGCTCGTCCTCGACATGCACCGAGAGGCTGCAGGCATCGGGGCAGTCCAGAGGGCAGGCGGTGAGGACTGGAGGCTTCGCCATGCGGCGATGATAGGGGGTGCGGGGCCCGCCCCGCACGCCGTCACATCGAGAACGCGCCGTCGCGCTTGGTCAAGACGTCGTATCCGTCGTCGGTGACCAAGATCGTGTGCTCGGCCTGCGCCGAGAGCTTGTTGTCGATGGTCACGGCGGTCCAGTCGTCGTCGAGGATCTCGCAGTGCGGCGAGCCTTCGTTGATCATCGGCTCGATCGTGAAGGTCATGCCGGCCGCGAGGCGCTTGCCCCGGCCTCGCTTGCCGCGGTGCGCGATCTGGGGCTCGGTGTGGAACTTGCGGCCGATGCCGTGACCACAGAACGCCTCGACGACGCCGTAGCCGTGCTCGCCGTGGGCGAACTCGTAGATCGCTGCGCCGATGTCGCCGACGCGCTTGCCCGGCGCGACCTCGTGGATGCCAAGCCACAGCGAGCGGCGCGTGACGTCGATGAGCTTGTGGACGTGCGCGGGCACCTCGCCGACCACGAACATCTCGGAGGTGTCGCCGTGGTAGCCGTCGAGGATCGTCGTGATGTCGACGTTGATGATGTCCCCGTCGCGCAGCTCACGTTTCTCGGGGATGCCGTGGCAGACGACCTCGTTGATCGAGGTGCAGATAGACTTGGGGAAGCCCTTGTAGTTGAGCGGCGCCGGGATGGCCTTGTGGTCGAGAATGTACGCATGGCACAGCTCGTCGAGCTTCTCGGTCGTCACGCCCGGGACGACGTGCGGCTCGATGAACTCGAGAACCGAGGCGGCGAGCCGGCACGTGGCTCGCATTTTTTCGATGCCTTCTTTGTTGTGAATCTCGACCGCCACGGGGGACCTGCTTCGGCTGGGGCTGCGCTTCCCGCGCGGAGCGGGCCCGGAGTCTACGGGAATTGTAGAGCCGAGACTATGGCCTCCCGCGGATCCCTATGCCAGGCTCCGTCCCGATGGCCGGGCAACAGCCCGCGCTCGAGAAGCGCAGCGTACCCGCGATCTTCGACGACCTCAGTCGTCGTCGACTCGTGGTGGTCAGCGGCAAGGGAGGCGTCGGCCGCACCACGCTCGCTGCGCTGCTCGGTGTCGCGCTCTCCGCTCGCGGCAAGCGGGTGCTCGTCGCCACCACGGGCCACGACGATCGCCTCGCGTGGATGCTCGGGGCCGAGGCGCTCAGTGACGCGAGGCAGCAGGTCGGCGACTCGCTGTGGGTCCAGCGGCTCGTCCCGCAGACGTGTATTCGCGAGTACGGGGGCATGGTGATCCACTCGCAGAGGGTGTCCTCGGCGGTGTTCGACAACACGGTCGTCCGTCGCCTCATGCGCGCGATCCCGGGCCTCGACGACTTCTCGCTGCTGGGCAAAGCGTGGCACGAGGCCGTCCGCGGCGGCGACTTCGACTGCGTCATCTTCGACGGTCCGGCCACGGGCCACCTCATCTACACGCTCGGCGTCCCGCAGGCGATCCTGGAGACCGTCCCCAGCGGTCCGCTGACGTCCGAGGCGCGCCTCATGCAGGCCGCGCTCGAAGATCCCGAGGTCACCCAGGCGGTGCTCGTCGGGTTGCCCGAGGCCTGGCCGCTCACCGAGCTGGGCGAGCTGGGCGCCACGCTGCGCGCCAAGCTGCGCATGCACGTCGCGGCGATCGTGGTCAACGGTCTGTGGCCCAGCGACGTGCCCGTCGTGCCGGAGCCGTCCTCGGACGCGCAGGGTCTGGCTGCTGCGTTTGCCGAGCAGGTCAACCGCATCGGGGACATCGGCCGAGCCCAGGCCGGCGACGTCGACGCGTGGAGCCGAAGCCAGGCGGCGCTCGGATGCGGCGCCGGGGCGTGGACCACGCTGCCGTGGCGATGGCGAGGCGTGTCGGACCGCGCCTCCGTGCGGGCGTTCTTGCAGGTGCTCGGAGACCGAGGAGATCAGTTGGCGTGAGGTTCGAGCTCGACGAGCACGGCACCCGCGTCGACGGTGTCTCCCGCAGACACGTTGATGCTGCGGACCACGCCGGGCCCGGCCGCGGTCACCTCGTTCTCCATCTTCATCGCCTCCACGATGATGACGGGCTGGCCGGCCTCGACCGTGTCGCCCTCGGCGACCAGGGCCTTGACCACGCGTCCGGGCATGGGTGCCTTCACGGCACCTCCGCCACCGGCCCCACCGGCAGCTTCTTCGAGCGCGGCAGCCAGCGCAGCCTCTGCGGCGGTCTGCACGTGCACCGGGGCCGTGTCACCGCTGGCGGCCGCGTAGGTGGGCCGACCCTTTCCGCGGTCGAACCACACCCGCTGCTGCGTGGTGCTGCCCTCGGGGCGCACGCTCCACGACCCGTCGGGGGCCGCATCCACGGTGAACGTGTTCTCCCCAACGGTCGCGCGCAGGGTGCCGTCGTCCCCGGGCACCAACTCGACGTCGAGCGACTGCTCGCCCACCTCTACACGGAATCGCTCCGAACGGCTCACGGAGCGCAAACCTAGTCCATGCCATCCTCCCCGTCCATGCGTGCTGAATCCGCCCGGCTCACGTTCCCCGAGGGCCGCAAAGTGCTGCTGACGGTGGGTCCCGGAGGCGTGGGCAAGACCACGGTCGCGGCCGCACTGGGGCTTTCGGCGGCTGCGCAGGGCAAGAAGGTCATCGTCGTGACCATCGACCCCTCGCGGCGCCTCGCCCAGGCCCTGGGCCTCGCGGACCGGAGCGCCTCGGAGGTGGTGACGGTGCCAGGCAGCGAAGCGCTCGGCGAGCCCCTCGACTGCCTGCTGCTGGACACCCGCGCGGTCTTCGACGCGATCGTTCGCGGCTACTCCAAGTCGGAGGAGGCCGCGCGTACGATGCTCGACAACCGCATCTACCAAGCGACCGTGCAGTACCTCGGCGGCGCGCTCGAGTACGCGGCCATCGCCCGCGTGCACATGCTGGTCTCCGAGGGCAAGTACGACCTCATCGTGCTCGACACCCCGCCCACGGCCAATGCCATCGACTTCCTCGAGGCGCCCGGGCGCATCGGCGAGCTGCTCAACAACCCCGCCGCCAAGTTTCTCGCCACGTCCAGCCGGCTGAGCATGCGGTTCCTCGGCCTGGCGAGCAGCATGATGATGAAGGTGCTCGAGGCGATGGGCGGCGGCCAGTTCATCGGGGAACTCGGCGCGTTTCTCGGAGAGTTCGGCTCGGCGCTCGGCGAGTTTCAGCGACGCGCCGGCGATGTGGCGCAGCTGCTGGTCTCGAGCAGCACCGGCGTCGTCCTTGCGACGTCGTCGAACGACTTCTCGGTCCGCGAGGCCAAGGCGTTTCTCGACGTGCTTCGTGACCGGGGGCTGCACGTCGACGGCGTGGTGCTCAACCGCGTCGATCCAGCCCTGGCGCCGCTGGCCCACGACTCCGTCTTGCGCGAGGCGTTCGGCGACGCGCTCGGTGCCGACGCGCTGCAGCGGGCCGTCGAGGTCTACGACGACGCGCGAGCCCAGAGCGAGCGCTCTCGCAAGGTCCGTGAAGACCTCGACCACAGCTACCCCGGGCTGCCGGTGTGCACGGTCGAGCGGATGAGCCCCCCCCCATCGGGTCTCGAGTCGTTGGCCGAGATGGGTGCCAACATCACCGCCGTGCGCTCGAGCGCTACTCGATCGACCTGAAGGTCTCCTCGAACCTGCGGACGAAACGCTCGATGCCCACCTCCTTGGGGATGAAGCTGTCGGCGCCGACGTCCTTGGCACGCTCGATGTCTTCGGTCGCCTCGGAGCTGGTCACCAAGACGATGAGGGGCACCGACTCGAATGCCGCCTGCTCCCGGATCTTCGACACGAGTTCGAATCCGTTGAGCTTGGGCATGTTGATGTCGGTGAGCAGGAGCGCCGGGGCCTCTGCCTCGCTGCGCTCGACGCGGCCGAGGTAGTCGAGGAACGCGGGTCCGTCGTCGAACTCGATGACGTCGTTGGGGAGCGACGTCTTGGAGAGGACGCGGCGGAGGATGAAGCGGTCCGAGGCGCTGTCGTCGACGACGGCGATGGGACCGGTCTTGGGGACGTCGATCATCGTGTGAGCTCCGGTTGGGTGGCGGGCAGTTGCACCTGGATCTCGAAGTGGTCGGCATCGGAGCTCGCCGTGACTTGGCCGTCGTGGAGCTCGACGATGCGCGCCACGATGGCGAGCCCGAGCCCGGCGCCCGTGCGGTTCTCCGACGCTCGCCGGAACGCGGCGAACAGCGACGCGGCATCTTCGACGGCTGCGACGGCGGGGTTGCGGACGCAGATGAGGGCGCGGCCCTGCTCCGCGCGGATGCGAACCTCCACGTCTCCGGGCGCGCCGTGCTTGCGTGCGTTCTCGAAGAGGTTCGCGAGCATCTGCTCGAGGAGGACTTCGTCGCCCTCCACGGTCGCATCCCCCTCGACTACGATGCTGGGGTGTCCGGTCGCGTCGCGGGCGGCGCAGGAGAGCTGCGCGAGCCCTACGGGCTGTCGTTCGGGGGTCGCGGCTCTAAGGCGCGAGAGCGCGTGATACTTGCCCACGAGCGTTTCGGCTTTGGTCGCTTCGGCGCGGACCAAGGCGATGAGCTCACCGCGCTCCTCGCCCGGCGACTCCGCCGCGATGTCACACAGGTTCACCATCGACTTCAGCGGCGCGCGCAGGTCGTGCGCGGTGATGTGCGCGAAGCTCTCTAGGCTCTGGTTCGCAGCGCGGAGCTCTTGATTGCGCAGGTGCAGGACGATCTCGTCGGTGATGACCCTCGAGAGCTCCTGGAGGATGCTCTGCTGCTGGTCCGAGAGCACGCGAGACTTCGTGTCGATGGCGCATAGCGTGCCCAGCCTGACCTCGCCGTGCAAGATGAGGGGCGCCCCGGCATAGAAGCGAATGTTGGGCGCACCCTGTACGAGCGGGTTGTCCCGAAACCGAGCGTCGTCGAGCGCGTTGTGGACGATGAGCGGGTCGTCGTCGAGGATAGCGTGAGCGCAGAAGGCGACCTCTCGGGACGTCTGCGTCGCGTCCAGACCCACGCGCGACTTGAACCACTGACGGTCCTCGTCGACCAGCGAGACCAGGGCGATCGGCACGTCGAGCAGCTCCGCGACCATGCGAGTGATGCGGTCGAACCGCTCGTCGGCCTCCGTGTCGAGGATCCCGACCCCTCGCAGAGCACGGAGGCGTTCCTCTTCGTTGGGGGGAACGACCACCAGGCCGAGCATAGCGTGTTTGCCGAGGAGGGGGCCGCGGGCGATGTCCTGATTGCGGCCGGACTTCGGCAGCGGACCCCGAATCGGCACGTTTCAGAGCGGAAACACCGTTACCGCGACCAGTTCGACGTCGAGTGCGGCACCGACCACCCCGAAGATGGACGCAGAGACGGCGACACGAGTTCCGTGGGCGTTACGAAGGCCGATCTTACCGTACCAGGTGCGGGGGGCCTTGGGCTCGAGCGCGGCCGCGAGGCTCGGGTCGTTCGAGGCGTGCAGGAGGGCGCTCATCGGGCGACCGATGAGCTCTTCGGGCGCAACGCCGAGCATCGTGCACATGGCCTCGTTGATGAATTCGATACCCTCGCCCGGAGAGGCGACCGCAATGCCCGAGGGGGACTGGTCGAGCAGTCTGACGTAGTTGCGAAGGCGCTCGTTGGTGTCGCTGAGCGTCGAAACATCGTTCAGCGTGAGGACGACGCCTTCGTGGTCACCGCTCGACTGGGAGAACGGCTGCAGGCTCAAGGAGTAGGCACGCCCGTCTCGGGTGCGGACCTCCCGTTCGTATCCCAGCTGCGTTTGAAGGACGCGCTCGACCTCGTGGCCGAGGTCGACGTCGATGAGGCTCGTCGCGATGTCTCCGATCGGTCGGCCTTCGTCGTGCGGAACGAGAGGCAAGACGTCCAGCACCGCGTCGTTGTATCGACGGATCCGTCCGCCATGGTCGAGAAACAAGAGGCCGCCGTGGACCGCTCGCAGCAGGTTCTCCAGGTCGGAGCTGAGCTGGCTGAGCTCCTCCACCTTGAACTGCAGCTCGGCGTTGACGGTGTGCAGCTCTTCGTTGAGTGACTGAAGCTCTTCGTTGGTCGACTGGAGCTCCTCGTTGGACGAGACGAGCTCTTCGTTGGTCGATTGAAGCTCTTCGGTCGAGGTCTCGAGCTCGTCTTGGGCACGCCGCAGCTGAAGCCGCAGGCGGCTGACCTCGGTCTCGAGCTGCTGCACCCGGCGGCGAACGGCCTCATCGACCGAGATGGGGCTCGCCTGGGTCGGTTCCCACGGGGCGTCGAAGAGCAGCGCGACGCCCCGGGTCTGGGTCCCGTGCTGCTCGAGAGGGACCGCGCGCATCGAGCCGCGGAAATGACCCTCGCCATCCTCCATCACGAAGTCTTCGATCACGACCGGGGCCCGATTCTCCTCGGCTTGAGCGATCGCGGCTGAGACGATGGACGCGACCTCATCGGGCAGCAGGTCCGTGGCCTTCCAGCCGGCTCGGCCCGCGGGGACCCGCAGGGCGCGAGCGATCTCTCCGAACGCGAACGCAAGCTCGCCGGCTTCGTTGAGGACGAGCGCGGGCGCTCCGAGCTGCTCGAGGGTTCGCTCGAGCAACCACGCGCTCGGGTCGACGTTGCCAGGCGAGTGGGTCCGCCGAACGGGGGGGCGCTGGGGTGGAGCCGCCGACGGCTGGGGGATCTTGGCCGTGATGCCGGCGCTGGCCCGACCCGGGTTCTCCATCATGTAGATCCGCGCGCGCTCGCTGACCGTCGAGAACGCGCGGCTGCCCGAGAGGGTCTCGCTCTGCCCGAGCATCAGCAGGCCGCCGGGTCGCAGCCCAAAGCGGAAGACCTGCGCCGCCCGCCGCTGGGCAGCAGCGTCGAGGTAGATGAGCAGGTTGCGGCAGCTGAGCAGGTCCAGACGCGTGAACGGCGGGTCTCGGAGCAGGTCGTGCCGCGCAAAGACGACGCACTCCCTCAGGCCGGCGCTCGCAACGAACGCGTCGGGCTCGGCGCTGAAGTACCTTCGCCGCCGCGCCTGAGAAACGTCGGCCTGGATGCTCAGGGGGTAGCGCCCGCGTCCGGCGACCGCGAGCGCCTCGGTGTTGACATCACTGGCGAAGACCTTGAGGCCAACGGCAACGTCGAGCTCCTCGATGACTTCGAGGCACGCAATGGCGAGGCTGTAGGCTTCCTCCCCGGTGCTGCAACCGGGCACCCACACGCGCAGGGTGGGGTCGGGGCGCATGGTCACGCGCTCGACCGCTTCGACGAGCAACGGACGAAGCGCGTCGTAGATTTCGGCGTCGCGGAAGAACCGCGTGACGCCGACGAGCAGGTCGCTGACGAGCGCGTCGCGCTCATCTGGCGTTCGATCGAGGAAATCCGCGTAGGACTCGAGCGTCTCGCATCCGGAGGCGATGCGCCGACGCTCGACGCGTCGTCCCACGGTCGCGCGCTTGTACGCGTGAAAGTCCACCCCACCGTGTCGACTGACGGTCGTCACGATGCGCTCGAGGCCGTGCGGAGGGACCGATGCTCCGTCTTCCAGCACGCCGACGTGCCGAAGGAACTCGGCCGGCAGCTCGCCCGCTGGGCACCAGTGCGACACGGAGCCCTCGTACGGGGGCGCGGACGGACGCGTCGTCGCGGTGGCGCTGCTCGGATCCTCGGCCATCACCACGCCCCCTGCGGCGTGAATCGCTTGGGGCCCTCGCGCGCTCGTGCGTGCGCCATGAAGCAGGAGCGTCGCGGAGTGTTCGCCGAGCTCGAGCGCGACGGACTGCAGAAACTGCCCGAGCAAGTCTCGCGGAGCGGCGGGGTCCTCCGGGAGCTTGGTGAGCACGAGTCGTCCTTCTCGGATCTCGGTACCGTGCAATGGGGGCGCGACGTAGACGGTGTCGGCCGCCAGGGGCATGCCATCCTGCGCGACGCACACCTTCATCTGCGTGTGCTTCGACAGCGTGCTCACCATCGCGTGCTCTTGCCCCGGCATCAGCGACTGCACGACGACCAGGGCCATCTTGCTGTCGGGGGGGAACGCACCGAAGAATCGCTCGAGCGACTCGGCCCCGCCGACCGAAGCTCCGATCCCCACGACGTGGGTAGGAGGAGGGGAGGTCATTGCGCGTCTTCGTCGCCGCTGGCCTCGAAGTACGCCTGTGCGAGATGCACTGCGAGCGCGCCGAGGGTGAGAGAGGGGTCACGGGAGTCCTTCGCCTCCTCGAGCAGCACGGCGAAGGTCTCGAGGGGAGAGCACCGCTCGGCTGCGAGTCGCTTTGCGGCGGTCTCGAGAGGGTGAACGTCGGCATCAGAGGCCGAGTGTTGGGTGGGGCTCGTGGAGCGAAGTCGAGAGAGCAGCGCCTGCATCTTCGCCGCGGCCGCCGGCCCACACGGCCGCTCCTTGCGGAGCGTGAACTCCAAGGCGTGCATGAACTCGCTGCCCTCCGCGAGCGATTGCTTGTCCAGGAACTGATCCGCACCCGCGTCCAGGCACGCTCGCTCGAGCTCCGGCGTCACGTGGCCCGTGAGCGCCACGATGAGGGTGGTCTCGTCGACGGCGCGCAGTCGAGCGACGGTGTCGGGCCCTGACGAGGTGCCGAGGTTCAGATCCAAGACCACGGCGTCGACGGGGCTCACCTTGAGCGTCGCGGACGCTTCCTCGACGTTGCTCGCCTGCAGGAGGCGGTACCGGTCTGGAGCGGCCGAGCGCAGGCGCCGGGCGGTGATCATCAGGTCTGCGTCGTCGTCGTCGACGAGAAGGATCGTGAACCGGCGGGCCATCGCTGGTCAGGAGCATACCGAAGGGTCGCTCGGCATGGGGTCCGACGTCGTCCTCATCGCTTCGTAGCGTGCACGGACGAACGTCGCGACGTCGGCCGTCGAGAACGGTTTTCGGAGCAGGGGCGGGGACGTCGTGGCGAGGAACCGAGCGTCCTCGCGTTCGACCGCACCGCCGGTCATGACGCAGAACGCCGCTTGAACCGCGGGAAACTTCTCGCCGAGGGCGCCATACAGCCAGCGCCCGCCCTTGCCGGGCATCATCAGGTCGCAGAGCACGATGTCGAAGGTCTCACCGTCCCGGAGCCGCTCGAGCGCTGCCTCTGCACTTCCGGCGGTCTCGACGTCGATGCCCGAGGCCAGCTTGCGCGCCAACGACTCGCGGATGATCGGCTCGTCGTCGATGATGAGCAGCCGGGGGCGGCCCATCGATTCCACCTTGGGGGTGTGGGGCACGGTTCGCGGAGAGTCGGACTTCCACGCGAGCTGCAGTTTGACCCGCAACTTGGCCCCGCCTTCGGGAGCGTCGAGGGCTTCGAGCGACCCCCCGCACTCGCTGACGTATTGATGACAGACGAACAGCCCGAGGCCCGTGCCGTCGCCCACGGGCTTGGTCGTGACGAAGGGCTCGAAGACACGGTCGCGAACGTGAGCCGCAAAGCCCGGGCCATCATCGCGGACCTCGAGGATGGCGTCGTTGCCCTCGAGGCGGGTCTCGACCCAGATGTTGCCGGTTCGGTCGGGCAGGGCCTGGACGGCGTTGATCAGCAGGTTGAGGACCACTTGGGTCATCCGCCCCTCGTCTCCGAATACCTCGGGGACGCTGCTCAGCGAGGTGTGGACACGAACGCGGGAGCGGATCTGGGCCTTGGCGAGGACGAGGCAGCGCTCGACGACGCGGTTGAGGTCCATGGAGGTTGGCTCGTCGTCCACCCGCGCGAGGCCCTGCAGGTCCGAGACGATCCGGGCCATGCGGCGCGCCCCGTCGGCGGCTTCGCGTGCCGACTCGGCCAGATCGCTGCGGAGGCTGGGACCGATCGGACGGTCGGACTCGAGCTCCTCGACGAGCTCACGGACGTTCATCGTGACGAAGGTCAGCGGGTTGTTCAGCTCGTGCGCGACGCCTTGGGCCAACACGCCGACGGTCGCGAGGCGGTCGGCGTGCGCCATCTTGGCCTCGAGCCGGCGCTGCTCGGTCCGATCGCGGGCGACGCAGAGGTAGGCGAGGCGCCCCTCGAACTCGAGCGGCATCCACAGGGTCTCGACCGCGCGGGCAGGGCCCTGCGCGGTGGCAAAGCGGAGCTCGTGGCGCTCGGGCTTGTCGCGCGTCCCGGCAGATCGGGTGAGCACCGGGCACTGTTCGGGCTCGAGCAGGGACGCAAAGCTGCGACCCACCGGTGGCACGGCCGTGATCCGGTACGCGGCCGGGTTGCAGTGGACGACCTCGTCGTCTTCGATCACGAAGACCGCATCAGGCAGCGCCTCGAGCAGTGACCGCATCCGCTGCTCCGAGCTGCGGAGTCGATCGAGGGCGTACTCTCGCTCGGAGACGTCGATCAGCGAGAGCAGCGTGCTCTCGGGTCCTTCTCGGCGCGCGTCGAACTGAACGACCCGCTCCGCGCCCGTCTGCGACCGAATGGGCAGGGTGCATCGCTGGTCCTGTTGGGTCCGGACGACCCGGCCGAGAAACTGGAAGAACCCCGTCGCGTGACCGGGTGCCAAGAACGCGGACACGACGCAGGCGACGCGGCGCGACGGGTTCACTCCGAGGAACTCGGCGGCGGCGTTGTTCAGCGCGAGGATGACACCTTGGTCGTCGACCCGTAGACACGGCAGCTGTACCACGTCGAGGGCGCTACCGAAGAGAAGCGAATCCGAATCGGGCTCCATCGTGGGGGGCGAGGACTCCACCGCGGTGGCGGACTCTCGCGTCCGCTCGAAACCGCCGCTGGACGCGCCTGGTCCATGCGCGTCGACGAGGCGCAGCTTGGGTTCCACGCTGGCCCTCATAATGATGGGCCCGTCCCGCCGCCAGCGGTTGGCCCATCTTGGGACGCGCGCGTCCGCTCGGCGGCCAGGAAGCCGAGGGGCGGCCCTACTCGGGGACGAACGCCTGCTCGATCAGCCCCAACACGTGGTCGAGGTCGTCGCGGGTGGCGACGATTGGCGGCGTGAACCGCAGGACCCAGCGGTGGGTGCCCTTGATCACTGCGCCCATCTTCAGGAGCTTCTTCGAGAACGCGTTGGCGTCGGGGTCCTCCTTGGTGACCTCGATGCCGAACATGAGCCCGCGGCCGCGCACCGTCTCGATGCGGGGTGACTTGGCCGCGATCGCCTCGAGGCGCTCGCGGACGTAGGCGCCCTTCTCTCGCGCCTGCGCGACGAGGTCCTCTTGCTCGATCGCCACGAGCGACGCGTAGCCGATCGCGCTGCTGATCGGGCACCCGCCGAAGGTGCTGCCGTGCGATCCGGCGTCCATCAGTTCCATGAGGACGTTGTCGGCGAGGATGCCCGCGACGGGGGCGTATCCACCGCTGACGGACTTGCCGATCGCCATGATGTCGGGCCGCGCCGCCTCGCCTTCGTGCATCCAGCAGAACATGTTGCCCGTGCGAGCCCAGCCGGTCTGGACCTCGTCGAAGATCACGAGCACGTTGCGCTCCTTGCAGAGCTTGCAGACAGCCGCGAGGTGGCCCTCGTCGGGCACGTTGATGCCGCCCTCTCCCTGAATGGGCTCGATGAGTACGGCCGCGGTGGTGTCGGTGATGGCAGCCTCGAGCGCGGCGAGGTCGTTGAACGGGATGCGGCGGAAACCGGGCGTCCACGGCCCGAACCCTTCCTTCGCCTCGGGCTCGTCGTCACCGAACATCTGCGTGACCGTGGTGGTCCGACCGTGAAAGCACCCCTCGGCGTAGAGGATCTCGGCCGTGCCTTTGACACCCTTGACCTTGTGCGCCCAGCGACGCGCGAGCTTGATCGCGGCCTCGGGTCCTTCGACGCCACCGTTGGCGGGCAGGAATCGCTCGAACCCCGAGAGCTCGCAGATCTTCTTGCCGAACAGCCCCATGTACGGGTTGCCGAGGAAGCGGCCGAGCACGGTGGGCTGCTGCGCATCGAGGAAACCCTTGAGGACCTCGCGGACGAGCGGATGCCCGTGCCCGAGGTTGGCGGCCGAGTATGCGGCGACGCCGTCGAAGATCTTGTTGCCGTTGCGCGTGTAGAGCCACGGACCCTCGGCCTTCACGACGGGGTCGTCGAGAATCAGCGAGTAGTTCGGCGCGAAGTACTGCCGGATCATCGCGGTGGCTTCGTCGGCGCCGAGGGCATCGGCCGCGGCGAGGATCGTGGCTGCTTCTCGTTGGGCGGTCGCTTGGTCCATGCTGGCGCGAGTGTTTCAGGCGCACCCGGCCCGTGCAATCGACAGCGCAGCCTGGACCCGCCGCCGCCGCCGTAGCGCTCGGTGAGGAAACGCCGCTTGTGCGCTTCGCTAGAACCTGCCGGAGATCGACGCGCCTGCGAAGTCGGCGGTGAGGACCGGGGCCGCGCGCATCGTTGCGAGCCGGTTCTTGTAGGACAGATTGTCCTTGTACTCGTAGTGGTAGACCATCCCGTAGGCGGTCATGCCGACGCCGGCGGTGAACATGCTCTGTGCGGCTTGGCTGGCGATGAGGTAGCCGGCGAGGTTGCGATCGCAGGAGGTCCCGGTGCAGGTGCGGTCACCGAAGGTCATGCTGGCTGCGATGGCGCCGGTCGTCATGCCCGCCAATGCCAGCCCAATCCCCCCGCCGATCCAAAGGCCGCTGCGTCGCGGGGCTCGACGCGTCCAGACGTGGTCGATCGCATCGTAGTTACCCTTGATCGCGCCCGCCGTCGCGGCCACCCCCCAGTTCGAGACGTTGGTGAGCGCCCGAAGGCCCCCGAGGGCGGCGACGTTGCGGTCGCTGTAGAGGCAGTCGCCCGCGGTGAACTCGAGATCTCCGTCGAGGCGAGCGGAGCACCCCCGGATCATCCCGACCTGGCCGAAGGTGAGGCCCCAACTCGCAGCGCCCAGGCCGAGGCTGGTGACGACGAGCCAGCGACCACGCAGAGCGTCAGGGCGCTCGGGCTCCCAGTGGGCGGGCGTGCTCGGAGCCGGCACGACCATCGGTGGGCTGACGCGCGGCTGGACGGCGGGCGCGGCGGCGGCTTTGGGCTGGGGGGCGACGACCTCTGCCGTCGCGGGTTGGGGCGCAGGGGCGGGGGCGGGCGCGGCGACCGGAGCGGGCTCGGGAGGAGCGGGCTCGGGCGCGGGCGCGGGCGCAGCTTCGGGTGCCACAGCCACCGACGCGGCCTCGGGCGCAGGCTGAGGCGCCGCCGCTTCGGGGGCGATCGTCACGGAGAGGAGTGCCAAGGTTGTTGCGAAGCCGCTCATGAAGTTCCGTCCGCGCTGTGATTGTGCATTCCCGATGCCGGCGGGGGGCGGTAAAAAGCGGTGTGATTCTGGGAGCGGTGGGACGTGGAATGCAACGGTGTCGCAAGCTGCAACGCCGCGATCTGACGGTATGGGCAGCGTCCGCAGCGCTGCTGGGCCTGGCGGCGTGTGGGTCCGAGGCGATGGAGGAGTCCGATGTCGTCCGCATCGTCGGGGCGTCGGAGGCCGCAGGGGTCGCCGACCATGTGCTCGACGCTCGCTCGCTCGCGTCGTTCGAAGCCGGTCACCTCGAGGACGCCTGCTCGGTCGATCCCGCGCAACTGAGCGCCGTGATCGACGGCATCGAGGGGCAGGCCCCGCTGCGAGAGAACGTGTGGAGGGTGCTCGGCGAAGCCGGACTCGAGGCGGAGGACGACGTCGTGGTCACGGACGTGGACAATGGGACCGATCCCGCACGCATCGCGTGGACGCTGCGCTACTACGGGCACCGCGGCGACATCCTCCTGCTCGATGGAGGCATGGATGCCTACACCGCCGCGGGCCTTCCGCTCGTGACGACCGACGCGGCGACACCCACGGCCTACCAGGGCGGCGCGACCCGTGACGCCCTGCGGGTCGACAAGGACTGGATGCTCGAGCACTTGGGCGACGGCGACGTCGCGATCTTCGACGTACGCAGCGCGGACGAATACACCGACGGCCACATCCCCGGCGCGATCAACGTCGACTGGGAGGACACCAAGGACGGCGAGGGCCGCTTCAAGACGAGCGCGGAGATCCGGGCGCTGCACGGTGACCCAGGGGAGGGCACCTTGGTCGTGTATTGCCGGACGGGTTCGCGAGCGGCGGTGTCGTGGGCCATGCTCACGCGCGCCGGCTACGGAGACGTCCGGCTCTACGACGGGAGCTGGACCGAGTGGGGCAACGACGATGACACCCCCAAAGAGCGCGGCTGACCCCTCGCCGCTCCGCGCTCAAGCTCGAAGCAGCGAAGGGTTTGGCGCGACCCGTCGCGCGAGCTCGCGGGTGATCTCTCCGCGGGCGACGAGCTCGTCGAGCGACGCCTCGAGGGGGATCATGCCCTCGGAGCGGCCGGGGTGGAGCTCGCTTCGCAGCTGGTGACCGCGACCCTCGCGGATCTTGGAGGCGACGGCGGTGTTATTGAGCAGCAGCTCGTAGGCGGGGACGCGCCGCGGCGGTTGGTTGGACGGCAAGAGCGTCTGAGAGACCACGGCACGGAGCACGGACGCCAGCTGCGTGCGGACCTGGGCGTGGCGGTGTTCTTCGAAGACGTCGACGATGCGGTCGATCGCCGTGGCCGAGTTGGCGCAGTGCAGGGTGGAGAGGACCAGGTGGCCCGTCTCCGCGGCGGTCAGCGCCGCGGCGATCGTCTCGCGGTCGCGCATCTCGCCGAGCAGGATGACGTCGGGAGCCTCGCGCATCGCAGCCCGAAGCCCCTCGGCGAAGCTCGACACGTGGGTGCCGACCTCGCGCTGGTGCACGAGCGCGGCCCCTGGCGCGAAGCGGAACTCGATGGGGTCTTCGAGCGTGACGATGTGCTTCGCACTGGTCCGGGACAGCCGCTCGAGCAGCGCGACGAGCGTGGTCGACTTGCCCGAGCCCGCCATGCCGGTCATGAGCACCAGGCCATTGCGATGCTGGGTGAGCTTGTGAAAGCTCTCGGGGAGGCCAAGGGCGTGCAGGTTGGGTGGGTCCGTGCGGATGGGCCTCAGGGCAAGTGAGAGCCCATCCATCTGCTCGAACGCGTGCACGCGGTAGCGGGTGGTTCCATCGTCCCACCCCGCGTCCGCGCTGCCGTGCGTCGCGAGACGCTCGAGCGCTTCGGGGCTCAGAAGCGCCTCGACGAACGTTCGCATCGAGTCCGTGTCCACCGCGTCCGATGCCAGGGGCTGGACGTCGCCGCCGCGCCGGACGAAGGGCGGTCGGCCCGCGGAGAAGAACACGTCGGACGCACCCCGCCGCCTCGACTCGACCAGCCACTGGCTGAAGAGGGACGGCGCGACCCGGGTCGGCGCTACGGCCCGGGGCGTCTCTGCGGTGGGCGGAGGCGCTGCTCGCTTGGCGTCGGGGCGACGGAGCACCAGCCGGTCGGGCTCACCTGCGACCTCGAAGCGCTGGCCTTGAACCTCGACCTCCGTTCGACCTTCGAGCTCCCGCTTCAGCTCGCCGAAGAACTCGGGGGAAAGCGGCGGCATGCTCAACGGGACGTCTGCCCCGCCGCGAAGCAGAGTCGGTGGTCGGTCGACCTGCAGGACCAGCGCGTCCGCTCCTTGTGCCACCACCAGCTCGAGGAGCCCGTCGACGATCATGGGTGAGAGGTTTGCAGATGCCGTGCCGCCCGGAAACGCCGTCGTCTCGGGGCAGCTCGCCGCCGCGCAGGGACAACTCGGCAGCGCGACGGGCGAGGCGAGACACATCGTCGCGCGACCAGTCCGTGCTAGCGTCCGCCGCGCCATGGCGAAGCTCTACTTTCGGTACGGCACGATGGACAGCGCGAAGACGCTGAACTTGCTCGCGGTGGCGCACAACTACCGCAAGCAGGGCAAGCGCGTCATGCTGCTCAAGCCCGCGTTCGATGACCGCTTCGGACGGGGGACGATCGTGTCGCGTTCGGGGCTCTCGGCGGAGGCGGACATGCTCGTCGAGCCCGACACCGTGTTCGAGGCGGCGCGGTTCGATGACCTCGACTGCGTACTCGTCGACGAGGCGCAGTTCCTCTCGCCGTCCGTCATCGAGCAGCTGCGCGTGCTGACGCTGACCCGCAACGTGCCGGTGATCTGCTACGGACTGCGCACCGACTTTCAGACCCGCTGCTTCCCGGGCGCACAGCGCTTGATGGAGCTCGCCGACGCGATCGAAGAGGTCAAGGTCACGTGTCAGTTCTGCGATCGCAAGGCGGTGTTCAACATCCGCATGGCCGACGGCGAGGCGGTGGTGCAGGGCGCCCAGATCGAGCTTGGCGATGAGAGCTACGCGCCGGTGTGTGCGCGGCACTACGTCGACATGGTGGGTCCGTCCGGGCTGCGCAGGCTCGGGTTCGGCGTCCCCGCCGGCGACTTCTGACCCGGCCGCGGGGCGCTGGTCGGGCCCGCTCCATAGAAGGTAGCCGGCCCGGGGGAGGGGCGCGTGAACGCGCATGGCCACAGGGTCGCTTGACGGCCGCGGCGCGCCGGGCTACGGCTCCCGCCATGCTGGGTCGCCTCGTCCGCCGTGTCGCCGTGCAGTCCCTCGACGCCATCGTGGTGCGCGGGAAGGAGTCCGAACGCACGCCCGTTCGCCTGGTCGCCTCGGCGCTCGACCAGGCGCGCTCGGTCGTCGGCCTCGACGCGGTCAACCGCGAGGCTCCGCTGCCGACCTGGTCGGGGGCTCACCCGGAGCGACCGATGTGGGAGTCGGACAAGAAGAAGCTCCACAAGTTTCAGGTCGAAAAGGGCATCGTTTCCGAGCAAAGCGAAGCCGAAGAGACCGAGGCGCCCGCGGTCGAAGCACCGGTCAAGGTCTTCTACAAGCGCGGGTGCCCCTACGCCCGCGCGGCCCTCGACCTGCTGCGCGAGCGGGAGATCCCGTTCGAAGAGGTCGACATCAAGGGCGACGACGCCACGTTGGGCTGGCTGAAGATCGTCACGGGTAGCCGCACCACGCCGCAGATCTTCCTTCGCGGCGAATCCATCGGTGGATACGACGAGCTGCGGGCGCTCGACCTCTCGGGCGAGCTGCGCGAGCGCGTGCAAGACGACGAGCAGACGGTCGCCGAGGCCGAGCTGGCGGCGCGCCGTGCCGAGGCCGACGCCGAGCTCGCCAAGAGCCGGGCCGATGCGGCGCGACAGGCCGCCGACGCGGCCAAGGCGGGCCGCAAGCCCAAGAAGGTCAGCCTCGCCGTCGTCGGCAAGGAGCGCTCGCCCTTCGAAGACCTGCTCGAGCTCGGCGATGCGATCTCCCAGGAGGCTCTCGAGGGCGACGCCCTCGTCGCTCGCGTCAAAGAGGTGCTCGACGAGTGTCGCCCCATGGTCCAGGCCGACGGCGGAGACATCGAGCTGCTCGACGTGCAGGGCAACGTGGTCCACGTCCAGCTCACCGGCAACTGCGTGGGCTGCCCCAGCTCGCAGGCCACCCTCAAGCAGGGCATCGAGCGCCGCCTCAAGACGCGGATCCCTCAGATCGAGGGCATCGCATCGCCCCAGCTTCAGGGCTGAGCGCCCGATCGCCTCAGCGTTTCCCCGCCGATCTCGGCAACTTGGCGAGCGTCCGTGTCTCCTCGACGCGGGGCTCGCTTTTTCCTTGCTGTCGTGAATCGTGCGTGCGATTTTCCCTCGGCAAGTTCACTGACACGAGTGTCAGTGACAGACGTGTCATCGGCGCACACCGCGCGAAACACTGACTCTGCCGACGAGAACCGACATGGCGACGACGACCGAGCACCGCACCGAACTCCTCAACGTGATCCAGCAGCCTGCCGTACAGCAGCTGCTCGACGAGAAGAAGCAGGCCTTGTCCAAGGAAGAAGGGGTCAGCTTCCAGTCCGTCAACCTTCAGTTCCAGCGCCCGGTGGAGCACGACTTCACGGCCGACCAGCGCGAGCGCACCACGCTGCTCTTCGGCGGGTTCACGTTCCGCCACGAGTACTTGATCAAGTGCCACTTCGAGAACCTCGGCTACAACACCGACGTCCTCCCCACGCCCAACACCGACGCGTTCCAGGCGGGCAAAGAGTACGGCAACAACGGTCAGTGCAACCCGACGTACTTCACGGTGGGCAACCTCGTGCAGTACCTCGAGCACCTTCGCGATGACAAAGGCATGTCGGTCGAGGAGATCAAGGACCGCTACTTCTTCATCACCGCCGGCGCCTGCGGGCCGTGTCGCTTCGGCATGTACGAGGCCGAGTACCGCCTCGCGCTTCGCAACGCCGGGTTCGACGGCTTCCGCGTCCTGCTGTTCCAGCAAAAGGGCGGGCTCAAGCAGGCCGACGTCGAGGCGGGCCTCAACCTCAACCCCGACTTCTTCATGGGGTTGGTCAACTGCATCAACATGGGAGACCTCCTCAACGAGTTCTCCAACCAGGTGCGGGCCTTCGAGGTCAAGCCCGGCGAGACCGACGAGGTCCTCGCTCAGGCGCTCGAGTTCCTCGGTCGCGCCATCCAGCAGAAGGAGCCCGCCGAGATTCAGGGGCGCCTCCGCGAGATCCTCGAGCAGCGCGAGAGCGGTGCCCTCGACACCCTCGACCTGCTGGCCAAGTTCGTCGACCAGCTCACCTCCGTCGACTACGTCGCGCCGCTCGAAGAGGTCGCGCGCCGCATGAACGAGGTCGAGCTCGATCGCCTGCAGCCCAAGCCGGTCGTCAAGGTCACCGGCGAGTTCTGGGCTCAGACCACCGAGGGCGACGGCAACTTCAACATGTTCCGGTTCCTCCAGGCCGAGGGCGCGGAGATCATCACCGAGCCGATCGCGACCTGGCTGACCTACCTGCTGTGGCAGGAGAAGATCAAAGCCGCCGACCGTCGCCAGATCGACGAAGCCGAGACCGACCTCAAGTGGTGGCAGATCGGCAAGCGCGTCTCGCTCGAGAGCACCTACTTCAAGAAGCGGGCGGCCATGTTCGTGGCCGACAAGATCTACCGCCGCGAGTACGACCGCCTTCGCAATGCGCTCGGTGGAACCACCCACGAGATCGTGGACATGTTCGAGATGGAGCGTCTCGCGCACGAGTTCTATCACACGCGCTCCGAGGGCGGCGAAGGCCACCTCGAGGTCGCCAAGAACATCTACTACACGGTCAAGGGCATCGCGCACATGGTGCTGTCGCTCAAGCCCTTCGGCTGCATGCCCAGCACGCAGTCCGACGGCGCGCAGTCGGCCGTCATCAACCACTTCAAGGACATGATCTACCTGCCCATCGAGACGTCGGGCGAAGGGGAGATCAACGCGCATAGCCGCGTGCAGATGGCGCTCGGCGAGGCCAAGGCCAAAGCCAAGACCGAGTTCAAGGCCATCGTCGAGCAGACCGGCTACAGCCTCGAGGACCTCCGCGCGTACCAGCGTGCCACCCCCGAGGTTCAAAAGCCGCTGTACCACATCCCCCACTACGAGGGCGTGGTCGGCACGGGTGCTCGCTTCGCCAAGCACCTCGGCGAGCGCATGAAGGCCGAGGGCATCCAGCCCGGCTACGCGCAGGCCAACACCGCCGCTGCGGCCGAGTAGCCTCGAGTGCAACCGCAGGAGCCGTGACCCTTCGTGGGTCGCGGCTCTTTCGTTGGTTCACTCCTTCATGCCGATGCGGCTGACGCCCGACACGACGGTGGTGCGCTCGAGCGCGCCTTCTTTGGCTGCGACCCGGAACATCGCGTTGCGGCTACGCACCTTGCCGCCCTCGAGGTACGCCTGATAGCTGGCCAGCGGCTGCACTTGGTAGTTCCACAGGGAGTCGGCGTGTTCCCACTCCTTGTTGTAGATCGTGCGCAGGACGACGCTCTGCTCATCGCCGGGGATGCCCGCGATGTTGGCCTGATACTGGTTGGTGTACTTGTAGTACTCCTCGGCGTTGGACAGGTAGAGCACGCGAACGGGTGTATCGAGCTTGGTCGCGGCAATGCCGACGCTGATCATGGTGTCCGCTCCGGTCAGGTCGCCGTCCATGATGCGGACGCGATCGTTTTGGTACAGCGTACGTATGTGCGCGTAGTAGTCCGGGTTGGACAGCCAGCTCGTCTGCGCGTCGCCTTGGTGGCGCTTGATGACGTGCTCGAGGTGGCGATAGATCGTCTCTCGCGACGCGCGATAGGTCTGCAGGCGGAGCCGGCGGGTCTTGTTGTCTGCGTCGCCGTACGCCTCCTCGAGCAGCGCGAGGCTGGCGTCTTGCTGGGACTCGTGAAAGCGCTGGTGCAGCTGCTCGGGGGTCTCGGACGCCTCGATGAGCACCTGGTAGTTGTTGTGTACGTCGACGACCATGTGGTCGATGTCGAGCAGGAACATCAGCTCGGCGCCCTGGGCCGCGGCGACCGTGTAGCACTGGTCGGGACCCACGCCGACGAACGCGCCACCGAGGCCCTCGACGTACGGAAACCAGGTGTCGTGGCGCCGCTCGTTGCTCTTGACGTAGTGGTTGGGCAGGGGCTCGCCGCCATCGGTCGCCCCCGCCATGAACACGGCCATGTCGTCTGCGGACAGCGGGGCCAGCGGGTCGGCCGGTGTTGGCGGGGGCGTCGGCTCGGCAGGCTCCTCGGCCGTGGGGGTGGCCTCGGCGACCTCGGTGTCGTCGGTCTTCTGAGCCGGGGCCTCGAGGGGCTTCTCGGTCGCATCGGCAGGCGGCAGAGCCTCGCTGGAGTCTCGATTGGTGTTGGGGCTACACCCCAGCGCGAGAGCTGCAAAGAGGGGGAAGAGCGCACCACGGCGGAGCATGGGCGGAGTCTAGGGGGTTCGCAGCCGGACCGTCGAACTCCTGGCGCTTTTCGCGAGCGCAAGGGCGCGTCGCTTGCGCAGCGGGAAAAAACCCCGAGGCGTGAAACACCTGCGGATTGGGTCGCGTCCAAGGTGAAAGCCGGCGGGCGCTTCCCCGTTGTGCGGATGTCCCCCCAAGAGAAGCGTGCATGTTGTCGTTCCCGGTCCCATGATCTGGGACCCGCTCCCGATGCGGCGGTTGTGTGGTGCCCTCCTGCAACCGCCGAATCGGGAGTTTTTTCGCGCGCTCGCGTCGACACGACCGTCTCGGAGCTGCGGCTGATTTGAGTAGAGGCCGCTCAGCGCGTACACCTGGGCTGTGCCCGGGCAGGACTTTGGTGATGCGCCGCTCGAGGTGCGCGAATCCGACCACTACAAGGAAGAGTACGTTCACGCGTTCGTCCAGAAGTGGGACCAGCTGATCGACTGGGACCTTCGGGCACAGAGCGAAGGCAGCTTCTTCATCGAGGAGCTCGAGAAGCGCGGCGCCAAGACGGTGTTGGATGTCGCGACCGGCACCGGGTTTCACTCGGTGCGACTGCTCGAGGCCGGTTTCGACGTGGTCAGCTGCGACGGCAGCGCACAGATGCTCTACCGAGCCTTCGAGAACGCCAAGCGTCGTGGCCTGGTCATGCGAACCGCGCAGGCCGACTGGCGCTGGCTCAGCCGCACCCTGCACGGCCGCTTCGATGCGGTCGTGTGTGCGGGCAACTCGTTCACGCACCTGTTCTCCGAGAACGATCGCCGCAAGGCGCTGGCCGAGTTCTATTCGGCGCTACGCCACGACGGCGTGCTGATCTTGGACCAGCGCAACTACGACGCCATCCTCGACCACGGCTACTCGAGCGCCCACACGTACTACTACTGCGGCGACGACGTGTCCGTGACCCCCGAGCACGTCGATGAGGGCCTCGCCCGGTTTGCCTACGGCTTTCCCGACGGTTCGAGTTTCCATCTCAACATGTTCCCGCTGCGCAAGGCGTACACGCGTCGGCTCATGCGTGAGGTCGGATTTCAGCGCATCGAGACGTACGGCGACTTTCAAGAGACGTATCGCGAGGCGGAGCCCGACTTCTTCATCCACGTCGCCGAGAAGCAGTACCGCGAGGGCGAACAGCCATGACCGACGCCGGATCCGACATCGCGCGGAGCTACTACAACAGCAGCGACGCGGAGACGTTCTACTCGACCATCTGGGGCGGGGAGGACATCCACATCGGGCTGTATGCCGCGCCGGACGAGCCCATCGCGGCCGCAAGCCGGCGCACCGTGGCCGCGCTCGCCGACACGCTGCCCCCTCTTTCGGGTGACGACCGGGTGCTCGACCTCGGCTCGGGGTATTGCGGCGCGTCTCGGTACTTGTCCCAACGCTTCGGCGTGAGCGTCGATGCGATCAACGTCTCCGAGGTCGAGAACGAGCGCGCACGCAGGCTCAACGCAGATGCCGGGCTGGGTGAACGCATCACCGTTCACGACGCATTCTTCGAGCAGCTGCCGGTCGCCGACGGGGCCCACGCCGCCGCGTGGTCGCAGGATGCCATCCTCCACAGCTCGGATCGCGGGCGTGTGTTTCGGGAGGTCGCGCGCGCCCTCCGACCCGGCGGCGTGTTCGTGTTCTCCGATCCTATGCAGGCCGACGACTGTCCCGACGGCGTGCTCGATCCGATCCTCGCCCGCATTCACCTGTCCTCACTCGGATCCGTCCGGGCCTATCGAGCCCACGCCGAAGCCGCGGGCCTGAGGTTCAGCGGATTCGCCGACCACACGGCGCAGCTCGTGCAGCACTACGGCGCCGTGGCCCGCGAGACCGTGCGCAGGCGCCAAGAGCTCGAGCAGGCTGGCGTCGACGCCGGCTACATCGACCGGATGCTCGTGGGGCTGCAACACTGGGTCGATGGTGGAAACAGAGGCCACCTCGCCTGGGGGTTCTTCTCGATCGTCAAACCCGCATGAGTGAAATCAAGTCGAAGAAGAAAGCACTCGACGTCAACCCGTACGTGTTTTGGGGGGCCAGCGCCCTCATCGTCACGATCGTGATCGCCGCCGTCGTCGCGACGAGCTCGGTCGGCGAGGTGCTCGAGGCCGTGCAGACCGGCCTCGTGTCGCGGTTCGGGTGGTTCTACATCCTGTCGATGACCGGCTTCCTCGGCTTCGCTGGATGGCTCGTCTTCAGCCCCTACGGCGACCTGCGCCTCGGTCCTGACGACTCGCGCCCCGAGTTCAGCACTCCCAGTTGGTTTGCGATGCTCTTCTCGGCGGGGATGGGCATTGGCTTGCTGTTCTTCGGCGTCGCCGAGCCGCTGCAGCACTACGCCAACCCGCCATCGGGTCGACCCGCGACGCTCGATGCGGCTCGTGAGGCGATGGGCCTCACCTACTTTCACTGGGGCCTACATCCGTGGGCCGTCTACGCGCTCATCGGTCTCGCGTTCGCGTATTTCTCGTTTCGCAAGGGGCTGCCGCTTTCGATCCGCTCCGCGCTCTACCCCCTGCTCGGCGAGCGCGTCAACGGACGCATCGGCGATGCGGTTGACGCCCTCGCGGTGGTCAGCACGCTCTTTGGTGTCTCGACGTCGCTGGGCTACGGGGCCGCGCAGGTCAACGCCGGACTCGCGCACGTATTCGGCCTCGAGCAATCGGGGACCGTGCAGTTCATCATCATCGCCACCATCACGCTCGCCGCCACGGTGTCGGTGGTCTCGGGGCTCGACGCGGGGGTCAAGCGCCTCAGCGAGCTGAACCTGGGCATCGCGGGCCTGCTGCTGGTCTTCGTGTTCGTCGCCGGGCCCACCGCATTCCTGCTCAGCGCGTTCGTCGAGAACCTCGGGACCTATCTGCAGCATCTTCCCGAGAACTCGTTTTGGACGGCGAGCTTCGAGAAGCCCCGCGCCGAGACGTGGCTGTCGAACTGGACGGTCTTCTACTGGTCGTGGTGGATCGCCTGGGCGCCCTTCGTCGGCATGTTCATTGCGCGGGTGTCCCGGGGACGTACGATTCGAGAGTTCCTGCTCGGCGTGATGTTGGCTCCCACGCTCGTGGGCTTCACGTGGTTCACCGTGTTTGGCGACACCGCGCTGTTCATGGAGGTCCAGCAGAACGCCGGTCTGGCCCAGTCCGTGTCCACACCCGAGGGGGTGCCGACCGCGATCTTCGAGATGCTCGACCGGCTCCCGTTGGCGCAGGTCTCGAGCGTTCTGTGCACGGTGTGCGTGATCTTGTTCTTCGTGACCTCGTCCGACTCGGCCTCGCTCGTCATCGACACGATCAGCTCGGGCGGCGCCGAGGAGCCCCCGGTTGCCCAGCGCGTGTACTGGGCGGTGCTCGAAGGCGCGGTCGCGGCGACGCTGGTCTTCGCGAGCGGGCAAGCGGGGCTCGACGCGCTTCAGGCCGCGGTGCTCTCGACCGCGCTGCCGTTTACGTTGATCATCATCATGGTCTGCATCGCTCTGTATCGGGAGTTGCGCTCTGTGGACCTGACCAAGGGCTCGGGCGACCGTCTGGATTGACCGGGCGCGCCGGGGCACTCATGCTCTGCCGCGGTGGACCCCGTCACTCAAGGTGCGCTCGGAGCCGCAGCTGCGCAGATCCTTCTGCAGGAGAAGCTCGGCCGTCGAGCCTGGCTGTACGGTGCCCTCGGGGGCATGGCGCCCGACCTCGACATCTTCATCCGCAGCGCGCACGACCCTCTCGTCGCGTGGACGTACCACCGCCACTTCACGCACAGCCTGGCCTTCGTGCCGATCGGCGGCGTGGTCTCTGGGCTCCCCTTCATCTGGCGGAAGCCCAAAGCCGAGCGCGCGCTCATCCTCGGAGCGACCACGGCGGGCTACGCCACGCACGCGCTGCTCGATGCGTTCACGTCGTACGGAACTCAGCTGTGGTGGCCATTCTCCAGCACGCGCGAGGCGTGGAACTGGATCGGGATCATCGATCCCGCGTTCACCCTCCCGCTTTGCGTCGGTGTCGCCGTCGCGGCCGTGAAGGACCGGCTCCGCCCGCTGTGGATCGCGCTGGCTTGGTGCGCCCTGTACATGGGGTGGGGCGGGCTGCAGCACGCGCGCGCCAGAGCCCACGCCGAGGCGCTCGCAGCTGGCCGCGGACACACGGTCGTCCGCGTGGCCGCGTTCCCGGGCATTGCGACCAACGTGCTGTGGAGGACGCTCTACCTCGCCGACGGACGCATCCACGTCGACGCGGTGCACGTCCCCTGGCTCGGAGAGGTGACCTCGCGCGAGGGGGGCTCCGTGCCCCGCTTCGGGGCCGACGCACGGGCTGCGCTCGCCGGGGGCGATGCTCGACTCGCCGAGGGCCTGGCCACCTTCGACTGGTTCGCCGACGGATGGGTGGCCGCTGACCCCTCTGACCCACACGAGCTCGGGGACCTTCGCTACGGAAGGGGCGTGGCCTCGACGACCGCCATGTGGGGGCTCGCCGTCGACCCCAGCGCGGAGCATCCGTTCTCGTCGTTCAACACGCCACCGGGCGACGACGCGTTGGGCGAGATGACGACGCTTTGGTTCAACGGCTTCAGCCAGGACTGACGCGGGCCTTGGCCGCGCCAGCCTGCGCTGGCTCTACTGCGCGAGCGGTCTGGGGTGGAGGCGGCATGTCGTGGCTCTTCATCCACGACACGAGCCTGGCCCTCGCCTTGGCTTGTCCCACATCGTCGGGGTCGGCGGCGAGGACGAGCGCCGTTGCCGTGGAGGCAGCGTCGTCGTGTCGACCCGCGGCCTCGAGCAGCTTGGCGCGCGAGAAGCCGACGCTGAGCGAGAGCACCGGGGACGACGCGTCGGCGTCGACGATCGCCTGGGCGCGGGTCAGGGCGGCATCAGCATCGTCGAGTCGCTCGAGCACGATCAACGCGGACGCCTCTGCGGCGAGGGTCTCGGCGAGCTTGCCGGCGTGGGTTTTGGCGTGCTCCTCCGCAGCACCGCGAGCCTTCACCGCATAGGCGAGCGCCGCATCGTAGTCGCCCTTCGCAGTCGACCACTTCGCAGCCTCGAGGTAGGGGCCGACTGCGTCGATCATTCCGTCGAACACCGCCTCGTTCACGCGCAGCAGGTCCTCGAGCACGGCTTCGCCTTGGGCCCACGCCTCCTGCTCGCCGAGCACGCGGAGCAGCTTCACCCTGGCCGGGACCGACTCCGGGGTGTCGGCGAAGCCCGCCTGGGTCGCGACGGCGAGCGCGTCCTCGGCGTGGCGTCGGGATGCGGAGGCGTCGCCCTGCCAGTAAGCGACCTCCGCGAGGTTGGTGAGCAGCCAGGCCTTCGACGTCGGGTTGTCCGACGACGAGGCCTCGAGCGTTCGCAGCGCCTCCTCGAAGGTCTGCCGGGCGCACTCGAAGTCGCCGCGGCTCATGCAGATCGTGCCCAGGTTGGAGCGCGACTGCGAAAGGACGGGGTGGTGCGGTCCGTAGGCTCCTTCGAGCACGTCGTGGGCGGCGCGAAAATCCGCGTGCGCTTGCGGTTCGTGCCCCGCGTTGATGTGGGCCATCGCGCGCAGGTTGTGAATGTTGCTGATGGTCAGCTGGCGGGGCGGTGCCTGCTCGGTCAGGGCGAGGGCTTCGGTCAGGTCCGCGATCGCGGCGTCGGCCTTGCCCGTACGCAGCTCGGTGTTCGCCTTGCGCATCAGGTACCGGATGCGAAGGTTGGGTGGGTTGCCGACCCGCAGCAACTCGAACTCGGCGGCTTCGAGCTGAGACTCGATGAGCGCGGTGGCGTTCGGAGTGACGCGCTGCGTGTGGTAGGCGCGGTCGAGCCAGCCCAGGCACGGCAGGTCTTCGTCAGAGGCGCGGGTGGCTGCGTACTGGGCCGCCTTCGTGTTGGCGAGGGCTTCGTCGTATTGCCCCTTGGTCCGCAGCTTGGCCGCGCGCCACAGGTAGAGGTTGGCCTCCAACGCGGGCGCGTCGAGGCTCCGAATCGTCTCGAGCTGGGCATCGACCAGCGCCAGACCTTCGTCGACGCGGCCCGTGGTGGCCAGCGCGCGCGCACGGGCGAGCGCCTGCTGAGCCTCGATCAGGGCCAGGGCGCTGGTCCCCTCGATGGCGGACGGATTGTCCAGCGTGGCGCACTGAGACGGCCGAGGCAGCGCCGACGCGAGGTTACCGACCCGCGAGAGGTCGAGGGTGGGTGCATCGCCGTACACGTCGACGAGTACACCGAGGTGCTCGACCTGTCGCTGCAGGCACTGGCGCCGAGCGGTGAGGAGCGCGGGGTTCTCGGTCGAAGGACGGCACAGCGCGGCGTTGGCCTCGTGCCACTGCTCCGCGAAGGCGTCGAGTCGGCGGTCGAACCGCTGGGCCGAAGAGGGAGCGTCATCGTGTTCGATGTCCAGGATGCGCTGCCGCAGGCTCGCGATGTCATCGCCCGAGACGCGCGCGTCGAACTGCTTGGCGGCGACTTCGCAGGGGGATTGCTCCGGTGGCGTGAGGGCGAGCGCCGTCCCGATGGCCGCGGTGAGCCCGATCGCGCCCGCGAGCGAGAACGCTTGCATGCGGCGCCGGAGCGACTGGTCGAACGATTCGTCGAGCGCAGCCATCGACTCGAAGCGATCTTCGGGCTTCTTCGAGAGCCCTCGTTCGACGACCTGGGTCAGCCATTGCGGCACCGAACGGCCGCTGGGGCGCTTGCGTCGATCCCCCTGCGCGACGTTGGAGGCCAGCTCGGCCAGCGTTTCGCCATCGAAGGGCCGCTCGCCCCACAGTGCCTCGTAGAGCGCCACGCAGAACGCGAACTGATCGCTCGCAGGGCCGACACCGTCGAGGTGCAGCTGCTCGGGCGCCATGTAGGCGGGGGTCCCTCGGATCCGGCTGACGTCGAGCGACCGCGAGCCGCTGTGGGAGGCGGTGAGCTCCTCGTGGGATGAGGTGTCTTCGAGCGATCGCGCGATGCCGAAGTCCATCACCAGCACGCGGCCGTCGTCGGCCACCATCACGTTGTCGGGCTTGAAGTCTCCGTGCACCAGGTCGGCCTCGTGCACGGCCTGCAGGCCCCGCGCTGCGCCGCGGTAGACCGCCAGGAGCTCGCGCCAGTCGGGCGAGGTGTCGGCCTGCCACTCGCGGAGGGTTCGTCCCTGCACGAGCTCCATCGCGAGGTACAGCCGGCCCTGGTGATCGCCGACGTCGAACACGGTGACGACGTTGGGATGGTTCACGCGGGCGAGGGCCTGCGCTTCGGCCAGCAGGCTGCCCATGCCGCGGTCGCTTCGGTGCAGGAGCTTGAGCGCGACCTGGCGCTCCAGCTTGACGTCGAACACGGCGTAGACCGTCCCCATCGCGCCACGGCCGAGCTCGTCGATGATGACGAAGCGGCCGATGGTCTCCCCGCGACGAAGGACGAGTGAGTCGGCCCCCGACGGCGTCGAGACGCTGGCGTCGGTGGCAGCGAGCGTCGGGTCCTCGAGCACTGAGCGGCATCATGGCGACGTGACGCGAACGAGGCAAATCGCGCGGCGTGGCGTCCTCACGGTCGTTCCGAGAGCCGGCCGCGGGGCCGGACTTCAGGTGCACGCGACCGGGATGTTCGTCGGTGGGTGCTCCCGACCCCCAGAACATCGTTGCGCGTTCCAGCCATCGCGACGGCCGCCTTCCGGTCGAGGCGGCGAGTGTCCGCGTGGCAATCTGAATGGGTCGATGTCAGAGCTCAAGCGCCTTCGTGATCTTCAGGGGGCCCTCGACGGTTGCGACGAGCTCGACGCGCTCGTGGCGGCGCTCGCGGAGTTTTCCAGCAGTGCCTTTGGGCTCTCGACGTCGTGGCTCTACCTCCAGCGCAAACCGACGGACGACGCCATGCAAATCGTGGCCGTGCGCGGCCGACACGAAGAGCACGTTCGAAAGAACCTCCCCGAGGTCGCAATGGCCGGAGACGCGATGTTGATCTACCTCGCGCAGGGCAAAGGGCCGATCCTGCTTCCGACGGCCGAGGCCATCGCCGCAAACAACGAGGCCGTGCAGCGCAAGATGCAGAACCAGGCCCTCATGGCGGCGCCCGTGATCTACGTGGGGGCGTTTCGAGGGGTCATCGGTGCGGGTGCCTTTCTCGACGATGCGACGCCGCCGCTCGGTCAGGACGACGTCGAACTCTACGCGCTCGTCAGTGCAATGGTCTCCGCTGCGACCGCACGGATCACCGAGCGAGAGTTCCAAGACGAGCGCGCTCGACTCGTGGCGCGCATGGTCGAGCACGAGCGCCTCGAGACCGTCCGTGTCCTCGCGGCCGGCATGGTGCACGACCTGCGAAACATGCTCGGCGTGGTCACGCAGAGCGTGGAGATGCTGAAGCTCTCCCCGCTCGACGCGGGACAACTGGCCGACCTCGTCCCTCTAACGGAGGCGATCGACCGCGCTCAGGGGGTCTGCGACGAGCTGCTCGGCCTGGGAGGGGCAGCGGAACTCGACGTCCGGGCCATCCCATATCGCGAACTCGAGGAGAGGGTCGTTCGCCTGGTGGAGCCCTTGCTCCCGGACCACGTCGAGCTCGTCCGCGCCGAGCCGGGGTTCGAGGCCGAGGTGCCGGTCGACGCGCCTCGCCTCGTCCAGGTGTTCGTCAATCTGATCGTCAACGCCCGCGATGCGCTCGGCGAACGCGGCGGCACCATTCGGTTCTCCTGTCGAACGACGGACGGTGATCCGAGCCGCATCCTGACCCCGGGCCCGATGGTCGTCATCACCGTGCAGGACGACGGTGAAGGCATGAGCCCCAACGTGCGCGATCGGGTGTTCGAGCCGTTCTTCAGCACGAAGGCCCGGGGCGAAGGAACCGGCCTGGGCCTCGCGACGGCGCGCAGCGTGGTGGAGCAGCACGGCGGATGGATCGAGTGTCAGTCCGAGCGGGGCGTCGGCACGAGCTTTTCGATCTATCTGCCCTCGCAGCTGGCCGCGTCCGCATAGGCGCGCTCGCGCAGGAGGCGCGGCGGGTGTCCCTCGCTCCGCCCCCGTGGCAGACTCCGGGCCGTCTCGTGGCTCTTCACGTCTACAACACCCGCACTCGGAACCTCGACAGGTTCGTTCCGCAGACCCCCGGCGTCGTTCGCATCTACACCTGCGGGCTCACGGTGTACGCCCCGATGCACATCGGGCACGCGCGGACCTACTGCTTCTGGGACACGTTCCGGCGGTACCTCGAGTACCGCGGGTTTCACGTGCTGAGCATCATCAACTACACCGACATCGACGACCGCATCATGAAGAAGGCGGACGAGCGTCGAGGCTGGCTCGACGTGGCCGAAGAGACGGCCGCGTCGTTCCGTCGGGACTGCCGCGCGCTGCGGATCAAGGACTACGCCGCCTACACGCGCGCGACCGACTTCATCGACGCGCAGGTCGACATGGTCAAACAGCTGCTCGAGCGCGGCCACGCCTACGTCGTCGACGGCGAGGTGCTGTACGACGTGCAGTCGTTTGCCGACTACGGGAAGCTCTCGGGCAACACGCTCGAAGGCGGGCAGGCGGGCGCGAGCGGTCGGCTCGCCGAGGACGCGGGGCGAAAGAAGCACCCCGCCGACTTCACGCTGTGGAAGCCCAGCGGTGAGGGGCAGCCGGCGTGGGAGACGGGGCAAGAGGCGTGGTCCTCGGGGCGGCCGGGCTGGCACATCGAGTGCTCGGCCATGAGCTCGATGCTGCTCGGCAGCTCGTTCGACGTGCACGGCGGCGCCATCGACAACCTCTTCCCGCACCACGAGAACGAGGTCGCGCAGAGCCAGCCGCTGTGCGGCCAAGACTGCTGGGTCGGCTACTGGATGCACCCTGAGCACCTCGACCTGCGCGGCGTGAAGATGAGCAAGTCGATTGGCAACGTGATCGGCGTCGAGAACCTGCTCGAGCGCCACAGCTACGACGCGATCCGCTGGTTCTTTGCGAGCACGCACTACCGCACCAAGCTCGCCTTTGCCGATGAGCTGATCGACGCCTCGTCCGAGGGGTTCAAGAAGATCACCAAGCTCGTCAAGATCCTCGAGGGCCGCCTGTCCGAGGCCGACGAGGACGCCCGCACGATCCCCGTGCCGGGGATCTACGCGAGCCTCCGCTCCGAGGACGAAGCCGTGCCCCGCGAGCGAGAGTCGTTCGTGTACGGGGCGTTTGGCGAGTCGAGCGCGAAGTTCATCCGCCGCTTCATCGAGGCGATGGACGACGATGTCGGCTGCCCGCGCGCCACCGCGGCGGCGTTCGACTATGTCAATGAGCTGTACGCAGCCGGCATCGAGAGCAGCGACGACCTCCCCAGCGTCGCGGCGGCCTACCGCTGCCTCACCCGGCATCTGTACGTACTGGGCATCGAGCTCCCCAACGAGGCGCTCTACCCCCAGCTCGCGGCCGACTGCTTTCCCGTCGCCGGCGGCGGCGAGGCGGCCGAGCCCTACAAGGCGGTCATCGATCGCATGCTCGAGGCCCGCGCCGAGGCCCGCAAGGCCAAGGACTTCGCCAAGTCCGACATGATCCGCGACGTGCTGCAGGCCGCGGGCGTGGTCATCGAAGACACGCCCAAAGGGGCGCGCTGGGACTTGGGCGAGTGAGCGAGGTCGGCACGCTCCGGCTGGTCGTGGGACCGGTCGGTGCGGGCAAGAGCACCTTCGCCCGGCGGCGCGTCGCCGATGGGTCGGGCGTCTTCTTCGACCTCGACCCGTGGATGGTCCGCCTGTTCGGCGACGACGCGCGTCCCAAGGGCGATGTGCTCGGCTGGTACCTCGAACGCAGGGAGCGGTGCCGCGGCGTGATGTGGGACGCCGCGTGTGCCGTGGTCCGTGCGGGCGTCGATGCCTACGTGGAGCTCGGCCTCATGACTGCGTCGCATCGGCGCCTCTACGTCGAGCGCGCGCAGGCCGAGGCGGTGCCCGTCGTCATGCATCTCGCCGAAGCGCCTCGCGACGTTCGTCGAGCGCGGGTGCTCGCACGCAACGAGTCGGGCGCCGCCTACGTCCAGGTTGTGCCGGAGCCCTTCTTCGAGCAGGCCTCCGATGCGTGGGAGCCGGTCACCAAGGACGAGCGCAGCACGGTCTCGACCGAGGACGTCTGAGTCCCTCAAGCCTCGACCATCACGAACGCGCCGTCGGTGCTCCGGCACACCGGCTCGCAGTCGGGGCCGTTGGGCCGCGTCTGCGTGTACACGAACGACCCGGAGTCGTCGGTGACGACGGTGCCCGCGCGGGTGACGGTGACGGCGTAGTCGTCGGGCAGGGCGTCGCTGGAGCCGAACTCGTCGCCGATGTCGATGACGATCTGCCCCTCGCCGCGGATGAACACGGAAAGCGGCAGGTCACCGCTGCGCACGACCGGGCCGTCGCACGTTTGCTGGGCGATGTCGCAGCTGACCGTGAAGCTCGTGTCGTCGAGGCTGACGTCGAGCCGATGCTCGACCGGCTCGAGCGCGCCCCAGTTGGGTCCGAGCACGATGAGCTGCGCGCTGCCGCCAGAGCACCCGACGAGCGTGCACGTCGAGGTGTTGCATCCGGGGACGAGCGGGAGGCAGGCGAGCAGGGCGAAGGCAGCCGATCGGGGGTCCATGTGCCATTGAGGGTGACAGGCTCCTCTCAGAGGTCGAGCACCAAACGCTGCTCGCGGGCTCGCGAGACGCACAGACACATCTGCTCGCAGCGCTGCGCGGGGGTGAGGACGGCGTCGCGGTGCTCGACCTCGCCCTCGAGTACCGGCGTGACGCAGCGCCCGCACACCCCTTGCAGACATGCGGTGGGGACCTCGATTCCTCGAGTGCGCAACGCGTCGAGGATGGTCTCGTCTGCAGCGACCGGCAGCCGCACTTTCGACCGACGCAGCTCGAGCTCGAAGGGGCGGTTCTCGGCGGCGCCCGAGACGTCCGCGCCGAAGGACTCGGAGTGGACCGCGGACTCGGGCCACCCGAGGGCGGTCGCGGCCGCTCGGACCGCGTTCATGAAGCCCGCGGGTCCACACAGATAGAGTTGGCGGCCCTCGCGGTACGGGCCGACATCTCGGTCGGCGTCGAAGCCCGGCTGGCCCTCGCTGTCGAGGTGCGTGGAGATCTTCTCGGCAAAGGCGAGGGTGTCGAGTTCGGCACCGAAGGGGACGTCGGCGGAGCTTCGCGCGTAGATGTGCAGGCGGAAGGCTGCGCCCGATTCGTGCAGGGCGTGGCTCATCGACAGCAGCGGCGTGACACCGATGCCTCCTGCCGCCAAGACCACCTCGCTGGCCGCGGGGTCGAGGCGAAAGAGGTTGCGCGGCGCGCCGAGCGTGAGCCGCGTGCCCTCGCGAAGGGCCGCGTGGACCTCGGCCGAGCCGCCTCGGCCATGCGTGTCGAGCTTGACTGCGATCTCGTAGCTGTCGGGATCCGTCGGGCTGTTGCACAGCGAGTACTGGCGAACGAGCCCGCTGGGGAGGTGCACATCGACATGTGCCCCCGCCTCGAACGCAGGAAAGTGGGTGCCCGGTGCCGGCGCGAAGGTGATCGCTCGAACGTCCCGCGCCACGTCTCGAATCGTCTGCACCCGCGCGTCGAGGCAGACCCGCGCGCGGGCGACCGTTGCCTCGTCGTAGCCCCGGAAGAACCCACGCTCGGCCAGGGTCTGCTCGTCCAGCACGCGATCACCCAGCTCCCACACGTGTCGGTAGCGGTGCCAGGGGATGTGCGGGATGAGGTGGTGGATGTGATGGTCGTTCTGTCCGAGCATCAACCACGTCATCAGGCCACGCGGTTTGGTCGTGATGACCCCCGTGGACAGGAGCGGTGCCTTCTTCCAGTCCACACCCTCGGGGTGCTGGATGTGCGCGAAGCTGTAGGCGACGAGCATGATGCCGAGCTTCTGCGGGATCATGTACAGCAGCACGAACTCCCAGCGGTACGGCGAGAGCAGCATGCCGACCGTCAGCGCGATGTGGGCGCCGAGCGAGACGAAGAACGCCAGCCGCTCGTTCGCTGTGCGTTGCGGCCAGAGCTTTCGAATCCACCACCACGCCCACACGAGCTCCGGCGCGGCGAGGGCGAAGGGCAGCCAAGGCCACCGGGTGTGCACGAGCGGCGTGTCGGGGTCGCGCTCGACGTCACCGGCCCAGCGGTGATGCTCGAGGTGAAGGAGTCGATACACACCCGTCGACAGACAAGGGATGAGCAGCGTGGCGGAGATCGTCCCGATGAGATCGTTGACGAACGCGTTCGAGGACACCGCGCGATGCGTCGCGTCGTGCAGCGGCGTGAACGATGCGTAGATGGCGATCGCGCTGAGCACGATGGTGACCGGCAGAGGCAGCCACCCCTGGAGATAGGCGGCGGAGCTGCCGAGAAAGACCGCCCACACCCCGAGCGCGAGGCCGAGGTTGACCGGGGGGATGACGGGGAGGGCCTCGAGGGCCCGGAGCCTGGGGTCCTCGGTGATGCGGGACAGGACGTCGCGCGCCGCGGCGTTTGCAGTGATGGCCATCGCTCGAGCTCGGGACAAATTCTACCTGTGAGTAGAATTGATGTCGAGGACAATGTGCGAAGCGAGGAGCTCAGTATCCAGCGCATTTTGCGCCAGACCTAGAACTGGCCCGGGGCCGCACGAAACCCGAACTTGCGCCCGCCTCAGCCCCGTGCGAAAACCCGGTCGAAGTTCACTGACACGGGTGTCAGTGACACGGGTGTCACCCAGAACTCTCGCACACGGACCCACGCATGAGCGACCTGAAGTTCCGCATCGGATTCGACCTCGGTTCCACCACGGTGAAAGCCGTCGTCATCGACGAAGCCACCGACGCCATCGTCTGGCAAGACTATCGACGTCACGACAGCAAGCAGGCCGAGAAGGCCATGCACATGCTCGTGGACATCGAGAAGGACACCGGTGTCACCGCCGGGAACGCTCGGCTGTTCATGACCGGATCGGGCGGCGCCAACGTCGGCCGCTTCACGGGCGCCAAGTTCGTGCAAGAGGTCAACGCCGTCTCGCTCGCCGTCGAAAAGCAGCACCCCGAGGTCAACTCGGTCGTCGAGCTCGGCGGACAGGACGCGAAGATCATCGTCTTCAAGGAGGACCCCGAGTCCGGCCGCAAGAAGAAGATCCCCTCGATGAACGACAAGTGTGCCGGCGGCACCGGAGCGGTCATCGACAAGATCAACGCCAAGCTCAAGCTGCCGCCCGAGGAGCTGTGCAACGCCGAGTACTTCGGCAAGAAGCTGCACCCCGTCGCCGGCAAGTGCGGCGTGTTCGCGGAGACCGACATCAACTCGCTGCAGAAGATGGGCGTGCCCGCCGACGAGCTTCTGGCGTCGCTGTTCGAGTCGATCATCCAGCAAAACCTCTCGGTGCTCACCCGCGGCAACACGCTCATGCCGCACGTGATGCTGCTCGGCGGCCCCAACACCTACATCAAGGGGATGAAGGACTGCTGGAAGGCCAACATCCCGCCGATCTGGGAAGAGCGGGGCATCGAGCTTCCGCCGTGTGACGACCCCGCCGACCTCATCATCGTCCCCGACAACGCCCAGTACTACGCGGCCTTGGGTGCGGCCGAGTACGGCAAGTCCGAGGAGGACGACGTGGGTGTCTACAAGGGCCTCGACGGCCTCAAGTGGTACCTCGACGTCGGTCGCCACGAGGAGAAGAAGAAAGCCGGGGGGTCCGGCTTGGCCAAGGACAAGGCCGAGCTCGACAGCTTCATGGACAAGTACACGCCCGAGAAGTTCACGCCCGCGACCTTCCACGAGGGTCAGGTCGTGCGCGCGTTCATGGGCATCGACGGCGGCTCCACTTCGTCCAAGGCCGTGCTGGTCGACGAGGACGCCAACGTCATCTGCAAGGTCTACCAGCTCTCCAAGGGCAACCCGATCGAGGACACCAAGGACCTCTTCGCCGACCTGCAGGGCCAGGTGGAGAGCGCCGGCGCCACGCTCGAGATCCTCGGCATCGGCACCACCGGCTACGCCAAGGACATCCTCAAGGACGTGCTGCGAGCCGACGCTGCCATCGTGGAGACGGTGGCGCACTGCGAGAGCGCGCTGCACTTCTACGACGACGTGGACGTGGTCTGCGACGTCGGTGGCCAGGACATCAAGATCATCATCTTGAAGAACGGCAAGGTGAAGGACTTCAAGCTGAACACGCAGTGCTCGGCGGGCAATGGCTACTTCCTGCAGGGCACGGCGCAGACCTTCGGCTACGACGTGCGCCAGTACGCCGACGTGGCGTTCAAGGCCGAGTCGATGCCGATGTTCGGATACGGCTGCGCCGTGTTCATGCAATCGGACATCGTCGACTTCCAGCGCCAGGGCTGGAGCCCCGAGGAGATCATGGCCGGTCTGGCCAACGTGCTGCCCAAGAACATCTGGCTGTACGTCTCGCAGATCCCCAACCTGGCCAAGCTCGGCACGCGCTTCGTCCTGCAAGGCGGCACGCAGCACAACCTCGCCGCGGTGAAGTCGCAGGTCGACTTCATCCAGGAGCGCTTCACGTCCAAGGGCATGGAAGCCGACGTCATCGTGCACAAGCACTGCGGTGAGTCGGGGGCCATCGGCGCGGCCATCGAAGCCCGCCGGCTGTACGAACGCGGCCACCGCACCGAGTGGATCGGCCTCGAGAAGGTGCCGGGCATCGAGTACTCGCAGAAGCGCGACGAGAGCACCCGCTGCTACTTCTGCAAGAACAAGTGCCTGCGCACGTTCATCGACGTCGACCTCGAGCTCGAGAACAAAGAGGCCGAGGAGAAGATGGCCGCAGGTCAGCTGATCCAGATCCGCAAGAAGACCGAGACCACCCAGGTGGGCACCAAGCGCCTGATCATCGCCACGTGCGAGAAGGGCGAGGTCGAAGACGTCGAGTCGATGCGCAAGATCAAGGGCGGCCTCGACCAGATCAAGAAGGACTACCCGAACCTGGCGGCCAAGGCTGCCAAGGACATCTGGAAGGCGCAGAAGCCCGAGCTCGTCGCCGACGACCCCGAAGAGGTCGAGCGCGGCCTTGGGCTGCCTGAAGAGGTCGAGCTGCCCCCGGCGATGGCCAAGCACGCCGACAAGGTCAGCGGCCTGCTCAAGCGGCTCAACCGCAGCGAGCGCGTGGCCAAGCTGCTCGAGACCACCGGCGGCAAGGGCCCGGCCAAGCCGCTGGCCGAGCGTCGCGCCGCGACCGTCGAGCGAGCGGAGAAGATCCGCAACCGCGGCAACCTGCGCATCGGCATTCCGCGGGTGCTCAACCAGTACTCGCAAAACCCCTTCTTCTCGGCCTACTTCGAGGCGCTCGGCATCAAGCCGCGCAACATCGTCTACTCCGACTACACCTCCGAGGAGATGTACAAAGAGGGCGCCAAGCGGGGCGCGATCGACCCGTGTTTCCCCTCGAAGGTGTGCATCGCCCACATGCACAACCTGCTCGAGAAGAAGCACGCCAAGCGCAAGCTCGACCTCATCGTCTTCCCGCAGGTCGACTCGATGGACACCTGGCTCAGCTCGGCCAACGGTGCGCGCGCCTGTCCTACGGTCGTCGGTAGCGCCGACACCACCAAGGCGGCGTTCGTCAAAGAGGAGGACCTGTTCGTCAAGAACGGCATCCTGCACATCGTCCCGTTCGTGCACATGCGCGAGCCCAAGCTGTGCAAGCGCGAGATGCTCCGCTACTTCGGCGACGTGTTCGGCCTCTCCGAAGAAGAGAACAGCGCCGCAGTCGAAGAGGGCTTCAAGGCGCAGCAGCGCTTCATCGACTCGCTTCGCGACGAGGGCCGCAAGGTGCTTCGTCAGCTCGAGGAGACCGACGGTCTGGGGATCGTGCTGCTGGCGCGCCCGTATCACAACGACCCGGGCATGAACCACGAGATCCCCGACGAGCTTCAAAAGCTCGGCTACCCGATCTTCACGATTCACTCGCTGCCGATCGACGACGACATCGTGAACCCGCTGTTCGAAGAAGACGTCAAGGCCGGCTTCATCAAGGATCCGTTCGACATCTACGACGTCTGGAAGAACTCCTACTCGGAGAACACCAACCAGAAGGTGTGGGCCGCCAAGTACACCGCGCGTCACCCCAACCTGGTCGCCCTCGAGCTCTCCAGCTTCAAGTGTGGCCACGACGCGCCCATCTACACGGTCATCGAAGAGATCGTGGAGACCTCGGGCACCCCGTACTTCTCGTTCAAGGACATCGACGAGAACAAACCGACCGGGTCGATCAAGATCCGGACCGAGACCATCGGCTACTTCCTCAAGCGCTACCAGGAGGACCTGCAGCGCGAGAAGGGCAAGCGGATGCGCATCGCCGAGAAGATGCAGCAGTACCAACAAGAGCTGCTCGCCAAGATCGAGGCCGTGCACGCCGCTGCCAGCGAGGACGAGCGCAACCGTCCCGACGTGCTGCTCAAGAAGGCCGGCCTGGCTCCCCGTGCCGTCGACAAGCGCTACGAGGACATGGATCACGGCAAGAAGGTCAACGCCGCGCAGGCCGAGGTGCTCAACAAGACCGCGGGTGCACACCGCGGCGCCGAGCTGAAGCCCGAAGACGCCGCGCCGCCGCCGGCCGAGTAGGCCCGAAGCCCGAACAGACGACCCGCGCAGGCGCTCTTTTCCAGGGAGCCTGACGCGGGTCCGTTCTTTGTTACGATCGCCGCCGAATGGTTGCGCACGCCAGCAGCTCCCCGAGCCGGTCTCGAGAGCGCGTGGCGACGCAGGCGTTCTCCCAGGTCGGCAACCTCCTCGGCCAGGTCCTCGATGGGCGCTATCGGCTCGACGACATCCTCGGCAGCGGGGGCATGGGCACCGTCTACAAGGCCACCCACGTCACCATCGGCAAGACGCTGGCGGTCAAGGTGCTCGCCCAGGAGTTCGCGGGCGACGACACCTTTCGCAAGCGGTTCTTGAGAGAGGCGCAGGCGGTCTCGCAGATCTCGCACCACAACGTGGTCGAGGTCAGCGACTTTGGCGTTACCCCGACCGGGTCGCTGTACCTGGTGATGGAGTTCCTGCAGGGCGAGTCGCTCTCGGACATGCTCGACCGCGAGGGGGGCCTGGGTTGGCGGCGCGCCAGGCCCATCGTCCTTCAGGTCTGCCGGGCGCTGCAGTCGGCGCACGACAAGGGGATCCTGCACCGCGACGTGAAGCCCGAGAACTGCATGCGCGTCGCTCGGCCGGACAACCCGGACTTCGTGAAGGTGCTCGACTTCGGCCTGGCCAAGATGCTGATGGCCGAGCCGGGCCTCGACGTCTCGCTGTCGGCCAAAGGCGGAGGCATCATGGGCACGCCCGAGTACATGTCCCCCGAGCGGATTCGCGGGCAGACCCTCGACGCGCGAAGCGACGTGTACGCGCTCGGTGTCTTGGCCTACGAGCTCCTGACCGGATGTGTTCCGTACGCGGGCAACCACTACACCAAGGTCCTCGACCAGCATCTCAACGCCGCGCCCGTACCGCTGCGCAAGGTCGCGCCCAGCCTCGACATCCCTCGGGAGGTCGAAGCGGTGGTCCTTCGCGCGCTGCACAAGGACGCCGCGGGTCGTTTCGCCTCGGCCGGCGAGATGGCCGACGCCTTCGCGGCGGTGGAGACGGCGCCTGCTTCCGTCGGCGGCAAGGATCCGGGCGCTGCGTCCAGAGAGCGCGCCTACCGGACGATCATCTTCGTGCTCGTCGCGCTCGTCTTCGTGCTCAGCGGCATCGTGCTCGCGCAGGCGCGCGGTTGGATCTGAGCGGGCCGTGCCCCGAGCCGTACCTCCAAGAAGAGAGAGCGACCCGAACGGGCGCGCAGCGGGAAGACCTCCACGGCGACGCTACCCCCCGAACACGCGCAGCTCGGAGAAGCCGCCGCACTCGGTGTTCTCGTGCGCGTTGAGCTCGAGCAGCACCCGGGACCCGATGACGCCGCCGGTGTCGACGGCAAAGGGGCCATCGGGAGTTCCGGGCAGCTGCACGGTCTCCTCGAAGACGACGCGCTCGCCTTGAACGACGCGGACGACGACGCTGCCGAAGCCGTAGCCGGTGCGGAAGTCGGGGTTGGAGTGGGCCGAGTTGTCGTCGACTTCGATGCGGGTGATGCATCGATCGGCAGCGGCGTTCCAGCCGTAGACGCTGGGTCCGCCATCGCCCTCGGGTCCGGTCGAGAACCACGAGGTCGTAATCAACCCATCGACGGAGTTCGTCGCGGGGAAGCCGTTGAACACGGTGGTGGCGGTCACGCTGCCCTCGCCGGTGATGTCGAGAGACTCCTGGCAGTCTTGGGCACCCGTGGTGGCTGTCCCCGAGCTCGACTCGCCGGCGCTGCCCGAGCTCGACTCGTCGTCGACCTGCATGTTCGTGGTCGAGGACTCGTCGGCCGAATCGTTCGTGGTGGACGCGGTCGTCGGTGTCGCCGTCGTGCCCGAGCTCTCATCGCCGGTGGTGCTGGAGCTGGCCGTGGTCGAGCTGGGTCCGACGTTGTTGGAGGGGGCCGGAACGCACAGCCCCTTGCCGTTGACGTAGCCCTCGACGGAGTTGATGCCGCGGCAGTCGGCCGAAGGGTAGACGCAGCTCGAGGTGGCCAGGTCGCACGTCCCCGCGAAGCCCTCGAGGAAGCAGACCTCATCGGACTGGCAGCGGAACGGCGGTTCCTCGAGACACCCACCCGCAAACAACAGCGGCAACAATGGCACCAGCCTACGCATCGATCAGAACCGCCCTGACAAGCTTAGTCCGAAACCCCGGGGTGTGACCATCGCCGACGCGTTGGTCTTCGGCGTCTTGCCGCGCTTGGCGACGAGGATGTAGCGGACCGCGCCGCCGACGAGGATCAGCCCGCCCACGCCGAGCGTGGCCGCGCCGGCGTAGTAGAGGGTTCGGCTGCTGTCGAGCTCCTCGAAGTAGGCCTGTTCGGTGGGCTGGCTGTCGGCGCCGTTGTGCCGCGATCTGCCGAGTCCCATCAGCACGCCTCCGGCGATGGTGACGGCGGCGCCCACTCCGAGGAGCACGGGTGCGAGCTTCTCGCCGCGCAGCGCAGAGGCGTCGCCATCGTTCTCGTTCTCGCTCGCGTCCTCATCGGGGGACGCGGTCTGCTCGTCGTCGTCGTCGACCTCCGTGGGCTCCGGCGGCGCGTCGTTCGAGCGCGCCTCGAGGGCTTTGGACCGCGCGTCGAGCAGGTTCACCCTCGCCTTGTTCGCGACCTCGCCTTCGGGGTGCTGCTCGAGGAACGCCTCGTAGAGGGGAATCGACGCGCGGTAGTTGCCCGAGAGCCGTTCCGCTTGGGCCCAGGCGTACAGCAGCAGCGGCTCCTGCTCGATCGCGTAGGCCGCCTTGAGGTGGCGAATGGCCGCAGCGTAGTCCTTGGCCGCGGCCGCCTCGGCAGCCGCGTCTGCGTGCGCGATCGCGTCGGGGTCCTGTAGCCCCTGAGGCGCGGCCACAGCGGCGGCGGGGAGGCAGAGGCTGGCAGCCACCGCGGCGGTCATCAGCCGTCGAGAAAATCCTCGCATCGCGACCGCCGCACCTTACCAGTGTTTGCGGTGAAGCCCGAACTGCAGGAGGGACGGCGCTATTCGCTGGGAAAGAGCTCGTCGAGCGCGCTGGGCTTGGGCTTGGGCTTGGGCGTCACCGTGGGCTTGGGCTTTGGCGTGGCGGGCAGCGGTCGGGGGGTGGGTGCCGGATCCGGGGTGGCCTTCGGGCGGCGCTTCTTCTTCGCCGTGGGTCGCTTCTTCTTCGCGCTCGATGCCGGAGGGGGGCTCGGCTCGGCGGTGGGGAAGGGGTCGGCGAGGGTCGGCTCGGGCGCGGACGCCTCGACCTTGGGCGGCTCTTGCGGCGCGGGGGGATCGCTCTCCACGACGCCCGGGATGAGACCCGGGGTCTGCGACGGCGCGACCTCGGGCTGCGTCACGCCGTCCGTGGGCTCGGCGGTGGTCGCCGCCCCCGCGTCACGCTTCTGCGCGTCCTTGTACCAGAGCGCTCCCGCGAGGATGACCGCCCCCACTGCGAGGGATCCGGCGACGATGGCGACCGCGGGGAGGGTCGACGACGAGTCGCTGGTGGGGCGCCGAAGCGCGGGGTTGGTCTGTACCGCCGGCGCGGCGGCGTAGGCCGGCGCCACCACGGGGGGTGACGTGGGCGCCCGCTGCTGCGCTTGCGTCTGCTGCGTCTGCTGGGCGCGGAGTTGTCCTGCGATCGGAGAGAGCCCCCCGGCCCCGTCCATCATCGTGGCGTTGCCCGCCATCCCCGAGTCGGAGATCGTCGCTTGCACGTCGCTGCCGGCGACGACCGTTTCGCGCTGTAGCGGAAGCACGGTCGCGGACGCGTGCGCGCTGAAGAACGCGGGGTCTTCGGCGGGGTGCGGGGTCGGTGGAATCACGCCGCCGATCCAGCGGGCGAGTCGGTCAGGCGAGGTCAGGAGTCGGCGTCGTTCGGCGAACGCGTACAGCGCCTCGTACAGCGCCTGCGCGCTCTCGAAGCGGTCGTCGGGTTTCTGCGCGACGGCCTTGAGCACGATGCCCTCGAGCTCGGGTGGATAGTCGTGGCGGATCGCCGACGGCCGAGGCCGGTCGCGAAACAGCAGCTTGTGCATGATCGCGAGCTCGTTCTCGCCGCCGAACATGCGCTGCAGGGTGGTCATCTCGAACAGGACGGTGCCGATCGCGAAGATGTCGGTGCGCCGGTCGACGGGGTCGGCCACCGCCTGCTCGGGCGACATGTACGAGAGCTTGCCCTTGCGGGTGCCGGCCTGCGTGAAGCTGGTGAGCGCGAGCGCCTTGGCGACGCCGAAGTCGGTGATCTTCACCGTGCCGTCGTGCGCGATCATGACGTTGGACGGAGAGACGTCGCGGTGCACGATGCTCAGCAGGCTGCCGTCGCCTCCGCGATACTCGTGGGCGTAGTGCAGCCCCTGGCACATGCCCATCGCGATCTGCAGCGCGTGCTCGAGCGGCACCGGTCGGGTGCCCTCCTTGAGCTCCTTGAGGATCATGTTCAGGTCGGGGCCATGGACGTACTCCATGGCGAAGAAGCACTCGGAGTCGTTTGCGCCCTCGTCGCCGAAGACCTCGACGATGTTCGGGTGCTTGAGCATCGAGGCCAGCGCGGCCTCCCGCGCAAACATGCGTGCGAACTGCTGGTCCTGTACGAACTGCGGGAGCACCCGCTTGACGACGACGATCTCCTGGGCGCGTACCGGGTCGGTCGGCTGAGCCAGAAACAGCTCGGCCATGCCGCCTTGCGCGAGGAACTTCCGCAGCGTGTACCCGCGAACCTGGTGGGTCGACCCCCCGGGCATGTGTGCACCTGCGGTCACGTGGCCACTATCGTAGCGGTTCGAGGCACCCCACGGCGAGAAGTCCACCACGCTCGCCGTCGCCGGCCGTTGGGACCGGCGACGATGACGCGCCTGCACGCGGTGCCGAAAGCGCTCAGCCCGGGACGACGGAGAACAGCGAGAAGCCCGTCATGTCGGAGTAGGTGTAGCAGTCTTGCAGCCCCTCCACGGTCTGAACGATCGGCGCAGCGGGCATGGATGGGTCCATCTTGTACGCATGCTCCGCGTTGCGCGGGATCGCCCAGACGAAGCCGTCGAAGTCGACCGCGACGCCCCAGATGTGATCGTCGCCCGGCTGGCCCGCGGGGAGTGTGACGACGGTGTCGAGCGTCTCGGTGTCGATGCCCAAGACGTTGGCATGCGCGCCTCGATACAAGGTGCCGTTGCCGTCACCCATGCATCCGCCGGTGTGCACGTAGGCGCCGGGATCGACGGCTTGCGCCTGCGCCCACGTCTCGGTGACCGGGTCGAAGCGGTGCGTGTCGCGTCCGCAGATCCATACGTACCCCTCTTGGGTGACCGTGATGCCGTATCCGGGGTGGTCGGCGACCTCCCACACATCGACGGTCTGATCGGTGTTCACCCTGACCAGCTGCCCACCTTGGAGCTGGGAGAACCACGCTCGGTCCTCGCCGTCGACCGCCGCGCCGTAGAACCCGTGCGACTGCAAGGGCGTCTCGGGCATGGGGATCGTGTTCTGCACGACGCCAGTGGTGCCATCGAGTCGTGCGATCTCGACGGTGCCCGCCACGCCGCTGTCGAGGTACGCGGTGTAGACGTCCACGCCCTCGTACTCGCAGGTCTCCTCGTTGAGGGTGCCGTTGGTCCACGCGACGGGCCGGTTGTTGTTGTGGGCGATCTCGGTGTACCAGGCGATGCACTCGTCCTCACCCCACGGCAGCACGTCGTCGGGGCCCGTCGACGTCTGAATGCCCGGGACCCCGTTGCTCTCGAGGCAGTCCTCGGGGTCTGCGAAGACCTTCGTGATTCCACCCGAGCGGTTGGCCACGGCCACATCGCCGAAGCGGTTGACCGACGTGCGCGACGGGTTGCCGTTGCCGTCGGGGCGCGTGATGTAGCGGCCGAGCTCTTCACCCGTGGTCGTGTCGATCTTCGAGATCGTGCCCTGCGAGCTGTTGGCGATCCAGATGTACGAGAACTCGACGACCTTGCTTCCGCCGCCTCCGCCGTCGCAGCCCTTCTCTCCGCCCGTCGTCGTGTCGTCGCCACCGCTCGACTCGCCGCCGGTCGTCCCCGCGGGGCCGGTCGAGCTCGAGCCGTCACCTTGGCTGTCGGATGCTTGCGACGTGCTTCCGATCGGCGAGGTCGAGCTGCCCGTGCCGCTGTTGCTGTCGGACTCGCTACTGTTCGAGTCGCTCTCGGACGCGACGCTCGTGCTGCCGTCGGTGCGGCCGACCGTGTCGATGCCTCCGCTGCCCGAGGCCGACGCCGAGCCCTCGGCGCCACCACCCGAATCACAGCCTCCGAGCGTCAATACGGCCGCCACGGTGCAAAGCGATAATCCCCCGAAACGCATGTATCGAGGCTAACACATCAAAGCGCGAGATCGAGGCTTTGGACCCGGTCGGTACAGGGTATCCCCCTGATGTCCCGAACCGGATGCGCGCTTTCCCCGCCCGAATCGTAGCGCAACGACCGCGGGCGCGAATCGGCTCAGGATCCGTGCGCCGCGCGGCGCAGTCGGCCCGCGACGAGCATCGCCACCTCGAGCGCCTGCTCGTAGTTCAGCCGGGGATCGACCCGGCTGCGGTAGTCGCGATGCAGATCCGTCTCCTCGAGCCCGGTCGATCCGCCGATGCACTCGGTCACGTTCTCGCCGGTCATCTCGAGGTGCACGCCGCCGAGCGTGGTGCCGACGCGGCGATGCAGCTCGAAGGCGAGCTCGAGCTCTCGGACGATGTTGTCGAAGCGACGCGTCTTGATGCCGCCCTTCGTCGTCTCGGTGTTGCCGTGCATCGGGTCGGAGCACCACAGCACGTTGGCGCCCGCGCGGTGGACCGCTTCGAGCAGCGGCGGGAGCATCGACTCGATCTTCGTCGCGCCCATGCGGTGGATCAAGGTGACGCGGCCGGGCGCGTTGTCGGGGTTGATGCGCCCGAGCAGCCCGAGCAGCCACGCCTCGTCCATGCCCGGTCCGACCTTGATGCCGATCGGGTTCTCGATGCCGCGGCAGTATTCCACGTGCGCGCCTTCGAGGTCCGCGGTTCGCATGCCGATCCACGGGAAGTGGGTGCAGAGGTTGTAGAAGCCGTCGCGGCGGGGGACCGTGCGGGTCTGTGCCGACTCGTAGTCGAGCGAGAGCGCCTCGTGGCTGGTGAAGAAGTCGACCTTCTCGAGCTGCGAGAAGTGATTGCCGAGCACGGCCTCGACGAAAGAGATCGAGTCTCGGACCGACTCGACGAGGGATCGGTACTCGCTCGAGCGGCTGCTCTTGTCGGAGAACGAGATGTCCCAGTTCTCGGGGTGGCGGAGGTCTGCGAAGCCGTGCTCGGCCAGCGCTCGCACGAAGTTGAGGGTGATCGCGGCGCGCTCGTACCCCTTGAGCAGCAGCTGTGGATTCGGCGTGCGGTCCTCGGGGGTGAAGGCCTGCCGGTTGACGATGTCGCCGCGGTAGCTGGGCAGCTCCACGTCGCCACGCCTCTCGACCGGTGCGGAGCGGGGTTTGGCGTACTGGCCGGCGATGCGCCCGACGCGAATGACGGGCTTGCGCGTCCCGTGAATGAGGATGACGCTCATCTGCAGGAGGATCTTGAGCTTGTCGGCGATCGCGTTCGAGCCACAGTCGTCGAACGACTCGGCGCAGTCTCCTCCCTGAAGCAGGAACGCCCGACCCGCCGCGGCGTCCGCGAGGCGCGACTTGAGGTCTTCGACCTCCCACGACGTCACGAGCGGCGGCAGCGCGGCGATCTCCTGCACGACGCGTCGCAGGTGCTCGGCATCTGGGTAGGCCACTGCCTGGGCAGCGGTCTTGCTCTTCCACGACTCGGGAGTCCACTTCGCGTGCATGCGTTCGTCGGACCATAGCAGCGCGGGGCCACCTGGCGGGAGCGTGTGGCCGATGCGGCTACAAGCAGATTTCGATCGGCCCGTCGTCGTCGACGTCGGAGAGGCAGAGCATGCCCGCGGGACAGTCCTTGCCGTCGGAGCAGTCGAGCGCGCAGATGCTGTTGGTGTCGACGTTCAGGCACGAAGGCGCCGCGGAGACGCCAGGAGACGCGCCGCAGCTGGTGGCGTCACCCGCGGGGGTGCACAGCGAGGTGCACACGCCGTCGTCGCCGGCGCCGTTGAGCATGCAGACGAGGTCGTCGGTGCACTCGGACGTGCTCGTGCAGTGGGACCACCAGCTGGTCTCGGGTTGGGGCGGGAGCTCGACGCCGCTCGAGCTCGAGTCTTCGCCAATGCCCGAGCTGCTCGAGCCCGAAGGACCGCCTCCGCTGCTGTCGGACGGGCCGGAGGTCGAGCCCTCGATGCCGCCGGTGCTGTCCGGACTCGATGTGTCATCGGTGTCCTCGCCGCTGCTCGTGTCGCCGTCGCCCGTGGGTGCGAGCGTGGTGAACGCACCCGTGGTCTCGAGCGAGTTACCACCCGCGCACGCACCGACCAACGCGGTGCTCAGAAGCCAGCGTCGCATCCCGGCCGACAGCATAGCAGCCGCGCTGCGACCGCTTCTCGGCGGGGAAAACACAGCGCTCGACTGCGCGCCTGAAGCTGGTGAGGCCCGCATCGGGTGACCTACGTTCGAAGCATGAGCGTTCTCAAGGAACTCCTCGAGCAGCTGCAGCTCGAACGCCTCGAGCAGAACCTCTTTCGAGGGCAGAGCCGGGATCCGGGGTGGGGGACGGTGTACGGCGGGCAGGTGCTGGGCCAGGCGCTCTCGGCCGCGGCGCAGACGGTGCCGCCCGAGCGCATCGCACACTCGCTGCACGGCTACTTCCTGCGTTCGGGCGACGTCAACGCACCGATCATCTACGACGTCGACTGCATCCGAGACGGAAAGAGCTTCACGACCCGCCGCGTCGTCGCGATTCAGCACGGTCGAGCCATCTTCAACATGGCGGCGTCGTTCCAGATCGTCGAGCAGGGCTACGAGCACCAGCTCGAGATGCCGAAGGCGCCAGGCCCCGAGGGGCTGAAGTCCGAGCGCGAGCTTGCGACGCGCATCGCCGACAAGATTCCCGAGCCGCTGCGCAGCCGGGTCACGGCGGAGCGACCCATCGAGGTGCGACCCGTGGAGCCCAACAACCCGCTCGCGCCGCAGAAGCGACCGCCGCACCGACAGGTGTGGTGCCGAGCCGCCGAGGCTCTTCCTCAGGAGCAGTGGGTCCACCAGTGCGTCCTGGCCTACGCGTCGGACTCGTACTTTCTCGGCACCGCCATGGCCGTGCACGGCGTCTCCCCATTCCAACGCAACCTGCAGGCGGCGAGCCTCGACCACTCGATGTGGTTTCACCGCCCGATCAACCTCGACGACTGGCTCCTCTACGACATCGACAGCCCATCGACGCAAGGCGCGCGTGGCCTGGTCCGAGGGCAGTTCTTCGATCAGGCCGGCACGCTGGTCGCATCCACGGCCCAAGAGGGCCTCATGCGTCCTCGGTGACGCTCACGGTGAGCTGCGCGGCGATCGTCGCGGTGGCTCTGGCGGCCTCGTCGCGCTCGCGAATCTCGATCCACGCCTCGGCCCAGCGGGCCTGGGGCTCGATGATGAGGTCTGCGTCGATGTCGTGTACACCGACGAAGTTCTTGGGGCAGGTGTCGACCCGTTCGGGCCGCTGTGGGTTCCAAAGAGGGATGCCGTACTTGCGGCAGATCCGGGGGCGGTGCTCGTAGAGCCGACACGCTCCGTCTTCAGAGAGCACGGGGCAGGGCGCCCGCGTGTCGGGTGCGTAGGCGTGCGCGCGCGCGAGGATGTCGGCCCGAAGCTCGGGCGACGCTGCGGCGAGGCCCTCGCGAAGGTAGGCGCCCTCGAGGTTCGAGATGCGAAAGGTCTGGTGGCAACAGTCGCTGCAGCCCTTGGCGCACTCGATGTGCGACCTGTAGCGGCGGACGACGGGCTCGACGTCGTCGTCGATGACGCGCAGCAGGTGTCGCAGACGGTCGCGGGGCTCGCTCATCCGTCGATGTGCACCGAGGGTTCGAGCTGCCAGCTCACTTCCCACTCTTCGGATTCGTACATCTGCACGATCTCCGCCGCGACCTCGGGCATGTCGTCCACGGGGCGGGGCCCGCCTTGGTAGTAGAAGTGCTCGCCCTCGCGGTCGGTCTCGTACCAGGAGTCGAGGTCGTCGACGCACAGGATGTGCCCCCGCTTCCAGCGCTCGAGGATGTTCTCGACCGTGATGTCGTCGTCGTACGCCTCTTGAATGTTGCCGATGCGCCGCGCCTCGTCGCCGAGGTCTTCGAGTCGGTTGGCGACCACGCGGGCAAGGTCGCCCGAGGCCGCGAGCGTCTCCATCTCGCCCAGCGCGCCCCAGTACTTGCCGTTGATGTAGACGTATGGCGGCACCATCTTGCCAGTGAGCTTGGCGAGCTGCGTCTTGGTTTGCAGGGGTTCCTTGTCGAGGTCCATCACCCGCAAGACGGTGTCGATCTTCGTGAAGACAGCCTCGATCTGCTCGACCTCGTCCTTCTCTTCGGTGGTCGCGTAGACGACGACGAGGCTGTCCTCGGGCTTGAGGCCATCGTCGGCCTTGGACTTCACCCGGGCCAGCGCTTCGTCGCGACGCTCCTTGGCGCTCTCTTCGACTCTGCCCTCGCCCTGCGGACGCATGCCGTCGTCCTCGCCGACGAGCCGGTCGATGGCTTCTGTCACCGCCTCGGGAGCGTGCTCGCGGACCGTGTCTGCAAGCCGCTTCGACGCGTCGAGCACCTCGGGGGGGAGGTTCTCTTCGGCCAGGCTTTTCGCTTTGTTGAGGAGCCCACGCAGACCCATGCGAGGGATCGTAGCGGGCGGTCCATGCGCATGTGTGTGAGGAAGCGCGATGCTCTAGCCCGCGGCCATCCAGCTCGAACGCGCAGTCGGAGCGTAGATTCCGAACGTCCGGCTACGGTAACGGGATGCGCCGACGCAGCTTCAGCGTCCGCGGCTTGACCCTGCAGTCGGGCTCGCGAAGTCCGTGAGCTTCGAACGCGGCCTGCGGGTCACACCATGCGCTGCGCTCCTCGTACATCGCGAGGGTGTCGGCCTCGAGGAAGAACCGCAGGGTGCGGACGTCTTGGGATTCCTCGAGGACGACCCAGCTTCCCGCTTGGGCGTAGACCAGCAGCGTTGCCGTGCGCTCGACTTCGTCGACGCGAAAGACGGTGTGGCTCGTGTTCCAGCGCGGGTGTGACTCGCCGACGCCGCAGGTGACCTGGGCATCGAAGAGGGTCTGCGAGGCCGTCCGAAGACCCACGACTTCGACGTTCGTGGAGACTTCGGAGCCGCACAGCCCGGTGTCGACCGGGTGCTCGAAGGTGGCGAGCGTTCCGACGGCGTCGGCCACGGTCACCTGCGCGATCAGGTCGAGGCTGCCGTCGGCCCGCTCTCCCTCGTACGGCGAGACCGTGACCGAGACCCCGTCGAAGCTGCGAGGCTGCAGGTCCTCCGGCTCGATGATGCCCCACTCCAGATCGCCCTCGGGAAGACTCACGTCCGCGGGGGCGACGTCGTCTTCGATGGGGTCGGCGGGCGCGACGACGGTGTCCGGTAGCGCCACGGGCTCGGGGCAGATGGGCGCGGCAGGTGGCTTGGAGGCCGCTGGGGCGCCCGGTGGCGCGCACGCCAAGCCCACGAGGGTCGTCACGGTCAGAGGCGAGCGTCCCATCCACCCGTCGACGCGTCGCCGCGCCGGCGTATTCCGGCGCAAGGCGGGTCATCCACCGCCGCCTCTTGCCAGCAGCCCCCGGGTAATCCAAGGTGGCGCCGATGGCCGCCGACGAGCGAACCATGTTCGAGATCTTCCGCGAGGGCGACTACAACCGCGCCTTCCACTACATCTTCTACACGGACCTGGAAGAGCACGCGCGTGACGACCAGATCACGAAGGCGGCGGCGGGAGAGACCGTGTACACGGGCTTCCTCGCCGACGAGACCAAAGAGCAGGCGCGCGCGGTCGTCGAGGCGATCGTGGACGAGCTCAATGACATGGACGAGGACGAGGCGGGCATGGACGCCGCGGTGATTCGAGACCGGCTCTCTGCGTTCCTGGTCGACAACCCGGTCGACGGGATCCGCTAGCTCTCGACCGAGACGCCGCGGAGGAAGAACTCGAGCAGCTCGTCGGCGACGGCCTCGGGGTTGGTGAACGACGGGCCGTCGGGGTCTGCCGGGCCCGCGGCCTGAGCCTCGAGCATTCGCACCAAGGAGTGTCGCAGGCCGCCGAGCGCGACGACCGAGACGACGTTGACGTCGCAGGGGCCGACGAGCTGGAGGCCTTGCCCCACTTGAATGGCCTGGCGCATCAGCTGCAGGGTCTGCCCGAAGAAGCTGTCGACCCGTGCGCGGGACTCGTCGTCGTATCCGCGGCTGTCGCGGAGGATGATGCTCGCGATTGCGGCGTGCTCGAGCACGGCGGTGACGATGCGTCGGAAGTTGTCGCGGAGCTGAATGCGCGGCGGCGGAGCATCCGGCCCGAGCTCGATGCGGCGCACTTGGGTCCGCACGATCTCGAGGAAGTCGGCGACGAGCTCGCCGAAGAGGTCCTGCTTGCCGGAGAAGTAGAGGTAGAAGGTTCCGCGGGCGATGCGGGCCTCGTCGATGATGTCGTGCACCGACGCCTGGTGGTAGCCCTTGTCCCGAAACACGGCCTTGGCCGCCAGCAAGATGGCCTCTCGCCGCTGCGCGCGTCGTCGCTCGGCCCTGGCGGCACGCCCGTCGGGCGCCCCTGGGTCCTCTTCACTCACAGGGGCGATATACCAGGGGGACCCGGGCGGGCAGAGCATTTTTCGCGGGTTTGTGTTACCTGCGCCTCATGGCTCTGTCCGTCGGGATCGTGGGACTTCCCAACGTTGGAAAGTCGACCCTGTTCAACGCGCTTTCGGACGCGGGTGCCGAGTCGGCGAACTACCCGTTCTGCACGATCGACCCCAACGTCGGGGTCGTGCCCGTGCCCGATCCGCGGATGGACAAGATCGTCGAGCTGATCAAGCCCAAGTCGGTCGTACCCACCGCCATCGAGTTCGTCGACATCGCCGGCCTGGTCAAAGGCGCCAGCAAGGGCGAGGGCTTGGGCAACCAGTTCCTCAGCCACATCCGTCAGGTCGACGCGATCTGCCACGTGGTGCGCTGCTTCGACGACGACAACGTCGTGCACGTCGAGGGCCGGGTGAACCCCAGCGCCGACATCGACGTCATCGACACCGAGCTGCTGCTGCGCGACATGCAGTCGCTCGAGGCACGCCGCGACAAGGCGGCCAAGGCGGCCAAGGGTAACGACGCGGGCGAGAAGAAGGCGCTGGCCGTCGCCCAAAAGGTGCTCGCGCAGATGGAAGACGGCGTGCCCGTGCGCGCCATGGACCTCGATGAAGACGACATGGCGGTGCTCGAGCCGCTCGCGCTGCTGACCGCCAAGCCGGTGTTCTACGCGTGCAACGTCGCCGAGGAGCACGCCGACAAGGGCTTCGAGGCGCCCTACGTCGACAAGGTGCTCGCGCGGGCCAAAGACGAGGGCGCTGAGGTCTGCGTGATCTCGGCCGCGATCGAGTCGGAGATCGCTGCGCTCGGAGCCGAGGACCAGGCCGAGTTCTTGTCCGAGGCCGGGCTCGAGGAGCCGGGACTGCACCGCTTGATTCGCACCGCGTATCGGCTGCTCGACCTGTACACGTACTTCACGGCCGGCGAGAAAGAGGTCCGTGCCTGGACGATTACTCGCGGCACGCTGGCGCCGGGGGCCGCGGGCAAGATCCACACCGACTTCGAGCGCGGCTTCATCCGGGCCGAGGTCATGAAGTACGCGGACCTGATCGAGTACGGATCCGAGGCCGCCGTGAAGGCCAAGGGGCTGCTGCGGTCTGAAGGCAAAGAGTACGAGGTGCAGGATGGCGACATCATGCACTTCCGGTTTAACGTCTAGCGCGCGGTGGGGGCTCCGCCTCCCTCGTCGCCCCCTCCCCGTTGGTGAGAGGGGGCTCCTCTGGGAGGCTTCGCGGCGGGAGCCTGCGCGTCGGCGATTTCCATTTTTTCCGCTGCGGGACCCTTCGGGTCCGCTCCGCTCTCTTGCTCGCGGTACGGGCTCGGGCGTGCTGGATGTTCCTTGTAGGGAGCGTAGTGGCTCGACTCCCATAGGTCGTGCCGTTACTGTAAAGGGCACCGATGGCGGACCAGACAAACCGACCGCTGGGGGCCAAGGCTCGACTAGGGAAGGCGAGGGGCCAGTACAACAAAGCCAGGCAGGCGGGCTGGTGCTTGGCAGCCGAGTTCGATCCGGCGGGCTGCAGTGGCAGGGTGATCAGGGCACACTCTGTTCAGAAATCACGGGGGTTGAGCACGATCGCCGAAGGTGGCCACGTGATGGCGATCGGCCCTCAAGGGGGGGCGTGGCAGTGCTATCCGGTCGGAATCAACCGCGCATCAACGTTTCGCGGTTTCTGCGCCAAACATGACAACCAGCTCTTTGCGGAACTTGACGATCGAGATGTGAGACCTACGCGGCTTCAAGCCTTCTTGTTGGGCTTCCGAGCTCTTGCGCATGAGTCTCACAAGAAAGCCGTCGAGGTCAGCGCATTGCCGGCCATGGAGTCTGCCCACCGGTGCTCTGATGTAAAAAACCCCCGGGGAGCGGAGCTGATCGAGGCCTTTCGGCTCGGGAACGAGGAAGGGCACGGCGAAATGCATCGCGAACACGAGGCGGCGTGGCAGCAACTGCACATCGGTGACTTTTCTGCCGTTGCCTGCGTCGCCTATCGGTTAACGGACACGCCCAACGTCGTTGGTGCTGGCTGGGTGAGCTCGGAGTTTGATTTCCAAGGTAGGAGGGTTCAGGACCTTCGAGATTTCTCGAGGCGAGTCGACGGGACCGTGTTCTTCTCACTCCCCTTCGCGGGGGGCGGCGGCGTCATCGGTCTTGGGTGGCTCACCAGAAGCAAGGCTACCAACCTGTTGTTCCGTTCTACCTTGAGACTTACCGATGAAGAGGCGCCTCACGCCCTTCTACGTTTCGGAGTGTCCTTGTCTGAGAACCTCTACTACGCCCCATCGTTTTGGCGCGAACTGTCGGCCGACGAAGAGGCGTGGTTTTATTCGCGGGCCCGACTCGGAACGCCCACACAGCCGATTGACGCTCGGTCGCTGTTGGAAGACGGTCGGCGAATAGTGTCGTGGTCAGTGGTCGAGCGGATCGTCGTCCCACCCACCGGACCTATTCAGTCCTAGGTGGCTTGCTCGCCTAGCTCGAACGTGTCCGCCTCGACCGCACTTCGGACGACGGCACTCGCTACATCTTCCGTCCTCCCTCGTCCCGGCTACTCCGCGAGGTCGTCGAGCGCCGCGGAGATGTTGGCCAGCCCCTGCTCGAGCGTGCCGGGGTCGATGCCGAAGCTCACCCGGACGAAGCCGGGCGCCTCGAACATGGAGCCGGGGACGACCTGGGTCTCGTAGCGTTCGCGGAGATGCTCGGCGAAGGTGATGTCGGACATGCGGTCGGGCAGCTTGAGGACGCTGGTGATGCCAAACGTGGGGGGCACCCACTGCACGCGGGACTCGGACTCGACCCAGCGCTCCATGATGCGGCGACCAGCGCTGGACGCCTGCTGCGCCCGGTCCTGGTAGGCCTGGGAGTCGCGCAAGATGCGGGCGCCCAGGGTGCCGGTGGCCACGGGCGGGTAGACGTGGAGGTAGTCGGTGGCAGCGCGAATGGCGCGGGCTGCATCTGGGTCGGCGGAGACGATCCACCCCGCGCGCAGCGACGAGTGGCCGAACGCCTTGGTCGTGCTGCTCCAGCTGATGCAGTTGGGGGCGACCCGGCACGCCGGTTGAACCGGTGCGTCAGGAGCCACCGAGAAGTCGAAGTCCAGGTAGACCTCGTCGACCAAGACCAGCGCGCCCACCCGCGCGGCGAGCTCGGCGATCTCCTTGAGGTTGGCCGCGTCCATCGCCACCCCGCTGGGGTTGTGGAGGTTGGTGAGGAGGACCGCCTTGGTTCGAGAGGTCAGCAGCTGAGCGAGCCGCTCGGGTACGACCGCCCAGCCGTCGTCGTGGGTCCGCTCGAGTCGGCTGACTTGGGCGCCGAGGATCTCCGGCGCGCGATGGAGGGGTTCGTAGGTCGGCCGCTCCACGACGACGTGGTCGCCCGCCCGCACGAGCGCGATCAGTGCGTGCGTGATTGCAAGACTTGCACCCAGCGTCGGGGTGACATGGGCCGGCTCGACGCCGTAGCGTTCGGCGACCGCGTGGGTGAGCGCGTCGACCGACCCCCACGCGACGTCGCGGCGTGCCATCGCGTCGGCCCAGCCCAGCTCGGCCGCAGGGTCGTCGGGGGGCCGAGGCGCGGATACGTCACCGTGCGAGGTGGACAGCGCCGCGTCGGCCATCCCGCTGGCCGTGAGGTTGTACCGCGCGCCTCCGGGCACTGCCTTGGCCCAGGCCATGTACTCGAAGGGACGCAGAGGGGCCTTCACGGTGACGGGCATCGTTTCAGAACTCCCCACCCGCCGCAAGCGGGGTTGGGGCGTCATGGGACATCGCGCCAACGCGTCAAACGGGCCGCTGCGGACCGTTTGAGGACGCGCGCGAGCTTGATCAGCTGATCGAGCACGGCCGCGTCCTCCACGGCAGGCTCGACCACTGGCGCCCCAGCGTCATCCCATCGAAGCCGGGTGTCGATCCGGCGCGTTTGGGGGAGGTACACCTCCACACGGTAGTTCAAGGGCGCTTCGCCTTCGCGATGGAAGACGAAGCGAGCGCCTTGTTTCGGGTGGAGATCCTCGCTCGAGAACATGGTGCGGCCGGTGTCCGGCCGCGGAGTCTACCTCATTGGCAGTTGCCTTCGTCGCCCTCGTCGAAGCAGCAGCACGTGAGGGACTCGGAGTCGCAGGTTCCGAAGTCGGTCTGGATCTTGGCTTCCTTGCCAGTGCAGAACTGCTCGCAGTCGACATCGGTCAGCTTGCCGAAGAGGCAGGACTGCAGGAGCGTCTCGCTGCTGCAGCTGTCGTCGGCGTCGGTGCAGTCGGTGCCAGGCCCGGAGCCGCAGAAGTATGCGACCTCGTCGTTGTCGTTGAAGTAGCAGCCGTAGGCGAAGTCGTCGCCGTCGAAGACGCAGATCTCGTCCATGTCGACTGCGGTCCACTCGCCGCCTTCGCACAGGTACGCCACGCCGTCTTCGACGCCCGAGACGTCACCGTTGTTGGTGCACGCGGTCTGGCCTTCGAGCGTGCCGTCGCACGTCGGCAGGTCAGCGGGGCCCGTGTCGCCACCGGTGCTGGTGTCGGCCTGCGTGTCGCTCGTGTCGGTGTCGGTGACGTCGGTATCGGTCGTGTCGGTATCGGTCGCGTCGGTGTCCGTCGTCTCACTGGGGTCGACGGTGGTCGCGTTCTCGGTGTCGTTCGATCCGCAGCACGTGAGGTCCGCCGGGTCGCTCGAGCACCAGTCGAAGCCGGCGACGCACACGCAGTCGCCGTTCGCGTTTGTAGTGGTGTTGGGGTCGGTGCCGCAGTCGCCGGTGCCGGGCTTGGAGTCTACGCGCTCGCACTCGAAGTCGTCGGTCGCGTTCGGGTTCTCCCAGTCGTAGCCGTCGTCGCACTCGCATTGCCCGCTGGCCTCGTTGAACTCGGAGTGGCACAGCGGGTCGGGATCGACGTCAGCGTTGCATTCCGAGCAGTCGACTTCGCCGACGGTGATGACGCAGCCGACTGCCCCGAGGGCGCCAGCGGTCAGAGCGAGCAGGATGGTGCGGAAGGAGCGAGACGAGGTCATGGATAGCTGAGTCCTTGTGGGATGGGACGAAGGCGGCCGCCGGGAGTTTCAATCGGTGCGCCGCCGATGGCCCGACAATGCCACGGAGGGAGGGCCTCGCAGGGTGCCTGAGGTCACCGAAATTGAAGAAAAGGCGGCTCCAAGTTGGAACCGCCTTTGCGCCAGGTGAGGAATTCGAGCTATTGAGCGGCGCTCATTCCACGGTCCAGGTGTGTCCCGACCGCAACAGGGCGTCGATGTCGCCCTCGCCCTGCTGCTCGACCGCCAGGTCGACCTGGGCGGCGACGGCCTCGTCGTAGGCCGGGGCGGGGTTGCGGTAGACGACACCGAAGACCATCGGAAACACGGGCGGGAGCAGGTGCGCCAACGTGAACGCCAGGCCCAGGCTGGTCTCGTCGTGGACGGTGATGTCGTCCTCGGTGAACCCGTCCTCGCCCACGGTGACGACCTTGGCGTCGGCCCCGCTGATGATGAGGCCCTTCTTCTTGTCCTTGCCGAACAGCAGCGGCTTGCCGTGCTCGACCCAAAGCTGCATGTCGGAAGAGACGTCGCGCGCGGTGACGTGCGTCCAGGTGCCGTCGTTGAAGACCGGGCAGTTCTGCAAGATCTCGATGAAGGACGCGCCCTTGTGCGCGTGCGCCTCCTTGAAGAGCGCGGACAGCGGCTTGATCATCGTGTCGATGCCGCGGCTGACGAAGCGGGCGTTGGCCCCGAGCGCGAACGCCATCGGGTTGACCGGCGCGTCGATGCTGCCCATGGGGGAGCTCGGCGACTTGAGACCGACCAGCGACGTGGGCGAGTACTGCCCCTTGGTCAGGCCGTAGATCCGGTTGTTGAACATCATCACCTGAATGTTCACGTTGCGACGAAGCACGTGAAGCAGGTGGTTGCCGCCGATGCTCAGACCGTCGCCGTCACCGGTGATCAGCCAGACGTCGAGCTCGGGGTTGACCAGTTTCACGCCGGTCGCAAACGAGGGCGCGCGACCGTGGATCGTGTGAAACCCGTAGGTGTCCATGTAGTACGGGAAGCGGCTGCTGCAGCCGATGCCCGAGATGAACAGCGACTTCTCGCGGGAAACACCCAGCTCGGGGAGCGTGCGCTGGATGGCGGCCAAGATGGCGTAGTCGCCACAGCCGGGGCACCAGCGAACCTCTTGGTCCGAGGTGAAGTCCTTCTTGGTGAGCTTCTTTGCTGCGGGAGGGTCGAGAGGTGCCATCAGTTGGACTCCTTGCCTTCGAGGGCGTCATCGATCGCGCTGAGCACTTCGCCCACGCGGAAGGGTTTGCCAGCCACTTTGGCCAGCGATTGAGCGGGGAGCAGGTATTCGGCCCGCAGCACGTGCGCGAGCTGCCCGTTGTTGAGCTCGGGCACGATGATCTGGTCGTAGGTCTTCAGCAGCGCCTCGAGGTTGCGAGGCATCGGCCACATGTAGCGGAGGTGCACGTGGCTGACGTCCTTGCCCTGGCTGCGAGCGCGGCGAACCGCCTCGTTGACCGAGCCGTAGGTGGACCCCCAGCTGACCATGCAGAGCTTGCCGCCCTCCGCGCCGAGCTCGACCTTCTGCTCGGGAATGTCGTCGGCGATGCCGAGGATCTTGCCCGCGCGCACCTGCGTCATCTTGTGGTGGTTGTCGGGGTCGTACGAGATGTGCCCGGAGTCGAAGTCCTTCTCCAGGCCGCCGACGCGGTGCTCGAGGCCCGGCGTGCCGGGGATGGGCCACACGCGCGCGAGGGTCTTTGGGTCGCGCAGGTACGGGTGAAAGTCTTCGGTGTCGGCGTGGTACTTCACGTCGATCTTCGGCAGCTCGTCGAAGCTGGGTACCGCCCAGGGCTCCGCACCGTTGGCGATGTAGCCGTCGGAGAGCACGATGACCGGGGTCATGTACTTGGTGGCGATGCGGACGGCCTCGATGGCCATCAAGAAGCAGTCGCCGGGGGACTGGGGCGCGAGCACGCACAGCGGCGCGTCGGAGTTGCGTCCGTAGAGCGCTTGGAACAGGTCGGCCTGCTCGGTCTTGGTGGGCATGCCCGTCGACGGACCGGCCCGCTGCACGTCGAGGATGACCAGCGGCAGCTCGATCATGATGGCCAGGCCGATCGCCTCACCCTTGAGCGCCATGCCCGGGCCCGAGGTCGAGGTGACGCCGACGGCTCCGGCCCACGACGCGCCGATGGCCGAGCAGACCGCTGCGATCTCGTCCTCGGCCTGGAAGGTCGTGACGCCGAAGTGCTTGAGCGGCGCGAGAGCGTGCAGCACCGACGACGCGGGCGTGATCGGGTACGAGCCGAACATCACCTTGGTCTTCGAGAGCTTCGCGGCGGCGGCGATACCCCACGCAAGCGCGGTGTTGCCCTCGATGTTGCGGTAGGTGCCCGGCGGCAGCTTGGCCTTGGGCACCTTGTAGAGCTCGACGCCCGTGGGCAGCTCGGCGGTCTCGCCGTAGGCGTGGCCCGCATCGAGGGCCGAGATGTTCGCGTCGACGAGCGCGGGCTTCTTGGCGAACTTCTTTTGCAGCCACTCCTTGGTGGGCGTGCGATCGCGATCGAAGAGCCAGTAGAGCAGGCCGAGCGTCCACACGTTCTTGGTGCGCTGCGCCGACTTGGCGCCGATCTCGGTGTGCTCGACTGCCGCAGTGGCCAGCCGGGTGATCTCGATCTTCAAGACGCGGTAGCCGTCGAGGGATCCGTCTTCGAGCGGGTTGGCCTCGTAGCCTGCCTTCTTGAGGTTGGACTTCGAGAACGCGTCGCTGTTGACGATGATGAAGCCGCCGGTGGGAACGTCGGGCAGGTTCACCTTGAGCGCGGCAGGGTTCATCGCCACGAGCACGTCGGGTTCGTCGCCCGGCGTGAGGATCTCGTGCGAGGCGAAGTGAAGCTGGAACCCCGAGACGCCGAAGAGGGTGCCGGCGGGCGCTCGAATCTCGGCGGGAAAGTCGGGGAAGGTCGCGAGGTCGTTGCCTGCCACCGCGCTCGTCTGGGTGAACTGCGTGCCGGCGAGCTGCATGCCGTCACCGGAGTCACCCGCGAAGCGGATCACGACGGATTCGAGCGTTTTGCGGGTCACGTCCTGGGAAACCGGAGTGTCCATGTGGTTCTCGTTCCTCGGTCTTCTGAGGCAGAGCGCGTGGTTGAAGCCCATGAAAACCCGCCAAAAAACGGGGAAAGAGCAGCGCCTGACTTCGGGGCAGTATGGACGGAACCCAACGCCATGTCACCCGGACGCCCCTCACCTCGGCGCCGCGGTGGGGCGGCTCACAGCGCGGCGATCGCAGCCCGCAAGTGCCCAACTCTCGCTCGCTTTTCGCGTGAGGCCGCGGACGGTGACCGCGCGCAACGGCGCAAGGCATGAGCGCGCTCACCCGCGGGCGGACAGACCGGTCGCGCGCGGCGTTGTCCCACGGTCTACCGTGCGTCCATGTCCGAGACCGACGCCCTCATCGACCGTGGCCTGGCCGCCGTCGAGGACGAAAACATCGAAGCCGCGAAGGCAGCGCTGGACGAGGCGGTCGCCGCCCTCGGGGAGGACAACGCCAGGGTGCTGCACCTTCGCGGGATGCTCTCCTGGGCGCAAGACGACCTCGAGACCGCGACGACGACGCTGCTCAAGGCCGCCGATCTCGACGCGGGTCGCCCCGAGATCCACTTCGACTGCGCAGAGTGCCTCTACGGCATGGAAGAGATCGAAGAGGCCGAGGAGCAGGTGCGCAAGGTCCTCGAGCTTCCGGATGTCCCCGGGGAGCAGGCCGACGACGCTCGGCTGCTGCTGGCTCAGCTCCGACTCACGGTCGACGACCCCCAGGGGGCGCTCGAAGCTCTCGAGGGCATCGACGCGTCTCGCAAGACGCACCCCGCGTATCTAGGCGCGCTCGGGTCGGCGCTGCTGGCCGACGAGCAGTTCGACGAGGCGGTGGAGACGCTTCGCAGCGCGCTGTCCCACGACGAGGAGGACTCCGATCTCCACTACCAGGTTGGCATCGCGCTCGAGGCCGTCGGTGACGCCGAGGGCGCACGCGCAGCCATGAAGACCGTCCTCGCCCTCGACGAAAAGGAGTGGGCCGACCTCGGCGACGATGCGCCGCCGCCGCCCGACTTCGCCGAGACGCAGGAGCTTCGCTCGCGCCTCGAGGAGGTTCTCGAGGGGCTGCCCGATCCCGTGCTCAAGCTGGTGGCGGCCGCTCCGATCACCGTGCAGGCCCGCGCGACCGCCGAGCAGGTCGACGGTGGCGTCGACCCGCGGGGTACGGTGGTGTTCGTCGGCGAACCCAAGAGCGACGAGGACGAAGCAGAGCTCGAGGGCATCGTCATCATGCGTGACCTGGTGCTCACGCAGGTCGACGACGACGATGGAATCGACGAGGAGCTGTTCTACAGCCTGCTCGAGCAGATCCAGCACTTCTTCCGTCGCGACGACATCATCGTTGCTCAGGCCTGAACGCGATGACGACCGACACCGCCGCCCTCATCTACGACTGGAACGAGAAGGACCGCCGCGGTCCGATCTTGCGCAAGACGCCGCGCTTCGTCGACGAGACGATCCGCGACGGGCTGCAGTCGCCGTCGGTGCGCGATCCCTCCATCGAACAGAAGATGGAGCTGCTGCGCCTGATGGATCGCCTCGGCATCCACGTGGTGAACCTCGGCCTGCCCGGCGCCGGCAAACGGGCGCAAGACGACGTGGAGCGGCTGGCGCGGTGCATCGTCGAGGAAAAGCTGAGCATTCGCCCCAACTGCGCGGCGCGGACGGTCGAGGCCGACATCGCGCCGATCGTCGATATCTCGCAGAAAGTCGGCTTGCCGATCGAGGTGACCGCGTTCATCGGCTCGAGCCCGATCCGGGCCTACGCCGAGGACTGGAACGTCGACCGGTTGGTGAAGCTGTCGTCCGATGCGATCGCCTTCACGGTGCGCAACGACCTGCCCGCGTCGTTCGTCACCGAGGACACGACGCGCAGCCACCCCAGCACCCTCGACCGGCTCTTTCGGGCGTCGATCGAAGCGGGCGCGACGCGGCTGGTCCTTTGCGACACGTGCGGGCACGCGACGCCCGACGGCGTGACGAACTTGCTGGCCTTCACGAAGGGCCTACTTCGCGGCATGGGTGCCGAGGACACCGTCGAGCTCGATTGGCACGGCCACAACGACCGCGGCCACGCGCTTCCCCTGGCTCTGTTCGCGCTCGAGCACGGTGTCGATCGCGTCCACGGGTGCGGCCTGGGCATCGGAGAGCGGGTCGGCAACACGTCGATGGACCTGCTGCTGCTCAACCTCTATCTGCTCGGGCAGCTCGATGAAGGCCAGCACGACCTCTCGTGCCTGGTCGAGTACGTGAACAAGGTGAGCGAGTACACCGAGGTGCCGATTCACCCCGCCTATCCGCTCAGCGGCCGCGACGCGTTCCGCACGGCGACGGGGGTTCACGCCGCCGCGGTGATCAAGGCCGAAAAGAAGGGGGAGCTCGACCTGGCCGACCGCGTGTACTCGTCGGTGCCGGCGCGCGTGTTCGGACGACAGCAGGAGATCGAGATCGGCCACTACAGCGGCCGCTCCAATGTCGTGCACTGGTTGCGCACGCACGGGCACGAGCCGAGCGATGCGATCGTCGACAAGGTGTTCGCGTTCGCAAAGAAGAGTGACCACACCCTCTCGCAAGACGAGATCGAAGCCGTCATCGAGGGGTGATGGATCGGGCACAGGTGCATCCCGAGCTTCGGGGCGCCTGGGCCAAGGCGCCAAAGCTCCCCTACCACAAGCTGCAGCGGCTGCCGCTCATGCGTCGCGCGTCGGCGGCGATGGGCAGGACGCCGCTGGTCGAGGGCGTGTCGGCCGAAGACATCGAGTTCGAGGGCGTGGGGCTGCGGGTGTATCGGGCCGGGGACTCGGAGGGCACGCTGCTTTGGATGCACGGCGGGGGGCTCTTGCTCGGCACGCCGGAGCAGGACGATGCGCGGTGCTCCGCGTGGGCCAAGGCGCTGGCCATCGGTGTCGTTTCGGTGCGGTATCGGCACGCGCCCGAGCATCCGTTTCCTGCCGCTTCCGACGACTGCCTCGCGGGGTGGCGCTACGTCTGCGAACGGCACAGGGGGCCCGCGGCGGTCGGCGGGGTGAGTGCGGGCGGCGGACTCGCGGCGGCGCTGTGTCAGCGCCTGCGCGGCGGCGAACTCCCGATGCCTCGAGGGCAGCTCTTGCTGTGGCCGATGCTCGATGATCGGACCGCCGCCGACGAGCGCGTGGACCCGGCTGTGCACGCGGTCTGGAACAATCGCAGCAACGCGGCGGGGTGGGGCGCCTACCTGGGATGTCCTCCAGGGGCATCGGACGTTCCGCCGTTCGCTGTCGCGGCGCGTTGCGAAGACCTCCGCGAGCTTCCGCCTGCCTGGATCGGGGTGGGCTCGCTCGATCTCTTCGCGGCTGAGTGCAGGGCGTACGCGAAGCGGCTGCACGAGGCCGGTGTCCCGGTGACGCTCGACGAAGTGCTCGGGGCATTTCACGACTTCACGACACTCGCCCCCGAGGCGGAAGTCTCCCGGGAGAGCGAGGCGCGTCAGCGTGCATTCCTCGAGCGGACACTCGGCCTCAGGGCGTGAGCAATAGTCGATGCAGCGAGCGCAGCGCGGCGCGCTCGAGCTTGGGCTTGCCGTAGCCGCGCTGTAGGTACTCGCCGATGAGAGTGCAGTACAAGAGGTCGGCTCGACGCTTGGCCTCGGCCTTGGGGATGCCGGCGTCGCGGAGCAGGCTCGCCACGAAGGCGAGGCGTTGCTTGTCCACCCGCTTGGCGACGGCGCGGGCGTGTGCATCCTGACCGGCCCACGCACGGATGCCGTTCTCGAACGCGTCGGCGGCGGAGGGGGTGCCGAACGTCTGCTCGAAGAGCGCCCAAAGTCGCTCGGCTGGGTCCTCGCTGGCCTGCTCGACCGTCTCGATGATCTCGAGCGTTCCTCGCCGCTCCCACGCGTCGACGATGGCTGCCAGGAGCGCGGCCCGGTCGGCGAAGTGCCAGTAGAAGCTGCCCTTCGAGACTCCGAGGCTCTTCGCGAGCGGTTCCACCCGCACGGCATCCGCGCCCCCCTCGGCGAAGCGCATGGCCGCCGCGGCGACCCAGTCGTCAGCCGAAAGTCGGGGCACGTGGGTGGACAATACGCCACCGTATGGTAACCCGCAAACGTACGAACCGTACGCCACCGTATGGTGCGAGCCATACGCCTCCGTACTGTGAAGGGAACACGCCATGCTCGCCTACGTCGCCGTTGGAATCCTGACGCTCATCGCTGCTCTGCACTCGATCCTGGGGGAAGGGGCCCTGCTGCGACCGCTCTTCGCGAAGGAGTGGGACATCGGCATTCCGCGCTTCGCCGCGGAGAGGATCTTCCGCTTCGCTTGGCACCTCACCTCGGTTGCGTGGGTCGGCCTTGCGGTGGCGGTGGCGGGCGTGCCCCTGCTGCACGCCGCGGCGATGGTCTGCATCGTCAGCGGCACCGCGATCTTCGTGATGCTACGCGGTCACCTGGCGTGGCCGCTGTTTCTCGCCGCGGGCGTGTGCTTGTTGGTGTCGGGGGACGCCATCCCCGCCACGCTGCTCACGGGCGTGGCCTCTGTCGGCGGAGGACTGGCGGCGTCGCTGGCGGGACTGCACGCGTACTGGGCCGTCGGGGGACGATGGGGGATCGCCAACGCCGTGCCACAGCGTGAGGACGGCACCCCGGCCTTCAGGCCCGGCCCTCTCGCGTGTCTGGCCGTGTCCACAGCCTGCGCGGTGCTCGGTGCACTCCTCGTGTGGCCCGTCCTCGCTCCCGTTCCGTTGCTCGTCCGGGTCGGGCTTTGGGCAGCGTTGGTCGTGTTCATCCTCCGTGCGGTTGGAGACGGAAGACAAGTCGGGTTCTCGAAGTCGGACCGCGAGACCGCATTCGCCCAGGCTGACGATGCTCTGTACTCGCCGCTGGTCGTCGGGCTCGCGTTCGCCTGCGGGGCTGCGCTCCTGCTGGCTTAGGGCCTGCGTCACCCGAGGTCGGCAAGTTGTCCCGGACGTCTTCCCACCAGCGCATCCGGAACTGGAATCGCAGCGGAGTCGTCAGTGCGATGACTCGAGGGCTCGAGTAAACGCAGCCTCCGAGTGGGCCGAGAGTTGCGGCCCTTCGCGACGAGCGTCCGTCACGACTCCCTCGACGACGGAGAGCCTGAGCGTCTGCTCTGCGCCAGCACCGGAGTCAGGGTCGGACGCATCGTGGAGACGTTGTCCCTCGAGCAGGAGGCACCTTCGCACCAGATCGTCCGCGGAGAGCGGGACCGGGCGAGGATTCGTGGCCGCCGGACGAAGCGCGAACGGTAGATGCCTGAGCGTCAACTCGAGATCCTCGAGGCGGCGCTCGCCCACGTGGGCGTCACACTGGTCGGCGAGCCCAAGACCAGCAACCCCGAAGAGAATGTCGCCCTGTGGACGTGGTTCAACTCGGCCGCGCGCCTCCTGGTCCACGACAAGCAATACCGGGTCGAGGTCGCGGCGGTCGACGGGAAGTGGGAAAGCTCGAAGGTCGAGTTCTTCCTCAACCACCCACTCACGGCCGAGCAGAAGGTCAAGATCCGCAAGCCCGATTCAGCGGGCTGAGTCGAGTCCGCCGATCGGTTCACCCCGCGGCGGCTGACGAGACTCGAGGCGCTTCGCCGAAACCTCGAGAAGCGCTTCGGCGTCGGACTGGTACTGTTTCCTGGCTTCGATGGAGATGATCAGGGCTCGACCATCACGGACTTCGAGTTCGTAGGCGACGCTGAGGTTGTACCCGTCGAGGAAGTAGTCCGACGGTCCCCACAACTCGACCTTGACCCGATCGCCGTCGCGCTCGACCGCGTCGGACAACTCTGCAACACCGAGTGAAGAGGCGCCGTGGAGCTTCGTATGCTTCCGTAGCGTGCGCAACACGGCGTCCCCGTGTGCTTCGACGATAGTCGGGTCGAGACGATCGATGACCTCGTCGTCGGTCCCCGCCGCCAACGCGTTCCGGAACCGCGCGATCGCATCCAAAGCGATCTCCTCCGGCGAGGCGACCTCTTCCGACGGAGTGTCGATCACAGGCCCGTCACAGGCCTCTACGAGGCCGAACTCAGCGTGCCAACGCTGCTCCTGTTTCATCTGGGAGTCACCGGGCGTCACCATCGTGACATGTGTCGTTCGATCGACCTGACCGTAGAGGAGCCGACCGCTCGACAGCACGATGTGTCGCGATACCTGCGTCATCTCGAACGTCGCCCCGAACCCTTCGATGCCTGGCCGAGATGACCCAAAGTCCTCCTTCCCTGCATGCTCGAATCGAGCCACCAAGACAGCCGCCGGCTCGTCCTGCACCAAGACCCATGACTCGAGCTCGACCTCCGCGGGAAAGAGGGTCGATGAGGGCTCGGGGAACGCCATCCCATCGGGCCACACGGTCTTGCCCCGCTTCGACTCGACCCTGGCGCCATCGCCTCTCGCATGCATCTCGATCGGCCAGGGTGTTCGACTCCCCGGATGTGAACTCGCGGGGAGCTTCGGCCAGAACTGCGTCAGGCCCGTATATTCCGCTGGGCTCCAAAGAGCTGTCGGTCCATCGACTTCGGTCCACGACACGCCGTCGTGCTCGAGACGGACTTCGGCGAGGGAGTCTGCCGGCTGTACGGAGCCGGGGCGCTTGATTCCGTTGGTCACGTGGGAGATCTCGATGTCGCCGTTGCGAAGGACCGAACGTCCATCCGCACCGGCCGTCATCGTCACCTCGGCGGTCAAGCGCAGTCCCCCGAAGTCAGCCGTCGGAGGCGCGCCCGGCATCGTGATCATTGCTTCGCTCCAGTATCGGTACCGCAACGGGCACGGAGGAGTGGTCCATCGCGGCGGGTCCGTAGGCCATCGCGATAGAGGCTGAAGACGCTCCTGAAGCCGATCGGGAAACTCGGACAACGCGTCCTGCCCAGCGCGCCCGACGTCGGTTTGCAAAGCATCCTCGGCGTGCTCGTCCGCTTCGACGTCCTGGCCGAGCATGGACTCCACGGTGTTGCGGACGCGGTTGCATCCCGTGAGCAGGGGGAAGAGGCAGAGCCACGTCGAGCGCCGTATCACGACGCGACTCCCGAATGGACCGCAGCTTCGTAGGCCTCGCACCCGGCAAAGGTAACCGCGGTCAAGCAGAATGAAGTGATGAAGAGGGCGAGCTGCTTGGGGGGCGGCGGTTCGTCGGGCCGAGGAATGATGCGTGCGCGCAGGGCGTGATGCCCCGCGAGGACACCGTAGTCGCGAACGGTGTGGCGTCGCCATCGTCCTGCTCGCCCGAGCTTTCCACGCCCTCGAGCACGCCGCGGGCCTCGACCGATGGACCCATGGAACCCCGACGCGCTCTACCACTGGGCCGTCGAGAACCTGCACACCGACGCCGAGCGCCACTGCGCCCGCTTCATCCTCGGCGTGTGGAACCGGCCTACGTGGGGGCCGGGCTCGCCGCGGCGCTCGCGGGTCTGCACGCGTACTGGGGCCTGGGCGGGACGCGGGGGTTGAACAACGCGGTGCCACAGCGTGATGGCGGTGACCCGGCCTTCAAGCCGGGGGCGGCAGCATGTCTTGCGGTCTCGGCCGCCTGCGCGCTGTTGGGTGTGCTTCTCGTGTGGCCCACCGTCGCGCCCACGCCCTGGGTGCCGCGCGCTGGCCTCTGGGTGGCGTTGGTGGTCTTCGTGCTCCGCGCGGTCGGGGACGGCGGGCAGGTCGGGTTCTCGAAGACGAACCGAGACACCGCCTTCGCGCAGGCCGATGACGCCGTGTACACGCCGCTGGTCGTGGGGTTGGGCTTCTCGTGTGCGGCCGCGCTGCTGCTCACGTAGCGAGCGCGGCACTCGACGGCGTCGCGGGACGGTCGTACGCTGGTGATATGGCTTATCGAATGCTTGGTGTACGTCGGACGATTGCGATCGCGCTGGGGCTTTCTCCCGCGCTCGGGTGCACTCCGCGGGTGGTCGACGATGAAGGTGTCGTGGCGAGCAGTGGCGCGTCGATGACCGGCGACCCCCGTCCGAATCCCACAACAGGGGCGACCGACAGCCAGGGCACCGCGACGACCGGCGATGACGAGTCCTCGAGCGGCTTTGGGTCGACGGGGTTCGGGCGAAACGAGTGCCAGTCTCCCATGGGCTACCCGTTCGTCGACTTCTGCATGGGCGAGCCCCAAGGAGGCGTCTGCGAGTGCGACGACGCATGCCAGTGGCAGGCCGTCACCATCGCCAATGAGACGTTTCCCAGCAGTGGCGGATGCGGCTACTACCCCGCCCAAGTCGCGTGTGAGACGGTCTGGGGAGACTCGTGCTGCTACACGGTCACCGTGTACGAAGACGTCTGCGGCAAGGGGCGCCCGCTGCTCGTCGATGGCCACGCCCAGGTGGCGGAGGTGCGTTGCAGCGCGGACTGGACGGACGCTTCGACGCGCCTCGAGGTCCCCGAAGCCGCTGCGTACTGGCTGCGCGCGGGGCTCGAAGAGCACGCGTCGGTCGCCTCGTTCGCTCGGTTCGCCCTCGAGCTGGTCGCCGTCGGAGCGCCGCCCGAGCTGCTCGCGGACTGCGCTGCGGCCATGCGGGACGAGGTGCGTCATGCCGAGCTGGCCTTCGGCCTCGCGCGCTACTTTGGGGCCGAGCGTTCGGGTCCGGGCCCTCTGGACTCGGGCCCAGCGCGCTCGAGCGCTCTGCGGGACGTCGTCGTCGCGACCGTGCGCGAGGGTTGCATCGGGGAGACGTTGGCGGCCGCGCAGGCGGAGCTTGCGGCCACCCGAGCGACCGAGCCGTCCGTCGTTGCAGCGCTGCGTGAAATCGCCGCCGATGAGGCCCGGCACGCTGCGCTCGCGTGGAGAGTGGTGCAGTGGGCGCTCTCGGTCGACCCGTCTCTGCGCGCGGTCGTCTCGTCGGCCTTCGCCGAGGCCGATGCGCTTCAGCTGCGTCCCGCCGATGCGTTCTCCGATGCGTTCGAGGACTACGGGGTGCTCAGCGGCGAAGCGGTCGCGGCGGTGCGAGCTCGGACGCTCGACGACACGGTGCGCCCATTCGCGGCGGCTCTGCTCACCACAAGACCTTCAGCAGCGTCTTGCACTCTTTGACCAGCGCGTCGAAGAGCTCGGCGTCGACCCAGCGCCCGGGGATGCGCGGCCTGTGCCCCGCGACTTCGGGCGTCGGTGCTCGCAGCGCGACCTGCAGCGGGAACACGTCTCGGCGCGACCAGCCCTGCTTGCGGATCGATGGCGTGTCGAGTGAGAGCCACTGTCGCGGATCGTCGCCCCAGGTGAGCAGCTGCGTGTCGCCGCGCCGTCGCCCCTTGGGCGCGCCTGGCCAGAGCACCAGGCCAGGCCTGGCCGTCCCTTCGCGGAGGCGGAACATCGCGGGCAGGAGCAGGGCGTCGGCGGGCAACACGTCGGCGGCGTCCATCGTCGCGGTGGGGCGCTCGAGGATGGTGCCGGTGTCGCGCGTCACCCAGAACGCGGGCGTCGCCGAGATCACGGCGTCCACCGAGATGCTCGAGACCGCTGGGCCCGAGAGCTTGCTTCGGACCTGGGTGAAGTCGGGCTTCTTGGGACCGTCCTCGTCGGTCTTGGCGTCTTCGATCAGCGATCGCTCGAGAAGCTGCAGTGGCTGCCAGTCGAGCGTGTCGGCGGAGACCGTCCACAGGCGCCCAAGCTGGTCGTCGGACTGCGGCCCGGCGAGTACGAGCGTGCCGCTGGGGCCCGTGACCATGCAGGTGGCGGTGCGCTCGAGGCGGACGGTCTGCGCGGGTGGTCGGTCGTCGTCTTCGTCCCCCCCGTGGGGAAGCGCGAAGCGATCGAGGATGCCGCCGGTCCGCAGGACGTAGACCCACGTCTCGTCGCTGTCGAGCGCGAGGGGAGGGCGCTGCGACTCCTTGGGCACGAAGCGCTCTTCGACGACTCGCAGCGCCTTGCTCGTCCACGCGACGCCGCCGTCGCGGGCTCCGAGCAGGCATCGGCCCGCACCGTCGACGTGGACCGCGACGATGCCCTCGTGCTCTTGGTCCACCTCGCTGGTGTGCTTGAACTTGAGCTTCATGTAGCCCGAGGGGTGGTCGGGATCGATGACCCAAACGTGCGGGCTGCCGTCGGCGAACACGGCTCGCCCATCCGCGCTCGCGGCAAGGGCGTGCACGTCACGCTCACTGACCTTGCGGCGATGGACCTCCGCTTCCTTTTCGGTGTCCCAGAGCACCTCGCCGACCGCTCCAACGCCGCACAGCAGCCGCGGCCCCACGACGCAGACATGGTCGACCACGCCGCCGAGCTTGGTGCCGACCTTGGTCGTGGCGGCGTTCCAGAGGCTGCCGCGATGCAGGTGGCTCCCGCCGAACCACAGTACGCCGTCCTCATTGGCCTCGAAGACCGTGGGGCGGGGCACCGTCAGCTCGATGGTCTTCTCGACGACGAGGGAGGCGAGGTTGACGACCCACGCCTCGTAGGGGAGGCACACCACGACGCGCTTCCCGTCGCGGCTGCGCTTCAGCGAGAGCGGGCGGTCATCGAGGTCCACGAGCTCCGTGGCGCTCTTGGAGGCCACCGTGCGGCGGCCGGACCCCTTGGTGACGACTCGTCGGGCCATGGTCCGTGGACGATACCACCCGAGGCGAGGTCGAGGATCGGCCGCCCGTAGGGCGCAAGCCCGCTAGTGCCCGACCCTGCGAGGTCGGACCTCGGCGTCGGCGAGGTCGACGATGACCTCATAGATCGCCTTGGCGTCCGCGACGGCGCCCTCGAAACTCCAGGAGGGGTCGTAGTCGTCGTCCGTCGTGTGATATCTGCGCGCCCGCTGGGTCCCGAAGGCGAGCAACGCCGGGTTGGCGGAGGTGGAATAGCCCGGCTGCGGATACAGCGTAGGGATGCCGCGAGCCGCAAACGGTGCGTGGTCGGATCGAAACGCTGCGCCGCCCGAGGGGGACTGATCGCCCAGGACTCGACGACCCTGACGGCCAACCGCGGTCGCGAACAGGTCGTCGAGGGTGGAGCGCCCCGGGGCAACCAGCTCCACGGTCGGCGTCACGGGGCCGACGTTCATGCCATCGAGATTGATCGCGGCGACGACGTCGTCAGCGTGCATCGATGCGGCGAGCGTCCGGGCACCCAGCAGTCCCACCTCTTCCGCTGCGGTGGCCGCAAAGACGACCGTGCCCACCAGAGGCTTCGTGGCGTGTCGCTCCTTCACCGCGCGCGCGAGCACGAGCAGCGCCGCGACGCCACTGGCGTTGTCCATCGCGCCGTTGAAGGTGCCGGCTGGGCCCGTGCCGAGGTGGTCCCAGTGCGCAGTGACGACGACGAACGGCGCGACGCCGCTGCCGACGCGCCCCACGATGTTGTGCTCTTCGATGTCGTGCACGCGCTGCTCGAACGTGGCTCGCAGGCGCGACGCATCGGGCATCTCTTCGGTCCAACCCCAGATCTGGAGGGGCTGGCTCGGTCCGGGCGCGGCGGCGAAGCGAGCCCCCGAAAAGCTCGCCTGGACGACGCTCCACGGATAGCCCGCGCCGCGGGGGTCGTGGACGATTAGACAGCCGGCCGCACCTTGGGTCCGGGCGCGCTCGAGCTTGGTCGTCCACCGGCCGTGCTCGGTCAGCGCGTCTCCTTCGAACGACCCGGTCATGGGCGGCTCGCCCGAGCGCACGACGACGACTGCGCCGCCCACGGGGAGCCCCTCGTAGTCATTCCAACCGTACTCGGGCGCGACGATCCCGTAGCCCGCATCGACGAGCGGCCACGCTTTCGCATGCGATCCGCTCGCAAGCTCGCTGTGCACGATGGCGTCCGGATTCATCTCGCGAACCGTCGTCTCGTACGCGATCAGAGGGACTCGCTGCCGCTGCACGTCCAGGCCCAGCTCTTCCATGCGGGCGGCGATCCACGCCTTGGCCCGACGGCCCCCCGCGCTCGCAGTACCGCGCCCTTGCATCCGCTCATCGGCGAGCGCGGCCGTGTAGCGGCGAAGCGTGTCGGCCTCGAGCTTCGGCACGGTGAGCTCGAGCTCGGGTACGACGCGATGCACTTCGGCGCTCTCGGAAGGCTCGGAGCAGGCCGCGAGCATCGTGAACACGAGCCAGCGCTGCATCGCGAGACCCTCCGAACCCGCGCTCACGCCCCGTCGAGGGCGCGGATCTCTCGGAGCAGCTTGCGGTAGGCTGCGACGGCCTTGCCCTTGGTGCGGTCCTTGCCCGCCGCTCGAATCAGCTGGCGCAGCTGCTGACGGTCGGCGTCTGGATAGGCCGTGACGAACTCGGAGAGCACCGCATCGCCACCCTCGAGCAGGCGTTCGCGCCATTGCTCCCGCTCCTTCTCGCGCTGGACCTCTGCTCTGTCCCCGCGGGCCAGGTCGTCGAGACGGTCACGGAGCGCCCGTGCGTCGACGTGACGCAGCATGGTCGCGATCCTTCGCAGCTCGCGGACCCGGGCTCCCTTGCGCATGCTCCGGCAGGACTCGATCGCCTGACGGGGCTCTGCCTCGAGCCCGAGCGCCGTCAGGGTCGGCCCGTCCAAGGCTACGAGGTCCTTGGCCAGGCGCGCGAACGCGTCGACCTGCTCCTTGTGAGCGCGGTGCGACCGGCGGACGTCGAGGTCGAAGACGTCCGGCGGCGCTTCCTGCTCCTCCTGCGGGAACATCTCGCTGGGCGAGAGCCGCTTGGGGGTCTTCGGCTCGGCCGCGGGGGCGTCGGCGCCGGGCTCGCCTTGAGTCGGCGGCTCGTCCTCGGGCGGCAGGCTCATGGAGGCTCAGATGTTGACGACGCGCCCCGCGACGTCGAGGGCGGCTTCCTTGATGATCTCCGAGAGCGTGGGGTGGGCGTGCACGCTGCGGGCGAGGTCTTCGGCGCTGGCCGAGAACTCGATGGCCACCGCACCTTCGGCGGCCAGATCGCTGGCGTGTGCGCCGACCACGTGAAAGCCGAGGATGCGGTCGGTCTCGGCGTGGGCGAGGATCTTCACCATGCCGTCGGTCTCGCCCATGGCTTTGGCGCGGCCGTTGGCCATGAACGGGAACTTGCCCTTCTTGTACGGGATGCCCGCCTCTTTGAGCTGCTGCTCGGTCTTGCCGACGGTGGCCACCTCGGGGTGGGTGTAGATGATGCCGGGGATGGCGTCATAGTTCACGTGCCCTGGCTCGCCCGCCATCGTCTCGACGGCCGCCACGCCCTCGTGTTCGGCCTTGTGCGCGAGCATGGGCCCGGGGATGACGTCGCCGATGGCCCAGATGCCCGGCACGTTGGTGCGGAAGTGGTCGTCGACCTGGATGACGCCCCGCTTGTCCATCTCCAGGCCGGCTTCCTTGGCGCCCAGGCCGTCGGTGTTGGCGCGACGGCCCGTGGCCACGAGCACGCGGTCGCCCTCGATGGTCTTGTTCTCGCCCTTCTCCTCGTAGGAGACGGTGACCTTCTCGCCTTCGACTTTGGTCCCCGTGACCTTCACACCCATCTTGAACTCGAGGCCCTGCTTCTTGAACGCCTTGAGCGCCTGCCGGGCGATGTCCTTGTCGACGGTGGGCAGGAAGTCGGGCATGTACTCGAGCACGGTGACCTTGGCGCCCAGGCGCCGCCACACCGACCCGAGCTCGAGGCCGATGACTCCGCCGCCGATCACCACGAGGTGCTCGGGCACGGTCGGGTAGGACAGAGCGGTCGTCGAGTTGCCCACGCGGTCGTAGTCGAGCTCGACGCCGGGGATCGTGGTGGGCTCGGAGCCCGTGGCGATGAGGATGTTCTTGGCGGTGAGCGTCTGCGTGCCGCCGCCTTCGAGCTGCACGGTGACCTTGCCGTCGCCGGCGAGCTTGCCCAGCCCGTGAAACGCGGTGACGCCGTTCTTCTTGAAGAGGCCGGCGACGCCCGAGGTGAGCTGGTCGACGATCTTGTCCTTGCGGGCGAGCATGGCGTCCAGGTCGAGCTCGACCTTGGCGAGCTTGATGCCGTGCGCGTCGAGCAGGCCGTCGGCCGCCTGGTGGTAGCGCTCGCTGGACTCGAGTAGCGCCTTGGAGGGGATGCATCCCACCCGCAGGCAGGTGCCGCCGAGCTTGGCCTCTTTGTCGATGCAGGCGACCTTCATGCCCAGCTGCGCGGCGCGAATGGCCCCGACGTAGCCGCCGGGCCCTGCGCCGATGACGACGAGATCGAATTCGTTGTCGCTCATGGTTCAGACCCCCAGGAAGAGGCGCTCGGGATCTTCGAGCGCTTCTTTGATGGTGACGAGGAACCGCACCGCTTCACGACCGTCGATGAGGCGGTGGTCGTAGCTGAGCGCGAGGTACATGACCGGCCGGACCTCGACCTTGCCGTCGACGACGACCGCACGCTCGACGATGTTGTGCAGGCCGAGGATGCCGGTCTGCGGCGGGTTGAGGATCGGCGTGGACAGCATCGAGCCGTAGACGCCGCCGTTGGAGATGGTGAACGTGCCGCCGGTGAGCTCGTCGAGGGTGAGCTTGTTGTCCTTGGCGCGCTTGCCATAGTCGCCAATGGTCTTCTCGATCTCGGCGAAGGAGAGGCGGTCGGCGTCGCGGATCACCGGGACGACGAGGCCCTTGCCTCCGCCCACGGCCACGCCGACGTCGTAGTAGTGCTTGTAGATGACCTCTTCGCCGTCGATCTCGGCGTTGACGGGCGGGAAGGCCTTGAGCGCCTTGATCGCCGCTTTGACGAAGAACGACATGAAGCCGAGCTTGACGCCGTGGTTGTCGACGAACTTCTGCTTCCACTTGGAGCGCAGGGCGATGACGGCCGACATGTCCACCTCGTTGAAGGTGGTGAGGATGGCGGCGGTGTGCTGCGACTGCACGAGGCGCTCGGCCACGCGACGACGAAGCGGCGTCATCTTCTTGCGAGTCTCGCGGCCTTCGTCGGCCTTGCGGGAGACCGCCGGCGGCGAAGCGGGGGCCTTGGAGGCCGAGGCTTTGGGGGCTGAAGCCTTGGAGGACGCGGCCCGTTGAACGTCTTCCTTGAGCACGCGGCCGCCACGACCGGTGCCATCGACGCTGCCCAGGTCGACGCCCGTCCGCTGGGCCTCGGCGCGGGCCGCCGGCATCGCGGGGGCCTTGTCGCTTTGGGCCTCCGCAGCGGGAGCGGGCGGCTGCTTTGCGTCGCCCGAGGGGGCGGACGCTGCCGCGCCGTCTGCGTCGATCGAGCCGATGATGTCGCCGACGTTGACCGTGTCGCCTTCACCAGCAGACTGCTTGGTGAGCACGCCCGCCGAGGGGGCGGGGACTTCGACGGTGATCTTGTCGGTCTCGACTTCGACGAGCGGCTCGTCGGCGGACACGGTGTCGCCTTCGTTCTTGAGCCATTGGGCGATCACACCTTCGGTGACCGACTCGCCCATTTGTGGAACCAGGATATCGATAGCCATTGTTGTGTTGGCGTTGCTTGAGAGTGGGAGCTAGCGGGGGGGGGGGCCGTTAGGCAAGGTCGGCAAACGCTGCCTTCATGATCATGTCCTGCTCGAGCTTGTGGGCTGCGTTCGAGCCGGTGGCGGGCGAGGCACTGGGTACTCGGCCTGCGTATTTCAAGGGGAGCTCTCCGATGACCTCTTCGAGGTAGGGCCGGATGAACTGCCAGCCACCCATGTTCTTGGGCTCCTCTTGAACCCAGAACACCTCGGTGGCCTTGCTGTATCGCTTCATGGCCGCCTTCGCGGCGTCGGCGGGGAAGGGATAGAACTGCTCGATGCGAACGATGGCGACGTCCTTGCGGCCGGTCTCTTCGCGGTGCTTGGCGAGGTCGTAGAAGACCTTGCCGCTGCAGAACATCACGCGTCGGACCTTCTTGGCCCCCTCGTCATCGACGGCGGCGTCGTCGATGAGGCGCTTGAACCCGCCTCGGGTGAGCTCCTCGCGGGGCGAGAACGACTCGCGGGTCCGCAGCAGGCTCTTGGGCGTCATGACGACCAGCGGCTTGCGCCACTTGCGGTGAATCTGACGTCGCAGCGCGTGGAACACCTGCGCGGGCGAGGTGAGGTTGCAGACCTGCATGTTGTCCTCGGCGCACAGCTGCAGGAACCGCTCGAGACGAGCGCTGCTGTGCTCGGGGCCCTGTCCCTCGTAGCCATGAGGCAAGAACATGACGAGGCCGCTGATGCGGTTCCACTTGTCTTCGGAGCTGCTGAGGAACTGGTCGATGATGACCTGCGCGCCGTTGGCGAAGTCGCCGAACTGAGCTTCCCAGATGAGCAGCGTGTCCGGAGCCGCGAGGCTGTAGCCGAACTCGAAGCCCAGCACGCCGAACTCCGACAGCGGGCTGTTGAAGCAGTCGAAGCGACCCTGGTCGGGCGCGAGGTTCTTCAGCGGGAAGTAGCGGACGTTGCTGTCGTTGTCGGTCCAGCCCACGTGGCGGTGCGTGAACGTGCCCCGGATGGCGTCCTGGCCCGAGATGCGGACGTTGTAACCCTCGGTCAGCAACGAGGCGTAGGTGAGGTGCTCCGCGGCGGCCCAGCTCAGCGGTGCCTCTCCGCGCGCCATCTCGCCGAGCTCCTTGACGAAGCGCTGCAGCTTGCGGTGCAGCGTGAAGGTGTCGGGCACGGCGATGATCTTCTCTGCCAGGGCGTCGAGCCGCTCGGCGTCGACGGTGGTGTCGGCGTCCTCGACGTGTTCGTCGGGCCCGCCGGCGAAGCTCTCCCAGACCCCGTGCATGGGGGACTTGGCTGGGCCGTCGTTACTGCTCTTGCGCACCGCGGCGAGGGCCTCTTCGAACTCGGCGTGCAGGGCCTTGCGATGCTCGTCGAGGTCCTTCTGCGTGATCGTGCCTCGCTCGAGCAGCCGTTCTTCGTAGCGCTCTCGGACCGACTTGCGGCCCTTGATGCGCCGGTACATCTCCGGCTGCGTGAACGTGGGCTCGTCGCCCTCGTTGTGGCCGAACTTTCGGTAGCAGACCAGGTCGATGATGACGTCGGTCTCGAACTTCTGGCGGTACTCGACGGCGAGCTTGGCGGCGTAGGCGGCGGCCTCGGGGTCGTCGCCGTTGACGTGAAAGACCGGCGCGTTGAGCATGTCGGCCACCGCGGTGGGGTAGACCGTCGAGCGCGAGTCGTCGGGGTCGGTGGTGAAGCCGACCTGGTTGTTGATGACGACGCGAATGGTCCCCTTGTTGCCGTAGCCCTGCAGGCGGCCGAGGTTGAGCGTCTCAGCGTAGACACCCTGGCCCATGACCGCGGCGTCGCCGTGCATGGTGACACCGAGAACCTTCGTCTCCTCACCGGGGGGCCGTTTGTCTTGGCTCGCGCGCACGCGGCCGGCGATGACGGGGGTGATCGCCTCGAGGTGGCTGGGGTTGAACGCCAGCGCGAGGTACATCGCCCGCCCTTCGCGGGTGGTGTAGTTGCGGTAGCAGCCCAGGTGATACTTCACGTCCCCGGTGCCCAGGTGGGCCCACGGATCGCCGCCTTCGAACTTCTCGAAGATCTGCGCCGGCGTCTGCCCGAAGATGTTCATCATCACGGCGAGCCGTCCGCGGTGGGCCATGCCCATGAGGACCTCTTCCACACCCTGGGCGCCGCCCGCTTCGATGAGCGTGTGCAGCAGCGCGAGCACGCTCTCGGCACCGGCGACCGAGAACCGCTTGGCACCGAGGAACTTGGTGTGGAGGAAGTTGTCGATCTCGTCGCAGCGAGCCAGAGAGCGCCACAGGTCGAGCTGCTCTTCCTTGCTCGGCACGACGACGTTCTCGGTGCTCTCCATGCGGTCGCGCAGCCAGCTGCGCATGGACACGTCGTGCAGGTCCCAGTACTCGACGCCGATGCGGCGGCAGTAGATGCGCTGGAGCTTGTCGATGATGTCGCGCAGCTTGACCAGCTGGTGGCCCTCGAAGAGGCGGCCGGCCGAGAACTCGCGGTCGAGATGCTCCTCGCCGAGTCGGAAGTAGTCGAGGTCGAGGCCTTCGCGCACGGCGGGGCGGGGCCGCTCGAGCGGATCGATGTCGGCGCGCAGGTGTCCGATGAGGCGGTAGTTCTCGATCAGTCGATCGACCTGCTTTTGCAGCATGACCTGCTCGACGTCGCTGGGGACGTGCTCGACGACGCCGTTGCGACGTTCGAGCAGGACGCCGCCCGAGCCGGCGCCGTTGCGGCCGCGCTCATACTCGATCAACGCGCGCCAGTCGGGGCTCACGGAGTCCGGGTCTCGTTCGTACTGCTCGTAGATCGCTTCGAGGAAGGCGATGTTGTGGCTGCTGAGGGATCGCTCGGCGTCCATGGGGCTAGCGGCCGGCAGTGTAGCGCGAACGGGCCAAATCCGGGGCGTTCGCTGCTATGTTCCGGGCCGTGGTCGACGCAGGCGCAGCGCAGCTCTCCTCTCGTGTTCGAGACACCTTGCTCGGGTCCAAGGAGTCGTGGACTCGCCGCATGTTCGAGCTGGCGGGGCAGCTGCGCGCCGACGGTGGCGGCCCCGTCCACGACCTGTCTCTGGGCAACCCCAGCCTCGAGCCGCCCACGGCGTGGCGCACGGCGCTGGTGGAGGTTCTCGAGGGAGAACCGCCCGGAATGCACCGCTACATGACCAACGCCGGGTTCCCCGAGGTCCGCGCATTTCTGGCCCAGCGTGAGTCCAAGCGCTACGGCCTGGGGCTCGAAGCGGGACACGTCGTGATGACGGTGGGCGCGGCTGGAGCCGTGAACGTCTGCTTTCGGGCGCTGCTGGACCCCGGCGACGAGGTGATGGTGCCCGCGCCGTACTTCTCGGAGTACGACCACTACTGCACAAACGTTGGCGCTTCACTCACGCCGGTGCGCTCGACGGCGTCGTTCGAGCCCGACGTCGACGCGATGGTCGCCGCGCTGAACGAGCGTACGCGCGTCATCTTGATCAACTCGCCCAACAATCCGACCGGGGCGATCTACTCCGAGGACGTGCTGCGGCGGCTCGCCGACGCGTTGCGTGCGGCCAACGCCACCCGAGAACGTCCCATCTTGGTCCTCGAAGACAGCCCCTATCGCGATCTCACATACAACGGCGCTGATGTGCCGTCGATGATGCGGCTTTATGAGCACACGGCGCTGCTGACCAGTCACTCCAAGGATCTCGGGCTGGCCGGGGAGCGCATCGGGTACATCGCGCTCTCGCCCAAGATGGCCGGGGTCGACACGGTCTTTCGCGGCCTGGCGTTCTGCAACCGGGTCCTGGGCTTCGTCAACGCGCCGGCGCTGATGCAGCGCGTCCTCCCCAAAGTGCTGGGGACCCCCGAAGGTCGGGTGGATGTCGAGGTGTACGCGCGGCGTTGTCGCACGATGGCCGCGGGCCTGCGCGAGCTCGGCTTTGGTGTGCCCGAGCCACGCGCCGGGTTCTTCCTGTTTCCCAAGCTCCCCGAGTCTCTACGCGACGACGAGGGCGGCGACGTCGCGCTCACCGACGCGCTGCTCGCGAAGCGGACCATCGTCGTGCCCGGGACCGCGTTCGGCGTGCCCGGCTACCTTCGCTTGAGCATGGCCACGCCCGACGAGGCCGTGCAGGGCGCGCTCGCGGCCTTCCGCGAGGTCTGCGGCTGATTCGGGCCGATGCTCGGCCCCCTCGAGAAGGCGCTGCTCGCCGCGTTGCTGCTCGTGTTGATGACGGGCATTGGCGCGACGCTGAGCATCTCCCACTTCAAGCAGATCCTCCGTTCCCCGCGCGGCGTCCTCATCGGGCTCGCCTCGCAGTTCGGATGGATGCCGCTGGTCGCATACGGCCTGGCGCGGGGCCTCGACCTTCCCCCGCCGATGGCGATCGGGCTGGTGCTCATCGGCTGCACGCCTGGGGGCACGACGTCAAACATGTTCACCTACTATGCGCGGGCCGACGTCGCGTTGAGCGTCGCGATGACCGTCGTGTCCACCGCGGTCGCAACCGTCGCGATGCCGCTGCTGCTCATCGTCTACGCCGAGCCGCTGACGTCCGCGTCGCTGCGTCTGCCGCTGGGCAACATCGTCACCACGCTTGTGTTGGTGCTCGTCCCGGTCGCGATCGGGATCGGCATTCGCGCCAACAGCGAAGCGACGGCTGCCAAGGCCGAGCGCCTCGGTTCCGCGAGCGGGGTCGTGGTGTTGGTGCTGCTCATCGGGTCCAGCCTGTGGCGCAACCACGCCGACCTCGCCCTCATCCCTCCGGCGGGCTACCTCGCCGCGACTGCGCTGGGGGTCTCGGGGATGCTGCTGGGTTACGCCGTCGCACGCGCTGCGCGAATGGGACGATCGCAGCGGCGGGCCGTCGCGCTCGAGACCGGGATTCAGAACAGCCCGCTCGCGTTCGCGATCATCTTGGCGGCGTCTCCCGAGGCGGAGCAGGCCAAGGTGCTCTGGCTGCCGATGTCGTACGCGCTGTGCGTGCTGATCTCCGCCTCGGTCGTCACGCTCGTTTTTCGCCGAACATCTTTGAAATCGACTTGATATGTATTGCTCGATACATATTTCCTGATCGTCAAAGCCGCATGCTGTGCGCATGGATGGTGGTGCGGAGCGAAGGGAGCACGCGCGATTTCCCCTGAAGGTCGAGATCGAGGCGACCCACGGGGCCTCGACCTTGTCGTTCACGAGCGAGGACCTCAGTGTCGGCGGCGCAAAGATCGTGGGGGGCGCCGTCGTCGGGGAGGGCGCGCTGCCCATCGGCGAGGACATCGACGTGTCGCTCGCCTTGCCGGGCCAAGCGTCCCCGCTCGCGGCCAAGGCGACGGTGCGCTGGTCTCGGGGAGGCGCGGTGGGCATCCAGTTTGGCCGGGCGGCGCAGGCGGCACTCGCCGCGTTCTTCGCGTCGGTCGTCGGTCTGGGCGGGATGTCGGCGAGCGCGGCCGCCTCGACGTCGGTGCCTACGTTCGATCCCAACGCGACCACCGAGCTGAGCTCTGATGGCGCCGAGCGTCCCGACGAGTACGTGCTGCTCGGCGCGTTCGAGCACCAGCGCGCCCAGATGGATCGCTGCGTGGAGGCGGCGAAGGCGGGCGAGGACGTGCAGCTTCAGGGGACGGCGACGATGGAGGTCTTGCTCAACCCCGCCGGAAAGCGCCCGCTCGGCATCAACGGCAAGGTCTCCGACGACGCTCCGGCCGACACGGGCCTGATGGACTGCCTGCGCGCCGCCACGGCCGCTGCGCCCTATCCGGGGTACGACGGGCCGCCGGTCATCGTCGAGTTCGACTTCGAGATCGACGCGGGCTACGAGATCGAGGACTAGCCCGCCGCTGGCGAGCGAAGTTTCCGGGTTCACCGCGGGGCGTGACCGGGTAGGTTTGCCGCATGCGAGTATCGATGCGGAGCCTGCTGCTCGTGTGCGCGAGCATGGGCTGCCAGCCTACGGTCGCCACCACGACGCCCTCTGAACCCACGTCCAACGCGCCGTGCCCTGACCCGACGGACGTCGTCGCCCCGCCGCGCGACGACGGAGCCATCGACACGCCCCCGGCGGCGGTCGACGTGCAGGCCCTGCGCGCGGCTGCGTTGGCGGCCGCGTCGTCTGCGTCCCTTCGGCCCAAGCCTGCCAAGCCTGGTCGGCGACGCGCGATGCCGACGAAGGGCGTGCAGCGGATCGCCGACTGGAAGGCCCTGCGCGCGTTGGCCTCGAAGCCGGGCACGCCGCGGCCGGTCGATTGGGCGTCGATGTACTTCACCGTGCTGCCCACCGCCACGCTCGCGACCGACGGTACGCTCTCGGTGCGGTGGGAGACACGGACGCGCTCGCCGGCCGCGGTGGCGTACGCGGGGCTCCGCGTCGAAGAAGATCCGTTCTCCCCCCCGCGCTATCGCACCTACGACATCGAGGCGCGTCGAGGCGAGGGACGATCCCACGTGGTCGAGGGAGATCTCAGCGGACTCTTCAAGCCCAAGTACGACGTCAACGGGACGCGCGAGCGCGGGTACGGCGAGTTCGCCTGGCAGATCGAGCAGTACGAGCCCGAAAAGGGCAGCACCGTGCTCTACGAGAGCCGCACCGCCTTTCGGGTGCAGGCCAGCGGCGATCGCTTCGCGCTCGTCCAGCAGCCGACGGTGGTGCTCGGCCCGTTCATCCACCAGGTCTCCGCGCATCGGTTCATCGTCAGCTTCGAGACCGACGTGAAGACGGCCGCCGCCGTCGCCGTCGGGGGGCGCACACCGGTCGTCTCGCCCGAGCCCTCCCGTCGCCACGAGATCGCGGTCGATGGTCTCGAAGCCGCGACCGCGTACGCGTACCAGGTCGCCGTGTCCGATGGGGTCGAGACCTCGGTCGCGCCGCCGCGAACGATGCGGACGCGAAGCAGCAGCGGGCCGGTCCGCGTCGCAATCCTCTCCGACTCACGCAGCGGCATCGGGCCTGGCCGCCAAGCCTACGCGGGCGTCAACGCTGACGTATTGGCGGGGCTGTTGGCCATCGCCCACCGCAGCGACGTCGAGGCGATCTTCTTCCCCGGGGACCTGATCGACGGCTACGCGACCCACGTGGACGACTACGACTTCGAGCTGCGGACCTGGCTTCACGTCGCCGAGCCCGTTGGGGGCAGCGTGCCGATCTACACCGGCATGGGGAACCACGAGTCCCTCGTGAACATGTGGTCCGACGGCGTGTCGTTGGACAAAGTCGGCGAGGACTCGGCGGAGGCCAGGTTTGCCGCCCGCATGGTCAACCCCGGCGGCGCACCCGACCCCGAAACCGACGAGGCGCCCAGCTACGACGAGACCGTGTACTCGGTCGATCTGGGCGACGTGCATCTGGTCATGCTCAACACCAACTACTGGCGCACCAGCCACCCCGGCCATCCGCGCAACGAAGGCAAGGGCAATCGCGAGGGGTTCGTGATGGACACGCAGATGCAGTGGCTCGACGACGACCTCGCGCGGGCGCGGGAGCAGGGCGCCGAGCACATCGTCGTGATGGGTCATGAGCCGGCCTTCCCCGTGGGGGGCCACGTCAAGGACGCCATGTGGTGGCACGGCGAGCTTCCCGACGTCAACGCGATGCGGGAGCGGTTCTGGAAGATCTTGGCCGAGCACGAGGTGCTCGCGTACGTCTCGGGCGACGAACACAACTACTCGCGCGCGCTCATCGGTCCCGAGACGGTCGCAGGGGCTGCCGGCTCGGTCTACTCGGTGATCAGCGGCGGCAGTGGTGCGCCCTACTACGCGAAGCTGCCGCCCAAGGAGTACGCCGATCGCGTCCAGGCATTCAGCGCGCAGCAGCACGTCACGCTTTGGACGTTCGAAGACGGCAAGCCTCCGCGGCTCGAGGTCATCGGGCTCAGCGGTGAGGTGATCGAGTCGCTCGAGCTCACCGAGGCGGGGCGAGGAGCGGCGCCCTGACCGACGACCGCCCCGCGCGCCCTCGTTGGCGACGAGCGCTCCGCTGGGCTGGGCTGGCCGCGGGCGGGTTGCTCGTGGTCTTGGTGTCGCGCGCCGCGATGGTGTCGCCACCGGAGCCGGGGGGGGCAGCGTTCGAGCTGCCCGATGTCGATGCCGATGCCGTCGCCGCGCACATGAGCGCGGTGGTGCAGCACCGCACGATCACCGTGTTCGGCAGCACCGGGGAGCCGCAGCCTGGGGCCGATCGCGCGTCGTTCGAGCGGCTGCGTCGGGAGCTGGCCGCGCTCTATCCAAACGCACACGCGGCCATGCAGCTCGAGATCATCGAGGACAGCTTGTTGTACACGTGGGTCGGCAGTGAACCCGACGCTGCTCCGGTCTTGTTCGCCGCGCACACCGACGTTGTGCCGGTCGAGCCCGGCACCGAGGACGACTGGACCCATCCGCCGTTCTCGGGGGCGATCGAGGGCGGCTACGTCTGGGGCCGGGGAGCGATCGACGACAAGCTCGGCGTCATCGGGCTGATGGAGGCCGCCGAGTGCTTGGCGGCGCGCGGCTATCGGCCTCGTCGGACCGTGTTGCTCGCCTTCGGCCACGACGAAGAGACCGGGGGCACGTCGGGCGCGGCTTCGATTGCGGCCGAGCTGAGCCGCCGCGGCGTCGAACCCTGGTTCGCCTTCGACGAGGGGGGCGCGGTGATCGAGGACATGCTGCCCGGCGTCGCCGCTCCCGTGGCGCTCGTCGGCGTGGCCGAGAAGGGATATGCCACGGTCGAGCTCTCGCTCGAAGGGGAGGGGGGCCACTCCAACATGCCCCCGCCGCACAGCACGATCGCCCGCCTGGGGGAGGTCGTGGGGCGGCTCGAAGACGACCAGTTCGACACCGACATTCGGGGCGGGACCTCGCTCATGGTCGATGCGATCACGCCGCACACTCCGCTGTCGTGGCGCGTCGTGCTGGCGAACCGTTGGCTCTTCGACCCCCTCATTGCGGCGGTGTTGGGCACACAGCAGGCGAGCAACGCCAGCGTTCGAACGACGACCGCCGTCACCCGCTTCGACGCAGGCGTCGCGGACAACGTGGTGGCGTCACGGGCCACGGCGGTCGTCAACTTCCGTCTGTTGCCCGGCGATACCGTGGACGAGGTCATCGCCCACGTCCGCGAGGTCACGGACGACCCGCAGATCCAGGTTCGCTGCGCGGGGGTCTGCCGCGAAGCGACGCCCTCATCGGACGTCGATGGCGAGGCGTTCGGCCTCATCCGCGACGTCGTCGCGTCGGTGTATCCAGACGCCGTCGTCGCGCCCTATCTCGTGATCGGTGGCACCGACGCGCGTTACTATCAGCCGCTCACCGAGCAGGGCGCGTTTCGATTCCTGCCGGTGCGGCTGACACCCGCAGACCGGGCGCGCATGCACGGCACCGACGAACGCATCGCGGTCGAAGACCTGCGGGCCGCGGTGCAGTTCTACACCGTGCTGCTCGAGCAGTCGTCGAAGTGACGCTACGGGAGCGGGGGGCCGTCGCCAGGCTCGTCACCGGGCTCGCCGGGGCACGGGTGGGGGTCGTCTCCCCAGCACACCTGGGCCAATGCGTCGCACGCCGCAAAGGCCTCGTCGCAGGCCGCCGGGTCCTCGGCGTAGGCCTGATCGGCGGCGATTCGCGGCCACGCCACGGGCCATCGCGAACAGCCACGTCTTCATCGAACCGCGGCGCGGATCGAAGTCTCGAAGGCGGCGATGCACGATGATGAAGACCTCCTGCGTCGCGTCCTCGACCTCGTCTGGGCCGACGCCGAACCGTTGCAGGACGCGGAAGACGTAGCTCACGTACTTCCGGTACACCCGCTCGATGTCGAGTGGGGCTGAGTCGGAGCCCTGTGGCCCCTTGTGCACGTCGGAGCGCTGCACGCACCCCTTGTTGTCGGGTGCGGCCCGTTTCCTTTCGATTCTTCTCGAAAAAAGGTCCAAGCCGCCGAGATCAGTCCACAATGCCGCTAAGGTGCAGGTGTGGAGATCTCGGATGCCCCTGGGGCCTACGCGCTGCGCCTCCAACCGGGTGACGACCTACGCGGCGCGCTGGAGTCCCGCGCGAGGTCTCTGCCCATCTCGGCCGCGGGGATCGTGTCCGTCGTTGGCAGCTTGACCGCAGCCCGTATCCGGATGGCGGGCGCCGAGTCCCTCCGCAGCCTCGAGGGGCCGCTCGAAATCCTCACGCTCAGCGGGACCGTTGGCGCGGGAGGTGCGCATCTTCACATGATGGTGGCGGACAGCGAGGGCCACTGCGTGGGCGGACACGTGGCGAGGGGCTGCATCGTGCACACGACGGTGGAACTCGTGCTCTTGCTGCTGCCGGGTCTGCGGTTCGAGCGTCGGCTGGACTCCACCACGGGGTACCCGGAGCTGGCGATCGAAGGCGCGGAGGATGGGACACGGACCCCGCCGGATGTGTAAGTTGTGGCCGATATGGCGGGCGAGAAGCTCAACCTCGACATCCTTCAGAAGGACGTCGCCTACAGCGGCGAAGGAATCTCGGTCAAGTCTCTCGAGGAGAACATCCACGAGGAGCGGTCGGTCCAGAACGTCAAGGTCGAGGAACTCAAGGTCCTCCGGGAGCGCAACGTCGAGATTCAGCAGTCGCTCGCCGAGGAGGTGGGCAAGCTGCGCAAGTTCAGCGACTACCTCGACGGCACCGCGACCAAGGGCGGGTTCTGGGCCGGGGTGAAGGAAGCGCTCAGCCACCTGCCCGGGCTCAAGAACATCGCCATCTCCCAGCGCTCGATCGAAGAGCTGCTCAAGCAGCAGTACCAGATCAGCGCGCGCCGGGTGAAAGACGCCGCGGAGTACGTCGACACGCTCAAGCAGAGCGAGCAAGACCTCTATCGAGAGATCGATCGCATCAACGAGAAGATCGTCGAGTCGGCCACGAACGAGGCGACGGCGGCGGACCACGTGCTCGAGCTCAAGCAGCTCATCGACCAGATCGACGCCGAGATTCAGACCGTCGAGGCCGGAAGCGTCGACGCCCGGGACCTCGAGGCCAAGCAGGACAAGGCGCGCGCACAGCTGGCGATGCACTCGGCGAACTTGCAGCTCTACTCCGCCGCCGAAGACCGCTACGCCAGCCTCAAGAACAACACCCGGAAGCTGGTCGAGACCATACGCAATCTCGGCCAGGACATCGGCCAGTACACCACGGCTGCGTCGATCAAGCTCGACATGGCGTCCGCGCAGATTCAGGCCATCGGTACCGCCGCCGACGCGTCGGTGGTGATGCTCGAGCTCAAGAAGAGCCTCGACGTGATGACCGAGTCGATGAACCAGACCACGCAGTTCGTCAGCGAGACGCAGGTCTTCTTCCGCAAGAACCTCGACAACCTGCTGCAGGAGCTCGACACGTTCGACGAGAACACCACCAAGGTTCTCGACGAGAACCTCGAGTTCTCCAAGCAAATCGAAGACGCCCGCATCGAGAAAGCGGTCCAAAAGGCCATCGAGAATCGCGCGAAGCGGGGCGACGCTGCAGAGTCGCCCGCCGAAGGCTGAGGAGCGGGGCGATGTCCGCGAACCTCGTCGCGCTCCATACCCAGCACCTGCTCGAGCCCGTCTCCTCGACCTACCTGGGGCTGCTCTCTCGCTGCGTTCGAGTAGCGCGGCTCAACAAGACGTTCCCCGAGCGGCGACAGCTCGAGGGCACGCTCCGTGCGCTGCATGCCGACGCGCACCATGGCCTGTACGATGGGATCTATCTCGACTCGCGGTCGGGGTTGCCCAACATGGCCAGCTTCACCCGCCCCCTCGCGGACAAGGGCGTGGGGGAGGACGCGCTCGTCGGCTACGAAGATCAAGCCTCGCTCGATGCCAAGCGTGACCAGGCCGAGGTGTTCGCCCGGCTCGCGTCGAAGCGTCGCTACTACGAGCTGCTCCAGAAGAGCGCCTTGGCGCCGGTCGATGAGCACCGCGTCCTGCTGCGCCGCCACGAACCCGCCTCGTCGCGCGCGAGTTTCCGGGTCGAACTCACCAAGCTCGACGGCTCCGGAGCCTACCTGCGCGTGGTGATCGAGCTGACCCAGACCGCGAGCGTCTGGTCGCACAAGCTCGTCGATCTCGACACGCACGGCGAGGTCGCGTCTGGCACCGAAGCCCTCCGCGGCATGGTCTACCGGTTCGCGTCCTACGATGCCGAGACGCTCTTCATCCGGCTTCACGAGCTCGAGGGCGTACACGTCGAGCGGGTGCAGCGGGGCATCCTCGGTCCGGTGCGTTTCGCGATCCCCTTCGAGGCAGGCGTCGCGACGGTGCTCGAGTCGAAGGCCGACGCGACTGACGAGGCGTGGTCCGCTGCACGGGCAGCACACGCGCAGGACACCTTGATGCTCGCTTCGTTCGCGACGGACGTCGCTGCCCTCGACGTTCGTGAGGAGAAGAGCAACGACCCCTTTCATCCTCTGCTGTCCGAAGGGATTCGAGACGTCGAGCGCGCTCGCTATGTGACGCTGCGTGAGCGCCACCCCTTCCGCGTGTACAAGGACCGGAAGTTCGTCGTTTCGCCGTCGCTGGTCGACGGAGTGAAACGAGCCTGCGCGAGCGCAGGCTGCAAGAACCTGGTCTATTCCCTGCGCTGAGGCGTCCGGCCACCAAAAGAAGAAGGGACCGCGGTGTGGTGCGGTCCCTTCTGGGGGAGGGGCGATTGTCGCTGCCGGGCTACTTCTTGCCCTTCTTGCCCTTCTTGCCCTTCTTGCCAGGCTTGCCCTTCTTGCCGGCCTTTCCCTTCTTGCCGGATTTGCCCTTCTTGCCGGCGGCGTTCCCGGCCTTGCCGGCCTTGCCCTTCTTTCCGGCCTTGCCCTTCTTGCCGGCCTTGCCGGCCTTGCCCTTCTTTCCGGCCTTGCCCTTCTTGCCGGCCTTGCCCTTCTTGCCGGCCTTGCCCTTCTTGCCGGCCTTTCCCTTCTTGCCGGCCTTGCCCTTCTTGCCGGCCTTGCCCTTCTTGCCCTTCTTGCCGGCCTTCTTCTTCTTGGCCTTGTTCTTCTTGGGCTTCTTGACCTTCATCAGGCCCTTGCGGCTGACGCTCTCCACCTCGCTGGCGTCCATGTGGCGACCGAGCATCTCGGTGGGGTCGCCCCCCTCGTCCGCCACGCGCTGCGCAAGCTTCTGGACGACGTCGGGGTTTGCGCGAGATTGGGCCGCGAGCTCGCCGGCGATGAGCTCCTGCAGCGCCGGGTCGTCGGAGTTGGCCGCGATCTCGTCCATCCGCTGGAGCATCCGGGCCATGTCTTCTTCCATCTTCTCGCCGGCTTTGGCGTCGAGGTACGACTGCATGACGCTGACGACGGTGGCGAGCAGGATGAGAGCCGACAGCGCGTAGGCGTAGCGCGGCGGCTTGCTGTGATCGCGCTCCATCCAGATACCGAGGACCGCAGCGAGACCAGCGACGAGCACGCCGGTCATCGCAACGATGAGTCCGGGGTCGAGGCCTTCAGTCAGAAGAATTACGAGGATTTCCCACATCGCGTAGAGCTCCGGGTGCGAGACGACGCTAGGGTCCGCCGCTCGCCGTTGTCAACGACGATCCCCGACGCCGAAGTTTGCATCGTGCGGCGAAGAAAAGTTGGTCGTTGCCCAGCCCTCGGGGAGTCCGTGGCTCAACGGGCGGGAACCTCGACCTGGCGCCACTTTACGCGCGTCTGGTTGAAGTGGCCCTTGACGGCGGGATCCTCCTCGAGCCGCTGCGCCTCGCCGTCCTCGGCGAACGCGCGAGACGCGATGACGTACTCGCCCGCGGCGGGGGCTCGCCAGCGATAGGTCCAAACGGACCATGCATGCTCCAGGTCGGCGTCGCTCAGCCCCTCGGCTTCACCGAAGTGTGCCGAGGGGGGCTCGAGTTCGGCGTCGTCCCAGGTCTTGCCCCCATCGACGCTCACGCTGACCGAAGCGATCGTCTTGCCGGCGCCCCAGGCCCAGCCGGTGAGGAGCCAGTCGTCGCCGTCACGCAGGCAGCGGGTCACCATCGACTTGAGCCCGATCCATCGCGCCTGCTCCTTGACCCACTTCCCCTCGGGCGTCTTCCGCTTGTTCACGAAGACGAAGCGGTTGTGCACGCCCATGTGGGGCTTGGTCTTGCCTTCGATGTGGCCGAGCCATTTGACGTGCGACATCGAGTAGATGCCGGGGACGACGAGGCGGACCGGAAACCCTCGAGGGCGCGGAAGCGGCTCTCCGTTCATGCGCAGCGCCAGTAGGGCACGCGAGCGCGTGTACTCGTCGAGCGAGAGCCCATAGTGGTAGCCCTTGCGAATCAACGGGATGGGGTCCAGGCCGTGACAGGCGAAGTGCGTGGCGTCGCCAGGCCCTCCGCATGCGTCGAGGATCGTCTTCAGTGAGGGGCCCGACCACTTGGCCTGTCCGATGAGGCCCGCCGACCCCATCATGTGATTGCCGTTGCCGGCGCACTCCATGACCAGGACGCGGTTCTCCCACGGGAGCGCCTGCAGATCTTCGAGGGTGAACTCGCGGGGTTTGGCGACGCCGGTGACCTTGAGCCGATAGGTCTGGGCGTCGACCTTGGGGTGTCGGTGTCGGTCGCGGCGGAAGTAGCCCTTCACCGGGCTGAGGGGGCCGGACATCGTGCCGAGCGGCTGCTCGACCATGCTCACCATGCGGAACGCAATCGGATGGAGGATGCGCCCGAGCCAGCGCGCCATGCCCTCGAGTGGGCGCAGCTCCAGCTCCTCGGGCGGACGCGCGAGGGCGGCGCTGGCCGGCTCCGACGGGGCGGTGGTCGAGTCGATCGTGGGGCTACGCGTGCTCATGAGGGTCCTGCAACCCGGGCGGCACGCTAGCAGGTGGTCGCGACCCCGCCAAACCGCCAACAGCGCAAAAATGACCGCCGAAAACCCGCCGAACTTCGCGCAGTTGCAGCTCGCTCGATCGAAAGCGCGGAACGCCATGCCGCGTCACGCGTTGGTGGTCTGGTAAGAAACGCCCGCAGGAGTTTCCTCGATCCGTGAACGCACGCCAGACGCTCTGTCGACTTCTTCCGCTCTCGCTGAGCTTCGCTCTTCTCGCGCCCGCCTGCGACGGCGGCTCGGACAACGCCACCGGGAACGAGGCGACCAAGGCGAAGGAGAAGGATGCACCCAAGACCGATGAGGCGACCCCGGCACAGAAGCCCGCTGACGCGAAGCCGGCGGAGAAGCCAGAAGTGAAGCCGGCGGAGAAGCCAGAAGTGAAGCCCGCCGAGGCGGAGGAGTCGCCCGCCGCCGCCGATGCCGAGGACGTCGCCGAGCCAGCTGCGGCAGACACCAAGGCGAAGGCCGGCGCGCCGAAGCCGAAGCCGAAGCCGAAGCCCACTGCAGGCGCGCCCAAGAAGGACGATGCCAAGCCCGCGGCAAGCACCGCGGACGGTAAGGCGATCTACCTCAAGAAGTGCAAGAGTTGCCACGGCGTCTCGGGAGCGGCCGACACCAAGCTCGCCCAGAAGCACGACATCGAGTCGTGGAAGGAGCCGGGCTGGAAGGGTCGGTGGTCGCTGTCGAAGATCAAGGACATCGTCACCAACGGCGAGCCCGGGACCAAGATGAAGTCGTTCAAGACGAAGCTGACCGCCGAGGAGATCGACGCGGTTTCGGCCTACTCGCGGAGCCTGGGCAAGTAGATGCGCATGCGTGAACTGATCATCGCCGGGTGCGTGCTGACGAGCGCCGGCTGCGAAACGTACGAGTACCCTCCGCGCCTGCGTGGGGTCGGGACCGAAGACTGCCCCGAGTGCGAAGAGCTCGTGCTCAGCGAGACCCGGGTCCCGCGGGGGGAACCCGCGATCTCGGCCCGCTTCGCGTTCGAGGATGACGAGGGCGCCATCGATGCGGTCTGGGTCTACGTGACGTCTCCATCGGGCGAAGTGCTCCAAGAGTCCTACGTCGTGGAGAGGGAGGGAGACTGCGAAGGTGAGGAGAAGCCCCCCTGTTTGGAGGAGGTGACACTGTTTCGAGACGGCTTCACGTGCACGTTCGCAAGCGACGAGTCGGAGAGCGTGGGGCCTTCGATTTGCGAGCTGACGGCTGAGCGCTTCAACCGGTCGATCGACGACATCACGATTGCCGACCACCTCGCCGGGTACACGCGCGGCGTGCTCATCGCGACGTTCGGCGTGAGGCTCGACGAGTTCGGGGAGTGGACGGTCGAGGTGCAGGCGCGACGCGAGGGAAGCGAGCGGACCAACCGGCTCTCGACCACCTTCGAAGTCGTGCCCGACGTCGACGACGTGCCCGAGGAGTAGTGCTCCCCGAGAGGCCGCTCAGAAGCGGCCGGTGAGGCTGAGTCCGCCCGGGCTCGGCGCGAGCACGGTGCGCGGCGCAGGCCTGCGATCGCGTGCCCGCAGCAGCAGCAGCACGACGCCCGTGGTGCCATAGAGCGCGGCTGCACCGGTCGTGATGAGGCCGATCGTGCGCATCTGGTCGCGGCGGTCTTGGGCGTCGGCCTGTGGGTCGTCCGTGAGGTTCTTGGACGCGCGTTCGGCCCGGTTGCTCTCGGTCCAGGCCCACGCGCTCGTGCCGACCAAGCCTGCGGTCAAGGTGAGCGACGCGATGCCGCCGCCGAGCAGGGCCTTGCTGACGAGGTCGCCCTTGCGGCCGCTGGATGGGGGGCCGATGACGGGCCGGGGTGGCTCGGTGGCGACGACGGGTGGGACGGCGGCTTCGGACTCCGGCTCTGGCTCTGGCGTTGGCTCTGGCTCTGGCTCTGGCTCTGGAGTGGCGGGGTCTGGCTCGGGCGCGGGATCCGTCTCCGTCTCCGGCTGGGCGGACTCTGGCTCTGGCTCTGGCTCGGACGCGTCGGAGGGGGGCGTGGCGCTGGAGTCGTCGTCGCGCTCGGTGGGCACGGGCTCGTCGCCCGCAGCGGCGGGTTCGGTCGCGAGACTGAGCGCGAGGGCGCCGTGGAGGAGGCGGACGAGCACGGGGGCGCATCCTACCCGCGCTCTTCGTTCCCGCAAAGTGCGGGGGGACACGCCCGCTGGACCGTGATCCGACCCTCCCGCGGCTCCGATCCAGCGCCTGCGCCCGCGGGCTGCTACGTTTCGGCCGTGGACCAGGAGCTCGCGCGCGTCGGAGCTTCGCTCTCGCGGCGGCTCTTCTCGGGATTTCCGCCCGAGATCGGTCGGTATCGCATCGCGGGGCGCATCGGCGCCGGCGGCATGGGCCAGGTCTACCGGGGCTACGACCCCACGTTGGGGCGCCCCGTGGCCATCAAGGTCCTCGGAGAGGCTCGCGGCGCGTCCGCCGACGACCACGATGCGCTGCTCGGCGAGGCGAGGGCGATGGCGTCGGTGTCCCACCCCAACGTCATCGAGGTCTACGAGGTGGGCGTCGACGCGGGCCGCGTATTCATCGCGATGGAGCTCGTCGATGGCGCGACCTTGAGCGACTGGCTCAGCGACGAGACGCCGGGCTGGGTCGAGACGGTGCGCGCGTACGTCCAGGCCGGCGAGGGGCTGCATGCCGCCCACGCGGCCGGCATCGTGCACCGAGACTTCAAGCCGTCCAATGCGCTCATGGGTCGCGACGGCCGGGTCCGCGTGCTCGACTTCGGCTTGGCGACGGTGGCCGCGGGGGGGCAGCGCGGGGGCCTCGCGGGCACGCCGACCTACATGGCGCCGGAGTGCCTCCGCGGTCGAGCGGCGACGCCGCGCTCGGATCAGTTCAGCTTCTGCGTGTCGCTTTGGCAGGCGCTCTTCGGCGGCCGTCCGTTCGCCGCGGACACGGTCGAGGGCATGCGGCGAGCAGCCGAGCGGCAGCGGCTCGTCCGGCCCGATCGCACCTCGGTCCCCAGGCCCATCATCGACGCGCTCGTTCGCGGCCTGCACCCGGACCCGCAGCAGCGTTGGCCCTCGCTCGCGCCGCTGCTCGACGTGCTCCGCAAGCCGGTCAAACCCCGCGGACCCTTTCGCGCGCTCGCGCTCGTCACGGGCTGGGTCGGGTGGAAGGTCGCGGCCGGGGTCGTCCTCGTGGGGCTCTTCCCTGCGCTCGGTGACGCCGAGCCCTGCGAAGCTCTACGAACCCGCCGAGACGACGACTGGTCATCGCAGCGCCGGGCATCCATCGCATCGTCGTTCGAGGAACGAGGGCGCGCCCACGCGTGGCCGGTCTTCGACGAGGTGGTCGATGCACAAATGGTCGGGCTCGCCGACGCCTATGCGGTTGCCTGCGAGCGGCAGCGCATCGACGAGGCCACGGTCGCCCTCGACACCGAGCTGGCGTGCTTGCGTCGTCGATACATGTCTTTGGAGCGTCTGCTCGACGCGGTTCCCCAGGCCGACGCCGCACAGCTCACGCGCATCGAGGACGCTGTCCACCACGCATCCTCGCAGGCCGCGTGCAGTGATGGCCCCTCGGGGGTGCTGCCGCCTCGTATCGTCGCTGCTCTCACCGAGGCCGACACGGAGCTCGCCGAGGTCGAGGTTCTGCGCACGGCCGATCGCTACGACGAGGCGTCGGCGCGCCTACGCACGCTCTCCGCGCGAGCACAAGAGCTGCGCTACGAGCCGCTGCAAGCGCGGGTGGCCTCGATGCGCGCAGACGTCGAAATCGTCCGTGGCAACACGGCCCTCGCCGAAGATTCCTTGGTCCTCGCATACCAGCTCGCGTTGGCGCTGCCCGATCATCGGCTCGCGCTGAGCGCAGCGACCCGGCTCACCGAGCTCGTTGGCGTAGAGCTCTCTCGTCCGGCCGAAGCGTTGGAGTGGGCGCGACATGCAGAGGTCGCCGCGGAGCGAGCCGGCAAGAGCGATCCTCCGGCGGCGCTGCTTCGGGTCTTGGCCAACGTTCACTTCATGGCCGGGCAGCACGCTCAGGCGGCAGCCCTGTTCGAGCAGGTGGCGTCCGCGATGGAAGGCGACGACTCACTGCCGCCGCGCGAGCGCATTGAAGAGCTGCGGAAGATGGCCACGGTCCATCTTCATCTCGAGCGCAAGGACGACGCTCGTGACGCGTTCGCAAAGGCGCTCGCGCTCGCCGAGGCGGAGTACGGCCCGCAGACTCACAACGTCGCGGCGCTGGCCTTCAACCTGGGTGTCACGACGGTCGACCCGGTCGAGCAGGTCGCGCTGTTCGAACGGGCCGCGACCATCTACGGCGACCTGTTCGACGACCATCCCGATCTCGGGGATGCGCTGTACAAGTGGGGGCAAGCGCTCGCGGTCGTTGGGCGGTCCGCTGACGCCGAAGAGAAGATGCGGGGGGGCATCGCAATGCTCGCACGTGGGATCGGCGATACGCACCCCTATGTCCTCGACTGCCGCACGTCGCTGGTCGGGCTCCTGCTCGATGAGCAGCGGTACGACGAGGCGTTCGAACTCGCGGTCTCGGTTCACGCCGACGCTCAGGCAAAGATGGGCGAGGGGCACCCGGTGACCGCGGGCGCGCGGGAGCTCGTCGGGGCGGCACTCGACGCTCTGGGCGACGCCGAAGCGGCTCGACGAGCCTACGAGGATGCGGCGCGGCTCTCTCGCGAGTCACCCGAGCCAGACATCCGCATGGTCCTTCGCACCACCGCCTCTCTGGCCGAGTTTCGGGCGCGCAACGGAGAGCCCGAGGTTGGGCGCGCCCAGCTCGAGCAGGCTGCGGCGCAGGCGGGCGACGTAGTCGGCACATCGCACCCTCTGTGGGCCGACCTTCAGCTTCGGGCGCTCGCGCTCAAGCCCGAGACCGAGACCGCGCCCGAGGACCTCGCCCGGGCGAAGGCGGCCTTGGGCGTGCTCGGGCAGGGTGCTCAGGCGCGAGGCTATGCGAGCGCTCTGTTCTCGGTCGCGCGTCTCGAGCATGCCCACGGCGATCCGGACGAGGCCCGCGCCCGTGCCGAGGCGCTGGCGGCTCGGTTGCGGCAGACGCCGCGAGACGCGACGCTGGCGGCCGAGGTGGATCGCTGGCTCGCGTCTGCCGTCCGCTGACCCGGACGGCTCTTCGTTGCCCTACTTGCAGGCGATCGGCCCGCCGCAGCAGAACTCGTCGGAGAGCGTGCAGAACGCGGTGCAGTACTCACAGCCCGGCACTGGCCCATCGCACTCCTCACCGGGCTCGACCTGGTTGTTGCCGCACTCCCAGCAGTCGCTGGTGTCGTAGTTGCACGAGCCGCTGCAGGAGAGGGGGCCGCCCGAATACCCGAGGCTCGAGCAGGTCTGTCCGCCGAGGTTGCTGCCATCGCAGCTCTCGCCGGGGTCGATGCTCCCGTCGCCGCAGCTGTAGCAGCCCGAGGTGTTGTAGCCGCAGCTGCCGCTGCACGAGAGGTTTCCGCCGTCGAAGCCGAGCGAGGTGCAGCTGGCTCCGCCGAGCGCGGATCCGTCGCAGTCTTCGCCCGAGTCGATGCTCCCATCGCCGCACTCGTAGCAATTGCCCGTGGTGATGTTGCAGCCGCCGTTGCACGACAGCGAACCTCCGTCGAAGCCTTGCGAGGCGCAGGTCTCTCCGGCGAAGGCGTTGCCGTCGCACTCTTCGCCGGGGTCGACCGCCCCGTCGCCGCACTCGTAGCAGCCGCTGGTGTTGAGCGTGCAGCTGCCCGAGCAGCTCAGGCTGCCACCGTCGAAACCTTGAGACGCACAGGTCTGGCCGCCAAGGGCCGCTCCATCGCACGCCTCGCCGGGGTCGACGTCACCGTCCCCGCACGCGTAGCAGGCGGACGTGTTGAAGGTGCAGCCGGCGGTGCAGGTCAGGGTGCCGCCGTCGAAGCCTTGCGTCGCGCACGATTGACCCCCCAGGGCGTTGCCGTCGCAGTCCTCGCCGCCGTTGACCGAGCCATCTCCGCAGCCCGTCCCGTTGCATGCGGACGTGTCGAACGTGCAGTCGCCCGCACACACGAGGGTGCCGTCGAAGAAGCCCAGACCCTCGCAGGTCTGAAGATCGAGGTCGAGCCCGTCGCACGCCTCGGCGCCGTTGATCGCACCATCGCCGCAGGCGCTGCATCCGGAGGCGTCGACCGTACAGGTCCCGCTGCACGACAGCTCGCCCTCGGTGAAGCCGAGCGTCTGGCACGACTGACCGTCGAAGTCGTCGCCATCGCAGTCCTCGGTGCCCGAGACGTTGCCATCGCCGCACGTGAAGCACTCGGAGGTGTCGAAGGTGCAGTCGTCGCCGCACTGCAGCGCCCCACCTTGAAAGCCTTCGCTGTCGCACGTCGACGTGCCGAGATCGGCGCCATCGCAGGCCTCTGCGCCGTCGCGTCGGCCGTTGCCACACAGCGCGCACCCCGAGGTGTCGAGCACGCAGCCAGAGGTGCACGCGAGCTGACCCGAGTCGAAGCCCGCGCTCTGGCAGGTGTCGGTGAGCGCGGCCTCGGGGTCACACGCCTCGGGCGCGGTCACCATGCCGTCGCCGCAAGCGCTGCACTCGGAGTAGTCGTACGTGCAGGCATCGCTGCAGCCGAGGGCCTCGGTGGGCTCGCCGAGCCCGACGTCGGCACAGGTCTGCGATTCACCCAGCGCAGCGCCGTCGCACTCTTCGCCGGGGTCTACGGCTCCGTTCCCGCACTGGGTGCAAAAGGACGTGTCGAAGGTGCAGTCGTCGTTGCACTGCAGCGCGCCGTCGGCAAAGCCCTGCGATGCGCAGGTCTGACCGCCGAGGTCGCTGCCGTCGCATGCCTCGTCACCCTCGACGATCGCGTTGCCACACTCGGACTCGACCGGAGGGGCGTCATCGGTATCGGATCCGCTGGCGCCGTCGGTGTCCGAGCCGCCCGCCTGTCCCGGAGGCACGCACTTGCCCGCTACGCCCTCGGGCGCGAGGGCTCCGTAGCGCTCGTTCGACGCGCACATCGGGTCGGGAAAGCTGCAAAACCCCAGGGGCTGGCACGTACCCGGTGCGCCGTTTTGGCGACACTGGGAGTCGTCGGCGCACGTGAACGACGCGTCGGTGGTGCAGCCCGCGAGTCCAACCGCGAACAACAGCCCCAACCATGCTCGCCCAAGTGCGTTCGACTTCATCATCGGCCCTCGCCCAACGATATCGCAAAGGCGACGCGGTTTCTGGTGGCGGCGCCACGGGTTGTGCGAGGCTGCGCCCATGCAAGGTTCGAGGATGTGTGTCGCGCTCGTACTGCTGGGACTCTCCGGGGGGTGTGCAGGCGCGGATGACCCCGGCGGCGCCGAACCCGGCACGACCTAAAGGCTGATCCTTGCCAGCCACGCGGAACCGACGGCGACTGGCTCCTCATCGAGGAATTCGACCACCATGTCACGCAGCCCGTAGACGTACACAGCCTCGTCGGTCACAGCACACGCCATGGCGTAGGCTCCGTCCTCCGCTTCGACGAAGTCGCGAAGTAGCCATACGAGGTTGAGATCGGGATCGAAGGCCGCGACGAAGGGCGACGGAGAAGAGTCCTCGTCGATGAGAAAGCCTGTTCCGCCGCAGGCGACCACCCCGCCCTTGTTGTCTGGCGACAGAGAGCGAACTCGGTCGCCACTCTCGTCGGGTCCCGATTCGCCTTGCAAGGATGTATCCACGATCACCCCTTGGGGGGTCAACTTGTGCAACTCGAACCCGAACTCGCTGCTGTCGAGAGCTGCCGCGACGAACGCTCCACCGTCGTCGGTAGGGGCGATCCGGTGAATGCCCGCGGGTTGTTCGCTCAGACCCGTCACCCACAACACGCCATTCCCCGGCTCGACAGCTTGGGCGCAGAAGTCCGAGTTCGTTGCGCAGGTCGTGCTCGAAGCGTTGAGCGCGTCGCCGAAGCTGACGTAGACGAGCGAGTCGTCGGAAGCCGTTACGAGTTCGGTGATGACGCCCGACCCGACGGAGAACCCGTCTTCCAGCAAGGCGCCGCGAGTGTCGAACAACGCGACGTCGGTTGCTGTCGTCGTTGCAAGAAGTCCGGCAGAAGTCGACGTGATGTGCGGTCCGAGAATCCCATTTGCGGGTTCGGGGCCCAAGGTCCAGGACGTGCTGGTGTCGCCAGTTGGAAGGTCGAGCACGTACGCGACCCAGCTTTCAGCCTCCGAGACCGCGACCGCGAGATGGTTGTCGTCGATGGCCGAGGAGAGGGACCACAAGGGCCCGTCGAACTCTCGTTGCCATTGGGTCTCCAACTCTGGCAGCGTGGCGAGCAGGATGCCGTCTCCGCTGCTTTGCGTCGCCGACACGTAGATGCGGCCGTTGATCTCAGTGATCGCTCCCCCGATGCTGTCGGCCACGCTCACGGGGAGAATCACACCGTCGAAAAGGTCGTGGTCGATGTTTTCCAAGTTTCCGCCCGCGATGTTCACCGACACTTCGACCGAGTCTTCGGCAACTTGGCCTGCATCGTCGGTCGCAACCGCTCGGAACTCTCGCAAGCCGGAGTCTACTGAGGAGAACGCGATCGACAACTCGTACGGAGCGCCGGTCAGCGTCTCGAGCAGAGTGTTTCCAGACCAGAACTCCACTTCCGTGATCGTGCCGTCATCGTCGACGTCGGCGGCCAGAGTGAAGCGTCCGTGCTCGGTGATCGCGTTCGGGTCTTCCTCGCCGTCGAGAGTCAAGACGATGGTCGGTGGCAAGTCGACGGGAGTTCCGGTTGTCGTGCTACTGCCCCCATCTGCGTCATTTGAGGCTTCAGTGCCGCCGCTGGTCGGAATCCCCTCTGAGGAAGAGCTGGCGGCGGTCTCAGTCTCGAGTCCAGACTCGGACTCGACGGGCGCCCGTGGCGCGAAGCAGGCGGCTGGTAGTAGTAGGACTGTGACCCACGGGATCGACCTCATGATTCGACGTTCCCACGGCTTCGCTTCCTCGGCAAACGAGCACCTCACCGAGGGACACCCCTGTCAAGGATCAGTCTCGGCGGTGTGTCCGGCTCGGAAGCTCCGGGTTCGCCACCCCGGCCTGAGGCGTGCGACGTCGATGCGCGAAGACGCTCAAGATGCGACACACTGTCGTATTTGCAGATGCGACAAGACCGAACGCAACCAGGATGCGTCGCGCGTTGACGCCTACGACATCACCCGTACGGTCCCAGGCATTCCGCCTGCGGGCCGTAGCGTGATGCCGGGGTCGAGTCCGACGCGTTCGGGGTGATGGACCTGCACCGCGAACCTCTGGATGAGCGTGGTCAGGATGATCTTCGCCTCCATCAGCGCGAAGTTGTTGCCGATGCAGATCCGCGGGCCCGCACCAAATGGAATGTAGGCGTAGCGGTGGCGTCCTGCGCTGCGATCGGGGAGGAAGCGGTCGGGGTCGAATCGCAGGGGGTCGGTCCACAGCGCGGGGTGCCGGTGCAGCGTCCACGGGCACGCGGCGACGATCGTGTCCTTTTCGATCATCCGACCGCACACCTCGTCGTCGACCTTCGCGGTGCGCTCCATGATCCACACGGGTGGATACAGGCGCATCGACTCCTGAATCACGCGGCCCGCGATCTCGAGCTTGGGCAGGTCCTCCAGGGTGGGGCTGCGGCCACCGAGGACGGACTCGGCCTCCTCGCGTACCGCACGGGCCCATGCGGGGTGCTCGGTCAGGAGTTTCCACGTCCAGCTCATGTGCGTGGCGATCGTCTCGTGTCCGGCCAGGAACAACGTGAGCACCTCGTCGCGGAGCTGCTGGTCGGTCATTTGTTCGCGGGTCTCCTCGTCCTCGACCTGCATGAGCATCGAGAGCAGATCGCCGCGGTCGGTCGGGGTTGCCCTGCGCTCCGCAATGATCGCGCCGATCGCCGAGTCGAGGATCCGCTGCGCTCGGTGGAAGCGAAGGTTGCTGGGTGTGGGGATCCAAAGCGGCAGGCGAATCGCCGTCTCGGCTTCGAGGTTGGCGCGGTGCAGCGCGGTGGTGATCGCGGGGCCCAGTCGACCGGCTTCGGCCGAGAGCTCGGTGGAGAACAGGGTGTGTCCCACGATGCGCAGCGTCAGCCGCATCATCGCCTCGTGCAGGTCGAGGTCCTGACTGTGACGGCTGGACCACTGCGTCACCAGCTCCTCGGAGAGTCCGCCCATGGTGGAGGCGAGCGTCGCGAGGCGCTTGCGGTGAAAGGCGGGCTGGCTCAGCTTGCGCTGCCGCTTCCAGAAGTCGCCCTCGGAGGTGACGAGCCCGTTGCCCATCACGAGGCGGAGGCCATCGTACGAGCGACTCTTGACGTAGCGGGAGTGGTGCTTGACCAGCACGTGGTGGATCGCGTCGGGGTCGTGCAGCACAACGAAGCGGAACGGCCCGAACTTGTAGCGGACCACGTCCCCGAACTGGTCGCGTCCGTCGGTGAACAGCCCGAGCCGGTCGGACATCACGTCGAAGTAGGAGCCGAAGTAGGGGAGCCCGCGCGGTCCGGGCAAGGCCTCGCCGTTCGCAAAATGTGAGGCTGTCCTCATGTTTGACAAAATCTGAGGATACCCTCAGTTTCGTCAAGGAGTGGCGAGTAAGACCACGAAAAAGCGAGGGAAAAAGCCAGCACCCCGCGCGCAACCCAAGCAGGAGCGCAGTCGGCGCCGACACGATTCGATCGTCGATGCGGCCGCGGAGTCGTTCGCCGAGTTCGGGTTCGATGCCACGACGATGGACGGCATCGCCGCCACGGCCGGCACCTCGATCGGCTCGGTCTACCAGTTCTTCCCCAACAAGCTCGCCGTCTTTCGCGAAGTGGCACGGCGCGCGATCGAGTCATCGGGGACCACGTTCGCGTCGCTCATGCTTCCGAGCAGCGACAAGCCGTGGCAGCAGATCCTCGACGAAGCCTGTGACCTCTTCTTCGAGCTCCACCACCGGGACGTCCGCATGCGGGCGACCGTGCGGAACTTCCAGCTCTACCGAGAGTACGAAGCCGAAGACTCGGCGCAGATGGAGCAGTTCATCCAGATCGTCGGCGCGCTCATCGGCACGTGGGCGACCGAGCTCCCGCCCGAGCGTGCCACGCTCGTTGCGCGCACGGTGGTCTACACGATCGGCATGAGCTTGCTGCTCATCGCGCGAGAATCACCCGAGGTTGGCAGGGTGCAGCTCGAGGAGACCAAGCTGATGGTGCGCCGCTACCTCGAAGCCTACGTGTCTTAGTCCGTGCGAGGCCGCTACGGAAGCTCGAGCGCAACGGTGGCCCAGGTGACCGGCTCGTCGCGAGCGGAGCCTTCGGGCCAGACCTCTGCCACGGTCTGCCCGTTGGTGACCCGAAGCGCCAGGCCGATCTCACACGTGGTGCTCAGATCGACGCCGAGCAACGACAGCGGGATCGAGTACTCCACGACGTTCGCAGGCCCGGCGAGGCCTGGCGTGCTCTCCCAGTCGGGGTTGTCGTCGACGCAGTCGGGCCAGGCGTCGAACATGCCCTGCGCGCCGCATTCTTGGTCGTCGGTATGGAACCACCAATCGTCGGCGCCGAACATGACGGACTTGTCGTTCATCGGGTCGACGTACACCTCGGGAAAGATCACCAGACCGCCCTCGGCGAGCGGCTGGAAGCCGACGTTGAGGTTCTCGCCGTCGTGCGAGACGATCACGTTCACCTCCGTGCTCTGTACGGGAATCGCCACGACCTGAGCCCCCGCCCACTCCAGCGGGTCGATCGTGCCGTTGGCATCGATCGCCGGTCCCAGGGGGATGGTGATCTCCTGCTCGCAAGACAGGCCGGGCCCGGTCGAGGACTCTTCGGCCCCGGTGCTCTCCTCGCCCGTGCTCGTCGAAGCGTCGGCGTCGGTGTCGGTGTCGGCGCTGGTGCTGGTGGTCGAGCAGCCCAGCGAGAGCAGCAGGAGCGCGCAGGTCGTCGTACGCATCATGGGCGACGATGGTAAACCCGATTGGCCGCGCGAAATGGGTGCCTGGCTTCGGAAGCTCACGATCGAACAGTGGTCGGCCATCGACGCCGAGATGCTCGATCGTCCCTTGCCCGACCGAAGGGTGATGTGGGTCCTGCTGACTGCGACGGTGTGTTTGATCCTGCCGATCTACCTGGGCTCGCCCCGCTTCGCGTCGCAGAACCTGCAGCCTTGGTTCGACGGATTCCCCGACCGACAGCTCGGGCCCCGCCTGTACTGGGCGCTGTTCAAGGCCGTGAACTACGTCGCGATCCCGTGCCTTTGCATTCGGCTGCTGGGGGACCGCGTCCGCGAGTACGGCCTCTCGCTGCACTTGGGGCGTCGAACGTGGGCGCTGTACGGACTGCTGTTGCTGCTCCTGCTGCCGGTCGTCGTTCTCGCAGCAGACACGCCGGCATTTCTCGGCCGATACCCTCGCTATGCGCACGCGGGCGCGACGTGGGAGCGGCTGCTGGCGTGGGAGGCCGCGTACGGCTTTCAGTTTGCCGCGCTCGAGTTCTTCTTTCGCGGGTTCCTGCTCTTCGCGCTGGCGCGCTCGCTGGGATCGGCCGCGATCTTCGTCTCGGTCGTGCCCTACACGATGATCCACTTCGGAAAGGCGCTGCCGGAGACGGTAGGCTCCGTGCTCGCCGGCGTGGTGCTCGGGACCCTCGCGCTACGAACCCGCTCGATCTACGGCGGCGTGCTCTTGCACTGCGCCGTGGCGTGGACCATGGACGCACTCGCGCTGGCCCACCGGGGTGACCTGGCCCGCCTCCTCGGCAGCGGATGAAGCGCACCAACGGCTGCTAACTCACGCCCATGTGTGCGTAGAGGTTCAAGTGTGCGCCACGAAGTCCTACCATGCCGACGTGTCGGCCCCCTCGGCATCGGACGCCACCCGAGCGAGCTTGGTGGAGGAGATCCATCAGCAGCAGCAGCGCTCGGCGCAGGAGGAGTCCCTCCGTCGCCGACAACGGGAGAAGGACGCGCGCGCAGCTCGGCGGCGGAAGGTTCGCAACTGGGTTGTGGCCCTGACCGCGCTGGTGCTGTTGCTCGGTGCGGTCGCGTACGGGGTCAAGGAGTTCGCCCACAACCGGCGCATCGAACAGGGGCTCGCGTCCGCGGCTGAACCCCTCGCCGCGTCGTCGGTCGCAAAGCTCGAGGCCGCGCGGACGGTGTTGCAGAGCAACCTCGAGGTTTCTCCCCGTCATCCGGCCACGCTGGGTCGCCTCGCGCTGGTGGTCACCCATCTGCACATGCGCGGTGTCGTCGCCGAAGAAGAGGCTCGCGCCGCAGCGGTTGCGGCAAAGGATGCGGGCAGGCCCGAAGGTCCGCTTTGCGTGGGCATGCTCGATGCGCTCGAGGGAGACTTCGACCAGGCCCGCCGCGCCTACGAAGGCGCGATGCAGGTCGACGACGCATGGGTGCGAGCAGACGCTGCCTGGTTGCAAGGGGTGGTCGCGCTCGGCCACCCGTACGACCTTCCGATGGAGGAGGCCGCGGTTGCGCAGCTCGAGGCGTCGCTCGAGACGACACCATGGGTGCCCAACCATCGCGTGCTGGCGACCTTGCTCGCGCGCCGCGGTGAGCTCGACCGCGCGCTCGAGCTCGTCGAACGGGCACGGGCGCTCGCTCCCGAAGACACCGGGCTCTCGGTCGACGAGGCGTTCTTCAAGGTGCTCAAGGCCGAGTCGGTCGCCAGTGCGCTGGGGCTGGTCGAGTCGCTCGACGGCTCGGTCGCCGGCCCCGACGCGGCACGTCTGTCGATCACCCAGGGCCTCGCCGAGCTGCACGAAGGTGAGCCCGACGATGGCGTCGAGGCGCTCAGCGACGCGTGGACGTTGCTCTCGGCCGCCGACAACGACGCCCGCCTCCACGTGCTCGAGGGCCTGCTGACCTATGGCAAGGTCGAGCGCGTCGAGTCGCTCCGCAAGGGCGTACACCTGGGTTCCCAAGCCGACGGCATCGTGGGCGCCTGGACCGACCTGGCGCATGGGCGGAGCAAGGACGCGCTCGCGACGTTGGAGGCGATGCCGCAGACGATCCCGCGGGTTGGGCATCTGCAGGCGCTCGCGCTCGTCGAAGAGCGCCGCTTCGTCGAGGCCGCGCAGTGGGTCGAGTTTGCGCGGGAGCGACTCCCCGATCGACCCGACCTGGCCGTGGCGGCGGCTCGCATCGCGACGGTGACCGGTGAGGGGCGAGCCGAGGCGCTCGACCGACTCGAGACCCTCGCGGACGAGCACCCCTGGACCTACCGCGTCTGGACGGCGTTGGCCGAAGCTCGGCTGGCGTCCCTCGACCCCGATGCGAAGGACGAGGAAGCGGTGAAGGAGGCGGTCGAGGCGCTCGAGCGCGCACTCGAGCGGGAGGCAGCACCGGCCGAGGCTGCCTTCCGTCTGGGCGAGCACTACGCGGCCCGGATCTTCGACGAGCCCTCCGATGCTGACATTGCGCTGGACTACTACCGCAAGGCCGCGCAGACGCCCCCGAAGCTGGGCGTGCACCGAGCCGTCTACGGCAAGTTCCTCGTGCAGCTCGCCCGCGCTCGAGAGGCGCGGGAGGTGTTGATTCCGCTCGTCGCCGAGCCCTCGTTGGGTCCGGGCCCGCTCCTCGACCTCGCGCGGACCTCCTCCACCGACGCCTCGCTGCGGGGGACACCCGTCGACGAGGGCGTGCGGGAGTGGTTGGTCGAAGCGGGGACGCGAGGCGCCGACCCCAACCTGCTCGAGCTCGAATGGGCACGGTACGAGCTGGCACGACGAAACCCGCAGGCGCTCGAGACCGCCCGGGCGCGGCTGGAGCGGCTCGTCGAAGCCGAGCCTCGCAACGTGGAGGCGAGGGCGCTCTACGCGACCGCGCTGCTGTCGCTGGGGGAGCTCCGGGCTGCGAAGGCCACCTTGAACGAGGGCATTCGCCGAACGCTTCGCGCACTCGACGGCCGGCTGTACGTGGTGCTGGCCAGGGTCGAGCTGGCCGGCAAGCAGAAGCGTCGCGCCGCGAGCCTGGCGTACAAGGGGTGGCGCAAGATGGTGCGAGAGCCCTACCTGCCCGTGGGGGCGCTGCTCGACACCGCGCCGTTCGTGGCGGGGCTTTGGACCGATCTCGGCCAGCCCAAGGCCGCCGCGACGATCGGCCGTGGCCTCACGCTGCGCGCGCCCGCGAGTCCGCGAGCGTGGGTGCTGCGCGGTGGCATCGAGATGGAAGGGGAGCGACCCGGAGCGGCCTGCACCAGCGGCGACAAGGCCGTCGAGCTCGATGAAGACCTGCCCTCGGGATGGGCGCTGCGCGGCGACTGCCTCTCGGCGCTGCACGCCTACGACGAAGCGGTCGAATCGTACGCAACGGCGGTGCGACTGGCCAAGGGCACGGTCGCCGAGCGACCGCTGCAGCGCAAGTTGGCGTTGGCCGAGCGCAAGGCCAAGAAGAAGTAGATGCGTCTTCTGATGATCACGCAGGACTTCCCGCCGCAGACGGGAGGCATTCAAACCTACAGCGCGGAGCTGGGTCGGCGCTTTGCCGAAGGGTGTAGCCGCTTCGAGATGGTGGCCCCCGCCGACGAGGGCCACGAAGCCGTCGATGCCTCCCTGCCGTATCGCGTTCACCGGCTGGCGGTGCCCTCGGACCGGATGGTCTTCGCGACGCTGCGCGCGGGTGCATCCATCGCGCGCAGAGGGTTCGACGCCGTCTTTCACGCGCAGTGGTACACGCTCCCCGCGGGGCTGTGGCTGCGGCGTCGGGGCCTCGTCGATAGGGTCTACGTCGCGGCACACGGGCGGGAGCTGCTGCTCAACGTCGTCGAGCGCGTTCCGGTCGTCGGTGCTGGTTTCGCGGGGGCCCGCGATGCGCTGCTTCGGCGCGCCGACGGGCTGATGCCGGTCAGCCGCTACACCTCAGGTCTGCTTCACGACGCTGGTGTGCGGGAATCGGCGATTCACGTCGCGCCCAACGGGGTCGACCCGATCGCGTTTCGCCCAGGAGACGGGGCCGCGTTTCGGGCTCAACACGGCCTTGGGCCTGGACCGCTGGTGGTCACCGTCTGCCGCCTGGTGCCACGCAAGGGCATCGACACCACGCTCGAGGCCGTCGCTCGATTGAGAGCGGAGCATGCAGGGCTTCACTACGCCATCGGCGGCAGCGGTCCCGACCGCGCGCGGCTCGAGGCCAAGGTCGCCGCGTTGGGTCTGGGAGGGTGCGTCACGTTCCTCGGCCGGGTCCCGGACGCGGCGATGGCCGATTGCATGACCGCTGCCGACGTCTTTTGCATGCCCGCGCGCAGCGAGCCTCCCGACGTCGAGGGGTTTGGTCTGGTCTTTCTCGAGGCGGGCGCGTGTGAAACGGCGGTCGTGGGCGCGCGCGCAGGCGGTGTGCCCGACGCGATCGTTCACGGCGAGACGGGGCTGCTGGTCGAGCCGTCCGACCCCGTCGCGCTCGCCGAGGCGCTCTCGACCCTGCTCGGAGACCCCGCGGCGCGGGCTCGCATGGGCAAGGCCGCGCGGGCTCGCATCGAGGCCCAATGCACGTGGGATCACGTCGCCGCAGGCATCCTCGACCAGATGCGTGCGGCCCTCGACGCTTCACGTCGCTGAGAGCACGCGATTGCGGCCGTCTCGCTTGGCGCGGTAGAGCGCCGCGTCTGCGCGCTCGACCGCGGCGCCGAGGGGTTCGTCGGTGCGTTGCATGGCGACGCCCGTCGACACGGTGACCCGCAGCGGCACGTGCGTGACGCGAATGGTCTGAGACTCGATTGCACGGCGGGCTCGCTCGGAGACGGCCATCGCTTCGTCGAGGGTCACGTCGGCGAGCAGGAGCAGGAACTCCTCGCCGCCGTAGCGCACGATCGCGTCGGAGGTTCGGAGCACGCAGCTGAGCTGCCGAGCGATGCGGCGGAGCACTTCGTCTCCCACCAAGTGACCGTGTGCGTCGTTGATCGACTTGAAGTGGTCGATGTCCACCATGAGGACCGCGACTCGCTTCTCACCGGTGGGGGCGGCTTCGGGGGCATAGCCCTCTTCGAGTCCGCGTCGGTTGAGGGCGCCGGTGAGGGGGTCGAGCCGAGAGAGTCGGGACAAGCGCGCGATCTCCAGTGGAGGGGCACAGATCGCCGCGATCAGCTCGAGAAGCTGCTCTTCGGTCGCTGAGAATGGTTCGTCGCGAACGACACTGAGCGCGCCGAGGCAGACGTTGCTGGACAGCAGCGGCGCGCCCACGAAGGGGCCCATGCCGGAGAAGCCCGGCTTGGGCACGAAGCGCGGGTCGGACGCTGGGTCGGCGACGCGAAGCGGCTCGCCGTGCTCGACGATCCAGCCGACGAGGCCCTCGCCGGGCTGGAACTCGACCGGTCGAGGATGCACCGATGGACCGGAGCGACAGGCGGCCACCAGCTGCGTATGGCTGGGGTCGAGCAGGCGGACCGAGGCGTGGCTCGCTCGAAACAGTCGCGCCGTCTCGTCGACGAGCTGCTGCAGGTTCTCGTCGAGGCTCGCCCGCCGCTGGACGCCGCGCGCGAGCTCGGTCAGCGCTGGCAAGACTTGGTCGAGCACGAGGCACGTGTACCGAAGCGCCCGCGGCGAGACAACGGCTCACTGAGGCTGGGCCAGGGGGCGCGCCCGCGCGTCGAGCTGGCGTTCGACGCAGCGGATGTACGCGCGTTCGCGCCGGTCGAGCTCGACCTCCAAGGCGCGCGCTTGATTGGAGATCGGGCCCAGAAGACGCTGCACATCGTTGCGTTCGCGGCGAGAGCGGGCCCGGGCGTGTTGCCTGCGAAGCACACGCTCGGACGCCAGCAAACCGCGCAGCGTCTGCCGAGCGTCTTCGATGTCTTGCAGGCCGGCGCCGCAGTCGGGCCGCACGAGCGCGGGTTGGGGGGGAGCGAGGAGGGCGAGGACGAGCGCGAACGACATGCCGCGCACCCTGAGCAAGCCGTGGGCCCCGGAGTGGACGCGAGTGATCACGCGCAGTTGACTCGGGCACCTGTCCGTCAGGGCGTGGCTACGGCCCTGGGGGCGGCGAATACGGTCGATGCCATGGCGATGAGGACCACGGCCGCGGGGGCCACCTTCTCCCGCGGCGCGGCTCGGTGCATGCTAGGGGTCCCTTGTCTCCGCCGACCCACCGAGACCGGGCCGACGGCCTCGTGGCGCTGCGCGGCTCGACCGAGTCCACGCCATCGGGTTTTCTGCCTCCCGACGAAGTGCTCGGGCGCTACGTCGTGCTCTACAGACTGGGCGCGGGGGGCATGGGCGTCGTCTACGCCGCCTACGATCCCAAGCTCGACCGGAAGGTCGCGCTCAAGCTGTTGCGCAAGGCCAGCGAGGATCCGAACAAGCGAAGACGAGGCCAGGAGCGACTCATGGCCGAGGCTCGTGCGCTCGCGCGGCTGAGCCACCCCAACGTCATCGCCGTGCATGACGTCGCGGTGCACGACGGCAGGATCGTGGTGGCGATGGAGTTCGTCGACGGGGAGACGCTCACCGCCCGGCTCGCCCGCGAGCCCCTGCCGTGGGCGACGGCGCTCGCGTTGATGAGCGAGGCGGGGCGTGGCCTCGCGGCGGCGCACGGGGCTGGCCTCGTGCATCGGGACTTCAAGCCGGACAACGTCATGCTGGGGCGAGACGGCCGCGTTCACGTGATGGACTTCGGCCTCGCGCGGGAGTTCGAACTCGAGGAGAGCGGCGCCGCGTTTGGCGAGCTGCCGACCGACGCGGGCGTGGGCGAGCGGCGCAGCCGATTGGCGGGAACGCCGGCGTACATGGCTCCCGAGCAGCACCGGGGCATGCCGGTCGATGGGCGCACCGACCAGTTCAGCTTCTGCGTCACCTTGTACGAGGCGCTCTACGGTCACCGCCCGTTCGTCGCCGAGGGCGCGCAGGCGATGCTGGCGATGATCGAGGCGGCCGACATCCCGCCGCCGCCGGCCCACGTCAAGGTGCCTAGCCGGATCCGCGCCGTCGTGCTCCGCGGGCTCTCCTCCGAGCCCGACGCTCGCTTCCCCAGCATGCAGGCGCTGCTCGACGCGCTCGAGCGCGCGGCGTCGCTGCGCAAGCCCAAGATCGCGGCGTTTGCCGGGGTCGGTGTTGCGCTCGTGGCCGGAAGCTGGGGGGTGGCGACGAGCTTCGACGACGACGCGTCGTCGGCCGAGGCACCCTGCGCTGGAGCCTATTCGCGGTTCGCTCAGGTGTGGAGCCCGCAGCGCCGTGCGCAAATCGAGGACCGCTTCGTGCGGACCGGGCAGCCCTACGCCGAGGCGTCGTGGGTGGCGGTCTCGGGCGAGCTCGACGCGTACCGACAGCGATGGGTCGACATGCACACCGACGCGTGCGAGGCGACCCGCGTGCGACACGAGCAGTCGGGCGCAATGCTCGACCTGCGGATGGAGTGCCTCGGCCGCCGCCTCGACGAGTTCGGCGCGTTGTCCGAGCTCCTGGCCGACGCGGACGCCGAGCTGATCCGAACCGGCGTGGCAGCGACCGCCAAGCTCGTTCCCGTCAGCGTTTGCGCGGACACCGACCTGCTCAAGGCCCCGGTGCCGGTGCCCGACGACCCGGACGTGCGCGAGAGGATTCGCGACCTTCGCGCATCGCTCGCGCGGGTGAAGGTGCACGAAGACGCGGGCCGCTACGCGCGAGGTCTGGCCCTGGCCAAGGTGGCGGTGCAGCGGGCGCGCGTCGTTGGTCATGCTCCGGTGCTGGCTGAGGCGCTGCTCCGGGAGGGGCGCCTCGCGCTGGCCACGGGCGATGTTGCGAGGGCCGAGCCCTTGCTGCGCGAGGCGGTGCAGACGGCCTCGGCGGGCCGAGACGATCTCACCGCTGCGCGGGCGTGGATCGCCCTGGTCGGGGTGGTCGGTCATGGGCAGGCCCGGGCCGAGCCCGCCGAAGAGCTGATCGTCGCCGCGGGGGCTGCGGTGGCTCGGGCAGGGGCTCCGGCCGAGCTTCAGGCCGAACTCGCGATCGTCACCGGTGCAACCTTCGTGCAGCAGGGCCGTCTGGAGGAGGCGCAAGATCAGTTCCAGCTTGCGCTCGAGCGCCAGCGCAGCGCGACTGGGCCCGAACACCCCACCATGGGGCGCATCTACAACAACCTCGCTGCCGTGAACCTCCTCCGCCAAGACGCCCCCGCTGCCAAGCGCAACCTCGAGCGCGCGATCGACCTGCAAGAGCGTACGCACGGGCCGCAGCACCCCTCCGTGGCGCCGATGAAGGCGAACTTCGGCGCGCTGCTGCTCGGACAGGGGCGAACGGGCGAGGCCAAAGAGATGCTGGTGGAGTCGCTGGAGGTCTGGGAGGCGTCCGGCGCTCGCAATCAGGTCTACATCGGCGGGGCCAACCTCACCCTGGCGCAGGCCGAGCTGTACGACGGCCGGTTCGAGCAGGCCGAGAGTCACGCTCGGCGGGCGCTGAGCAACTACGAATCCGCCAGCGCGCACCATCCCGACGTGGCGCGAGCGCTGACCATGGTGGGCGCGAGCGTCCGTGCCCAGGGTCGGGCGGCCGAGGCGTTGCCGCTGCTCGAGCGCGCGCTCGAGCTGGGCGAGGAGACGCTCGGGGAGGAGCATGACGACTTCGCCTCTCTGCTCACCGACCTCGGGGCCGCGCAGCTGGACCTGGGCCAGCACGACCGAGCTTTGCAGTCCCTCGAGCGGGCGCTCTCGATCCGCACGACGCGTCCGGGTCTGCCCACCGAGCTTCCTCGTCTTCGTTTTGCGCTCGCCCGCGCCTGCGCGCCCTCGGATTCGCAACGGGCGATCCGGCTGGCGCGCAACGCAAAGGCCGGGTTCGAGGCCCTTCCACGCGAGCACCCGATGCGACGCCACCTCAACGAGGTCGACGCGTGGATCGCTCGATTCGACGCGCCGTCCAGCCGATAGCCGTCGTCCCTTCTGACCGTTACAGTTGCCGCCAGCTCCAGAGTCCGCGATGCAGAATCAACCTCCGTATTCACCGGGTGGGCCCCTCTCCACGGGGCGCTACGAGTTCACCAACGAGGAAAACGAGAAGATCGCGCTGGTCGGCGCGCGCGCGACCTTGTGGGGATACATCTCGGTCGTCACCGGGGTCTTGGCCCTGATCGGGTTGGTCGTCTCATTGGTCTTCAAGGACGAACTCATCTCGCACGGGCTCGAGCCCAACTACGTCACGGTGTTCGTCGTGGCGCTCGTGCCGGTCGTCCTCACGCACCTGGTCATCTCGATGCTCTACATGGGCGCGGGCAAGTCCCTACAGGCGGTCGTGCACACGCAAGGCAACGACGTCGAGCACCTCATGCAGTCGCTCGACAAGCTTGGCACCGCGTTCTTGGTCGAGTTCGCCATCGGCATGCTCGCCGTGGTCGTCAGTGCGGGCGTCGGCGTGCAAATGGCGATCGACAGCGTCGCGGCCGAAAAGGCCGAGGAGCTCGCGCGCGCTGAAGCAGCCGCGGCCGCCGCGGAAGCGTCCGAAGAGGACGAGGGCGACGACGAGGAGAGTGACGGCGACACCGACGAAGGCGCGGCCGAAGACGAAGCCGAGGCCGAAGAAGCCGAAGAGGGCGACGGCGGATCCGGTGGCGCCGACGAGGCCCAAGGCGAGGACGCGGGCGGCTCGGGCGGAGCCGAAGCCGCAGGGGAAGACGCAGACGAGGCGGCGGCCGGCGAAGCACCCGAGGGTGAGGACTCCGGAGGTGAGGACGACGAAACGAACGAGGACGCTCCTGGCGACGAGGTCGCAGCGGAGGAACCCGCGGCCGGCTGAGCTCAGCCACGCACGAAAGGACACGCAGACATGACTCAGCAAACCGTCGTCGCACCGCCTCCCTCCCGGCCCCCTGCCTACGAGTTCAGCAAGACCGAGAACGCAACGATCGCGCGCACGTCCAAATGGGCGAAGGCGCTGGCGATCATGTTCTTCATCACGACCGCAGTGCAGGTCGTGAACCTCAACATCCTCGGCATTCTCGTCGACCTCGCGATCGGGGTGACGTTTTGGAAGGGCGCCAATCTCCTCGACGCCGTCGTCACCACCGAGGACGACGACGTGCCGAACATGATCGGGGCGCTCGAGCAGCTTCAGACCGCGTTCACGATTCGTATCATCATCACCGCGGTCGCAGCGGCGATCGGGCTGGTCGTTTCGGTCGGCTTCTTCATCCAGTACGAGTTCCTCTACGAGCCGGTCGAAGAGACGCCGGCCGTGACGGTCGAAGACGTGGAGGTCGAAGAGGAGGAGGAAGCCGAGGAGGAAGCCGAGGAGGAAGCCGAGGAGGAAGAGGCGCCCGCCGAAGGCTCGGTCGAGGATGCCGCGCCCGCGGCCGCGGAGGACGCGGCGGCCGAGGCCGAGGCCGAAGGCGACGCTGCGCCGGCTGAAGCCCCACCGCAGTAGGTGGGTGCTACCCTGCGCCGCATGCAGGGCGTGGGGCAGGGCGAACGAGCGCTCGAGCGCATGCGCGAGCTCGTCGCGCAGCATGGTGTCGACGGTGCGTCCGCGTGGCTGGATGAAGCGCTGGAGACGATTCGCCCGGACACCCTCGCGAGTGTCCGGGTTTCGCTCGCACGTAGCGCTCGAAGAGTGGGCGACGCTCCGCTTGCTCTCGAGGGGGCGCCGCACTGGACGGCGCGGGATGCAGCGCGCGCAGCGATCGTGCTGCGGGCGTTCGTGTGCCGACCCGGCGAGGCCGCGACGGCCTACGGGCAGTGGTTGCGCCGCGGAGACCAGGGCGAGCAGGAGTCCTTGTTGCGCATGCCCATGCTCTTGCCCGAGCCCGCCGCCGTGCTCGCCGATACCATCGATGCTTGCCGGACCAACTCGGAGGTCGTCTTCCGGGCGATCGCCTGCCGCAACCCGTATCCCGCCGCCCACTTTCCCGAGCTCAACTTCAATCAGCTCGTGCTCAAGGCGATCTTCATGGGCGTCGCGGTGGGGGAGATCGACGGACTCGCCGACCGCATCACGCCCGAGCTTCTCCGCATGGCCGACGACTTCGCCTCCGAACGGAGGGCTGCGGGGCGGACCGTGCCCGAGGACATCCCACGCCTACACCAACTGGCCGCACGCTCATGAAACTCTTCGATCCGCACATCCACATGACGTCCCGGACCACGGACGACTACCAAGCCATGGCTGACGCTGGCGTCGCCGCAATCGTGGAGCCCGCCTTCTGGCTCGGCCAGCCACGCACCCACGCCGGAACGTTCGAGGACTACTTCCTCTCGCTACTGGGCTGGGAGCGGTTCCGGGCCAGTCAGTTTGGGATTCGCCACTTCTGCACGATGGGGCTCAACCCCAAGGAGGCCAACAACCCCGACGTCGCCGACGCCGTCATCGAGCTCGTCGAACTGTACGTCGAGAAGGAGGGGGTCGTGGCCGTGGGCGAGATCGGCTACGACGACCAGACGGAGGCCGAAGAGAAGTACTTCATCCGGCAGCTCGAGATTGGCCGCGAGCACAACCTCCCGATTCTCATCCACACGCCGCACCGTGACAAAGTCGCCGGCACCAAGCGGACGCTGGACGTGGTCCGGGACGTCGGCATCGACCCCGGCCTGGTGTTGGTCGACCACAACAACGAAGAGACGATCAAGGGCGTGGTCGATGCCGGCATGTGGGCTGGGCACTCGATCTACCCCAACACCAAGATGGACGAGTCGAGAATGGTCGCCATCGTGCAAGAGTTTGGCGGCGAGCGCGTCATCATCAACAGCGCAGCCGACTGGGGGGTCTCCGATCCGCTCAAGGTCCCCAAGACCGCAGCGGCCATGCGTGAGGCGGGCATTCCCGACGACGTCATCACCGAGATCTGCTGGAACAACCCCGTGCAGTTCTTCGCGCAAAGTGGTCGGCTCGACCTCGAGCGGATCGAGACCAACGTGCGCATCGACCAAAGCCAGCTGTGGTTTGGCAACTCCGTGCTCCGCGGGCAGACGCCCCGTATCGACGACTGATGCACCGCACGCTCGTCCTCGATGTCGTCGGTCTGACCTCCGACCTGCTCGGGCCCAACACGCCCAACCTCAACCGGCTCGTGGAGCGCGGCGGCAAAGCAGCCCTTCGGACGGTCACGCCGGCGGTCACGTGCAGCGCTCAGAGCACGTTCATCACGGGGGAGCTGCCGCGTGGACACGGTTGCGTGGCCAACGGTTGGTACTTCCGCGACTTGGCCCAAGTTTGGTTGTGGCGACAGAGCAATCGCCTCGTGCAGGGCGAGAAACTCTGGGACGAGGCGCGACGTCGCGACGGTGGGTTCACAGTGGCCAAGATGTTCTGGTGGTACAACATGTACGCCGACGTCGACTTTGCGGTCACGCCCCGTCCGATCTATCGCGCCGACGGTCGAAAACTCCCGGACATTCACGCAGCCCCTGGGACGCTGCGCAACGAGCTTCAAGCGGCGTTTGGCACGTTCCCGCTGTTCGACTTCTGGGGTCCGCGCGCGGGCATCAAGTCATCCGAGTGGATCGCCGAGGCCGCGCTGCACGTGCATCGCAGCCGCCAGCCCACCTTGAACCTGGTCTACCTGCCACACCTCGACTACAACCTTCAGCGACTCGGGCCCAACGACCCTCGCATCGGCGAAGACGTTCGCGCCATCGATGCCGTGTGCGGCAGGCTGCTCGATCAGGCCGAGCGGGATGGGTTGCGGGTGGTCGTGCTCTCGGAGTACGGCATCACCGAGGTCAGCGGAGCGGTTCACATCAACCGTGTGCTGCGCGAGGCGGGGCTGCTCTCGTTTCGGGAAGAATGTGCAGAGGAGCACCTCGACGTCGGGGCCAGTGAAGCGTTTGCGGTCGCGGATCATCAGATCGCGCACGTCTACGTTCGCGATCCCCGTCGCGTTGACGAGGTGCAAGCCCTACTCGAGCGGGTCGACGGAGTCGAGACCGTGCTGGGGGAGGAGGGCAAGCGGGACGCGGGGCTGGACCACGAACGTTCGGGCGAGCTGGTCGCAATCTCGAGCGCCGATCGGTGGTTCAGCTACTACTGGTGGCTCGACGATTCGCGCGCGCCGGACTTCGCTCGCAACGTCGACATTCACAGCAAGCCCGGCTACGACCCCGTCGAGCTGTTCGTCGATCCTCAGATCCCGCTGGCGCCCTTGTACATCGCGTCCAGGCTGTTTCGTTCCAAGGTGCTCAACCAGCGCGCGTCCCTCGATGTGATCAGCTTCGATACGTCGCTCGTTCGCGGGTCCCACGGGCGCCCCACCGACGACCTCGGGGCGGGGCCGGTGTTTCTCAGTAGCGAGGCCGACCTGCTCCCCGGCGACGTCGTCGACGCGACCGACGTCAAGAGCCTGCTGCTCGACCACCTCTTCGGTTGAGCCAACGCAATGGCCGGCGTCTGCAGTGCAGCGCCGGCCACTTGCGTAGAGCCTCGACTAGGCGACGATGTCGGTCAGCGGGGTGGTCGACTCGAGCGCGCCGCTCCCGACCGACTCTGCGGTGGGGTCGAACGCTTGCAGGCAAGCGAGCAGCACGTCGGACATGTTCTCTTCGCCGTTGGGGTTGTTGTGGTTCCCATTGAACGGTGTCGTCTGGTAGTGGATGCCAGGGTGGCGAAGGTAGCCGCGGCCTCCACCGGCAACGAGAATGGGCTGGCGCTGCACGCTGTGTGACGCGCCCGTCGAGCAGTCGCTGGTTGCGTAGATGATCGACGTGTCGAGTAGCGTGTCACCGTTGAGGTCTTCGGTTTCGGCGAAGATCTCGAGCAGGTCGGCGAACTTCTGCATCTGGTACGTGATGCCCGCTTGGTACGTTGCGCTGCCTGGGCCCTGGTGGCTGGCATTGTGGTGGATCTCGCCGGCGTCGATCTCGTCGAACACGGTGGCGGAGACGAAGCGCTTGAGCTGGAACGACGCCACCCGCGTGATGTCGCAGACGAACGCGTAGGCGATGAGCCGCGCCATGGCCTCGTTGGTGCTCGAGATGGGCTCCACGCCGCCGGTGTCGGTATTCGTCTCGGTAGGCAGGTCGGGCAGGTCGCACGACGGCGGCGTGGCCAAGATCTTCTGCTCGAGCTCGTAGACGCCTTCGAGGTGTGCATCGACGCGCTGCTTGTCGGTGGTGCCCAGGTTGGACTTGAGCGCGTTGGCGTCCTCGCGGACGTAGTCGAGGATGCTGACGCGCAGGTCGCTGTCATCGGGGGCAGGGACGAACTCGCCGAAGAGCAGCTGCCAGACCTCTTGCGGGTCGACTTGTGGGGTCTGGGCGACGATGCCTCCGCCCTGTTCGCGGTGCGACATGGCGATGTAGTTGGTGCCGCCGTCGCCATCGGTGCTTTGGCGCTTGGAGACGCGGACGTGGGCCGCGCGAATGGGCGTGGTGCCCTCGAGCGTGTCGGCGATGACCTGGTCGATCGTTGGTCCGCTGGCGTTGGTGTTGAAGCCACCGGCTTGAACCAGGGGGTGTCCGCTGAGCCCGGCCATGCCTTCGTGGTGGGTGACCAGCAGGTTGCCGGGTGTTCGGTTGGCCATGCCCGAGACGACCGAGACATGGTCCTTGACGTTGGCCAGCGGGGCCAGCTGCTCGGAGAGCTGCCAGTCGTCCCCGACCTGTTCGGGTTCCCAGCGGTCGATGACGATGCCATCGGCCCAGTACCAGGTCATGAACCGCAGCGGCAGGGCGTCACCACCGGCGAGCGCGTCGCCGTGCGTGTTCATCATGGCTTCGAGGAGGGGAAGACCCACGGCGATGGACGCACCACCGGCCATTCCACGGAGCATGCGGCGTCGGCTGAGCTTGAAGTTGCGCATTTCGTGTTCTCCTTGGTCCTATTTGGGTTCGTCGACGAGGCGGAAGAGGGGGTGGGCGACCATGTCGACGAGCAGCGATTGCACGCTGTAGCCGCTGTCGGCGAACTCGAGGCCGAGGTCGACGACGGCAGGGTGCGTATCGTCGGTCGGGGTCTGTCCGAGCGAGCCACGCATGAAGTTCTCGATGAGGCAGTCGCCCGTCCGCGGGTCGGCGGCGAGGATGTCCCCGAGCTGCTCGGCGTCGGTCCACATGCCGATGCCCGCGACTTCGCCGTCGGTCTCGATCGGCAACCCGTTGTCCTCGGTACGGAACGCTCCGACCGCGTCGTAGTTTTCGAAGGCGAAACCCAGTGGGTCGGTCAGGCCGTGACAGCTGGCGCAGCCGGGGTTCTCGAGGTGCATCTCGAGGAGCTCCTTGAGCGTGAGCCCCTCGCCGTCGGGCAGGTCGAGTTCGACCGACGGGTCCGGCGGCGGGATCTCGTTGCACAGGATGCGCTCTTGAATGTACAGGCCGCGCTTGGTGGGCGAGTTTCGCCGCGGACCAGACTGCCAGGTCAGGAAACTCGCCTGTGACGTATAGCCGGCGCGCCGCTGATTGGCGGGCCAGTCCACGCGGGTGTACAGCTCGCCGCTCCCCGGAGAATCGATGCCGTACAGCTCTGCGAGCTGGTCGTTGACGTACGTGTGGCGCGCGTTGAAGAGCTCTCGGAAGTCGGCGTCTCGGTCCCAGACGATGTCGTACAGGAGCAGGAGCGTCTCGTTCTTCATCATCTCGCCCAGCTCGGGCGTGAAGTTGGGGAACAGCTCGGCGTTCTTGGGCGCCTCGGCCAGACTGCGTAGCCGGTAGGCCTCGGCGAAGAACGACTCGAGCGCCGTACGGGCCTCGGGGTTGGCGACCATCGCCTCGGCCATCGTCCGGAGCTCATCGGGGTCGTCGAGCGCGCCTGACTCGGCCGCGTCGAGCAGCTCGAGCGTCGGTGTGTGTCCGGTCAGGAAGAAGGACACGCGCGTGGCGAGCTCGGTGCCGGTCAGCCGGCGGAACCCGGTGTCGTCGTCGACCTCGCCGACCTCTTGGATGTAGAGGAACGAGGGCGCCTGCAGGATGCCCATCAGCTGGTAGCGAAGGCCGGTCATGAACGAGCCGTCGTCGGCCCATTGCTGGCCTGCGGCTCCGATCGCAGCGAGGGCCTCGATCTCGTCCTGGCTGAGCGTGCGGCGATACGCCAGCCGGCCGATCGTCGTCGCGACCTCTCGGTAACACGCAGCGTTGGCGCCTTCTTCGACGCAGGGCACGTAGCCTTGAATCGTGGACGGATCGGTGACGACGGCGTCGGCGACCGCGGTGGCCGAGCGCTCGTAGAGCTCGATCGTGTCCGCGGGCAGGGCGAGGATCGCCGCACCGACGGCGTCGAAGCCTTCCTGCGCGATGTCGTCGGGCGGGATGGCGGCTGTCGCTGCCGCGTCTCCGAGCATCAGCTCGACCGACGAGATGTATTCGCGAGTGGTGAGCTTGCGCATGCCTCCCGGCGGCGGCACGAAGCCTTCGGGCGTCGGGTCGTCGGTATCGCTGTCGGTCTCACCGTCGGTGTCGCTGTCGGTCCCCGTGGCGTCGGTGCCGGGTGAGGAGTCCGAGCCATCGGTGCCCGCGCTGTCGGTGTCCGTGTCGCCCGCGTTTGCCGAGCCTCCACCGCAGCCGAGTGCCATGGACAGGATTCCGAGCGCCAGCCATCGGCGGTACGGGGAGGGAGGGGGGGAAGGTCGTTTCAACGCAGAGCTCCTCGGATCCGTGTGGGCCGCAGACGCGGCCAAACGTGCATGGTCCGTCCACCATGCACCCTTCAGCGGTTTCGCATAAATCCGAAGCCCGCCGAACGCCGCAACTGTACCGCCGAATCGGCGCTCTCGGGCGGGTCAAACTTGCACTCGAGGGCTTGCGCATGTTGCGATGCGCGCCGTGTCGGGTGGACCTGCGTCCCAGACTTATGCATACCTACATTGCCCCCGATGCCTTCGCCCGCTGAAGTGGGAGGAGGCCGGGCAGCGGTGTGGCGATTGTCCGCGTACAGGCGCGTCAATCGACGGCATTCCAGTGCTGGGCGCCGATCCGGAGGCGATGGTCCGTGACTGGGGCCGACAGCGCACCGCCTTCGACGAGGAAACCCGCACCACACGCGACGTCGTGCTGGCGCAAATCGCAGGCCAGGCGGCGCTCGGCGCGACCACGCGCGCGCGACTGCAGCGCCTCCATGAGCGCCTCGAGCGGCATCGGGTCCAGGTCGGGGCGCTCTTCGACGCCGCTGGTGTGGCGCGCGTCGAGGAGCCCCTCTCGCGCGATGGTCGCGTCCCCGGAGAGGGCGTGGCGACCGCGTATTTCGACCAGATCCACCGTGACTGGGGGTGGGACACACCCGAGCCAGCCGCCGCCCTCGAGGTCGTGCTCGATGTGATCGGAGATCTCCGGCCCGAGCGCATGCTCGTGCTCGGGGCCGGCGCGTGTCGTCTCCCCTACGATCTGCATCGAGCGCTCGGTGTTCAGACCACGGTCGCCGTGGACATCAACCCGCTCCCGTTCTTCGTCGCGCGGCGGGTCATCGCCGGCGAGCCCGTCGATCTGGTCGAGTTTCCGCGATGCCCCCGCGACAGCCGGTCGGTCGCGGTCGATCGCACGCTGCGATGCGAGCACCCGGGCGCTGATGGATTCCACCTCCTGTTCGCCGATGGGCTCGAGCCTCCGGTGCCCGATGGTGCGTTCGACCTGGTGTTCACGCCGTGGTTCATCGACCAGGTGCCCAAGGACCTGGCGACGCTGGTTCCCGAGCTGGGGCGCGTGGTCGCCGAGGGCGGGGCTTGGCTCAACCACGGACCGCTGCTCTACCAGCCGTCTCACACCCAGCCCGCGCATCGCTACCGGGAAGACGAGGTCCATGAGATCGCCGAGGCGAACGGGTTCTCCATGCTTCGGCACCGCTGGGATCGCCTCCTGTACATGGAGAGCCCGGCGGGTTCACAGGGCCGCACCGAAGGCGTCTCGACCTTCCTCGTCCGCAAGGACCGCGCGGTCGCGAGAGCCGACGACGACAGCCCGAGCTGGCTTCGAGATCCGTCCATCGCGGTGCACCGCTGGCCCGCGCTCGACGACTATCAGCCGCCGCATCCGATGTTTGCGGCGGTTGCCGACCTCATCGATGGTCAGCGCTCGGCCGAAGCGATCGCGGAGCAGATGGTGACGCGATTCAAGCTCCCTGCCGAGGCCGCACTGGGAGGCGTGATGACCTGCTTGTCCGAAATGTGGAGAGCCAGACGCTCGCTATGAGACGTCTGGCTCTCGAACACCGCCGATGCGGTGGTGAATGTGAGCGCTAGCGCAGCGAGTATCGCGTGGCGCGAGCCTTGCCTTCGTACGTCACCTTCTTGTCCTCGATGAGGCGGTTGAGGGACGTGCGAAGCTGAAGCGGCGTGCCGCCGACCTTCTTGCGAAGCGCGGACGAGCCGACGGGTTTGCCTGCCGCGGAGACCGCATCGTAGACGGCGGCGTCGTAGGCGGCCCGGCCTTCGGGCGTGCGCGTGTTGACGAGCTTGCCGCCTTTGCCACCCTTGCTTGCTCCCGAGGAGGGCTTGGGGCCTGGCTTCTTGGCGGCCGGGCGGGATGGAGACTTGCTCGCGCCCGATTTCCCCGGGAGCGCCCACGCGATGATCTGAGTGACCGACTTTCCACTTCGGTCCGCGAGTTCGGAGAGCGTCATCGAACCGACGAACTCTTCCAATGGAGACTGAGCCATGACGGATGTGTAACGGTTCAGTGGCGCATTCGCAATGGTTGTCCTCAGGTTCCTGCGATTCGCGATTGCCCAGCAAGGCAAACCCCGAAGGCGACGATGCAGGCCATTGCGAGGCCCGTAGCGCCCGAATTCGCCAACAGAAGAGCATCGAGCAGTGAAATGCCCGCGATCAATCCTCCAACCGCTGCACGGATTTCCCCGGGTTTGCCGCTTCGAACTTGGGAGATCGCTCTTTGGACCCACAGAGCGTATCCGCCCAAGAAGGAGCGCAGCAGGGGGGCGCCGGACCACGTGGCGAGGACGAGCAGCAGGGGCGCTGCGAGCCCGAGCAGGGGCCCCCAGCGGCCGATTCCCCCGCTGTTTTCGAAGCGGGCGACGTACGTCAATCCCAGGACGTATCCCAACAGCAGCAGCGCGCCGAGCCACAGCGCGGGGTCGGGACTGTGGGTCGCCGCAAATCCTCCGATCGCATAGACACCGAAGCGACACAGACCCATGACCAGTGGACTCAGTGCACTGCGTTTGTGCCGTGCGTCGTAGATGACGATCGCACCGCTCGTCGCCAACGCCGCGAGACCTGCAGATGGTCGAGCCACGAAGGCGAGCACCACGCCCAAACCCAGGAAACCATAGCCAAAGCGCCACACGGTGGATCGCGAGACGTCTCCGGCGGGGATCGGGCGTTCAGGCCGTTCCTGCGCGTCGATTTCGGCATCGAAGGCGTCGTTGAGAAACATGCCGCCCTCGTACAGCGCGCAGGCTGCAAGGACTGCGAGGGCCAGCGTCATGGGCTCGAGGGACCCGCCTGCGAGGACGGCTCCAGCGAAGACGTTGGTGCATACGGTGGGGAGATTGGACGTGCGTCCGAGCTTGAGAGCCGTGTCGAGTTTCATGCGGAATGCCACGTGTTGCTGGCCCAGCGCAGCTCCTCGGCGACCGAGGCGTCGAGGGAGCGGGTACGGAGCGAAGGCGGGAGTACATCCCAGGTGTACGTTTCGACCTCGAAATGATGCGAGCGTGCGCGCAGGTCGGGCATCGCATCGCGAATGAACTGCGTGGTCGCGCGCAGTGGGGGCTCGAGCTCGCTGAACACCGGGACGTGCAGGTGGACGCGCCAAGGACCGTCGGGAAGCGCGCCCCGACGGGCCCGCGAGAGCGCTTCGGGGAGGTCGAGCAGCCGCACGAGGCCATCGGGCGCCCGAATGACGACCTGATGTAGGTACACGTCTTCGGCGAACGCCTCGAGGCGTGCGAGCCCCTGCGCGTCGGGTCGGTGCAGCTCGAGGCCGGCGGTCACCTGGACCTTTGCGATGCGGATTCCCTCCGCCTCGAGGCGCGCTGGCCCGGCGCGTGGGTCCTCGTATTCCACGGCGGCGTGACAGGTATCGAAGCAGACCCCCAAGTGCGCATGGAGGGCACGCTCGGCGTCCGACCGCGTGCAGCCAGCGAGGCGCACGAAATGTTCGACCGCATGCTTGGAGAAGAGGTGTCGGCAAAAGAAGGACGCCGCTTCTTCGGTGGTCTCGAGCATGCACATGGGCTCGGGCTCGAGTGCAACGCACAGTCGAGTGCCCGAACGCTGGGCGTGTTGCCAACAGTCATGCGCCGCGGCGACGAGGTTGCGGGCCATGGTTTCGGGCTGGCGGGCCCCGGGATCGTGCCGAAAACCGCCAGGAACGGTGCTGATCGAGCCCTCGACGCCCTCGGGCACGAGTTGCGTGAGGACGTGGATCAGGTCGGCGGTGTATTCGCAGCGCTCGGCGGTCGACCAATCCGGCCGATAGACGCTTTGCTTCACGGGTGTCCCGTGAAAGGGCCCGTAGGGGAACCCGTTGAGCGTGAACACATATGCGTCCTCCTCGGCCATCCACTCGCGAAAGGCAGACAAGGCATCGGGAGCACGAAGGGCGCGCGCGGCCTGAGCAGACAATCGCAGGCCCAGTCCGAACGCGCCGCGATGGCCGAGCCGCTCGCGAATCTGCGGCACGTGCAGAGCGAGGGCGGCCCTGACCTCCTCCCACGTCTGCGCGGGATGGATGTTGGAGCAGTAGGTCAGGTGCGCATGTGCGTCGAGCTTCATGATGCGATTCGAAGCGCGCGGAGGCGGCCAATCGACTCGCGCATTCGGTCCGTGTCGATCGCATGCACCTCGACCCCGCGCCCGAGATCGCGCAGGAGGGTGATCGTCAGCTCGCCGCCGAGGTGCTCGCGAAACTCTTCGAGGCCGCACAGGACCTGCTCGGGGCGGTCGAGCGCGTCGTGCCAGATGGGCAACCCGACGCCCACGAGGAGCGAGCGGACGCGATCGAAGGCGGCGGAGCTCAGGAAGCCTTCGAGGACCGCGTACTGTGCATCGAGCAGCATGCCGATCGAGACGGCCTCGCCGTGGCGAAGCGTGTGTCCGGACAGCAGCTCGAGCTTGTGGGCAGACCAGTGGCCGTAGTCGAGCGGACGCGCGCTGCCCCGCTCAAAGGGGTCGCCGCTCGATGCGATGTGCTGAAGGTGGAGCTCTGCGCAGCGCCGGATCATCGTGGCGGTTGCGCCCGGCTCACCCGACCCGAGCGCGCTCGCGGAAGACTCGAGCCACTCGAAGAAGCTGCGGTCGCGGATCAGGCCGACCTTGATCGCTTCGGCGACGCCCGCCACGCGATCGCGGTCGGGCAGGGTCCCGATCCAACGGATGTCGTTGAGGACCGCGTGCGGGGGGACGAACGTGCCCAGGAAGTTCTTGCTGCCGAAGGCGTTGATGCCGTTCTTGACCCCGACGCCTGCGTCGTTCTGCGCGAGGACGGTGGTGGGGATGCGGATGAGGCGGACCCCACGGTGGGCGAGCGCGGCGGCATAGCCCACGGCGTCGAGCATTGCGCCACCGCCGAGCGCGACGACGTAGGCGTGGCGATCGAGGCGCGCTTGGGCGATCCACTCCAAGACGGCGTCGACGGTCGAGGTGTCGCGTTTGGCCGCCTCGCCGCCGGGGACGAGCCGAAGGGGCGCGTCCACCTCGATGTCATGCGCGGCCGCGTAGGCGGCGACGTCGTCCGCGAGCGTAGGCCAGCAGGCCGCGAGGCCGTCGTCGGCGACGAACAGCGCGCGCGGAGCCCTGCCGGCGCCGCTTTGATCGAGCGCCCAGGCGAGGGTGCCGTTGCTGGGGTCGAGCACGCCGTCGGTGAACACCACCGGGTACTCGAACGGCACGCTGAACCGCTGCACGTGCATCGCGGAGGGGTCGGGCGCCGTCGCCATTCGGCGGAGGATAGCGCGATGCCGTTCGCGCGGCCCCCGGGCTGCTATGGTGCTCGCCGATGAGCGTGACCGAAGCGTGGTTGAAGGCCTTCCTCGGGCGTCATGGCGCCGTTGCCGGCACCGTGCACGTCACCCTCGAGCACGACCCCGACCTCCTGGCGCTGCGGGCGGCGGTCAACATTCCGCCCAAGGTGCAGGAGATCACGGCCAAGGTGCCGCGAGGCAAGGGCATGGCAGGGCTCGCGCTCGAGCGCGCAGAGCCGGTCTCGACCTGCAATCTGCAGACCGATGCCACGGGCGATGTTCGGCCCGGTGCCAAGGCTGTGCAGGCCCAGGCCGCTGTGGCGCTGCCCGTCACGAGGCAGGGGTGCACGGCGGTCGTCGGCCTGGCATGGATGGACGATCGCGAGCTGCCCGAGTCGTTGCTCGAGCAGCTCGCCGAAGACGCCCAGAGCGTCGAGCTCTAGCAGCCTCCTCGCGGGCTACTTCTTGCCGCTGGTGTACATGCCGTCGATCAGCTCGGCGTAGCGCTCCTCGACGACGTTGCGCTTGACCTTGAGCGACGCGGTGAGCAGCCCGTTGTCGATCGAGAGCGGCTCGGGCGTGAGGCTCCAGTACTTGATGCTCTCGAAGCTGGCGAGGCCTCCGTTGACCTTGCTGACGTGGTCCTCGATCGCCTTCTTGACGTCGGGGTGGTCGGTCTTGGCGTCGATGCCCTTTTGTTTGGCGAACTCTTCGAGCTCCTCGGGGTCGACCGAGATGAGACACACGCAGTAGTTGCGGCGGTCGCCGACGACGACGGCCTCTTGCACGATGGGCAGGCCCTTGAGCTGGCCTTCGATCTTGGCCGGCGCGACGTACTTGCCGCCCGAGGTCTTGATCAGCTCCTTCTTGCGGCCGGTGATCTTCACGAAGCCATCGCTGTCCTGGGCGCCGAGGTCACCGGTGCAGAACCAGCCGTCGTTGAACGCGGCCTCGGTGGCCTCGGGGCGGTTGAGGTAGCCCGCGGTGATGTTGGGACCCTTGGCCAGGATTTCGCCGTCGTCGGCGATCTTGATCTCGACCGCCGGGAGCGGAGGACCGACCGTGCCGATCTTGATCTTGCCCGGGAGGTTGGCCGTGAGGCCGGGGCACGTCTCGGTGAGGCCATACGCCTCGAGCAGGTCGAGTCCCATGGCCAGGAAGAACGTGTGCACGTCGGGGTCGAGCGGCGCCGATCCGGACAGCAGCGCGAAGGCCCGGTCGAAGCCGAGGCGCGCGCGCAGCTTGGAGAGCACCAGCTTGTCGGCGAGCGCGTTCTTGAGGCCGAGCAGCAGCGGCAGAGGCTTGCCCTCGCATCGATACGGGACGGTCTCCTTGCCTACGCCGACGGCCCAGTGGAACAGCGACTGGCGGATCGGGGGCGCGCCGGCGACGGCGTTTTCGATCTTGGCCTTCATCTTCTCGAACACCCGCGGGGCGCCGGGGAAGAAGCCTGGCCGCGTGGCGCCGAGGTCTTCGCCGAGCGTGGGCACCGAGCTGATGATCAGGTGCAGGTTCTTGAAGGGACCCGAGAACTGGATGAGACGGCCGAACGAGTGGGCCAGCGGCAGGAACAAGAACAGTCCGCCCTCGCGCATGCCGTCGTCGAGCACGCCGGCCGACGACGCGGCGCGGGCCATCGACAGGTGGTTCTCGTGGGTCTGAATGACCGCCTTGGGGGGCCCCGTGGTTCCCGAGGTGTACGTGTATGTGGCGGTCTGGTCGGGCTTGGCCTCCTTGCGGCGGCGGAGCATGTCCTCGCGTCGATCGTCCAGCTCCTTCTTGCCACGCGACTCGAGCGTCTCGAGCGACTCCCAGTCGTCTGCGGGCTCGATGCCCGTCGGGTCGATGACGACGATGTGCTGCAGCAGCACTTCGTCAGCGGCGTACTCTCGATCGAAGAACTTGAAGCCCTTGCGCATCGTCCGGACCTTCTCGAGCTGCGCCTTGTCGTCGAGGATGAGCAGCTTGATGCCCGTGTCGACATGGGCATAGCCCACCTCTTCGGGCAGCAGCGACGCGTAGATCGGGACGGTCTGTAGGCCGACGCTGAGTCCGGCGAAGTCGCAGGCGAGCCAGTCTTCGCTGGTCTGACCGAGCAGGCCGATGACGTCGTTGTCTGCGAGCTCGACCGCGGAGAGGATGCCCGCGGCGATCGCATCGGCCCGGTCCCGAAGCTCGCTCCACGAGCGCGTAGCCCATGTGGAACCGACCTTGGTCCGAATCGCGATGTCATTGGGGCTCGCGTCGGCGCGAGCGTGGAGGAGTTCGGCGAGGGTTCGAATATCCAACGACATAGGTTCGAGCGCGGCAGAGCATAGCGCCTCCCCGGCCGCTGCGAAGCCCCTTTATTCCGGCGGTTGGAACTGTCAGTCGTCCCACATCATCTCGGCCATCCGCTGCGCATCGAGCAGGTAGGCGGCGAGCAGCGCCCGGCGATCGCCAGCCTCGGCGATGTCGAGGTTTTCGAGCATGCGCGCCGCCTCAGGGTCGTCCTGGGCCTGCCCTTCGAGCACGGTGGTGGCCAGGTTGACCAGCATCCGGCCCTTGACCGGGTTGTTGGTGGGCACACGGGTGAAGATCCCGGCGACGTCCGCCATCGCCACGGAGACCTGCAGCCCCTTGGGTTTGGGCAGGATGGCCTGCAAGAACGTGGAGGCCCCCTGCCGCATATCGCCAAAACCGCTGCCGACGACCGCCGCCTGGGTCATCGCGAAGACCATCGCGCTGTCCCGGGGGATCTGCTGGGCGAGGCGCTCGAGCTCCTTGTTCATGCGGCGCTTTCGCTTGCGGACGGCCTCCAAGACCGGCGCCAGCATGTCCTCACGCGCGACGAGCAGCTGATCGAGATCGACGCGGACGACGTGCACGGGCTGATCGGCGAACTCGGTGTCGGCGATCGTCCAGTGGTCGGGGCCGACGACCTCGAAGGCACCCTCGCGGACGCCCGTGGAGAGGCGGGGCAGGACGTCGGGGATCTCCGCGATCATCATCGAGCGCCGATAGTCCTGGTGGCTCGCGGCCCCCGCGATGCGCGTCCAGCCCAGCAGGCTGTCCTGCCCGAGGCGCTCGGCGAGCTCGCAGGGCAGCTCCGAGAAGATCGGGGCCTTCGACGCTTCCTTCTCCGCTTCGCGCTCGGGTTTCCGCTCGGCCCGCGACCGGTCGCGTTTGGCCCGCTTGGCGCGTCGTTCATCCCACGCCTCGTAGTACGCCTGCTGCGTGCTCACGCCGCGCCGCTGCGCCACTTGCTCGGCGCGGCGCCATCGCTGCGTCATCAAGATGTCGGCCCGGCGCTGGTCGTCGCAGGTGAAGATGAACTCCGCCGCCTGGGGGCTGGTGCGCTGGAGGAACGGAGCCTCGCGTGCGCGCTCGATGTCGCCGACGAACATGACGTCGAGCTCGGCGGAGAAGAACCGCATGCCGTAGGGGAGGTGCCCTCGAGACTGCCGTGCCGTGCCCACGTCCCAGTAGCGCCGCAACACGCCCGTCAGTCCGTCGTCGTCGCCTGCCTTTCGGTACAGCCGGATGAGCCGCACCATCGCGTCGGTCACCAGCTCGCGCTCTCGGGTGTCCTCGTCGAGCACGAGCTCGAACTGCTCGATTGCGCAATCGTTGCGCTCGATGACATCCATGCAGTGCACACCCTTGCGGTGGTGTCGCTGCACGGCCGTCTCATGGGTGGGCGCCCAAAGAGCCAGCGTCGCGAGGGGGAGCCACGTGGCGAGCATGCCCCGTTCTATCCCGACGGCGCCCGGTTGGGTTGGCCGCGGGTGTGTCCGAGGCCACCGGCCCCTCGAGCTCAGGGCTCGGCGTGGGTGGCGGCGTAGAGCGCCGCGCCCTGCAGCGCGGCCGAATCGTTGAGCACGACCCGGATCGGGATCTGCTCGACGAGGTGGCGCATGCGGCCCTTGTCGTCGAAGCGCTCGAGGAAGCGCGAGGACTTCATGCGCTTGGCGAGTTTGGGGGCGATGCCCCCGCCGAGGTAGATGCCCCCGGTGGCCAAGATCTTGAGCGCGAAGTTTCCCGCCTCGGCGCCGTAGCACCCCAGGAAGTGATCGATGGCCACGTCGGCGTGCTCGTCGCCCTCGTCGGCGGCCGTCGCGATGGCGGCGGCCGGCTCCTTGGACTCCTTGGCCTCATCCCACCACGGCGGGGCCGAGGCGCCGGCGCGCTCGAGGATGAACTCGTACAGCGCAGCGAGCCCGGGCCCGGAGACGATGCGCTCCCAGCTGACGTGGCCGTGCGTTCGCGCGAGGTGTTGGAACAGCTCCCACTCGAAGTCGTTGCTGGCGGCGAAGTCCGTGTGGCCGCCTTCGGTGGGGAAGGGGAAGAGCTTGCCGCGGACGAAGTGCATGCCGGCCTGGCCGAGGCCGGTGCCGGCAGAGACGAGCCCCGCGTTGCCGCCTTGCAGCGGCGCGCCCTCGCGCAAGACCGAGAAATCGGCGTCGGCGAGCGTGCTCAGGCCGTGGGCGTTGGCCTCGAGGTCGTTGAGCAGCGTGATGGACGGGAGCCCGAGCACCCGCTCGAGGACGTCGGCATCGACGACCCACGGGAGGTTGGTGAGCTGTGCCCGTCGACCGCGCACCGGGCCCGGCAGGCCGATGCAGACCGCTCGCACGTCGTCGGCCCCGTGGGTGGATGCAAAGTTGCGAATGATCTCTTCGAGAGATTCGTGCGACGCGCTGGGCTCGATCGTGTGGACGAGCCGCAGCACCTTGCCATCGTTGACCTCGCAAATGGCCAACCGGGTGTTCGTGCCGCCAACGTCTCCTGCGAGTACCTTCATGAGTCTCCGTAGCGCCGGGCCCCAAGAAGCTGCAGGGGCGCCTCCCAGAGGTGGGAGGGAGCTGCCGGGGCGCGTCGACGCGACCGCATGTGTAGCACTCCTGGCCGGAATTCGTGCAAAGTCCGGCCGGAGCAAAACGCACGAGGGGGCGCTACGAGCCGGCCAGGGCGGCCTCGAACGCCGCGCGGAGCCGCTGCAGGCCCCCCAGCACGTCGCTCGAGAGGTGAACCCGGAGGGCTCGACGCTCGCGGTCGACCAGGACCTGGAAGTCGCCGGCTGCCTGTGCCGCGGCCACGACCCCGAAGTCGACCGAGCGCCCTGGGATGGGGAGCGAGACGCCCGGGTCGGCGGTGATCTGCACGAACACGCCCGTGTTGGGGCCGCCTTTGTACGCCTGTCCGGTGGAGTGCAGGAAGCGGGGCCCGAACCCGAGGCAGGTGGCGACCGACTTGCTGCGCCGGACGGCGTTGCGAATCGCCGAGAGCTCGGCCTCGTGGGCCGGGTTCATGTCGACGTAGGCCAGCAGGGCGAAGTAGTCCCCCTCGCGCAGCCGGCCGAGGTGGGCCCCGAGCCAGCTGTGGAGGTCGTCACCGCCGAGCGCCTCGGCGTTGGCGTCGTCGGCATGGATGCGAATGCCCTCGTCATCGAGCCGGACGGGGAGCTCGGGCAGGGTGCCGTGCTCCTCGTACGCGGCGGTGAGCTTGCGGCTCTCGACCTTGCTGGCCTCGACGTCGGGCTGGTCGAACGGGTCGAGCCCCATCACGGCGCCCGCGACCGCGGTGGCGACCTGCCAGCGAAACAGCTCTTGGGGCAGGGCGTCGACGTCGTCGAGCTCGAGCTGGATGACCGATTCGCCCGCGTCGCGCCACGCCTGCGCGATGCGGTCTTGCGCGGGGTCGGCCGTGGCGTCGACCCGCAGGTACACGAAGATGCGGTCGTCGCCGTTGCCCCGAGTGCGTGGCGTCTCCTGGTCGATGGGGATGATCGCCTGGCCGCGTTTGCCGGTGGACTCGGCGACGAGCTGCTCGAGCCACGCGCCGACGCTGGCGATCGCCGGGGAGGTGAGCAGGGTGAGCTTGTTGCGGCCGGCCTTGGCTGCGGCACCCATGACGAGGCCGAGCGCGACGCCGGGGTTGGTGTCGACGTCGGACTGGCGGCACCCCTCGAGCATCACCTTGGCCTCCGCGAGGAAGGCCGAGGTGTCGATGCCCATGCCCGCCGCGGGCACCATGCCGAAGTTGGAGAACGCCGAGAAGCGGCCTCCGATCTCGGGGAGGCCATGGAACGTGGTGCGGAACCCCTGCTCGGCGGCGAACGCCTCGAGCTTGGAGCCGGGGTCGGTGATTGCGACGAAGTGCTCGCTCGCGCGCTCGCCCAGCGCCGCCTTGGCGCGATCGAGGAAGAACTCCATGAGCACGGTGGGCTCGAGCGTGGAGCCCGACTTCGAGGCGACGATGAACAGGGTCTTCGAAGGGTCGAGGCTCTCGGCGATGCGAGCGACCTGGTCGGGGACCGTGGAGTCGACGATGCTCAGCCGGGGCGCGTCGCTGCTGCGGCCGGCGAAGGTCTTGGCCAGGACGTCGGGGCACAAGCTCGACCCGCCCATGCCGAGCAGGACGATGTCCGTGACCTCGCTGGCGCGCACGTCGTTGGCGAAGGCCTCGAGGTGGGCGTGATCGGCGAGTTGGGTCTCGATGATGTCGAGCCAGCCGAGCCAGCGCGCCTCGGAGCCGTTGGTCCACAGGGATGCGTCCTGACGCCACAAGCGCGCGGTGGCCTCGGACGCCGCCCAGTCCTTGCCCGCGCTCGCGACCGCGTCGGCCAGCGGGGCGGCCAGGTGCGACTTCGTTCGGTTGAGGCGGGCGCCTCGCACCTCGCGTTGGGCCCGGGCGACGGTGGCGAGCAGGTCGTCCATCGCGTCTTCGAACGCGACCAGCCCGCGCTCGAGCAGGACGTCGGTGACGTCGGTGAGGGAGACGCCCGTGCGCTCGAGCGCGTCGAGCCGCGCGTGCGCTCGATCGACGTCTTCGGTCAGGGTGGTGGCGACCTTGCCGTGGTCGAGGAACGCGGCGAGCGTCTTGGGCGGGACCGTGTTGACCGTCTGCGGCCCGACGAGCTCTTCGACGTAGAGCACGTCGCTGTAGCTGGCGTTCTTGGTGCCGGTGCTCGCCCACAGCAGCCGCTGCGGTCGCGCCCCCTTGGCGGCCAGCGCCTTCCAGGCGTCGGACTCGCACAGATTCTCGAAGCTGCGGTAGGCGAGCTTGGCGTTGGCGATCGCGATCGTGCCGCGGAGGGCCAACGCCTCCTCGGAGCCGACCGCGGTGAGGCGGTTGTCGACCTCGGTGTCGATGCGGCTGACGAAGAAGCTGGCGACCGAGGCGACGTCGTCGACCGACAGCCCCGCTGCCGCGCGCGCTTCGAGCCCGCGGATGTAGGCCTGCGCGATGTCTTCATAGGCGTCGCGGGCGAAGATCAACGTGACGTTGACGTTGATGCCGTCGGTGATGAGCTGTTCGATTGCGACGATGCCCTCGACCGTCCCGGGCACCTTGATCATCAAGTTCGGCCGATCGACCGCGCCCCACAGGCGGCGGGCTTCGGTGATGGTGCCCGCGGTGTCGCGGGCCAAGCGCGGCGAGACCTCGAAGCTGACGTAGCCGTCGACCTTCTCGGTGGCGTCGTAGACCGGGCGCAGCGCGTCGCAGGCCTCGCGAATGTCCTCGATTGCGAGAGTCTCGTAGACGGCCTTGGTGTCGAGGTCGCCTTCGCGACACAGCGCGGTCAGGGCGTCTCCGTATTCGTCGCCACCGCCCATCGAGGCCCGAAAGATCGACGGGTTGGACGTGACACCGCGCAGGCCCTCGGACTCGACCCGGGCCGCGAGCTCGCCGCTGCGCGTCATGCTGCGTCGGATGTAGTCGAGCCAGATCGATTGACCCACGTCGGCCAGGGCGATGACGGTGTTCGCGCTCATGTTGACGACGTGATCGCAAACGCCCCGTCGCAGGGCAAGGCAAAGTCAGCGTTTGGCGACGCTTGCGCCGCGGGCGGGGCCGTAGCCCTTCTCACACCGGCTAGAACATCTCGCGCATCCAGGGCTGCGCGGCGCCGAAGACCGTCCCCGCGATGGCCAAGGCGGCGGGCGTACCCTCGATCAGCCCCGAGGCCGCGAGCGCGCCCGGCCCGGCGAAGCCCGAATACAGGGCGGAGAGGCCCCGGATGTCGGTGCGGAGATCTCCTGCGCCTCCGCGCCGAATCGCGCCGCGCCCTCCCGAGACGCTCAGGCGCCACTGCCCGTTGTTCTCGTCGATGACGTCGTCGTACACGTCGATGTCGAGCGTCGCCTCGAGCCGAGGCGGGTAGCCGCGCTGGCCGAACGCGGCGTCGAGGTCGAGCAGGCGAATCATCCACGTGTCGGCGAGGCGCACGTCTGCGCGCTGCTCGGGCAGGAGCATGTATGCGGGGTCGTGGGGGGCCGTGTAGAGGACGACGCCGTCGACGAGCCGGGTGCACGACGAACCCAAGAATGACCACAGGCGGCGGTAGCCCCACGGCGACGAGGCGAACATGTCGTGAACGACGATCTCGTGCGACCCCGACGGGGTTGGGCTCTTGCTGTACGAGACGTAGCCTTCGACCTGCCCGTTGTCGTGGCGCGCGAGCACGCAGGTCGGGGTTCGGCCCGACCACGGTCGCAGGATGCGGGTCCAAACATACTCCGAGCGGTCGAGAAACCCCGCGTAGGCTGGCGCGTGGGCGCCGTACAGAGCGCGCACGCGGGTCTCGCCGGCGGCGTCCATCGGCAGGAGCGTCCCGCTGCGTTCGTCGGCGCTGAGGTGTCGAGGGTCGACGATCGCCCGAAAGCGGGTGCCCGCGTCGGCGTAGCCGAGCTTGCGATAGAGCGCCTTCGTGGTGACGAAGAGCGTGGAGAGCCCCATGCCCTCCTCGGCCTGTTCTCGAAGCATGCTGCGGAGCAGCGTGGAGGCGACGCCTTGCCGTTGATAGTGCGGCTCGACGGCCACCAGCGCGATACCTGCCATCGACACACGGCGCTGCCCGAAGTACTGCCCCATCGGAAGCAGCAAGCTCGTACCGATCACGTCGGGCCCGTCGCAGATCACCCGGCCGTTGCGAGGTCCGCCGAGCTCGTACGCCGCGCAGATGCGGGCGGGATCGAGGGCGAACGCGTGGCCGCCCAACCGTGCGATGGCGTCGTCATCGCTGGAATTGCTCGGGCGGACGCTCAGAGCGTCATCGCTGCTCATCGCCGGCGATGATACGTCAGTAATCGACGCGGACGCCCAGTGCGGGAAAAATCGGCAGTCCGACGAACGATGCGGGCTCGCGAAAGTCGTACCGATAGAAGACCGCGTCGGGGTTCTGCCGATTGTAGACGTTCTGCACGTCCACGTAGCCGGTGATCGTGGCTCGGTCGAGCAGCCATCGCTTGTCGACGCGAATGTCGAGCTGGTGAAACGTGCCCAACCGGGCGCTGTTGCGGGGTCCGAGGACGGGGTAGCGGGTGACCGGGTTTTGCACCGAGCCGATCACCGGTGAGAAGGGGTACCCCGAAGAGACGCGAAAGCGCCCGCCGATCCGCCAGCGCTTGGGCAGGATGTAGCTCGCGACCAGGCCGAAGTTGTGGCGCTGGTCGAAGTCGGTGGGGCGATCGCGCAGCTCGATGCCGGGCTGCTGCTCGGTGAATCGAAGCTGCGACCACATCAAGGTGTAGGTGACCCAGCCGTAGAGCTTGCCCCCGATGTGGCGCCGCAGCATCGTCTGCACGCCCAGGGTGTGTTCGCGGCTGGCGAAGGGGACGAGGTCCGTCTCGGCGAGCAGGGGGGTCGCGTTGTCCTGCTCGCGGGCGAACGCGGTCGCTTCGGCGGTGACGCTGTCGCTGATGTGCCAATCGGCGCCGACGCTGGCGTGCAGCGCTTCGCGGACCGTGATCGGCTGACGGCCTGGGTCGAAGGCGACGCTCTCGTCGAAGCGAGAGAGGACGGGCGGATACCACAGCGCCGGTTCGATCGAGTTGGCGAGATCCACCGTGACGTCGTTGTCGGAGAAGCGGACCTGCGAGTACTTGCCCACCGCGGCGTGCAGCCGCCATCGCTCGCCGACATCGAACGTGCTCGTCACGCGCGGATCGAACGAAAACGCCGCCTCGTCCCCGACCGTGAACGCGCTCCCGCGGGCCCCTGGGGTGACGTGCACCGGGCCGAGGTCGAGCGGCGCCGAGGTGTAGACGCCGAGGCTGGAGACCACGCCGCGGTTGCGCGGGACGTCGGGATCCGCCACGAGAGGGGACGCCTCGACGATGTCGCGGCGGACCCAATAGCTGTCGACCTCGAGGTCGGTCCCCACGAGCCAGGAGAATCGCGGCGTGAAGCGGCGGGACAGCTCCGTGCGCATCGAGAAGACCCCGTCGCGGCGGCGCTGCTCGAGCGTGCTCTCACGGGCGAAGAAGCGCCCGGATTCGAAGCGCACCGAAGGCGTCCACCACAGGCGCCAACCCGAAGCCCGCGTGCGTACGGCGAAGTCGACGCGATGAAAGCCGCTGCGTAGGTCGAAGCCTCGGTCGGGCAAGCCCGCAGCGGGAGGGGGCGTGCGCAGCCGGTCGCCAGCCCCGAAGAGACGAAGGCTCCACGAGCCGCGGCGCATCGGGTAGTCGAGCATGCCTTGGTAGTCGTAGTAGGTGGGGTAGAGCGTCCCGCTGGGGTCACCCGTCACGCGCTCCGTCACCGAGTCGGCGGTCTGCAGGGCGAGGTCGTAGTAGCCGCGCTGCGCCGAGACGATGAACGAGCCCTTGCCGACCGGACCCTCGAGCATCGTCGTCGCGGCACCGATGTCGAGCTCGCTGAACCCGTGCAGCCCGTCCCGGCGACCCGCTCGCGGCTCGATTTCGACGACGCCCCCGGTGGCGTTGCCGTAGGCGGCGTCGAAGTTTCCCGGCACGAGCCGGAGGTCGTCGAGGACCTCGGCCGGAAACACGCTCGACAACGAGAGCACGTGGTAGGCGCGGGGGAGGGCGTGGCCGCCCATGAACACGCGCGACGCGCTCGGGGACGCACCCCGCAGGACGAGCAGCCCGAGGTTGAAGGGGCTGCGGGCGACGCCGGGCATGTTCTGCAGGGCGCGCAGCGGGTCTCCCTGTGCCCCTGGCACCGTCCGAATCTCCTCTCTCGTCAGGAGCTGCGACTGACCGCGAGCGCGCGGCGGGCCAGACTCGGACTTCACCACCGTGCGAAAGAGGTCTTGGTCTTCGGGCTCGAGGAACAGCGTCGTGGGCCTCTGCCCGGGCACGACGATCGCCTCGAGCCGTGCATGACCGGCCGCGATGACGATGATGCGCGCGCCCGAGGTCGGCACGTCTGTCAGGACCGCGTCGCCATCGTCATCGGTCTGCGCCGCGCGTTGCCACGCAGGATCGGCGTCGGGGAGAGGTGGCGGGGGCGCGAGCACGCCGGGCTGTGCGCCCTGTGGAGGCTCGATCGCGATGACCGTCGCGCCGCGGATGACGTGCCGGTCGCCGCGGCCGCGGAGTCGAAGCGTGAGGTTGGCGCATGCCTGCTCGTCGCAGGGTGCGGCCGCCAGCAGCATGGCGGCGAAGGTGCTGATCACCGAGCGACCTCGACGTCGAACTGCGCCCACCCGTTCGCGCCCGAGCCGTCGGTGACCACGACGTAGAGCACGAAGGTGCCCTCATCGGGACCGACCACCCACCGTACGCGGGGCGTCGCGGGTAGGAACTCGAACTCGCTCGCGCGCTGGGTCGTCCACCACGAGGTGACCAAGGGGTCGACGAATTCCAGCATCGTGCCCTCGGAGCCGACGATGGTGACTTCTTCTTGGTCGGCGTCGGTGGGCTCCCAGACGATGTCGAGCTGCTCGCTGACGGACGCCGAGAACGTGCCGCCGGCGGCGACCGTCTCGCGCACGCCGGAGCTGCGGATGAGCATGACCTCTTCGACGGCGGGGACGCGGTTGCGCGGGAACTGGCGGGCCGTGTCGGGCAGGATCGTCTCGTCGATGATCGCGCCGCGGCTCTCCGCGAGGTCGGCGAGCTCCCCAAGCGATCCCAGCGGGTAGTACGACTCCACGATCATGCACGAGCCGAGGTCGGCGTCGCGCTCGAGGCGGTCGAGGCATACCTGCGCGCCGCCGTCGACTTCGAGGCCGCCGATTGCTCGCACGGTGACCGTCGCTCCGGTGGACACGGCGGAGAGGTCTGCGATGTCCTCGATGTCCGCGAAGCGAAAGCGGGCGAGGCCGCCGACGCCGAGGTTGCACTCGCTGTCCAGGCGGATCCCGTCGTCGGGGCACGGCGCGGAAGGGGCGGTGGCGCTGCAGCTGGTGCCAGGACAGGCGAACCAGGCGAACGACAAGGCCGCCTCGGGCACGGGTCCGGTAAGGTCGGCCACCATCACCGAAGCCCGGACCTCGTCGAGCGGCATCGCGTCGTGAAAGCTACGCCCCATTGGGTCGCCGGGGTCACCGAGCGGGCCCAGCGTCTCGACCTCGACCTGCATGCCCAGGTCGAGGACGTCGACCACCTGCCATGCGAAAGGGATCTCGGGACCACACCCGCTCGAGGCCGTCGCGACCATGAGCGCTGCGAGGCGTCGCTGCCAAGAGCCCATCGCCTTCGAGCGTATCAAGGGTCGGGTGGCCACAGGGACGACCAGGGACGCATCGCTCGCGCCGGCGTGAACGAGCGCCACGCCAGCGACAGAGCGGCGACGTAGGCGACCATGATGGCGAGCGGGATGCCGACGGCGGCGCCGATGCCCTGCGGCCACAGGCTCACCGCGAATGGGATGACGCCGACGAGCAGCGGGGCCATGAACGGGATGCTGCCCGAGACGCCCATCGTGGCGTTGCGCGCGACCGTGCCCCGCAGCTCGGGGTCTACGGTGCGAAGCAGCGCGAGCCCGGTGGGCAGGGTGCCGCTCGACATGCCGAACATCATGATCGCGTGCTCGAACGGCTCTTGCGGGAACGCTCGACGGGCGATCCACAGGCAAGTGAGAAGAGTGAGCACTCCGATGAGGAGGGAGATGACGAGCACCGGCACGAGCCAGCGCCCGACCACGGAAAGCTGCACCGCGCACAGGGCCGCGGTGGTGGTGAAGTCGACCGCGAGCACGGCGAGCCGCCCGAGCAGGCGGTCGTTGAAAACGTCCTCGCGGTGGGTCGCGCGGGCGAGGCGGCGCGTGGCCATGGCGAGCAGAGCGCCGACCACGAAGTGAAATCCCCAGGCGGTGGGGATGAGTGAGCTTCCCTCGGGGAGCACGCGCACCAGCAGCCAGATGAAGCCGAACGCGCCGGCGTAGACGACACCGATCGCGACGACGGAGCCGGTGAGCGGATCCATCGTTCCGGACGTCGATGCGGTCACCGAGGTGTCGGTGTTGCCACCGTCATCGGCCTGCGGCCTCGTGATCCATCCCGCGCGGCGCGCATACGCGACCGTGGGGATGCCCAGCACGATGCAGGTCGCAAAGCCGGCCGCGGCAAACGTCAGCCCCAGCTGCGTGCCGTCGACCAAGCCCAGCGGCTCCCAAGCCCCGCCCAGCGACAGTGCCTGCCCGGGACCCTGCGAGAAGCCGAGCATGGGCAGCAGGCCAAAGCCTGGGTGCAGCTCGCCCCACAGGTGCCACGCCCCGACCACCAGCAAGCCGATCGTCACCTGAAGGACGGCGAGGGTGGGAATGGCGACGGCCACCGACCTCGCCCCACCCGGTCGCGCACCTTCGGACGCTCGCTGCAGCCCCACGGCGATGAAGACCAGCGCAAAGCCGTGATAGACGAACAGCTCCAGATCGGGAATCGAGAGCGGAAGCACGTCGACGCCCGAGGGCCCCAGTGTCAATCCGATCGACCCTGCGATGATGCAGTCGGGGATGCCAAGGCGCCGCAGGGGCCCAATGCGATTTCGCAGTCCTGCCGCCAGGGCCAACAGAACGGCCATGGCCAGCAGATTGACGACGATGCCTGCGCTCCAGTGCTGCACGGGACCTTCAGAGGGTGTTGTGGCCCCTGTGGGAAAGCCTTATAGACTGCCGAAGAGTCATGAGTACGCCGTTCAAAGTTGATATCGACGACATGGAGTTCGTGTTCTTCGACCAGCTCGAGATCGCGGAGAAGTTGGGCGCGACCCAACAATACGCCGATATCGACGTCGACACGTACAAACAGACCTTCGCCGAGGCCAAGAAGCTGGCCGAAGACGTGCTGAGCCCGATCAACGCGGTCGGCGACCGGCAAGGTTGCTCGCTCGACGACAAGGGCAACGTCACCACCCCCGAGGGCTTTCAAGCGGCGTGGACGGCCGTGGCCGAGGGCGGCTGGGTCGCTCCGTCGGCCAACCCCGACCTCGGCGGCGTCGGCCTGCCCAAGGCGGTCGATGTCGGCACGCTCGAGTTCTTCGCCTCCGCCGCCATGGCGTTCATGATGTACCCGGGGCTCTCCGCCGCGGCTGCGCGCATGGTCGAGGCCTTCGGGGACGACGCCTACAGGGAAACGGTCGCCTCCAAACTGTTCACCGGCGAGTGGGGCGGCACGATGTGCCTCACCGAGTCGGGCGCGGGCAGCTCGGTGGGCGACAACCGGGCCAAGGCCACGCCGGCCGAGGGTGAGGAGGGGGTCTACCTCATCGAAGGCGAGAAGATCTTCATCAGCGGGGGCGACCACGACCTCGCGTCGAACATCGTGCACCTGGTGCTGGCACGGACGCCGGGGTCCCCGCACGGCACCAAGGGGCTGAGCCTCTTTCTCGTGCCGAAGTTCAACTTCGACTTCGCGACCGGAGAGCTCGGCGAGCGCAACGGCGCGAAGGTCGTCGGCCTCGAGCACAAGATGGGCATCAACGGTTCGGCCACGTGCACCGTCGCCTTCGGTTCCGAGGGGCCCTGCAAGGGCTGGCTCATCGGCAAGGAGCGCGAAGGCATCGCCCAGATGTTCATGATGATGAACGAGGCGCGCATCGGCGTCGCGCTGCAGGGCGCCGCGACCTCGGCGGCGTCGTACAGCTACGCGCTGCAGTACGCCCGCGATCGCGTGCAGGGCACCAAGCTCGGCCAGCGCGACAGCGAGGACGGCCGGGTCACCATCGTCCAGCACCCCGACGTTCGGCGCATGCTGATGACGCTCAAGGTCGTCTCCGAGACCTCGCGTGCGGCGTGCATGCGGCTGGCGTTCATGGACGACGTCATTCGCACCACCGACGACGAGAAGCTCCGAGACCGCCTCGAGGGGCGTTCGGACCTGCTGATCCCCATCCTCAAGGCGCACCTCACCGACCTCGCCATGGACATGGCCTCCCTCGCCGTGCAGGTCTACGGCGGCTACGGCTACACCCAGGAGTACCCGGTGGAGCAGCTCGTCCGCGACGCCAAGATTCAGGCGGTCTACGAGGGCACCAACGGCATTCAGGCGCTCGACCTGCTCGGCCGCAAGATGCGGATCAAGAACGGCGCGCTCTTCATGGAGTGGATGGGCGAGGCCCAGGCTCAGCTCAAGGCGGGCGCCGAAGAGGGCTTCAAGGCCCAGACCGAGGCGCTCGGCAAGAGCATCGGCCAGCTCGGCGCGTGCGCGATGCACCTGGGCAAGGTCGCAGGCGGCGGAGACATCGACGGCGCGTTCGTTCACGCCGTGCCCTTCCTTCGGGCGTTCGGCACCGTGCTCCTGGGCATGGAGGCGCTCGACCAGGCTCGCGTCGCCAAGAAGCAGCTCGACGCGGGCAAGGAGAGCAACCTCCTCAAGGGCAAGCTCGCCAACCTCGACTTCTACGTCGCGCACCTGTTGCCCGCCGCCGTCGCGTTCGCCAAGACCGTGCAAAGCGGCGACAAGAGCTGCATGGACGACTACCTCTTCGCGGCCGAGTAGCCCCAAGCCAAAGCCGGATACGAAGCCGGAGCCTCCCACCTCTTCGAGGTGCGGAGGCTTCGTTGCGTTTCACGAGCGTGCTCGGCGAGGGCGACGAAACGCGAGCACGAACATCGGCAGGGCGAGCAGCGGCGGCAGCACCCGCAGGACCTCGAGGGCGAAGCTGCCCCACCCGGTCCGCCGCAGCGACGCGAGGGCGATGTCCTCATTTGGAGGCTCGGGCGTGCAGGTGGGAACGTTCACCTCGATCGACTCGCCTGCGAGCTGACCCGCCGCCGCAGCGATCTCCACGAACTGGTGGCGGTAGCAGTCGGGGTCCTCGCCCAGCGCCCCCGCGGCGAGCGAGACGATCTGCGCGTAGGTCACACCGGCTTGCGCCTCGTCGTGACGCAGCTTCTGACCGAACATCGCGACGGAGGCCGAGAACCGATAGGCGTCGGTGGTGTCCTCGGGCTCGAGCAGATCGCCGGGGAGGGGGACGCTCAGCCCCCGGCTGTGGGCGTCGCCGGGATCCTTGTAGCGGAGGTTGACCGTGCCCAGCGGGCCTCGATCAGCGTGGGCGGCGGGCACCACCTCGTACAAGGCGGTCACGCTGTGTCCCGCGCCGATCTCCCCCGCGTCCTTGGTGTCGTCATCGAAGTCGGCGTGCTCGAGCGCTCGGTTCTCGTACCCGATGAGCCGGTGCGAGGCGACTCGGTCCGGGTCGAATTCGACCTGGATCTTCACGTCGGAGGCGATGGTCTGCAGCATGGCGCCGACGTCCCGGACGAGCAGCTTGTGGGCCTCGAGCTCGCCATCGACGTAGCCGTAGTTGCCGTTGCCATGGTCGGCGATCTGCTCCATCAAGTGGTCGTCGATGTTGCCGCGGCCAAAGCCGAGCACCGACAGCGAGATGCCCGTCTTGCGCTTGGCTTCGATGAGCCCGACGAGGGCGTCGTGGTCGGTCGTGCCGACGTTGAAGTCTCCGTCGGTGGCGATGATCACCCGGTTGATGCCGCCGTCGATGTACGCGGCGCGGGCCATCGCGTAGGCGGTGTGGATCCCGGCTTCGCCGTTCGTGCTTCCGCCGGCCTCGAGGCTCCGTAGCGCGGCAGCGATCGTCTCGCGCGCGTCGCCGGGGGTCGGCTCGAGCACGACGCCCGCAGCGCCGGCGTAGGCGACGAGCGAGATCCGGTCGTCGCCGGTCATCTGCTCGGAGAGCTGAACCAGGCCTCGCCGCAGCAGCGGGAGCTTGTCCGCGTCCCTCATCGACCCGGACACGTCGACCAAGAAGACGAGGTTGCGCGGCGGCGTGTCGTCGGCGTGGACGCGCCGCCCCTGCAGACCGATGTGCACGAGTTGGTGCGCGCGGTTCCACGGTGCGCTCGAGGTCTCGGTCGTGACCGAGAACGGGGCGCTGCTGGGCTCTGCATACGCGTAGTCGAAGTAGTTGATGAGCTCCTCGGTCCGCACGGCGTCGGCTGGCGGGAGCGAGCGGGACTGCATCACGAACCGGCGCATGATGGAGTAGGCGGCGGTGTCGACGTCGACCGAGAACGAGGACTTTGGGTCGTCTGCGGTGTCGACGAATCCGCCCGGAGCGGCGTGCTCGTAGCGCTCTCCCGAAGGCCGCCCCGAGAGGTGGCCCGCGCTGCCAGGGCCCCGCATCGCGTACAGGCCGGTCTTGCGCTTGGAGGACGGCCGGCCCATCTTGCCCTCTTCACCCAGGTGCCGGGTCCCCGAGGCCGACATCGGCGTGTCGGGCGGTGGCGGCTGCAGGGTCGCGACGGGCTCGAGGTCGATGTGCGCGCCATCGTCGGTGGCGAGCGACAGGTTGACGACCGCCCCCACCGCGAGCAGGCAGAGGCCAGCGGCGATGAAGGTGGGGCGACGCCAGGGAGATTCGGTGGAGTGCTCGTGCATCATCGGGCCTGCGCTTCGATTGGACATCGAAGCGGGGCGGAGGTTCCCGTTGCGTGTGAGGGGCTCGTCCTGGCAGGGTGCCTGGGTGCACGAAGACGACGAGCGCTACATGGAGGAAGCGCTTCGGATGGCGGCGGCCGCTGCCGAGGCGGGCGACGTCCCCGTGGGCGCACTGGTGGTGCTGGACGGCGAGATCATCGGCCGGGGCGGCAACCGGCGCGAGGTCGACGCCGACCCGACGGGCCACGCGGAGATCGTCGCTCTGCGGGAAGCGTGTCGAACCATGGGCCGGTGGCGGGTCGATGGCGCGACGCTGTACGTGACGCTCGAGCCGTGCCCGATGTGCGCGGGCACGCTGGTCAACGCTCGGGTCGCACGCCTCGTCTACGGTGCCAGCGACCCGAAGGCGGGTGCGGTTCGGTCGCTCTACGAGCTTTGCGATGACCCTCGGCTCAATCACCGCATGGCGATCACCACCGGGGTGCTCGCGCAGCGGTGCGCCGACCAGCTGCGGAGCTTTTTTCGAGCCGCGCGCGCCAAGCACAAGGCCCGCGCGATAAAGTGATCGCAGTGGCGCGAGACCTCACTGCCGAAGCGGAAGCGGTGCAGCACATGCTCGCCCGCGCGCGGCTGAGCATCGACGACACGCAGCCGGGGCGGACGTGCTTCTTGTCTCACCTCGGCGCGCAGGACCGCCTGTCGCCCGGCGCGTGGATGGGGCACCGAGACCTTCTATATGGGCTCGCGCTGGCCAACCTCTCACCCGCGCAGCGGACGTCCCTGGCGCGCGCGGTGCTGGTCGACCATGGACGCGAGTTTGGTGTGGGTCGCCTGCGGCTGCAGACGCTCGCCTCGGGGCTTCCCCTCGGCGGGTCGTCGCTGCTCATGCAGCCGCGCACCGGAGGACCGTCGTGCCTGTCGACGTGGGCGCTCGGCCCCGGCGCGAGCGCGGCGCCCTGCGACTGGTTGCTGCTTCGGGCGAGCCCCGAGTGGGCGGTGGAGCCCGAGCCCAAGCGGTTCAGCGCCCGCGGGATTCAGCTGCTCACCCAGCTCGGCGGCGAGGTGTTGATCTTGGTCAGCAGTGCCGTGGGCGCGGTGCAGATCGCCCAGGCGTGCGCGGGGACGATCCGCGTGGCTGCCCACCCGCGGTTCAGCCCGCACATCGAAGCCCTCGACCCGGAGGCGGCCGTGCTCTTGTGGCCGCACGACGCCCTGGACGGCGCGGGCCTGCGGCGGCACGAGGTCGTCGCGGTGGCCCTGGTCGACGCTCCCGAGGCCGTACGCTCCGCGATGAAGGATTGGCTCGAGCGGCGGGCAGGCGATCGCGACGTCGAGATGGTGGAGCTGTCGTGTCCTGGGCGGATGAATCGCCCCCAGCTCGAGGCGTTCTGGAAGGCGTGCGGGCAGCCGGCGGTGTTCTTGACGGGCGATCCCGTGTGGGCATCCAGCGGAGCGGCGTGGCTCCGAAGCGTCGGGGCCCAGGTGGTCGTGCACGGGGAAGCCACGCAGCTGTCCCTGCTGTGAACACCCGAGCAGCGGTCTTGCTGGCCGCTTGGTCCACATGTGGCCGGGCTCGGGCCAGTCCCTTGGACCCATCGGGTTGCGATCGATACACTCGGGCTCCACGTGGCAGAGAACCCCACTCCCAGGATTCCACCACTTCTGCCCGCGATCGCGGCCGCCGTCGGTGCCGCGCTCGCGCTGTTCGCCGGGGGTGAGACGTGGGGCCCGAACGCTTCGGCGGTCGCGTCGGCCGTCGCCGCGGTCACCAGCTGGCTGATCGCAACGGAACTCCAGAACGCTCTGGGCGCCGTGTCGCAAGGACAGCAGCAGCTGCGCGAGACGAACGCCGAACTCAAGGCGCTGCAGGCACAACCCGCCGGCGACCCTGCGGAGCTCGAACGCCTGCGGGCCGAGCTCGACGCCGCGACGAAGGCGGCGCGGGATGCCGAGGCCAACGCCCGCGCCGCGAAGGACGAGGTGGCGGCGCTGCAGACCGAGCTCGCCGCGGCCAAAGCGGCAGCCAACGCGGCGGCATCGATGCGCGCGAGCGAGGGCGACGAGCCCCGCAGCGAACCGGCCTCCGAAGAGGTCATCGCGCCGCAGCCCCCGGTGGCCGCCGCGTCCGCGTTCGCACCCGAGGCGATCGACGGACTCGAGCGCCAGCTCGGCGACGCGCTGGGCAACCTCGACGAGACGCGCTCCGCGATGGACAACATCGACCAGGGGCTCAAGGGCATCTCCGAGAGCGTCGAGCTGCTCGCCTCCAACGCCGAGGAGAGCTCGAGCTCGATCCTCGAGATGGCGGCCGCCAACGACGAGGTCGCCGAGTCGATGTTCAACCTCGCCGCTTCAGTGCAACAGACGGCCACTTCCATCGAGGAGATGACGTTCTCGGTCAAAGAGGTCGCCAAGAACATCGAAGCGCTGTCGAGCACCGCCGAAGAGACGTCCTCGGCGATGAACGAGATGGACATCTCGATTCAGCAGGTCGAGAACAACGCCAACGAGACCGCCCAGCTCTCCGAGGAAGTGGTCTGGGCCGCCGAAGGTGGTGTCGACGCGATCAACCAGACCATCGAGGTGATCAACATGATCAAGCTGTCTTCGGCCGATGCCGTCAGCGTGATCTCGAGCCTCGGCGGGCGCATCGAAGCGATCGGCAAGATTCTCAGCGTCATCGACGACGTGTCCGAGCAGACCAACCTGCTCGCGCTCAACGCAGCCATCATCGCGGCGCAGGCCGGCGAGCACGGCAAGGGCTTCGCGGTCGTGGCCGACGAGATCAAGGACCTCGCCGAGCGTTCCGCCACTTCGACCAAGGAGATCGCCGAGATCATCAAGTCGGTGCAGCGAGAGAGCCGCAACGCCGTGCTGGTGGTGCAGCGCTCGTCCAAGAGCGTCGACGACGGCGTTCGCGTCAGCCACCAAGCCGAAGACGCGCTCAAGCGCATCTCCGACGCCGCGCGGCGAGCCACGCAGATGGTCCGGGAGATCGCCCGCGCCACGGTCGAACAGACCAAGGGCTCCAAGCAGGTCACCGACGCGATCAACGTGGTCGCCACCACCGTGCAGCAGGTCGCGACCGCCACGGCCGAGCAGGCTCGAGGCGCCGAACAGATCATGCGCTCGGCCGAGAAGATGAAGGCGATCACCCGTCACGTCGAACGCTCCACCCAGGAGCAGACGCGAGGCTCTCGCCAGATCACCCGCGCGATCGAGTCGATCAGCGAGATGGTCAACCAGCTTCACGACGCGCACCGCACCCAGATGGACTCGGTCCGCATCGCGATCGAGCGACTCTCCCTGCTCGAAAACACCACCGCGGCGCAGCGCGAACAGCTCAACGTGCTCCGCGAAGCGGTGTCCTGAGGCGCGAGGCCCCCAACCCCTGGCGCAAGAAGCGCGGCATCCGTCGGTGGTGCCGCGCTTTTTCGTTCTCCTCTGCCGGATCGGGCAGGGGCGGCCTCTCGCTCGCACCACGCAGCGCTGCTATTGTGGCCGCGTGTCCTTCTTCGGCATCGGCCCCACGGAGATGGTGGTCATCGCGGTTGTGGCGCTGATGTTGTTCAACCCCCGCGAGCTGCCCAAGATGCTCCGCAGCATCGCCAAGTTCTGGGGGCAGCTTCGGGCCACGGCTGACGAGTTCAAGGACACGATCATGAACGCCGACGGCGTCGACGAGCTGCAAGAGATGGTCAAGGGCACGAAGGGCCAGATCAAGCAGGTCGAGAACGACGCGCGGCGAGAGTTGATGAAGGCCCGCGCCGAGATGCGCAAGGCTCAGCAGAAGCTCATCAAGGCCAACCAGGCCAAGCTGCAGCAGCAACAAGAAGAGATCGCCGCCAAGAAGGCCGAACGAAGCGACGACGAGGCCGACAGCGAGGCGCAACCGCCCGAGGCGCCCGTCGCCTCTGCTGCGCCCCACGACCGCACGCCTCCTGGCGCACCGGATGCCCCCCCAACGACGGAGGCGCACCCGGCCGAAGCTCAGGTCGAAGCTCAGGCCGAAGCTCAGCCCGAGCCCTCGGGCGGTGACGACCGGTCGACCGCCCCCGCCGCCCCCGCCGCCCCCGCCGCCCCCGCCTCAAAGCCCGGCGGCAACGACGATGCCCACAACCAGGGCGCAGCCTGAGCGCCCCCGAGGATTCGCGCGTGGCCGACGAGAACGACGAAGAAGTCACCGACCCCAATGGGCCCGAAGACGACGTACCGATGTCGTTCTTCGACCACCTCAACGAGCTGCGCAAGCGCCTCGTTCGCTCGGCGCTGGGCGTCGTGCTCGCGTTCGTCGGCTGCTACGTGTTCATCGACGAGCTGCGGGCGATCATCCTCAAGCCGTTCTACGAGTCGTGGCACAACGTCGAGCTCGAAGGGGCCGCGCAGCTGCAGGCGCTGAGCGCCCTCGAGACGTTCCTGACCGACCTGCGCATCACGGTGATCGTCGCGATCTTCGTCGCGGGCCCCATCGTCTTCTACCAGCTGTGGATGTTCATCGCGCCGGGGCTCTATCGAAGCGAGCGCAACCTGGTGGTGCCCTTCGTGGCGACCAGCGCGGTGATGTTCGCCGGCGGCGGGCTGTTCTGCTACCACTTCGTCGTCCCCGTCGCGACCGACTTCTTCTTGCAGTACTCGCTCAACACCGGCGGCGGCGAGGTGCAGATTCGGCCCAACTTCACGTACGCGAGCTACGTGCAGTATGAGACGCGGCTGCTGCTCGGCTTCGGGGCGATGTTCGAGTTTCCACTGGGCGTCTACTTCTTGGCCAAGGCGGGCATCATCACCCACAAGACGCTGATTCGGCACTGGAAGCTGATGACGCTGATCTTCTTCATCGCCGGGGCCCTGCTCACCCCGCCCGAGCCCGTCACGCAGGTCCTCATGGCCGCGCCGATGATCGGGTTGTTCTGGGCGAGCGTCGGCGTGGCATACGTGGTCAGCAAAGACGAGCGTGAGCGGGTCGAGAAGCTCGAGGCCGAGCTCGCCGCGATGGACGACGACGAAGACGACGCCTAGTCGACGTCTCCGTCCCACCAGCGGCGCGACACCCAGCCCCTTCGTCCCCGCGACACGTAGCCTGGGAATTCCCGCAGCGAGGGCCCGTGAGAAGATCGTGGCGAAAAAGCCGCGCGAGGGGCTTTGAACCGCGGTCGAGCTTGCCTATGCTCCTGCGCATGTTCGGAGTCTCGCGATTCCCGCAGCTTGCACTTGTGGCGGCATCCTTGGCCGCACTCCTCGTTCAGACCGGCTGCACCTGCGGCTCGGGTCCCTACCAAGGCGACTACTACGACGGCGACCGTCCCGGCACGGTCAAGAACTACAAGTTCGTCGAGAGCGAAAAAGGGGACCCCAAGGTCATCGGTTGCGCCGACGGGCAACGCGAGGGATTTGCCGACCTCGAAGAGAACCCCCGCATCGCGGGCTGCCTGGGCAAGTGGAAGGAGTCGAAGTCGCTCCGTGACGCGCCGACGGGCAAACCTTGCGGCGACGACGGCGACGAGTGTGCGGTTCCGGCCGATGTCTGCGCGCCGGGCTGGCACGTGTGCGGCAAGGACGGCAAAGCCGACGACCTCAACACCCGCGCCACCCAAAAGCAGTGCGACAGCGCTGGCCCGGGTCGGTTCAATGCGGCGGTGAGCCACTCGCCGACCGACGAGATCGATCCCTGCCCGCGCATCACCAAGAACACCGACCTTCCGTGCGTGCAGGCGGGCATCGGCGCCGAGCCGGTGTGCTGCGGCAACGACTGCCAGTTCGGCAAGTGCAAGGACGCGGTCTGGAAGGGCAAGACCAAGATCTCGCGCGGCACCACCGAGGGCTGCGGCGCGATGACCTCCGACCGCAACGGCGGGGTGATGTGCTGCTACGACGGTGAGGACGCGCCCGGCGCAGAGGCCAAGGCGGCGGAGCCCGAAGGCAAGTCCGACGAAGGCGGCGAAGAGGCCAAAGCCGAGGACGGCGGTGACGCCAAGCCCGACGGCGACGCGAAGCCGGCCGAGGGCGACGCCGAGAAGGCCGACGCTGCCGAAGGCAAGGCCCCCGAAAAAGAAGAAGCCGAGAAGGACGACGGCAAGGAAGACTAGTCTCCCGTTTTCCTCCGGGGGATACGAAGAAGGGGCGGCGCTCGGTGAGCGCTGCCCCTCTTTCGTTTGGCGAGCTTGGTCTTGGGCGGCCCGCTATCCGATCGCGCCGGCGGCCGCGAGGCTGATGTAGTGGTCGAGCGCGGTCTTCTCTGGACGCCGGACTTGCACCACGGGGCTGGTGACGACGTCGGTGTGATTTCCGAAGAACTTCAGCCGCTCACCGATCCAAAGGTCGTCCTTGCCTGCCTGAGGAACCGTCACCGCGTGCATTCGAAGCGCGGCGTGGTCGCGGTACCAGCGGCCCGACTTCCGGTCCCGGACGCCCACGCATTCGTCGAGACGCAGGTGGTACTCGGTATGGCGGGTGACGAAGAGACGGTGGCGGCGACGCTCGATGCCCATGGAGCGAGCCTGCCCACCGATCCGCGCGCGTTCCAAAAAAGACGCTCACGCGCGGTCGAGAATCGCGTCCCGAAGTGCGACCTGTGTGCCCGTGTCAGCGATGGCCTGCTAAGCTGTCCAGGTGGCGCGTTCGAGCCCGTTTGCTTCGCTGCCGAAGTTCGCCCGCGGATCCTTCGTGCTGTTCCTGACCGCGGCGATCGTCTCGGTCATGCTCGGCGACCAGCCGTACGCCGACCACCTCCGCCTCACGCCCGGCAACGTGCTGCAGGGCCACGACTTGTGGAGCCCGATCACCGCCAACGTGATGTTTCGCGCCGACGCCATGGCGGGCCTGGTCGGCGCCCTCGTCGTGCAGTGGTTCATCGGCAGCCAGCTCGAGGAGTTCTGGGGCGCAAAGAAGTACCTGCTGCTGGTGATCGGTGCGGGTATTGCGGGCCATCTGGCTTCGGTCCTCGTCGCGCTCTTCAGCCCGATCGTGGCCGTGACCCAGCTCGGGGGCACCACGCCCATCGACATGGCTGCCCTCGCGGCGTTTGGGTTCGTCTTCAAGGATCGGCCCCTGCGACTGATGGCGGCCCTGCCCCTGAGCGCCAAGTGGCTGGCGATTCTCTTCATCGGGCTCGGCGTCGTGCGGCCCCTGGCGTCGGGCGACTGGCCCGAGGTCATCCCCATGGCCGTCGCGATTGCGGTCGCCGCGGCGGTGACCACGCAGCCCTGGCGTCGTCTGCGGGATTCGGGCAAGCTCGGGCTCTCGAAGAAGCCCAAGAAGCGGCATCTACGGGTCGTTCGGCCGGACTCCGAGCTGCTGAACTGAGCACACGGCATCGGACAGGAATTCCAACTTGGGGATCAAACGCGAGCCCGGCGAAACGGGCATGACCACCACCTTCTTTGCGGCCGAGCACACGCACAAGCAGCTCCGGCGCGTGATGCTGCGTGTGACCGACGGACCCGACAAGGGCTCGCAGATCACGGTCGCTCGCTCGCGGATCACGATCGGACGCAGCGCGGTCAACGACCTGGTGCTCACCGACACGTCGGTCAGCGGTACTCACGCAGAGCTGATCATCGGTGAGTCGGGTGTGCAGGTTCACGACCTCGACAGCACCAACGGCACCTTCATCGGCTCGGTTCGCGTTCGCGAGGCCTGGATCGAAGCCGGCTCCATGCTCCGGGTCGGCAAGACCGAGGTCGAGCTGCTCGCGGCCGACGAGGTCCAGGTGCCCATCTCCGGCGAGGATCACTTTGGCGCGCTCTACGGCAGCAGCCCCGCCATGCGCGAGGTCTTCGCCACGCTCGAGCGGGTCGCGCCCACGGAGATGAGCGTGCTCATTCACGGCGAGACCGGTGCCGGCAAGGAGCTCGTTGCGCGAGCCCTGCACGACGAGTCCCACCGCGAGCAGCACCCGTTCGTGGTGCTCGACTGTGGCTCGCTGCCCCGGGAGCTCGCCGAGGCGGCGATCCTCGGCCACAAGAAGGGCTCGTTCACCGGAGCCGTCAACGACCGTGCAGGCTGCTTCGAAGAGGCCGACGGCGGCACGCTCTTCCTCGACGAGATCGGCGAGCTCCCGCTCGACCTGCAGCCCAAGCTGCTCCGCGTGCTCGACCGCCGCGAAGTCCAGCGCATCGGCGAGAGCCAGGTCCGCCAGGTCGACGTTCGCGTCGTCGCGGCCACCCACCGCGATCTGCGGATGATGGTCGGACAGGGGCAGTTCCGCGAAGACCTCTACTTCCGCCTCTCGGTCATGACCGTCGAGCTGCCGCCGCTGCGCAAGCGTGGCGAAGACGTCGTGATGCTGGCCGAGAAGTTCCTCGAGGACTTCGTCCGCAGCTATCCGCGGCCCATTCAAAAGCCCCGGCTCAACGACGCGGCTCGTCAGGCGCTGTTGGCCGAGCAGTTCCCCGGCAACGTTCGTCAGCTCAAGAACATCATCCAGCGGGCGGCGCACCTGTGCCGTGACAGCGTCATCGAGCCCAGCGACCTCCACCTGGGTCGCCGCGAGCAGTCGCTGTCGCCGGCGTCCTCCGATGGTCCTGCCGCCGCAGGAGGCATCGACCCCGCGCTGTTCGACACGCCCTTCAAGGAAGCCAAGCAGCACATGGTCGACTCGTTCGAGCGGGCGTACTTCGGCAAGCTGCTCGAAAAGACCGACGGCAACCTCAGCCGTGCCTCCGCCGAGGCCGGCATCACCCGTTACTACCTGCGCGAGCTGCTCAAGCGGCTCGGCATGCACAAGAGCCAGAGCCAGACCGATGCGGGGAGTTGAAGCCGTTGCGTTGGCGTTGTTCGTCCTGCTGACCGGATGCAAGGACGAGCCGGCGCCCGTCGTCGCCGCCAAGCGGTACGCGTCGGCCGTCCGGGCCCGCGACACCGAGGCGCTGCTCGAGGTCGTCGATGGCAAGACCAGCGACTACGTTCAGCGGGCGGCCGAGCGCGCCAGCGACCAGATCGGTGGGCGGCGCAGCGTGCAGCCGACCGAGATGCTGCAGGTCGTCGACGTCGACGCGCGCAACGCAATCGCCAAGGCCGAGCTGCTCTCCGAGTCCGGCGACACCGCCATCGTGCGGCTCACCGGCGCCGATGGGACCGAGCACGACCTCGAGTTGGTGCTCGAGGACGGCGCGTGGAAGGTCTCGCTGCCCACCCCGCCTGCGCCCGCTGGCGCCACGTCACCCTCCGACTGAGGACGCCATGACCGACGGTCCAACCGCCAGCCCTACCGACAGCAAGCCCGACGCCGAGCGTCCCTCCGAGCCCGCCGAAGCCGCGGCGGCCTCGAACGAAGGCGGCGACCCCAGCAGCCGCTCGGGCCTCAGCGCCCAGAAGCTGCGCATCGCTCGAGCGCTCCTCGCCCCCGTCCTCGTCGCAGGAGCCGTGGGTGTCCACTTCTCGGTCAACGTGCCCGAAGAGAAGGTGGTGATGCCCAAGCGCGACAAGAAGAAGCCGAAGCGGGCTCGCCGTTCGCCGCGCTCCGCGATCGTGGAGCGGACCCCAGAGCAGATGGACGCGGCGTGGACACGCTGGAAGGAGCAGCCGTACGACGGTGAGCCCATCAAGGGCAAATGGGGGCGGCGCATGCAGACGACCGTCAACAAGGCGGTCGTGCTCGCCCGCAAGGAGGCCTTCGAAGGTGCGCCCGAGGACCCACGCGTCGTCGTGAGCGGGACGCAGTGCCGCACGGTGCGCTGCCGCTTCGTGCTGCGATCGCCCTTCGAACACGAGCCGGGTCTGGTCGTCGAGGCGCTCACGCGGCAGACCTACGAGGACGAGCTGCTCTGGCGGACGGTCGAGGCCGAGCCCACCGATCCGCCCACGCCGCATTCACCCAAGAAGGACCACTACCTGCAGGTCACGCTCGGGGTGCGGTTCGACGCCGTCAACACGCGCGAGATCGGCTTCGAACCGGAGAAGGACGCCGCCGACTAGAATCGGCCCGTCCCGCCGAGCATCGCGCCACCAGCGGTTGGGCCACCGGTGAGCATGAACGTGGGCCGGCGGGCTGCCGACCCCGTCGGCGTATCGTCACGGTGGACGAAGTACAAGACGGTGAAGACGACCGTGGAGATTCCGGCAGCGACGGTCACTCCGAGCCCGGCACGGAACACGTTCTGGCCGCCGATGAGCGACTGGCATTTGTAGGACCGCCGCGGGTCGGCCACCATGCTCGCATCCTCATCGGCCAACTTGCGCCGGCAGTAGTCGTCGGCCTCTTCCCCGGCCGTGTTGTCCCCCAGGCGCATCATGGCCTCGACAACCTGCGGCTCGTGCTCCTTGGCGTAGAGCCACCCGGCTGTGGCCGTGCCGATTCCAGCGATCAGGAGTGTTGCGCTCACACCAAGGCCGACCTTCTTCCAGGCGGGCCGAGGTCGGTAGGGGCCCCAAACCAAGGTGGAAGAGCGGCCGTCGTCCGCCTCGACACCGTTCGCGACGTTGGTGTCCTCCTGCTTGTCGTCGGCGACGGGGGTCGCCGCGATGACCGCGGGATCGGCCTGCGGATAGAGCGAGTTGACGATCTCGGCCGCCGTGGCGTCGACGTTTTCGGGCGCGAGGTCGACGTCGTCGATGGGCATCTCGACGTTTGCCTCGATCTGCCCCGTCGTCACGTCGAGCACGTCGACGACCAGCGTGCCGGCGACGAGCGTCCCGTACACGAGGCGTTCCGTCTCGAGGGCACGCCCGGCCTCCGTCATGCACGCGGTGTCTTCTTCGCTGCTGCAGTCGAGCGTGAGGATGACCTCCTCGAGCGAGAGCTCCTGTCCGCCCGACATCTCGCGCTCCGCAAAAGCCTCTCGCAGAGCGTTGGTGAGCGCTTCACCGGCTTCTTTGTCGTCGCTTCGCAGGCCCAGCACGCTGGTGTTGATCGGCTCCGCGGTCCAGGCCAGGGCCGTCGCCACTTGTCCGGCTGCGCTGAGTCCGGCGGGCGACAACTGAGCGTGGGCCGAGGTCGGGGCGAGCGACGCGAGACTGGCGCACAAGAGCGAAGCGAGGACGTTGCGCGGGTTCATGGCGGGGTGGGGACGAAGCCCGCACCAACAGTTGCATGGTGCGCCTGAAGAGGAAAGGGGCCCGCGTTTTGCGCCAATTCGTCGGGCGGTCTATCGTGCATCCCAGCCGTGAACGAGAAGGAGGAGGTGGCGCGAGAGGAATCCTCCGCGCGTGTTCAGCTACGCAACTCGCTCGCTGCACGCATCACGGTCTTGGTCCTGATCATGCTGCTGGCCGCGGCCGCGTCCGCCGTCGTGATGATCGCCCAGCTGCGTTCGCTGCAAGCCAGCTTCGATCGACTCACCGAGGTCTACGTCGTCTTCAATCAGCGGCTGGCCGCGGCACACGTCCAGGCCGTACGCGTTCACGAGCAGGTGCGCACCCATCAGTCGCAGGCCGTGGACACCCTCGACGACGCGTTCCTTTCCAACTTCTCCATCGCGCTGCGTGCGCGGAGCACCAGCGTCGTCGCAGCGCGCGAGCCGGTCGACGCCACGCTCGAGGAGCCCTCGGGCTTTGGCGAAGGGCAGCTCGCGGCGCTGCAGAAGATTCAAGCGTCGCTCGACCAGCTGCAGGAGCTCGTGGTCAACGACGAGGTCGTCCCGCCGACCGAGGTGCTCGTCGACATCCACACCCAGACGCAGATCGACCAGCTCTTCAAGACGCTCGCGGTGCAATCCGAGGCCGCCGTGCAGGAGCTCGACGCCGAGGTTGCCGACGCGCGCGAGGTCACCGAGCGCCGCACCGTGATGCTCGTCGTGGCGGTCGCGGTGCTCGGGGCGTTGGCCACCGCCGGCCTGTTTCTCACCTTGCGACCCCTGCGTCAGCTCTCCGAGAAGGTTCGCGAGCTCGCACGCGGTGATTGGTCCCAGCGCGTCGAGTTCGACGGCGCCCAGCGCAGCGACGAGGTCACGCAGCTCGCTGCGGAGTTCAACCAGATGGCGGCGGCGCTGCAAGAGCGCGAACGGAGGCTGCTGCGGGGGGAGCGGCTGGCGGCCGCAGGGCAGCTCGCCGCACAGATCACCCACGAGATCCGCAACCCGCTGTCGAGCGTCGCCCTCAACGTCGAACTGCTCGAGGACGAGATCGCGGCGAGCCCCGAGGCGCGGCACTTGATCACCGAGATCACGCGCGAGGTCGACCGGCTCAACACGATCACCGAGGACTATCTTCGGTTTGCTCGACGCCCCAAGCCCGAGCTCGGTCGGCTCGACCTGCGGGAGAACCTGACCAGCTTGCTCACGTTCCTCCGCCCCGAGGTCGAGCTCGCCGGCGTGACGCTGACGATGGACGTCCCCGAGAGCGAAGTCTGGATCGAAGGCGACGGCAACCAGCTGCGTCAGGTGTTCATGAACCTCGTCCGCAACGCGGTCGAGGCGGTGACGGAGCCCGACCGAGAGGAGGCGGACGCGCCGGCGGTCGAGGTTCGGCTTCGATGTAAGGGCGAGCGGGTGATCGTCGTTGTCCGCGACAATGGCCCAGGCATCGAACTGCCCGACGGTGCGCTCGAGCGTATCTTCGAGGCCTTCTACACGCGCAAGGCGCAGGGCACCGGCCTGGGGCTGCCCATCGTGCAGGAGATCGTCACCGACCACGGCGGTTCGGTCCGCGTGGAAGACACCGGACCCGGCGGCACCACCTTTCAAGTCGAGCTTCCCGCGGCCCGCTGACGCCTTCGGGCAGACGTTCGCGGGGTTCGCACCCTCACGTCGCGCCCGGGTTGCGCTCTGCAGTCGCGCTCCGTAAAGTCGCACCCCGCGTCGAACACGCGCACCTACACGGGAAACACCGTCCACATGGCTCTCGCTTCGCGCTCCCGCTTCGTTCCGTCGATCCTCACTGCCGCCGTGCTCCTTGGCAGCACCGCCTGCAGCGTGATTCTCAACCCGCGCGACGACGTGCAGCGCTGCGGCAACGTCGACGATTGCGACCAGCCCGCCGACGAACGCTTCGAGGCCGTCTGCATCTCCGACGAGAGCGCCGACATCGACACCACCGTGGTCGAGCAGGTCTGCGTCGCCGAGTTCAAGACGATCGGCTGCGACCCGATGAACTACGACGTCACCAGCGCGTTCCGCATCGCAGCCGAGGGCCGCAGCTTCACCGCCTACGCCTGCACGGACAACGAAGGGGCCCGTGGCTGCCCGCCCGTGAGCGGCGGAGGTTGCCAAGAGGGCCTCGAGATCAACGCCGTGGGCACCTGCGACGTGCCCGGAGCCGACGTTCCTGCGATCAACCACAACAACAACGCGTGGGGCGACCTTCAGGCGCAAGACGTCAAGGACCAGTTCTGTCGCGGGTTCTTCTGCGACGACACCTACGTGTGCAACAACGAGACCGGCTCTTGCCAGGAGTGCGACCCCGACCTCCCGTTCGGCCAGGGCGGTTGTGGCGAGGTCTACACCCAGGGCACCCCGTCTTGCGTCTACGTCTCTTCCGATGATGTGTGCGACGCGCCGGACTCCAGCACCGAAGATCCCATCTTCGGCGACTGCGTCGCCATGTAGCGCGTCGAGGCGCCGCGTCCAGCGGTCCTCGTCACGACGGGCCGGCCCATTCTCGGGTCGGCTCGTTTCGTTGGTTCGTGAAACCAACCCGGATGCGCGCCTGTCCGATAAGGGCAGGAGCAACGATGAACCTCTTCAAGAAAACCTCTCTCACCCTGGCCACCCTCTGCACCCTCGTGTCGCTCAGCGCGTGCGACCTGATGGGCGACCCCAACGGTGGCGACTGCTACATCGACGCCGACTACCGAATCAGCTGCGAGTCGGCCGGCGAGGGCACCCTCGTCGACCCCAACGGCTAGCAGCCCGGGGTTCGCCGCAGACTAGGAATACTACTGCGCGAGCGTCTCGATGCGAGTCTTGGCGGCCTTCGGGATGCCGCCGATCTCGAGCGCGCGCTTGGCCAGGGCCTTTGCGACCTCTGGACTCCGGGTGTCCGCAGCGGCCAGGGCTGCGACCACGAACGTATCGGCCGGACCTTCGGCGCTCTCGAGGCGCTTCGCCGCCGCCTGAGCCAGAGCCTTCGCGCGGTCGGTCTTGCCGGCAGCCTTCGCGGTGAGGGCCTGCCCGGCGAGCGCGATCGGGTGTAGCGGTGCAATGGCTCGCGCGCGCTTCAGGGCGCGCGTGGTCGCCTGGCCGTCCGCGGTGACGATGCCGAGCATGAGCAGGCGTCCGGCGGGCTCGAAGGCGTCGCCATCGATGGCCAGTGCGTCGGTCAGGTGCGCCTTCTCGTCGTCCACGCGGTCTTCCTTGCGGGCGAGGTTTGCCAGCAGCACCAGCGGCTCCACCGACTCGCGGTTGAACGCGCGCGCGGCCTCGAGGTGTTTGCGCGTCGAAGCGCTCGGCGTGCCCGGATCGGCGAGCTTCGCCAGCAGCATGCGCGGCGCGAACCCGTCTCCGTCGCGGCCGATCAGCTCTTCCAATGCGGCCCGCGCGGCATCCTTGTCGCCGTGTTCGAGCGCCGCGATGGCGCGCTGAAACAAGGCGTCACGTTCGTCCGCCTTCTGTGGGTCGGTGCTGGGTTGCCAGCCCGAGAAGACGCCGTCGAGCTGGCCGAAGAACCACGCCTCGAACTCCTTCTCCACCTCGTCGAGCGGCTTGCCCAGGTGCGTCTTCACGAGCGCTTCGGTGTGCTTACCCGCGGCGTAGCCCTTCAGCATCGCGATGAGCGCGTCGCGGCCGTACGTCGTACCGAGGTAGCGGATTGCGTAGGCCGCCGTCGCGTAGGCGACCTCCATCATCTGGGGGCTCTCGGCGCGAATGAACGCCAGCTCGAGCTCGCTGAGCCGGCGCAGCTTGCCGGCACGACGCGCCGAGACGAGCAGCTCGGCGCTCTCGCGGGCGAAGGCGGGGTCGGCGAGCTCCGACTCCCATTCACTCAGCCCCTCGGTGAACCACCGCGGCACACGGCCCTTGCTCAGCCGGATGGCATAGACGTGGCCGAGCTCGTGTCGCACGACGTTGTCGAGGTTGAACCGACCCATGTACGGGCCGATGAACGTGATGACCGGGCCGAAGCACACCGCGACGGCGCCGAGGCTGGGGACGCCGACGGTGCGGATCGAAAAGTCGTTGGGGTCGGAGAAGAACTCGAGCCGCAGCGCGCCGGCCTCGATGTGATACGCGTCGTCGAGCGCGTCGCGAGAGGTGCGGACCGAGTCGACCAGCACGGGTTCGACGAGGTCGCGGTCTTCGTTGGGCAGTCGGACCACCAGATCGCCAACCTTGCGCTCCGCGTAGAGCGTGTCGATGCGCTGCTCGTACAAGTCCAAGGTGTTGCGAGTGCGCTCGTTGAACGGATCGCGCGCCCACGCCAGCTCGAGCAGCTCTCGGGCCTCCTTCTCCTTGCCGAGGCGCAGCAGGTTCAGCCCACGGGCTGCGACGACGGCCGGGTCCTTGGGTGCCCGCGTGAGGCCGTCGATGAGGATTTCGTCGGTCTCGGGGTACAGGTGCAGGAAACCCAAGACGTCGGCGAGCTCTTTGTAGAAGGCGCCGTTCTTGGGGTTGGTCGCGAGGGCGGCGTCGCGCCACCTCGTGTATCCCGTGGCGTCGTCGCGCACCAACGCGAGCGCGGCCATGACCGCCAGCCCGCTGGTGTGGCCGGGATTGCGGGCGAGAACGTGGGTCTGCAGGCGCTCGCGTGCCTCGTCGCGACGGCCCTCGATCAGCGCGATGCGGGCCAAGACGGCGTGTGCATCGGGATGCGTGGCGTCGACGGCGAGCGCCTCGTGGGCTTGCCGGGTCGCGACGGCGAACGCGAGGTTGTCGACGTGCACGCGAGCCGAGCCCGCGAGCGCGTCAGGATTCCACCCGTCGCGCCCCTCGAGGATCAGGCCGTAGGTCGCCAAGGCGTCTTCGGCGGCGTACTTCTGCCGGAACATGTCGGCGCGACGCAGCACGATCGCCTCGAGGTCCCAACCGTCGGGGGCGTCCTTGGCCGCGAGCTCTTCTGCCTCGCCGAACACCATGTTCGCGTCGTGCAGCGCGCCCTTGCTGCCGCGGCCGAGGGCGGCCTGGGCCACGGCGAAGAGGTCTGCGGCGGTCGTTGCGTTGCCAGCTTCGTAGTCGTCGTAGAGGCCGTCCATCAAGCGCTGGGTCGCGGGTTCGTTGCGCTTGCCCCGAGCGACTTCGATGGTGATCAGATCTCCGCGAAGGGGCATTGCGCCGGGCTTGGAGGCGATGGCGCGGGCGAGGCCGCTGCTCGCGGCTTCGAGCTTGCCTTCACGCACGAGGGACTCGGCGACGAGGCGGGCGGCGAGCACGTCCTCCTTTGCCACGGACTCGACGGCGTCGCGAGCGGCCTCGGTGTCCCCGAGCAGTAGGTGCGCGCGCGCGAGCGCGTGCCGAGCTTCGAGGTCGTCCGGGTTCTTCTCGATGTGAGGGACGAGGAAGTCTCGGCCGCCTTCGGGGTTGCCATGGGTGACCGCCTCGATGGCCCCATCGCGCGTATCGACGGCGACGGGGTCGGGGCGGGTGCGAGGCTCCGTCGACTGCAGCCCGGCGGTGTCGTGTCCGCCATAGGCTGCCGACGTGTCGCCGAGCGGCGTGACCTGTGCGGGGGCCGCACTCGACGGAGAACCGTCGGTCGGAGGGACCGTGCCCGACTTCTGGTCGCAGCTCGCCGAACCGAGAACGACGAGCACCGCCAAGACCGAGGAGCCAAACCGCCGAGCAGCCATCCTCGCGCCAGTGTGGAATCGGCCCTAGGGTCTGTCAAACCGACCGCGTCGCGGTGCTATGGTGGTTTCGATGGCGCAAAGCTCCTCCGCCGATGGCGACATGGCCTACCCCGCCGACACCTACGAGACGTTCGATGCGTTCATGCAGCAGGTGATCAAGGACGTCTACGAGACGGGGGCCAAGCGCGCCGAGTTCGTGGCGTTGGTGATCGCCTCGGGCGAGGTGCTGCAGATGGCCTGGGGCCGCATCCGCAAGAGCGGCGTCAAGGAGCTCGCCATGGGCACGGCCGGGGCGGTCGCGCTGCGGTTCGGGCTCAAATACCTGCTCGGCGGACCTCTGGGCATGATCCTCACCGGCTTCACCGCCGCCACGATCATCTCGTTCTTCTGGTCGAACCAGCGCGAGGTCATGGCGAGGGTCGGCCCCTACAAGAAGATCCTCTCCGAGGCCAAGGACAAGTTCGAGGACATTCAGGCCCGCTACCGCGACGGCCGCTACGATTCGGGCGAGCGAGCGCTGCTGGTCGAAGGCCTGCTGCGACGGGTCATCGGCGAGATCGAGGCGCCGCTGCCCCCGACGCGCGAGTCCGAGCCCGACGCCGGCGAGGCTTGAACCCGGAGCGAGCGCGCCACCACCTGACCGCGCGCGCGGCGGCAGTTCGTGTGTGCAGGGCCTTGTTCCACCGCGCGTTCGCCTGTCACGATGAGGTCGTGGATGCATGCCCCGACGAAGCGGATCTCGCCGAGTTCGTGCGGGGCGAGCTTCGGGCCGAAGACGCGGAGGGCGTCGAGGCGCACCTGGACCGCTGCGAGGCCTGTGCGCAGGTCGTCATCGAGCTGGTCCGCATCTTCGACGACAGCCTCGGCGCGAGTGACCAGGGGCTTCCCACGCTCGAGGGGGCACGCACCGAGCGGTCGGTCGACGGCGAAGAGGAGGAGGACGACTACGACGCTCTGCCGTCGGGCGCCGAGGTGGGCCGGTACCGCGTGCTCGAGTGCATCGGGTTCGGCGGCATGGGAGTGGTCTACAGCGCCTACGACCCGCAGCTGGATCGCCGCGTCGCGCTGAAGGTGCTGCGTGGGGGTCCGGGGGCCGAGGAAGCCCGCCGCAACGGTCGTCTGCTGCGAGAGGCAAAGGTGATGGCCAAGCTCAGCCATCCCAACGTCATCGTCGTGCACGACGTCGGTTCGTTCGACGGCCGGGTGTTCTTGGCGATGGAGTTCGTCGAGGGCACGACCTTGTCGCGCTGGATGCGGGGCGCGAAGCGGAGCTGGAGGGAGCTTCGCGACACGTTCTTGGCGGCCGGGCGAGGCCTCGCGGCCGCGCACGCAGCGGGTCTGGTCCACCGCGACTTCAAGCCCGACAACGTGCTCATCGGTGATGACGGCCGCGTGCGTGTCACCGACTTCGGCTTGGCGCGCAACCGCGACGAGTCGATCGAGCAGAGCATTCAAGAGTCGCTCGTCCCCGTGACCCCGGCGGTGGCTGCCAGAGTGACGGGCAGGTACGCCACGCTCACGAAGACCGGCGCGCTCGTTGGGACGCCCGCGTACATGGCTCCCGAGCAGTACTCGGGCCGAGGGGTCACCGGCGCGACCGACCAGTTCGCGTTTTGTGTCGCGTTCTACGAGGCGCTCTACGGGGAGCGACCGTTTCCGGGGCGAACGCTGGCGGAGCTGGCGACCAACGTCTGCCTGGGCAAGCGCCGCCCGCTCGGTGAGGCGCGGGTGCCATCACGCGTGCGTGACGCGATCCTGCGAGGGCTTTCGGTCGACCCCGACGAGCGCTTCGACAGCATGGAGGAGCTGCTCGCGATCATCAATCGACGGCCCACGCGGACGCTGCGACGGTGGGCGATGGTCGGGGTTCCGACGGTCGTGGCCGCGGTGAGCCTTTGGTGGGATGCCCGCCCCGCCGAGGCGGGTCCGACGCTGTGCCGCGACGAGGGCTCGATCGATGGCGTCTGGAATGACGCGTCCCAGGGGCGCCTGCGTGCGGCGCTCGGCGATGGGGGCGGGCAGGACCAGGTCGCCGACGCGCTCGACGACTACGCGGATCGGTGGTCCGACGCGCGGCAGAGCGTGTGTGGTGCGGTCGACGGCGACACGCTCGACGTCGCGCAGGGGCACTGCCTGGCCCGAGCGCGGTCGCGACTCGACGCGCTGCTCGGCGTGATCACGCGCGGCGAGACGCGTCAGGCCGAAGCCGCGCTGCGGGCCATCTCGGCGCTGCCCGACCCCGAGCCGTGCACCTCGGACACGCTCGTTGCGGCCAACCTCGTCCCGCTCCCGGCGCTGCACCTCGAGGCCAAGGTGACCGAAGCACGTGCGGAACTCGACCGGATTCGGGCCCTGTCCCATGCGGGCACGGTGTCCGAGGCGAGCGAGGCGCTCGGCGAAGCTGCGAAGAAGTACCGAGACCTCGACGACGGCCCGTTTCAAGCCGAGCTGCGCTACCTGCAGGGCTACGTCGCGTTCTCCGCCGGGCGCTACAAGGCCGCCAAGGCGGCGCTCGAAGACGCGGCGATGATGGGGGTGTCGTCGCACCATCGCCTGGTGGCCGCCGAGGCGTGGGCGCGGCTGGTGTTCATGGAGACCAACGTGTTCCGCGACTATGACGCGGCACACCGGGCGGCGCGCATGGCGAGGGCGGAGCTGCAGGCGCTGGGCAATCCGTCTCGGACGATGAGCGTGCTGCGGGCGCATGAGGCCGGGCTCGCCGTGGCACAAGAGCGCTACGACGACGCCCTGGAGACGTACGCGGCGCTGCTCGACCTACCCGAAAACGACGCACCCATTCGTCGCGCCGACCTGCTGATCAATCTCGTGCACGTGCACGTGGCGCAGGGCAGCTGGGACGAAGCGCGCGAGGCCGCCAAGGAGTACGTCGACATCTATCTCGAGACGTTCGGTCCGAAGCACGCGAACCTCGTGATGGGCTACTACAACCTCGGCTTCGTGGCCTACGCGAGCGGCGACTTTCGGGCCGCGCTCGATCCATTGCAGAAGTCGATTGCGCTGGCACGAGAGGTGCTGCCCGCCAACCACCCCGAGCTGGGCAGCAGCCTCTCCGCGCTGTGTCGCACCGAGGACGAGCTGGGGCACCACGAGGAGGCGGTGGTCGCGTGTGCAGAGGCGCGAGACATCCTTCGGGCCAGCGGGCAACTCGACGCCGAGCAGCTCGCGGAGGTCAGCCTGGCGCTGGCCGAGGTGACGACGAAGGCGGGGGACCTCGAGGGGGCGGATGCCTTGCTGACCGAGGTCGCCTCGTCCGTGGCCGCGATGCCCGAGTCGAGCCCGAGCCTGTCGGCGCGGCTGTGGGCTGCGCGCGGACGGCACGCCAACGCCCGGGGGGATCTCGCCGGGGCGCAGTCCCTGTTTCAGCGAGCGATCGACGCGTGGGGGCGCAGCGAGAGCGGGCGGGACTCGCACGACTGCCGCGCCCGGCTGGCGCTGGCGGAGGTCGTCAGCGCGCGCGGGGACGCGTCCTACGCGAGCGAGCTGATCGACGATGTACGGACGGCCGAACACTGCAACGCCCGCAGCCTCGAACGAGAGGCGCGGGCGCTGAAGAAGCGGCTCGACGGCGAGTAGGCTCGGCGCTCAGGCGTTCTCTTTGAGGAACGAGCGCGTGTAATCGGTGGCCTTGCGGTAGCTCTCTTGAATCTCGCCGACGAGGTACTTCTCGATCTGGCCACCGACGAGCGGGATCTTGACCTTGCAGACGCCCTCCCAGATGCGCTCGCACTTGTCATCGCCCATGCGGACCACGCGGTACGTGCCGTGGTTGTCGACGCGATCGGCGGCGAAGTTGGGGATGGTCACCACCTTCATGGCGCTGTCGGCCGCGGAAAAGTCGTTCTTCTCCTCGTAGCGAACGGTGCCGCTGACCATCTTCTGGATCGCTTTGGGGGCCTGCCGGTGCGGGGTGAGCTCTTGCGAGCGGATGATGCGGAGGTCTTTGCCCTCTCCGGTGCGCTCGAACTGCAGAGGCTTGTAGTCGACCTCGAGGGCGGGCCAGAGGCCAGCGTTGTAGGCGTCGCTGAAGAAGACCTCCCAGTATCGGTCGGCGCTGACGTCAAAGCTGTCTCGGATCGTGTACTCCATGATGGCTGCAGCAGAGTGCCGCAAATCTCGTGGACGCGCTCGATGCGACTTTCGCGCTCTCAGAGGAGGCGGCCGAGTTCTTCACGCATCGAAGGGGCGTACCCGACGAGGGCGGCGAAGGCGGAGGCAAGCTGGCTGAGGAGTCCTAGTGGGGTGCTCATGGCGTTCTTGCTTCGGTAGTACCGACGCCGCGTCGATCGATTGCGCAAGGCGACGAGAAATTTGGGGCCCGTGATCAGGGCTGGGCTGAAGCCGGCGTCTCGCGCTCTCGAGCGGCTTCGGCTGCGCGGGCCCGCAGGGTGGGATCGCGAAGGAACAACCCCAGCGCGACGCCGCCGACGAGCTCCCCGAACCACAGCGTGGCGATGCGGCCCAGCAGCGTGGCCGCGAGCGCGATGGGCTGCGTGACGCCGAGCACGAGCCGCTCGGTCGCGACGACGAGGCTGCCCTCGGTCGCTCCGAGCCCGCCGGGCAGGAAGCTCAGGGCACCGACGAGGGTGCCCGCCGACCACAAGAACGTGCAGGTCGCCAGGCTGGCATCGACCCCCGCGAAGCCATCGACGATGAGCCAGTAGCCGACGCACTCGAGGCCCCATCCGGCCACGCTCAGGACGCTGAGCACGAAGAGGTAGCGCAGCCGCAAGAGCGTGGTCGTGCTCTCGACGAGCCCCTCGGCCTTGGCGACGAAGCGCCCGACCCACGGGAGCCCGCGAGCGAGGGCGAGGCAGCGCCCCAGCAGGGTGGGGGAGCCGAGCACCACCACGCCCGCGACGACGAGCACCATCGTGACGCCGACCACGGGCAGGTACTCGGGAAACGCGGCGACGCCCACCAGGCTCAGGAGCACGAGCGCGACGAGGTCGGTGAGGCGGTCGGCGACCACGATCGGCGCCGTGCGGCTGAAGGCCACGCCGTCGCTCGATTTGAGCAGCACCGAGCGCAACACCTCGCCGACCTTGCCCGGCGTGACCGACATGCTCAGGCCGGCGAGGTAGATCAGCAGCGAGCGCCCGCGGGTGAGGTCGGGGGCGTCCCGTCGAACGTCGAGCCAGCCCAGCGCCAGCTCCCACTTCACGAAGCGCAGGAGGTAGTTCGTGGCCGAGGCGAGCAGCGCGACCCCAAAGACCCACCACGGGTAGCCGCGCAGCGTCTCCTGCACCGGCCCGAGGTCGAAGTAGATCATCGCGCCGACATAGAGCAGCACACCTGCGGCAACGCCGTAGAGTGTGCGCCGGAGCATGGCGCTCAGGAGGGCCCTCCGAGGCGAGGCCAGCTCGACCAGGCGCGGCCCAAGTCGCCAGGCACGGCGGGGCCCAAGCGGGCCTTGGCGGGGGCGGGCTTCCACAGCGCCTCGAGGGCACGACCCGCCAGGCCTCGGGATCGATTGGGGCCGGGGGTCGCGTGGGCCCGCGGCCATCGTGCGTCTCCTCCGCGGCCGACGCCCCGGATTGCGTGGTCGAGACCTGCGCCCCGGCGGCTCAAACCAAGACGGTGGGCGAGCCACGGGTCGAAGGTCTGCTGGAGCGTTCGCGCCCACGCGGGGTCGGGCCGTTCGGCGTGCACGGTGAGCACCCGCTGAAGCGGCAGCAGACTCCGGGCGGTGCCCGATGCGGAGGACATGTCGGCCCACCACGCGCCGTCGATCACGAGGGTGACGCTGGCGAACACGGTGGAGAGCATGCGCGCGGCGACTCGGGCGCTCTCGCGACGGAGCGGTCCACCGATGCGGCCATCGAGTGCTCGCAGGGCCGCACCGAGCGGGCCGATGCCGTCGTTGCTGTCGGGATCCAGCGCGGCGCAGGGCACGACCATGCACAGGTGGCGTCCGAACCACGCGTCGGGGACGGCGCGGGGCCGGCGGGCACCCGGGAGGGTGGTGCGAATCCCGTGCTCGCGTTGGGGGCAGGGGTCCGCCATGCAGATCCGCTCGTGGACGACCTCGAGCGCTGCGCCCTGTGCCGACGCCTCGATGCCGCTGAGGGTCCATGGGGCGACCTGCGTGCCGGGCCCCGCGTCCCACCCGAGCTCCAGCAGCTGCACGGACCGCGACGGTGCCAAGGCCCCGAACACCGGATGAAGGGCGGTTCGGGTCGCGCGGTCGGGTCGCCGCGGATCAACGAGCTCGATGGCGACGCGTAGGGGCACTCGGGCTCGGACTATACCCCCGGTCGACCTGCAGATCCTCCGGTGGACGGTCCGCACGCGATGTGTGAACACCGATCGCATGAGCACCACCTGGCTGGGCCGCGTCCGGGCGCGCAACGAGCGGAAGTCTCATCCCGTGCGGGTGATCACCGACGGGGCGGCGCCGACGCCCGAGGACCTGCTCGACATCCTGCGAGATCCGTTCGACGACGAGCTGTGGCCCGAGGAGCTCCCATCGGTGTGGCAGCGGCTGGGTGACGACGCGGTGGTCGACCGCCCCGCGGTGGCCACGCTGGCCGATGTCGACGTGTTGGCGCCGTGCCGGCCCGGCAAGCTCCTGTGCGTGGGTCGCAACTACCGGGCGCACGCGGCCGAGATGGGCAACGAGGTCCCCACCGAGCCGCTCATGTTTCAAAAGCCCCGCTCGGCGGTGGTCGGTAGCGGCGCCGACGTGGTGATCCCCTCGGGCTTCGACCGCGTCGACATGGAGTCCGAGCTCGTCGCCGTCATCGGCCGGCGCGGGCGCAACATCGCGGCCGAGGACGCGCTCGACCACGTCGCCGGCTACACGCTGGGCAACGATGTCTCCAACCGTGACCTGCAGCGCGGCGACAAGCTGTGGACACGAGGCAAGGGCTTCGACACCTTCGCCCCGCTGGGTCCTTGGATCCGCGTCACCGAGCCGGGCGCGGCGCTGCCCAGCGACGCCCGGGTGCAGGGCCGACTCGACGGCGAGTTGAGGCAGGACGCAGCGCTCGGCGACATGGTCTTCGATGTGCCCGCGGTGCTCGCCTTCATCAGCGCCTGCATGACCCTCGAGCCCGGTGACGTGATCTACACGGGCACGCCCGAGGGGGTCAGCGCGCTCGAGCCCGGGCAGACCATCGAGATCACGCTCCAGGGCTTCGAGCTGGGAACGCTGGTCAACCCCACGACTTCACCGTCGTAGGGCCCCCCGCTCCGCCCGGCAGAAACTGCGCCCGTCTCGGCGAGGAGCCGGCAGCTTCCACGCGACTTTCCGCCCGGCAATCTCGCGGCGAGGAGGGTAGGGTCTACCCGTGCCCATCGAGAGGAAGTGGATCGTTGGTCTCGACCTTCACCCGTCCGGAGCCGGAGCCGTTCGGTTTGCCCGCTGGCTCGCGGAGACCAGCAGCGCCGTCGACTCGCTCGTCGGCGTGCACGTGCTCGAGGAGAGCTACCTCCGCGCGGCGCTCAAGTATCACCACCTCGAAGAGATCGTCGATGGCGCAACCGCGCTGGCGCGACGCGAGCTGGAGTCGGCGGGGGCGACCGAGCACTTCGGTTCGCTCAACGTGTTGCAGGGGTCCACGCCCGAGAAGAGCCTCGAAGCGGCGCACACCTATCACGCCACGCAGGGGCTGATCCTGGGGCGCCAAGCTGCGAAGGAGGGCCGCGACATCTTCCGGCTCGGCCGGGTGGCGCGTCGCATGCTGCGTTCGCTTCGGGGACCCACCCTGGTCGTGCCGCCCGACTACGATCCTGCGGGCGCCGACGGGCCGGTCGTCGCGGCGATCAGCCTGCGTGAGGACTGCCAATCGTCGGTGCGGTTCGCCGTCGATCTCGCCGAGACGACCGGACGCGAGCTGGTCTTGCTGCACGTCGTCCCCACGCCCGACGACTATGCGGCGCACTACCTGCCCGAGGGGTCGCTGGCCAAGATGCGGGAGGACAACAAGAAGGACGCCGAGGCCGAGCTGGCGCAGTGGGCCACGGCCAACGGCGCACCCGACGCAAAGCAGGTCGTTCGGCTCGGGGGCATCGTCTCGGAGACGGTGGCCCACGCGACCGAGCTGCGCGCGTGTGCCCTGGTCGTCGGTTCTCGCCGGCTGTCGACCTTCGAGCGCTTTTTGCTCACCAGCATCGCGAGCGAGCTCGCCGCGATGGCCACGTGCCCGGTCGCGGTCGTGCCGCCCGCGTAGAGAACCGGCACCGCAGTTGCATTGCCGTTGGGCGTGCGTAGAGCATGAGCTGCGCTACGCGATGAGCGGAGGGCCCGGGCGTGGGTGCTGCCGAATGCAACGTTGCAGGTCGACACGTTGCTGCGGTGCTCCACACCGGCTCCAATCTCCGCGGTGGAGATGACTGCGGAGACGCGTTGGCCTGTCGCGTGCAGAGGAGGTGAGCATGACCCGCGCTGCCCTGACCGCTGTCCTGACGATGACCTGCCTGCTCGGCGCCGCTTGTGATGCGGAGTCCGAACCCACGACCGATCGCGACTCGGCTCGCGCGGGCTGGCTCGCCACCGGCCACGCCCTCGAAGAAGCTGGACTCGAAGGTGTGCTCAGCTTCGACGCGTCGGTGAGTGAGGACGGTGCGTCCGCCATGGCGACCGGTACGGTGGACTGCCCCGAGGGCGGCACGGTCTCGGTCGAGGCCGCCGCCGAGGCGACGCAGTCCGACGCTGCAGCCGACCTCGACATCCGCTTCGCCAACTGTGCCGCCGATGGCGTGACGATCGACGGCGGACTCAGCTTCTCGGCCTATGCCAGCGAGACCGTCGCCGAGGTCTCCATGAGCGGCGACCTCGAGTTCAGTGGCGCAGCCGAAGGCGAGTGCGCGCTCGATCTCAGCCTGCGTGCCTCCGCCAACGGCGAGAGCGCGTCCGGAGAGATCTCCGGAAGCATGTGCGGCTGGAGCTGGGACGAGCTCGGCTGAATGAGCCCGCAGCCAGAGCCCCCCGGCCTCACGTGTTGACGAGGCCGTTGAGCTCTTCGTTGGTGAGCTTCACCTGAGGAAGCCCGCGGTACAGACTCCCCATGTCGCGCCGCGGGCCTTCGCCGTCGTGGGCCTCGTGCGGGATGTCGTTGTGGTGTGGGGGCTCCTTCACGAAGTTCGCATCCATCGCGATGATGAGGCGCCCGGTGCAGTTGCACGGGTTTTGGTTGTCGACGTGCACGCACCGCGGCGCGAGGTAGTCCTCGATGCGCTTGCGGGCGCGGGTGAGGCGGACCCGGTAGGCGCTCTCCTTGATGTCGAGCAGGCCGGCGGCCTCCGCTGGCGAGTAGCCGAAGAGGTCGGTGAGCACGAACGAGACGCGCACGCCCGGCGGCAGGCAGCACAACGTGGCGGTGAGACACGTCCGCTTCAGCTCCCAGAGCATGACGTGGACCTTGGTGGGGTCGTTGCCCAACCCGCCAACGCCCGAGGCGAGGTCGATCGGTCGGGTGATGTCGCTGCGCAGCACGTTGTCGAGGCCATCGAAGGTGAACTCCGATCGGCGGCCCAGCGACTCTTCCATCTGCTGGGCCAGCAGCCCCAAGATGGTGTCGGACGGATTGTCCGCACCCATCACCTTGGATTCGTAGCGAACCTTGACCGCCTTGACGAGCTGGCGAACGTGTCCCCTCGCGTCATCTCGGCTTCCCGTCATGTGATACGCGAAGGCGTACAAACGAGGGATTTCGACCTGAAGAAGCGCCCCGAGACTGGCTGGCTTGTCCGACATGCCCAGGGCGCATAGTTTCACGAAGTTCAGGCGCCGCCAAGCTTCGATTCGAGGCCGTCCCAGAACAACGCTTGCGTCGAGTCGTCGTCGCCGCGCTGCTCGAGACGATTGATCTCTTGCATTCCTGTCGGGCTGGTCACGTTGATTTCTGTCAACTTGCCGCCGATGACGTCCAGGCCGACGAAGAACTGACCGGTCTGCCGGAGCATGGGGCCCACCGCGCTGCAGATCGCCCGGTCGGCGTCATCGAGCTCGACGCGGGCCGGTGCTCCGCCTGCGTGGAAGTTGTTGCGCAGCTCTCCCTTGGCCGGGACCCTCAAGACCGCGCCGATCGGCGCACCGTCGACGAGGAGGATCCGCTTGTCGCCCTCGGATGCCTGCGGCACGAACTCTTGGGCGACGGTGTAGCGGCTGCCGTCCGCGGTCGCGATCTCGAGGATGCTGCCCAGGTTTGCATCGTCCTCGCGCGCGAGCAGGATCTCGCGGCCGCCGAACCCGTACACCGGCTTGACGATCATCTGTCCGCCCAAGCTCGAGAGGATCTCCCGCAGCTCCTCGGGGTCCGCAGAGACGTACGTACGCGGCGTGAGGTCGGCGAACGCCGCGATCGACATCTTCTCGTTGAGCGAGCGCAGCCCGCCCGGATCGTTGATGACCAAGGTGCCGGCCCGATCGAGGATCCAGGTGCTCGTCATGAAGCTCTGGTCGACCGGGGGGTCTTTGCGCATGACCACCACGTCGAAGTCGGCCATCGGCCCGCGCACGGGGTCCCCGATGAAGCGCAAGGTGGGGTCCCCGTCGCGAAATCCCAGGGGACGGGCGTTCACGTGCGCGGCCGACTCGTGCAGGCTGAGGTCGGACATCAGCGCGCCAAACGGCGCGTGGCCGCGGCGCAGCGCCTCGGTCACCATCACGTAGGTGCTGTCCGCATCGGGGCTGAACGTTTCGGGGGGGTCGAGGACGAAGAGGGCTTTGCGCGCACCCATGAGCGGGCAGGATAGGGCTTCTCGTCGCAAAGTTGTCAGGCGAGGCGGTCCCCTTCCATACTGTAGTGAACGTGACTACACCGAGCGAGCGAGAGCCGATCGAGTCTGCCGAGGCGCTGCTGCGCCGTCCCCGGTGGACGCGCGTACGCAAGGTGGCGCTGATCCGCCGTGAGGTTCGCGAGTACCTCCCCGCCAGCACGGTCGAGGTGCTGCTGTCCGAAGGGGAGACGGTGGTCGAAGGTGGCGCCGAGGTCGTCCGCGACGGCGCGTCGTCCCGGGTCTTTGCGACGCTGATGATCACCGCCGACCTGGCCGCCCTGTCGGGGCGCTTCCGCGATCGCCCGGATGCCGCCACGGCGTCGCGGGTGGCCGACCTGCTCGATGGCCATCCCGATCTCGAACCGAAGTTGATCGCGCGCGCGCGCGCCAGGCTGCCTGAGTTGGCAGGTCCCAAGGGGGCGGCGCAGTGGACGATCACCGTCGAGCCGCAGGTACGTGCGCAGGGGTCGTCGATCATGATCGACGCAGACGTGGTGGCCGTCCCCACCGACGGTAAGGTCGGGTAGCCTGCATGCAGATGAGCATGACCGAGGGCGACGCCACGGCGCGCGAGGACGCGTATTCGGTGCCACACGTCGCGCGCTTGCTCGACGTGCCCGAGCATCGCCTCCGCTACTGGTCCCAATCGGGGTTCATCTCGCCGTCGGTCCGCCGAGGCGGGCGAGTCTTCTATAGCTTCCGCGACCTCATCGAGCTCAAGGTCGCCAAGGCGCTGCTCGAGTCGGGCATGCCGCTGAGGCGGGTGCGGCGAAGTCTTGGCGCGCTCGGACGACGATTGCCCGAGGCTCAGCACATGCTGTCGTCGCTGCGCATCCGCTGCGAGGGCGACGAACTCGTCGTGGAGCATGCACAAGGAGCGTACGAGGCCGAATCCGGGCAGCTAGTCCTGGATTTCGACACGTCGAACCTCGAGAAGGAGGCCGCCGAAGTCTACGCGCTGCCTTGGGTCGGGGACGACTCGAACGCGCCGGCGCCCTCGACCGCCTACGGGTGGTTCCTGCGAGGATGCGAGCTCGAAGCGCAGTGGGGTGGCTCACCGGTCGACCAGGCCGGGTTCGAGGCCGCGCGTGAGGCCTACGAGCAGGCGCTCTGTCTCGATCCCGAGCTCGCCGCCGCGTGGACGAACTTGGGCAGCATGTTCGCTGAGATGGGGGCCGACGACGAAGCCCGGCACAACTTCTCGCAGGCGCTTCGCTGCGATCCGATGCAGGCCGAAGCGCAGATGAACCTCGCCGAGCTGCATCTGCGCGATGGCGACTCGGACGAGGCAATCGATGGCTATCGCAAGGTCTTGTCGATCGCGCCCGACAACTACGAGGCGCACTACGGGCTCGCCCGGGCGCTGCTCGACGTCGGAGGGAAGGTCCAGGCTGCCGCGCATCTGCAGCGCTTCTGCGAGGGAGCCGGCGGCGCGGCCAACGACGACGGCGATCCCGAGCTGAGCGCTCGCATCGACGCAGCTCGGGCGGTGCTGACCAAGCTGGAGGCCGAGCTGCAAGAGCCATGAGGATCGTCAGCCCTGGCCACCGCAACCGACGGGACGACTGCCTGCGACTGCTCGTCGAGCAGCTGGGCCCGACGCGTCCGGGGCGAGAGCTGGGGCTCGACGCGGTGCGGTCGCTGGATGACTTTCGAGCCTCGATCCCCATTCGCGATCGGACCCGGCACCAAGAAGAGGTGACCTCTCGCTTCGGGTTCGGTCTCGACGACGACTTCGAAAACCCCGGCGGGTGGGAGCGGGACGTCCCGGTCGGCATCTGGGGGGCGTGGCTGGGGGGGGCGCCCAAGAGGGTCGCGCTGCTTCGCGGGCGGCGCTTCGACACCGCGGTCGACGAGATCCTCGTCGAAGACCTCGAGGCGCTCGGCGGGGAGCTGCGCCGCATCGATCGGTGGGAGAGCGCCGCGTCCGTGCTCGAGCAGCTCGAGGCGTTCGAACCCGAGCTGCTCGTCGTACCCAGCGTCCTGACCATCGGGGCGCTCGAGTCGGTCCACAGGGCACCGCTCGAGCGGAGGCTGCCCCAGCTCGAGCTGATCTTGGCCGAGCACGACCTGCGACGGACGCGTCGCACACGGATCCCGATCAAGAGCGCGGGCTGGATCGAGGCGCCCGGTCGCTTCGCGGTCCCCTCCACGCGGGGCGCTGACGATTCGGTCACGCTCGCGGTCGGCACGTCGGTCATCGAGCTGTTGCCGTACTCGAACCCCGAGGAGGACGGACAACGGGTCTACGCGCGTCAGACGACGCTGCCCGAGGACGCGGTGATGGGGCAACGCTACGAGCTGGTCGTCAGCTCGCCGCACGGCTTCCTTCGGCTGCGCACCGGGGAGCACGTCCGTGTGGTCGGCTTCGACATGCCCTACGAACCCGCCGACTTTCCGCGTCCGAGGGTGCTTCGGCTCCCTCCTGCGCCGGCGGACGTTCGTCTCGAGGGATGCACGGTCTCCGGGGCGTGGCTGTCCGCGTCCATTCGGCAGGCGCTGCATCGCGAGGACCCGGCGCTGGTCTTCGCCGAGGTCGGGCCCGACCCGCTGAGCATTCCGACGATGGGCGCGTCGCTTCGGACCGGTTCCACGCGGCTGCCCGCCGCCTTCGACGACACCGAGCTCGCGTGGCTCACGCGGACCGGTTCGCATCGGCTCGGCAAGCGCAAGCGGCCGCGGGGGCTGCTGCTGCGGATCGAAGTGCAGGGCTACGTCGTGCCCGAGCTGGTGAGCAAGCTGTCCGAACGCATCGACGCGAATCTGCAGCTGCGCTCGCCCGCCTACGCCCACCTGCGGACTCGCGCCGAGCTCGACCCGCCGCGGGTGATGGTCGTGCCTGCCGGGACGCGCGGTCGCGACGAGCAACGACGCGTCGAAGCGCTCGGCGGCGTCGTGCGACACCCCGACGTACGCATCGTCGAGCCGACCCGGCTGTGATTCACTCGGGCTCGGCTGCGCCGTCGCTGCCTTGGTGCGCTTCCCAGGCTTCGTGTCGGGCCTTGTAGCGGTCGGCGAGGATGCACCCCGACAGGCCGGCGTCCTCGGCCGCCTTGGCGAGGAGCTTGGCGCGCTCACCATCGTCCACCTTGGAGAGCGCGTCGAACAGCGCTCGCGCCTCCGCGTTGCGGACGCTGCGCTCGATGTGCTTGGCCATGGCCTGGTCGCGCTTCGCGGGCTCGACACCCTGGCATTGCGCGCAGTCTCGCGGCGCGTTGCAGAGGGTCTGCACCCCCGTGGTCTGATCCTGGCACCCCGCGCAGAGCACGAAGACGAGCACGCCGACCCATCGCATGCGCCCGAGGATACGCAAAAGTCGGTAGTCCTGCCGATGGTGGGCCGTGCGGGGGCTTGTTATCCCAAGCGCATGCGACGAATCGCGTTGGGCTTGGGATTCTTGCTCGCCGGCTGCGGCGACGATGGCGGCGGCGCAGCAGCAGACGAAGGGTCGTCGGGCGGCGCGGTCGAGACGGGGGCCACCGGCGACTCCGGCGCACCGGGAAGTACGGGAGGCGGGTCCGATGCGACGGGCGCGTCGGACACCGCGGCCGGGTCCAGCTCCTCGGGGGAGACGGGCGCGACCGAGACGGGCGACACCGATGACGTACCGCCCGTGGAGCCCCCCGCGCTGTGCGACGACATCGAGCTGCCCGCCCGCGATGGCGCGGAGATCGTCGTGTCGCCGGTGAGCGACGGCGTCGTGATGGTGGAGGGGGTAGGCGAGATGTCGCTGCGGGCCGCAGTCTCGTCGGCAAGCCCGGGCGACACGGTGCTGCTCGCCGACGGCACGTACGTGCTGCCAGAGGCGAACGAGGGCGGGTACTCGGGCATCTACATAACCACGCCCGACGTCACGCTCCGTTCGCTCAGCGGTGACCCCACGGCGGTCGTGATCGACTCGATGTATCGCTCGCACGGCAACAGCTCGGCGCCGATCACCATCGCCGCCAGCGGCGTCGTGGTCGCGAACCTCACCGTGACCCGATCGATCTTCCATCTCATCCATCTGTGGGCCGATGGAGATGCCGCGCTGATTCACGGCGTGCACATGGTCGATGGCGGCCAACAGTTCCTCAAGTCGAGCGTCGAGGCGGGCACCGTGGACGCGGTCGAGGTCTCCTGCAGCCAGTTCCGCATGACCGACGAGGGCCGCGACAACGTCTGGGGCTACGGTCCCTCCGACGGGAATACCACCTGCTACACCGGCGGGATCGACACCCACAACGCGACGGACTGGTACGTGCACGACAACCTGTTCGAGGGCATCTACTGCGACGCCGACGGCGTGCAGCGACCCGCACACGGCCGTTTCCCCGAGCAGCGCGACAACATGACGTATGTCGGAGGCCTCTCCGAGCACGCCATCCACATGTGGGACAGCCAGCAAGGCACCGGCCATCAGATCGTTCGCAACCGCATCGTCAACTGCGCCCGAGGCATCGGCATCGGGCTCGTCGACACCGTGTACGGCACGCGCGTTCTCAACAACATGGTTTTCTCCGAGCATGCCGGGAGTCGGGAGCACGACGTCGGCATCATCATCGAGCGCGGGGTCGACATGCTCGTCGCGCACAACACCGTGTTCATGAGCCACCCCGACGCGTACGCCTCCGGCATCGAGTATCGCTTCGGGGAGACAAGCAACGTGACGCTGCACGGAAACCTGAGCAACCGCGACATCAGGGCGCGCGACGGAGCGCAGGCAAACCTGGTCGGCAACGTCGTGGCGGGCGAGGGCGCATGGTTCCTCGACCCGCTCGGTGGTGATCTACACGTGCTCGACTGCAGCCCGCTCGAGTCCGTCGATCGTCACGCCGAGGTCCCAGAAGACTTCGATGGGACCTCGCGCGACGAAGTGACGCTCGTCGGCGCCGACGTCTGCGAGTAGGGCGGTCGTCATGCCCGTGGGGGCAGCGCGGCCGCATCATCGGGGGCTCTGCGCAAGTACGCGTCGAGCTTGGGGCGGAAGTCCGCGCGAGCGCCGAGCCGGCGAAGGGTGCCGTAGTGGCCGACGACCACGCGGTCGAGGAACACCAGCTCGCGCGGGGGCTGAAACGAGGTCATGTACTTGGCCATGAAGCCCGGCACGAGCTTCATCGCCTCGCGCTGGAGCTGGGCCTCGCCAAAGTCGAAGGGTCCGAGCAGGGGCGCGCCGAGCAGGTCTCGCCACACCTTGTAGTAGCTGGGCGGGACGTCGGCGCCCTGCAGGTTGCGCGCGCCGAGGCGGATCATGCCCTCCTCGACGTCTTCGTAGCGCTCCTCGAGGCTGGCGCGCACGGTGAAGAGGTAGGCGTCGACGATGTCGGGGTCGAGGCGCTTCACACAGCCGAAGTCGTAGAGCACGATCGAGCCGTCGGGTCGAAACGCGAAGTTCGCCGGGTTGGGGTCGGCGTGCAGAACCTGAAGGTCGAACGCCTGCTCGGCGACGACGTCGAAGAGGTTGCAGGCGATGAGGTCGCGGGTGGCCTGGTCGTAGCCGCGAGCGTCGTCGAGATGGTCGCCGGGCTCGTAGGTGAGCGTGAGCACTCGACCCGAGCTTCGTTCACCGACGACCTCGGGCACGATCACTCCATCGTTGCCTTTGTAGTGCTCGAAGAAGAAGCGGACGTTGTCGGCTTCGTTGGTGTAGTCGAGCTCTTCGTGCAGACGTGCCTTGAGCTCCTCGAACACCGCGTCGAGGCTCTTCTTGGGCACCCGGACCATGCCGCTGGCGCGCAGAGCCAGCTTGAGGTGGGCGAGGTCGGAATCGACGGCGTTGTCGACCCCGGGGTACTGGACCTTGACCACGACCTCGCGCCCGTCGTCGGTGACCGCGCGGTGCACTTGGCCGATCGACGCCGAGGCGAAGGGCACGCGCTCGAAGGTACGGTACAGCGTCTCGGGCGCGGCCGAGAACTCCGACTCGATCTGGTCGGCGATGACGTCGAAGGGCATCGGGGGCGCTTCACGCTGCAGGCTGGTGAGCGCGTCTTGCACCTCTTTGGGCAGCATGTCGGCGGCCACGGACGCCATCTGACCGACCTTCATGACCGCGCCCTTGAGCTCACCGAGGGTCTTGGCGATGACCTCGCCCGACTTCTCGTACATCTGCGTGCGGTCGGCGTCCGACGCTTCGTCGCTCTGAAACACCGACTTGATGCGGTTCTTTGCGTACCCGCCGGCTACTTGGGCGGTCATGCTGGCGAGCTTGAGCAGCCGCCGCCCCTTCGTGGCGGGTTTCTCGGACATCGACGCATCGAGCCTGCGCCTCGTCCTTCGCTCTGTCAAAGGACGGTGGCGCGAAACCCACGTGAGAGGCCGCTCGGACGAAACCGGCGCAGTGGACAGCGACACCAATCCGGTCGAGATCTTCGAGTGCAACCCGCCGGGGTGAAGCCGTCGGTGAGCAACGGGTCAGGGGCAGGGCACGACGGCCGCGCCGTGCAGCGCCTCGCCCAGCGGCGCGTCGAGCGTGTCCAGAGCATCCCACGCGCCGGCGTCGTGGGCCGAAACGCCCGCGGGCGAGACGACGACCAGGACGTCTCCCCCGTGTGCGGTGCGGGCCAGGGTGTCGGTGAGCGTCGCCGCGAGCACCGGCCCGCTCTGCGTGGGCTCGCCGTCCTCGCCGAACGTGCCGAGCACGACGCCCTGGCTGCCACCCATGGCGAAGCCGGGCTGCTCCGCCACGCGTAGCGGCCAGAGGTTTCGACGCGCATCCCACGGGGGCCCCGTCACCAGCTGGACGTTGCTCGAGGTGCCATCCTTGGCGATTGCGAAGCGAAACGCGGCGGCGTCCGCCCCTGCCCGCGCGCCGAGGCCAATGACAGTCATCGTCTGGGGCAGGGCGTAGAGGCTCGAAAGGTCGCTGTGAACGACCGGCAGCGGCGTGGGGCTCTGCAGTGTGAGCGCGTCAGTGGAGTACGTGCCCGTCGCCACCTCGATCGGAGTCGACGCGGTGGACTCGACGATATGGCCGACCGTGGCGCGGCCGCTGTCGCGGTCGAGCGCGAGCTCCACGGTGCGCAGGTCGGCCGAGCCCCCGCCGTTGTATTCCGCGGTGGCGATGATCTCCGGGCTCGCGCCGGCCTCCATGAGGTCGAGCGCGTAGCCTCCGCTGACGAGACGCAGCGCGAACAGCAGCCCACGAGATTCGTCGCAGGCCAGCTCGAGCACGCCCGGTGCGCTCGCCGACCCGACGACCGCCAGCTCGTCACCCATCGTCGTGAGGCTCGACACTTCGTCGCTGCCGTTGGTCGCAACGAACGTGCCTCCGTTGCATCGCACGATGCTGCCGTCGATGGGCGCGTCCCAGGGGTGCTCGTGCGGCGCGAGGTCGAGCGCGCCCAAGAGTGTGAGCGCGCCATCGGGCTCGACCGAGACCGCGTGGATGGAGGCGTCGACGTGGGCCAGCACGCACTCCCGGACGTCGCAGTCGTCGCTGCAGCCTCCGCCCGTCTCGCTGCTCCCTCCCTCGCTCGAGCTACTCGCGCCATCCGACGTGCTCGGGTCGACACTGCCCGTGCTCGGTGCGTCGCCGGTTGCCGCGTCGCCACTGCTCGTGTCGGCCGCGCCGGTCGAGGTCTCGGCCGCGGGGGTGCGGGGTGCAGATGCAGGCTCTTCGAAGCACGCGGTCGCGGCGACGAGGCCCAGCAGCAGAAGCGAGCGAGACATCGTTTCGATGCTACAGCGCCGCGGTCGGTGGCCCGATGGCCGAATCCGTCCCGATCTGACATCGTGCGCCCCGTGCTCCAACCGATTCGCTACACAGACCTCGACACGGGTGAGGTGCGAGAAGAGGCCGTCTACGGCGGCAAGTGGATCAAGCTCCTGTACGGCACGTGGCCCGGTCGCATGGTCTCCGCCGCAGTCGCGCTGCCCCCGGTCAGCCGAGTCTACGGATGGCTTCAGGACCGGCCCGCATCCAGCCGCAAAGTGGCTGCGTTCATCGAGGAGTTCGGCATCGAGATGGAGGACTTCTTGCCCGAAGAGGGGCGCACACCCGAGTCGCCCTACTCGACGTTCAACCGGTTCTTCACCCGCCGCGTGGCCCCGGGCGCGCGTCCGTTCGCCGAGCCCCCGCACTTTCCGGCGCCCTGCGATGCGCGCTACTTCGCCTACGACGCGCTCGACGACGCGGTCTCGGTGCCCGTCAAAGGCTCCCTCTTCAAGGCGAGCGCGCTTCTGCGCAGCGAGCAGTGGGAGTCCCACTTCGAGGACGGCCCCGGCTTCATCGCCCGGCTGTGTCCGGTCGACTACCACCGCTTCCACTTCCCCGACGATGGCCGCGTGCTGGCCTCGTGGCGTATCTCCGGCGCGCTTCATTCGGTCAACCCCTGGGCGCTGGCGTTTCGGCACGACATCTTCATGGTCAACGAGCGCGAGGTCACCATCCTGGAGACCGAGCACTTCGGCAAGCTGGCCTACATCGAGGTCGGGGCCACCTGCGTGGGCAAGATTCAGCAGACCCATACGGGCGAGACGTTCGCGCGCGGCGACGAAAAGGGCATGTTCCTCTTTGGCGGCTCGACCGTCATCGTCATCGGCGAGAAGGGGAGGTGGAGCATCGACCCGAGAATCGTCGCCAACACGGGCGAGGGGATCGAGACGTACCTGAAGATGGGTCGCGCGCTGGGTCGAACTCGAGTCGGGAACCTCTGAGCGCCCGCGGTGTCGAACTGGGCGTGCACCTGCGTCGGACGTTTCTGCTGGGCTTGGGGGCGTCGGCCTGCGCTCCGCGTGGCGATGCCGCGCTCGAGCGCGAACCCGAGGTCGAGCTTGGCGCCGACCTTCTCCCCGGAGAGCGGCTCGTCGCGTTCGTCCGCTGGCTCGGCGGGGGCGGCAGCACCTTTGCCTCGCTGATGATCTACGCCTCGGGCCATCTGGGCTACCGCTTGGTCCCGGTCGGGGGCGAGCGTGCGACGCTGCGGGTGGCCGAAGCCTCGATGGATGAGATTTCGAGCTTGAGGGCCACGCTCGACGACGAGGGGTTCAGGGCGGCGGATCCCGCCTACGCCTGGGAGGCCTCGTCGCACGGGCCGTTCGTCAGCGTCTACGCGCCCGCCTCGCACACGCACGTGCAGGTGTTCGGCATGCCGAAGGCCATGCGCCTTCCGGTGGCGCTCGGCGACGCGCTGCGGGCGATCGACGGCATGCGCAGCCGGGCCGAGCGCGGCGCCGACCCGTTCTCGAGCATCGTGCCCAGGGTCGCTCGCCCGCTCGTGATTCACTCGAAGCGACGGAGAGCACGCGGAGATACTCGAGACGTCAGCATCTACGACAACGGCGCCCTCGAGCTGCGCAGCCTGCCCGACGCTGTGGGCACGGGCGATCCGGCGTGGGCGCTGACCCGGCGGCTCCGCGCAGGAACGCTGGCCGAGCTGCGCGAGTACGTCCATCGCTTCGAGAACCGAGCCCACACGAACCTCTGCGGCCCCACGTCGGTATGCGACCGGGCGATCCTCACCGCCCGCACGCGCCGACTCGTGGGCCCACGACGCTCCGCGGCTGCGCAGCAGCTCGTCGAAGCCATCGACCGTACGGTCGAGGGGCTCGAAGCGCCGATGCCCAGCTAGCGTCCTGCGCTCGCCACCGCGAGGCCCGAGGCGATCGACATCAGCTCGTCCCCGCCGTGGAGCGCGTCGGCGCCGAAGCGGCGCTCGAATTCCCGCCGGACGCACGGGACGAAGGCGGTGCCTCCGGTCATGAACACGCGATCGATCTGCGCTGCGTCCACGCCAGTGCCGGCCAAGGTCTGGTCGAGAGCGCTGGTGATGTGCTCGACGCACGGCTCGATCCATCGCTCGAAGTCGCTGCGCAAGACCTTCGTCTCGATCTCGACGGGGTCGTCCTCGAAGCGGAACGTGGCTTCGTCCTGGGACGACAGCGCGATCTTGAGCCGCTCGACCGCCTTGTGCAGGTGAAAGCCCTGGTTGTTCTCGAGGACGTGAATGAACGCCTCGATCTTCTCGGGCTCGACGGCGGCGCGGTGCAATCGTTCGAGCTCGGCCCGCACCCGCTTGCCGCGCAGGAACGAAAGGTGATGCCAGCGGGAGAGCTTGTAGTAGTACGAACTCGGGATCTGCTTTTCGCGCCCCATCTCCCGGTAGCGCGTGCCCTTGCCCAGCTGCGGGGAGACGACGTGCTCGATGATCGCGGCGTCGAGGTCGTCGCCCGCCATGCCGACGCCCCCGGTGGCGACGATGTCGTCCCGACGGTCGCGGCCCCGCTCGCCCCCGAGCCTCATCAAGCAGAAGTCCGTGGTGCCGCCCCCGAAGTCGGCCACGAGCGCAAGCTCGGGTTGGCTCAGCGAGCGCTCGTAGTGAAACGCCGCCGCGATCGGCTCGAGCTGGAACGCCACGCTGCCAAACCCGCTGCGCTTCGCGGCGGCTTCGAGGCGTTGCTGCGCCGCAGCGCTGTCGTCTTCGGTGTCGGCGCCCGCGAAACGCACCGGCCGACCCAGCGTGGCCGCCTCGGGCATCGCCCCCCACGCGCGCTCGATGTGCTCGCGAAGGCGCGAGAAGAACAGCACCAACATGTCGTCGAGGGACACGTTGTGGTGTCCGATCTGCGTGCGCCCCAGCGACGCCGTCGTCAGGTGTGTCTTGAACGACTGCACCAGGCGCCCCTCACCGAGCGCCTCGAGGTACGCTTCGATGGCCCCCGTCCCGGCGTGAAACACGATCGGGGTCCCCACCTCCTGCGCCTCCGGATCGAAGTGCAGCAGGCTGCGAAAGCTCTGCGTCGTCGCACCGAGCAGCGAGAATTCGAGGAAGCGGACACCCCCTGCAGGGTCCGCCACCGCGACCGCCGTGTTCGAGGTGCCGAAGTCGATGCCGACGTGCATGGAGCCGGGGGACTTACCGTCGCCGGGCCGAGCGCGCAAGGCCGAGTTCGCTACGGCAGCTCGACCGAGACCGGCTTGGCGCCCCAGATGTCTTCGGCGTACTGCTTGATGGTGCGGTCGCTCGAGAAGCGGCCGACGTTGGCGAGGTTGGCGACGACCATGCGTGACCAGCGGTCTTGGTCGGCGTAGGCGGCGTCGATGCGCTCGTGGACCTCGCAGTAGCTGTTGAAGTCGGCGCACGAGAGGTACGTGTCCTCGTTCCACAGGTCGTGCAGCACCGGGTCGAACCGCTTGGGGTCGTCGGGGGAGAAGAATCCCGAGGCGATGAGCTCGAGCACGTCTCGAAGGCGCGGGCTGTTCTCGATTTCGGCGCGCGGGTTGTATCCGGCTTCCTTCTTGGCGCGCGCTGCCTCGGCGTCGAGACCGAACAAGAAGAAGTTGTCGGCGCCCACGGCCTCGCGGATCTCGATGTTTGCGCCGTCGAGCGTGCCGCAGGTGAGCGCGCCGTTCATCGCGAACTTCATGTTCCCGGTGCCCGAGGCTTCCTTGCCCGCCATCGAGACCTGCTCGGAGACGTCGGTGGCGGGGATGATCTGCTGCGCAAGCGAGACGCCGTAGTTGGCGAGGAAGATGACCTTGAGCTTGCCGTGCATCGCCGGGTCGGCGTTGATCGTGGCCGCAACGTCGTTGATCAGCTTGATGTGCAGCTTGGCCTTGAGATAGCCCGGCGCTGCCTTGCCGCCGAAGATGAACGTGCGAGGCTGGACCTGCACGGTGGGGTCGGCCTTGAGCCGCTGGTAGTGCGCGATGATGTGCAGGCAGTTGAGCAGCTGCCGCTTGTACTCGTGCAGACGCTTGATCTGCACGTCGAAGATCGACTCGGGCGAGACCTCGAGGTCGTGTCGCTCGTAGATCACCTTCGCCAGCGCCTGCTTGTTGGCCCGCTTGATCGAGCGCAGCTCCTGGTGAAACTCGGTGTCGTCGACGAAGGCGTTGAGCTTCTCGAGTTGGTCGAGGTCGGTCACCCACCCCTCGCCGATGCGGGCGCTGATCGCCTTGGACAGGCGCGGGTTGGCGAGCAAGATCCAGCGCCGCGGAGTCACGCCGTTGGTCTTGTTGTTGAACTTGTGTGGCCACACGTCCGCGAAGTCCTTGAGCACGCGGGTGCGAAGGAGCTCGCTATGGAGGGCCGCGACGCCGTTGACGCTGTGTGAGCCGACCACGGCCAGGTGCGCCATGCGAATCGCGGGGTCGTCTCCGTCGGAGACGATGGCCATCCGCCTCACGCGGTCCTGGTCGGTCGGCGCGAAGATCTGCACTTCACGGCGGAATCGGCGGTCGATCTCTTCGATGATCTGCAGATGCCGCGGCAGCATCCGGCTGAACATCTCGCGCTGCCAGGTCTCGAGCGCCTCGGGCAGAAGCGTGTGGTTGGTGTAGGCGATCGTGTTGCGGGTGATGTCCCACGCGCGCTCCCACGGCACGCCGTGGTCGTCGACCAACACGCGCAGCAACTCGGCGACCGCGATGGCCGGGTGGGTATCGTTGAGTTGGATCGCGACCTTGTTGGGCAGCTCGTCGAACGTGTCGTGGTGTTTGAGGTAGCGACGCAAGATGTCCGCGATGGAGCAGGCCGTGAAGAAGTACTGCTGCTTGAGCCGAAGCTCGCGCCCCTCGGGAGAACGATCGTCGGGGTAGAGCACCTTGCTGATCGTCTCGCCGTCGGCCTTTTCTTCCACCGCGCGGCGGTAGTCGCCGTCGTTGAACACGCCCAGGTTGAAGTTGGAGCTCGCGCGCGCCCTCCACAGGCGAAGGGTGTTGACGGTGTTGTTGCCGTAGCCTGCGACCGGGACGTCGTAGGGCACCCCGAGTACGCTCTGGGTGTCGACCCACCGCGCTTGATAGTTGCCGTCGGCGTCTTGGGTGGTCTCCACGCGTCCGTACAGCTGAACCGGCACGGCGTAGGAGACGCGGGCGACCTCCCAGGGGTAGCCGTAGCGAAGCCACGCGTCTGCTTTTTCGACCTGCCAACCGTCTTGGATGTGCTGCTCGAAGATGCCGAACTCGTAGCGGATCCCGTACCCGACGCCGGGGATCCCCAGCGTGGCCATCGAATCGAGGAAACACGCGGCCAGCCGACCGAGGCCCCCGTTGCCCAGCCCTGGGTCGTGTTCCTCTTCGAGGAGGTGCCCCAGCTCGATACCGTGGCTGCCCAGCAGCTCCGCGACGGAGTCCCAGATGCCGAGGTTGAGCAGGTTGTTGCCCAGCGCCCGGCCCATCAGGAACTCGGCGGACAGGTAGTAGACCCGCTTGGCGTCATTGTCGTAGTAAGCACGCTGCGTCTGAATCCAGCGCCGGACGAGGCGGTCGCGAACGGCGTGCGCCACGGCCGTGTAGAGGTCTGCGAGGTTGGCCGAGCGCGCGTCCTTGAGCACCGTGTAGTTGAGGTGGTCGAGCACGGCCCGCTCGAGTGTCACCGGGTGCATCCCCGTGCGGTCGTCTTCGACTTCGATGCGGACGTCGGACTTGGAGTCTTCGCTCACGGTCGGGAGTATCACCCAGCGCAGCGCAGCCGCCCAGTGACGGAATCACTCGTCGACGACGACCGGCGCCTCATCGTCGGGTGCGTCGCCGAAGGTGGCGATCCACTCGAGCAGCTTGCGCTTCACTGCGGTCTCGGGATCCGGCTCTTTGGCCGTGGACTTCTTCAGTTCTGCGAGCATGCGCAGGCGAGTCTGCACGTCGAAGGGGCTGCGCATCATGAGGAAGACCGCCTCGAGCTCGTCGAGGTCGCGGTCCGTCGAAGGGCTGTCCGACTCTGCTTCGCGCCACCGCAAGATCAGCTCTGCGAGGAGTGACTTTCGGTAGGCCTCGGGATCTGCGCCCGGCGGAGGGTCGACCGCGGCGCGACGGTACTCGGCGAGCGACAGGTCGATCGCGCTGCGCGGCAGACCGCTGAGCAACGTGACGCGCTCGAGCTCGGCTTCGAGCTCGGCAACCGTGTGCAGCATGAGGGCCTGCTTGGCGGGGCTGGGCGGCTGCAGCCCCGGGGTGATGGGCGCGCGAGGTGCCACCGCAGGCGAACGCTCGGCCTGCGGTGGATCCGCGTCGGTGCCCGTCCACAGCGTGTAGGCCAGGGCGCCGGCGCCTCCGAGCAGCGCGAGCGTCGCGGCGATCGCCACCACGACCGCGCCGTTGCTGACGCGGGGCGTGGCGGGCGGGGCGACGTCGATCGGCGCCGAGAACATGCGCGTCCCCATGATCGTCGTCCACAGCTCCTCGGCGAACGCGTCCGCTGACTGGGGACGTTGGTACGCGTGTTTTGCCAGCCCTCGCATGACGCACGCCTCGAGCTGAGGGTTGATGTCGAGCCCGGGGCAGGCTGCCGCCATCGGTCGGGGCAGCTCGTTGAGGTGTTTGTTCATCAGCGCAGCCGGCGAGCTGGCCTCGAACGCCGCGCGACCCGTGAGCATCTCGTAGAGGATGAGGGCGAGCGCGTAGATGTCCGCGCGGCCGTCGACCGGCTCGTCGCGAAGCTGCTCGGGCGCCATGTATCCGGGCGTCCCGACGGCGCCGCGCCCGGTGACCTCGGCGTCGTGGAGCTTGGCGACGCCAAAGTCGAGTACCTTGACGAAGTCGGGGCCATCGCGGCGCGAGAGCAGCATCAGGTTGTTCGGCGTCAGGTCGCGATGCACGACGCCGCGGCGGTGTGCCTCGTCGAGCGCTTCACAGACCTGCCTGGCAATTGCCACCGCGCGGTGAGGATCGACGCGGCCTTGCGCCCGCATCAGGTCGGCGAGTGTGTATCCCTCGAGATACTCCATCGCGATGAACAGCGTGGAGTCGGGGAGACGCCCGTAGTTGTAGACGGAGACGATGTGCGGGTTTTGCAGCCGCGCGGCGGCACGGGCCTCGGTGTCGAAGCGCGCTGCGATCTTGGGATCGCGCGACAGCCATGGGTGCATGATCTTGATGACCGCGTTGCGCCCGACCGACGGCTGCTCGGCGAGGTAGACGGCTCCCATGCCGCCCTCGCCGATCTTCGCGCGCACCACGTACTGGTCGAGCACCCACCGCCCGATCATCGGGTCTTGGTGAACCTGCCCGTGGTAGGGCGCCGAGGTGGGCTGGGTGGAGGGTCCGACGCCTGCCATCGTCACCCCGCACCGCTGGCACGCCGTCGTACCGGGCGGGTTCGGGCTTCGGCAATGGTTGCAGACGTACAACGCGCTCAAGCATAGCGCGACCGCACTGGCAGCCTCACTTGCTGACGATGACCGTGGTCTCGAGCTCGAGCATGGCGGCCGCGTTCGCGGCGATGTCGTCCTCGGAGACGCCGGAGAAGTCGATGCCGTCGAAGAGGCGGTCGTACGTCTTGCTGACGGTCAGCTCCACGGGAAAGGGCTCATTGCCGCTGATGTTCAGCGGTCCGTCGGGACCATCGGCCAGGTCGAGGTGCACGTCGGCGGCACCCGGGATCGCGATCTCGAACGGCACGCGCTCCTCGCCACGCTCCGCGACGCCCACGAGGTAGACGGTCAGCCCATCGACCTGCGCGGGGTCCATCGCGCCCGGAGGATCGTCGGTCGCGGCTGAGAACGGGCCGTAGTGGACGGTCATGCCGCAAAAGGAGCCCGCCCCGACCTCGGTGCCCCCCAGCGTGCGTCGGTCGAAGTCGGCGGTGCGCAGGTCCTCGGCCACCGTGCCGAAGTAGAAGTCCACCGCCGACTGCTGCCCGTCGCATCGCTCCAGCGTCACGCCCGTGGTGGTGATGACCCCCGAGGCCAAGCTGATCGTCCACCCCTCGTCGTTGTCGAACACGCGGGTGTCGCCGTCGCTGCCGAGGTCGGGGCTCTGTCCGTCCTCTGCGGACGCCTGATGGTTCGCGAACACGGTGATCAGGGTGTCGCCGTCGTCCTGAAAGGCGTCGATGAGGTCGCAGCCTCCCGAGAGAAGGGCTGCGGCGGCGAGTGCGAGCGAGGCGCGAATCGAGGAGGCGTGGAGCATGACGTGGACCTTTTTGCTGCGACCGTTTTGGATATTGCAGCTTACATATTTTCTTATCAACAAAAATGTTCAGGCCTTGAGAAAAAAGTTGCGAAAGGGGCTCCATCTGGTTCTGAACGTGATTTCGAGTGCGCGAGAATCATCCCGAGCGACTTCGCGCGCTCTTGGCTCTAAAACTAACATTGCTTGCTGCCCCAGTTGCAATTCCCTGCTGGGCCGGGTACCCGGGCGTCGCGATGTTTGCGCGAACCGTCTCTTTCGCACTCCTGGCCGCCGCGTCCTCGATCGGCTGCGGGCCAGCAGTGAAACCCTCGACCGCGCCGCGCGCCCCAGTGGACGCTGTCGCGCCGTCCGAATCCGAGCCGAGCACTGCCGATGTCCACTCGGTCGCGAGACCCTCCGAGGTGGTCGTCCGTCACACAGGCCTCGACCTCGCCGTCGACTTTGGCGCGAAGACGCTCTCGGGCACCGCGACCCTCGCGGTCGAGCGCCTCGATGGAGACGCTCCGCTGCTGCTCGACGCGCGCGACCTCGACGTTCGTGCCGTCGAGGTCGGGACGGCCGGGCAGCTGCGACCCCTCGCGAACGCGAGCGTGCAGTGGCGGGAGGCGAACTTCGCCGTCGACGAGGCGGAGTTCGGGCAGGCGATCCGCGTGGACCTGCCCGAGGGGTCCGATGCCGTGCGCATCGAGTACGCGACGGCACCGGGCGCGTCCGGGCTCCAATGGTTGGCGCCCGAGCAGACCGCCGATGGCACCAGCCCCTTCCTCTATACGCAGTCGCAGGCCATTCACGCGCGGTCGTGGCTCCCGTGCCAGGACACGCCAGGCGTACGTTCCACCTACGATGCCGTCGTTCGCGTCGACGGCGGCCTGACCGCGCTCATGGCCGCGCGGTCGATGCCCAGCGAGGAGCCGGGCGTGTTCCGCTTCGAGATGGACAAGCCCATTCCGTCGTATCTGGTGGCGATGGCCGTGGGCTCGGTGAAGTTCGCCGAGCTCGGGCCCCGCAGCGGCGTGTGGGCCGAGTCGTCCGTGCTCGACCGCGCGGTGGCGGAGTTTGGCAACGTGGAGTCGATGATCGACGCCGTCGAGGCGCTGTACGGGCCCTACCGATGGGGTCGCTACGACATCTTGGTGCTTCCGCCTGCGTTCCCGTTCGGGGGCATGGAGAACCCACGGCTCACGTTCGCCACCCCTACCATCCTCGCGGGGGACCGCTCGCTCGTCGCCCTCATCGCGCATGAGCTCGCCCACTCTTGGTCGGGCAACTTGGTCACCAACGCGACATGGGGGGACCTTTGGCTCAACGAAGGGTTCACGGTCTACGTCGAGCGCCGCGTCATGGAGTCGCTCTATGGTCGTGAACGCGAGGAGATGGAGGCGATGCTCGGCAAGCAGGACCTCCTCGCCGAGCTCGCCGAGCTGCCCGAGGCCGACCAGCGGCTCTCGACCGACCTCACCGGGCGCGACCCCGACGACGGCTTGACCAACGTGCCGTACGAAAAAGGAGCGCTGCTGCTGCGGCTGCTCGAAGAGACCTACGGGCGCGCTGCGTTCGATCCATTCTTGCAGCGCTGGTTCACCGAGCACGCGTTCACCAGCGTTCGCACCAGTGATTTCGAGGCGTTCGTGCGGGCCGAGCTGGTCGAGAAGCACGCGCCGCTGGCCGGCAAGGCGCCGGTCGATCTCGATGCGTGGATTCACCAGCCCGGCGTCGGCCCCGGCGCACCATCGCCGCACTCGGCCGCGTTCGAGAAGGTGGATGCGTCGCTCCGTGCGCTGCTCGAGGGAAAGGTCCAGGCGACCGAGCTCGACACGAAGGGCTGGACGCCGCACGAGTGGCTGCACTTCTTGCGAGCGATCCCCGAGGGGTTCTCGGCCGAAGACATGGCCACGCTCGACGCGGCCTTCGGCCTGACCGCCTCGACCAACGCCGAGATCCTCGCGCAGTGGCTCGAGGTGTCGGTTCGCCGCGGCTACCGGAAGACCGACGCAGCCCTCGAGGCGTTCTTGCTGGAGGTGGGGCGGCGAAAGTTCCTCACCCCGCTGTATCGCGCCCTGATCGAGTCCGGGCGCACGGCCGATGCCAAGCGGATCTACGCGCAGGCCAGGGCCGGCTATCACCCCATTACACAGCGGACCCTCGACGCGCTGGTTCAGGGCAGCTGAGCCACGGTACGGTTGGCGGGCGCGCATGTATCACGCCTCGCTCGCCGTTCAGCTCCCGATCAAACTCCCCCCGCCAACGCCGAGCGTGCAGCGGCTGGCGGCGCAGGTCTTTCCACGTCCTCGCGAGGATGCCGACGACCCGCACGAAGAGACGCGCGACGCACTCGCGAACAACCTCGCGGTCTTCGAGGGGCTGCTCGGTGCGTTCGCCGACGCGGGGTTCGACGACGTGGTCGCAATCGTCGTCGACGGCAAGCCGGCCTACGTCGACACCGAGGAGACGATCGGGGACCTGCAGCTCGCCCTCGAGGGCTTGGTCAAGTCCAAGGCGCTGGCCAAGGGCTTTGCCGTCATGCGCACCACGTTTCTGCGCAAACATGACGGCCTCGAGCTGCTGGCCGAGCTCCGCTGCCACGCTCGAAGCAGCGCCCGCCCCGACGAGACTCGGGTCCGCATCTCGGCTCGACCTCTCGGGCATGCCCCCGAGCGCAACGAAGGGCCTCGCGAGTACGCGGCGCGGGTTCGTGCGCTGCTCGGGGACGCTGAGCGCGTCGAGTCGCAGCGGCTGGCGGTCGCCGAGGTTCGCGACGAGCTCGCCGCGCAGATCAAAGCTCGCATGCCTGGGGTGGGCCTCGAGCCGGGGCCGAGCATCGTCCGCTTCATCGCGCCGGGCCGTCGCCAGCTGGGGCGCATGCGTCACCTGGTGTTCGGGACGTCGTCGAGACGCACGGTCTACTGCGCGCTCCCGTCCTACGAGCGCACCGGCCCCTACGACGACGCGCTCTCTCGGCACTACTACTCGCCCTATGGCGACCTGTTCCACTGGATCGCGGTCGGCGAGGTGCTCGAGGGCAAGCTGCAGCTGCCAAGTGTCGAGGTCGTCAGCGCGACGGGCTTGCGCCTCTTTCGTGGCGACGACGCGCGCTCGTTCGATCCGGCCGACTTCGCGGTGCCCAGAGATGTGGTGCGGGTCAGCCCCGAGGGCCGCCTGAAGATCGACCCGTCGGTCCCCGAGGTCGCGGCGCTCGACGTGAGCGAGCGCGGCTCCCCCCACTCGAGCGGGTGGGCAGGCGAAGCCTGGGCCGACGACCTCGACGACGAAGGCTGAGGCGGCGCGGGGAGTTGCACCACAGGCTGCTAGCTTCGCTCGTCGGGGATGAGCTCGACGACGCGGGGGAGCCCCTCGCCGCGGCGGACGGTCAGCTTCAGCTTGCGACCGACCCCTGAGAGCTGAGCGAGGTAGGCGACGTCGGAGACACGGGCGACCGGGCGGTCGTCGATGCGAAGGATGATGTCGTCCTTTTCGAGGCCCGCGCGCGCGCCGGGACCGCCCGCTTCGACCTTGGTCACCTGCACGACGGTGCCTGGACCGTCGGCGGGGTTGGTCACGTCGTTGGCGTTGATGCCCAGCCGCGTCTTTCTGACCCGACCGAAGGTGCGTGCTTCGTCGAGGAAGCGCTCGGCCATGGGGGCAGGGGTGGCGAAGGCCAGGCCCTGGCCGTCGCTGCGCACCGCGGTGGTGATGCCGACGACGCGACCGGATGCGTTGACCAGCGGGCCACCGCTGTTGCCGATGTTGATCGACGCATCGGTCTGAATGAAGCTCCAGTAGCCGCCCGAGAGCAGCCCGTCTGGGCGGCCGAGGTCACGGTGGTCTCGGCCCAGGCCGCCGATCACCCCGACGGTGACGGTGTTGCCGAGTCCGAACGGCTGGCCCACGGCCATGACCCATTGCCCGGGCCGGACGGTCTCCGATTCGAAGGAGACGGGGTCGAGTCCGCCGATGTCGCGCTCGAGCTGCAGCAGCGCCAGGTCGAGCAGTGGCTCGCTGACCTTGACGCGGGCAGGGACGCGCTCTCGGTTGGAGAGCTCGACGTCGACCCGGGTGGCCGAGGCGATGACGTGTTCGTTGGTGAGGATCTCGCCCGTGGCGCTGACGAGCATCCCGCTGCCGAGGCCGCGGACGACCTTGTTGCGCTCGCCGCCTTGCTGCGGGACGGTCGCAATGACCGTGACGACCGATGGGCCGACCGCATCGGCGACGGCCGCGAAGTCCGGCACCACGACGGTGCGGGGCAGGGGCGGGGCCGCGGGCGAGTGAGGCTCGGCATCCTCGAGCTCGGCAGGGTCGTCGACGCGCTCGGCGATGAAGATTGGCTGGGACTCGTCTTCTTCGATGCGGCGACACGACGGGCTCGCAACCAGCGCCGCGACCGCCGCGAGCGCGAGGCCGCGGCGCTCGAGAGCGGAGCGGAGTCCGCAGCCACGCTCGCTCGGGGCGGGTCCGGTCACGGTCAGGCGCCGGTCGGGGGCTCGGTGCCAGGTGCCGGGCTGCCGAAGCCGGCCGCGGGATCTCCTGCGGGCTGGGCTGGCTCGGCAGGTTGGGCGAGCTGGCCCGCCTCGGCGCCCTCGCCAGCGGCCTCTGCCGCGTCTTCGGGCGGGTTCTCCTCGTAGCCGTCGTTGTCGCCGCCTTCGTCGGGCGGCTTGATGTTCTCGGCGACGTCGGGCAGCGCGTTCAAGAAGCGGTCGTAGTCGTCGGACTGGATCCGACCCGTCGAGATGTTGCGACGGACCACGCGCTTGTCGAACATCCGGTCGGTGTTGTCCTGTTTCATGTCGCTCGCTTTGTAGATCACCGCTTCCACCCCGTCAAACTGCCCCAGGACGGCTCGCAGAGGGCGGTTGCGCCCCGCTGAGCAGCCAGGAATAATCCGCCGCCGGCCGGGGTTGCGGCGGCCCGCTCCCCGGACGACGGCAAGGGCCGCGATCCGGGTCTTGACACCGCCAAGACCCGACTTATCCCAGCGCACGAACGAGGAACCATGGCAGGCGCCTACGACATTCGATTGGTCAACGAGATGGTGGAGAAGGAGACCGCCTTCCTCGACCGCCTCTACACCGAAGTTCACAAGGTCGTCGTCGGCCAGACCGACATGATCGAGCGCATGTTCATGGGTATGCTGACCGGGGGGCACGTGCTGCTCGAGGGCGCGCCCGGCCTGGCCAAGACGCTCACGGTCAACACCCTGGCGACGTGCCTGTCGCTGCAGTTCTCGCGGGTGCAGTTCACGCCCGACCTGCTGCCCTCGGACGTGCTCGGCACGGTCATCTACAACCACCAGAGCGCGTCGTTCTCCAACAAGCAGGGCCCGGTCTTCACCAACCTGCTGCTCGCCGACGAGATCAACCGCGCGCCGGCCAAGGTGCAAAGCGCGCTCCTTCAGGCCATGGCCGAGCGGGAGGTGACGATCGGCGACACGACCTATCCGCTGCCCAAGCCGTTCCTCGTCTTGGCCACGCAGAACCCGATCGAGCAAGAGGGCACCTACAACCTGCCCGAGGCGCAGCTCGACCGCTTCATGTTCAAGATCAAGGTCGAGTATCCGACCGCGGACGAGGAGCTGACCATCATGGACCGCATGGGCTCGGGCAACCTCGCCGCCCGGCCCACCGCCGAGCCCGTCATCGGCATCGACGAGATTGCGTCGATTCGGGGCACGCTCGACAAGCTCATCGTCGAAGAGCCCGTGCGTCGCTACATCGTCGACGTCGTGGGCGCGACCCGAGCGCCCGGCTCTGCGGGCCTGCCCGGCCTCGAGCCCTTCATCGACTTCGGCGCGTCTCCGCGAGCCTCCATCGCGCTCTTTCAGGCGGCGCGGGCCCACGCGCTCCTGCGGCGGCGCGGCTACGTCAGCCCCGAGGACGTCAAGGCGATCGCCCCCGATGTCCTGCGTCACCGGATCATCCTCAGCTACGAGGCCGAAGCCGAAGGCAAGACGGTCGAGCAGATTACCCGACAGATCCTCGAGCACGTGCAAGTCCCCTAGCAGCCCGTGACGAACCCCGACACAACGGTCCAGACCGAGGCGGAGGCGGCGCGTGAGCGCACGATGGAGCTGTTGCGCGACATTCGGCGCATCGAGATCCAGACCTCACGCCTGGTCACCGAGCACCTCGCGGGCTCCTACCAGAGCATGTTCCGCGGACAGGGCATCGCGTTCTCCGAGGTCCGCGCGTACGAGCCCGGCGACGACGTGCGCAAGATCGACTGGAACGTCACCGCGCGGACCGGAGAGCCACACGTCAAGCTGTTCACCGAGGAGCGGGAGCTCACCGTCATGCTGCTCGTCGACATGTCGGCCAGCCTCTCGCTGGGCAGCCAGGAGTACGACAAGCGCAACCTGGTCGCGCGTCTCGCCGCCACGTTTGCGTTCTCGGCGATCGCCAACAACGACCGGGTCGGCCTCATCGGCTTCACGGATCAGGTCGAGGTTTTCGTGCCGCCCCGCAGCGGCCGTAAGCACGTGCTCTCGGTCATTCAGCGGGTGCTCACCCACGAACCCGAGCACCGCGCCACCTCGTGCGTCGCGGGCCTCGAGTACCTCGCGCGCCTGCACAAGGGGCACACCGTCTCGGTCTTGATCAGCGATTTCGTCGACGACACCAGCGACGATCCCGAGGCGCTCGCACGCTTCGAGCATGCGCTCAAGGTCGCGCGGCGCCGCCACGACATCATTCCGATCCGGGTCGAAGACCCCATCGAGCTCGCGCTGCCCCCGGTCGGCCTGCTGGCGGTCGAGGACCTCGAGCTGTTGGGGTTGGGCGACGACCTGTTCGTCGACCTCAGCCGCGGCAACACCCAGCGGTTCGCGGCTCAGGTCGCCGCCGAGCGCGAGGCGTTCGATGCCCTCATGCGCAAGCTGTCCCTGCCGGTGGTCAGCATCGAGTGCGGCAAGGACTGGCAGACGCCGCTCGTGGCGTTCTTCAAGCGTCGAGCTCGGAGGATGCGCCGATGATCGGGCTGCTCCTCGCCGCACAGCTCGCGTTGGCGTCTGCGCCCGACCCTGGCCTGCAAGTGGCAGGGCCCGCGGTCGGTGCCGCGACCGAGCAAGTCACCGTGCAGACGCGGCTGTCACCCGAGACGTCCAACGTGGGCGACCTGCTCACTTACGAGGTGATCGTCGCGTTCCCCCAGGGCACGACGGTCAACCTGCCCACGCAGCTCGACTTCTCGCCGCTGCATCTGGTCGAGACCGCCGACTCCGAGATCGAAGCCACCGGCTCGTCGCTGCGCAAGACCTTCACGATCACCCTGCAGCATTTCGCGCCCGGCGAAGCGGCCATACCCGCGTTTTCGCTGACCACCGTCGACGCCGCCGGAGCGGTCGAGACGGTCTCGGTGCCAGCCAAGCCGTTCACGGTCGAGGCGCTGCTGGCCAACGAGGTCGACCCGGTCCGCAAGGGCGAGGACGACCCCGTCTCCATCGAATACCCCAACGACACCGCCGAGACGGCGATTCTGGCCGCCCTGGGCGGCGCGGTCTTGCTGGCGCTCGCGTGGCTCGCCTTCCGGGGGTTCTTCCGCAAGCCCAAGGTCGTGCCTGCGCCTCCGCCCATTCCACCGCACGAGGTGGCGCTGTGTGCCCTCGAGGAGCTCGAGAACGGAGAGCTCATGGAGCGAGACGACCTCGTGCCGTTCTATCTACAGCTCACCGAGATCGCCAAGGGCTACCTCGAGGGACGCTTCGGTGTCCCCTCGCTCGACCGCACCACCGAGGAGATCCGGCGCGAGCTCGTCCGGCGCAGCGACGCCATCGCGCCCCTGTCGGCCGATGAGGTCGTCGCCTTCTTGCAGCGCAGCGATTTGGTCAAGTTTGCTCGCTACGCGCCCGAGGACGACGCGGCGAGCCTGGCGATCTCCGAGGTGCGCGAGATGGTCGAACGTTCCACCGCGGCGGCCAAACCCGAGCCCGCGCGCCAACCCGCTGCGGGCCCGGGTGCCGACTCGCAGGAGGCCGGCGCATGAGCACGGCGGTTCACGTGGTCGGTTTTGCGGTGGGCGCACTCGCCCTCGTGGCGGCGGGGCTCGGCATCTTCGTGGGCAGCGAGCTTCGCTACCTCGTCTTCTCCGAGCCTCTGTGGTTCGCGGCGCTGCTGCTGCCCGTGCTCGCGGTGGTCCTTCGGCAGGTCCTCATGCCGCGGCCGGCCACCATGCGGTTCTCGCGGGCAAAGTCGCTGGGGCGGCTGGGAGGCGGCTTCATGGCCCGTCTGGCCCACCTCCCCGACGGGCTCCGGCTCGCCGCGGCGCTGCTGGTGGTCGTGTGCCTGACGCGCCCGCAGTCCACCCGCGGCGCCGACCGGATCAAGCACGAGGGCATCGACGTGGTGCTCGTGCTCGACCTGTCCGAGTCGATGGAGACGCCCGACATTCCGCCCACGCGCCTGCACGCGGCCAAGGCGGTGGTCGACGACTTCATCGCGCGCCGCCCTCGCGACCGCATCTCGCTCGTGGCGTTCGGCTCGGCCGTGTCCACGCTCGCCCCGCTCACGATGGATCACGGGGTGCTTCGGCAGCTCGTCTCGCGGCTGCGCATCGGCATGATCGACGGCCAGCACACGGCGATCGGCGACGGCCTCGGCGTCGCGCTCAACCGCCTCGCGGAGTCCGAGGCCGACAGTCAGGTGGTGGTGCTCCTGACCGACGGCCTCAACAACTGGGGCGAGAACGATCCCGACACCGTCGCGTCCGAAGCCGCCGAGCGTCAGGTCAAGGTCTACACCGTGCTCATGGGCCGAGACCTGCAGGGACGCGACGGCAACGTCGATGCGGGACAGCTCGAGCGCATCGCCAGCGTCACCGGCGGGTTCGCCTACACCGCGGTCGACCAAGAGCAGCTCAAGGGCAGCTTTCAAGACGTGCTCGACAAGCTCGAGCGCTCGGAGATCGAGGGCAACGTGGTCCGGCCCGAGCGCTTCGAGTGGTTCCTCTGGCCCGCATTCGTGCTGCTGCTGCTCGACATCGGGCTCCGTACGACCCGGCTGCGGAGGTTCCCATGACCCAGGCATTGCTGCTCGCGCTCGCCGACGAGGCGGGCACCCTCGATGAGGTGGTCGCAGGCAACGAGCACCTGTGGCCGGTCGGGCTCGCCGTGTTCGCCGCGGTCGGGGCCTTCCTCTGGGCTGCCCGACAGCGGGCCAAGGCGGTCGAGGCGCTCGGCAACGCCGCGCTGCTGCGACGGCTGGTCGATACGGTCAACGTCCCGGCGCGCGTTCTGTCGCAGGTGTTGGCGACGCTGGCCGTCGCGGCGCTGTTCGGAGGTCTGCTGCGGGTTCAATACGGAGGGACGGCCGAGGTCGTGCCCGCCTCGGGCCTCGATGTGGTGCTCGTGGTCGACTACAGCAAGTCGATGCTCGCGCAGGACGTCTATCCCAGCCGCAGCGAGCGTCTCGAAGCCGAGCTTACGCGCTTCCTCGAAGACGCCGACCGACGCGGTGACCGTGTGGGCATCGTGGTCTTCGCCGGCCAACCCCGCGGGTTCCCGATCACCCGCGACTCCCGCATGCTCAAGCTCTATCTCGAGCGCGCCGACCCGCGGACCGAGAACCCCGGCGGCACGGCGATCGGGCGGGCCCTCAAGCTCGCGCTCACCTTCCTCGTCGACGCCCGACGCCCGCCCGAAGACGCTGACTGGGCGCAGGAGGGCGCGGCGGAGGTGACTCCGCCCGCCGAGAACGACCAGGCGATCATCCTGCTCACCGACGGGGAAGACACGCAGACGCGCCCGCTCGAGGTGGCCGCCGAGGCGAGCACGCTCGGCGTGAAGATCTACACCGTGGGCATCGGGTCCCGCTCGGGCGAGCCCGTGCAGACGTTCGATGCCAACGGGGAGCCCAGCGGGTTCGCGACCGATGAAAACGGCGAGTACGTGATGACGCGGCTCGACGAGACGCTGCTCGAGGAGATCGCGACGACCACGGGCGGGCGCTACGTTCGGGTCGATCCCAAGGCGTTTGGGCTCGACAAGGTCCGCGACATGCTCGAAGACCTCTCGCGTTCGCAGCGCGAAGACGAGATCGAGATTCACCGCGACGAGGCGTTCTCCTTCTTCCTCATCCCCGGCCTCGTCTTCCTGCTGCTCGCGCTCGCGCTGCCCGAACGAAAGAGGAGGCCTTCATGAGTGGTGCACCCAAGATCGCCGCCGTGCTGGTGGCAGGCTGGCTCGCCCAGGCGCTGGCCAGCACCGACGCCGACGTGGACGCTGGCGTGGTCGCCTACGAGGCGTCCGACTACGAGACCGCGCTGGCTCGGTTCGACGCCGCGAAGGACCGCCTGGGCGAGCGCCCCGAGATTGCGCTCGACCGTGGTCTCGCGCTGCTGCGTCTGGACAAGCTCGACGAGGCCCGCGCCGCGTTCGAGCGCGCCACCGAGGCCGAGGACGGGTCGCTGCGCGCCAGCGCGTTCTACGAGCTGGGCAACCTCGACTTCGACGCAGAATCCTACGAGCCCGCAATCGCCCGCTACATCGAAGCCCTCCAGGCCAACCCCCTGCACGCCAACGCCAAGTGGAACCTCGAGCTCGCGCTCCAAAAGAAGAAGGAGCAGGAGGAAGAAGAAGAGGAGAACGAGGAAGAGCAGGACGAGGAGGAGCAGGACGAGGAAGAGAACGAAGACGAGCAGGACGAGGGCGAAGAGAACGAAGACGAGCAGGACGAGGGCGAAGAGAACGAAGACGAGCAAGACGAGGGCGAAGAGGACGAGGACGAGCAAGACGAGGGCGAGAACGAGGGCGAGAACGAGGACCAGCAGAGCGAAGACGAGCAGGAGCCTTCGGACCAAGAAGAAGAACAGCCCTCCGAAGGGGAGAACGAAGACGAGCCCCCGCAGGACGAGCCCCCTCGAGGCGACGCGCAAGACGAACCGCAGCAGCAGCCTCCGGCGGAGCCCAAACCCGTCGACCGCATGGACATGCAGCGGGCGCTCGAGCAGCTCGACGAACAAGATCCGTTCACGTTGGACAAGCCCCAAGGGGGCTACGTTCAGCCGGAGAAGGACTGGTGAGCGCGCCCTTGCGCAGCTGGTGGTGGCTCATCGGCCTCCTGTGGCTCATGCCCGCGCTCGCGCAGGCGAAGGGCCTGCAGGCGATGGTCGAAACCGATGACACCCAGGTGCTCGTCGGCGATGTCGTCACCGTCGACTTCGTGGTGGCCAAGCCGTCGCTGCGCGGGTCGGTGCCCAGCCCAGAGCTTCCCCAGTCCGTGGCCGAAGCCTTCGACGTGGGGCAGTGCTCGGGCGGTCGGGCGATGCGGACCACGCAGTCGATCAACGGCGCCGTGACCACGGCCACGGTGCGTCGGGTGAGCTGTCCTCTCACCGCCCGCAAGGTGGGCACGTTCAAGATCGCGTTCACGGTGCCCGACGGCAAGAAGACGGTCGCCTCCAACACCGTGACCGTCGAGGTGCTCGCGTCCGAGGAAGACCGCGCACCGCTCGAAGACCCGACGGTCGAAGTACCGACCGACGTCACCGAGGACGTGTTCTTGTGGGTGAGCACGGACAAGAAGCGCGCCTACGTCGGCGAGCAGGTCACCTTCCGCCTCGACGTGTACGAGGCCAGCCGCTTCCTCGACGTCTCGTTGCGCACGTCTCCAACCTTCGAGGGGTTCTTGTCCGAAGAGCTCCCGCTGCCCGAGGTGTACCTGACCACCCTGGGGGAGAAGCAGTACCGCGTCCGTCCGGGCATTCGCCGCGCGCTCTTTGCCCAGCGGGCGGGCACGTCCACGATCGGCGCGTCCGAGCTGCTCATCTCCCGCCGCAAGCGGCGATACTCCGCGCCGATCGAGCTCGAGATCCTTCCTCTGCCTGCCGAAGGGCAACCCGCAGGCTTCTCCGCCAACAACGTGGGTCGGTTTCAGATTTCGGCCAAGGTCGATCGCACCGACGTCCAGCCGGGGGACCCGTTCACGGTGACGTACACGATCGCCGGAGAGGGCAACATCGAGCTCATCGACCCCGGCCAGTGGCCCGAGATCCCCACCGTTCGCGCCTACGACCCCAAGGTCACCACCGAGCGCAGCCGCGGTGAGACGGTGGGGGGCACGCGAAGCTACGCGTTCTTGATGATTCCCGAGCGCCCCGGAACGCTGACCATTCCCGCGCACGAGTTTCACTACTTCGACCCCGAGTCGGAATCGTACGCCACGGCGAAGTCGCAGGCGCTCGAGGTGGTGGTCGGCGGCGACCCCAACGCGATCATTCGGGACGAGGACGACGACGCCGAGCAGGCCCGTTCGGCCGTCGAGGACCCGCTCGCCCCTGTCGTCTCGATGGAGGCGGTCCCCCGTCAGGTCCCGCGTGAGCGCTGGCTCGACGCCGAGCGATGGACGATGGGGATGCTGGCCGTCCCCCTGCTCGTGGGGCTGGGGCTCGGCGGCGGTTGGGCGTGGCGCCGCTTCGGTCCCGACGATGTCGCGCGGTCGCGAGCCAAGGTCCGGGCGCGTCGGCGCGAGCGCATCGAGGCGGCCCAGGCCGCGGTCGAGACCGGGGACGGCTTTCACGGGGCGGTGTCGGCGTTGCTGCAAGACGTCGCCCTCGATGTCGCCGGTCCCGAGGGCACGGGGCTGCCAAGGCCCGAGCTGCTTCGCTTGTTGGCCCGCAAGGGCGTGGACGCCGACGAGCGACGCCGACTCGAGACGTTGCTCGAACAGTGCGACGCCGCGCGCTTTGGCGCTGCCGGAGGTGGGGCCGACGACCGACACATGCTGCTCGACGACGCCCTCGCGGTCGTACGCGGCCTCGGCAAGGGGGTGGCGTGATGTCGGCCCTCCGGACGGTCGTGGTTGCGCTGTGCTTCGTGGCCCTCGCCGTGGTGTCGCGGCCGGTCAGGGCCGACGCCGTGGACGATGCGTTCGCCCAGGGGACCGAGGCCGCCTCGCGCAACGACTGGGAGCGCGCGGCCGAGTCGTTCGAGTCCGCGAGCGCGCTGCTGCCTCAGCGAAGCGCGGTGATCTCGTACAACCTCGGGACGGCCTATGCGCATCTGGGGGACCTCGGGCGCGCGACCTACCACCTGCGCCGCGCGTCCGATTGGCGCGCCGGTCCGACGGCGGAGGTGCTCGAGGCGTCCCGCAGCAACCTCGCCGCGGTGAGACGACGCGCAGAGCTCGACGCCACGAGCAGCGGGGCGATGATCGATCGCCCGGAGACGACGTGGGATCTGCTCGTCGATGCGATCCGGGCGCCGTGGGTCGCCTGGCTCTCCCTGGTCAGCGGCGTCGGTTTTTGTATCGCGCTGTACGTGCATCGCCGCTGGCTTCGTGCGCAGCCCCGGCGCGCTGGAGCATCTCGCGCGTTGCTCATCGTGCTCGCGCTGCTCTATGCAATCGCAGGGGGATTGCACGGCTGGTCGGTCCGCGCGGCGTCCGCACAACCCGAGGCGATCGTCTTGGGGGCTTCGGTCGATGCACGGGAGGGCCCCGGACAGCACCGATCGGTCGAGTTCACGCTCCAGGGTGGCGCGCAGGTGCGCGTCCTCGATCGCTCGCCGGGTTGGCAGCGCGTCAAGCTGCCCGGCGGCCTCACCGGGTGGGTGCCCGAGACCTCGGTGGCCCGCATCGACGCTGTGCGCGCTGCACCTCCTGCAACTGGGTTGCGCCCCGGGGCGTCCACTGTAGGGAAACGCGGGGACGCGTAGTCCGTTCTCGGCCTGGATTGATCGGTTGGCGTCCGAAGGCGGGCCAGGATAAGCTCATCGGCAGGGTGCTGTCGGTCGTCGCGACGAAGATTCGAACGTCCCGTGACGGGGGCGGTCTCAACACGACTGTTGGGCGAATCTATGAAGGGTACTTGCTCTCGGAGCCGGTCGTCGGTCGAGGCATGGTCATCTTTCGCGACCCCAACGGCCGGCGCATGGTGACCACCGCGGTGCGTCGCGTGCTGACCACCTCCGAGACGCACGTCTTGTACGTCGAGACCGAAAACTCCGTGTACCGGCTGTGCATCGGCGAAGAGCGAGCCGCGGCCAAGACCGCGTCCTGAGGCTGCGGCCAACGCCCTAGCGCCAACGCCCTAGCGCCAACGCTCTAGCGCCAACGCCCTAGCGACGGTACACGCCGACGCGTAAGTACTCGCCTTCGCGGTGACCGGGCATCACGGGATGGTCGGGACCCGCGCCCAACATGGCGACGCGAGTCCACGTCCCCGCCGACGTCGCCATGACGCGGTCGAGGTGGTCGCGGCCGAGGTGATGGCTGCAGCTGCACAGCACGAGATGGCCGCCTTCGGCCAGTCGCGGGGCCACGCGCCCCACGAGGCGTCGCATTGCGTCGACGGCCTTGTCGACGTTGTTCTTGTTGGTCGCGACTTTGGGCGGGTCGAGCACGATGGTGCCGAACGGGCCGGCGAGCTCGGCGGCGTTCTGTCCGCCAAGCAGGGGCCCGAACATGTCGTCCAGGGCCCACGAGAGCCCGCAGAGCCCGTTGGCGCTGGCGTTGCGTGCCGCGTGCTCGAGCGCGAGGCTCGAGCTGTCGACGCCGACGGCTTGGGCGCCGGCTCGGGCCGCGTGCAAAGCGAAGCCGCCGATGTGGCAGCCGACGTCGAGCAGCGGGCCGCCGTGCGCCGCGGCCAGTCGCGCAACGGTACGGCGATTCTCGCGTTGGTCGAAGTAGGCGCCCGTCTTTTGGCTGGGCGGTGCCGGGGTCTCGAACGCGATGCCGTACTCGCGAAAGTGGAGCGTGCTCGCGTCATGTTGCCGGTACACCCCGGGCTCGAAACCCTCGTGCTTGGCGGCGCTCTGAGGCAGCACGACGTGCAGGCGGTCGTGGCCTTGCGCCCGGAACCATGCCTCGATGGCGGTGCGGCGCACGGCCATCGGCGCGGTCGTGATCTGCAGGACGAAGTCGTCGTCGTAGCGGTCGACGACGAGCCCGGGCAGGCCATCGCCCTCGCTGTTGACGACGCGGTAGCCCGTCGTGTCCTGGCGGTCGTACCCCTGGTGGGTCCGCGCGGCGAGGGCCGATGCGAGGCGCGTCTGTAGCCAGTCGTCGGCGGGCGGAGCCTCTCCATACGTCAGAATGCGCGCAGCGATGGAGGACTGGGGCGACATGAGTCCCCACCCCAACGTCTCCCCCTTGCGCGTGACCACCTCCGCGAGCGCCTCGGCGGTCTCGAGGCCCTGCACGCGGGCGACCTGCTTGCGGCGAATCCACGGCCCCGTCGTGGGTCCGATGCGCCCCGCGTCACGGCGCAGCTCGATGCGTACGGGCATGCTCGTTCACGTCCTGCTAGGCGAGATCGGACCCGGTGCGAAGGTGCAGCACGGGCGCGGCGAGCTGTTCGCCACGAGGGAAGCGCCGCATGAAGTAGCGCGGCGACTCGAACGCCCGGACGAGCGCCATGCAGGCGGCCTCGGGCAGCGTCGTGGGGCCGCAGGTGAACACGTCGCAGGCCGCGTAGCCCTTCTCGGGCCAGGTGTGCACCGAGATGTGAGACTCGGCGAGCAGCGCGAGCGCGGTGATGCCCTGCGGCGTGAAGCGATGGTGCGTGGTCTGGAGCAGCGTGGCGCGGGCGGCATGGGCTGCGTGCTCGAGCGCGCGGATGACCGCGGTGGGGTCGTCGAGCAGCGCGCGCGGGCTGTCGTAGATCTCGAGGACGCAGTGGGAGCCGATGGAAGCCACGAAGTGCCGGCCCACGCTAGCAGCCTCGGGTGTGGGTCGTCGAGGGTGCCGCGCTGCTGCGGGCCGCCTCATTCCTCGGGGCTGACCGCGACGTCGGCAAGCATCGGGTCGAGCGCCGCGATCATGTCTTGCGGCGTCAGCTCCACCAAGAAGCCGCGCTTGCCACCGTTGATGACGACCCGGGGCAGCGCGGCGATGCTCGCCTGCATGATGACCGGCAGCGACTTTCGCGTGCCGAACGGGGACGTGCCGCCCACGACGTAGCCGGTGTGTTTGGTGACGACCGCGGGGTCGCATGGCCGGACCGACTTGGCGCCGATCTCCTTTGCCACCCGCTTGGTCGACACGCGGCGATCACCGTGCATGAGCACGACGATTGGAGCGCCGTCGTCTCGCTCGAGCACGAGCGTCTTGATGACGGCGTGCTCGTCCATGCCCAGGGCTTCGGCGCTGCGCTGCGTGCCTCCGTGCTCGACGTACGCGTAGGGGCGTGGCTCGAAGGACACCCCCGCGGCACGCAGGGCCCGCACTGCGGGGGTGACGGGGTGCTTGGTCTTGCCCATCACCCCTCGTCGAGGATGAACTGGAGCTTGGTCCCGCCCGCCGAGCCCTTCATGCCCACGAGCTGGTTGCGCATCTGCTTGAGCGAGGTCTTGGCCGGACCTTTGGCGACCTCGCCCGTGTCGTCGAACCGTGATCCATGGCACGGGCAGACGAGGTCTTGCATCTCGGCGTTCCACCGCACGACGCAGCCCAGGTGCGGGCAGCGCAGAGACATCACGCGGAACTGGTCGTGCTCGATGCGCATCACGAGCACCGGCTTCTTCGCGCTCTTGGGCTTGACCGCCACCATGCCTCCGGGCGTGGCGAGTTCGGGATAGTCGGCGATGTCGAGCTCGACGACGCCCTCTTCGGCCTCGACCTCGGTCGTCGCCCACTTCTCCGCCTTGCCTGCGCAGCCGCAGACGACGACACCCGCGGCGGCGCCCATGAGGTCGCGGCGTGTGAGCTGCGTCGCACCCACGTCGGGGGCGGCATCCTCGCGAAGGGATGGGGTCTTGGCCATGGCTGCATGAAAGGACAAAGCAGCCCCATCGTCAAAGACCCTGGCGGTATGCGCTGCTATGTTCGCGCAGATGTTCGGCACGTCACTCGCGCTGGCTTCGGTGCTGGCGATGGCGCCGTCGGCTCCGATCAAGCGGGGCAACGAGGCCCACGCGCGGCGGAGGGGCCTGGTGTTCTCGGTCGTCGCGGCGCCTCGGCTCGGCGTGCTGCTCGCCGGTGGCGCCGACGTCATCCAGCCGTTCGGCTTCGGGGCGGGGTTCTCGTTTCGTGTGCACGGCCTGCACCTGGGTCCGGTTCGACTGGGCGCGGGCGTCGACCTGGGCCACACCCGGTTCATCGAGCGGCGCTTCGTCGACGGGTTCGTCGATGGCCAGATGCAGACCGCCGAGCGCTACGCCGCGCTCGCACACACCGACTTCGGCGCGGGGCCGTCCCTGCAGATCGCCCTGGGCCCAATCTACGTCCAGGGCGATGTCACCGTCGGGGTCGGCATCTCCACCTTTGCGCGGCCCCTGGGCATCCTCACCATCGACGAGGAGCACCACTCCGACACGTCGGCGATGCTTCGCGCCGGGGGGCTGGTGGGGATTCCGATCCGCAACAACCAGGGCATCACCCTGGGGGCGTCGATGCATCGCTACTTCAGCACGTATCAGGTCGTCGCAGCGCCCGACACGTCGGGCGACCCCGCGATCGTGGAAGCGGAGCCGGACACGAACCCGTTCGACCTCATGCTCGACGTGTCGGTCGGCTACGTGTTTCAGTTCTAGCGGCTCGTCGCGGTCGCAGGGGGTCGCGCGGTGAGGAGTGAGGGGATAGAACTGCGGCATGGCGCTGCAGCCTCACCCCGAGTTCAACGCTCCTGCTGGCCCTGTGCTCTGCGTCGTGATGGACGGCGTAGGAATCGGCGCGGGCGATGAGGGCGACGCGGTTCGGCTGGCGCACACGCCCACCCTCGACTGGTTGGCCCGCAACGCCGCGAGCGGCCAGTTGGCGGCACACGGAACGGCGGTGGGCATGCCCTCGGATGCGGACATGGGCAACTCCGAGGTCGGCCACAACGCCCTGGGTGCCGGGCGCATCTTCGACCAGGGCGCCAAGCTGGTCGAGCACGCAGTGCGCTCGGGCTCGCTGTTCGAGGGAGAGGTGTGGAGAGACGCCGTCGCGCGCGTGAAGTCGAGCGGGCAGCCTCTGCACTTCATCGGCTTGCTCTCCGACGGCAACGTGCACAGCCACATCGATCACCTCTTGGCCATGCTCGAGCGGGCCGCGTCCGAGGGGGTGCAAGCCTGCCGGGTCCACGCGCTGCTCGACGGTCGTGACGTACCGGCTCGCTCGGCGCTCGACTACGTTCTGCCGCTCGAGGCCAAGCTCCGCGAGCTCTCCGAGGGGGGGCGGGACTACCGGGTCGCCAGTGGCGGCGGGCGCATGAGCATCACCATGGATCGCTACGAAGCGGACTGGGGGATGGTGGAGCGAGGGTGGAATCATCACGTGCGCGGTCAGGGCCGGCAGTTTTCGAGCCTTTCCGAGGCCGTGCGCACGCTGTACGACGAATCCGACAAAGGAGACCAAGACCTCGAGGGGTTCGTGATCGCCGAGGGGGGAGAGCCCGTGGGCACCATCGGCGACGGCGCGGCGGTCTTGTTCTTCAACTTCCGGGGCGACCGCGCGATCGAGATCTCCAAGGCGTTCGAGCGCGATGACTTCGACGCGTTCGACCGCGGCCCGCGGCCGGAGGTGCTGTACGCGGGCATGATGCAGTACGACGGAGACGAGCAGATTCCTCGCCGTTTCCTCGTGTCCCCGCCGGCCATCGACGAGACGATGGGCGAACACCTCGCCGGCTCGGGCAAGCGGCAGCTGGCGATCTCCGAGACGCAGAAGTACGGTCACGTCACCTACTTCTGGAACGGCAACCGCTCTGGAGCGTTCGACGACGCGCTCGAGACTTACGTCGAGATTCGGTCCGACGCCGTGCCCTTCGAGCAGCGGCCCTGGATGAAAGCCGCCGAGATCACCGACACGCTCATCGCCCAGCTGCGCACCGGTTGCTTCGACTTCGCTCGGGTCAACTACGCCAACGGCGACATGGTCGGCCATACCGGGGACCTCGACGCCTCTCGGCTCGCGGTCGAGGTGGTCGATCTCAGCCTCGCGCGCCTGCTCCCGGTCATCCGCTCGCTCGGCGGCGTGCTCGTGGTCACCGCCGACCACGGCAACGCCGATCAGATGTTCGACACGGGCAAGGACGGCGCGAAGAAGCCTCGCACCAGCCACAGCCTCAACCCGGTGCCGCTACACATCTACGACCCGACTCGCCCCGGCATGGCCCTCGATTCGGACGCGCTGCGCGAAGCGAACCTCGGCAACGTCGCGGGGACGTGCCTGGAGCTGATGGGGCTCAAGCCGCCGTCGGACTACGCGCGCTCGTTGTTGACACGGGCCTGAGCTGAATCGGGGCGGTCGGGTCGTCCTCGAGGGGGACCGGCGTGAAGCAGCCTTGGTGACACTCGGCGCGGTCGCGGCCCTCGGCCTTGGCTTGGTAGAGGGCCTCGTCGGCGGCGGCCATGAGGTGACCGACCGCGCGTTGGGTCAGCGCTTCGGCCGACATCGCGCGGGTGTCGGCGATGCCGATGCTCAGCGTGACCGACTCGGGCAGGCCGCGCTCGCGCTGCACCCGAACGAGGGCATCTTGTATCCGTCGAGCCACGGCGCGCGCCCCCTGGGCGTTGCAGCTGGCGAGCAGCACGCTCATCTCGTCGCCTCCGATGCGGGCGGCGGCGTCGGTCGGGCGAATCACCGAGGCGATGGCCTCGGCGACGGCTGCGAGCGCGCGGTCGCCCACCCCGTGGCCGTGGGTGTCGTTGATGCGCTTGAAGTAGTCGACGTCGCAGAGCATCAGCGTGACGTCCTCGCCCGTGCGGGTCGATCGCGCGAGGGCCTGGTCGACGAAGGGCTCGAATCCGCGTCGGTTCCACAAGCCCGTGAGTGCGTCGGTGTGTGCAGCCGCCCTCAGCTGGGCGCTCTCGACCGCGCGGACGTGAACGGTCCGGATCATGTGCAGCAGACCGTCGATGGTCTGACGCGCGTCAACGTCGTCCGGGTCGCGCAGGGCCACCGTCAGGAAGTGCACACCCGAGTCCGGGTCGTCGAGCTCGATGCCGCAGGCGCCGGTCGGGGTCTGCTCGACGTCGAACTTTGCCCAGGCAACCTCGAACAGCAGCCCCAAACCGGCCATTGCACGCTGTCGGACCGTTTGCGGGTCCGGAGCCTCGAGGACGAACTGCAGCAGCTCCGCTACTGCACGGGCGGGCACCGTCGCGCGGATGGAGGGCTCGGGCAGCTTCGCGGCCGTGGACGTCGACATCGGGTCGGTGAGGGAGCAAGGAGGGTGCCAAGGCCGGGATTGGGGCGCCTACGCGCGCGGCTGCCCTCGCCGTCTCGTTTTGGTACCTTTGCCGGCGGTCATGGAGCGTTTTCAAGCCAACCGCCTCGGAGTCAGCCTGGCTGCCCTCTGCCTGCTCGCTGTCCCTGCGTGTAAGAACAACGGGGGAGGCGGCACGTCCGAAGCCGCTGCCTGGGTCGACAGCCCCTCGTCGGGGTCGTCCTCGGGCGACAAGATCAGCTTCAGCCAGCTCGGCGTCGAGTTCGACATCCCCGACACGCTGTACGTGTTCCGCAACTGTGGCGAAGCCTCCCACAGCCCCGACAGCACCACGAAGTGGATCCCGGTGGTCACGTGCCGCAGCGGCACCGAGGGCGACTTCGAGTTCGGCGACGCCGAGGACGAGGAAGATCCCTTCGCCGAAGAGGAGTACGAAGACGAGTCGGGCGCCGAAGCCATCGACATGACGTTCTTCGTCACCAAGAAGACGCGCCCGATCGACGAGCGGTCCGTCACCTGGTTCAAGAACAAGTACAAGCAGGCGGGCCTCGTCGTCGACGAGATCGCCTTTCAGTCCGACTACCAAAAGAAGCAGGGCATCTACTCGCGTCTGCACGTGATGGACACCAGCACCAACACGCCGACGCGGGAGATCGTGCAGTTCATGTTCCCGCGCGGTGAGGTCGTGTTCATCGCTCGCATGGAGTACCCGTTCGGCGACACGCGCTCGATCGACAAGGACTGGCAGTACATCCTGTGGAACTTCAACTGGCTCGGCCAAGGTGAAGCCCCCGCCGGGGCCGAAGACGGCGACGATGCCGGCGCCTGATCCGGCCGCGCCGATCTACCTCGACCACAACGCCACCACGCCCGTCGCGGACTCGGTTCGCGAAGCGATGGTGCCGTGGTTGGGGGCGCAGTTCGGCAACCCCTCGAGCGGCCATGTCTACGGGCGCGCAGCGGCGGAGGCCGTCGCCGAGGCCAGGGCGTCGGTCGCCGCGCTCGTGGGCGCCCAGCCCGAGCAGATCGTGTTCACAGGGGGAGGGACGGAGGCCGACAACCTCGCCCTTCGGTGCTCGGCCGTGGCGCGTCAGCGTGTCATGACGTCCGCGGTCGAACACCCCGCCGTCGAAGAGCCGGCGCGCGCCCTCGCGTCCGCGGGCTGGCGGTGGGACCGGCTCGATGTCGACGGCAGCGGCGCCGTCGACCTCGGCCGCGCCGCTGCAGCGCTCGAGGAGCCGGCGGGGCTGGTCAGCGTGATCCTGGCGCAGAACGAGACGGGCGTGATTCAGCCCGTCGCCGAGATCGCGGCGCGTGCTCGAGCGGCTTCTGCCGACGTGCTCGTGCACTCCGACGCCGCTCAGGCCGTGGGAAAGATCCCCGTCGACGTGCAGGCGCTCGACGTCGACCTTCTGACCATCGTCAGCCACAAGCTGTACGGGCCGTGTGGCATCGGAGCGCTCTACGTTCGCGAGCCGCATCAGGTTCGCGGGTGGGCGCTGGGCGGTGGGCAAGAGGGCGGGGTCCGACCGGGCACCGAGCCCACGCCGATGGTGGTTGGGCTTGGAGCCGCGTGTCGACTCGCCGCCGCCGATCTCGACGCCGAGCGGGCGCGTCAGCAGGCGCTTCGGGACGAGCTCGAAGCGCGGCTGCTCGATGGCATCGAGGGACTCTGCGTGACCGGGCGCGGGGCCGAACGTCTCCCCAATACACTCCATGTTTGCGTGCCCGGATGCACCGGCGGTGAGGTGCTGGCACGTGCTCCGGAGGTCGCGGCGTCGACCGGCTCTGCGTGCCACGGCGAAGGGGAGGGAGGTGTTCTCGACGCGATGGGCATCGACTTCGAAGTCGCACGCGGTGCACTTCGTTTGAGTCTGGGTCGTCGCACGACGAGCGCCGACGTGAGGGGCGCTGCGGATGCGCTGGTCCGCGCGTGGGCCGACGCATCCGGCCGCCGGCCGTGATACGTTCGGTCGCGCTCGAAATGGCTCAGCCTTCCGATCACAAGCTGCAGAAGGTGCTCGCCCGCTTCCCGTGGCGGCGTCGCAAGCCGCGTGCGGGCGGTGGGCTCGCGCCGATCGCCATGGTGGGCAAGGACGGGCAGCGGCTGTGGGCCAAGCCCGAGGAGCTCGCCGCCTTCGACGACCCCGGCCCCGCCTTGGTGTGCGTCGCGATCCGCGAGGACACCGTCGCGCACGCTCTGGTGCGCGGGCTGGTCCAGCATCACGCGCAGCAGAAGGGGCTCGACCTGCCCGAGTCCGGGCCACGGCTCACCGAAGAAGGGGTCGTGCTCCTCGGGGGTCTGCTCGAGGACGCAGGCCTCGACCCCTCCGAACCCCTGGGGCCCCATCCTCTGGGCGATCTCGTCCAGGCGACGTGGGCGATCGCCGCAGCCACCACGTGAGACCGCAGTGTCAGCCCCCACAACGCCGTTTCCGCTGTAAATTGAAGGCGGCGGGACGATGACGCGGCACCAAGCGGTTCTCTTTCGTCAGATCTTTCTCCTCAGCGATCTGTTCGTATCGGTGGTCGCGTTCTTTGCCGCGCTCTCGCTGCGGCAGTGGCTGCCGAGCGTCTCGGAGTACGTGCCCGCGTTTCTGGGTCGCCGCGAGGTCTCGGTCGAGCTGTTCCTCGCGACGGATTACCCGAAGTTCCTGCTGGGGATGGTGCCGCTTTGGGCGCTCGTCTTTCACTTCACCAACACGGCCGACTTCCGGGCGGGTCCGGGTCGCACCGCGACGCGATATCTGCGAGCCGTGGCGGTGGGGCTGGGTCTGCTGGTCGTCGCCTCGTTCTGGTTCAAGGTCACGTTCCTCTCGCGAAGCTTCGTGTTCCTGTTCGGCGCGACGCAGTTCGTGTTCCTGCTGACGTGGCGTCTGTCGGCCCGCACCGTCATCCGCCGGATGAAGCGCGTGGACGACCACCGCGTGTTGATCGTGGGCACGGGGGCCGAGGCCGTGGCGTTCGCTCGCTCGCTCAAGGAGCGGTCCTCGTGGAACAACCGACTGGTCGGGTTCGTGAGCGTGTTGGGCCAGCCCGAGCTCACCGAAGCCGAGCCGATCCTGGGCAAGATCGAGGACCTCACCTACATGCTCGACACCGAAGTCGTGGATGAGGTCGTCTTCGCGGTGCCTGAGCGATCGCACGAGGACTTTGCCGAGGCGCTCGCCGCATGTGACGAGCGAGGGGTCGACGTGCTGCTCTCGATGCCGAGCACGGTACAGCTCAACGGCGAGATGGAGCTGGCGAACATGACCGGCTTCAACATGCCGATGATCGGCATCACGCAGAAGCCCACCGGCGAGGTCCGGCTGCTGGGCAAGCGGCTGCTCGACGTCGTGGCGTCGTTCTTCGGCATCATCGCGATCTCGCCGCTGCTGGCGACGGTGGCGCTCATCATCAAGCTCGAGGACGGCGGCCCAATCCTCTTCAAGCAGGTGCGCAGCGGGCTGCAGGGGCGAAAGTTCCCCATGCTGAAGTTTCGCTCGATGTGCGTCGACGCCGAAAAGAAGAAGGCCGAGCTGATGCACCTCAACGAGATGGACGGGCCGGTCTTCAAGATCAAGCACGACCCACGCATCACGCGGATCGGTCGCTTCATCCGCAAGACGTCGATCGACGAGCTGCCGCAGCTGTTCAACGTGCTGGTCGGCCAGATGAGCCTGGTGGGGCCCCGTCCGCCGCTGCCCTCCGAGGTCGCGCAGTACAAGCCGCGTCAGCGCCGGCGCCTCTCGGTGCGCCCGGGGATCACGGGGCTGTGGCAGGTCTCGGGCCGCAGCGACATCAGCGACTTCGACCAGTGGATGGCGCTCGACCTCCAGTACATCGACACGTGGTCGCTCTGGCTCGACATCAAGATCTTGCTCAAGACGGTGCCCGTCGTCCTGCTGCACAAGGGCGCCAGCTGACCGCCCCTACGCGTACGTCTCGCACGCCTTGGCGTATGTGGTCGTCGCCCGGGTCCGCTCTTCGTATTGCTCGCAGGTGACGGCCTGCGGGAAGCAGTAGTTGTGTACGTCCCCGGACTCGACATCCGCGGTGGAGAAGCAGGTCGCGCTCTCGCGCTGGCTGCACTGGGCTTCGTCGGCGACCATGCCGTCGTCGACGCGCGCCACGAGTCGATCGGCGCACCGCTCGATGTCGCGAAAGCAGCGCCCAAAGCTCTGGCGCCCCCGGTAGACGCCCGTGTAGCACCACCACCCCTTGCCCGTATGGGCGCCGTCACCTCGCAGCGCCGCGCCCGTCGCTTCCCGCGTGGCGGCCGCCTGCCGGTCCGCCGCACGCTCGATCGTGCGCTGCGTCTGGGCCTCCATGTTCATGCGCTGGATGTGTCGCCGCTCGTCGGTGCACTCCTCCGAGTACGGCAGCGCGTTGCAGTACTCCTGCACGAAGTCCCCGTAGCGGTCAGCGCGATAGCTCAGCCCCGGCTCGGGCGGACCCGCGTCTGCCGGCGCGAAGGCGCAGCCACCGAGGAGCAGAAGGAGAGGAGTCGAGCTTCGCCATGCCACCACCCTCAAAGGCTAGTGGTGGCCCCGAGCGCTTCAAGTGACCTAGAGCGCAGGGGAGGGGTGTTGCACGAACACCACACTCACTCGAGCGGCGAGGGCTTGCCGAGGCGCTTCGGCGCGGGGCGGCCCTGACCGATCGCTGGCTCGACCGCGGCAGGCTCGGACTGCGGCTTGGCGAGGGAGGGTTTGTCGTCTTTGCCCGACAGCGCCTGGACGAGCTGCGTGACCTTGGCGCTGAGCTCGGCGGTGTTGCCCATCGCCTCGGGCCGTCCTGCGAGCAGCTCGATCGGCACGGGCACGACGATCTTCGAGGCAGGCTCGGCGGCCATCTCGGTCATGGTTTGGAACATGCGCAGCTGCATGGCGCCGGGGTTCTTCGCGATGGTCTCGGCGGCTGCGGCGAGCTGCTTGGCGGCTTGAAGCTCGCCTTCGGCGGCGATGACCTTGGCGCGACGCTCCCGCTCGGCCTCGGCCTGGCGGGCCATGGCTCGCTTCATCTCCTGCGGCAGGACGATGTCGCGAAGCTCGACGGCCGAGATGTCGATGCCCCACTGCTCGGTGCGGGCGTCGAGGATGCCGCGGACCTCCTCGTTGATCGATTCGCGGTGCGCGAGGATCTCGTCGAGGTCCATGCGCCCGATGACCGCCCGCAGCGTGGTCGCGGCGAGCTGCAGCGTGGCGGGCATGTACTCCTCGACGTCCAAGATGGCGTGCGAGGGCGACTCGACCGTGATGTAGACGACCGCGTCGACGACGATCGAGATGTTGTCCTTGCTGATGACCTCCTGCGGAGCGATCTGCACGACCTTCGTGCGCAGGTCGACGACCCGCGGCCGGTCGATGCCCAGGGGGAGCAGGAGCACCACCCCTGGGCCGGCCAGCTTCTTCTGCGCGCGGCCGAGCCGGAACACCACGGCGCGTTCGTACTCGCGAAGCACCCGGATGCCCGTGGATGCGACGGCGAGCACGACGACGAGGAGGATGAGGAGTCCCGGCAGCACTCAGCAGACCTACAGAGGGAGAGGGCCGTCGGTGTACTCGACCGCGTCGAGGTCGAGCGAGGGCGTGGCGACGCGGCTGTTCTCGAAGACCGAGCTCAGCTCGGGCACCTCGACCGAGAGGTCTTCGAGCGCCTCGGCGTCCTTCACGACCCAGTCGTGGCGGCTGTAGAACTGCATGGTGCGGCCCTGGTTGGAGAACTCCAGGCACAGCTCGAAGGGCTCGGGCGCTTGGCCTTCGCAGCGCCACGTGCGGACCTTGACCTCGCCCTTGACCCGCTCCTGCGGGAAGAAGAGCTTGAGGCGGTTGTTCTCCAGTCGCCAGCCGAAGACCTCGAGGAAGTGACGCCAGGTGGAGCTGCGACCGACGATGCCGAACTGCTGTCCGTCTTGGTCGAGCAGCACGATGTGACCGATCATGTCTTCGCGGTTTTGCGGCATCCGCTCGATCCACACCTGGTTGGTGAGGTTGCGAGTGCCCGCGGCGTCTTCGTCCGCGGAGAGGAGGGAGTAGGAGCCGACGCCCACTGCAGCGACGGCGCCCATGACGAGGGCGGCTTTCAGCTTGGCCATGGCGCAAGCGTACCAGTGGATCGCGGCGCCTATTCCCGGCCGAGCCTCGCGAGGCGTAAACGCTGGGGAGCTGACGGGCCGCTTTGGGACGCGGCGTCGCGACCGCCTCGCGTGGTAGCCTGATCGAGCGTGGCAGGACCTGCGGTCGATGGAGTCGACGACGCGCTCGATGAGCTCGTCAATCAGTTCTCGGACCCCCTCTCGTTCCTTCGAGAGCTCGTACAGAACGCGATCGACGCTGGCAGCCACGAGGTCGAAATCTCGACGTCGTTTGAAACCAAGGGCGACGCGGGTGTGTCGCTGATCGAGGTCTGCGACTGGGGCGGGGGCATGACCCGCGAGATCATCGAGACCAAGCTGACGCGCCTGTTCTCCTCGCAGAAGGACGGCGACCGCACCAAGATCGGCAAGTTTGGCATCGGCTTCGTCTCGGTGTTCGCGCTCGGCCCCGACGTGGTCTGCGTCGACACGGCCCGCGACGGCGAGGCGTGGCGCGTGCTCTTCGATGCGCAGCGCACGTTCAAGCTGCTGCGCCTCGACGAGCCGATCGAGGGCACGCGGATTCGCGTATACAAGACGATGACCCCGCTCGAGTTCGAGGTGCTCGCGCGCGGCGTCCGGAAGACGGTCCGGTATTGGTGCAAGCACGCGCGCTGCGACATCCGCGTCGACGGCGAGTCGATCTCGGTGCCCTTCGCGTTCTCCGAGCCGTGCAGCGTCGAGCACGACGACGGGTACTCGAGGGTGTCGGCGTGCCATCCGCTCGATCAGCGGACGTTCCTCGGCTTGTACAACGGCGGCCTCACCCTCGTGGAGCGGACCGAGGCCGACTTTGCCAACATCGCCGTGCGGGCGTGGAGCCCCCACCTCGAACACACCCTCACCCGAGACGCGGTCATCGAGGATGCGGGCTACGAACGCGTGATGCGGGCGATCACCGACACAATCGACGGGCCGCTCGCGCGTCGCGCCTTCGAAAGGCTCGACGCCGAGCTGAGGCAAACGTTGCCCAGCACGCTCCGCGACTACCACCTGCGCTGCGCCGGTTGGCATCTGTCGCGCGGGCTCCCCGACGAGACGCTCTCCGCGGTTCGCAACGAGGTCGTCGCACTGTCGACGGCGGGGGCTCCGCTCACGCTGGGCACCCTGCTCGGCGGCGTGCGCGACGACCTGCTCTTCCTCTCCCGCGTGCCGGGTCCGCTCTCGGAGGCGGTCGAGGCTCGCGGTCACACGGTCGCCCATGGGGCGCTCGAGACCGGGGACGGTCAGCTGCTGAAGATCGTGGGCCAACGAGGCGGCTTCGGGGTGGACGCCCTCGTCGCCCACTGGGCCTTGCCGCTGAAGCTCGGGGACGACGTGGACCCCGCGCCCTACGCGAGGCTGGGGGACGCGACGCTGCGGGTGTTCAAGGAGGCCGGGCACAAGGTCTCCGAGGTGCTCTTCGGCCACTTCGACTATCCGGGGTCGAGTTTGGGGGGCGCCGTCGCGATCGCGCAGAAGGAGCCGTTCTCGCTGATGCCCAAGTCCGAGGTGAAGACGCTGGGCGAGGGCTTGTTCGCGTGGTCCCGTCCCGTGATCGTCAACGCCGACCACAAGGCGACCGCGGCCATCGTGAGGCTGGCGGACCGCGACCTCGCCTTGGCGGCGTTCATGCTCGCCAAGCTGTTCTTCGTCGGAGCGGGGCTGACCCCGAGCATCGACGGAGCACTCGCCACCGCCGCGGCGCGACTGGAGGTCGGATGAGCTCCGACGACATCTTCGCGCAGCTCGCCGCCGAGGGCGAAGTCGAGGCCGCCGGCGGCTTCTCGATCGACAAGGAGAAGGCGCGGGACAAGATGCGTCAGTTCCAGCTCCCCGACTCGCGACAGTACGTGCTCCTGCTCGTGCAGGCGGCGGTCCAGCAGGAGGCGACGCGCATCGAGTTCCAGATCGACGCCGACGACATGGAGGTCTGGTTCGACGGACACGGGTTCTCCAAGTCCGACCTCGACGACCTGTTCGTCTCGATGTTCGGTGATCGACAAGAGTCCAATCTGCGCTCGCGGCAGGAGCTCGCGATCGGCCTGAACGCGGCGCTCGCCCTGAACCCGCGGTGGGTCCGCCTGTGGAGCCACGGGGTGCAGACCGAGCCGGTCGCGCTGGAGCTTCGCCCGAGGAGCGCGTCGCTTCCGCCTGCAACCGACGCGCAGCCTCGCGACCTTCGCGGCACGCACGTGCACGTCAAGCAGCGCTTTCGGCCCGGCCTCGCGCTCGAGTTCGTCAAGAACCTCAAGGGGACGATCGCCGAGGAAGCCATCTTGCGCGAGCGGGCCCGGTTCGCCCACACGCCCATCATCCTCGACGGGGCCCGGATCTCCTCGGGCGTGCGCCTGGGCGTGGTCGTGGGGCGGGTGGACGTCGTGGGCGCGGGCGTGCGCGGGTCGTGTGGATTCCGCGCCGACTCGGGGCCCATTGCGGCCACCCTCCACGTGCTCAACGCCGGCGTGCTGGTGTCGACGCACGACCTGTACGAGTTCCCCAACGGCTTCGTCGCGATGGTCGATGGGCTCGAGCTTCGCAAGGACGTCTCGCAGACGGATGTGGTCCGCGACGGCGCCTACGAAGACCTCGTGGGCGACGTACGCAACGCGCTCGAACGCTCGTTGCTCTCCCTGGCGCGGGTGTACGCGCACGACCCCGCCGACTGGCAGAAGCTGCCCGAGCACGTCCGGACGAACATGCCGGTGTGGATCGCCGAGCGCGTCGAGGCTCCCTGGCTCCTCGAGCCGGTTGGCGACGTGCTCTCGACGTACTTCGAGCTGCCGATCTGGCAGCAGCTCGATGGCACCTGGGTGAGCACCGCGTCGCTGAAGGCGCGGCCGTACGTCGAGTTCCTCTCGCGGCCGACCGCGTACTCCGAGGAGTTCGCCACGGCGATCTGCTTGCCCACCGATTCGCTTCGGCGCGCGTTTCGAACGATCTTCGGGACCCAACGCGACAGGACCTCGGCGTACGAGGGGGCGTTCGAACGCGAGGAGCGTCGTGCGCAGGTCATGGGGCGGCGCTGGGCGACCCAGCTCGGGGAGGGGCTCTACCTCGCCCGCCACACCATCGACACCGAGGGCTTCGAAGGTGAGGTCGGCTTTCGTCGCAGCGACCGCGAGGAACCCGTCGTGCAGCTGGTCCACGAGGGCTCCCTCCTGGAGAGCGTGGTGCTCGACCAGAAGTACCTGCGCCTGCCCGGCTTCGTCGCGGTGGTGCAGGGCAAGATCGAGCCGACCGCGAGCTGGAAGCGGGCCCGGCGAGACGAGGGGTTCGCCGAGGCGATGCACGCGGTGATCACCGCGACGGTGGCGGCGCTCGAGAAGGTCGGCGCGTCGGCACCCGAGCCGCCGGGGTCTCTGCACGCCACGCTGCTCGCGCTCTCCCGGTCCGTCTGCGTGCGCTCGTTCGACCGCGCGTTCTATCGGGCCGTGGGCGTCAGCGCGAAACGGACCTCGCGCTGGGTCAAGAAGTTCGGCAAGGCGGGCGCAGTCGATCCCTTCGACCCGCCGCACCCCCTGCTCGCGACTGGGCTGTTCCGTGCGCTCGACCGGGGGTGGGTCTCCCTCGCGGAGCTTCACGCCGAGCACCACGCAAAGAACCCGCTGCGCGTTCTGCCTGCGGGTCGCAAGTGGCCGGGCTCGTTCTCCGGCTACGTCGTGGCGCCGTCCGAGGGGCTCGCGCTGCTGAACGAAGTGCTGGGCGAAGACGCGGTCGAGGACGGGGAGGACGCCTACGCCGTCGACGCCACCCGCCACGAGTGGCTCGCAAAGCCGCAGGAGCCCTTCGAGCTGTTCGGGGACACCGCAGCAGACGTCGAGTTCGAAGACAGCAACATGGCGGTCAAGGCCGGGCTCCTCGCTGCGGCAGCGGACGGCAAGAGCGACGGCGGTAGGGCCAGCGTGCGCGTGATGAAGGAGCGGCGCACGGTCGAGCTCGTTGCCATGCCGTGCGCGGTCGGAGGCATCGTCGCCACCGTCGATTGGCCCGGGGTCCCGACGACGGCGGACTACGCATCGGTCCTCGACAAGGGGAAGTGGACGCTCAGTGGGGTCGTCGATCGCATCCCCGCCAAGCTCTTCGCTTCGGTCCTGCAGCAGGTGGCTGCAGGCGGGGCCGCGCCCGAGGTCATCGCGAGCCTCCGGTATCTGGCGCTGCTGCCGTTCCGAGGTCCGCGCTGGCTCGAGGCGTTCGATGCGTGCTGCGACCAGCGCGACGCGTCCGTCGCCAGCGATCGGCTGTGCAGCGCGCTCCGACTCGCCCACGGCAAGCGCGCGCCGCTGGAAGAGAAGGAGGTCCGTGACGTGTTTGCCGGCGCGGCCGGTCCGGTTCCGCCCCGCTCCGCCGGCGCGTTCGAGGTGCTCGCACGCGAAGTCGGCTCTGCGTGGCTTCAGCTTCGGCACGTCCCCCTGCTGCCAGCGCTCGGGGGGCCGATCTCGCTGGCGAGGTTGCTCAGGGACTACCGCCGACATGACGAGGCGCTGCTCGTCGATGCGAAGGCGGCGCCGGACTTCTCCGGCAAGGTGCCACGGGTCGTGCTCACCGCGGAGCTGCCGCTTCGAGGGGTGCTCGAGCGGGTCCTCGGCCGCGAACAGCTCGCCGACGGGGCCGCGTGGTTTCAGCAGTGGCGTGCCCGCGAGGCGTTCGAGCAGCAGCCCAAGGTCTCTCTCGACCTCGATCGCGACGAGGTGCTGGTCGCCGTGGCCGTCCAGGCCAAGGGAGCCCAAGGGGAGGTCGGCATCCCGCGGGCGCTGCCCGGGCCTCCAAGCGCGTCGATCGTCGCGTGTCGGCGCAAGCGGAGGGTCTGCCACGTCGACGTGGCGGAGGTCGGCGCGTCGCTCGTCGGCGTGCTGCAGTCCGACTCCTTCGGTGTCGACCGCGGCTACACGTCGCTGTCCGAACGCGACACGTTGCGCATCGCCGCGGCGTGCAGCAAGGCCCTCCCCGAGCTGGCCGAAGCACTGCAGGCGCAGTGGTCGTCGTTCTCGGAGGAGGAGCTCGTGTGGGCTCGCGCGTGGACTCGGCTGCTGCTCGAGCTGCTGATCGGCGAAGGGTCGCGCAATGCGCTCGGGCGGGCCGGGCCTCGCGCGTTGGCGGACCTTCCCGTCTTCCCTCACGTCGACGGAAGCTGGTGGACCATCGACGCGATCGATCGCCTGCACGCCGAAGGCGATCGCGTCTACGTCCAGCGGCCGGGGACCGAGCACGACGGGGTGCTCCCCAGGCTGGCGTTCGCGGTCCACCCCAACGTCGAGTCGGTCTTGCAGCGGGTCGTCGGCGTCGTCGAAGACCTCGCCGAAGCCGAGCAGATGCGCCGCGCTCGGGAGCTCAATCGCGCCGAATCGCCCCCGATGCCGGAGGCTCCCGCTGACGCCGTCGAGGTTGGGGATGTCGCGGGCCGGGGTGTGGAGGGGCGTCTGTGGATCGACGAACGGCTCGACGAGGGGGCGGTCGCGCTCGGTGACGCGGAGAAGGTGGTGGGGTTCACCGATCTGTCCGCGGTGTTCGTGGTCGGCGGAGCCGTACACGGTCCGGCGGTGGAGATCGACGATGCGTGGGTTTTCGGGGAGCTGAGCAAGCGCGCGGGCCAGCTGCTGCGCAAGCGGGCCCAGGAACTCTACGAGGTCGTGCACGAGCGCTGGGATCCCGACGCCAGGGACCCCGATGCCCTCTGGCTCCGCGACCGCCGCGTGCTTCGCAGGCTGCTCGAGAGGATGTCTGCCGCATGGGACGAGCCGGGGGCCAAGTCATCGCGGGCGTCGGCGAGGCGGCTGTTCAAGGCCCTGCGCAGGCTCCCGCTGTTCGAGCTCCCCAACGGTCGCATGGTCGACCTCGACAAGGCTCGAAGGTTTGCCGAGCCCGTCCTGCCCGACCCTGACGAGATCTTGCCTCCGCTGGAGCCGGAGCCCGGTCCGAAGCCGGAGCCGGAGCCGGAGCCGAAGCCGAAGCCGAAGCCGAAACCCAAGCCCAAGCCGCCCAAACCATCCCCCGTGGCGATCTTGCTGGACGAGATCCGCACCGAGCTTCGCGTCGTCCGCAAGGGCAGCGTCGGCGTGCTCAGCAACGCGATGCTCGACTTGGTCTCGCTCGGTCGCGTCGACACCCCCGGAGCGCTCGCGGGCTACCAGGATGGACGCGTCCGGCTCTCGATCGACCACGAGGTCATCACCATGGCGCTCGAGGCGACGGGCCCGCGGCGAGCGAGCTTGGTTTCGTTGCTGGCCTCGTCGGCCTTCACCGCGTTCAACCTCGGGCTCGAAGAGGTGACCGATGCGCAGGAGGTCGAGTTTCATGCCCACCACGCGCGTCACCTCGCCACATGAAGAACGCCGCCTCGCGGGGTGCGGGGCGGCGTCGTCGTGCTCGATGGCGGGGGGCGGCTACATCGAGCCCGCCGCGGCAGCACCGGCGAAGAGCGTGAACATGCCGACGATGGCGAGCACGGCCATCACGTAGACGAGCGAGGAGACCATGCCGATGATCATCGCGGCGGTGGACGAGCCCGAGGGCTGCATGCCCATGGAGCGGTAGTTGCGGCGGATGCCGTTGGCCTTGATCCACGACAGCGGGCCGGTGACGAAGCCGAAGCCGAGCCAGAACCCGACGATCGAGACGATCAGCCAGGTGTTGGACTGGTCGTTGAGCTCCTTGACCCGCGGGTCGGGCATGGGCGCCGCGTAGCCGGCCTGCGGGGGCGCACCGTATGCGCCCGGCGGCGGGGCGTGGCCGTGCGGGGCGTGGCCGTGCGGGGGCGCTCCGTAGGCTCCTTGCGGAGGCGCTCCGTAAGCACCCTGCGGGCCGTGAGGTTGCTGCGGAGGGTGTTGGTAGCCGTGCGGAGGTTGGTTCAAAGCCCGAACAGTGTATGGAGACTCGGGCCTCGCGGCCACCGTGGGGGCCGAAAAGCTCCTACATCACCACGGCGTAGGCGCGGCCCGTCTCGACGGCCCAGCCGTCCATCTTCGTGCGCATCATGAGTTTGGCGCGATGGAGCTGGGTCTTGACCGTACCCAGCGGGAGCCCGAAGTGGTCGGCGATGTCCCGGTAGGGCACGTGCCGCAGGAAGTGCATCTCGAGGACTTCGCGGTACCGGTCGGGCAGCTTGGCGAGGGCGCGATCCATGTCTTCGCGCAGGTCCGACTGGGTGCAGGACAGCTCGCCCAGCGGCGCCTCTGCCGTGTTCTCGAACCCCTCGGGCAGGCTGGCGTGCCTGGGGACCCGGTTGGTGTGGTTGAGGAACGCGTAGTACGCGATGCGGTGCACCCAGGTGGAGAAGCGCGCGCGGCCCTCGAACTTGGGCAGGCCTTTGTAGGCGCGAAGGAACGCCTCCTGGGTGAGGTCCTCGGTGAGGACGCGATCGCCGCGGGTGAGCCGCAGCAGCAGCGCGCGGATCCGCGGCTCATGGCGGCGCATCAGCTCGCCGAACGCCTCGGTGTCGTCGTCGTCCGCGGCCTTGCGGACCAGAGCCTCGTCCTCGGCGTGGCGCAGGGGGTGGGCGCACTGTGCCCGGTGGCGCCTCGTGGTGGGGGTGATCCGTCCGTCCAGCCTCATCGCGGGGGGAAGTACCCGCGCCCGGGCAGACCAATTGCGCTGGGCGGCACTTTTTTTTCAGCTCTCCGAAACAGGACGCGTGGGCCCGTCTCGGGCGCCTGTTGCGGGCAATCATGCGCGGGTCGTATCGTCCGGCCATGGCCCGACGCGCATTGATGTGGGTGATCCTGCTGACTCCGGCCTGCGGGTCGTCGTCCCAGCCCTCCGTCGCCGAGGCGCTCGAGGCGGCCGACAAGAAAGAAGCCGACCGCAAGGCCGCCGAGGTGGCCGAACACGAGGCGGCCAAGGCCAAGAAGGACCCGAACGTCCTCGCGATCCCGTGGACGGTGGATTCGATGAAGGCCGAGCTGCAGATGGGGCTGACGCTCGAGTACGCGGTCTCGGGTACCGACGACAAGGGCAAGCCGGTCGAGGACACCTACCTGGCCGAGGTCAAGGCGACCAACCCCGACGGCATCGGGGTCATCGCCTATCACGCCAGCGCGAAAGGCGAGGCCGCCAAGCAGCTCCAGACGGTGGACTGGAGCAAGTACGCGCCGTTCTTCGTCGTCGAAAAGCCCGAGGCCTCGGTGCTGCGTCGCGAATCGGTGACGGTCCCAGCGGGCACCTTCGAGTGCGTGGTCGTCGAGCTCAAGGGCTTCTTCGGCGCGCACCGGACCTTCTGGATGGTCGAAGACAAGCCCGGCGTCTACGCGAAGGTGGTCGAACACCCCAACGCGTCCGAGGCCGACGCGCAGTCCGAGCGCACCTACGCGCTCGCCAAGATCGAAGTGAAGACGTAGTGGAGGTCTCGGCGTTTGCCGAGCGGGTGCTCGTCGGGCCCACGCTCGCCGACAAGCTCTTCGAGCCTACCGAGCTGACCGACGAGGCGCCGCTGTGGAACGGGTCGTTGCCGACCGTACCAGGGCGATCGGCGGCGCTGCCCCTGAGTCACGCAGCGGGCGGGGGCGCTCCGCTGCAGGTCCCCGACGACGACCGTGAGCGGGGCGCCCTGTTGCACGCGTTTGCAAACCACGAGCTGCTGGCGACCGAGCTGCTCGCGCTCGCGCTGCTTCGTTTTGGCGAGGCCCCCGCGGCGTTTCGCCGGGGCCTCGTGCAGACGCTTCGCGAGGAGCAGCGCCACCTGTCCCTCTACCTCGTCCGGATGCGGGCCCTGGGGGTCGAGCTGGGGGAGCGGCCCCTGAGTGGATTCTTCTGGCGCGCAATGTCGCAGCTGCCCACGCCCAGCGCATTCGTGGCGCATCTGAGCCTCACGTTCGAGCAGGCCAACCTGGACTTCGCGACCCACTACGCGCGGGCGTTCGCGGCGATGGGCGACCGCGAGAGCGCCGCGGTGCTGCAGACGGTGCTCGACGACGAGATCGGGCACGTCGCCTTCGGGGTGCGGTGGTTCGAGAGGTGGCGCGAAGACGACGTGCCGCTCTTCGACGCGCACAAGGACGCGCTGCGGCCACCGCTGCAGGTCGTTCGTGCCAAGGCGGCCGGGTTCGAGGTCGAGCCCCGTCGGGCGGCGGGCCTGTCTCCCGCGTACATCGAGCGTCTGCGGGTGTGTTCGGGCAGCCGAGGACGTCCTGCGCGCGTCCATTGGTTCAACGGGGCGGTCGAGCAGGAGGTCGAGCATGGCCTGCGATACACGCCGACGAAGTCGACGCAGACGACGATCTCCGACATGGAGACGCTGCCGCTGGTCTTTGCCTCCTCGAGCGACGTGGTGCTCGTCCGCCGTCGGCCCCGCGTCGCGTTTCTCGACGCGCTGGCGGAGGCGGGGTTCACCTTGCCCCGCTTCGAGGTGGCCTCGATCGAGCGCAGTCCTTGGCCGGCGCCTCGGCGCGTGGGGGCGATCGAGTCCATGCAGCCGTGGGGACGTTCTCCTCGTACGCATGCCTTCTGTGCCGTCGCCAACGCGCGGGCGACGGACACGGGCGCCGGGTGGAACGAGCGCGCAGCGGCGCTCTACGACAAGCGCACGATGGTGCGGCTCGCAGCCTCGCTTCCGGCGGATCCGTGCTGGTCCGATGCGAGACGAGACGCGCGCGTGGCCACGCACTGGGAGGGGGTCGTGTCGGCACGCGAAGACTTTGGGTCGCTGGGCCACGGGGTTCGCGTCAAGCCGGTGTTCGGCGCGTCGGGTCGCGGGCACGTCGTGCTGCGGTCCGAGGCCGACCGAGGCGCGGTCGAAGCCCTGCTTCGCAAGAGCGGCGCCGTGGTGGTCGAGCCCGAGCTCGACGTGGTGGCGGAGTTCTCCTTGCGGCTGCGCGTCGTTCGGGAGCGTGTGCGGGTCGAGGACATCGGTCGCTGCATCAGCACGCCGCGCGGTCAGTTCGCCCACGCGGTCATCGGCGCGGCAGACTGGGGGCTCCCGCCCGAGGTCCGTCGATGGCTGCGCGGCGACGGACACGACCCTCGCCGCCTCGAACGCATGGCGTCGACCGTGGCGGAGCATATCGAGCCCGAGGTCGTGGCCGCGGGCGTTGGCGGGCCCTTGGGCGTCGACGCGCTGCTCGTTCGAGTCGATGGCGCGCTGAGGCTGCGACCGCTCGTCGACCTCAACCCGCGCCGCACGATGGGGCACGTGGCGAGCCGGCTCCGAGAGCGCGTGGCTCGGCGCGCGAGCGCGGTCGTGTCCGTGGTGACGCGGTCCGACCTGGCGGCGGCGGGCTTCTCGAGCTTTTGCGCCTGGTCCGACGCGTTGCCATCGGCACACCTCGAGGAGCGTGAAGGCGCGCGGCGGCTCCTCCGGGGCGTCGTGCCGCTCACCGATCCCGCGACCGCGGGCAACGTGGTGGTGGTGCTCAGCGCTGCAGACTCGCTGGCCGAGGCGATGCACCCCGTGGGCTGACTGCAGCGGCGCTCCGAACGACGCGCGAGGCGACGGTGCACGCCAACGTCTGTCGTCCGCTGCCCTGGTCCGGGGCCGCAGGAGCACGTACGGTTGCGACATGCGCATGGAATGTCTATTGGCCGCGGCGTTTGCATTGGTTGCGTGCGGAGACGACGTGAGCGTCGGTGGTGACGAAGGCACGTCGGGATCGACCTCGGGTGCGGGGACGTCGAGCGGCTCGGTGGGCCCGGCGACGACCGACGCGGCGGGCACGAGCACGGGTGAGGGCACGAGCACGGGGGAAAGCGACGAGACCACCTCGGGGGCCTCGTCCTCGGGCGAGGAGACGAGCGCAGACTCCAGCTCGGGGTCGGACTCCTCGGGGAGCACCGGCGGTCCCGTCCTGCCCGAGTGCGACTACCCGATCGTGTGGGACGCGGCCGCCGGAGCTCTGGCGGCCGCGCAAGCGGAGCTCGACGCGATCGCGCCCGAGGCCACGCTCGCCTGGCACGAGGACCGCGGAACCTTCAGCAGCCTGAGCAACCTCGACGTGGTCATCGACTGCCCTGACGACGAGCCCTTGCTCGCCGCGGTGTTCGCCTATTTCGAGCTGCACCCCGACCTGTTCCCGGTCGACGCCGACGAGTGGTTTACCGATGGTGGCACGACCTGCGCCAACGTCACGAGCCCCACGCCCAACACGTACACCACGTCGCGGCACTCGATGGGGCCGTGGTCCGTCGCGCGGGACGTGATCGCGCCGCGGCTTTACCGGAACGAAGACGGCGATGTCGCGCTCAGCTCGGTCTTTGCGACGTTCGTGCCGACGCTGCCCGAGCCGATTGCCCAGCAGGTCACCGATTGCATCGCCACCGGACCCGCCGCCGAGCTGCTCGAAGACACCATTGGCGAGGAGCCGTTCGAGTATCTGATCTACGGGGGCCCGGTGTTCTGCGGTCCGTCAGGCATGGGCACCTATGTCGCCCAAGAGGAGGACGAGCTCGTCTTCTCCGCCGACGCGCAGCTGTCTTGGTACGAGTCGGGAGGTTCGACGACGACGGTCAGCGTGGCGCAGCGCGTCGAGCTGATCATCGACCCCTCCAACGTCACGGACGACCTGGAGGCGAGCAACGCTGCCTGTCCCAACCCCGACGGACCCGGCAACATCTACGGATTCGCCGCGTTCATGGACCTGGTGACCGCCGAGGTCATCAACAAGGTCGCCGGCCTGGGCTGCATCGTTTGCTAGCGCTCAGCGCGAGTCTCGGCCGTCGATGGCGAGCTCGGCGAAGCCACCGCAGTCCTCGGACTCGTGCTGGCGCAGCCGCAGGATGACCTGGTTGCCCAGGACACCGCCGGGCTCGAGCACGATGTCGGGGTCGGGGCTGCCGGAGAGGTCGACATCCTGGGCGTAGACGGTGTCACCCGAGCTGTCCACGATCTCGACGGTGGCCGACTCGAAACCGAACCCTTGGTGAAAGTCCGGGTTGGCGTGCATCGCGTTCGAGATGACACTGATGCCGTCGATGCAGTGGTCGAACGACGTGTACCACTCGTACGTCGACTCGGTGCCGTCCTCGTTGGGCCCGGCGGAGAACCATGACGTGGAGATGTCGCCGTCGACCGAGAGCTCCGCGGCGTACGCGGGACCGAGCAGCGTGTCGAACACCGACGAGGCGAGCACGTTGCCGTCTTGGGTGATGTTGGCGCTCTCGCCGACGCACGGGTCGCTCGGCTCGCCGCTGGTGCTCGAAGACGGATCCGCGGTGGGATCCGTGGTGGGATCCGTCGAGGGGTCCGCGGTGGGCTCCGTCGAAGGGTCTGTCGTGGGGTCGGTCGACGGACCCGTCGTTGGCGAGGACGTCGTGCCGCTCGTCGTGCCGCTCGAGGACGCACCGTCGTCGTCGGTGGGGCCGTCGGTGCCGATGTCCTCGCGCGGGAGTGACTCGTCATCGTCGCAGCCCGCCACGGCGATGCACACCCAGAGCACTCCGCAACACGGCAACCGCATGCGCCGAGCGTGAAGGGGCGCCGCGGCGTCGTCAACCACGACAAGAGCCCCGGGGAGACCGGGGCTCTCTCGTCGAGGCGCGGAGCGCTAGACGGGGATGGCGCACGCGCCGACGGACTCGTACCCCGGAGGCGTTGCGCCTTCTTCGAACCAGGGGATGCACTCCTGCTCGGCCGGTGTGCACATGGGGTCGTCGAGGTCGCAGAACTCCGAGCAGCAGCCGGTCGCGCCCGCGCAGTCCGGCACCACCGCCGCGTTCGCGCAGTAGTTGCCCGGATCGCACGCGTTGATGAACTCGCAGGGATCGCCGATGCCTCCGCCGTCTTCTCCGGAGGCGTCGATGATGCAGGTGAAGCCCTCGGCGCCGGTCGCAGGCAGGCAGGCAGCCGAGCCTTCGCAGTCCTGAAGGATGGGGTCACACTCGGCGCGGCACAGCGTCAAGACGCCGTCGTTGACGATGGTGCAGATGAAGCCCGTGTCGCACGTGGGAGCCTGCGGCGAACCATCACAGAACCCGACGCAGACGCCTTCGTTCGTCTCGGAGTCGACGTAGTAACACATCGAGCGCGAGTCGCAGCTGTCGATGCCGCTGACGCCGCTGCCCTCGACCATGCAGCTGTCGCCGATCTGGCCAGGGTTCTCGTCGAGCGGGGAGCAGCGGGTGGCGTTCCACGAGTTGCCGCCGTCGTTGGCCCACGGCATGCACTTCTCTCCGTCTGGGCAGTCGTCTTCCCAGACGTCGCACTCCACGGCGACGCCACCACCGTCGGGGTCTTCGATGAAGCCTTGGGTCGGGTCGTCGGTGTCGTCGGACGTGTCGGTGTCGGGATCGCCCGTGGGGTCGGGGGCGTCGGTGGTGCCCGAGGGGTCGGGAGCGTCGGTGGTGCCCGAAGGATCGGGGTTGCTCGACTCGTTGCCGGTGGGATCTTCACCCGACTCGCCGGTCTCGCCGCCATCGCCAGAGGCACTGCTCATCGGATCGTCGTCCGAGTCGCATCCGACGGTAAACATGGTCAGAGCTGCGGCTCCAAGGATGGTGGAAAGGATGTGGCGTTTCATCGGTGCGGCGTGGGTCCTAACCCGAGCAGATACAGTTCCACAACCTAACAAAGCTTTCAAGGATCACGGGGGGGTTCCACCTACTTGTGAGACCCGGAGTTGAACCGTGGTCCGGTTGTCAGAAGTGAGATCTGGGCGGCGGCCGCGCCGCAAAACGCACCGTTTTGGGCCAGGAACGGGGTGCATGCGCCCCCCGGACGGTTGTAAAGGGTGATACGGTTGTGTGGTGAGGCTTCCGGCAAAAGCGGGTCTTCACGACGAAATCGTTCGTGTGAGCATCCAGTTGGGCTCCGAGCTCGGCGAGGACGGCCTCACGATGCGGGCGATCGCCGCGAGACTTGGGGTTAGCGCTACGGCGCTCTATCAGCACTTCGAGAGCAAGGCGGCGATCCTCCGGGAAATCCGGCTGCACGGCGTGGACACGCTGCTCTCGGCCATGGCGCCGGCGATGGAGATGGGCGACGCCGAGTCGCGCATCCGCGAAATTGCCCGTCGTTACACGGAGTTCGCGCTTGGAAACCCTTGGCTCTACAAGGTGCTCTTCCAAGGCGAAGAGGTCGATTGGGCCAGCTTGGAGGAGGATGAACGCGACCTGTTGATGGCGCCGCTCCGCCAGGCTCGTACCGCGTTCGAGATGGGGGTGCGCGCTGGCGCGTTCCGATCCGACGTCGACCTCGACAACACTGCGCTCTTGTTCTGGGCGTCGCTGCACGGCCTCGCGTCCCTGATGATCAACGGGCGCATCAGCGAGAAGCACCCGGTCTTCCCGGTGCCCGATCGCGAGGAGTTCGTCAGCAACTTCATCGCAGGTCTCGTTCGAGCGGTTCGCGCCTCCTGAAGGACCTGGCTGGAGGACTTGGCCACTTCGCCCCCGCCGGCGTCGCCTTCGTCGTCCTCCATGCCGACGTCGCGCGCCGGCGCAGGTGTATCCGCCCTCCTCGGTCCGACCAACACGGGCAAGACGCACCGCGCGATCGAGCAGCTGCTCTCGCATCGCAGCGGGATGATCGGGCTGCCGCTGCGGCTGCTCGCGCGCGAGGTCTACGACCGCGTCACCGCCCGGATCGGCGAGCAGCAGGTTGCGCTCGTGACGGGGGAGGAGAAGCGCATCCCACCACGACCCCGGTACTGGATCTGCACGGTCGAGTCGATGCCCGTCGACCTCGAGGTGGACTTCGTCTGCATCGACGAGATTCAGCTCGCGGCGCACCGACAGCGCGGCCACACGTTCACCGACCGTCTGCTGCACGCGCGCGGCGTTGCAGAGACGTGGTTCCTCGGCTCGGATGCCATGGTGCCCGCGCTGCAGGAGCTCGTCCCGACGGCGCACGTCCAGCGCCATCCCCGGTTCTCCAAGCTCACCTACGGCGGGGCGGTTTCGGTGGGCGCCCTGCCTCCGCGGACGGCTGTCGTCGCGTTCTCGGTCGCCGAGGTCTACGAGCTCGCCGAACACCTTCGCCAGCGCCACGGCGGCACCGCGGTCGTGCTGGGTGCCTTGTCTCCGCGAGCCCGCAACGCCCAGGTCGCGATGTATGAGTCCGGCGAGGTCGAGTACATGGTGGCCACCGACGCGATCGGGATGGGGTTGAACCTCGACCTCGATCGGGTGGTCTTTGCGTCGACGCATAAATACGACGGCCGAGAATCGCGACCCCTGACGCCCTCGGAGCTGGGGCAGATCGCCGGACGGGCCGGTCGATACACCCGAGACGGGACGTTCGCCGTGCTGCGTCCGCAGCCGGCGCTGGACGACCGCATCGTCCACGCAATCGAGAACCACGCGTTCGAGCCGGTTCGTCAGGTGGTGTGGCGCAATTCCGATCTGGACTTCTCCTCGCTCGCCGGCCTCGAGGCGTCGCTGCGGGCGCGCCCCCGCCGGACCACGCGGCTGCGCATGCTGGAGCAGGCGGACGACTTCGACGCGCTCGGCCAGCTCGCCCGGCTCTCGTCGGTGCGCAAGCGAGCGCGGGGCGAGGAGGCCGTCGCGTTGCTGTGGGACGTCTGCCGAATCCCCGACTTTCGCAAGCTGATGCTCGAGAGCCACGTGCAGCTGCTCGCGAGGATCTACGACCAGCTCTCGTCTGCGCAGGGGCAACTCGACGAGGTGTGGATGCGACGACGCATCGAGCGTCTCGACGACGTCGGCGGTGACATCGACACCCTGATGACGCGCATGGCGTTCATTCGAACGTGGACGTACATCGCCAACCACGAGCGCTGGGTCCCCAACGCCTCGCACTGGCAGGCGCTCACCCGGTCGATCGAGGACCGGATGAGCGACGCGCTGCACAACCGCCTCACCGAGCGTTTCGTGGCCAAGACGATGGGCACGCCAACCCGGCCCGCGGGGCGTCGTCGCGCAGCGCCGAAGGCCAAAGTGGCGCGCGGAGAGCCGCCCGACCCGAACAACCCGTTCGCGGCGCTCGCGGGGCTGGCCGTGGGGGCGTCGGAGCCGGAGGTCGATCAGGCGCTCGAGCGCGTCGAGTCGATCGTCGGTGCGGCCCACGAGGCGTTCGAGGTCGACGCCAAGGGGAGGATTCGATGCGACGGACTGAAGCTCGGTCGCTGGAAGCGGGGCAGGGATCTCCTGCATCCCGAGGTGCTGGTCGAAGCCGAGGGGTGGACGACCGGCGCGCGCGCCCGGTTGCAGCGGCGGCTGCAGGCGTGGACGGTCGACGCGGTCGCACCCATGGTCGCAGCGCTCGAGCCCTTGCTCGGCGCCCCCGAGCCCGCGCGGCGAGGGGTCGCGTACGTGCTGCAGCGAACGCTCGGCACCGTGGTCGCCGACGACGTACGGGATGAGGTGGGGGCGTTGCGTCCCGAGGACAGGGCTGCATTCGAGGACGCGGGCGTCGTCCTCGGCGTGCTGGCGGTCTACGTCGCTCGAGGCGTTCGGCCCGAGAACCTCGCGGTCCGTCGCGCGCTTTGCTGGGTGCACGCGCCGTGGGGCGACGCGGCGGCGGTGGACCCGGCGCGTCCCTCGTGGCCGCGGGTGCAGGGTGCCGATCTGGCGGCGCTCGGCTACGTGCCCATGGGGGAGCTCGCGGTCCGCGTCGATGTCGCCGAGCGCGTGGCGGCGGCCATGGCCGTCGAGGCGTCGAGCGCTGCTCGGTTCCCGGTCCCTGGATCCGTGGCGCGGTGGCTGGAGTGTTCTCCGCGTGAACTCACAGGCGTGGTCGAGAGCCTGGGATATCGCGCGGCGGCAGACGGGACGTTCGCGCGGTCGAGGTCACGTCGCTCGGGCGCGCGTTCTTGACGCTGCTCGGAGGCCGACGCATCGTGGCCCCCTCATGTCGGCCGTCAAATCTGGTCTGATCGGTGCTGCCGCTGTTGGCGGCGTGATTGCGGTGTTGTTCGCTTCGGGCACCGTCAAGCTCTCCGGCTCCGGCGACGAAAGCTCGTCGTCGTCCGCCGACGATGAAGATGGTGGCGACGGCAAGGCCTCCAAGAAGGGCCGCAAGGGCCGTAAGGGCCGCAAGGGTCGTCGCGGTCGGCGAGGCAGCAAGAAGGGCGGCAACCTCGAGTCGCTCGGCTACATCGGAGCGGTCGACATCGCCGAGAAGGACAAGGGCAAGGTTGGGACCACGATCAACGACGAGTCTCGCGCGCACCAAGGGCTCTCGCTCTACAACCCGTGCGCGTGGGGGCGGAAGTATCGCAAGGCCGCCGGCGGCAAGGTGCTTCGCGAAGCGCGAATCATCAACAACGCGGGCGAGATCTTGCACGCGTGGAGCACGGACTTCGTGCCCGACCCCAAGCGCGGCTGGGCGATGGCCAAGATGGACGCCGAGGGCAACCTCTACGCCGTCAACGCGCGCAGCGGGTTCGTGAAGCTCGACTGGGACTCCAACACCGTGTGGTCCGTGAAGAAGGGGTTCCACCACGACTTCAACTTCGCGCCCGACGGCAAGATCTACGCCTTGGTCGAGCACGGCCGGCACGTGACGTTCAAGGACCAGAAGTTCGACCTGCTCGACAACGGCATCGTCATCCTCGGGCCCGATGGCTCCGTGGAGAAGGAGCTGTGGCTGTTCGACCTGCTGCACGACCTGCCCGAGCTCGACGCGCACATCTCGGGGCGGCTGAGCAAGCACGCACCCAAGGGCGGGCTCGCGCACGACGAAGATGAGGACGGGTTCGACGAAGAAGAAGGTCGCGTGCTCTTCGGGCGGGACCTGTTCCACGCCAACACCCTCAACTTCGCGACCAAGACCATCGAGGGCGTGATGAACGAGGGCGACATCATCACCTCGGTGCGCGAGATGAACATGGTCTTCGTGCTCGACAAGGAGACGTTCGCGCCCAAGTGGCATTGGGGAGCCGACGAGCTGCAGAAGCAGCACGACCCCGAGCAGATCGACAACGGCAACCTGCTGGTGTTCGACAACGGCAAGCAGCGTCGCTACTCACGCGTGCTCGAGGTCGACCCCACCACCGAGAAGATCGTGTGGGAGTACAAGGACGAGGACTTCTTCTCCAACATCCGCGGCCTCTCTCAGCGCCTGCCCAGCGGCGGAACGCTGGTGGTGAGCTCGCAGCGGGGTCGGGCCTTCGAGGTGACGCCCGAGGGAGAGGTCGTGTGGGAGTACTGGAGCCCCGATGTGCTCGGCGGCAAGTTGCGGGTGCCGCTGCGACTCGAGCGGCTCCAAGGCGACGCGCTGGCGTTCGCTCAGAAGCAGATCGACGAGGGCAAGGGCAACCCGCAGGGCGCGTCCAAGCCCAAGCGCGGCGGTCCCTCGCGGACGGACGCCACGGGCGATGCCGAGCCCGCCGACGCGAAGGCGCCCACGGGCGCGCCGGACGAGCCCGAGAAGCCCGCCGACGCCCCCGAAGCGAAGCCCGGCTGACGCGGGCGCGCCGTGAACGTGCCGCGGACCACCAAGGTTCCTCGGTTGGGCGGATCGACGGTGCGAGGCCGTGCCCGTATCGTTGCGGGGTGGGACATACGAAACCGATCGGGCTGATCGCGCTGGCCCTCCTCGTGGCGTGCGGCGGCGGCGAGGCGTCGAGCGAATCTGGAGCGACGACGGGAGCCGAGGCGTCTTCGGGCGCAAGCGCGGAAGGTTCGAGCGCGGACCCGAGTGGGTCGGGGTCCACGTCGATGGGGGCGAGCACGGGCGCGACGTCAACGACGACGGGCGGCGATGACACGGGCAGTGAGTCGAGCGCCGACGCATCGTCCACGGGGGCGACGTCGAGGGGGACTCCGGTGTTCGTCGCGGCCGGCGACGTGGGTCGCACGACGTACAGCTGCGATGCGGGAGAGTCGTGGACGGGCAACCGCGCCTACGATCTCGAGGGCGACCCGCTCGTGTGCGGCGAGGTTCAGCCCGTCACCTGCTACGACGATGCGTCGGGCTGTCAGTTCATGAACGGGGACGCGTGCGAGACGACCGGCAGCAGTTGCGACTGTGACCACCACCCCGGGGCCGCGCAGGGTCTCGCGTATGGCGAGGGCTGGTGGGTGGCCACCTGGGGGTGGGGACCTCCGGGCTCGGTGCGCCGCAGCCAGGACGGCGCGGCGTGGGAGACGGTCATCGAGGGCACGACCTTCGGCGGGCTCGCCTACGGCAACGGCACCTTCATGGTCGGGAGCCGCCAGCCGCAGGTGTCGACGGACGGCGGCGCCACTTGGGTCGAGGCTGCGCCGGCCGACTTCGAGGCCGCCAATGGCGAGACGATCTACAACCTGCGGCAGCTGGCGTTCGCGCCCGCCCAAGGGGGCCACTTCGTCGCGATCGCCACCAGTGGAGACAACCGCGACATCCTGCTCAGCTCCGACGAGGGCGGGAGCTGGTGGCGACCCGCGCAGCGTCCGGAGGCGTGCCTGCAGAACAACCAGGGCATCCTCTCATCCGACGAGGTGATCGTTCTGCTCGGCCGCGAAGGCGACGTCTGCACCTCGAGCGACGGCGGCCAGACGTGGGACGTGCAGGCAGGGGTGGGCGATGGCGGACCAGGCGTGTTCGACGGCCAGCGGTTCTGGTGGTGGGGTGATGGCCGAGCGCTCACCAGCGAGGATGGCCTTGCGTGGACCGAGCAGGCGATCACGCCCGCGCTCGGCTTCGGTACCGTCGCGGTCGACCCTGACGCGGGCGTGTTCGTGGCCGTGCGCGGCGGCTGGCAAAACTGGTACGACCGCCAAGAGTTCTACCGAAGCGCCGACGGGATCAGCTGGGACGTGCTGAGCGCCGGGACGTTCGAGCCGAGCCATCGCATCCGGCACATCGCGTTCGCGCGCAGCGAGTCGGGCCTGTGCACGCAGTGAGCGCTCGGGTGAATACTCGGGGTATGTAACCGTCTGTAAGTGTCTGTGGGATACGCAAAAGCGCAGTCGGCTTCGGGGCCCCTCGTATCTCGGCTCATGCGCGGGTGCCAAGAGCTGCAAGACGCCGCTTCGGGCGGCCATCCTCTCGCGCGCGGATCCCGCGGAGACGGCGTCCGCATCCTGCAGCGCGCTCTGAGGATGCGCGGATTTGCGCTGACGAACTCGTTCCCGGGCGGGCAGCCCGATGGCGACTACCAGGGCGAGGTGGTCCGAGCCGTTCGGACCTACCAGCAGCGCAACGGCTTCGTCGTCGACGGGATGGCCGGGACCCAGGTGCTCACGGCGCTCGATCGCTTCGTCGTCAGCCGCGAGCGCGGCAGCGCTGCACGCCGGCCTCGCATCCCGCTCACCCGCGCGCAGCGGAACATGGTCGCCTCCGACAGGCCGAGCCTCGTGCAGAGTCCGCCTCCGCCTCGCGATCCGCGGGTGCAGGCCGACGCGGGCGATCGCCGGCTTCAGCGACGGGAGCGTCGCGAGCATCTGCCGCCCGAGGCCGTGCCCGTGCCACTCAACCCCGTGGTGGCGCAGGTGTACGCGCAGGCCACCGAGCTGCTCGAGAGCCTCATTCGAGACACGCAGCGCACGCTCACCGAGATCGGCTGCGGCCGCAACTCCGACCGCAACCGCTTCGAACGCTCGCTCCGTCGGACGCTCGAGGCGATTGCGGCGTCCGATGATCAGCGTGGTCGCCTCGACGCGCTCACCGCCCGTGACGCGCCGAACAAGCGGCGGGACATGATTCGTGAGGTGGTGCGAAGTCTCGGAGGGAACGAGCGCCAAGCCAACGAGGTCGCCGAGCGGGAGCTCACCGGGTACCGAGGTCGGCGCACGCCGGGTATGCAGCTCAGCGGCGCGCCGACCAACCGCGAGGTCGTCGGCTCGCTGCACCTGTCCGGATGCAGGCTGTACCGTCGCCTGGTCGAGCTGCGCCGGGAGGTCCGCGTCCGCTACCGCGGGACCGACAACAACCCGCAGCCGGGCATCGATCAGACCTTCGGGTTGCTCGCCAAGTTTCCCGACGTCGCCGCCAGCGTGTACGCGGCGGCTGAGCTCCCCAACCTTCGCGGAGTTCCGCCGCAGATCAGCGGCAACACCAACCTCAGATCCGAGCGCCTCGTGCAGGCTGGCGCGCGCTGGGACGGCCGTCGCCGCCAGCAACAAACGATGCGTACAGCGGGGTTGGTCGTGCTCGGCCTGGTGATCGGGGCGGTCTCGTTGGGCACGCTCTCCGCCGTGTCCGCGACGCTGGTGACCGCGGGCTTCGGTGTCGCGGTCGGTGCCGCGAACATCATCGAGCGCAGCGGCGACTACCGCGAGGCGCAAGCGGGCTACGCAATCGGAGCGACGTCGGCGCAGACGCTCGAGCTCAGCGCCGATCGTCTGCGCGGCGCCTACGGTGCGCTGGTGATCGACGTCGCGACCGCGGGGTTGATGTCCAGGGTCGGCGGCGCGGGCAATCTGAGCACGCTCGCGAGGACGCTCCGCGTGCAGAGCGTCGCGGCGAGCGGAGCCGTGCTCGCGTCTGCGGTCAACCCGGACACGTGGCGTTCGCCCAACACCGTGGCCCTCTTGTTGTTCGGGGCGGCGCTCGAGGTGGCTGGCAACGCCGGCGCGCGAAGCATCGCGTCGAGGTTTGCGGCACGTGGGCCCCAAGCCACCAACGTTCAGATCGCCATGGGGTCCGCCGATGGCCCAGCCCGCGTCGGCTCGCGCGTTCGCGTCGCTGCGAGTGAGGGCGAGGCCCCGATCGAAGGGGTGATTTCTCGCCTCGACGCCAGCTCGAACACGGTGGCGGTCGACTTCCCCGACGGCTCGACCGCTCGAGTCCGCGTCCGCAAGGTCGAGCGCATCGAGCAGGGCGACGCCCCCGCGATCGAGCCTCCTGCGAGGGTGCCAGCGTCGATCGCAGCCGCGACCGTGCCCAGGGCCGAGCGTAGCCCCAGCGGCGGCTACATCTACTACCGTGCGATGGGCGTCGGGGAGGCGCGAATGCTGCAGTCAGGTCGATCGGTCGGCACGAATCCCGGCGCCCCCAACCCCGACGGCGGCAAGGTCGTCGCGACGCGGCTCGAGTCGGCCGAAGAGTTTCTCAAGGTTCTGCAGCACCGCGAGGGCGACTACGAGTACGTGATCGCCGTGATCGAGACGCGCGTCGAGCTCGACTTCAGCGCGCGGCACCTCGGGCCCGGCTACGGCCCCAAGTATCACGGCACCTCGTTCATGCCCGACGACACGATCACGCCCGGGCAGGTCGTCGAGTGGCGCAACGTCAGCATGCGCGGCGGCGTCATGCGCTACACCGATACGCAGCCCGGTCCCGGGCGCTGAGGCGGGCGTAGGGTCGAGCTCACTTGGCGCGGTTGGCCAACCACGCTTGGGCTTCGGGCAGGCCCGTCGTCGCTGCTCGAGGATCGTCGCGCCACAGCTCGATGCCCGCCGCGGCCGAGGTGCGCGCTGTGTCGTGTTGGCCTGCGCCCCACTGGGCCTTGGCCAGCGAGAAGTGGGTCTGGGCGCGGATGAACGCCTCGGTGTCCTCGGGGAGTTTGGTGAGCGCGCGGGTGAGCAGATCGATGGCGTCGTCGAAGGCGCCGCGCGCCAACGCGATCTCGCCGCGCCCCTTGAGCACCTCGCTGCGCAGCGGGTCATCGTCGCCGCCCGCGGCCTGGCGCCAGCGGTCAGCGCGGGCGTAGAGGCCTTCGGCCTCATCGAGGGCCCCTTGGGCCACGAGGATCTCGCCGAGGTTGATGGCCGCGTAGAAGGTCGCGGAGGCGTCCGGACCGGAGTGTGCGAGGCGAATGTCGAGGGCGTCGCGGAGGTGCTCGCGTGCTTCGTCAAGTCGCTCGAGGTCCGCGAGGAGCAGGCCAAGGTTGGTGTGTATCGACGCGACGTCAGGGTGTCTGGGGCCGCTGGCTTCGATCATCTGGGCGAGCGCCCTCTCGAATGTGGCGAGCGCCTCCCCGAGGCGGCCTTGGGCGCGTAGGGCCTTGCCGAGCTCGTTGCGGACGGCCGGCAGGTTGCGGTGACCCGGAGGCAGGCGCTTCAACATGATGGCCTCCGCGCGGCGGTAGGCGGCCGCCGCCTCGGCGGGGTTGCCTCGCAGGGCCTCCACCGAGCCGAACGCCGTCTCGACCATGGCGCGACGTGGGTGGCTTTCACCCAGCAGCTCCGCGCTGAGCTGCAGCGCTCGTCGGGCCGCCGCCTCCGCCTCGTCGAGGTGCCCGAGGTGCGATGCAGTCGTCACCATCTGCGCGAGCGTGCTGATGTCGTCGTCGGTAGGGGGGACCCCTTCGGTCTCGATCATCGCCGCGGCCTCTCGAAAGATCTCGAGCGCCTCCTCCCATCGTCTTGCTCGCTGCTTGGTGCGTGCGCGTAGGCTCAACGCAACCTTGCGCAGTCGCGGATCGTCGCCAGCGCGGGCGATCACCGCGTCGAGCCGATCGAGTGAGGCCGAGGCCTCCTTTTCGTCGGCGGCATGAACTCCTGCGATGAACGCCACGTTCCGTAGCGCGTTGATCAACCGCTCATCCTCACCGCTCACCTCGGCGCGCAGCACCGCTTCGCGAGCGGCGGCGAGCGCCTCGGACTCGTCTCCGCCGGTGTTGATCAGGTAGCGAGAGAGCTGAATCAGCCCTCGGCTCTCGAGTCCGGCTGCGCCCATCGCACGAGCCTCGTCGAGGCCGTCACGAATCAAGGGCTCGACAGCTTGCATCTGACCGAGCTCGGCCGAGGCGAGCGCGCGCTCGAACTTGCCGTCGATCGCCAGCCAGCGCACACGCTGATCCGGGTCTTCCAAGAACGGGAGTCTGTGCAACTCGACGTCCTTCGAGGCGCAGCGTGTGAGTCTGGGGAGGCGAGTGGCCGAGGCTGCGGCGCGTTGCACCAACGTCCCATCGGCGGTCAGCACGAGGGAGACCCAGCCCTCGAGCGCCGCGAGGCTGCGCTCGTAGCAGAGGGTCTGAGCGAGGTGGGTGATCTCGTCCGTGCTGCCATCGGCGTTGGCGCGGCACGCTGCCGTCCGTCCCTCGGACCACCGCTGCGCGTAATCGTCGAGATGGCCGGTCACGATGCCCGCGGCCTCGACACCAAACGAGCCCTCGAGCGCTTCGAACCGCGCGCGCAGCTGTTCAGCCTGCTCGGGTCCCCACACCGCGAGCGCTGCGTTACCGACTCGACTGCAGTCCACCGCCTCTTTACGGGTTCTCCACCAAGAGGCACCTGCCACCGACGCGGCCGCTACGGCGGCGGTCGCCGCGAACGCCCACCGAGGAATGCCACGCCGCGCAGGCGCTGGGCGGAGCGCCGCGAGCAGGTCGTGCATCGTCGCGAAGCGATCCTGCGGGTCGAGGGCGAGCCCGCGAAGCAGCGCCTCGCGAACGTGCTCGGGGATGTCGTCGCGGGCATCGACCGTCTCCACGCGCCGAGTGAGGACGGTGTCGACGAGCTCGCGCAGTGACTTGGCTGGGAACGGTCTCACTCCGCAGAGGGCCTCGTAGAGGGCGACGCAGAACGAGAACTGATCGGAAGCGGGGCCGACCACGTCGCGACGCAGCTGCTCGGGAGACATGTATGCCGGGGTGCCCAGCAAGGTCCCGGTCTGCGTCAGCCGCACGTCCGAGCCGCCCGAGCGCGTGCGTCCGTCGCTGGAGGTGGCTTCGAGCTCGCCCTCCTGCGCGAGCCCGAAGTCGAGGACGATCACGCGCTCGTCGTGCGCGACCATGACGTTGGCCGGCTTGAAGTCGCGGTGCACGATACCGGCGTCGTGGGCCGCGGCCAGTCCTCGCCCAGCGCGCAGAAAGGTCTCGACGATGGTGGTCCATCGCGGCGGGTCTTCGTGCCAGCGCTGCATGGTCTCGAGCAGCGTCGTCCCCTCGATGTACTCCATCGCCACGAAGACCGACTTCTCGTGCGTGCCCACGTCGAAGACCGAGACGACGTTGGGGTGCACCAGCCGCGCGAGGGCCTTGGCTTCGCGCAGCAGCCTGGCCCCGCGACTGTCGATGTCGCGGCCCGAGCCCCGCAACACCTTGATGGCGACCTTGCGGTCGAGCTCGGGATCGTAGGCCGCCAGGACGACCCCCATCGCTCCGGCCCCGAGGCGTTCGAGCACGATGTAGCGCCCGACCGACTCTCCTCGCCGGATGCCGCTGGCATCGATCGGCACCGAGCCGCTCTCGCCAGCGACGGTGTCGGCCAGGTTGGCGTCGTTCCCTTGAACGGTCTCCAGCTCGTCTTGCGACGACACTCACGCTCAGCTTACACGCTTCGCGATTGGCGCAGCTGCAGCGAGGGGCGAGCACGGAAGGGCGCGGCGCGACCTACGGAGGGTATTGCAATACGATTGCACAAGACTTTTGATTGCGATAGATCGCGGCGATGGCCTCCAAGGGCAACCGCATCATCGTCCGTCTCGTCTCGAGCGCCGGCACCGGGTACCAGTATTCCACGACGAAGAACCGCCGAAACACGCCGGAGCGGATGCGACTCAAGAAGTACGACCCGGTCGTCCGCCGCACCGTCGAGTTCGTCGAGTCGAAGTAGGGCGCCCGCAGCGAGCGTCAGAAGGCGACGACGGTGGTCCCCACGACGGGCACCGTCCACCGCAGCACCGTGCGCCGCGCAATGTTGGGTTCGGCGTCGGTGTCCGCGGCCTGCAGGGCGAGCGTGGCGTTCACGGGGACGCCGAGCCGGAACTTCAGCGTCTTGCTCACGACGAAGTCGGCGTGCAGCAGCACCGAGGCGGCGTTCAGCGGCGTAGATTGAAACGCCGGCTGCGTGATGGCGACGCTGCTCGAGGCCCTCAGCCCCAGCACGACGTGGGGCGGCAGCTTTCCGTCGTCGTCGAAGCCGGGGACTCGCTCGCCGTAGGCGACGGTGCGGTCGACGTTCTCGTGGTCGAGAAACCCCACCAACCACGAGACGGACGCCGATGGCCCCAGCGCCGTGAACAGGGACGTCGAGCCCACCACAGACGCCTGGCCGGCGGTCAAAGAGAGGCCCAGTTGGGTCCGGCCCGCCTTGAGCAGGACCGCCGGTCCCACGCGCCACCCGAGCAGCTCTCCGCGGTCGAGCGCTTCGGGCTCTCCTGGCTCGCCGGGATCGGCCGGCTCGAGGCGCGGAGTCCCGAACTCGCGGCGCTCGAAGTCAGCGCTGCCGTCGACGCCGAGGCGGACGGTGACCGCCTTCCACTGGCGGCCGCGGTAGGTCTGCAGGAACGCCTCTGTATCCACGCCCTGGGCGGTGGCGACGAGCGCGTGCGCGGCTTCTTCGAGGGCCTCGGTGTGGGGATGGACGCTTCGCAGCGCAGCGCGCATCCGCGGAGGGACGTCGTCGTCGTCAGCGAGCTGGTCCGCGTTGCCCCAAAGCCGCTGCACGTCGACGTCGGTGCTGCACGCTCTGCGCACGCGCTCGGCCCGAGCGTTGGCCACGGAGCACGACTCGCCCGGGCATGCCGCGGCTTCGTACCCGGCGAGCTCGGGGAGCATGGCCCCGCAGACCTCGACGTAGGCGTTCTCCACGGTGACGTCGAGCGTCGTCTGCACGGCCTTGGTGATCGACTCGGCCCGCGCATCAGGGGCACCGCAGGCGGTGCGACGCAACGCCGCGGCGGCGTCGGTCGGCTGCCGGACCGTCACACCGTAGCCCGCGCCGACGCGCGTCCTCCCGTCTTTGAGCGCCGCGACGGAGACGACGGGGCCATGCGGAGTCTTGGGGGCGAACGAGGGCACGAGCGCCAGAGGCGAGATGGCCACGCCCGCTTCGACCCCGTCGAGCCCGGTGTCGACGGCCGCCGCGAGCCGCTCGGCGCCCGTGCTCGTGCCTCCGCCCTCGCCCAGGATGTTGGCGCCCGCGGCGTCGTTGTTGCGGACCATCGCCGTGCGTCGTTCGTCTTCGGTCGCGTCGAGGTACCGCGCGGCTGCCGTGTCGCCCGCGGCCGCGCAGAAGGCCGCGCGCTTGCGCGAGACGTCGAGCACCGTGTCCGCGACATACCGCTCGAACGCCGCACGCAGGGCGAGGTGGTCGGGGGGGAGCGCGGCGTGAAGCATCGCCGCGAGCACCATGCTCACGGCGCCACTCCGAACGAGGACCACGTGTGTTTGATCGGCTTCTTCCGGCTTCCGACGGTGTGCCAGGTCGACCCGTCCCAGCTCACCTCGACCCGAAGGCGACGAAGCTCCTGCTCGGGGAAGAGCAGGGTCCACTCGAACTCGTGGTAGCCCCCCGCGTCGTTCGTGGGGTAGTCGAAGTCGATGCTGCCCCGCCCGGCGTACACCGACCGCGACTTGGGCCAGACGTACTCGTCGTCATCGACCCACGCAGCGAGCGTGGCCGCCGCGGCAGGACGCCACGTCACCCGAACTCGCATCTTCGCTTCGTCCCCCATGGGTAGTCGACCTCGGCGCGCCTATGGGTCCACAACGTTCCCACGCAAGTACATGTCGAACCAGCGCAGCTGCTCCCAGAGCGTGTGCTCGATGTTCTCCTTCGCCCGGTAGCCGTGGTCTTCCTCGGGAAGCAGGACGAGCCGTGCGTTGCCGCCCGAGCCTCGGACGGCCTCGTAGAAGACCTGCGACTGCGAGGTGAGCGTGCCGGGGTTGCTGTCGGCGTCGCCGTGCACGATGAGGATGGGCTCGTTCACCTTGTCGGCAAAGAACGTGGGCGACACCTGGATGTAGACGTCGCGCGCGTCGAACAGCGTGCGGCGCTCGGATTGGAAGCCGAAGGGCTGCACGGTCTTGTTGTACGAGCCGCTGCGCGCGATGCCGGCCGCGAACAGGTCGGTGTGGGCGAGTAGGTTGGCGACCATGAGCCCGCCGTGGCTGTGGCCGATGACGCCGATGCGCTTCGGGTCGGCCACGCCGAGCTCTACGGCCTTGTTCACCGCTGCCTCGGCGTCGGCGACCAGCTGCTCGACGAACGTGTCGTAGGTGCTCTCCGGATCGCCGATCATCGGCATCGCGGTGTTGTAGAGCACGGCGTAGCCCTGCAGCGCGAAGAACAGCGGGGACACGCCTCGGATCCGCGAGAACCTCTGGGTCGAGCCGCGAACCTGGCCGGCTGTGGCTGCGTCGGAGTATTCGAGGGGATAGGCGTGCAGGACGGTGGGGACGCGGTCTCCTTCTTCGTAGCCCGGCGGCAGATACAGCTGAAAGCTCAGCGGTACGCCGTCCTTGCGCTCGTACCGAACGATGCGCTTCTCGATGGCCCGGACCTGGGGCGTGGGGTCTTCGAACCGGGTGATCGGCGTCAGCTCGACGGCGCGCTCTGCCTCGCCCTCGGGCGCGTCCACAGGGGCGCCGAGCGTGGCGCGGTGGTAGTTGGGCACCTCGGTGGGCGACTCGGAGCGAATGATGAGGTGGTCTTCGTCTCCTGCGAACGCCACGAACGCTTCGTAGTGATCGCCGCGCGCCCGATACAGTCGGGTGGCCGCGTCGGACTTCATGTCGCGGAGATCGAGGAACGGCCGCGCGCCGTCCTTGGTGGCTCCCGACCCGCTGAAGTAGATCGCGTCGCCGGACTGCCGCATGACGGAGCGCCCGTTGGCGAGCCGCCGAAAGACCGGCCAACCCGGGGAGTTGTAGCTGTCGGCGATGTTGCGATCGAACCACGGCGTGGCCTTGCCCGTCGCCGCGTCGAGCAGCGACACGTACATCCAGCGCTTGATCCGCTCGCGCTGCACGACCATCATCGTGTCGCCCTCGGCGGTCCAGAAGTTCCAGGCCATGAGCCGGTGCTCGGCGCGAAACACCTCGTGCGGCTCCTCGGCGAAGGGCGCCTGCAGTCGCATGATGCGGTCGCGGTGCGGCACCTCCTCGAGCGGGTTGCCCTGATCGAGCGCCTCGGCCCAGTACAGGGTGTGGGGCGCGGTGGGGCGCCACGAGATGCTGCGCGGCCCGACGCGAACGCCAGCGGTCGGCACGTTCTCGGCGACGGGGCGCTCTGCCACGGTCGCGACCACGGCCCCCTTCGCGTCCCACACCTCGGCGACGTCGGCGAAGCGCCAGTAGGGCACCGCGTGAGACCACGGCCCGACGAGGCGCTCTACCAGCAGGTATTCGCCGTCGGGTGAGGGCGTCGCGTTGGCGTAGACGGCGGGCTTGCCAATGACCTCGGCGCTGCCCGTGGTCGGGTCGAGGACCGCGAGCTCGCACGTGGCGTAGTAGTCGAACAGCGCGTCGTCGTGCGCTGTCTCGAGGAGGTTGCGCGACTCGTAGGTTGACCGAGCGGCGGTGGCTCCCTTGCCTTCGAGGATCTTGGGGCCGGCGGGGATGCTGGGCTCGGGCGGAGGGGCGCCACGTCGAGGCACCTGCCGCACGAGCAGGCGCTGTTGGTCGGGCATCCACTGCACGGCGGCGTCCATCAAGGGGTTGAGCATGACGCCCTCGATCTCCCGCAGTGATCCGTCGACGCCCCCGACCCACAGGCCAATGTGATCGTCCGCGTCCACGACGAGCGCGAAGCGCTGGCCATCGGCCGACCAGCGCACGTCGTGCACCTCGAGCGACTCGGGCAGCGTGAGTGGCACCGTCCGGCCGTCTTTCACCGTCACGATTCGCGGACGGAGTGCCCCGCTGCGCCCGTGATAGCCGCCCGTGCGCGGGTCGACCTTCATCCCCGCGAGTCGGTGCTTCGTGGCGCCAAAATCGACCAGGTCGGGGTAGGACAGGGGGTCGGCGAGCAGCATCGCGCTGCCTGTCGGCGACGTGAAGACCCACGGCAGCGAGGGCGCGTGCAGGACGTCGAGGACCTCTTGGGGAGGCTGCTTCCAGAACGCGTCCTGCGGCGCTGCGGCGTGCGCGTTGGCGTCGACAGATGCCGTGGGTTCGGTCGTGACCTCCGCATCGGGGCATCGGGCGGGCGTCGAGCGACACGCAGCGAGCAGCAGGGACACCAACGCAGAGCCGATTGCGTTCTGAACACGCACCGCCGGAGCGTACCGGGTTTCGCGCAGTGGGAGGGGCGACCCTTGACATCGTTCAACGAGGACACAGAGTGTAGAGACCTGTCCCGCCACCGGGTCCACAGGGGAGCTGCGTTCCGCTTTTCGCGCACGCAGACGCCAAACTGGCGTTTCTCGCACTGTAGAGGCTTGGAGGCACCCGAACGGGTCGCGCGACTCATCCACACCAAGCGGAGCTGCTCCGACGGTCGATGCCTGCGCGCCACCCCCTTCGAAAGGAGGACGCAACACAACCAACCCCAACCGAGGAGACCCCATGAGCACCGACAAGATCCGTTTCTATGAACTCGCCAAGGAATTCGACGCAAAGCCCAAGGACCTTCACGCAAGAGTGAGGCGCTTGGGCTTTTCGCTGAAGAGCTACATGAGCACGGTGGATGCCGCGCAGGCGCAGGCGATCCGCAACGCGCTCGGCGAGGCGCCGACCTCGGCGGAGCAGCCCGCCAAGTCGCAGCCCACCGTCCGCAAGCCGGCCGAGGCCCCGCAGCCCAAAGTCCTGCGCAACGAGGACGGCGTCATCGTGGGCACGACGCGACGCAGCGAGCCCAAGATCTTGGGCTTCATCAAGGTCGCCCCGCGCCCCAAGAAGAAGAAAGTGGTGGTCGCCAAGGCGGCCAAAGCGAAGAACGCCGAGCCCGGTCGCGCGAGTCGCCGCAAGGAGCGGGTGCACCGAAAGTTGCAGAAGAACCGCCGCAACGAGTCGCGCCTTCGGGCCAACCGCCGGGGCCGGCGCGCTCGGGTGAGCCACACCAAGCCGCGCAAGGCCGAAAACCGCGTCCTCGAGGTCAACGGCTCGATCCTCATTGCAGAGCTGGCGCACGCGATGTCGCAGTCTGCTTCGCAGGTCGTGCGTGCGGGCTACCGTCTGGGCATCAAGGGACTGCGGCCCAGCACGCGCGTCGATGTGCAGACCGCGTCCACGCTCGCCTCGGAGTTCGAGTGGCGCGTCGAGGACACGAGCTTCGACGAGGCCGCGCTGCTTCGCCGCACCAGTGACGCCACGCCGGTTCCCCGCGCGCCCATCGTGACCGTGATGGGGCACGTCGACCACGGCAAGACGTCGCTGCTCGACGCGATACGTGACACCCGTGTGGCCCAGCGCGAGGCTGGTGGCATCACCCAGCACATCGGTGCGTACCGCGTGCAACGCGACGCCGGAGAGCTGGTGTTTCTCGATACGCCCGGACACCAGGCGTTCAACGCGATGCGGGGCCGCGGCGCGCAGGTCACCGACATCGTCGTGCTCGTGGTCGCGGCCGACGACGGCGTCATGCCCACGACCGTCGAGGCGATCGAGCACGCGCGCGAGGCCGATGTGCCCGTGGTGGTCGCCGTGACCAAGTGCGATCTCGACGCTGCCAACCCCGGCCGCGCCAAGCAGCAGCTGATGGAGCACCAGCTCATCGGCGAGGAGTTCGGGGGCGACACCCTCATCGTCGAGGTCTCCGCCAAGGCGGGGCAGGGCATCGACGCGCTGCTGCAGACGCTGCTGCTTCAAGCCGAGCTACTCGAGCTGCGCGCGCCCACTGCGGGGAGAGCTCGGGGAGTGGTGTTGGAGAGCCGCGTCCGCAAGGGACACGGCCCGACCTGTACCGTGCTCGTGCAGGCGGGCACGCTGAAGGTCGGCGACGTCCTGGTCGCCGGTCAGCGCTGGGGCAAGGTTCGGCGGCTGATCGACGAGGACGGCAAGCCCGTGGACTCGGCGGGCCCCTCGACGCCGGTTACAGTCGTCGGACTCGACGCGCCGCCGAGCACGGGACGTCCCGCGGTGGTCGTCGAAGACGATGACGCCGCCAAGCGCATCATCGCTCACCGCGAAGAGCGTCGACGCCAAGCCATGCACGGCGACAACGTGCTCTCGATCGAGCGCTTCTTGCGTCGCCGGAACGTGAGCGTGGTCCCCGTCCTCATCAAGGCCGACGTCAACGGCTCCCTCGAGGCGGTCGAGGAGGTGCTCGAGGCGATCGAGGTCGAAGGGGTCGAGCTCGACGTCGTAGCCACAGGATTGGGCCCCGTCACCGAAGGCGACGTGAAGACGGCGGCTGCGGCCGGTGCCACGATCGTCGGCTTCGCCGTGAAGGCGGGCAACCGTGCTCTCACGGCTGCACGGCGGGAGTCGGTCGAGATCGAGACCAGCCGGGTGATTTACGAGCTCGCCGACGCCGTCGAAGCGCGCATGACGGCGCTGCTCGAGCCCGTGCTCGAAGAGAATCGCCGCGGCATCGTCGAGGTGCGCGCGCTGTTCGACATCCGCAAGGTGGGCCAGGTCGCCGGCGGTCGCGTCGTCGATGGCGAGCTCACCCGTGACGCGCTCATCCGCGTACTGCGGGATGGCGAAGTCGTCCACGAAGGCGAGCTCGCGTCGCTGCGCACGCACAAGGACGACGTGGCGCGCGTCGGCAACGGACGCGAGTGCGGCTTCTCCATCCGTGGCTTCAACGACCTGCGGGAGGGTGATCGCGTGGAAGCGTACGCACTCGAGGCTGCGTCGGGTCACGGCTCGTAGGCGGTCTCTTGCGCCCGGTGGTGACCGGCGTCACCGCCGCGTTCGAGCTGGCCCTGGCGGTATGTGCCGCTGGCACCGGGATGTCGCGAGGGCTAGCAGCCGCTGCTAATCTAAAGGCCATGGTTGCGAAGCGGGGGACGATCGAGAACGGTGTGGTGGTGCTGGCTGAGCCTACCGACGCCCCGAACGGTACCGAGGTCACCGTTCTCATCGGACGCCCAAGCGCAGTGCGAGTGTCCGACGACGAACTCGAGGCCATCGACACCGGACTCCGCGAAGTCCCTGCATCGGCGCGTATCGACGCGCGGGCGTTTCTCCGCGAACTCCGAGCGAAGCGGTAGTCCATGTTCACCGTCGAGTTCGTGCCGACTGCGGCTCGACAGGTCGCCGACGCGCGCGACTGGTGGTTCGAACACCGCGACAAAGCACCGTTTGCTTTCGACGACGACCTCGAGGAACTGCTCAGCATTCTCGAGGACTCGCCGCGAGCGATTGGAGTTCCTGTTGCACAGCGGCCTGGGGTTCGGCGGGCTGTGATGAGACGAGTCCGCTACTACGTGTACTTCACCATTGCCGGGGACACCGTCACCATCATTGCTTTATGGCACGGGAGTCGAGGCAGGCCGCCCGCGATCTGAGCGGTCGGGTCGTTCGCGGAGGCTAGTTGCGCCCAAGGTTGAAGGGCTGTCACCATTGCGGCGCATGCCTCGTTCTCGCCTAGTTCCGATGCCCATCGTATTGGGCTGTCTCGTCGTGGCCGGGGGGTGCTTCGCCGACCCCGCCCCAGGTGAGGACGTATCGGGTTCCTCTGGCACGGGCAGCACGGGGCCGTCGTCGGGAGGAGCGTCGAGCACCAGCACGAGCGGATCGGAGGTCACGTCGTCGACGCAGACGGGCTCGGAGACGACGACCACCGGCAACGTCAGCGGCCCCGACCCGAGCACGGGCTCGACCACCACCGGAGGCCCCGCCAACCCTCCCCAGACGCACGTCTACGATCCAGAGCTGGGCGTCAACGTCAGTGGCATGGCGGCGCATCCCGAGGGAGGCGTCATCATCGCGGGCGACGTCTGGCGCAACGATAGTCGCGAAGCGGCCCTGGTCCACGTCGGGCTCGACGGTGAGGTCGAATGGGCCGTGCATGCGGACCGACCCGAATCGGAGCAGTTCTACTCCGTACTCGTCGACGGCGATCGCATCGTCGCGACGGGTGTCATTCGCTACGGGGGGCCGCAGCGCAGCCATATCCTGGTCAGTCACTTCTCGCTGCAAGGCCAACACGTACAGAGCGTGCAACTCGAGACGGAAGGCGGCGACCTCGTGGCCCGCGCCGCGACACAGACGTCCACGGGGGGGTTCGTGCTGGCGGGCAACGCGACCGATGGACTGACGGACGCCCGTGGTCTGGCCGTTGGCATGAGCGCCGATTTCGACCCGCAGTGGACCTCGGTCGTCGTGGGCCTCGGAGCGGTCCAGCTGTTGGGTGTCGCCGAAGAGCCGGGCGGATCCTTCGCTGTGGTCGGATCGAATCAACTCGAGCTCGGCGATCGCGAAGCCGCCGTCGCGCGGGTCGGAGCCGGAGGCGACTTCACCGGAGGGTTCAGCTTCGGATCTGGGGGGGTCGATGTGCTGCGCGGCGTCTCGTCGCTCGGCAACGACGATGTCATCGTGCTCGGTGAGGCGTCATCCTACTCACCCGACGGCAGTGACGCCCTCGCAGGCCGTCTCAACCCCGTCGATCCGGAGAGCGTGCAGCTGGTCACGGTGGGCAGCGACGACTACGACACGTTCTACGCCGCAACGACCGTCGCGGGCACGCGGGTCGCCCTCGGCCAGACCAACGGTGTCGGGAGCACGGCCAACGTGTGGATCAGGCCGATCGACGACATGCTCGGCCTTCGCAGCGAGGGGTCGGTCTTCTTGACGCCCGACCCGCAGCGCTTCCGCGGCGCAGCGGCGTCGCCCGGCGGTGACACGCTCGCCATCGCCTCGAACATCGACGCGATGAACGACAACGAGACGTGGGATCTGGGGCTGGTCTACACGAACGCCCAGGGCGCTTTGGACCGCCCGTGCCCCGGTGCCGTGAGCGACGGCTTCGAGGCGTCGCCGGTCACCGAAGTCATCGAGACACAGCCGCTCACCATCGGAGCACCGCTGGTGGTCACGCGGACCGACCTCGAGACGAGGGACCTGGTGTTCACGTCGTTCGCCCGGCCGCGGCAGGGCGACAACTGCGGCGGGTAGCCGCTACAGCGTGTGGGGTCGCCAAAGGTTGACGACCCAGCGCACCACCAGCGCGCCGACGAGCGAGACGATCACCAGCCACAGCAGCCAGTGCATTTCGGTGCCCAGCCACGGGGTGTCGGTGGTGGGGTAGCGGATGTCGATCCACGCGACGGGCCCGGCTTCGAGCCGTGGCTCGACGGGGTAGACGAGCGCGTCGGGACCCGCCAGAGCGCGGCGCTTGCTGACGCGGACGCGCTCGGTGCCGACGTCGAGGGACTTCTCGTACGACTGCTCGCCGACGGTGAGCAGCAGGGTGTGGTGGCCCTCTTCGACCCCCTGGACGCGCCAGCTGGCCATCGCGCGGCCTCGCGAGAGCACGGCATCGGTCTCGACCTGCGCGCCGCTGCCCGACTCGAGTTTCACCGCGTCGATGTCGTCGGGGCTGTTGAACTTGACCGTGACGATCGCGCTCTCACCGGGCTCGATGGGGCGCATGCCGTAGTAGTGCTCCATCTGGAAGAACAGCAGGAGCATCGGCACGGTGACCCACAGCATGGGCCCGAGCAGCGCGATGATGCTCTTGAAGTTCCACCAGAAGAGGTTGCCCATGGCCTTGAAGACCAGCTTGGGCTCGCGGTCGAACAGGCGCATCTCCATCATGTACGCCTGCATCCTCTTGATGGACGTATAGAGGAGATCGGGGTCGCCCGTGTACTTGAAGACCACGAGCATGACTGCACCCATGAGGGTGGAGATGATCGCGAGACTCCACCCGAGCGACAGCGCCGAAAGCGGCACCATCAGTCCGTCGAAGAGGGCGCCAAACAGCGACCCTACGCCGTTGATGAGTGCATCCATGGGCTTCTCGAGACCTCTGGCGCGACTAGTCGATGTAGCCGAGGCCCTGGAGCTTGGCCGCGATGTCCTCGTCGCTCTCGGCGTCCTCGAGCTTGGACATCTCTTTTTCGAGCACGTGCACGATGAACTCGTCGGTGGACGAGTAACCGGCCACTTCGGCGCACTTCTTCAGACGGGTGTAGATGGCTTTCTCGAGCTTGACGGCGGGCATGACTGAACCTTGGTTGAGCGGATCTAGCGAGACTGGATGACGTTTTGGCCGACCATGTGCGCCGGCTTTTCGAGTCCGAAGGCGTGAAGGACGCTGACCGGCACGTCGTGCAGGCGCGGCTTCTCGCCGGTGATCTTGCGGTTGGAGAACAGGACCCCCGGGACGGTCTCGTGCGCCATGCAGTGGTCGCCGATCCACTCGTCGGGGTTGTCGTTGATCTGGGTGTAGGGGACCGCGCCCAGGCCGGTAGCGGGCGACATGCGGAACGGGGGCGCGAAGCCGACGAGGTAGTCGGGCGCGAACTCCATCTGCGTGCCGTCTTCGAACATCTCGTCGGTGCGGTAGAGCTTGAGCACGACGTTCTTGCCGTTCTCGGGGTCGACCCACGCGAGCAGCTTCTTCTCGAGCTCGGCCTCGATCGCTTCGATCTCGTCTTCGCTGACGCTGCCCTGGTCTTCGCGGCCCTCGAGGTTGACGTACAGGCCGTTGAGGCCCATGGCGTACAGCTGGGTGTTTTCCCAGTCGACGTGCACGAAGCCGGGGGTGGGACCCGCGTTGGCCGGGTCGTCGAGGGCGAGGAAGCCTTCGTCCATGAGCCAGCGGTTGAGGTGGACCTCGCGGTCGAAGCGCTGAAACCCGTGGTCGCTGATGATCATCAGCGTGGTGTCGTCGTCGATGGTGTCGAGCGTGTGACCGACCACCTCGTCCGCGCGCTCGTAGTACGGGATGAGGTCTTCTTCGTAGTCGCCCCAGAGCATGTGGGCGGCTTGGTCGGTGGTGGAGAAGTAGTAGAACATGAACCCACCGCCGCGCTCTTTGTACTTGTCCAGCAGGTGGTGATAGACGTCGATCTCTTCGGTGAAGACGATGTGCGCCTGCTCGATGAAGTCCTTGCGGGAGATCATGTGGGCCGAGAGCGCCTTGGTCTCCTCGGCCATCCCCTGGGTGTAGAAGAGGCCCACTTCGTTGGCGATCTCTTCGCCGAACTCGTGCGGCTCGCTGATCGGGACCTCTTGCTTCTTGGGGTTGATGTTGATCGGGCTCGCGTAGAGCTTGAAGTTGGGATAGGCCTCTTTGAGGAAGAAGCGGACGATGCCGCTGGCCGAGAGCATGTAGGGGACGAGCTCGAAGTCGACCTCGACCCACTCGCTCCAGTCGCCCTCTTGCAGGACCATGACGTCTTCGCCGATCTCGATCCGCGCCGTGCGGCGGCTGCGGTCGACGTCGATCTCGATGGCGGCCTCGGTGCGGGGCTCGTCCTTGTAGAAGGTGTTGACCGGGCCGTACAGGGCGGTGGAGACGTGGTCGCCGATGACGTCGACGCGGTAGATCTCGCCTCCGGAGACCTCTTCCTTGACGTACTCGGCGGGGTCGTCGGTGAAGAACTGAAAGGTGCCGAACGACCCGAGCATGTCGGGGGTGCCCATGCCCGAGACCGCGCCGTTGCTCGCGGGCAGCGGCGGGAAGTCGGTGGGCATCTTCATCATGGTCACCGGGATGTTGGCGCCGTCGAGCTTCTGCCAGAACGCCTCGCCCTTGCGCAGCGGGATCGTCTCGCCGCCCGAGAGCGGGATGACGACGTCGCCGACCTCGAGCGTGTACTCGGGTGGGATGGCCTCGGCCATCGAGCTGAACGGGGTGACGTCCTCGGGGTGCCGATGCACGAAGTCGAAGACGCCGTGGCCGCCGGGGGTCATGCCGGTGATGACGGTCGACCAGGCCACCGGCGACTGCGGCGGCATGACGGTCTCGAGCTCGGTGAAGCCGCCTTGTTCGGCCAGCCGCATGAGGTTGGGCAGGCGGTCGGCGTGGCGACGCACGAACTTGGGATCCATGCCGTCGAAGCCGAGCACCAACACGTCGGTGTCGGTGTTGGGAGCCTTGCCGCACGCGGTGGCTCCGAGCGCCGTCGCGGCGAGAGCGAGGGTGCCCACCCCACGGAGGAGGAGGCGTTTCGTTGGGGCTGCAAGCCGCATGGTCGGAGGCGCTCCGGCGGAGCGTGGGACGGGAGACTACGAGTGCGGGCGCGGTCGGTCAAACGGCCGAAACATCACGGTGTGACCTTGAAATCGCCGCTTGCGAGGACCACTCCGTCGGTGCTCTCCACGGTGACCGTCCACTTCCCCACGTGGGAGTCGCGGAGGCGGAGCCCCGCGCGCGTGCGGTAGGCGTGGGCTGCGGGGATGACGATCCACGCGCGCCGGACCAAGCGCCCGTTCTTGCTCCACTTGACCAGGACGCGCTCGGTTTGGCGGCGGTGCACGACGCGAAAGCAGACGTTGACGGCTTTGACCGCGGCCTCCGAGTAGCTGCGGTTGCTGCCCTGGCAGACGCCGTCGTCGTACGCCGACCCGAGATCGAGCCGGTCGACGTGAATGCCGCTGACGCCGACCCCTTCGAGCGGGGGGCGGTCGCGGGAGCTCTTGGGGAGCTTGCGCAGCGCGGCGACGCCGGCGGGTGGGCTCTCGGGCGATACGGGGGGCCCGCGACGGACCAGCGGCGGGGCCGAGGGCGTTGGCGCGTCCAGAGCGGGCGCGCTGGGCTGGGCGGGCGCGCTTGGCTGGTTTGCCTCGCTCGGCTCGCTAGGCATGGGAATCGACGAGCGCCAGCTTGCGCTCGTCTTCTTGGGTGCAGCGGGTCGGCGGGGCGCGGCCTGCTGCGTCGAATCCTCGGTGGCCGGAGGCGCCATGCGGGCGCGCGCGGCCGGAGGGTGCGCCGGCTGGAACCGACCGATGCTCGACGCAGGCATGGGGACCGCGGTGGCGTCGGCGATCACGGGCGCGGCCTCGCCGGTGGGCGGCTCGGGCGTGGGCGATTCGGGCGCGGACGCCTCGGACACCACGGCGGCCACCTGCGGCGGCGCGACGTCGGATGGGGGCTCGTCCGAGAGCGACACGACGCCCCACACCACGCCCAGCGCGAGGAGGACACCCATCAGCGCGGGGACGATGGGCCGCCTCGGAGCATCGACGCCGAGCCCGGGTCCACCGCCGCGAACGCGAGCGACCTGGCGCCATGCCTTGCGCGCCGCGTCGGGGTCGAAGCTCGGAGGGTGGACGCGCGCGGGTGTGCCACTGCCGGGCACGGGACGGCGTGGGCGCTGCATCGGCAGCGCGAGCACGTCGCGGTCGTCTTCGGCAGATCGGCCCACCGAGCGGAGCTTACAGCGGTTGGGCCTGCGGTGGACAACCAGTCGCGCGGCGATCCAACATGTCGCACCGTGTCCTACCTCAATTGCAAACGGCGCAACGCGGCCTCGGTGGCGGCTGCGTGCGCGCTGTGGGGGTGCGGCGCGACTTCGCCGTCCGCGCAGGAGCCCGCAGGGGAGACGGGCGCGCCCAAGACCGATGATCCGGCGGGGACGACGACAGGGTTCGCGTCGACCCAGACCTCGAGCAGCGCCAGCGGGTCGGAGGTCGCGTCGAGCTCGGGCGGTGGGACCAGCACGGGCGGGACGAACTCGAGCAGCAGCGGGGGTTCGTCGGGCAGCGCGACGTGCGTCAAGACGGCGGTGCTGATGGGGTACTGGCCGCCGACCAACGAGATGCTCCGGGCGTTCAGCGCCCAGCCCGAGCACAACCCCAACGGTTGGGTCGGCGAGAACTGGCGGGGCTTGGGCTACGACGTGTACGCGTTCTTTCCCGAGTTTCCGCCCGATGGCGACCCGACGAACGACCCGATCGGCTCGCCGGGCTCGGTGGGGCAGGGCGATCTGCAGGTGGACTACCAGGACACCTCCGCCGACTTCTGGGCCATCGTCGACGCGCTCGAGCCCCACGCCGTCGTCACGTTCAGCCGCGGCGGAGCGATCGGCTGGGAGATCGAAGCGGTCGAAGGTGGACACGGTGTGGGCGGCGGGGACGACCCGGCGCTCGATTGGATCTCCGATGGCTTCGGGGAGCAGACCCGCCCGACGCAGGACAGCGTCGATGCCCGGAGCTGGGCGGCGATGAACGACCACCGGGTCGAGCGCGCGGCCAGCCTGCTGCCGATGGCGGCGATCGAGGACGCTGCGAACGCGCTCGGGGTGACCTCGGTGGAGATTGAGCAGGGCACGAGCGGCAGCTACCTCTCGGGCTTCCTCGGGTTGCACGGGATCGCCTACGCCGAGTCGACGCCGCACGCGGTCGCGGGCGGTCACATCCACGTGGGCTTCGGCGTGCCCGTCGAGGACGCGGCCGCGCTCACCGAAGCGTCGCTCGAGGCCGTTCTCCAGGCACACCCCGTCGAAACGCTCGATTGTCCCCGCTGAGCGGCAATCGGCGCCGACATCATCTTGACCTGTCGCCCGGAGCGCCGTTTGCGTACGCTTGCGGCGTGCCCGAGGCCGATGCCGAACGCTCCGTGCTCCGTGAGTGTTGGTCCATGATCAAGGACCCGGTCGAGGTCGAGTTCGATCATCCGCTGGGCTCGGTGGTCGTGCGCATGGCCTCGGGTCCCGACCGACCACCGGGCAGAGCGGGCGAGGACGCAGCGGCGGTGCTCGACTGCGGTCCCGACGCGCTGCTGCTCGCCGTCGCCGACGGGATGGGCGGTCAGCGCGGGGGGGCGCGCGCGTCGAAGGTGGCGGTCGAGACGCTCGCCGAGCACATCGCCGAGGGGTCCGCCCGGCCTGCGCACGTGGTCGAGGCCTATGACGCCGCCCAGGTCCGCACCAAGGGCAAGCGAGGCGCGGGAGCCACGACGATGGTGGCCGCGCTCATCACCCGCGATGGCGTTCGGTTGTTCAACGTGGGCGACTCCGAGGCGATGCTGCTCAACACGCGGGGCCGCATCAAGATGCGGACGACCGCCCAGTCGCCGGTGGGGTACCTCGCTGCCGCGGGCGCCCTGTCGCCGGACGAGGCGCTGCTGCACGAGTACCGCCACCTCCTCAGCAGCGCGATCGGCATCGACGCGATGCGGCTCGAGGTGTGTCCTCGCGTGGCCGCCGGACGCAGCGACACGCTGGTGATGGGAAGCGACGGCATGTTCGACAACGTGTTCGAGCACGAGATCCTCGACTTCATTCGCGTGCGCAACCTCGGCACCGCCTGCGACCGCCTGGCCGAGCTGGTCGCCGCGCGCATGCGGCCGGGCGCCGGACCGCCGAGCAAGACCGACGACATGTCCTTCATCTGCTTCCGGCCCAACGTGCCCAAGCGCAAGCCGAAGAAGCGCAAGGCGAAGAAGACGCCGAAGGCGGCGCAGTAGCCTCGTAGGCGCCGTGCCCAAGACCATTGCGGCCGGGGCGGGGCTCTGGAATCGTTCGGCTCGTGAAGACCGAGGCTGCTGGACTGACGCTGATCGCCGGACTCTTGCTGGGCGCGTGCGGGGACTTCGCGCCCGCGGAGGCGGAGACCGACGAGGGGTCCACCTCGACGGGGGACGCGAGCACGAGCAGCGGCGAGGCGAGCACGGGCACCGCGTCGGTGACCACCGACGATGGGAGCACGACGAGCACCACGCAGACCGGGGAAGACTCGAGCTCGTCGTCGGGGACCGCGACGAGCACGGACACGGACACGGACACGGACACCGGCGGACCCGTCTGTGGTGACGGCGTCGTCGAGGGCGACGAGGCGTGCGACGACCGCGGGGAGTCGGCGCGCTGCAACGTGGACTGCACGATCAGCGAGTGCGGCGACGGCGTGCATAACGAGGCTGCGGGCGAGTCGTGTGACGACGGGGCCGAGTCGGAGTCGTGCAACGCCGACTGCACCGCGGCGGCCTGCGGTGACGGGCAGATCAACGAGGCCGCGGGGGAGACGTGTGACGACGGCGCGCAGACCCAGACGTGCGACGACGACTGCACCGCGGTCGAGTGCGGTGACGGCGTGACCAACGAAGACGCGGGGGAGACGTGCGACGACGCCGGCCCCTCGAAGACCTGCGACGCGGACTGCTCCGCCGCGGAGTGCGGCGACGGGACGATCAACGCCGCGGCGGGTGAGGAGTGCGAAGGCGGTCCCGGATGCACCGACGCGTGCCTCATCTCGTGCCCGGCGTTCGCCGCCGAAATGTTCGACCCGCAGGTCACGTTCGCGCTGGGCGACCTCGCCCCCGCGGCGGTGTCCATTGCATGGGACGGCACCGACTACTGGGCCGTCAGCGGCGGGTCCGCGGCGGGGACGCGCGCCGTGCAGTACGCCGAGGACGGTACGGTGCAAGCGAGCTTCGAGCCCGGGGTCGACTTCCGGTCGATCTTTGCGCAAGGCGATGGCACGTCACCGCTGCGCGCGCGCGCGTTCGATGACGACGATGTGCTCGTGATGGACATGCCCGGGGTGTTCTCTTTCGATGCCACCCTCGCCCCCTCCGACCCCGCGCTCGCCCAGGCCGCGGCGGTGGTCTGGGACGACGAGGCCGACGTGTTCATCGCGCTGTCGCAGGGCGCGGTGCTCCAGTGGGGCGCCGACGGGACGTTCGTCGGCGGAGTGGCGCTGTCGGGCTACGGGACCGGGGCCGGCGAGCTCGACTTCCCGTCCACGCGCAGCCTCGCGTTCGGCCAGGGCTGCTACCTGACGTACGCCGAGGGCGTGCTGTCGTCGTGGGATCCGCAGGGACAGCGCGTCGACACGACCACCCTCGAAGCCGCGTCCACGTTCGAATCCGAGGTCTCGCTGAGCTTCGCCAACGGCATGGTCTTCCTCGCCGACGGCACGAGCTGGCGCGGTTTCGACGTGTTCTGAGGCCGCGGCGCGATCCGCGTCGGGAGCCGGGCTTGTCTATACCGGCTACATAGGATGAAATATCGGAGACCCGCCTACGTCTGGATACCCGCGCATGATCGACCCGACGAAGTCCCCCCTCGAGTACATCTGTGACGCGGCGTTCCTCTCCGCGATGCGCGCTCTGACCGAGGGGTACATCGTGGTCGGGTCGAGCGCGACCGGCCAGCTGGGCTCGGCGACCGCGGGCGGCGGCATGGATCTGGTCTGGGACCTGTGGAACGAGCAGTTCGCGGTCTACGCCTACCCGCAAGGCGGCCTGTCCTACTTCAACATCTCCGCCGGGGCGCAGGTCTACACCGGCTTCGGCTTCGGCAACCACCCGCACATCCACTCCGCGTGGTCCGGATGGTTCCGCGGTGCCCAGGCCGCGGTCAACATCGACGTGTTCAAGCTGATCTCGCTCGAGGGGTCGGTCAGCTACTTCGAGAGCCCGGACCGCTCGACGGTCGGCGGCCTGGTGGGCGTGGGCGCGTCGGTCAGCGTGCCGCGGATTCGCGACGTCTTGCGGCTGCCGCTGGGTGCGTCGGCGGCCGGCGTTGCTGCTGGGTTCTGGACGCCGGTCGACAACGCGACCCGCGGGTTGTCACGGGCCAACCCGGTCTTCATGCGGCCGGCCGCCAACGAGCGTAACCATGCCGTCGTCAACCTCGAGCCGGGCCGGTGGGGCGTGACGCTGCACCTCGCCCAGACGCTGGGCACCAGCGCGCTCACGCCGGGCTTCACGTTCTACGCGTCGGCCGTCTCTCTGCTCAAGGAGTACATGCAGGCGCGCGGCCTGGCGAGTGACCGTCGCGCGGGCGTGCAGCAGCTGCACAACTGGGCCTGCAGCGAGACGTACCGGATCATCCAGCAGTACAGATCCGACGTGCCCACCGGCACCACGCAGCGCGAGTATCCCGGCGGCCACACGATCGCGCGCACGCCTCGGGGCAAGTACCTCATCACGTCATCGGTGGGGGGCAGCGGTGCCGTCGGTTCGTGGACCACGGTGATGAAGCTACGCACCGCCGACAACGGCTACGGCGGCGTGCCGAGCGTGCGCTACGGTATGGCGATGCGAGGCGCCCGCACGGCGATCCTCAACGGCCGGTCGGTGCCGATGATGCGGCTGAGCGACGAGCTGATGCAGGTCCGTCGGCGCATGAACGCGGCCTGAGGCCGCCGCGGCTCGTTGGGCGTACTCTCGCGCAGTGCAAGCGTCTCGCTTCACGCTGCCGCTGATCGTGGCGGCGCAGTTTGCCGGTACGTCGCTGTGGTTCGTCGGCAACGCGACCCTCGGCGAGCTCGCGCCGCTGTGGCCCGAGGTCGACGGCGCGGTCGGGTGGATGACCTCGGGCGTGCAGCTCGGCTTCATCGTCGGGACCTTCGTCTTTGCGCTCAGCGGGATCTCCGACCGCATCCCGGCGCACCGCTTGTTCTTCGGGTCGGCGCTCGCCGGAGCGGTGAGCACGGCGGCGTCGATGCTCGCGCCGGCGTCGTTCGTCTGGTTCCTCCTGACCCGGGTTCTCACGGGCTTCTTCTTGGCGGGGGTCTACCCGGTCGGCATGAAGCTCGCCGCGTCGTGGTTTCCCAAGGGGCTTGGCGCGGCGATCGGATGGCTGGTCGGAGCACTGGTGCTCGGCACCGCGTTCCCGCATCTGCTGTCGACCTTCCAGCTCGACGCCACGGTCTTGACGCTGACGACCGCAGCGCTTGCCGCGTTGGCGGGCGTGGTCGTGCTGCTGTGGGTGCCGCAAGGGCCGGCGGTGAAGTCGACGTCGCGGACGAGCGTTCGCGACGCGCTCGGCGTGTTCCAGATCCCCGACGTTCGCGGAGCCGCGCTCGGCTACTTCGGGCACATGTGGGAGCTGTACGCGTTTTGGGCGTTCGTTCCGCTGGTGCTGGCGTCGGTGGTGCCCGGCGCGAGCGCCTCGGAGGTCTCGCTGTACGCCTTCTTGGCGATCGGCGCCGGGGGCCTCGGCTGCGTCGTGGGAGGCATCGTGTCGGGCCGAGTCGGAAGCGCCGCCGTGGCGCGCTTCATGCTCCGTGGTTCGGGCCTGTGCGCGGTGCTCAGCCCGGCGGTGTTCCTTTGGGGGGCGCCATGGATGAGCGTGGCGTTCGTGCTCGTGTGGGGCACGCTCGTCGCGGGTGACTCTCCGCAGTTCTCGGCCGTGGCCGCGTCGGCCTCCCCGCCCGAGCGAGTCGGGACCGCCCTGACGCTGATCAACGCGGTCGGCTTCTCGCTGACGATCGGCAGCTTGCAGCTACTGTCTGCGCTCGTGGACGTGGTGCCCCCGGCGTACCTGTTCGTCGCGCTGGTGCCGGGCCCGCTGCTGGGCGTCCTCGCGTTTCGACGCGTCGGCCGCTGACCGGAATCCGAAGGTCCGCGACCCTCGCCACCTTCGCTGGAGGCGTCTGCTGGTAGCAGCCCGTGTCGGGTTTCACCACGGGCTGCTAGGCTCCGCGAGCGATGCCTCAGAACGCCGCCGTTCGTCCCGAGCCCACCGTGCAACGCAAGGCTTCGATCGCCTACGCCGGAGCGCGCGACCACAAGGGGCGGGTCGACGTGACGCCCATCCCAAGCTTCGACCTCGGCCGCACCATCTTTCAAACGCTGGAGAGCCCCGCGGCTCGATTCATCGTGCGTCATCGACTCGGCAAGGACGTGGTGTGGCATCGCGACGCCGCGGCCGAAGTGCAGGCGGACTACGACCGCGTCACCGAAGGGCTGGAGCTTCCGCCGGTCTCCGAGGCGCTGCGCAGGTTCTTGGTCGAGGAGTGCGACTTCGACGTCGAGCACGCCGAGGGGTCTTTCCTCGATCACCTGTACTTCTGCTTCGAGTACACGGCCAAGCACTACCCCAACGGAAGCCCGCTGGTGATGCTGCTGCACAGCATCCTCGGCACCGGCACCAACACGTTCGCCATGGAGGCCAGCAAGATCCCGCAGCTCGAGGCGCTGCTGAGCCCCTCGGACTTCTTGCACGTCGCCGCGTTTCCGACCGTGCTTCGCCTGCTCTACGCGGGGCCTCTGCGCGCCGAGCTGCGCGAGAACATGGGACGTTCGATGCGGTCGATCTCGATGCACCGGGTCATCGACAACGCGCCCATGGAGATGTCGGGCGAGGCGTTCTGGGAGGCGATGAACTACCAGCTCATCCACCTGGTCGACTTCATGCCCGTCGCCAACTGGCTCGCGCATCGCAGCGACAACTCCTACGTGTTGTTCCGCGACGTCTTCGACCTCATGGACCGAGCCGGCCGCATCGACGCCGACGTCGTCTTTCGACAGCCAGCCGGCGGTCCGCTGCTGCAAGGCGAGTCGACCTCGCTCGGCACGCTCATCACGACCGCCATCCCGTCGAAGGTGACCGAAGTGATGACCGCACGATCGGTACGGCGCTTCTCCGAGCAGTGCGGCCACTCGCTCGAGTACCGCATCGACTGGGCCTGAGCTCGAAGGTGCACGTACACTGCTCGCCGTGACGAGGCCGACGCGATGAAGGCGAAGACAACCCTGATCCTGTGTGGCCTGGTGGCGGCGTGCAGCGACGACGGTGCGCCGGTAGCCTCGCTCGGGGGCGGGTCGACCGGCGCTGATACGGTCACCGCATCGAGCACGGCCTCCGCGGGCGAGGCGTCGGGCGACCGGACCACCGCAGGCGAAGACGACGAGGGTCCGAGCGACTCGGACTCGACCTCTGGGGGCGGGCCGGCGCCCACCGGCACCGCGTCTGCGACCGACCCGTCGGGGTCGGGCGACGGGTCCTCGAGTGGTGGCATCGACACGCCGGACGCCGCGTGTCCGGATGGCCCGTTCGCCGATACGCCGCTGAGCGCTCCATCGGTGGTCGCGGCGGCGCTCCCGGGCACCTCGACCGCGGTGGGCTCGGGAGGCCTGGTCGAGGGCCCCGTGTGGTGGAACGGCGCGCTGCATCTCTCGCACTTCTGGTTCGAATCCCAGCCCCCTCCATCGAACCTCATGCGCTACGACGGCGCGACGCTCGAGGTCGTCTTCGAAGGCAGCGGCACCAACGGGCTTGCGATCGGGATTCAGGGCGAGCTCCTCGGCGGTGACCATCAAACGGGCGCGATCACGGCGTACGACCCCGAGACGAACTCCCGCACGCCGGTGGTCGAGTCGTTCGAGGGGCAGCGGTTCAACTCGCCCAACGACCTGACCGTGCGCTCCGATGGCACCATCTACTTCACCGACCCCAGCTACCAAGCGCCGCAACCGCAGCCGCAGCCCGTCACCGGGGTGTACCGGGTCGATCCCGACGGCGCGGTCGAGCGCTTCGAGTCGAGCCTCACGCAGCCCAACGGCATCAGCCTCAGCCCCGACGAGTCGGTGCTCTACGTGGCGCACTCGGGTGGGATCAACCGCTACGACCTCCAAGCGGACGGCAACGTGGCAACTCCCGGCGCACCGTTTGGCGACGTGTTCGCAGGTGTGGATGGGATGGCGGTCGACTGCGCAGGCAACCTCTACGCGACGCTGCACTCCGAGGGGCGCATCGTCGTGCGCTCGCCCGCCGGAGACGACCTCGGAGAGATTCAGGTCGCGCCGCAGGTGACCAACGCGGCGTTTGGCGGTGCAGACCAGCAGACGCTCTACATCACCGCCGGCAATCCCGACGCAGGCAACGCCGTGTATGCGGTGGAGCTGGCGATCCCTGGATTGCCATTTTGAGCTGCGGCGCTACTCGTCGGTGTCGGCGTCTTGCGGCTCGCTGTAGTCCCACGTGAAATCGGCGAGCTCCGGGGCGCCGGCGACCTCGAGGAAGTGCGCCTGCACCGCTTCGAACTCCATGAAGTCGTAGGGGTAGTCGGGGCCGTAGTCGGTGTAGAGCTCCTCGCCCGCGTGCACGAAGCGGGTGGTGAACAGCTTCTCGTAGGGCTCGTCGCACTGCTCGATGAAGTCGACGTTCTGCAGGCGCGTCGGGTGACCGTTGACCGTGGAGGGGGCGAAGTTGACCTTGGAGATCGGGTGGTCGAGGTCGCCGGCGATGCCGGCGTAGATCGGCTCGTCGGCGCACTCGGGCAGCAGGAACAGATACGACGTGGTGTGGTCGTCGAGGGCGTCGACCTCGGCCTGGCTCAAGTAGGTGCCGTCGTAGTGCCCCACGTAGGTCCCCGCGGCCAGATCGTACTTGGCGAAGAGCCCCTTGCCTGCGCCGGGGATGAGCGAGTCGCGGATCTCGACCATCTGCAGATGCGTGCCGTCGGGGCTGCGCCTCGGTCCGTCGTCGCGGGTGATCGCGGCTGGGCCGGGCGGAGTCGGGGCCACGGCTGCGGGCTCGGGCTCGGGCGCTGGTGCGGGGTCGTGGCGAGACGAGCAGCCCAGGGCGCAGACGGCTAGCACGCAGGACAACGAACGAAGGCTCCGCACGACGTCTCGTTGTAGCCCAACGACGCCGCGAAGGGGAGCCTGCGCGAAAACGCTCGAGACGCGACAATATGTCGTATTTGATGATGCGTCATGCGCGGGCGCATCAGCGGTCGCACGCGCCAGGGTAGACGTCCCAGTGCGAGGTGCCGACACCCTCGGTGGCGTCACTCGTGGGGTAATGCAGGACGCGGTCGGGGATGCCATCGCCGGTCCTGTCGGAGACGACGTGGAAGAGGTCGGCAAAGGCTTGCTCAGCGTAGGGGAGACTCCACGCGGTGGGGTCGTCGGCGAAGCCATCGGGTCCGCCGGGGTAGACGTCCCAGTGCGAGGTGCCGACACCCTCGGTGGCGTCGCTGGTGGGGTAGTGCAGGACGAGGTCGGGGATGCCATCGCCGGTCATGTCGGAGACGACGTGGAAGAGGTCGGCAAAGGCTTGCTCAGCGTAGGGGAGACTCCACGCGATGGGGTCGTCGGCAAAGCCATCGGGTCCGCCCGGGTAGACATCCCAGTGAGTGGTGCCGACGCCGTCGGTGGCGTCGCTGGTGGGGTAGTGCAGGACGAGGTCGGGGATGCCGTCGCCGGTCATGTCGGAGACGACGTGGAAGAGGTCGGCGAAGGCTTGCTCAGCGTAGGGGAGACTCCACGCGATGGGGTCGTCGTCGAAGCCGCCGGGTGCACCCGGGTAGACATCCCAGTGGGTGGTGCCGACGCCGTCAGTGGCTTCGCTGGAGGGGTAGTGCAGGACGAGGTCGGGGATGCCATCGCCGGTCATGTCGGTGGTGACGTGAAAGCTGTCCGAAAAGGCCTGCTCAGCGTAGGGGAGACTCCACGCGGTGGGGTCATCGGCGAAGCCGTCGGCGCCCCCCGGATAGACGTCCCAGTGGGTGGCGCCGACGCCATCGGTGGCGTCACTGGTGGGGTAGTGCACGACGAGGTCGGGGACGCCATCGCCGGTCATGTCGGTGGTGACGTGAAAGAGGTCCGAAAAAGCTTGCTCAGCGTAGGGGAGGCTCCACGCGGTGGGGTCGTCGGCGAAGCCATCGGGCCCGCCCGCGAAGACGTCCCAGTGGGAGGTGCCCACACCGCCGGTGGCGTCGCTGGTGGGGTAGTGCAGGACGAGGTCGGGGATGCCGTCCCCGGTCATGTCCGTGGTGGTGTGCGCGCTGGGCCCGGAGAACTCGTTCTCGGGGAAGGGGAGGCTCCAGCTCATCCGCGCGCCGAAGTGGGTACCGTCGCAGGCCGGTTCCTCGTCCGTGTCGCTCGAGTCGTCGCTGTCGCCCGCGCTCGTCGCCTCGCTCGAGTCGCCTCCGCTCGATGCGTCACCCTCGTCCTCGGTGGTCGAACCCGTCGTGGACTCGGTTGAGCCGTCCGTGCTTGCGGTCGCGTTCGGACCGGTGTTCGCAGTGGTCGCCCCCGTGCCGGTCGAGCCGTCCGTATCGCTGGCCGGTGGCTCGTTCGTCGCTGATCCATCGCACGCAGCTGTGAGCAGCGAGAGTGAGAGCAGAACGAGCGTGCGACGGTGGGAGAGCAGCATTGCCGGCTAGACGGAGCCGGTTCCGCCGAGTTGCGTCTGAGTGCCTCTTTTTTTTCGGCGATCGAAAAGCCCCGGTCTGCATGGGCAGCCGGGGCTTCATCGAAAACGCAGCGACCGCGCGCTTACTCGACGATCGCCGCAAGTGCGGGCTCGGCGTGGACGCGGCTCAGCCAGCCAGCGCTACTCGGGTACCAGTTCGGCGAGGAACTCTTCCGTAACGGAATCCCTGACGGAGAACTCCTCGAGTTCGCCGGTGTCCGGGTCGACCAACACTCGGATCTCGGCAGCGAAGGGCACGAACGGGTTGCCGTCCTCGTCTTGATAGACCTGTTCGAAGAAGGCCGGGTCGAGATTCTTCTCTGTAGCCTCCGCGAAGAGCACGATTCCCGGGTAGAAGCTGGACGCTTCTTCGTGGGAGAGCCGCCCGTCGGTCGTCGCGACGAGGTTCCCATCGTCCGTGGCGAGCTCGACGAACGTGAACATCCTAAACCCCTCCAGACACGGATCAATGACCAACGGGCAAGGGTCGCCACCACCGCCGAACCGGATGTTGTCGAGCTCAGGGGTCACCGTGAGCGTGATGGTGGTCTCGGGGTTCCCGGAGACCGCGGTCCATCGCAGTCTGGCCGACGGGGGGAGCAGGGCGAGTCGCTCCGCTGCGGTGTAGCCACCCACGGGTTCCTCGAGCTCGATGTCGTAGAGTTGACCAACGCACCCGCACTCGGGCTCTCCAGACGACGAACCACTCGACTCGGTGCCGGTGCCGGGGTCTTCGGAGTCCCCAGTGGTACCCGGGCTGGTCGTCGCGTCGCCGGTGGTCGGTTGCACGCCGGACGACATGGGTAGGCCCGACGTATCGCCGCTCGACCCCTTCGGACCCGAGGACTCGCTCGCGGAACCGGAGTCCGTTGCCATGGAGGCCTCGTCTCCAACCGCGGGGCCACATGCGAGCAAGAGTGAAAGCGAGGAGAGGGGCATCCAGTGGTTCATCACTTCGGGTCCTGTGCGAGCGAGTTTGGCGCAGCCTCCGGACGGCAGGGCTCTGCGCCACGGGGCGAAGCCTGCCCAGGGTAGAGAGCGTGTCGCGCCGTTGGATCACGACTATCTGCAAAATTGCCGGCGCGGTGCCCTACTCGCTTCATTGCCGAGTACGCGGGCCGGGGGCCTTACCGGTTGCGTCTGAGTGCCTCTTTTTTTCGGCGATCGAAGAGCCCCGGTCTGCATGGGCAGCCGGGGCTTCATCGAAAACGCAGCGACCGCGCGCTTACTCGACGATCGGTCGGCCTTCCATGTGCCGCGGGGGCTTGAGCCCGAACATGCTCATGGTCGTGGGGGCGAGGTCTTCGATGCCCGGGTCGTCGACGAGGACCTTGCGGTTGGCAAAGAGCACGCCCGGCACGAGCTCGGGGTCGATGCAGTGATCGCCGCCCCAGGCCTTGTCGTTGTCGTGAAAGACGTCCTCTTCGATGCCGCCGGTGGCCGCGGCCCAGCTGGCGCGGTAGCCCTTGCAGTAGCCGATGAGGATGTCGGGGCCGGCGCCAAGGTAGGGGCCCTTGTAGATGTCGGAGCTGATGGCGACCTTTTGAATGGCCATCTCGCCGCGCTCCTCGTCCATGAGGCCCTCGAGCTTCTCCTTGATCTCCTTCTTGATCGCTTCGAGCTCTTTGCCGCGGCTGACGATGCCGCGAGCCTCGCGACCCTTGCGGTTGATGTAGATGCCGCCCATGCCCACGGTGTAGGCGACGGTCTTGGACCAATCGACGTGCTCGAAGTAGTCGCCGCTGACCTTGCGGTCGTCCTTGAGCACGAGGTAGCCCTCTTCGCGCAGCCAGGCGTTGAGGTTGACGCCGCGCACGAACGACTCGAAGCCGTGGTCGGAGAGCACGAAGAACAGGTCGTCTTCGTTGACCTTCTCCATGGCGCGCCCGACCAGGCCGTCCATCTTGGCGTACATGTCCTCGATGACGGTCTTGTAGGGCTCGATGTCGCGGCCCGCGTTCCCCGGGTGGTCGGGGATGAAGGTGCGATAGAACATGTGCTGGATGCGGTCGCTCGCATCGAACACGCAGGCCACGACGCCTTTGGGCGTCTTCTCGAGGGCGTTGAAGAACATGGTCTCCCGCTCCTCGTGGTTGAGATAGGCCTGCTGCAAGAACGCGTCTTCGTCGAGCACGCGCTCGTTCATCGCCCAGGTGTCCTCGGCCAGGCCCAGCGTGGAGTAGCTGCCCATGAGCTTGGACAGGTAGATCGCGTAGGACGAGGGGTGCGAGATGGGCAGGGCAGGGGACGCCGGGTCGATGTTGATCGGCGTCATGTACAGCTCGAGGTGCGGGTCGGTGCCCGTGATGAGCAGGCGCGCGATGCCCTTGGCCGAGCCCAGCATGCCGCTCGAGAACGCCATGGAGACCCACTCGCTGTACTTGCCCGGCGTGAGCACGTGGCGCTCGCCGCCGGCTTCGAACACGTAGGTGCCGTCGGCCTGCTTGTCGAGCGTGAACGGCAGCTTGAGGTGGGCGCCGTCGTCGCTGGCGGGGTCGGGCGGGCCCCAGACCTCGCCCATGACGCCGGTGCTCGTCTTGACCAGCGGCAGGCGCAAGCCCTCGGTCTGTGAGGGTTGCTCATATGCCGTCGAGTAGAACGAGAAGCTGCCTTGCGTGCCGCGCAGGTCGGGCGTGCACATCGCCGAGAGCACGTGGCCGTTGAACTTCTCGGGCGGAAACGTGATGGGGATGCGCAAGATGGTGCTGTGTATCTCGTGCTCGCCGAGCAGCTTCCAAAACGGCACGCTCTTGCGCCGCATCTCGACCTCGGGCTTGCCCAGCGGGATCTCCTTGCCGAAGAGCTTGAGCGTGCGCAGCGGCGGCCGCACCCGGGAGCTCGAGAGCTCGGGGGTGTAGTTCTTGGGGTTGCGGCTGATGAACCCGAAGATGTTGTGCTTGGCGGGGTTGCCACCGGTGGCGAAACACGACCAGGCCACGGGCGACAGGCACGGGAAGGTGGTGCGCAGCCGGCTGTAGCTGCCCTGTTCCCTGAGCTTGGCCAGGTTGGGCATCTTTCCCTCTTCGAGGAAGCGCTCGGCCAGCTTGGGGTCGAAGCCGTCGAGACCCAAGAAGATCACCCGCTTGACCTTGGCGTCCTTGTAGGCGCGCGCGCCCGAGAAGCTTCGGCGGATGACCCGGATGGGCCAGAGGAACAGGGAGACGAAACCGGAAAAGAGCGCCGCGATCAGCGCCAAGAAGGTGCCGCCGAAGACGAATCCAGCGCCGGGACCAATGTAGAAGATCATCGAATCTTGCCTTCGAGGAAAGGAACCTCGAACACCTTGTCATGGTTGATCGGGCCGTGCCCGAAGTAGCCGCCTTCGCCGAAGAGCTCGCCGTGGTCGGCCATGACCGAAATGTAGGTGTTCTCGGGGACGAGGTCGTAGAGCTCTTCGAACACGTCGTTGAGGTAGGTGACGGTGTCGATCTGGCGCGCGTGCAGCTCCTTCATCTTCTCGTCGTCGAAGAACTTCTCATCGGAGGTGATGACCTTGCCGTCCTCGATGTTGTTGTCGAGCTTCTTGAAGACGCCGTGCACGCCGCTGATGCGGGGCCAGTTGTTCTTCTCTTCGGTGGGGCGAGCGTAGGGGTAGTGCGTCTCGCCGACGTTGAGCATGAAGAAGTTGGGCTTCTCTTCGGAGAAGCGCATCGTCTCGAACATGGACCGCATGTCGTTGTGCTTGTCCATGAGCTTGTAGGTGTCGAAGCCGCGGTTGATGCCGGTCTTCGAGTTGAGCACGGGCATCGAGACGCGCGCATGGGTGTGGTAGCCGAGCTTCTTGAGCCAGACCGGGAAGTACAGGCTGGGGATGAGCTCGCGGAACGAGGCGTCCTGGGTGCCGAGGCGCTCGCCGTACTTGAAGAAGTCTTCCTTGTAGTACTCCGAGGCGTACACGTTCGACGGGGACGTGTGCGGCATGAGACCCGTCATCAGGTTGTAGTGTGACGGGGCGGTCCAGCTGGCGTAGCTGTAGCGCTTCTCGAGCTCACCGAGCTTTTCGATCTTGTCGGTCTCGCCCGCGACGAAGCTGTCGAAGCGGCAGCTGTCGAGCGTGATCATCAAGTAGTTGTTGAGCTTCTTGCGCTCGGGGATGACGGCGGGCGCCTTCGCCTTGGCGGGGGTCTTCGGCGGAGCCTTCTTGGCCGGGGCTTTCTTGGCGACCTTCTTGGCGGGCGCCTTCTTGGCGGGCGCTTTCTTGGCGGCCTTCTTGGCGGGCGCTTTCTTGGCGGCCTTCTTCTTGGTCACCTTCTTCTTGGCGGGCGCTTTCTTGGCGGCCTTCTTGGCGGGCGCTTTCTTGGCGGCCTTCTTCTTGGTCACCTTCTTCTTGGCGGCCTTCTTCTTGGCGGCCTTCTTGGCGGGCGCTTTCTTGGCGGCCTTCTTCTTGACGACCTTCTTCTTGGCGACCTTCTTCTTGGCGACCTTCTTCTTGGCGACCTTCTTCTTGGCGACCTTCTTCTTGGCGGCCTTCTTCTTGACGACCTTCTTCTTCGACGCGGTCTTCTTCTTGGCGGCCTTCTTCGCCGTCTTCTTCGAGGGGGAACGCTTCGTCGATTTCTTTCGCTTCGTGGTGCTCATGGTCGCAGGCCAATCCCGTCGGGGCTTGGAGCCTAATGGGGCCCCAACCCGGGGTCAAATGGCCGCGTGCTCGGTTTAGACGGCCGCGCGCGTGCGGTGTAGGCTCCGCCGGTGGAGGCTCCCTCGACCCCATCCGCGTTTCGTGCCGTTCCCCGCACCGGCGTCATCTACGTGACGACCGAGGCGGTCAAGCGGGGTTTCGACGGCAACGACCCCTCGTGGTGCAACCTGGGGCAGGGCCAGCCCGAGACCGGCGAGATCGACGGCGCGCCCCCGCGAATCAACACCGTCGAGATCGCCGAGTTCGACCGCGACTACGCGCCCGTGGCCGGCCTCACCGAGCTGCGCGAGGCAGTCGCCGCGATGTACAACCGCCTCTATCGCAAGGGGATGCCGTCCCAGTACACGGCAGAGAACGTCGCGATCAGCTCTGGGGGCCGGGCAGCGCTCACCCGGGCAGCGGCCAGCATCGGCACCGTCCATCTGGGCCACTTCCTGCCCGACTACACGGCCTACGAAGAGCTGCTCGAGATCTTCCGCGCATTCACGTCGATCCCGATCCTGCTCGAGCCCGAACGTGGATACGCGTTCAGTCCCGAAGACCTCCGCAAGGAGGTTCAAGGCCGCGGCCTCTCCGCCTTGCTGATGTCCAACCCGTGCAACCCCACCGGCAAGCTCGTCGGCGGGGAAGATCTGCGCGGGTTCGTGCACGTCGCGCGCGAGCTCGACTGCACGCTGCTGCTCGACGAGTTCTACTCGCACTACATCTGGGCCGAGACGCCCGGAGAGCTGCCGGTCGAGAGCGCCGCGCGCTACGTGGAGGACGTCGACCGCGACCCGGTGGTGCTCTTCGACGGCCTGACCAAGAACTGGCGCTACCCCGGCTGGCGGGTGGCGTGGACGGTCGGCCCCAAGTCGGTGATCGACGTCATGGGCAGCGCGGGCAGCTTTCTCGACGGTGGCGGCAGTCGTCCCCTGCAGCGTGCAGCCCTGGCCGCGCTCGAGCCCAGCGTCGTCGACGCCGAGACTCGCGCGATCAGCACGCAGTTTCGCCGCAAGCGCAACCGGTTCATCGCGCGCCTGCAAGATCTCGGCGTCGAGTTCGACCACATGCCCGAGGGCACCTTCTACGCGTGGGGCAACCTCTCCAAGCTCCCCGAGCCGCTGAGCGACGGCATGGGTCTGTTCCGCGCCGCCCTCGAAGAGAAGGTCATCACCGTCCCCGGCGAGTTCTTCGACGTCAACCCGGGCAAGCGCCGACAGAACGCCTCGCGCTTCCGCAGCTACAGCCGCTTCAGCTTCGGCCCCGACTGGGACACGCTGAGCACGGCCTGCGATCGCATCGAGGCGCTCATCGCCAAGCATCGGTAGGGCAGGCGAACCTGCGCAGCGCAGGTAAGGACAACCGCCGGCGAGGGGCGCGTATCGTCGCGTCATGCGTCTGCGTGCACTTCTCCCTCTCCTCGCGTTTGGGCTCGGTTGCGCCGGGGAACCCCTCGCGGACGTCTCGTCGGGGAGCTCGGGCGATGCGAACGCGACGACGTCCGGGACGACGAGCGGATCGGGCTCGTCGTCGTCGGGGATCGACACGGTCCCCCCCACCGGTGGCGAGGACGAGAGCACGATGGGGGGCTCGATGGACTCGAGCTCGTCCTCTGGCGATGGCGCCCCCGGCTACACGCCGTTCTTTCGCATGGACTGTGACGACGGCGAGCCTGGGACGGACGCCGTGGGGCCGGACGCGCTGCACAGCGCCGTCTCGGTTGTCTACAGCGGAGACGAAGCCGTCGATGGCGTGGGCCAGTCCTGCCGCACGTCCATCGACGCAGGCAGCAACTATTTCGGGGGCAGCTATGGTCAGCCCGACGTCACGGTCGGGCAGGGCGACGACCTGTGGATGCGACAAGGCGTGTTCTTCCCCGAGGGGTTCTGCTTCGGCTACGGCGAGCAGCCTGCGGATGGGTGGGGCGCGCTCAAGTGGATGCGCATCGAGTTCGACAACGGCGACCCTGGCGATCGGCTGACCCTGCAGCTGGGAAACTTCGCGGCGCAGGCCTGTGCGGAGCGCTCGGAGCTGTTCGGTGCGACCCGCGAGTACGCGGGGGTGGCCAATCTCAGGCCCGAGTCGTTCCCGCCGATCGAGACCGGCCGTTGGCACATGCTGCAGTGGCACGTGCACCTGGCGGCGGACGAGACCGGGTTCATCCGGTTCTGGCTCGACGACGGGTTCATCGGCCAAGTCGACGGGATCACCCTCGGTGCAGCGGACCGATCCATCGCGTTCATCCAATATGGCGACTACTGGAACGGGTCGCCGTTTGTGGACGCGAGCTGGTACACCGACGAGGTCCTCATGAGCGCGCAGACGCCCGACACGTTCGATGACCAAGGGCATCCCTACATCGACCCGAGCGCGCGGGCCGACGACTGGGAGTAGGGCTCCGCGCTCTGGATCGCTTGCGACGACTCAAACCCCCAGCAGCGGCAGTCGCTTCAGCGCGTGGTACCGGAGCGCGAGCGAGACGCAGTGACGAACCGCGCCAACCGGGACCGCCGCCGAACGCTCGAAGACGATCGCGCGATTCCCCTCGAACGAGAGCTCGTCAGGATGTACGACCCGGAAGGTCTCGACCAACGACGTCTGGCAGTGGAAGTACATGGCGTATCGGCCGGGGGTGGCCGGCTTCCAATCGATGCGAACCGCACTCCCGCCCTTGGCGAGGTAGCTCGGCTCCCCCCAGCTGAGCGACTCCTTCATCGTCGCCAAGAGGTCATGCGCGACGGCGGTCTCGAAGATCAAGCGCCGAAGCCGAAGCATCTTGGTGCGGACTGGCGCTGGATAGCCCGCAAACTTTGCCCGAACGTCTGGGTTCGAGATGTCGTGAAGGTCCGCGAACCGGCGCACGCCTTCGACCGTACCAGTGCACGCACCCTCGGAACGCCTGAACTTCGCCAATCACGGAACTCGGGATGCGTCAGCGCAGCTCAGGCGCCACGAGCGTCGCGACTCGCGACACTCGAACGGCCTGAAGCAGGTCATCGTGTCGCAGCGCGAAGGCGTCGGTGGTGATACGACGTCGGGGTGAGCGAAGACTCGACCGACCCCTGGGGACAGCACGCCTCGACCTACGACCGCGTGTTCGCGCCGCTTACCGGGTACATCGCTCGCAGCATGCTGGCGATGACGGACGCGCGGCTGCCCGAGGGGGCGCGTGTCCTCGACATCGCCTGCGGCAGCGGAGCGCTGCTCATCCCCGCGATCGAACGGGCGCAGCGTCACAGAGCGCGAGGCGGAACCGACTTCGTGGTCGGCTGCGATTTCTCCGAGGGCATGGTGAACATCGCCCGGGACAAAGCACGCGCGCGCTTCGAGCCGGACGCGTTCTCGTGCACCGTGCAGGACGGGCAGGCCCTGTCCGAGGCCGACGCGAGCTTTGACGCGGCGTTCTCGTGCTTTGGCATCTTCCTCTTCCCCGACCGCGCGGCAGGGTGGCGGGAGGCGGCGCGCGTGCTTCGTCCCGGCGGCGTGTTTGCGGCGACGTCGTGGGTTGCGCCCGAGCACAACGAGATGTTCCGCGCCCAGTTCGGCCCGATGATGGAGGCGCTCCCGGAGCGCATCACCGACGGCATGTCGCCACCGGACTGGCTCGTCGTCGCCGACCCCGAGGCGTTCGCGGCCGAGGTCACCGAAGCCGGCTTTCGCGACGTGCAGACCCGGCAATTCCGAACCGAGTTCGTCCTGCCCAGCGCCGAGGTGGCGTGGTCGACGATGTTGGACAACCCCATCGCCGGAGCGATCGTGCGCGAGTGCACCGAGGCGGAGAGGGCCGCGGTCCGGTCCGCCTTCGACGCGTCGATGCACGCGCGGTCCGGTGGGCCGGGACGTCCGATCGTGCTCGAAGCGGTGTGCAACGTGCTGACGGCAACTCGGGCGTAGGGGCTGCGCCGCAGCGGCCGGCCTGCCTTCTCGTCCGCTCGGCTCCGATACGAGAGGGACAAGAAGGTTCACCCGGGGCGCGGCGCGGCGCGGTGCGGTGGGCTACTCTCCTCTTGGATGGGTACGCCGCATCAGTCGACTTCGACCGAGCCGGCGTTGGATACGAGCGAGCTCTTGCGTGACGCCTACATCGCGCTGGGCTCGTCGATTTCGGCCTTGCGTTCCATGCCCGTGCGGCGCCACGCGGACGTCGAAGAAGACCTTGCGGTCACCTCTGCCGTTCGCGAGATCACCGAGGCCCGTGCTGCGCTCGCGAAGTACGCCGTGTATCGAAGCACGGAAGAGATCGCCGTCCCGGTCGATCCCATGCCCTTGCGCGGCGGCCGTGCGCTCGGCCGACCCGTCGTGTGGGAGTGGATCGCCACGCTCGAGGCTGCGCGCGTCGAGATTGCGACCCAGATGCAAGCCGACGGCGTGGACGTGCCCGACGACCTCCCCGAAGCTTCGGCCCTGGAGGCGCTCGGTACACACCCGGCCTGGAGAGCCGCGACCACGCTGCTGTTCGGCGTCGTCGTGCTGGCCTTGATGATTTCCTTGGTGCGGTCACTGCTATGAACGCCCTGATCGCTCCCCTTCGACGCGCCACGATTGTCGTGTGCTTCGCCTCGGCTGCATGCGGGGCCGAGCCGAGCACGCCGGCGGCCCCGCGCGAGGTCGTGGCACCCGCGGCCGCGGGGCGAGCCGAGCCGCAGGAGGTCGATGCATTCTTCGAGGGGCTGCGCGGCGGACTGCCGGCGCCGAAGGATCTGTCGCAGCAAAACGGGATGTCGATCGAGTGCGGCGCGCGTGGGCTCGTCACGCTCACGTTGCTGAAGGCCACTGCCGACGAGGTGCCTCTGCGGGCACCCAGCGATCTCGTGGCCCTCGTCCCGTGGATGGCCGACGCGGACGTGTGCCTGCGGCACATCGCGGTGGAAGCGGCGGTCACCTACTTGGACTACGATCGCGACGCGCTGGTCGTGCCCTCCATGCACGACCCCGAGCACGTGCTGTATCGGGACATTGTGCGGACGCTTCGCCAACGGCTCGACGACGAGGGCGTGCGCTACGACGCGACCCTGTTCGACAAGGTGCTGCTCTCGGTCGAGCTCGACGACTTCGAACGGCTCGTGCAGGGCGCGTGGACGCAAGACGTCGATCACGCCACCTTCAACTTCTACCGCGACGTGGACATCGGCGCGGACGAGGTCCGAGTGACGCGCAAGCGCACCTCGCCGGATGCGAAGTGGCCCGACCACACCACGACGACCCGCATCGCCAAGGTGTCGCTGCACGCCAAGGGGCACTACGTCGTGTACGGCAAGTGGGACCGAGAGTCCGACGCCTCCGGCTACGTCGGGCAGATGGTGATCCCCTCTGCGTTCGAGTACGCCTTCGTGCCCGTCCGAGAGGACGTCGTGTGGTGGAAGGGCGGGTTCGCCACGCACTGGACCAAGCTGCGGCGCAGGCCTTCGCGCTAGAGCGAGCGGTCGAAGTCGTCGTAGAGCGCCTGGACGGCCGGGTCGTTGGCGCTCTGCACGATTGCGGTCGCCTCCGCGTACCGTCGCGCCGACGCTTCGGCTCGGCCACTGCGGGCCAGCGCGCGCCCGTACTCCAGGCGGGCTTCGACGCGGTCGTAGGGGTCGGTCGCGGACGCATCTTCGAGCGCGATTGCGGTCGCAAAGCCCTGCAGCGCTTCGTCTGCGCGGCCTACCCGGTCGAGCGCCATCGCAACGAGCAGCCAAGGGCCAAAGAGCTGAGTGTGCCCCGCGCCCACCGCCGCGGTCCGAAGCTCCAGCGCCCGCTGTGCGTGCTCGAGGGCGAGCGCGTGCTCCTGCGCCGCGAGCTCGGAGATGGACAGGTTGAACATCGCCGGGAACAGGGCGGGAGACTCGGCGCCCTCGTGGCTCTCTCGAATCTCGACCGCCCGACGCAACGACGCGGATGCACCCTTGAGGTCTCCAGCGAGCCCCTGACAGTTGGCGAGGCTCGTCAGCGGCGGCACGATGTCGATGGCGTCGGCGCCGTAGTGCCCCTCCTTGATCCGCAGCGCCTCTTCGAGGTCGGGCACCGCGGCCTCGCACTCGCCGGGACGTTCGAACGATATGCGCCCCCCGGAGAGGAGCACCGCGAGGATCGGGTGGTCGTAGCCGTAGTACCGCTCGATGAGCGCGCGGGTCTGTGCCCGCAACGCGCGAGCCTCGTCGCCACTGCGCTGAAGAACGCTGTGCAGGTGGACGCGGAAGGGGATGGTCGCCGGCGCGTTCTCTCCCACCGCTGCGATCGCGATCTCGAGCGCTTCTCGGTGCAGCTGCCGCGACTCGTCGATCGCGTCGAGGTCCGCGGCGGCGTTGCCGAGCCGGTCGCGCAGGCGCGCGCTGGTGAGTCCTCCGGAGAGCCCCGCGACCTCGAGCCACGCCTGCCCCAGCCGCTCCCACTCTCGCGCCGCGTCGAGGTCGTGGCCCCGCACGCCGAGCATCCAGATCTTTTCGACCGCTACGGACGCGGCCGCCGCGGGCTCCTCCTCGGTGATCGCGAGCTGGGCCGCTGCGTCGAGCAGCGCCGCGGCCTCGACCCGCGCGCCCGTCCGCTCGAGCGCGGTCGACGTCAGCAGGGATCGGCGGACCTCCTGGGACGCGGAGCCCTTGGGCAGCTCGGACAGGGCTCGGGCGGAGGCGGCCGCTTCGGACCACTCCAGCACCCCCAGTTGCGCACCCAGGGCTGCGAGCGCCCGTTCGAGGGGCTCCGAGGGGGTGTCGGGCTCCCCTGCGGCGCGTGTGCAGTCACGCGCAGCGGGCAGCAAAGCGACCGCGGCGAGGGCTCTAGACGTGCGCGAAGCGTCCTCTTCGACGGACTGCGCCAACGCGGCCGCGGCAAACGCCGAGGACTGCAGACACGTGTTGCGGACCTCGAGCAGGTCCTGCGATTGCACGCCGCGGTGAAACGTCGCCTCGCAGACCTCCGCGCGAGCAGCCAGCCAATCTTGGCGATACGTCTCCAGCGCCGCGCTGAGTCGAGCGTCGTCGAGCTCGGGTGCACCGAAGGCCTCGGACCATGCACGCTCCGTCTGCGCGCACGGGTCCACGGCGGGCTCTGGACCCATCATCGCCGTGCCGACCCCTCCAGCGACCGCGAGCGCGCCGATGGCCCAAAGGGACACGCGAGAGCGTTGGGGAGCCAACGCCTCGGCGACGGCCTTCATCGAGGCGTGGCGCTGTGAGGGCTCGGTCGCCAAGCCGGTCTGCACGAGGCTGCGGAGCCTCCGCGGGACGCCATCGAGGGGCACGGGGCGCGTCCGCGGTCGGGCGCCGGTGAGCGCTTCGTACAGCGCGACGAAGAACGCGTACTGGTCGCTCGCGGCCGTCGGCGGATCGCCGATGCGAATCTCGGGAGCCATGTACGCGGGTGTACCCGCGATGCGCTCGTTGGCCCCTGCCTCTGCCGCCACCGTGAGCCCGAAGTCGAGGATCTGCGCCACGTTCCGCCCGTCCCTGCGGGAGATCATCACGTTGGCTGGCTTGAAGTCGCGGTGGATGAGGCCGGCGGCGTGCGCCGCATGAAGGCCACGCGCCAGCTGGGCGAAGACGTCTTCGAGCTCGGCCTGAGACCTCGGCTCGGCGGACAGCCACGCCCCGAGCGTGGAGCCCTCGATGAACTCCATCGCGATGTACGAGCGACCCGCGTCGTTGTCCGCGTCGTAGACCGTGACCGTGTTGGGATGGCTGAGGCTCGCGGCGGCCCGGGCCTCGCGCAGGATCCGACCGACGTCGTCCCCGGACTCCCGCAGCACCTTGATTGCGACCTTCCGGTTCAGGCGAGGATCCCACGCGGAGTAGACGATGCCCATCGCACCCGCGCCGCAGCGATCGAGAAGCGAGAACCGGCCGACCTTGACCGCGTCGCCGAGCCCGAACAGCGCGCCAGCGACGGCTTCGGCGGTGCGCCGCTTGTCCATCGAATCCGTCGAGGGGGACGCGCGTAGCAAGGCTAGGTCGCTGTCCGATTCGGTCGTCTCGCTCATCGCGTACCCGAGAGCGCCATGACAGCAGAAACAGCGCCCGCCCTGTCGGGGCGCGATGCGGGGGCGGGTTTCGGCAGGAATGACGGAGCCTGAAAGCTAACAAAAACGTCTCGAGAACGGTACAATCCCTTCATGCTGCCTTGTCCTTCTTGTGATCGGCACGTGCGCGGCACCGAACGCGTCTGTCCGTTCTGCGCCGCGCCGTTGCGTTCGAGTCCGGGCCCGTGGAGCGGAACCGCGGCGATCGTGATCGCGGTGGGCTCGATGCTCACCGCCTGCGGTCCGACGGTGACGGACAACGGCGAGGTGGTCGACGCCGCGAGCAGCTCGAGCAGCTCGAGCACCTCGACCGGCATCGGCGAAGGCTCGACCGGGGCCGGGACGACCTGGTCGGCGAGCGACCCCACGATGGCGATGACGACCAGCACGGGCCTGGGCACCTCGAGCACCGGGGGCACGACGTTCGTCGACGACACGCTCGACACGGCGTGCGGCTTCTATGGCGGCTGTCCGGTCGACGGCGGGGGCGTGGACTACGAGTGCAACGTGTTCATGGAGGACTGCCCCCAAGGCGAGAAATGCATGCCGTGGGCCAACGATGGTGGCGAGGTCTGGAACGCGAGCCGTTGCACGCCGGTCGACTTCGACCCGGTGCCGGTGGGGCAGCCCTGCGCGGTCGAAGGCTCCGGGTTCACGGGCGTCGACGACTGTGGCGCTGAAGCGATGTGCTTTCACGTCGACCCCGAGACCAACGAAGGCGTGTGTGTCGAGGTTTGCAGCGGGTCCGCCGACGACCCCGTCTGCGCCGAGGGCACCTGCATCATTCAGTTCGATGGCGCGCTGCCGCTGTGCTTCGAGACCTGCGATTCCAAGGCGCCGACCTGCGCCAAGGGGCAGATCTGCGAGCCGACGCTCGACCCGGCCGACGACGCCACCGTGTGCACCCCGGCGTGAGGCTCGAGGAGGCCAGAGCGCGCCTGCGGGTGCTGCAAGACCTGCCCGCGCCCCGAGACCGGCGCCTGCGGGAGCACGCGTCCGGACCGGTCCCCACGCCCCTGTACGCGGTCTGGGAGATCACGCTGGCGTGTGACCAGCGCTGCGTTCACTGCGGGTCACGAGCGGGCAAGGCTCGCAAGGACGAGCTGACCACGCAGGAGTGTCTCGACGTCGCCCGCCAGCTCGGGGAGCTCGGTGTCGGCGAGGTGACGCTGATCGGTGGTGAGGCCTACCTCCGCAACGACTTCATCCTGATCGTGGGTGAGCTGCGCGCCCACGGCATGTCGGTCACGATGACGACCGGCGGGCTCAACCTGACGCAGGCGCGGGTCGACGCCCTGAAGGACGCGGGCATTCGCTCGATCTCCATCTCGCTCGACGGCCTCGCGCAGGCCCACGACGAGCTCCGAGGTGTCCCCGGAAGCCACGACAAGGCGTTGGAGGCGCTGGCACGCGTGCGGGCCGCTGGCATCCCTGTCGCCGTCAACACGCAGATCAACCGGCGCACGCTGCCCGACCTTCCCGCGCTGCTCGAGCGCATCGCCGAAGCCGGCGCGTTCGGGTGGCAGCTGCAGATCACCTCGCCGTTCGGCAACGCGGCGGATCGACCCGACATCCTGCTGCAGCCGTACATGATGCTCGAGGTCTATGACGTGCTGCGCGACGTGCTGCAACGGGCGCGGGCGCTGCGGATGAAGATGTGGCCGGGCAACAACCTCGGCTACTTCGGCCCGCTCGAGGCCGAGCTGCGCTCGGTCCAGAAGCGCCACTACAAGGGCTGCGCGGCGGGACGTCTGCAGCTGGGCATCGAAGCGCACGGCGACGTGAAGGGCTGCCCCAGTCTCGGGGGCCCCGAGAACGTCGGCGGCAACGTCCGCGAGCACCGCATCGCCGACATCTGGGCCCGCGCGGCCGAGCTCGCCTACGTTCGCGAACGCACCACCGACGCGCTGTGGGGCTACTGCGCGCAGTGCTACTACGCCGACACCTGCCGCGGCGGATGCACCGCGACCGCCGAGCCGCTCATGGGGCGCCCCGGCAACAACCCCTTTTGCCACCACCGCGCCCTCGAGATGGACCGACTGGGCCAGCGCGAACGCATCGAGCAGGTCGCCGCCGCCCCGGGCGTGCCGTTCGACCACGGGCTCTACCGCATCGTTCGCGAGTGGGTGGACCCGCGGCGGCGCGAGGCCGAAGGGCCCGTGGCCATCGACGAGCCGCGCGTGTCTCGGGTGCACGAGCCCACCGGGGCTGGGCGAGCGGTCGACAGCGACTCGAGACGGTGACGCCGGCTGCGCGCCGCTCTATCCGCCGAGGTACTCCTTGCAGTCGTCGTTTTGGCAGAACATGCCCGCCGGGCAGTGGCTGTGAAGGGTGCACTCGGAGCCCGCGTCGCAGTAGCCCGCGCTGCAGATCTGCCCATCGTCGCAGTCAGCGTTGACGTCGCAGCGCACGTTGGGCACGCACTCGAAGTCGATGCAGCCCTGGGCGGGTGCGCATTGCTCGGCTGCCGAGCACTGCCGGCCGCCTCGGCACGCGCCCTGCTCGCAGCGAAGCGCGCCGGGGCAGTCTTCGTCGTCGGTGCACGGGTCGCAGGCGGTGATGCACACGCACGTGGCCTCGACGCAGATCGAGCTGTCGGGGCAGTCCGCGTTGAGATCGCAGGTGTCCGGTTCGCCCGAGCTGTGCTCGCTGTCGGCGGCGGTGGACAGACCGCTCTCGTCGGCCGCGAAGACGGCGGGGTCGGAGCGGCCGCACGCCGCGACCCACCACAGGGCGACGATCGCCGGGGTTCGCCACGGGCTTGGGGGCATCGACGAGGAGTCTGCCGAGCGGCCTCGTTCCGTGAAGAAAAGGTCGAGGTCGTCCTAGATTGTAGGCCGGCGTCTTCGAGGCACGGAAAGCGGCCCCTGGCGGGACCCATGCATGAGGCCTTCGCCTCGCTCGATGGAACGCACGAGGACTCGCGACCCCGGCCTCCGGCCGGATGGCTCCGTACGGCAGAGCATGGCGTGGACGCTGATGGGGCGTCTCGCGCAGGCTGGCGCGCAGGCGGGCCTGCTGGTCGTCGTCGCGCGGTTGGGCTCGGCACAGATGGTGGGCGACCTCGCGTTGGCCATGGCCCTGTGCTCCCCGATCATGGTCATCGCAGGTCTGCAGCTGCGCGTCGTGTACGTGACCGACCTCGAGCGCCGCTTCGGCTGGTGCAGCCACGTCCAGCTGCGCAGATGGGCGTCCGGGCTCGGTGTCGGTCTCGCCACCCTGATCGCCGCTGGCGGCATGCCAGTCTCGGCGGCCGCGGTGTTCGCCGTCGCGGCCAGCAAAGCCGGAGAGCTGCGCTCCGATCTGCATCACGCGGCGTTTCAGCGGCGCGGCGCGATGCGGCTGTACGCGCGCTCCGTCGCCGTTCGATCCGCGCTCGGGCTGGTCGCGGCCGGCTCGCTCCTTTGGGCCACCGCAGACCTCGCGCTGGGCCTGCTGGCGCTGGCGGCCGTCTCGTGGGTCGTCCCTATCGCCCACGACGCCCCACTCTCCGTCGGGCTGCGTGGACCACGGCAGGGTGCGGGCACGGCGACGCAGCTGCTGTGGGTCGCCGCCCCGCTCGGGCTCGTGACCTTCGTCGACTCGCTCGCGCAGCACGCCGTGCGGCTGCAGGTCGACGCGATGCTGGGCACGGTGGCGCTCGGCCACTACGCGGTCATGAGCTACGCGGTCGTCGCGGGCGGGGCCGTCGTGTTCTCGCTGGGCACGCCGCTCCTGCCGCGGCTCGCCGAGCACCACGTCGCCGGCCGCCGCCGTAGGTTCGTGGCCACGGTGCTGCGCCTGGTCGGCGTGAGCGCGACGCTGGGCGTGGCCGGGGTCGCGTTCGCGCTCGCGTTTGGCCGCCCGTTCCTCCGGGTCGTGTTTGGGGCCGCGTTCGAGTCCGAGGCCGCCGTGTTCCCTTGGGTCATGGCCGCGGGCGCGCTGCACTTCGTGCTCGGGGCGCTCATGCACGCCGTCAACGCGGCCCAGCAGCGACGCGCGCAGCCGTGGATCTACCTGACCGCGCTCGGCGTGACCGTGCTGCTGGGATGGCAGTGGATTCCCGGCCACGGGCTGCGGGGTGCGGCGTGGGCTTCGGCCGCAGGCTGGTCGGTGGCGGTCGTCGTGGCGTCGGGGATCCTCGTCCGTGCCTGCATGCCGCGGAGGCGGGCTTGAGACGCCCTACGATCGGCGCGGGCTCGCTGGTGGCTACGGCCATGGTGCTCTTCTTGCTCAGCGGGCGCTGGAACCTCGGGCGGGTGACCTCGATCGACGGGTCGGCGTTCACGGCCCCCCGCCTGTGGCTCGTGGGCGGGGTGCTCTTCTTCGCGCTGCTGCCGATCGTTCGCCCCCGGCGCGACGTGTTGCCGCCGGTGGGGCTCCTGCTTTTCCTCGGCTACTTCCTACTGACGACGACGTGGGCCCCCGACGCTCACCTGGCCCTGCAAAAGTCGATCGACCTGCTCGTCATGGCCCTGGGCATCCTCGGTCTGCGGCGACTCACCGCGCACGTTGGCGTGGTGACGACCACCCGATGCTTGTGGACCGTGGTGGGCGTCGTCTTCGGCGTCTTCGCCGTGTTCGGCCTCGTCAGCGCCGCACTCTCGGGCGGAGGGCGCCTGGCTGTGCTCGGAGGCGGGCCCAACGTGTACGGCCGGAACATGGGCGTATTGTTCGTCGTCAGCCTGGCCGCCATGCTGGACCGAGGGCGGCCGGGAGGTTGGCCGCTCGCCGGGGTCGTGGTCGCGGGCTTGCTCGTCGCGCTGACCGGATCCCGCGGGGCGCTGCTGGGCACGGTGACCGGGGTCGCGGGTCTCTTGTTCGTGCGACGGATCCAGCCCGGGCGCACCCTCGTGGCGCTGTTGCTGAGCAGCCTCGGCATGGTCGCCATGGTGCGGTGGACCGCCCTCGGTCGTGACGCGATGGCCGCGTTTCAACATCGGGTGATCGTGTTGACCTTCGAGCAGAGCTACGACTCGGGCCGGGGCCACCTGCACGACGCAGCCTTCGAGATGATCGCCCGATCGCCGTGGCTCGGTGAGGGGCTCAACGCCTTTCGCGCGCGCGGGCACGGCGTCTACCCGCACAACCTCGAGCTCGAAGCGCTCACCGACGGCGGAATCGTGGGGCTGTGCGTCCTCGCGGCTGCGCTCGCGGTCCCCGTGTTGGCGCTGGTGATCCGTAGCGCCAAGCTGGACCCGGTGACCGCGGCCGTGTTCCTGCTGCACCTGTCGAGCGCCCAGGTCTCCGGAGACTTCTACGACTCTCGCGGCGTGTTCTTGTTTGCAATGCTGCTCGTGCTGCAGTGGATGCAGCGCGCCCGGCCTCGAGCCCGCCTGCCCCTGCAAGTCGTGCGCGACCCCTACCGTTGGCCCGCGGGGGACTGACTCACGCAACCGCGCCCTCGACCACGTCGAGCGCCCGCCGGGCCAATCGGTCGCGGTCGAAGCGCTCTCGCGCCAACGTTTCTGCCGCAGCCGACGCGCGGGCGCACCACCGGGGGTCGGACGCGGCGCGCCGGAGTCGCTGCGCTGCTCGGGCGGGGTCGGTGCGGGTCAGGACGAGGCCGGCTCCTGTGTCCTCGAGCAGCTCGGCCTGCCAGCCGCCGTAGTTGATGGCGACTGGGCACCCGGCGGCCAGGGCGTCGAAGAACTTGTTGGCGCTGTTGTGCTCCATCGCCGGGACGGGCAAGAACAGAGACGTCGCCACGGTGGCGCCTCGCAGCAGGTAGGGGACCTCGCGCTTGGGCAGCGCGGGCAGCACGAACACGCGTCGGTCCAGCAAGCCGGCCCGGCGCGCCCGCGCCTCGATCTCCGCGCGCCCAGGGCCTTCGCCCACGAACGCGAAGCGAAAGCCCTCGGTTGCGGCCGCCACGTCGACGAGCCACGCCGCATCGTTCATCGCGCCGAAGCTCCCCGCATAGACCACGAGGGGGCCGTCGCCTCGGATGCGCTCGGCGACGAACGCATCGGCTCGCTCTTGGTCTACGGCGAACTCTTCGACGTCGCATGCGTTGGGGATCACGTGGATGCGCTCGGGCGTGATGCCGCAGCGCGCGACACCCTCGGCCATGCCCGGGGAGAGCGCGATGACGTCGGTCGAGCTTCGGTAGGCCAGCGCCTCGAGGGCACGCGCGCTCCAGATCGCGGCCGGGCTGCGCAGCGCTCCCACGGCGATCGGCAAATCGGGCCACAGGTCGCGCACCTCGAACACCATCGGGACCCGTCGCAGCCTGGAGCCGACGATGGCCGGGATGGCGATCGTCAGCGGCGTGCTGCTGGCAAATACGACGTCCGCGTTGGTCTTCAGCGCCACGCCACTGGCCTGCAGGGCGAAAGACGCGAACGCCTCGAGCCGGGCCGCGTGGGACATCTCGCTGCGGTAGGCGACCGGCAGCGCGATCACGTCGATGCCCTCGATCCGGGTGTGCGTCACCGACTTCGACTTGCCCCGTGGAAATCGAGCCGAGGAGGTCACCATGGTGACGCGATGGCCCCACTGCACCCACCGCCGGGCCATCTCGAACGAGCGCGTCCCACCAGAGCCGTCCGGGCCGACGAAGTATTGGTGCAGATACAAGATGTGCATCAATGCACCTTCTTCAGCGGTGCTCGGTGCGAGATCACCGAGCACCCGGTGAAGGTCGCGAGCAGCTCCCGGACTTCGAGGTCGTCCCCGCCCGTCGCTGCGTCTTCGAGCTGCCGGACCGTCCGCAGGACGCTGGCGGTGTCGATCGGTGCGCAGGCGGCGACCCGCAGGCCATCGACCTCGCACGGGCGCGTGACTTCGTGCTCGTACAGCAGCTCCTCGTGGAGCTTTTCGCCGGGGCGCAAGCCGCTGAACACGATCGGCACGTCCTGGGCGCTCCCGCCCGAGAGCTCGATCATCTGCTTGGCCAGGTCGAGGATGCGCACGGGCTCGCCCATCTCGAGCAGGAACACCTCGCCGCCTCGGCTGACCGCCATCGCCTGGAGCACCAGGCGGACCGCCTCGGGGATGGTCATGAAGAAGCGCGTCACGTCGGGGTGGGTCACGGTGACGGGACCGCCGCGGTCGATCTGCGCCGCGAAGGTATGGAACACCGAGCCGCGGGAGCCCAAGACGTTGCCAAAGCGGACCACGCAGGCGCGGGTGCTCGAGCCGCCGTCGGTGGCGTGCACCACCTTCTCGGCCACCTGTTTGGTCGCGCCCATCACGTTGGTGGGGCGTACGGCCTTGTCGGTGGAGATCATCACCAAGCGCTCGACCCGGTGGCGCCGGGCGACCTCGACCAGCGCAGCGGTGCCCACCACGTTGTTGAGCACGCCCGCGCTGGGGTGGCGCTCCATCATCGGGACGTGCTTGAACGCGGCGGCGTGAAACACGATGTGCGGGCGGTGCTCCGCAAAGACCCGCTCGAGATCGTCGCGGCGCCGGATGTCGGCCAGCCGTGCGACCCCGATGTCTCGGCCGACCCTGCGGATCTCGTTGTCGATGTCGAACAAGTTGTTCTCGCTGTTGTCCACCAGCACGATGCGCTCGGGCTGAAGTTCGGCCAGCTGACGGCAGAGCTCAGAGCCGATCGAACCGCCCGCGCCGGTGACGAGCACCCGCAGGCCCCGCGTGGCGTTCACGACGCGTCCCCAGCTGTGGGGGCAGAACCCAACCTCGTCGCGGCCGAGCAGCTCCGAGAGGTCGAGCGGCTGCGTGCGGGGGAGGGAGGCACCGCGGGAGAGCAGGTCGGGCAGGGCAGGGATCGCGTGGGCTGAGATTCCCGCGTCCTTGCAGCGAGCCATGAAATCCTGCAACACGCGCGCGCTGGAGCCCGCGTCGGTGAGCACCGCGAGGTCAGCCCGCGTGCGATGGGCGACCTCGGCGAGCTCGGCCGTCGAGCCCAACACTTCGATGCCTCCGACCAACGCGCCGCGACCGACGTCGTCGTCGAGGAAGCCGACGACTTGGTAGCCCCGGGTGGACCCCGCGGTCAGGCCGCGGGCGGCGTAGCAGCCCTCTCGCCCTGCGCCCACCAGCAGAGCGCGGCGCGGTGCCGCTGCCGGGGGCCCACCGCGCTCGTGCACGCGGCGAGCGATCGCGCGGGCAGCCGCACCCCCGCCCAGCGCAAACAAGCCCTCGATGCCGATGACCGACAGCGGCACCGGGGTGATGTCGACCAGCAGGTGCGGGGCGGTGAACCGGATGAGCACCAGCACCGCCGAGACGACCGCGTGAAAGAGGCCCAGCTGGATCGCATCCTCGAGCCCGGTGTGCCGCCAGCTTCGGCGATAGACGCCGGCGCTGTGCAGCACGAGGACCCGCAGCGTCGCGAGCAGCGGGACCACGAGCATGGCCTGGGACGCGTACACGCCCGGAGGCGCAGCCTCGAATCGCGCGAAGTAGGCGAACAACGCCCCAATCAGCACGATCGAGGCGTCGAGAGCCTGTCTCCAGCCGAGCTGTCCACGGAACGAACGCAGCCACCGCTCGTCCCGTCGACGTCGTCGCGAGCCGCCGCCGGAGGTGTCCCCTCGGGCCACGGTTGCTGCTGTCATCTCGAGCTTCACCGTCCTGCATGTCAGTCCGGCGAGTCCTCGGCTTCCGTGAGAGTTTTTGCTGGGCTCCGATAGGCGGGGAAGAAGTCGCTGTCGAGAGGCACGCCGCGTCGCTCGCAGTGCGAGCGGTAGGCGGAGGGCCGCACGATCCACCGCCACGTTCGAAACACGTGCCGGCGCGATGAAAACCCGGCCTTGAAGCGAAACAGCGCGTCGTCGGCACCTCCGACGCCGCCGCCCAGATGCATCCACTGGGCACCGCGGGCGCGCGCCCAGTCACAGGCGGCGTCGATCATCGCCTTCGATGGCGCGAGCTTGCGGTGGGCCGGATCGGTACCCGAGAGGAAGTAGTGCGAGCCGGACGCGCCGTCGGTGAACAGCCCCGCGGCGGCCAGCGCTCGCCCCTTGCGAACCACGAACAGCCGCATCCCGCCCTCGTGGGTCATCGCGCGTAGCTGCTCGGTGCAAAACGCATATCGACTGGCTGCGCCCAGCCGCGCCATCGCGGCGGCGTAGAGATCGGCAAACTCCTCGACGGCGCTCTCGTCCTGCACCGTGTAGCCCTCGCGGTGCAGGCGGGCGATCTCGCGGCGGTGGCTGCCGCGATAGCCCGCTCGACGCTGCGAAGGGCTGGGGCGCAGGTCGATGGAGACGGTATCCCCGCCGACCTGCATCGCTCCGAGACCGGCGAGCCACCCGCTCTCGTCGCGCAGGGGGTGCATGCGGGAGAACACGCTGAGCACCCCGGCTTCGCGCAGCGAGGAGCGAAGCGCGGCCTGGAACACGCGCACGGTGGCCGGAGTGCGGGCACCGACCGAGGCGGGGCCCGCGTAGCCGTACACGCTGGTCGCGTCGATGTCGTCGCTTCCGGGGATCGGCCGCAGAAGCAGCGGAAGCACGACCCGCGCCTGGGCGGACCGGAACACGAACAGCCTCGGAAGCCCTTCGCCACGCCAGCGGGCGAGCCGATGAAACCAGGCCCGGTGAAAGACGTCCCCGCCGACCGCGTCGACGGCCTCGCGCCAGCGCGCGGCGTCGTCGAGCGCGACCCAGCGCCAGTCGAACGACGGGGTCGTGGCAGGCACGGGCGCGCTCATGCCCGGCGGGCCTCCATGCGCGTGAGGGTGTGCAGGCGCTGGGCTCTGGGGTGGGGCGGGTCGCCGCTGCCGAGCACCAGGAGTCGACGCTCGCCGCGAAGCGCGTCGAGGGCCTGTGGAGACAGCGCGGCGTCGATGCGGAGGTCGTGCGCCCCAAGACGGCCGATGGCGTGCGTGTGCCCGCCGACCTCGGCCACAACGGTGCTGAAGCCGTAGCGTCGCTGCCACCGCTGGCTGTCTTCGGTTTCTCTGACCGAGGCCCCACCGGGACCGCCCGCGGGGATCCGCCACAGTACGCTGCGGCGACGCACGCAGAACCCACGCCGCCGATACCAGGCGCTGGCGCGGGAGCCGTCCCGCACGTCGAGGGAGAGCGTCGGCTGCTGCGCGGCGTCGATCCACGCCTCGAGCAGCTGCCGCCCGACACCCCGCCCTTGCGCCCGGGGCGTGATGGCGAGCTGGTTGAGGTGAGAGACGCCCTCGCGCTGGCGCACGTGGGCGTACCCCACCAAGGCGCCGGCTTCGAAGGCACCGAGCGCTCGGTGTTCGCCGCCTTGCTCGAGGATGTCCGCGTAGTATCGGCCGACGCCGTGGCCCGAGAAGATCGTGGTCTGAAGCTCGTGTTCGTCGAAGGCGGCGCGGTGCAAGGCGACGAGGGCTCGAGCATGCTCGGGACCGAGCGGCCGCAGGTCGAGGCGTGCCGAGGCATGCCGCCTCTGCGCGTCGAGGTCGAGCATGGCCGAAGGAGCGTCGGTCTCGACGCCGCGGGCGGTGAAGACCGCCCGAGCGGTCTGCGCCAAGATGCCGAGATCGATACGCAGGCTCAGCGTCTCCACGTAGCGCGCGTCGGCCTCCAGCCGCGCGTCCCAGCTCAGTTGGTTGCGCCCCCGCACCTGGGCCAGCCCGGTGATGCCGGGTCGAACGCGCTCTCGCAGGCGCTCGCGTTCGGTGTAGTACGGCCGATAACGCTCGAGCAGCGGCCGAGGACCCACCAGGCTCATGTCGCCCCGCAGCACGTTGAACAGCTCGGGCAGCTCGTCCACGCTGGTGCGTCGCAGCCATCGCCCCAGCGGCGTGAGCCGAGCGTCGTCGGAGAGCAACCGGCCGCGCGCGTCTCGGGCGTCGGTCATGGTGCGGAACTTCAAGATCGTGAAGGTGCGCCCGCCCCGACCCGGCCGAGGCTGCCGAAACAGCACCGGTGCGCCGAGCTGCGAGCGTACGGCGACGGCGACCGCGGCCAGCACCGGCCACGACATGCCCAGGGCCAGCGAAGACGCGGCGACGTCGAGCACGCGCTTCGTGCCGCGGGCGTACCAACTCGTTCTCACGTTGTCGCTTGGTCACGCGCCAAGCCGGTTTCCGTGATCAAAAGTCTGGGCGGATCGCCTCGGCCATCACCTTGTCGATCGCCCGCTGCGCGTCGTCCAGCGCAGCGGCAGTCAACGTGGGGTGGGTGGTGAAGGCCAGGGCCGTGCGCGAGAGCTGGTGCGCGTTGGGGGTCTGGGGACGGGGCAGGCACTCGAACACCTTTTCGCGGTGAATCTCGGAGCAGCTGCCCACGCGACACGGCAGGCCCTCGGCCTCGAGCGCGACCATGAGTCGGTCTCGCGTCCAGCCTTCGGCCAGCGCTTCGGGCCGAACGTGCGTGTAGAGCCGGTAGTAGGCCGACTCGACGCCGTCCGGCGGCTCGGGGGTGTCGAACGCCGGATGACGAGCCAGCATTGCCCGGAGCCGATCGGCGTGTGCGCGTCGCCGTTGCACCCAGCCGCCCAGCTTGGCGAGCTGTCGCAGCCCGACCGCGGCCTGCACCTCGGTCATGCGGGCGTTGGTGCCCAGGGTCTCGTGCAGCCACCGAAACCCCGGCGGGTGCTGGCGCTCGTAGACGGCCTCCCAGCTCTTGCCGTGGTCCTTGCCGCTCCAGATCGCCCGGGCGAGCGCCTCGTCGCGCGTGACGAGCATGCCTCCCTCGCCCGCGGTGGTCATGATCTTGTCCTGGCAGAACGAGAACGCCGCGACGTCACCGAACGATCCCACGCGCTGGCCACCGACCGACGCTCCGTGGGCCTGCGCGCAGTCCTCGATGAGCGCAACGCCGCGCGCGCGGCACTGATCGGCCAGCTCGGCGACCCGAGCAGGCCAGCCTCCCAGGTGCACCGCGATGACGGCGCGGGTGCGCTCGGTGAGGACTGGCTCGACGGTCTCGGGCGTCAGGTTGCCGCTGCGCAGCCCCACGTCGGCGAAGACGGGCGTTGCGCCGACCGACAGAACCGCGCTGCCCGTGGCGACGAACGTGCAGCTTGGCACCACCACCTCGTGCCGCGGACCGATACCCAGGGCCCTCAGCGCCAGCTCCAGCGCCACGGTGCCGTTGGAGACCGCGACGCCGTGTTCGACCCCGACGTACCGGGCAAATTCCTGCTCGAACGTGCGGCCGGCCGTGCCCGTCCAGTAGTTCACCCGCCCGCTGCCCAGCACGGCCGCCACCGCGTCGACCTCGTCGCGCTCGAACCGAGGCCAGGCCGGCCAGGCCTCCTCGCGCACCGGAGTCCCTCCATCGATCGCCAGCATCGTGTAGAGGGTATGGTCGAAGAACGCCGACCGAGCAACCGCGGTCGTCGCCCTGGCGGGGACGGTGCTCGAGGCGGGCGTGCTGGAAACGACGGTGCAACACGCCTCAGCCGGCGACGCTGCAGTACCCGAGCGCGGCGTGTTCGGGCGGAGGAGCGTCGAAGTAGGGCAGGCACTGCGCAGCGCCGCAGGCGTCCGGGTCGTTCACGTTGCAGAACGCGGTGCAGCAAGGGCCGTCGTCGGGGCAGCTGGCGACATCGTCCGGCGCGTGAAACGTGCCCGCGGGACAGTCCGGTTGAAAGACGAGGTCGACGTGGGTGCGCTCGCCTTCACGCAAGCAGACGAAGGTGTCTGCGTTGGGATAGCAGCCGCGCCCCTCGCCGCAGTCGGAACCCAGAGGATTGCAGCTGGGGAGGCACAGGGGCAGATAGTCGTCGTTGAAGACAGCGCAGACTTCTCCTGCGCCCGTGCAGGCGGGCTCCTCGTCGCTGCAGTACTGCACGCAGGAGCCCTCGAGCGTCTCGTCGTCGACCTCCCAACACATCAGGCCGACGTCGCAGCTGTCGATCCCAGAGACCGCGCTCTGTTCGACGGTGCAGGTCTCACCGGCTTGTCCCGCGTCCGCATCGACCATCGAACAGCGGGACGCGTTCCACGTGTCGCCGCCGCTGTTGTCCCACGCCCGACACGCCTCGCCAGGGCAGCAGTCCTGTCGTTCGACGGAGCACTCGATCGACAGCGCCTGGGATCCGTCCGGTCGCTCCGTGCGACGGCAGGGGTCGCCGGCGTCGGGGTTTTGGATGAAGACGCTGCCTCCACCGGGTTCGTCACCGGTGTCACCCGTGTCTTGCGGGGACATGCCGGAGGTTGCCGACGTCGACGAGCCGGTCGAGGTCGCTGGCACGCCCGTCGTGCTGTCGGTTCCGCCGCTCGTGGTCGCGACGCTCTCGCCCGAGGAACTCAGTCCTTGACTGCCCGAGCCGCTGGGCGGGTCCGACGCCCCACAGCCGACGAGGATGAACGACAAGAGCAAGCGATGCATGAGGAATGAAAGCTACCGTAACTGCCATTTGCTGGCGTGGGTGGAGCCCCGGCGGCGCTCGAGGACCAGGAGCACCCCGGCCATCAGCTCGAGGTGGCCGTGAAAGCGCGCCACGCGAAAGTAGCCCCGGTCGGCGGCGAGCATGTCCCAGCTCGCCCAGGCGATGAGCCCAGCTGTGAGGCCCGCGATCACGTAGAGCCCGATACGGCCCATGTCGCGCTCGAGATCGCGGAGGCTGGCGCGAAACGTCATCACCGTGGCGCGGGCGCGTGCCTCGTCGGGGATCATCTGCATCCAGATCGCGTAGTGCACGGCCTGCATGAAGCAGAACGCGAGCACCAGGCGCATGCCGATCATCGGCGCCAGCCCAGGCGCGAGACGCCACAGCTGGCGGTCGGGGCTGTCGCCGAGCGCGTGCCACTCGAAGCGCGCGCCTACGATTTGCAGACCCCACTCGCTGCCGAGCAGGGCCGTGGCCGCGACCAGCAGCACCAGCGGGAGCCAGTGTGCGCGTCCTCGTCGGGGTCGCCACAGCCACCAGAACGACACGGCGGCGACGTTGTGCACGTGACCGAACACCACGTCCCCCACGGGCCCCAGCTGCGCGAGACCGAGGCCGCACGCGAGCACGAGCGCCGCGACCCCGAGTCGGTGTCGCCAGGGCGCACGCGCGGCCAGGGCCACCGCCGCGGCGCCCACGAACCCCCACGAGAGGTCCGCGCCCAGGGACAAGGCGAGCAGCGGGACGCCGCCGAACACCCACAGCATCGTTCGCCGAGCGAAGCCCGTGCGCACGACGAGATAACGAATGTCGGCCGCGATGTGGGGCACACCCCACACCAGTGGCCCGAGGATGAGCAGCCACAGCGGAGCGACCAACGTGCCGATCAGCGCCGTCACCACGACGGCAGAGAACAGCGCCGCGACCCGCAGCTCACGGTCGCGCACCAGCACGCGACCTGGGCGGCCCAGCGCCCGCAACCAGCGTCGACGCCACGCGTCGGCCAGCCCGATCGCGCGCGCCCCAGGGTTCATTCGAGGCGTTCGGCCGTCCAAACGACCGCCGGTCTGCACGAGCTCGTAATCGTGGAGTTGTGGTTGAAGACCTCGTAGGCGTTTCCGCTGGGGCCGTCCAGGCTGACCAGGGCGGACTCGCCGACCTCGACCACCGTCTGGCTGCCGAACCGAAGGGCCTTGAGGCCTGCGCTGGCACACTGCGCCGTCGGGCACGGCTCGATGTCCACGAGGTCGATGGTGGGCACGAGACCGAGCTCGGACGGGAGCTCGATCGTGCGGCTGGCGACCCAGATCGGGGCTTCGGCGGTCCGGGCCAGCGCGAGCCCAGCGTGCACACACTGACCCCCGACGACGTCATCCCAGACGATGAGCCGGCCGCAGTCCTCGAAGTCGAAGGGGCGCAAGCCTTCGATTCGGACCTCTCGCTCCTCGGTCGCGGGGGGGTCCTCGCATTCGCAGTCACCGCAGTGGGTGCTCTCGTAGCCCACTCGCGTGGTGCCCACGCGCCCGACCGCGAATGATGCGAGTGGTTGTTGGCAGTCGGGCGGGATCAGGGCGCCGGCTCCGTCGCGAACCTCGATCTTCAACGCCGTGCCGTCGAGCGGGCACGCGGGCTCCCCTCCGCTCGAGCTTGCGGCCGCCGTGGTGCCGGGCCACCCGGTCGCCGGGTCTGGCTCGTCGAAGGTACTCCCAGAGTCGAGCGCGCTCGCGGCCGTCGTCGCGGCGTTCGACGTGGAGGACGTCGCGACGCTGGGGCCCGTGCTGCTCTCGCGGTTCGACTCGTACGCGGGGTTGATCGCCGTGCACCCCGCCGCAGCGGTGAGCACAGACGCGATGAAGAGCCTCCCCCGCACGGCGCCTACTCGTCGTCGTCTTCGTTCTCCGCGCGCAGCAGCAGCACGGGCACGGGCACGTTGCGCACGACCTGCTCGGAGACCGAGCCGAGCAGCAGCCGCTTGAGGCCCTTGCGCCTACGCGAGGGCATGACGATGAGCTCGAAGTCGTGCTCGGTGACGTACTCCGAGATCGCGTCCGAAGCGTCGCCGTAGCGCACGGCCGCGACCACGTCCGGGTGCCCCGCGGCGTTCACCGACTCGCGCACCTTGACCAGCGTCTCGGACAGGGACTCCTTGGCCTCGCGGTTGCGCTGCTCGCCCATCGTCGCGATGGCGCCCAGCGGCTCGACGGCGTGTAGCACCGTGACGTCCTTGGGCTGCATCACGAACGTGAGCGCGGCTTCGAGTGCCTCGGCGCTCGCGGCCGAGAAATCCCAAGGGACGAGGACCTTCTTTCGGGGCAGGGACCAGGACATGCGCCCCCGTACGGTATCGGTGTCTCGGTACGGAGTCACGAACAGATGGATCCCCCCGCGAGCGTCCGGCACGTCATGCCGGCGGGGCACGTCTGACCCTGGCTGCAGTCGAGGGCGCAGACCGCATCGGTGACGCCGCCGATGTCGACCTCGAGGCAGATGGGGACCGCGGTGCCGCCCGGCGTCGGATCGCACTGGGCCAGCGGAGACTTGCAGCCGCCGGCCGTGCAGAACGCGTCGATCGGCTGACCGCCGGTGTCGGTCGCGGTCAGGCACGTGGTCAGCCCGACGCAGTCGACCACGCTGGCGCACGCCGAGTACATCCCGTCCTCGGGCTGCTCGCTGGGCGTCTCGCCGCTGGAGCTGTCGCCGCTCCCCGTACTCGACACGGGACCGGTCGACGAGGTGGGCCCCGAGGTGTCGGGCGCATCGGTGGTCTCGGAGTTGGCGTTCGAGTCGTCACCGGTGCTCGAGGACGAGCCCGAGGATCCGCCGCCGCTGGCCGACGCGGACGCCGACGCGCTTGCGCTGGCCGAGGCCGAGCCCCCGGTGAAGGTCGTCTCCACCGTCGCGGGATCGCTACCCGACGCGCAGCCGACCAGGCCGGCCAACAGGAACCACCCGCGCCTCACCTCCAAAGTATGCGCCCACCGATCACCAACCGGCAAACGAGCACACCGCCGAGCCCCGGTTGAGGGCCGTCACGCACGTCTCGCCGTCGCAGACCAGGCCGTTTGCGCAGCCCCCTGCCTGGGCGCACGCCTCGCCCTCGAGCGGCAGCTCGTCGCAGAAGCCCGCGGGGCAGAACCCCGTCTCGCACTGTCGGTGGCCCGTGCAGGTCTCGCCGAACGGGGCGCGCAGCTGGCACTCGCCTTCGGGGGTGTTGGACGTGTCGCACCACAGCCCGCCCCCGCACTCGCCGATCGGACACGGCTGGCCCTCGCCATCGGGCAGGGCTGCACACCGCCCGATGTTCCAGTCGCACCACGACCCGTCGGCGCACTGCCCCTCGCATCGATCGCCCTCCTCAGGCACCGTGCGGCACAGAGCGTCGATGCACAGCAGGCCTTCGTCACATCCGCCGCCGCACGGCTCGCCCTCGTCGGCCGGGGGCACGCAGGCGTCGCGGTCGTGGTCGCAGCCCAAGCCCTCGGCGCACGGAGCTTGCCGGCAAGACTGCCCGAGCGTTCGCTCGGCCCTGCAGGTGCCGCTGGCCTCTTGCCAGTCGCAGTAGGCCCCCGACACGCAGTCGACCTCGTCGCAGCGCTCGCCGATGGCCGCCGCAGCGCGACAGATCTGCGTGTTCCAGTCGCACCGCGCATCGCGGGCGCACATGCCCTCGCCGGTGCACTGCTCACCGACCGCGGGGAGGGTGATGCAGCGCCGGGTCTCGAAGCTGCACAGCAGGTTGTCGGCGCAGTCGTCGAACTGCTCGCCCGCCTCGTCGCGGCACAGCGCGCCCTCGGCCAACCCCGCGAGCGTGTCGCACGGTTCCACGCAGCGACCCTGCAGGCAGGTCGTGCCCTGCACGCAGTCGCTGGTGACGGTGTCGTAGCCCTCGCACTCGCCCCCCAGCTCGACGTTGCCGTGAAAGACCGCGCAGAAGTCTTCGCACAGGTGCCCACCCTCGTCGGTCGTCGCGTCGAGGCAGCCGCGCGCCTGCACCCGCGCCTCGATGGCCTCCACGCACTCGGCATCGAAGATCAGGCCCTGCGCTCGGCCGAACTGCAGCCGCGCGTCCCAGGTGGTGCGCCGGACGTCGCAGGCGTCCTGATCTTCGGAGCCGGCGCATCGACACGTCTGGGTCTGATCGCACAGCACGGTGAGCAGGCGTTCGACGTCGTCTCGGGCCGGATCCTCGATCTGGCACCCGCCTGCGAGCGCACCCGCCCCGCCAGCGAGCACTCCTGCCAGGAGGGCCGCGAACGCGCCCATCATCGTCCATCGTCCATTCAAGCCAAGCATGTCGAGAGCTTGCGGGATGGACGCGAACGGGGCAAGTCGGGCCGTCTGCTTCCCGGAACTGGGGCCAACGTGGTACGGCAACCGCGGTGCATGCGGTCCTGCTCAGCGTCACGGTGGCTCTGACCGCAAGTCGCGCGCCACGGCAGCCGCCGCAACACGAGCCCGGCGAGCAGCATCGAAACTGTCACTCGAAGCGACAGTTCTCTTGCTGCACGACCGACGCGTCGCCATGCGTTCGCACGGGCGCGGCGAGGCTCACCTTGTTCGGTGTCGGCGTCCTCGCCGGAGGGACCGCGGCGACCATGTTGTTCGCGCTGGGCGATCGCAACAACGTCGGCGACCCTGCCACGTTCCTCGTCGGGGGCGGCGCGATCGCTGGCGCAGGCGCGCTCCTCGGAGCGCTCATTGGGCGGCTCGGTGGTGACGGACCCGGCGACCCCGACCGCATCCGGCCGAGCACGATGGGCATCGACTACCGCGTCGCGCAGCCGGGCGCGCTCGACGAGACCCACCCGCACCAGATGCGGATGACGTTCGCACCGAACTACTTCTTCCCCGGTGATGGCGGGCGCTTGCGGATCTTCGGCCACGTGGGCGGGACGCTGTGGCAAGAGCGACAGGTCGATCCCCGTCCTCAGTTTCAGCAGCCGATCGAGGGGCAGCTGGGCACCGCGCCCGTCGCCCTTCGCGAGCGTCGACTGTCGATCGGGGTCGGGGCCGACCTCGCCGTCAACCTCCCGTATCCGGTCTTCGAACGGTCGAGCTTTCTGGGCGCGGCGGAGCTCCGCTACAAGCCCGAGTTTCAGATCCGACGCGAGACGCTCGACGCCGGGCTCCCCAGCCAGCGGATCGTCGAGCGGTCGATGCTGCTCCCGCTCACCGTCGGCGCGCGGTGGAGGCTGTCACAGCGGCAGCGCTTCACCGTCTACTTCGGGCCGCGGTTCGACGTCGTCAGCTACGCGGAGCCGGGCGAGGATTCGCTGCAGCGCGGGAGCGCCGAGATCGGGCCGCTGTACGGCGAGGCTTGGTACGACGTCGACTTTCCCATGACGCAGGGCGCCCGACGCGACGGGGCGCAGCGGCGGGCGACCGTCAACAGCCAGCTCAGCGTGGGCTACGTGCACAGCCGCTTCGACGGGCGGGGCGTGAACTTCGGCCCCGTCATCGGCTTCCTGGGGCCGACGCATCTGCGGTGGACCACGCGGGTGCGGCCCAAGGCGTGGCCCGTCGCGCTTCAGGCAGGTGCCGGCCTGGTGATCGGCAACGGCATCTCGGGTGCCCTCAACGTGGGCGTCGTCTTGCCCGACCTCGGAGAACGACCATGACCCGCCACTGGCTGCTCGGACTCGCCTGCGTCCTCACCGCCCACGGCTGCGCCGTTCCGGAGTGCACCAACCCCCACTACGGGCGCGCAGAGTGTCGCGTCATCGCCGAGAACGAGGTCGCGCGGCTGAGGACGCCGTCGTCCATCGAGGTTCGATTTCAAGATCCCGACGCCGACTCTGCGGTGACGTGGGACGCCAAGGGCGTGGTCGACTTCGACGATGGCGTGGTGCGAGCCCGCGTGGCGGGGCCCGGCCGGTTTGCGCTCAGCGTCGAAGCGGGGGAGGGCGCGCCCGACCTCGTCACGGTCGAGCTTCGCAACGTGGACCCGAGCGCCGACGTCTGGGTCGACCGAGGCGGCGTCGAGACGCCCGTGCTCGCCCCGGCGGATCAGACCCTCCGCCGCACCGTCGAGCTCCCGCTCATCCCCGGCGAGGTCGTCTTCCTCCGCGGGCGGCGGGGCTGCTCGGACCGGTACAGGGTCGCCTTCGTCAGCGACATCCAGACCAACCCGGTGCAGTTCGAGCGCATCCTCGAGGAGCTCGAGCGCGAGCGCGACGAGGGGGCGATCGTCGGTGAGCCGCTGGTCGCGATCGCGATCGCCGGCGACCTCACCGAGAGCTCCCGCGACGACGAGTACGACGCGATCGAGCGCATGTTGGACAACGCTCCGGTGCCCGTCGTCCTCACGCCCGGCAACCACGACATCTATCGGCCCTCACGGCCGCACTACAACCGCCGCTTTGGGCCGGGCAACCACGCCGTCGAGGTTTGCGACCTGCGCTTGGTGATGCTCGACACCGGCAGTGGAGCGATTGCGCGGTCGGTCGAAGCGCGGCTGCCCGAGTTCTTCGAGCGTGGCGACGCCTCCACGCTGATCGTTGCGATGCATCACCCTCCCTACGCGGGGCTGACGGGTGCGGGCTGGTCGCGCGAAGATCGTGCACAGCGCCTGCTCGCCGAGGCCGCCATCGCCGACGTCGATCTCGTGGTCGCGGGTCACGCACATGCGCTACGTGATTTTCCCAGCATCGATGTCGGCGACAAAACGCTGCGGCAGGTCATCGCGGGCACAGGGGGCGCGTTTCAAGGGCTGGGCGAACCGCGCTTTGGCTTCGTACGGGTGACGTTGGGGGGTTCTGAGCCCGAAACGTGTTTCGTCGAGGTTCCGCCCCCGGGCTTCGCGGGGCCGCAAGGTCAGGGGCTCTCGGACCGCCTCGACTACTGCGATTGACGCGCACCGTTCCCCCGCACCCCGCGAAGCGCTATGAAGCGCCGTCCATGCGACGCACGGGGCTCCTCGTTGGGCTCACGCTGATCGAAGCTTGTGGGGCTCCCCCTGTCGAGTTCGAGGCGTGGTCCGCACCGAAGGCACAGATGGTGTCCTCTAGGGACGTGGTGCCGCTGCGGCTGGATCTCCCGCAGCAGGCGAGCAGCCGCTATGGCGCGCAGCGCAGCGCGTGCGAGGGGTTCCGCGTGCAGGTCGACGAGCGGGGGCGGCCGCGTCACAAGCGGCTGCGCAAGCCGTGGACCAAGGCCGACCGCGACCGGTTCCGTTCTCTCGTCGCGCTCGTCGCTCGCGAGATGGGTGCCGAGCCCCGTTTGTTTCAGGCGTGGGCGCTGCGGGAGTCGACCTACCGGCCCAGCGCGCTGCACGTGCTCAACCCGGACGTCAACGGAGCCACGACGGCGTGGCGCAAGTATGCCTACGACGCCGAAGAGGAGTCGCGTCTGGAAGCCGAGCTCGCGCAGACCGACGCCACGCAGGGGCGCTACTGGAAGCTCAAGGGCAAGCTGTCTCGGCTGCGTCGCTTCAAGGGCAACCCGCACCTCTTCGCCGAGGTCGACTACGATCGCGTCGGTCCCGGTGGCGAGGTCACGCCCGCGCGGGGTTCGGCGTGGGCGTTCGGTTATGGACCGTTTGGGTTCAACCCCGCGTACTTCGTGCAGGTGTGGGACGCCAAGGCGCCGCCTTGGATCTTCTGCCACGACGACGGAATCCCCGCGATCGTCACCGCGATCTGGGCCGCGCGTGCGCACCAGCGCGAGTGTGAAGCCGCGGGGGTCGGCGGGTCCTATCTCGTGCTCAACCGCCGCCTCGGGCGGGGCCACTGCGAGCAGCCCGACCCCAATGGAGGCTTCGTTCGCCGCCTCGGCCGGCTCGGCTTGGACGCGACCAAGCGGGCCAAGCTCGGCAAGGCTCACCCCGCAGAGTCGACCGACCGGGCCGAGCTCCTGGAGCGTCTGCGAGCGAAGGCGCGCGAGCAGGGCCTGCTCTCGCCGTATGCCCAGGGGCCTGCGTAGCGCCCTGAACGAGGCACTGCTAGGTCAATGTCGGCCCATCTACGGCTTCGGGCTGCGGGCGTCTGCCGTGCCCGGTATGGTCGATGGTGATGAGGCTGCTCGGTGCGTTGGGGGTGAGTGCTGCTTTGGTCATCGGCGTCGGCGCGGTTTCGTCTGCGTCCGCGGATGCGCCAACCAAGAGCGCTCGGACCAAGCGCAAGAGCGCCCCCGCAAAGAAGGCGTCGAAGAAGCGGGCCAAGAAGAAGCGCAAGGTCAAGGTGCCCCAGAAGCGCCGCGGCAAGAAGGGCAAGACGCGCAAGCGGCCGCCCAAGTCGGTCTCACCGATGGTCCGCAAGGCGCTCGACGACAAGAAGCACCGGCGCGCGCCCAAGTTCGCCGCGTGCTCTGCCGAGGTCCCGCAGCCTCCGCCGGGGCAGGTCGGCGCGGTGCTGAACTCTGCCTATGCGTGGCCGGCCGGATCCACGCTGCGCATCGGATTCGTCGACGGCAGCTACGAGGCACGCACGGCCGTTCGCGACATGGCCAACCGGTGGACCGAGCACGCCAACCTGAAGTTCGACTGGGTTCTCACCGGGACCGGCACCGAGGACGACCTCGACATTCGCATCCAGTTCGACGCGCCCTCGTGCAGCTCCAAGCTCGGCACCTCCAGCCGCTACGCCGCCGAGTGGGGCGAGGTCACGATGCGGCTGTGCAACAAGGACGAGCAGATCGGCAGCGACCGGTTTCAGCGGGTGGTGTTGCACGAGTTCGGGCACGCCCTCGGCCTCGAACACGAGCACCAAAACCCCAACGCCAAGTTCGAGTGGAACTACGACTACGTCTACAACTACTACGCGACGTACTCCGGCTGGGACCGCGCCCGCACCGATCGCAACGTGTTCGACGCGGTCAACCCCAGCACCGTCCTGGCCTCCGAGCACGACCCCGACTCGGTGATGCACTACAGCTTTCCGCCCGAGTTCACGGTCGATGGCACGAGCCTTGGCGGCAAGAACGAAATCTCCGCCCTCGACGCCGAGAAGATCGCGGAGTGGTACCCCGCGAAGAGCAACGAGAAGGTCCGCACCTTCGTCCGGCGCAAGGTCGCGGTCTGGAACCGCACCGCCGAGCCCATCACCGTCAAGGTCGTCTACGAGACCAAGGCCAAGAAGAAGGGCGTCTGGCTCTGGGCGCCGTCTTCGAGCGTCTCCAAGGGCAAGGCGATGACGCTGGGCCCGGGCATGAAGGAGCTGCTGCCCAAGGCGTACGGCCGGCGCGCCAAGCTCGTGGCGACCAACGACTTCGGTGATCGCTGGACCCTCGACGAGCCCCTCGCCAAGGAGTACCAGGCTCGCAAGATGGAGACCTACGTGCTCGAGGTGGAGGGCGCCCCCGACACCCCGCCCTCCAAGAGCCCCGACGAGCTCTACGACAGCGGCACCAAGGCGCTCGAGGACGGCAAGTACAAGGTCGCGCGCAAGCGCTTCAACGCGTTCGCCAAGCGCTACCCCAGCGACAGCCGGGTGAGCTGGGCGCGCTTCAACGTCATGCTCAGCTGGTACCAGGCCGGGCACTACAACCGCTCGATTCAGGCCGGCTACGACCTGATCACCGACATGCCCGACGCTGTGGCCAGCGACTTCGCCTGGTTCTACGGGGGGGCGGCGTCGTTCGAGCTGGGGCAGTGCGAGAACGCCAAGGCCTACTTCGAGTTCGTCGCCGATCCCGACTTCGGGCTGCCCAAGGACTGGCGCGACGGGGCCCAGGTCTACCTCGAGACGATCGAGGAGAAGCCCGGCAAGTACTGCCGGTAGCGTCGCGGCCCCTCGCAGGCGGGCGTCACAGCTTGGCCAGCGCTTCGCGTACGGCCGCGACGTGGTTCGAGTCTTCGCCGTAGCGGGCGATGCGAACCTCCAGCGCCGTCTGCATGGCCGCCCGCGCCTCGTCGGTGCGACCGAGCTTCGCGAGGGCTTCTCCGCGGCCGAGCTCGGCGACGGCGAAGAAGGGGTGGTCCTCTCCCATCGTCGACACGACGAGCGGGCGATTGTCTTCGTACAGCCGGAGCGCACCTTCGAAGTCGCCGTCCATGAAGCGCAGCGTCGCCAAGCTCGTCTTCGTCTGGGCGACCCGCATGTGCTCGGCGCCGAGTGAACTCTCGAAGACGTCCAGCGCCGCTTCGAGCTCGCGCTGCGCCTCTTGCAGGTGCCCAGCCTCGGCGAGCTTGTGGCCCAGCGCCCTGCGGCCTGCGCTCGTGCTGGGGTGGTCCGGGCCGTCGGACGCAATCCAGCTGCGGACCGCCGCGCGCGCCATGTCGATGCCTTCTTCCTGTCGACCGCTCTTGAACAGCGCGTTGGCGAAGTTGGTCTCGACCATGGCGATGTCCTGATGATGGGCGGGCAGAGACGCGGTGAGGATTTCCAGCGCGCGCTCGCAGTGGGGCAGGGCGCCGTGCGGGTCTGCGAGGGCCACCCGGAGCGTGCACAGCTGGTTGAGGCTCAGCCCGACCGAGGGGTGCTCGGGGCCGCGCTCACGCACGCGGATCTCCAGCACGTCGTCGAACGCGTCGGAGGCCTCTTGGTAGCGGCCGGCGTCGTACAGCGACATGCCGAGGTTGGACAGCGGGAGCGCGATGAGGGCGTGATCGGGCCCGAGGACTTCGGTGGCGACCTGCACGCTCTCCTCGAACAACGCGATCGCGTCCTGCGTTCGACCCTCGCCTCGCGCGACGGCGCCGGCGCGGTCGAGGGCGTGCACGCGGTAGTGCGGCGGCGCGTGGGGCCGCTGGGCGAGCGCGCCGAGGAGGTCCACGTAGATCTGGGCGTCGCCATGCTTCGCGGCGTTGATGCTGGCTTCACACAGGGCGGTGACGGCATCGAGACTGAAGAGGGTGCGGTCGTCGCGGGTCGCCGACGCCAGCGCGCGGCGTAGGTGCTCGATCGCGGCCTCGGCGTCCCCGGTGCGAATGGCCAGGCGGCCACGCTCTTGCTCGAGCTCGCCGGCGACGGGCGGATAGTCGACCGACGCGATCGCGTGGGCGGCGTCCTCGAGCGCGGCGCGAGCTTCGTCGAGCTGCGCGGCGGTGATGAAGGCGCGCACGTCGGCGAGGCGGGCCCGCGCCTCGTCCACCGACGCTTCGTCGGCCGCAGGTGGAGGGGGCACCTCGGCGCGGAGCCGATCCACGTCCTCGCATGCTTGCAGCGAAGGCAGTCCGTCCAAGAGCAGGTGCGTGCGCATCATGGTCTCGCGGTCCGGCTGCTCGAGGGCGCGCAGGGTGGACGCCAGGGCCTGACGCGCTCGGCGGAGGCAGCTCATGCGAAGCTCCATGACCGGCTCGCTCTGCTCCTTGCGCACAACGGTCGCCTCGCAGGTGTCGGTGTACATGTCGACCCACAGCGCCGCGTAGGTGTCGACCTCGGTGGCGAAGCGCTGCCACGCGTCCTGGGCGAAGGGGAGGCGCAAGGCCTCGATCTCACGGGCGATCGCTGCGGCGCGCTGTGGACTCCACACCGCGGCCATGCGCTCGGGCGCGCCCGTGCAGCGCTCTTGGGGCTGGAGCGTGGAGAAGGCCACGGCGCCTCCGATGCCCACCGTCAACACGCCGAGGCTCAGCGCCGCAGAGCCTGACGAAGGCTTGGGCCCGAGCTCTCCGAGGAGCGCGCCCATCGATGGCCATCGCGCGTCGGGGTCGCGCGCGAGCCCACGCTCGAGCGCGCGCCGGACCTTGGGGTCGACACGAGCGCCAGGCCGCGGGGTCGGAGGGGCACCGGTCTGCCACGGCCGACCGGGCCAGGGGCGCTCGCCGTGAAGCACCTCCCACGCGGACACGCAGAACGCGAACTGGTCGGTGCGTTCGGAGGCAGGTGCCTCCGAGAGGCGTTCGGGGGCCATGTATGCGCGCGTGCCCGCGAGAACGCCCTGCTCGGTCGAGTGACCGCTCGCGGACGCTTCGAGCGTGCGCCCCGAAGCGCTCGATTCGAACGGCTCGACATCGGCCCGCGCGAGCCCGAAGTCGGCGACCTTGGCGTGCCCGTCCTGGGCGACGAGGACGTTGGCGGGCTTGAAGTCGCGGTGCACGATGCCCGCTTGGTGGGCGGCCCACAGCCCGCGGCCGGCCTCGAGGACCAGCGCGAGCGCCCGGTCTGCATGCTGCGGCTGCGTGGGGTCCTGGGCCGCGAGCCAGCGCGCGAGGTCTCCGCCCCGCACGAACTCCATCACGAAGTAGAGCGAGCCCCGATGCTCACCGACCTCGTGAATGCCGACCACGTGAGGGTGCGAGAGCTTCGCGAGCGCCCGGCCTTCGCGTAGCGCGAGCTCGCGCAGGCGCTCGTCTGCGGTGGTTGGGCGGGGCAAGACCTTGATCGCGACCATGCGCTCGAGCTCGTCGTCGAAGGCCTTGAACACCACGCCCGACGCACCCGCGCCCACGCGCTCGACGACGGCGTAGCGCCCGATCTCCAGGGGTGCGCCCGCGTCCTCGCCGAACATCTTGCGCGTCAGGTTCTCGCGAAGGTGATCCGTCGCGATGCCCGGTTCGTCGGAGCCCAAGGTAGGGTCGTCGCTGGTCGAGTCCGTCGTCAAACCGCGCGCCGAGTATAGGCGACGCGATCCGGCCGATCGGCTGGGGAAGGCGGAGCGAGCGAGCGCGAGCTACTCGCGGCACTTGCCCGAGTGCACGCTGGTGCTGCCCGGCCAGCCGTCCGCCTTGCGGCGTAGCGCGCGGGCTCGCTCTGCGCCGAGCTGGTCTCCGACGAGGCGCTCGAAGTCGTTGCCGTCTTCGGCCATCAGCCGGGCCACGCGCTGCTCGATGGGCAGCGACGCGACGTCGGCCGGAGGTTCGCGCAGCCCGGCGCGCTCCTGCGCGATCTGCCGCTGAACGTCGCCGAGCAGGCCGTCGTCGAGCTGGTCGAAGATGAACGACTGCAGCGTGTTGCCCGAGGCGCCCTCGGCCGCCTCCTCGGACCCGCCGAGCTCGAGGTACATGGCCCGCATCTGCGCGTTGTAGTCGTCGTACTGGGCGAGCGCGGCCGCGTCGAGCTTCTTGGACTCCTCGGGGTCGGTGATGCCGAGGCGCTCGGCGATGGACCCAGGGGGGGGCGGCTCGGGGTCGCTGACGAAGCCGAGCGAGTCGATCTTGACGGTGGCGCACCTGGCCATCTCGAGCAGGGTCTCTTGGTCGGGCTCGAGGAACGGGCACGCGCCGCCGCGGCTTTGGTTTGCGCACGCCTTTGCCCGCGCCTTCTTGCCTTCGGGCGTCTGGGGGTCGACCGAGCCGCCGAGCTCGACGACCTTCGCCTCGAGCTCCCGGATGCGCGCGGCCTGGGCGTCCTTCTCTTCGCGGATGCGTTCGATGGCGCGAGCCTGGCGGTTGATGTGGGCCCGCGGGTCGCCGGCGAGCGAGGGCTGCTTGGTCGAAGGCGCTGCCGTGGCGAGCGTGCTGCCCGTCCGCTCGGGGTCGTCGGGGTCGAAGCGTACGGGCGCGCTCGCGTCGGCGATGTGCGCGGACTGGCCGGCGTCGATGTCGACGCTGCCGTGTTCGTTGGTGAGGACGACGCCGCCCTCGTAGACGGTGACGACGAGGGCGGATGCGAGTGCTGCACCGAGGGCGCCGGCGCGAAGGCTTTCGTTCATGGCAGAGGGCTCCAGGTCGACGTCGAAGCAGGTCCCCGTGACGGTGACGGTGCCTACAGGGGTCACCACATCGAAACGTTCGCCGTCGTCGACGCGGTAGAACACGCGACCGGAGCGCTGATCGATTCGGGCCGTGCCGTCGGATCGCACCGACCACGCGAGCTCGGCCCCGGGCTGAGCGACGGCGGTGCCCCGCTCGCCGAGCGCGACGGTCTCGATGCGGGTGGCCGAGAGCGCGTCCTGCACGGCGCGGCCACGCAGTCCCCAGGCGAGCGCGCCGACGAGCAGGGCCGCGATGGCGGCGACCCAGATCCACGTGCTGCGCGACGAGGCGGGCGCGTCGTCCTGCTCGGGGGCCTGGGCGGAGAAGTGAGCGTCGAGCACGCCCTTGGCGAAGGTCACGGGGGGCTCGGGGGCGGCCCACCCGGCTTCGATGGCGGCCAGCTCGTCTTTGCTGGGCGCGTCGGTGCGTTCATCGGTCATGAGTCGTCCTCCGTGAGCGCCCGGCGCATGCGAGCGCGGGCGCGATGCAGTCTCGATTTGGCGGCGGAGACCTCGAGGTCGAGCGCGGCGGCGACCTCGGTCTCGGTGAGGCCGTGCAGGTCGCGGAGCACGAAGACGGCCCGCTGCTCGGGGGTGAGTGTGGCGGCGGCCGCTTCGATGCGACGGCGCGCGTCGACCTGGTCGAAGGGGCGCTCGGATGGCTCGGGCGCCTCGGAGATCGGGGATGTGGGCAGCCGGCGTCGGCGCAGATCGCTGAGCGCCACGCGGGTGGCGATCGTGAGCAGCCACGACGAGACCTTGGCGGGACCGGCGGGGTCGAAGCGGGGCAGGGCGCGCAGCGCCTTGAGGAACGCCTCCTGGGCGAGATCTTCGACGCGGTCTCGGCCTCCCGAGGGGCCGACGATGCGGCCGATTGCGGCGAACACCACGCGCTGATGGAACGTCACGAAGCGCGCGCACCCGTCCCGATCGCCGCGGCGGGCCCGGGCGAGCGTGATCTCGTCGATCTCGGCGCGCCCGCGTTGGGGCGCGAGTCGGGATGCAGCCGACACGCCCCATTACACACCGCCGGGGGCCGGATCGATTCGGGTCCCGGAGAAAAAAGTGTCCGCTATGCTTTGTGTGTGAGCTCCGAGGCCCCGAAGCGCGCGACGTACGAAGACCTGCTGTCGCTGCCCGAGCACCTGACGGGCGAGATCATCGGCGGCGTGCTCTACACTCAGCCGCGCCCGGCCAGTGCGCACGCGTTCGCGACGTCGGGGCTTGGCGCGGACGTGGTGGGCGCGTTCCAGCGCGGTCGAGGGGGCCCAGGCGGGTGGTTCATCCTCTTCGAGCCCGAGCTTCATCTCGGGGCTGAGATCGTGGTGCCCGACCTCGCGGGCTGGCGGCGCGAGAGGATGCCCGTGGTTCCGGACACGCCGTTCTTCGAACTGGCGCCCGACTGGGTCTGCGAGGCGCTCTCGCCCTCGACCGCGGGTCGCGACCGAACGATCAAGCTCGAGGTGTACCGCCGCGAGGGCGTCGCCTACGTCTGGTTCCTCGACCCGATCGGCAAGACGCTGGAGGTGCTGGCGCTCGATGGGAAGACCTACCGGATCGCGGCGACGTTCATCGGCGCGACGAAGGTGAGGGCGCAGCCGTTCGATGCCGTCGAGCTCGATCTGGGTTTGTTGTGGCTGCCCGAGTCGGACGGCTAGGGCCTACGTAGTGCCGTCGCAGTTGATCATCCAGCGCACGCCGAAGCGGTCGGTCACCATTCCGAACGCCTCGGCCCAGAATGTCCTCTCGAGCGGCATCGTGATCTCGCCGCCTTCGGCGAGTGCGTCGAAGGCCTCGCGGGCGGCTGCCGCGTCCTGGAACGGCACCGAGAGGCTCGTGCTCCGCATCGGGCCTTCGAAGGGGGCCCATGGACCCGTGTCCGAGGCCATTAGCTCCCCCGACGGCAGGCGCACGGTGGCGTGCATGAGTCGGTCGCGAAACGCGGGGGGGATGTCGTCCTTCATCGGCGAATCGCCGAACGACTGGCTGAACAACATCTCGCCACCGAAGACCTCGGCGTAGAACGAGAGAGCTTCGGCCGCTTGGCCATCGAAGGTGAGGTACGGTCTGGGCATCGCGTTGTTTCTGAAGGGCCCTGATGTTATCCGGCCATGGGCGCCGTTGCAGGGCTGCCATGGCCCGGCGCACGTTCGATCGACTAGCGGGGCACGCCGACGAGCCAGAGCCCTGCGTCCTCGCCGTCCCGCACGAAGTACTCCAGGCTCGACGCGGTGCCGGGGCTCGGTCGAGGGAGCGGGAGATGCGACTGCCTGGCGAGTCCGTCGACCCGCGACGCGACTGCGTCGATGGCCCCCGATGCGGTGTCGAGGACCTCGAGGTCGTGGGGGGCTCGGCCGTCGGAGGTCCGCAGGATACGCAATGGTGCCTCGGGCAGAATGACCCAGGTCTGGTGGAGCCCGAGGTCCAAGACCTTGGACGGGCTGGTCCCGTCCAAGGGAAACCGCCAGACCTCGGCGTCGGCCGTCATCGGGTCGAGCTGGGCTTCACTGAGGAGGCTGTCGGATTCTGCGTGGTACCGGGGGACCGAGCACGTCGCCGCGGGACACGGCACGTCGAGGAGTTGTCGGCCGGTGGAGCCCTCCCAGGCGACGATGCGGGCCTCGGTGGCCTGGACGAAGCGGTCGTCGGCGAGCCGCAGGACGGCGGCCTCGTCGGTGACGAAGTCGGGGCGGGGGAGCGTGCTCAGGTCCTCGCCCAGGATGAGTCGGTTGGCGGTGAGCAGGCCAGCCTTCGCGCCGATTCCGTAGACGGCACCGATGAGCGTGTCGAACGCAGGCCCGGGCATGAGGTCGCCGCCGACCTCGGCGAGCAACCATGTCGTCGTCCCATCCTCGGAGGACTCGACGAGCAACGCGCCGTGGGGGTCGTCGCCGACGAGCAACGCGTCGAAGTTCCCGGGGATCTCTTGGGTGACGTCAGTCTCGACGTCGTAGAGGAAGAGCGAGCCACCGACGCTCGCGGCGAACACACGCTGCGCGATGTGCTCGTTGCTGTTGCCGTAGTGCCCCCAACGGGACAGATACGGAGCGATCGGATTGGTGTTCATCAGCGCAAAGAAGGGGTCGAGCGGCACGGGTATCGCCACGAGGCCGCTCGAGCTCAGCACGCCCCACGTCCCCGAGTCCCAGTTGCGGAGGAACAGCTGCTCCTTCGAACGGAGCGACGGGTTGCAGTCGTAGCCTGCGCCCAGTGCTTCGCCCACGTCCGCGGTGTCGACATCGAGAGGGCGGATCTCACCCGTCTGCGGGTCGCACACGAACGCGGCGTCATCGACGAGCAAGGGGTACTCGCGTTCCCCGAGCGCCGTCGCGTCTGTGCCGCACGCGCCCAGGACGTACGCCTCGAACGCAGGGCTTGCGTCCGTCGCATCGTCGTACCACGCCGCGATCCTTTGCTCGCCGATCACCGCGGTCCCCCACGTGGCATGCGTCGGCACCTCGACGTCCAGCAGCCGCACGGGCCCCTGCGCGCCGCAGACCTCTTCGAGCTCGACGTCCGCGTCGTGCAGCTCGGGCCCGCACGCGAGCGCAGAGGCCATGACGATGAGCAATCCTTGCCGTCGCATCCACACCAGGGAACCACCGCTGCCCCGGGCTCGCAAGCTCCATCCCCCGAGAAGGACATCGATTGACGCGATGTCGCCGGTCCCCCGGCCGTTGCCGATTCGTCAGTGTGCGCGTGACCCTATGGCGTGGGTGTGGACAGGGTGGGGGTCAGCGCAGGCCCTCGAGCGGGTCGGGCTCTCCGGCGTTGATCACCGCCGTCTGTAGCTCCACGGCCCTGGCTTCGTTGCCGAGCAGGAGACTCATCTTTGCGAGCGTCGCGCCCGTTCGAGCCCGGGTGAGCACCTCGGGCTCGAAGTCCTGCTCGGGGAACGCAAACTGGTCCGCAGGAAGCACTCGGAACGCGAGCTTCTGGTCTCGGAGATAGTCGCGCAGCTCCTTCTCGAACGCGGGCGCGGAGACCCCGAACGCGGGCTCGAAGGCGGCGAGCGGATCTCCGGTCTCCGAGGCCAACGCCACATACTGCCCGACGCGCTCGGCGTACCGAGGCGCGCCGAACTGGATGTAGTGCACGGCGAGCCATGCCTGCGAATAGTGGCGATGCAGACGCTCCTGGTCGCTTCGGTCTTCGAACAGCTGGCCCCGGAGCAGTTCGCCGAGTGGAACCCAGCGGTTGAACTGGGCCACCGCGGTCACGTTCGAGGCGGCGACGCGGCCCAGGTGTACGTCATCGCCGACGAACCGCATCGTGGCCATCACCTCGGCGAACCCCTCGTCGTACCAAGTCGGGTAGCGGTTCCCCGTGTTCGCGAGGATGAGGTGGGTGTACTCGTGGAACAGCAGGTCCTGGCTCCCTTCCTCGATCGCGTTGAGTGCGAGGGTGAACTGCCCGCCGCGGTAGGCGAACATGCCGGCGCTGTTCTTCATCCCAACGTGTGCGTCGTAGGTGCGCTGATCCGGAAACAGGTAGACCGTCGTCGGCACCCGTGGCTCGACCGAACTCGCCGAGGTCACCGCCCCCGTCACCACCCTGAACTTCGAGAACGCCTCGAGCAGCGGCTTGGTCGTACGGTCGTTGGCACCACTGACGAAGGTCACCGTGCCCACCGTGTGGCGTGTCCACGGCTTGCGCGGCAGTCCGTCGTGGGCACACCCGAAGAGGAGGAGGAAAAGCATGCAGACGAGACCGTCTGCGACCCGAGCCCGCGTCCTGCGTGTTCCGTGCATCAGGGGTTCATAGTGCCCGAGGACCGCGTCGCGGGTCGATGGGGTCTCCCTGCACGGGTGGCGGGTTCGGTAGGCTGCTCCGCATGCGACGCCTTCCCGTCATGCTCGGCCTGGTGCTGATCGGGTGCCGACCCTCGGCCCGGGCGGCCGAAGCGGAGACTCCGGCGGCCCCGTCGGCTCAGGCGGAGCACGAAGTCGGGGCGAGCGAGCCCGTCGTGCCTGATTGGCTCGAGGATGCTCGCGTCCGTGCGCACCTCGCCGACGGCCTCGAGCCTCGGGAGCCGGAGCCTGCCGCGGAGCAGACCGTGCGGGCGCTGGTGCGCGAACCGGGCCTGCAGGTCGCGCTCGTGCGTCAGCTGTGGCGTGAGGACCAAGAGGCGTGGCGCAGGCAGACTGGCCGGGCCGACCTCGTGTTCGGCATGCCCTCGGCGGCTGCGGTCGTGAGGCTGGGGCGCGCCTACCAAGATGGAAGCCCCGACGAACTCGGGGACCCGTCTCCCAGGGTCGTCGAGGCGAAGTGGCAGGGCGTGGGCTCACCGGGCCCGGACCTCGTCGTGGTCGTCGAGTCGACGAGCCAGTGGGAGACGCAGTGCGAGATCGCCACCGACCACCGCACCGACGTGATCGTCTGTGAACTCGAGCCGCCCGCCGTGTCGTGCGGCATCGCGGCCGTCGAGCTGGAGTACTACGACGGCTGCGGCGGCCGGGAGTCGGTCGACTTCATGGGCGAGGAGTCTCCGTGCGCGCGCGTTGGGTTCAGCGTCGCGTGGTCGCTGGGTGAAGAGGCCCTCGAGCTAGAGGTCGTCGAGGCCAAGGCGGTCGAGTGTCTCGACGCCGAGTCGGCGGTGGATGCTCGGGCGCCGCTGAGCGGCCCGCGGGTCACCTACCGCGAGCTGGTCTCGCAGGAGACGTCGCGGATCGACGTGGTCACGATCACGAGCGGCTAGGGTGCGGCGTTCTCGGCGTCGTGGGCGAGGATCTGGCCGATGATCTCGTCGAGGACGGGCGGTGGGTAGGCGCCGACGACGGGGTAGCCGTTGATGAAGAACGTGGGGGTGCCGGTGATGTCGGCCTTGCTGCCCATGCCGATGTCGTAGCGGACCTGGGCCATCGACTTGGGGTCGTCGAGGCAGGTCTTGAACGCGTCGAGGTCGAGGCCGACCTGCTCGGCGTAGTCCTGCAGGTCGTCGCGGTCGAGCGACTCTTGGTTTTCGAACACGGCGTCGCCGTACTCCCAGAACTTGCCCTGCTCGGCGGCGCAGACCGAGGCGACGGCGGCCTGACACGCGTAGGGGTGCAGGTCGTTGATGCCGGGGTTGCAGGCCTCGTTGAGAGGGTAGTGGGCGAAGTGCACGCGAACGCTGCGGTCGGTCTGGGCGAGGTAGTCCTCGAGGTTGGTCCACAGCTTCTTGCAGAAGGGGCACTGGAAGTCGCCGAACTCGACGATGACGACGTCGGCCTGCTCGGCGGTGGCGCCCCCGTAGAGCTTGGTGGGGTTGTCGCGCATCACCAAGGTGGAGGCGCCCTTGTCGAAGGTCTCGTTCTTGGCGAGCACGGCCTCGGCGATCTCGGGGGCATGCGCGGCGACCTCGGCGTCTTGCTCGGCCTGCTGGGCATCGAGCACGCCGTGGTGCCACAAGACGGCCCCGGCGAGGGCGGCTCCGAAGACGCCGATGGGCACGAAGGCGCCGTTGCCCAGGAGGTCGTCGAGGTGGTCGCCGTAGGTGCCCTCGCGCGGTCGCACGAACCAGGCGGCGGCGAAGAGGCCGGCGTTGATGCCGTACCAGGCGACGCAGAAGGGGCAGAACGACCCCTCGATCAGGGAGAAGGTGGCCATGATGGCCGAGGCGAGCAGGCTGAGCGAGGCGAGCGCGAACACCAGCGTGCGGAAGGGGTCGTGGTGTTTGTTCCGACGGGTCAACGCCGCGACGGCGCACGCGAGGGTGGCGAGCGCGCCGGCGAAGCCGATGGCGGCGACGGGGATGCCCATCAGCGAGCCGAAGCGGCCGGCGGTGACGGAGCAGCCGTTCTCGGCGTACTCGTAGCAAGCGCCGGCGACGGTGTTGACGCCGGTGACGTAGTCGATGTGCACCCGCATCAGGTAGATGCCATCGGCCGCGGCGAGGATGCTGAGCGCGACGAGTGCGATCAGAGGGACGCTGAGATTGCGCGTGTTCGACACCAGGGGGCTCCGGGACCAGGCTTCGCGACCCGCGCGCTCCTGTCAAGCCGCGGGCGGGTCACCGAAGCAACGGGTGGGCGCACGGCGGCGTATCGCGTGGCGTATCGTGGCTCCATGGGGCGCTGGCCTGCGTTCGAGCTCACCTCGGCCCACGTTCGCCACGACGCGGACGGCCTGCTCATCGTCAGCAAGCCGCCGGGGCTCGCCGTGCACGCGACGGTGGACCCGGCGCGTCCGCACCTGGCCGGCGCGGTGTCGGCCTGGCAGCGCGCGCGGGGTGGCCCGGAGGCGACGCTGCACCACCGCCTCGACGTCGACACGTCGGGGCTGGTGTTGTTCGTGACGGATCGTGGTCTCGACGCCGTGGTCGGGGCGATGTTCGCCGAGCATGCCATCGACAAGCGCTACCGCGCGGTGGTGCGACCACGAGACGCAGCGCCGCCGGAGCGCTGGCAGGTGGAGAACTTCCTCGGCCGCGACAAGCGGGTCAAGGCGACGCGCTACCGGTCGGTGCGCTCGGGCGGCAAGAAGGCGATCACAGAGTTCGAGGTGCTGCAGCGGCGGCGCGACGGCACGGTGCTCGTCGAGGCGCGCCCCATCACGGGGCGGGCGCATCAGATCCGGGTGCACTGTGCCGAGGCGGGCTGGCCGATCGTGGGGGACCGGTTCTACGGCGAGGCCGGGCGGCGGCTGATGCTGCACGCGTGGCGGCTGGTGCTCGAGCACCCGCGCGGGGGGGTGGTCGACGTGCGCGACGAGGGCGAGGCAGGGTTCGGGATTTGCGATCCAGCCTGAGGTTGGACGCAGAGCTGCGCGTTCCATCGATGTGCGCGACTCCAGGCTGATCTGGCATAGGCTCTCCGTGATGCGTGGACTCCATCGAGTGGCACTCGTGGCGCTCGTCGGATGCGGTGGCACACAGAGCCCGCTCTCCGGTGAGGGTGGAGAGTCGGGGTCGACGACCTACGCAGGGGTGCCCGAGTCGACCGGGGGTTCGAGCGACGGGAGCTTGGGCGAATCGAGCTCATCGGGCGGCATCCCGATGTGCGAGCCGGTCGACTGGGGCTACCAGTTCTACTACCGGATCGAGTCGGAGCGCGTGTCGGGACACTTCGTCGCGCCATGTGTCGTGTTCGCCACCACGAGCGAACCGCTGGGAACGCTGGGCACGATGGCCCACGACACGGGCTTGGGCTGCGAGTTCGATGTTGGCGTTCGTTTTGCGGTCTCGACTCGCGTCGTCGTCCTCGACGACACCGCCCACCCGCTGCGGCCCGGCGATCGGGTGGACATCGAGGCTATCGTGCCGAGCGGCTTCGGCTTTGGCGAGTTCGTGCTCCGCGATCCGGTGAGCGGCGAAAACCTCTTGGGCGCCGATGGGCTGAAGTCGGATGGCGAGATGCTCGGAGGGCTACACAGCGTCACCACGATCCCCGACTGCGAGGGGCACCCGCTGCCCGACGTCTTGGCCGACGAGTGCTGGAGTGGGGCGGTAGCCTTCCAAGCGGACCTGAGCTTCGGAGGCGAGTCCGTCACGATGGAAGATGGGTCCTTCGCATCGGTCGGCGACATGGAGGTCTTCGTCAACGCGGTCAAGTACCAAGAGGCACCGTGGATCACCTGCTTCGATGTTGTGTCAGGTCGGTACTCGGTCATCTTCGGCCAGGGGTTCACGGGCCCTGAGCACGACGGCTGCGACCTGCTCGGCCAAGATTGCCCGAGCGGCCAGCGCTGCGTTCCGACCCGCAGTGGCGCCGACGCATGGGACGAGACCCGCTGCGTCGCAGCGGGGTCCCTCGGAGAGCTGGACCCGTGTGCGCTGCCCGACCCGGCGACGGGCGAGGATGGCTGCGGAGTCGGGCTGGTGTGCGTGCCAGATACGGACAGCGCTCAGGGAGGTCGATGTCGCCCGCAGTGCGCTGGAGAGCTCTCGGATCCGCAATGCGACGACGCGGGCGAGCGATGCAACCTCGACGCAGCGGGCCCGGTGCCGCCGCTGGTGTGCGTGCCGCGATGTGCCCCCGGCGGACTGGAATGCGATGAGCCCACGCAGGCGTGCGTGTACATGGGCGAAGGATTCGTCTGCGCCAACGTCGGCGACGCGGGCCCGACGGAGGCGTGCGTCAACAACTTGGACTGCGCCCCAGGGCTGACGTGCACCAGCGGCGAGTTCGTCGACGGCTGCGCGGGGCAGGCGTGCTGCACCGCGTTCTGTTCGCTCGCAGATCCGAGCTGCGCCCAGGGGACGTGTGAGCCGTTCCTCGCGGACCCTCCGCCGGGCGCGGAGGATGTTGGCGTGTGCGTGACTCTGCGGTAGGGGGCGGCACCAGCCCGCGGGGGGCCGGAAGGCTCAGCACAGTCGAAGTTCCGAATCCGGGACGTTCGGACGCCCTGTGCTTCGCTCAGACCGGCCGAAGTTCCGGTGCGCGGACGTTCGGGCACTCTGTATGAAGCGCTGCGCCGCATTCCGTTCAGTCGCTGCCGTGCGCGTGGTCTAGCAGCCCGTGGTGAAACCCGACACGACGTCTCACTCGTCTTTTTCGCTCCTGGCGGCGTCGCCAAAACTTGCAGTACACCCGGTACAGCGGCGTTTCGGCTCCTACCCAGGAGCGAAGAATCCTTCGCGATCCGCCGCGCCGGGTTTCACCACGGGCTGCTACTAGCGCGGCCGCGAGCGAACGTCTTCGAGCGAGCGCAACCATCTGAGCGCTTCGTCTTCTTCCCGAAAGACCTTGTACTCGGTCGGGCTCGGCTGAAGCCGAAACACGACGCGCAAGGCGCCCCGCATGATCGGAGATGGGAGCACGAACGCCGTCCTTCGCGTCATGATGCGGTCGCGGTTCTCCTGCAGCCACTCGGCCTGACGGCGCACGTGTCGATGTGACGGTAGGCGGGCGTTGGATTCGGTCACGAGCATGCCGAGCTTGTTCGATCCTTCCTCGGCGATCGCGTCCATCGCGTCGATGTAGCCGTCGAAGTCGGCGTCGGTGTACGCGCCTATGAACCGCACGACGAAGAGGGTGCCATCATTGGTGACTTCGATGCGCCCGGCCACGTGGGACGAGCTTACCCGCCCGAGGCCTTCTGTTCGACTGTCGCGGAACCGAAGCCTGCAGCGGCGCGACGTTCGTATGCCAGGGCGCGGACTCCTGTGCGGTCGGTCGTTTCGGCCTGCGAGCGTGTCTTCAGACCGAGGTGCAATGCGGGGGCGGACCGTGCTCGATCACCTGCGAGATGATGGGCAGCACGCGAGTCTGCGAGGAGATGCAGGTGCAGTGGGGCGACGGGGACACGAACGTCACCTGCCAAGTCGAGCAGGACATGCCGCCGGAGTCGATGCCCGGGTCCGAGTGCGCGAGCTTCAGTCCGGATGGCACCCGCATCGTCACCGCCTCGGCAGACAACACAGCCCGCGTGTGGGTAGTGGCGGAAGTCCTCGCCAACCCCCGCACGATCCTGTGGCAGACCCCGTTCTGCCATTCCGTTCGCAGGCGCAACGAGCTTCTCGGAGAACCCGAAAGCCTCGCCCGCGCCAACCATGAACGCTGCCTCGAGCTCACGACCCTGTGCTCCACCCAGCCCTACGAAGCTTGCGATGCCGCCGTCACCCAGGCCTTCGCCGGCGAGCTCGGCTCGGGCTGAAAGAACCCCCTCCGGTGACCCATCCGGTCCGCTGGGGGGCTCGCAACTCGTGATGAAGAAGATGACACCCGCATTCGTAGTGGCCCTCGCGCTCGGGGTGCTTCCCGGCTGCGATTCGGTGGCCCCGGCGACGCGTGCCTGCCCGATGAGGGCTGCGATGGGATCGCGGAGATCACCGAACGAGGCTCGTCCGATGACACGGCGGTGGCTGCGAGCCGCCGCGCCCGCGTTCGCGAGGCACCAGTATGCGCGCCGGCCGATCACCCGCGGGTCACCTACGTGGCCGAGGACCCTGAGGTCTGCACTGAAGTTGACGTGCAGTGCGAAGCAGGTTGGTCGGAGATCCCGCCCGACTGCGGCTACGGCTGCTTCTACCGAGATCACCTCATAGCGCGGGAGAACCAGCTTTGGAGCGCGCAGGGTGCTACGGGTCGCTTCGGCGGGGGTGGATGGTTTTCGGGCCTTTTCCACTGAGCTACCGCTGCGCCGACGGCCCACGCTGCCGCTCCGACTCTTCTTTGCCTTCCTTGCGCCCACGGCCCACAGCCGGTGCTGTGCGGGCTTGGGACCCAGCGCTGAGACGTGATGGGAGGTGTACCCTCCTTCGCGTGTTGCGGAGAACCCGGACGGTCGCTGGACTGATGTTGATCCTGGGCTGTGCCAGCGAGCCGGACGAGCCCGAGGTCCCGGACGATATCGCCGCGTTCGTCGAGGAAGCGCGGGCGCTCGACGCCCAGTACTGCGATGCCCGCTACCCCGGTGCAGCCCCGGAGGACATGTACGAGGGGTGTCGGAACCTGCCTCACTTCCACCTCGCGGCCTTTCCCCATGGGAACCTCTGCTTCTTGGCCATGGCGCGGGACGACGCAGAACTGCGGGAGCACTTCCGGACCGTGGCCCGCTGCGTCTCTCCCTACTACGAAGCCGCGCGAACGTGCCTTGCGGCCGGGGGCGACGCGGACGCGGTCGACGGCTGCCTCGACACGTTTCAGGACGACGCCCACTGGTGCGCACAAAGCGAGAGCCTCGGCGCACTCCTGGACGCGCTCGGTGAATGCGGCCGATGCGACCTCGACATGCCCCCCGTGGGTAGGGAGATGCCAACCTACTGCGTCGACGATTTGCTCGAAGAGTAAAGGACCTCAATCCGTATCCGGCGGCACCGGCTCTCCCGCATCCAGAGCCTCCCGCACGGCCTCGAACACCTCGCGGTCGCGTTTCTTGTCCGCGTCGCTGCGCTTCGACAAGGACCCCATCACGAGATTGAGGCGATGGTTCTCCGAAAGCCGGTCTCGATGGCGCGCCAGGAATGCCCAGTACAGCCGCGTGATCGGGCAGGTCTTCTTGGGATGGAAGCCGCAGCCGGCGCAGAAGTCGGACATCTTGTCGATGTAGGCCGAGCCGCTGACGTAGGGTTTGGTGGTCATCGTGTCGCCTGTCGCGAACGTGCCCATGCCCAGCACGTTGGGCTCCACCACCCAGTCGTACGCGTCGACGTAGCCCACCCAGAACCAATCGGTCAGCTCGCGCGGCGAGAGGTCGAGCAGCGTGGCGAGGTTGGAGAGCACCATCAAGCGCGTGATGTGGTGGCCGTAGCCTTCGTCCCACACGCCGCGAACCACCTCGTCGAGGCAGCGCATGCCCGAGCGCGTGCCCCAGTAGGCCGGGGGCAGGGGATGGTCCGCGCCCAGCTCCGAGACGCTCGCGCCCCCGTCGGCCGGGCCGTCCGGTGGTGACCAGTCCTCGTTCGACCAGCGCCCCCAGCCGCCATCGCCCGGCTTGCGCTTGACGCCTTTCATCCCTCGGAAGGCGTTCGTCGCTCGGTGCACGTGCCGGACGAACTCGCGCCAGCCGATCACCTGGCGAATGAAGCCCTCTTTGCTCGACAGCGGGATGTCGGCGTCGGCCACGTCCTGCACCACGCGAGCCGGCAGCAATCGGTGCAGGTTGAGCAGCGCCGAGATCCGCGTGTGGAACAGGTTGCGGCTCGAGGTGCTCATCGCATCCTCGTAGGGCCCGAAGCACGTCATGCACTGCTCCAGCGCCCACGACCACTGCGCCTGCGCGTCCTGCAGCGTCGCGGGCAGGTGCGCCAGGTCGAGCCGTCCAGGGTGGCGACCGAACCGGGTCTGCACCAGCTCCCCGACCTCGCGCGTGATCGCGTCGGGCTGAAACTGCGGCAGCTCGGGCGCCGGCGGTTCCCCGGCCCAGAACTGTCGGTTGTCCGCGTCGTGACTCCACTTGCCACCCAGCGGCCCGCCGCTCTCGTCGAGCAGCAGGCCCGTGCGCTTGCGGACGCGGCGGTAGAACGTGTCCATGCGCCACGGCGGCCCCTTGCCCTTGGGGTCGAAGTCCGACTCCGTGGTCATCCACCCCTGATGCGGCACCACCTCGATCGCCCCCTCGTCCACGAGCGGCTGCAGGTCGACCCGAAGCTCGCGCTCGGCCGCTTCCATCATCGTCAGAGGCCCTCGCTGCCCCGCCACCTCGCGCAGCGCATCCCGGTAGGGCCCCTGCGCCGTCACCATGCGCACGGCGACCCCGCGACGCGCCTGCTCCAGCGCAAAGTGCCGCCCGTTGGCCAGCACCGTCGCCAGCTTCTGCTTGTGGTACGGACGCAGGCTCGCCTTGTAGGGGCTCTCCACCATCACGATGCCCAGCTCGCCCGCGTCGTGCTCGTGCAGCGGCCCGACCTCGTCCGTGAGCTGGTCGTACGGAACGTAGACCCAGCGCCGATCCGCCTCGTCGTTGTCCTCGTTCGCCTCCTTCAGCGCCTGCGCGAAGTCCACCGGCGTTTTCTTGCACACCCGGCGTCAAACGCCAGGACAAGCGGACCTGCACGCGCCGGGCGCCCCGCATCTGCCGGTTGCCAAGCGGCGCTGCGGCGTGAATGCTTCGCCGAATGTCTCCCCGCCTGCTCGTCCTCGCGCTGTCCTCCTCGCTCGTCGCGTGCTCGAGTGGCGCCGCACAGCCCCCGTCCGAGAACGAGAGCGAGAACGACGTCGAGAGGGTGGCCCCGCCCGCCGAGGCCGACGAGGCACCCGCAGCCCAGGTCGCCGCGCCCGCGGCCCGGACGGGTGTTGGAGGCTGTACCGCCGCCGATCTCTCGATGCCGTCTTCGATGCAGGTGGGCACGGTCGACGGCGCCGTGATCCGTGCGCGTGACCTCGGCCAAGACGCGGTCGAGGCGGAGCTCGAGGCCCGCCGGGAGTACTGCAACCAGGTCGACCGGATCCGCGCCGGAGCGTTGCAGCGGGCCATCGACGACGCGCTGCTCGCCAGCGCCGCGCGAGAAGCCGGATCGGATGTCGACGCCTTCGTTCAGAGCAAGCTCGCCGCCCTCACCACCGAGCCGACCGACGACGAGATCGCCGCGTTCTACGCTTCGCGCAAGAAGCCCGACGCCCCCGCCCTCGAGCTCGTCGCCGAGCAGGTCAAGGGCTCCATGATGCAGGAGCGATCGCGGGAGGCGTTCGCGACGCTGCTCGGCGACCTCGAGCGCGACGCCGACATCGTGCGTTCGCTTCCGGACGTGCGCCCCGCCGCGCAGCCGGTCACCATCCCGGACCACACAGCCACGTTCGGCAAACCGGACGCAACCGTCGAGATCGTGGAGTTCTCCGACTTCGAGTGCCCCTACTGCGCCAAGGCTGCCGCCGGCGTCACCGCGATCAAGGCCAAGTATGGCGACCAGGTCCGCTTCGCCTACCGCCACTTCCCCCTGAACTTCCACCCTCACGCCAAGCCCGCCGCCAGGTACGCCCAGTGTGCAAACCGCCAGGGCGAGTTTTGGGCGATGCACGACGGCATCTTCGCGCTCGACTCGATCGACGACGCCGGCCTCCGCTCGGTCGCCTCCGACATTGGCCTCGACATGGACGAGCTGCAGGCCTGCGTGCAAGGCAGCGAGGTCGACACCGAAATCGCCGCCGACATGCGCGAGGCCACCGCCTTGGGCGTTGGCGGCACCCCGACGATCTTCATCAACGGTCGCCTGTTCAACGGCGCGCCGACCGGGGAGGGGCTCGGGCGGGCGATCGAGGACGAGCTCGCTCGAGCCAACGGGTGAGGTGCGGCTCACAGGTGCTCGGCGGCCACGCCTCGCAGCGCCCCGAGCACCTGCAACATGACGATGTCCGTGTTTGGCCCCGAGGCGTTGATCAGCACCACCCCGCCCACGTTGCTGCCGGGGTCGTAGGCGATCGCCGTCGCGACACCCGGGTCGCCGCCCGTGTGCCCGATGAGCCCGCCGGCGAACTCCTCCCAGAACAGACCCTGCCCCTCGACGATGTCCTCCGAGACGACCTCCTGCACGTCGATCAGCGCCGCCGCGCTCTGTGCATCGAGGATGCGGACCCCCTCGAACGCCCCGCCGCCTGCGGTCATCGTCGCGAGAAAACGGGCCATGTCCTGCGCGCTCGCGTAGAGCCCACCGTCGGGGTATGTGGCCAACGCGTAGTGCTCGAAGGACGCGTACGAACCATCGACCCACGCGTGGGGCATCGCGACCGCCTCTGGATCGGAGAGCTCGCTTCGATGCCACGCGGTGTTCGACATCGACAGCGGCTCGAAGATCTCCTGCTGACACAGCGTCTCGAACCCGTCGCTGTGGTGGTCGATCGCCGAGGCCGCCACCGCGGCTCCAATGTTGCTATAGCGATAGCGTGCGCCCGGCTCCCCGCTCGGACCGGATGCGAAGATGTCCTGCGAGTGCAGGGGTCCGCCGGGCTCCAGGTAGGCCGCCAAGAAATCGCCCAGCGCCGGCGTCGGCGTCTCGGGGCAGTCGGCGCGGTCCTCGGGCTCGAAGTATGCGCCCCCGTCCTCGCTGACGTACGCGCACTCGTAGAGTTCCGTGTCGTCCAGCCCCGCGCTGTGCTGCGCGAGGTGGCGGTAGGTGATCGTCTCGCCCTCGAGGTGCGGGTTGTCGAGTACGACGCCCAACTCGACCGGGGCGTCGAGCCCCTGCGGTCCGAGCAGGTCGAGCTCGGCCGCGCGCGCCAACGCGACCCCCACCACGGTCTTGGACACCGACGCGACGCGAAACGGCGTGGTGCGCTGCACGGCGTCGCCCGTGCCCACCTCGCGCTCCCCGAACCCGCCTGTCCACACCACGTGCGGTCCGTAGGTGAATCCCACCGCGAGCCCGGGCAGGCCCGCGTCGAGCCGAATCTGCTCGATCTGATCGTGGAGCTCGGCCTCGACCTCGGGCGGCAGCGCAGGCGGAGCCTCGCCGGCCGACGATCCCGAACCGTCCGACCCATCACCAAGCGAGGTCGCGCCCGAGGAGGAGGCTTCATCAGAGGTGGTCGAGGTGTCCGAAGAGGAGCCCCCGTCCATCGAGGATGTCGATGCATCGTCGAGCGCTGGGGAGGCGTCGTCGCTCGAACAGCCGCCGAGCGCGAGCGCGACCATCAGGCCGCCGAGCGGGTGGAGGAGACAGGGGTGCCGATGGGGGGTGTGCAAACAAGTCACGCCCGCTGCAACACCGCACCCACCCGCGAGTGTCACCGCTCTTCGGTCTTTTTCTTCCGCTCGAGCAGAACCTCCGCGACGCGTGCCCCCTGTGGCGTTCCAAGGGCCGCGTGGGCGGGGTCGGGCGTCGTGTGCAGTGACGCGGTCGCTTCGATCACCGCTTGCACATCCAGGGGGGTGTCCGCCGTGACCAGCAAGAAACGCTCGAAACGCGGCGCATCGTCCAGCTCGAACCCGTGCAGCGTGAGCAGCCCCCCATCGGGAACCGCCGTGGGGTCGGTCGCCGCGGCGGGGAAGTGCAGCGTCACCTCGCCCGCGCCGTCGAGCGACACCAGCACGGCGTGGGACGCCTGCGCGGGGTGCAGCGCGACGAGCAGCATGTCGCCCGGAGACACCGCGTCGCCCGACGTCAGCGGGTCCGCGCCACCGTCCGGTCGGGAGCGTCGCAAGACGATGCGCGGGTCGCCCTTGATGCGCACCGTATCCGCGGGATCTGCCCTGGCGATGCGCTCGCCGTCCGGCGCTGGCGCGTCGGGGGTGCGCGTCCAAAGCAGCACGATTGCGGCCAGCGTCGCGGCTCCGAGCACGCCCGCGCCCACCCAGCCCAGCCACCGCCGCGTGTCGCGTTCTTCGCCGGATCGCGGCGCGAGCCGGGACTCGATTTGGGCAGCGATGTGCGCGGGTGCGTGGCGCTGCAGCGTGGCCGCGTCGTCTTCGCGGAGCGCCTGCAGCCTCGCCTCCAGACGATCGCCCAGCGCCTCCCGCACCGCGTTCGCCTCCGCCTCGCTCAGTTCGCCGAGCGCCAGCTGCTCGACCAGGAGGTCTGGCACGTCTCCGTTCACGCCGTCCCCTCCAGCGCGCGCAGGTTGGCTTGCAGCTTGCGCAGCCGCTTGCGGACGCCCGAGACGGACATGCCCACCACGCTGGCGGTCTGCTCCAGTGTGAGCCCGTCGTGCAGGTGAAGCACCGCGATCGTGCCCGTGGATTCCGGCTCCGCCCCAAACAGCCGCGCGATCACCGAGCGGGCCTCGGACTGGGCCGTGGCGTCGACGGCCTGTGCGATCTGGGCCAGGCGTTCGCCTTGGGGATCGGTGGGCTTGCGCCTGCGAGTCCGGAGCTTGTTGAGGCAGGTGTTGGTCGCAGCGCGATACAGCAGCGAGGACAGCCCGCGATCGTCGAGCCCCGCCTCGCTGCGCACGATCTTCACGAACACGTCCTGCATCGCGTCCATGGCCTCGTCTTCGTCGCTGAGCATCGCCGTGCAGCGTCGCAGCACCATGGGACCATACCTGCGGTACAGGCGTTCGACGTCGACGGCCACGCGCGGCCGATACAACACCGCGAACGCCAGAGCGTGTCACCCGTGGGACGAACTTTTTCGTGTAGGTGCGTGTACCGGGCCGGCGCGCCCCGGCGACGACGGGATATCGTGTCCGCCGTGAAGCTCCCCACGAGGCTCCGACGCCCCGCCCGCGCGTGGTGTGCGGGTTGCGCTCGCATGGGGTTGTGGAGCGTGTCGTGCGTCGCGCTGTCCGTCTGGCTCGGTGCCGCGTCTGCCCGGGCCGCGCCCGCGCGACGTGGTGAGGTGCGCCGGTTCGTGGTGGCGATCGGGGCCAACGACGGAGGCCGCGGTCGGGCGATGCTGCGCTACGCGGTCGACGACGCCAAGTCGGTTGGCGAGGTGCTCGGTGAGCTCGGTGGCGCCCGTCCTGCCGATCGACTGCTGCTCGAGGAGCCCAGCCCCGATGATCTGCTGTGGGCTGTGGGGGGCATGCTCGATCGGGTGGAGGCCGCGAAGCGATCCGGCGCGAAGGTCCAGTTCATCCTCTACTACTCGGGGCACTCCGACGAGTCGGGGCTGCTGCTGGGCGAGGAGCGGTTCGACTACAAGGACCTTCGCGCCCTCGTCGACCTCGCGTCTGCGGACGTGCGCGTGGTGATCCTCGATTCGTGCGCGTCGGGTGCGTTCACGCGGAGCAAGGGCGGTCGCAAGCGCCCCGCCTTCATGGTGGGCGAAGGCGCGGACGTGCAGGGGCACGCGTTCGTGACCTCGAGCGCGCAGGACGAGGTGGCGCAGGAGAGCGACCGCGTGGGCGGATCGTACTTCACGCACTTCCTCACCACCGGGCTGCGCGGCGCCGCCGACACCGACGGCGATCGACGCGTGACGCTGAGCGAGGCCTACGCGTTCGCCTCCGACGAGACGCTGGCGCAGACCGAGGCCTCGCGCGGCGGGGCGCAACACGCCGCTTACGACATCGACCTGCGCGGCTCGACCGACCTGGTCCTCACCGACCTGCGAAGGCCGAGCGCGCGGTTGGAGCTGCCCGCAGCGCTCGAGGGGCGCGTCTTCGTGCGCAGGGTGGGCGGCGCGCTGGCGGCCGAGCTGTACATGCCTCCGGGTGGCGACGCGGTGGTGTTGGCGCTCGAGCCTGGCCGCTATCGGGTGACGGTCGACGACGGCGAGCGGGTCCTTCGCGCCGAGGTGGCGCTCAAACGACGCCAGCGCACCACCGTTGCGGTGCAGAGCTTGCGGGAGATCCCCCGCGAAGCCACGCGTGCACGCGGCGCTGAATCCCCCACGCAATACGTCGACATCCGCCGCAACATCGCGCTCGTTCCCACGCTCTCCACCAACGCGCGTAGCACGAAGGGCAGGGAGGCGCGGCTCGATGGCATTCCAGTGCGCAACGCGGTGAGCTTGGGGGTGCTGTGGTCCCGCTCGGGCGCGATCGACGGCGCCGCGCTGGGCCTGGGCGGGACGGTGGTCACGCACGTTGTCGAGGGGGCGCAACTCAGCGGAGTCGCCAATGTCTCTTTAGGTCATGTTCACGGCCTGCAGATCACGGGTGTCGTCAACCACACCTACGGGTTGCAGGGTGCACAGCTCGCGTTCGTCAACCTCGCCGGGCCGAGCCGAGGCGCACAGGTGGGCATGGTCAACCGCGCTGACGATCTCGAGGGTGCGCAGGTCGGCCTGGTGAACGTGGCTGGGCGGGTCTCGGGGGCGCAGGTGGGGCTGGTCTCGTTCGCCGACCAGGCTTCGGCCCAAGTCAGCGTGCTCGGGTACACGCGAGCCGGTGGCATTCACCCAGAGATCTTGACCAGCGATGTCGCGGGGATTGGCGTGGGCCTCCGCCTGCCCGCCGAGCGCACGTATACCGGCGTGGCGCTCGGGCTTCACCCCGCGGGCCCGGGGGCGGCGTGGACGACGGGGGTCGTCTTCGGGGTTCACAGCGCGCTGCCGCATCGGCTGTTCGTCGATGTCGACGTCACCAGCAATGCCGTGATCGGGGGCGCGGCGATGCGAGGCCCCGCGGGGGCCCTGTTCGTGCCGCGGCTGACGCTGGGCTGGCAGGCGGCCCGTCGCTTCGCGGTCATGGGCGGCCCGACGTTCAACCTCATGCTCGACCGCTTGGGTGCAGAGCAGCGCTCGACCGTGCGACCCGGCTATGGGTGGGTCACCCGCACCACGCATCCGGGACGGGCGCGTGCCCGGATATGGCCGGGGTTCGTCCTCGGAATCCGACTGTGAGATCGGACGCGGTCACTTACGCCCGGTGAGCGACTCGATGCGGCCCAGAGCCTGGGCGATGCGGTCGCTGTAGGGGGTGCCTTGAATGAGCCCGCCGTCGCGTTCACGCTCGACGAGTCCGAGCACGCGCGTGCGCTCGGTCTGCGTCGTCCCGGGGGCGCGCAGCGTCGCTTCGGCGTACAGCATCGTCCACAGCTGTGACTCGGCGCGTTTGGGGGTCCCGATCTCGCGGGCGCGCGCGAGGTGGTTCTTGGCCTCGTGCGGCGCGTCGCTGGCGAGGTCGACCGTCGCGAGCGCGACCAGGGCCCTGGCGACGCGAACGTGGCTGTCACCGAGCTTCGTCTCGAAGATGTCGAGCGAGGCCTCGGCGTGCGCGCGGGCTTCGTCGAGGCGGCCCGCGCGATGCTCGAGGTCGGCGAGGTTGAGGCGAACCACCGCGGTCCCCTCCGAGTCGGGGCCGAGGCGCTCCTCGAACAGCTCCCGGGCTCGCTCGAAGGTGGTGCGCGCGTCGTCGAATCGGCCCAGCCGCAGCAGTATGTTGCCGCGGTTGTTGAGCAGCCCGCTGCGATCGGGGTAGTCGCCGCCGTAGCCCTTTCGCAGGTACTCGTCCGCCTTGTCGGTCGCTTCGAGCGCGTCTTCGTGGCGTCCGACGCTGAGGTACGCGGTGGAGAGGTTGGCCAGCGTCACGGCCTCACGCGTGCTGCCCGGGCCTCGGTTGCGGCGAAGCAGCGCCAGCAGCGTCTCGCTCGCTTCGATGGCCCGCTGCGGATCGGCACGAGCGTTCGCCCGCTTGAGGACCTCCTGCAGGTACTCCTCTTGGGCCGGGTGGTCTTCGTCGAGCTTGCGGGCCAGCAGAGCCTGCGCCTGCGCGAGCTCTTCCAAGCCGGCGTCGGTCCCGTCGCGGAGCATCAGCAGGCTGGACAGGAGGATGAGATTCGACGCGCGAAGGCCAGGGTCGCGACCGGCCTCGACCCGCTCGAGGACTTTGCGGGTGTTCGCGATCGCCTCGTCGTAGTGGAGCTGCGCCTCCTCGAGCTTGGACAGCCCCATGTATCCGTCGATCTCCAGCTGCTTCGCGCCGGCCGAACGCCCGAGCGCGACGGCCCGGCGAAACCCTGCGTCGGCGTGGTCGAAGCGGCTGAGATCCTTGGCGACGTACGCCGCACGGATGCTGATCACGGCCGCGAGCTCGTCGAGGCTGTGCTCGAGCGCCCGGTGGAGTGCCTGCTCGAGGTATTCGGTGCTCTCTTCGCCGAAGGTCAGCTGCCCGAGCACCAGCGGGTAGTACGCCCTGATGCGAGGGTGGGTCGAAGCCGCGAGCCGCTCGTCGAACGGGCTGAGCACCGCCTCCGCTTCGGCGGTGCGATCCTGCCAGGCGAGGAGGCTGGCGCGGTCGAGGATCGGGAGGAGCTCTTCGGCGTCGCGTCGTTGCTCCGCGTTCTCCGGGATGTACCCACGCTGCTCGAGCACCGCAACGTCCGCGCACGGCTCGAGACTCGGGAGCCGCCAGACGAGGTCCGGGGCGGACTCGACGGTGACGGTCTCGGCGGTCGCGAGCGCTTCGACGGTGGCCTCGAGCCGCTGGTGGGCGCGGCCGAGGCACTGCATCCGCAGGTCGAGCATGCGGTCCGACTGGGCGCCGCGTTCACTCGCCAGGCACGCGTCCCTCGCCCCGTCGACCCACCGCTTCGCGTAGTCGTCGAGCATGTCCGTCGCCGTATCGAACGAAGACGCGGCGAAGGGCACGCCCGTCTCGTTGAAGCGCTGAAGGATGCGGCGCGCGTCCGCTTCGGAGTACGTCGCCTCCATGCGTTGTTCGAACGCCCCGCACGCGTCGGTCGCCGGCTGGGCGAGCACCACCGCCCCCGCGCCGACTGCGAGTCCGCCCACGCCGCCGAGGATCCACAGCCGCTTGCGCCGCGTCCGGGGCGTGAGCGCGCGAATGAGCGCTCGCATCGAGCCAAAGCGCTTCGCAGGGGCGGCCGACAGCCCGCGCACGATGGCGCGATGCACCCTGCGGGGCACCGACCGGGGCGTGGTCGGCGGTGGCAGACGTCCACGCTCGATCGCCGCGCAGTACTCGGCCGCTGTGTTGCCCGAGAACGGGCGCAGGCCGTACAGCGACTCGAACAGCGACACGCAGAACGCGAACTGATCCGAGCGATGGTCGGTGGGCTGCCCGCGGTGCTGTTCGGGCGCCATGTATGCCGGCGTGCCCATCACCGTGCCCGCGAGGGTGAGACGTCCCTCGTGGTCGGCGACTGCGGCCGCGCCCGGGTCGGCGGTGGGCACCAGCGTCTTGGCGTCGAGCGCCAGGCCGAAGTCGGTGACGCGGGCGTGGCCGTCGGAGCCGATGAGCACGTTGTCGGGCTTGAAGTCGCGGTGCACGATCCCGGCGTCGTGCGCGGCCTGGAGCCCCAACGCGGCCTCTCGATACACGCCGATGATCGCGGCGGTCGAGCGCTCTTGCTCCCGGAGCCACCGCCGCATGTCGGGGCCATCGATGAACTCCATCGCGATGAAGACGCGGCCGCGCAGCTCTCCGACGTCGTAGACCGAGACCACCGCGGGGTGGGACAGCCGCGCGAGCGACTGGGCCTCTCGCAGCATCCGGGCGTGGTTCTTCGGGTCCTGGCTGCCGTGCTGGCGGAGCAGCTTGAGCGCGACCCTGCGGTCGAGCGTGGAGTCGTACGCGGCCAACACGACGCCCATGCCTCCCGAGCCCAGGCGCTCGAGGACGACGTAGCGGCCAAGCGTGGTCCCGCGCTCGAATGGGGACTCCTCCTCGCCCGAGGGCGGCGCACCATCGGCCACCGTCGCGGCAGCGTCGGCGCTCGTCACCTCTTCGAAGTAGCTCCCGGTGCGTGGCATGCGATGGTCTCAGTGAATGAGCGGGCGTCCGCGAAGGCGGGTCCTCATCCGGGGCTGAACCCCTCTTGGTGATCCGCGAGCCACTGCACGATGTCGCGATGGGTTGCTTCGGCGTTCTCTGCGGTGGCCATCGTGTTCTCGGCCCTTCGGGCGAGTCGCATGCCACGTGCTCGGTCGGACTCTGTGGAGGCCGGGTCTTCGACCAGCGTGCGGCCGAGCTCGAACTCGAAGTCGGCTCGCGTGGTCTCCGAGTCGTGGCCGATCTTCACGGCCCGCTCGTGGTGGGTTCGGGCGACCTCATAGTGTCCCTCGAGTTGCGCCACGCGGCCGAGGATCGAGTACGCGGCGGCGGTGTTCATGTTCTCCGGCCCGTAGACGGCGAGGGTGTGTTCGAGACCCTGTTGCGCGTAGGGTCTCGCCTCGGGAGCTCGATCTTGGAGGATCAGGTGCAGCGCGATGTTGCGGCTGAGGACCGCGACCGTGTCGCTGTGCCCCTCGGACTTGGCCTTCGCGATGCGCAAGGCCTCGAGCCAGGATGCCTCCGCCTCGTCCCACCGCTCGAGCTCGATCTGGAGCGAAGCGATGTTGTTGAGCACGGCGGCCCGCACGGGGTGGTCGTGCCCGAGTTCGCGTTCGAAACCGGCGTCGACCTCTGCCAAGATCGTCAGCGCTTCCTCCCGGCGCCCGAGGTTGCCCACGACCGTCGCAAGGTTCGCCTTCTGGTACGTCACATCCAGGCTGTCGTCGCCAAAGAGCGTGCGCGCCTGATCGAGCGCGGCGGTGACGTGGATGTAGGCCTGCTCGTTGTCACCGAGCTCCCGTGCGATCGTGCTGAGGCTCTCGTAGATCTGGACGAGGCTGGGGTGGTTGCGACCGAGGTTCTCGAGCGTGTACTCGAGCGCTGCGACCGTCAGGGGCTGGCCAGCCTTGGGTCCGTCTCGCATCCGGACGACCTGCGCATGCGCCATCATGGTCTCGGCGATGTTGATCGCGCTGGGGTCCTCGGTCGCGCGGGCCGCCTCGAGGGCGAGTTCGGACGCCTCGACCGCCTCGTCGAAGCGCGCCTGACGGCTGCGAAGCATCGCAATGTTGCCGTAGACGGCAGACTGAGCCCGCGTCGAGCCTGACGCCTTGGCCAGCGAGAGCGCGACCTCGAGGTATGCCTCGGACAGGGCGAAGTTTGACTTGAACTCGGCGAGGTAGAATCCCACCGAGCTCGCCGCGTTGGCTGCGATGTGGTCGAGGCCGTGCTCGATCGCAGTGAGGTGGGCTTTCTCGAAGGCTTCGAGGGCCGCGTCGGCCTCGTTGTCCGTACCGAGCAATCGGCCCCGAGCCCACAGGCCAGCGGCTTGCACCGGGGGATACGCGCTCACCTCGATGCGTTCTTCGATCTCGGCGAACAGCATCTTCGCCTCTTCCTTGCGCCCCGCGCCCCGCAGCGCCTCGATGCGGTGGAGCGCCTCGAGCAACGCGCGCGCATCCTCGGCCTCGGCTGCATCCGCGGGGAGGACTGCGGTCCGCCCCAGGACGTCGAGGTCGGCACACAACCCCAGCTCGGCCTGCGACGACGCGAGACCGACCGCCTTTCGCATGATGGTGGCGTCTGCATCCGAGAGCACGTCGACCGTGGCGCGCAGTCGCGAGCGGGCGCGGTCCAGGCAGTGCATGCGCAGGTCGAGCATGTGGTCCGATTGCTCCCCGCGTTCGCTGGCGAGGCACGCGTCTCGAGCCGCCGACGTCCAGCGTTCGGCGTAGTCGTCGAGCCGGGCGGTCGCTCGGTCATGGACGTCTTGCGCGAAGGGGAGTCCCGTCGCGGTGAAGCTCGCGAGGAGCTGCCGCTTGTGCGTCTTGCTCCAGACCTCCTCGATGCGCTCGTCGAAGGATGAGCACGGCGAGGACGGATCGAGCAGGGCGACCGCGGCGGCCCCCAGCGCCAGCCCGCCCACGCCGCCGAGCACCCAGGTGCGGCCGTGCGTCGTCCGTGGTGAAAGCGCGCGAATGAGCGCCTGCATCGAGGCGTGTCTGTCCTCGGGCTTGGCCGCGAGCCCCTTGATCATCGCCCGATGCACCCTGCGCGGGACCGAGAGGTTGCTCGGCGGGGCGGGCACCTCGGCCTTGCGGATCGCTGCGCAGTACTCGTTCGCGGTGTTGCCCGAAAAGGGGCGCACGCCGTAGAGCGCCTCGAAGAGGGAGACGCAGAAGGAGAACTGGTCGGAGCGATGGTCGGTGACGAGCCCGGCGTGTTGTTCGATCGGCATGTACGCTGGCGTCCCCATCACCATGCCGGTCTCGGTCAGCCGACCCGAGAACTGCGCGCCCCCGTCCCGGCCCGACGATGAAGGTTCGGCCGCGACGTGGGCCTCGAGCGCCAGGCCAAAGTCGGTCACGCGCACGCCCCCGTCCGAGCCGATCAGCACGTTGTCGGGCTTGAAGTCGCGGTGAACGATGCCTGCCTCGTGCGCGGCCCGCAGGCCCTTGGCGGCGGCGCGGAAGACCTCGATGACCTGCGCGGGCGTACGCTCGGCGCTGCGTCGCCACTGACGCAGGTTCGGTCCATCGATGTACTCCATCGCGATGAACACCTGCCCGCGCAGCTCGCCGACGTCGTAGACCGAGACGACCCTGGGGTGCGAGAGCTTGGCCAACGCCTGCGCTTCGCGGAGGAGTCGGGCGTGGTTCTCGGGGTCGGAGGAGGCGTGGCGCCGCAGGAGCTTCAAGGCGACGCGGCGGTCGAGCGTGGAGTCGTACGCGGCGAGCACGATGCCCATGCCGCCTTGCCCCAGCGTCTCGAGGACGACGTAGCGGCCCAGCGCCTCGCCGCGGCCCAGCGGCGCACGATCATCGAGCGGCCCCGGGTCGGCGTCTGCGACCGTGAACTCGGTGTCGACCGGGGTCTCGCTGCCCCGATCTGTTCCGTAATGCCGCGTTGAGTGCACCCCCGTCCTCTCCACAGTCTGCCGGCCGTAGACCTAGGACGGAATGTGCTCCTAGGTATTCAAAGCTCGGCTTCCCACTCCAGGATGTCTCCGGCGAGGGCCTGCCCGGCCTCTTGGGTGAGCAGGTCGAGCGTCGGCGTGGATCCGCGCAGGTACACGTTGAAGAAACCGATGCCGAAGTGCCGAATCGCCGCGCCCGCCACCTCGGGGTCGGTGTTGGTGTCGAGGCAGCCGTCGTCGAGCGCGTCGCTGACCCCGAACATCTCGATGATGGTGATGTCGGCCGGATCGAGGCTGCACATGTCGCTGAAGGTGAAGTGCCCCGCGTCGGCGAGCGTCATGCGGGCGCGCGGCTCGGTGGCGGCGTCCCAGACCGTGTCGGCGTGCTCGGGTGGCGGGAGCGTGAGATCGTTGCCCGCGACCTGGAGCTGAATCGGCGTGGTGAAGTCGGCCAGCGGCGCGGAGATTCCGACCCAGGCCAGCTCCATGCCCACGGGCGTCTGAGCGACGACCGCGTCCACGTCTCCGCCTTGCGCCATCCATCGCAGCGAGGTGAGCGCCCCGAACGAGTGCCCCGTCACGCCGACCCGCTCGAAGTCCATGAGCGCCGCCAGCGGATCGCTCGGCTCGAGCAGCTCGAGCTCCTCGCGAATGAACGAGAGATCCTGGGGCCGGTTGCCCAGGCTCGCGAGCAGATCTTCGGTGACGAAGTCGCCGGTGACGATGAGGTCGCTGAGCGTGTTACCGATGTGATCGGGCGACACGACGACGTACCCGTGGCTCGCCATGTCGACGGTGTAGTAGGTCGACTGCATGCGCATGCCGCCCGAACCGTGGCTGAAGAAGACGACCGGGTAGGGCCCGTCGTCGCTGCGCATCGGCGCGTCGCGGACCGCGTCGGTCACCAGCTGCGAGGTGAGATCGTTGCCGAGGATCTCGAGGGCGTCGGGGCGGAAGATGTCGGGGATCTCGTACGTGACCGTGTCCATGCCGATCGCGTCATCGGTGGCCGGGTACCAGATCTCGGTGACGAGCGGCCGGCCGCCCTCGCGCGTGGGATCGACGAACTCGATCGTCGTCACGCCGACGGGGTAGGGACCGGCGACCGAGGGATCGATGGCGTTGTCGGGTCCCGAGGGGTGGGGGCCCTGCGGGGCGCCGCCCGAGCTCGACTCGTCGGTTTCGCCGCCCGAGCCCTCGGCACCCGAGGTCGTCGGTTCGGGCGTGTCGGAGGTCCCGCCGACATCCCCCGAGGTTGCGCTGCCCTCACCGGACTCCGCCGCCCCGGGGCCATCGCCATCGTCGCTGCAGGCGGGAGCCGACAGCAAGACCAGCGAGCACGCGAGCGACACCTTCGAACCGAACCGCATCATCGGGGCGACGATAGCAGCAAGATGCGGCCCCGCGACCGCTGCACCCTCTCGGTCGGGGTCGGGGCCTCGATGACGAGGCTCGGATCGCCCGCTACACTCTCGCCGCGATGTCCTGGACCGAGGCGAACATCCCCGAGCTGACCGGCAAGACGGTCGTCGTCACCGGAGCGAACAGCGGTCTGGGTCTGGAGACCACGCGGCTCCTCGCCGGTCGCGGCGCGCACGTCATCATGGCCTGTCGCACGGCAGCCAAGGCCGAAGCCGCGCTGGACGAACTCCGCGGCCAGATGCCGTCGGCCTCGCTCGAGTTTCGAGCGCTCGACCTGGCCGAGCTGGCCTCGATTCGAGCGTTCGGTGACGCCGTGCGCAGCGAGCACGACACGCTCGACGTGCTGGTCAACAACGCGGGGGTCATGGCGCTCCCGCGTCGCGAGACGGCGGACGGCTTCGAGATGCAGCTGGGGACGAATCACCTCGGCCACTTCGCGCTGACGTCGGTGCTGATGCCGCTGCTCATGGCGACGCCCGCGGCTCGCGTGGTGACGGTCAGCTCGTTGATGCATCACCTCGGCTCGATGCGCTTCGATGACCTGCATGGACGGCGCAGCTACGACAAGTGGCGCGCCTACAACCAAAGCAAGCTCGCCAACCTGCTGTTCTGCTACGAGCTCGATCGTCGGCTGCGGGTCGCCGATGCGGACGTCTGCTCGGTCGCGGCGCACCCTGGGTATTCGGCCACCAACCTGCAGGGCGTGGGCCCGCAGCTGGCGGGGTCCAAGCTGGCCGAGCGGTTCTACGCGTTCACCAACAAGGTCGTGGCTCAACCCGCGCACATGGGCGCCATGCCGAGCGTGTTTGCGGCCGTCGGCGAGCCCGTCACCGGCGGGGGCTTCTATGGTCCCGAAGGGGTCGGGCAGGTGCGTGGATACCCTGTTCGGGTCGAGTCATCGCGCGCCTCGCACGACGAGGTCGCGGCCCAGCGCCTGTGGATGATGTCGATCGAGGCTACGGGCGAGACCTACTCGATGCTCGACGAGTGAAAGGTGCCGGGGCCTTGCCGGTCCAGTCGGGACGGGCCTTCGTGGTGGCGAGGTCGAGCGTCGCCCGGGCCAGCGCGCGGACGATGGGGACCATGGCGTCGGTGTCGACCCGTGACGCCTCATCGGAGACCGCGTGATAGTGGTCGTCCAGCGGCCCGGCGGCGATGGTGTGGGCCACCACGCCGGCCGATGCGAACGGATAGTTGTCGGACCTGTCGAACGCGTTGCCTTCGACGCGCCCGACCGCGGACCCGTCGACGAAGGTGACGCCTTCGGGCTTGCCGCTGCGCTCGAGCCACGCGCGAAGGGTCGAGTAGTCGCGGCCGGTGACCCAGGCGCGCTTGGGGTCGCTGGGGTCGGGGTGGCCGAGCATCTCGAGGTTCACGACCGCGACGAGTGACGACAGCGCGATGGGTGGGTCCGCGACGAACGCCTTCGACCCGCGCAGCCCCTTCTCCTCCCCACAGAACGCGACGAACACGATCGAGCGTCGCGGGGGATCTGGCGCGTGCGCCAGGGCGTCGGCGATCTCGAGCATGGCACTGACCCCCGAGGCGTTGTCGTTGGCGCCGTTGAACACGCGATCGTCCCCTTCGCGTGCCTCCCCGACGTGGTCGTAGTGCGCGGTCACGAGGACAGCCTCTCGTTCGCTGCCGGGGATGACGCCGACGACGTTGAACGCCGACTCGCCGCTGGCGCCGCAATCGACCCGGATTCGGCGACGACCGTGCGGCGGTGGAGCAAGGCCCACCTGGGCCATCGACGTCGCCACGTATTCGGCGGCTCTATCGAGCTGCGGGGATGGGGTGGCCCGACCCTTCATCTCGTCGGCGGCGAGGACCTCGATGTGTCGCCGGAGATCCTCCGTACGGATGCGCGCCAGCGCGGTCTCCAGGTCTGGGTCGGCGCGCGCGGGCTCGGTCGAGACGGGTGCCTGCTCGCGGGGGCCATCCTCGGGCGCGGGCCGGCACGCCGCGATCAGCAGCGCTGCGCCCAGGCTCACGGCTCGCATGTGCGCAGCGTAGCAGGTAGGCTGGAGCGCGATGCGGGGATGGGTGCTGCTGTGTTGCGCTGCGCTGGGGTGTTCGTTCGAGGCGGCCTCCGCGGTCACGGGCGCTGAGACCGACACGCTCGGCGCGTCGACGTCCGGGACGACCGAGACCGACGCAACCGACGCAACCGACGCAACCGGCGGAGGCTCGGCGACGGTGGCATCTGCGGGCGCCTCGACATCCTCCTCGACGACCTCATCGGGCTCGCAGACATCGGGCCCTGATTCCGCGACGTCCTCCACCACCGCGGCTGTGACGGAGTCCGGATCGCCGACGACCGGGGACACGATGGACCCGACGACGGGTCCGACCGGACCGGCGCTGGGCGATGACGGCCTGCTCGTCCGGTACTTCCTCGATGAAGCGCCTGCCGGGTCGGGCCCCGCGTTCGCCCTGGACTCGGCCGAAGACCCTTTGAACCTGCCGCTCGAATACCTCGAGTCCGTGATGCACTACGTCTCCGATGGAGGCCGGCGCGGGCTGGCCTTCGACGAGGCCGGGCGAGACGACGCCGCGCGCGGCCCCATCGGCGCCACGAAGGTCGAGACGCTCGAGGGCACCTACGAGCTCACCATCGAGGTGCTCGTTCGTGTCGACGCGGCGGTGGGCGGCGGCTCGCGCATCGTCCACGTCGGTCGCAACAACGCGAGCGCCTTGGCCCTCGCGGCCACTGGTCCCGACGAGCTCGAGGCGCGCTGGAACGGGGTCGCGGTGCGCCGCTGGGACATTTCGGCCTACCAGGGCGCCAGCCACGTGATGCACCTGGTCGCCGACACCGCGGCGCTCAACCCCGCGTCGCGGTTCCGGCTGCTCATCGACGGCGTCGAGCTCAACCCCGCGGTGGCCGCGACCCTGCCCGAAGACGCCCCGCTGGTGATCGAAGACGACTCGATCTTGGCGCTGGGCAACCGACAGCAGGACCGGACGTTTCGGGGCGTGCTGTTCTACGCGGCGATCTACGACTACGCGATCCTCGATGACACGATCGCCGAGCACGTCGGCGCGTTGCAGCGCTCCGACGACACGCCGCGGTGACAGGGCCGATACGTCAGGGCGACGCGGGGGTCGGGCCGTAGGGCGTGGTGGGGGCCGCGGCGTTGCAGCTGGTGGGGATGATCCCGAACACGAAGAGTCCGCTGACCAGCAACGCTAGAGCCAAAGAGATCGGCAAGAACCCCGTAGAGAGTTGCTCGTCCGACGGGTCCGCGTGATGCGAACACTGGTGACCACTCGCCAAGCCGTCAAAGTAGCACCCTCGCGGCGGACCGCGCAAAAGCGCTCCAACCGCCGCCGAGGAGGTGTTCTGGGGCTCACCGAATGTGCGGCGCCGCGCAACGAGAGGTCACATTCTCGCCGCCCCCTTGCACAAAGGCCCCTGCTTGCCGTTAGATGCCCGCGCGATGGCGTCCGAATCGACATCTCCGTCCCGGGTCGAAGAGCCGCGCGGTTTCTTCAACCGCTGGGTTCTCGACTTCCACAACCGCACGGTCCTCTTCCGTGTCGGCAACTGGCTGTTCACCACCTACGCCTTCTTGGCGGGCTCGGCGTTCGCAGCCGGCTGCGCCGTTTCGCTCTGGTACGACGCGATGATCGGTCTCGACGTCGTCTACATGGCGAAGCTCTACCTCTTCATCCTCGTGCCGGCGATTCTCATCGGCCTTCGCTCGTTCAGCATCATGCTCGAGTGGAGAGAGCTGTTCCGCAACCCGCTGCAGACGATCATCAAGCCCGGCTACATGCTGCACGGCGGCATCGCCGGCGGCCTCGTCGGCTTCGTCATCATCAGCCAGGTCTCCGGCGTGCCGCTCCTGCGCTTGCTCGACGGCCCCGCGCTCTGCCTTCCGCTCGGTGAGGCCATCGCACGCCTGGGTTGCTACGTGTATGGCTGTTGCTGGGGACGCCCCACGCAGAGCCGCTTTGGCGTCCGGTACACCAGCCCCGACTCCAAGGTCGTTCGCGCTGCGCCGCACCTGGCCAACGTCAAGATTCACCCCGCGCAGCTGTACGCCCTGGTGATCTACCTGGGCATGTTCGCGGTGTTCTACGCGATCCTCCCGGTGCTTCCCTTCGACGGCGCGCTGGCGGGTCTGTACTTCATCCTGCACTCGATCTCGCGGCTCAGCCTCGAGTTCTTCCGCCAGGACGACCGCGGCAAGCTGTGGGGCAAGATCACCCACACGAACATGTACTCGTTCGCGATGATCCTGCTGGGACTCGGGTTCTGGGCCGCCGGCTCGGCGAGCTCGGCCGTCCTCTCGGTCGACATGGGGCACCGCCTGGTGCACGTGCTGACCAACGGCACCATCGCGCCGTGGATCGCTCTGTTCGGCACCGTGTTCGGCTTCGCCTACGGCGTGCACTACGGCAAGGTCGGCAGCTGGATTCAGAAGCCGTCGGGCGGCATGAAGCCCAACGTCGATGAGCTGAGCATGGGCGCGGCGCAGCGGATGGAAGCGCAGGCCGAGGAGTAGCGCTCGCGCATCTCTCGCCGTCTGAAGGGCCCCGGACCACCATCCGGGGCTTTTTTGATCCCTCGCTCCGACTCCGGCGTACAATGAGGGGCTTCGCGATCCCAGGTTTGACGGTCGCGTGAGAGGGCCTACGCTCGTTCCACGGGCAAATCATTGGGCCGGTGGGGTGCACTCATGGAGAAGGAACGTACGATGACGCCCGGCGCAGCCCCCAAGACCAGCCTGGACAACGCCGACCTCCGTGGGGTCGTTCTCGACGGCCGGTACGAGATCGGCGAGCCGCTCTCGACCGGGGGCATGGGCACCGTCTATCGCGGCCAGCAGCTCGCCTTGCGACGCCCGGTCGCAATCAAGCTCGTCAAACCCGGCGTGCGAGACCGCGAGCTGCACGTGCGCCGGCTGGTCCGCGAGGCCCAGACCACGGCGATGGTCAAGCACCCCAACGTCATCGAGATCATCGACGTCGGGGTCATGCAGCACGGCTTCGTCTATCTCGTGATGGAGCAGCTCGAAGGCCAAGACCTGCGAACGCTGCTCCGCAAGGAGGGGGCGTTGCCCTGGCCGCGCGTCCGCAACATCGCCATGCAGGTGGTCGCGGCGCTCAAGGCTGCGCACGCACGCGGCGTGATTCACCGTGACATCAAGCCGAGCAACGTCTTGCTGGTCGAGCAAGCGCCCGGCGTCCGTGGCGACTTCATCAAGGTGCTCGACTTCGGGCTGGCCAAGTGCAACGCCGACGGTCGCACGCCGACGCTGACCGGCGCCGCCGAGGTCGTCGGCACGGCCGCCTACCTCGCGCCCGAGGTCGCACGAGGTCGCAAAGCCGACTTTCGCAGCGAGGTCTACGCCGTCGGCGTGCTCATGTACAAGATGGCGACCGGCACGGTCCCCTTCAAGGGCAGCAACCCGCTCGACGTCCTCGCCAAGGCGATCTCCAACCCCGTGCCCGCTCCGCGCACGCGCAACCCCGACCTTTCCGACGACGCGGATCGGTTGATCCGCAAGTGTCTCGCCAAGCGGCCGGACCTGCGACCGAAGGACATGGACGCGCTCGAGCAGCTGCTTCATGCGATGGAGCAGGGCCCGGTGCCCGAGAACGAGGCCTCCGGCCAACCCCCTCGCGGCGCCAGCGAGAGCACGCAGGTCTCACCGGTGCCGCTCGCACCCCCGCCGTCGGCGCCCCGCGTCGAGGCTCGGCCCGCGCTTTCCCCTCCGGCCGCGCGCACGCCCGACGAGGACCCGTCCGACGTGCTCGAAGCCGCAATCTCCGAGGTGCTCGAGCTCGACGTCGACGACGTGCTCGACCTGGGCGGCGAACGTGGGAGCAAACCGCCGCTGAGGCTCGTCCCCGATCCCGAGCCGTCTCCGCTTCCCGCTGCCATCCCGGATCCGGTGCCCGCCAACCCCTCGCTCGGGCCTGTCCTCCAGAGCCAGACGGCGGTCGCGCCCGCTCCCCTGCGGCCCGACGGGTTCGCAGGCGACCTTCCCCGTGACGCCCGAGGCTTCGCGCCCGCGCTCGACACCGCCGCTCCTGCGCTCCCTCCGTTCGAAGCGGCCGAGTTCGAGAGTGCGGCGCCGCCAGCGAGGCGGGGCGGCATCATGATGCTCGCGCTCGCGGTGCCGCTCGTCATCGTCGGCGTCGCGGCTGGGCTCTGGGCATTGGGCCTGCTGCCGGGCGCGACCGACGACGCGGCCTCGGTCAGCGCCGCAGCCATCGTGGATGTCGACGAGTCCGTCGCTGCTGCGCGCCCCGTCACCTGGGACGAAGGCTTTCGCGCTACGCCCGTGCCCGATCCGCCGAGGGTCTACGCGCCGGCCACGTACACGCCCCCGTCGATCCGTCGCCCCGAACCGGGCGAGCCCATGCCGGCCCTCGCGGAACCGCCCGCGGTCGCGCAAGCCGAGGCGGCCGCCGAACCGGCCAAACCCGCTGCCAAACCCAAGCCGCGGCCCTCTGCGAAGCGGAAGAAGAAGCGAACGGCTCGCCCCGCTCCCACGCCCAAGTCCACGAGCCGCCCGCCGCCGCCTCCACCGGGGGCGGCCAAGAGTTCGAAGCGGACGCCGAAGAAGAAGCGCCCCGCCTCGGACGGGTCCGCCCCGTGGAAGCGGGTCCCGGTGCCCTCGGACAACTGGTAGTCCGCGCGTCCAGACGGCAGATCTCCGGGGGGTGCCGACCGATCGGCGGCGTGTCTGGCAGGCTGTCGTTCGGATGAGCGTCGCCGACCCGATCGACCATGTCGCCGACTTGAGACGACTCGCGGAGATGGCGAGCCGGCCGCAGGCGCTGACGGACGTGCTCCGCGGCGCCCTCTCTTCGCTGCGCGACGTCGTGCCCTACGACTTGGCGGCCATCTACGAGCTCGACCACGCCGAGCTGCGGCTGCGCATCGCGTCGGGACCGCTGGCGGACGCGCGTGTCGCCGGGCATCGACTCCGGCTCGATCGGTTCCCGAGCATCGCCGACGCCATCGAGCGTCGGCGTCCCGTCGCGCAGACCGAAGCCCAACACGCGGGCGAGGAGGGCGACCCGTACGATGGCATCCTCGACCTGCCTCCGGGTCACTCGTGCATGGTCGTGCCGCTGTTCGCGTCGGACCGAAACCTCGGCATCATCACGCTCGATCGCACCACGTGCGCCACCTACTCCGCCGATGTCGTGCAGCTCGCGGGCGTGTACGGGCAGATCGTCTCGATTGCGATGGTGTTCGCCGAGCAGGCGCAGCTGCTGGCCCGGCTCGGACGCCAGCTCAACGAGGAGAAGCGCCTGCTGCAGCTGGAGACCGGCGGTGGTGGCTGGGCCACGCGAGCCCTCGAAGCGAACGCTACCGAGGCGATGCAGCATGTCGTGCGCACCGCGAAGCAGGTCGCGGCGGCGGATCTTCCCGTGCTGATCTCCGGGGAGACGGGCACGGGCAAGGAGGTGCTGGCGCAGGCGCTGCACGAGTGGAGCACACGAGCGGATCGACCGTTCGTGAAGCTCAACTGCGCCGCGTTGCCCGAGAGCCTCGTCGAGTCCGAGCTGTTCGGTCACGTCAAGGGGGCGTTCTCCGGCGCCTCGGGAGAGCGAAGGGGCCGCTTCCTGACCGCCAACGGGGGCACGCTCCTGCTCGACGAGATCGGGGACATGTCCTTGCCGACCCAGGCCAGGCTGCTGCGCGTGCTTCAAGACGGTACGTTCGAGCCGGTCGGGAGCGATCGTTCGGTTCGGGTCGACGTGCGGGTCGTCGCCGCCAGCCACGTGGATCTGCGTGAAGCGGTGCGAGAGGGCCGCTTCCGGGAAGATCTCTACTACCGCCTCGCTGGGTTTCCGCTCCACCTCCCGCCTCTGCGCGCGCGCTCGGCCGATGTGCCGGGCATTGCCGGGGGCGTCCTCGACTCACTCGCACGTCGAACGGGGCGGGGGCCGTGGACGCTCGAGCCGGACGCCTTGGCGCTGCTCGTCGCGCATCCGTGGCCCGGCAATGTGCGCGAGCTCGTCAACGTGCTCGAGCGGGCGGTCATTCTCCAGCCCTCGGGGCGCATCGCGGCGCGCCACGTCGTACTCATCCCTGATCCGCGGTCGTCCTCGGTGCCGTCGATGCCGAGCGCGGGGCCGGACTATCCCGCGTTCGACGACATGCAGAGATCCTACTTCGTCGAGGCGCTGCAGCGGACGTCTGGCAAGATCTACGGAGAGGGTGGCGCGGCGGCGCTGGTCGGGATGAAGCCGACGACGCTGCAGAGCCGGCTGAAGAAGCTCGGGATCGAGCCTTCGAAGGCTCGACGCTAGAGCCGTCGCACGGCTTGATTTCGCGGCCTGAGGGATCCATCGGGGCGTGGAAATGTGTTCAGCCAAGGCCTGTAGACCGGACGTCCCTCGATATCCGCCGTGAGCGGCATCGGGAGCTGTTGCGCGGTTGCGCGAGCATACTCAGTTGCTGGGTTGCTGGCGGTCCCAGCATCGGCGACAGATGGCGAAGAGTGAGGCTGCGCGCTACTCACACCCATGGGCAGCGCAGAACGCACCGGCGTCTGGACACCCGAGCTCCGCTAGACAGAGGAACTGAGAGATTTCTGGACAGAGGTGTTCGCAAATTTCTCCCGTAGGTTCAAGCCGCGCACAGATCCCTGTCGTCGAGTCGGGCTCTTCTCCCAAGCAGACCAAGCCTTCACCGCAGTCGACTTGTGGGGCGAGTGGGCCATCCGGCATGTTGCAAGGATCTCCTGCCACGCGACCCGACGGCATTTCCCCAAAGAAACAATCCAGCGCCGACCAGTGCCCTACGCCTTGTCCGTCCCATGGTGCACATATGCCTTCGCTGCAGCTGGCTTCTGTTGGTACGCAAGCGAAGAATACCGGGCCAGTGGCGTCGAGGACCGTGGTGAATCCTGGCCCGCTCGTGCTGGAAGTCCCCGCCGAAGAGCTCGAGCTGTCAGCGCCTGATGTGGACGTTGAACTTGAGGAGGGGGCGGGGCCGGAGCTGGTGTCCGACCCCTGTGAAGCAGAAGATGGACCCGCCGTGCTTGACCCTGCCGTAGTCTCAGGAGCGCCGTCCAGCGCCGGTCCGCATCCAACCAGGGTCCAAGATCCGAGCCAGATGCGGCCTGCGAGAATCGCGAACTTCGACCCGAAGCGCAATCGATTGCTGCCCTGCATCGCTACCTCAGTTATCGACACCGTTGGCGGCTGCAAGCAAAACCCAGCGAGTGAACAGAGACGAGGATAGCTGCGATTGCGCCTCCGCCTCGATGTCCGAGTAGTGCCCTGGTGAACAGTTATCAGAGCCCGCCCATGCATATGGGTGCGCGGACTCCGTGATGAATAGCGGATCCAGGTTTGACGGTTTTACCCCCGAGTTCGTTCTGAAATCCCAATAGAACCTAGCCCAGTCGTATTCGGTGCCGAGACCGCAGCAAGAGGATGAGCACTGCGCGCTGATCTCGTCGGTTCCACTTTCGATGTCCCAAGCATTGAATGAGCCGGGGCTGAGATCTCCGAAGAAAACGAAGTGGCCGTTGGCATTGTTGCCGAGATTGTTCCACGCTGCTGCCGCTACGTAGTGCGCGAGTCCTTCCGTGTTCGCACAAGAGTTGTACTCCACGCTTCTCATGGTGTGGTCTGATGATCCGTTGCTGCAGTCCAGCACACCTGATGTCGTTCCTAGAAGATCCAGCTCGATTGCATGCGTCATCTCATGAACCGTGTTGAACTTTGCGCGCGCTTGGTTTCGAGGAAGAGTAATGCGGGGAAACAGGGTGCCGGAGGGCCAATCCGTGGCCGCACCACACTCTTGTGTTGATCCGTTGCACCCCCGCCTCCCGACTTGGACGTCGAAGTCGACCCAGGTTCCGAATACGTTCTCTGCGAGCCTAGTGAGAGCATTCGACATGGGAATGAATGCATCTATTGCTGCACTAGGATCAAGTAAGACGGTGACTGTCGACAGGCCGACCATGTCGATGTCGGTTAGGTCACTGACGGATGTCTGGCACGTAAGGGGCGTGTATCCACTACACTCCTTCACCGAGAAACGGGTGTCCGTGACCGTACTCTGGTACACTGAGTATGTCCGGAGGCGGAAAGGGCCGCCGCCGCCGGAGAAGTTTCCCGTGCATCCGTCTTTCGTGGCATAGCCCACCCATGCGAGGTTCCCATTGTCTCGATAGACTTGCGCGAGGATATAGCGAGCTTTGCGGTTCGTATCCGACCGTCCGAGGTCTTCCCCGAAGTCGTATACGCACGCGTTCGGCTCGCAAGTCGCGGATACCGCTCCTGCCACGGAGTCACAATCGTCGTCAGAGTTGCAGTTGTTTTCTGCGGTGAAGGCTCGAGGTGATGCATCGTTGTACCTTGACATCGGGTACTCCATGCAGATCTTCTTGGCCTGAGCGGGGTTTGGCGTGAGCCATGCTCCGATCGCCGCGAGGAGAACAGTTGAGAGAGCAATGAGTAGGCGCATCATTGTTCCGCTTCCGTGTCAGGAGTCTCGATTTCGATTTCCTCTGCGACGACCACCGCTTTGCCAACACGAGTGAGGCGGAGCGCGGTGGGGTGCGGGAGGAAGGCTAGGTCGATGTCGACTGGAGGGGCGTTTGCCGCCGTCTGCACAAGACATTCATCCTCCGACAGCTGCAGGCCTTCAAAGAAGTCGACGCAGATCTCATAGGTTTGTGACGTGACCACGGAATCGAGGCACGTGGTACATGTGGCGGTGAACTCAAGTCTTGTCGGCGGGGCGTATCCGTTCTTCGCTGCTCCAAAATTAATGGGCGTGGAGAGCTGGAAGGTTTATCCCGGGGCGTTCTGATCTACCTCGCCGTTGAGGATCTGGCCTCGATGCTCCAGGATCCAGTCGTCATCGCTGTCGATGCGGACGACTGCGGATCCACCTCCTGCGCTTACTGATAGTGCGAGTGCTTTGTTCGCGGCGCTGTCGGAGCCCGCGATATCGATGCTGGCGTAGGATATTGCAGAGCGCATAGCGTCTTCGTCGACGTCTGTTTCGAGTGGATCTGTGCTCTCGCCGCAGCTTTGACAAAAAAGCAGCAACGCCAGGAGCAGAGGAGGCGTTGCGCGCGCTAGAGGTGCTGCTGGATTCTTGAGATGGTGCATGGTTTGCTCAACCGTGTGGGTCTTCTGCCGCCTCGGACCGGCAGGGCGTTTTGCTCGTTTGGATGGCGCTCCGCTGTGACAAGGTGCGCCCACTTGCGGTGGAGGCACTTGCTCTCTCCTGTCGTGAACGGGTCTGGTGCACGCGCTCCTTCGCAACAGGTATCGGAACCGGCGTCCACGGGTCTACTAGGGTCGCACAACCCGCGGGCGTTGGTGCTTGCTCTTTCCGTGCTGCGGGTGGCCTTGGGCGGATCCCGGCCCGGTATCCGGAGGGGACCGATGGTTTGGGGGTGCGTCGGCATCGGTAGAAAACGGAGGAACGGCGAGCAGTTGGGGGGATTCGGCGATGGGCACTGGCTCTCGCCGGATCGCCGTGCTTGTGATGATGGACACTGGATGGCGCCCATTTTAGTGATGATGATAGGGCTCGTTGGGGGCGCGCGTTTTTCGCCCCTAATCATCCGGGCGAGGTCGAGTTGTACGTCGACGTTGCGGAGGTAGGTCTCTGTGGTTGTCAGTAAGTGGCGCCCGACGCTAGAGCGTCGCCCGAGGACCGGGCGGGGCCTGTCGCCGGGGGAGGGAGTGCAGATCGGGACCGCGGTGGTTCAACGCGGGCGTCAAGGGTTGCCGGCGCAGGTCGATGTCCCACGGGCAGCCTTTGGCGACAGCGATCCACGATGCCCCACGTTCCCGACGCTTCAGCAACACAACTGCCCCGATTTGGTGCTCTCCTTGGCGTGCTGACCGGTGCATTAGGGGGACTGATGGTGTGGACCACCTCTGCAGCCCCGACCCTACCGACGGCTCTGTCGATCACCACCGCGGTCGTCGGCCTTGCGGCGCTCGGCTGGTTTGGCACGGAGCGACTCGTGGCGATGACCGACCAGCTGCGGGTGTCCGAATGAGCACGGCTCTGCAGCGTTGGGCCCTCGTGGGCGGCGTCGCTCTGTGGGCGGGCTTCTCCATCATGGCGCAGACCACGTTGATGGCGGGCCACTGGTACACGCTGCCTTCGCCCGACCCCGGCGACGGTGAGCTGCAGCAATCGCTCGCTGCACTCGTGCCCGCGCGTGCCGAGGGCTCTTGGGCGGCCGTGCACGTGCTCTATTCCGCATGCCGCTGCTCGCAGCGCGTCTTCGACCATCTCTTCGAGTCGCCGCGGCCCGACGGCGTGTACGAAACCGTCCTACTCGTGGGCGCGGACGAGGAGATCGAGCGCCGGGCCGCGGCCGCAGGCTTCGACGTCCGCGTGCTCACCCCCGAGGCGCTCGAGTCGGAGTTCGGGATCGTCTCGGCGCCCTTGCTTCTGGTGCTCGGCCCGAGCGCCGAGCTCCGCTACGCGGGTGGCTACACCGAGCGCAAGCAGGGCTACGACGTCCAGGACGTCCAGATCATCGAAACACTTCAAGCCGGCGACGATCCTGCCGAACTCCCTCTGTACGGGTGCGGCGTCAGCAAAGAGCTGCAGCAACTTCTCGACCCCATGGGTCTGAAATACGACTGAGGACAGACCAATGAAAGACACCCTCAAAGCCATCCTCGACACCATCCGGCTCCCCGCCGAGCTAACACAGTTCGAGGATAGATACCTCGCACGCGTCAACAAGATCGCGACGTGGTTCTTCGTGCTCCACCTTCCCGTGTTCGTCCTGGTCGCGTACCTCAACGACACCGGTCCCGGGATGGCGGTGCTCTTGACGGCAGCGGCCCTCATTGGCCCGGTGGTTGCGCTCAAGACCTTCGAGAATCCACGCAACGTCTCCTTGATGCACGGCTTCACGAGCATGCTCATGGGCGGGCTTCTCGTGCACTTTGGGCAGGGCCCCGTGCAGATCGAGATGCACTTCTACTTCTTCGCCTTGCTCGCGATGTTGGCGATCTTCGCCAACCCCATGGTCATCTTGTTGGCCGCGGGCACGGTGGCGGTTCACCACCTGGCGCTTTGGTACTTTTTGCCCGAGTCGGTGTTCAACTACGACGCTCCGCTGTGGGTGGTGCTCGTGCACGCCGCGTTCGTCGTCCTCGAGTCGGTAGCGACCTGCTACATCGCGCGCAGCTTCTTCGACAACGTGATTGGCCTCGAGCGCATCGTTCAGGCCAGGACGAAGGAAGTCGACGAAAAGAACAAGCAGATGCGCTTGGTGATGGACAACGTCGAGCAGGGCCTGCTCACCGTCGGCAGTGATGGCGTGGTCGCACAAGAGCGCTCCGCCGTCGTCGACCGCTGGCTGGGCGAGTGTCGCAGCGGAGAGACGTTCGTCGACTCTCTGGCGAGGGTGGACGAGCGCACGGCCGACGCCTTCGAGGCCGCCTTCGACCAGCTCGGCATGGGGATCCTGCCCGTCGAGTGCTCCATCGACCAGTTCCCCAGCGAGATGGCGTTCGATGATCGCCACTTCGGTCTCGAGTACAAGCCCATCCTTCGGGGTGAGGAACTCGTTCAGCTGCTCGTGGTCCTCACCGACCGCACCGCCATCGTGCGTCAGGAGCAGCTCGAGACCGAACAGCGCGAGACCATGTCGCTCATCGAGCGCTCGCGTGAGGACCAGGTCGGATTCCTCGAGTTCTTCGACGAGGCGAAGGTACTCGTTGGAGCCATCAGCGAAGACCTCTGCGAGGACCTCCCGCTGCTCAAGCGCACCATCCACACCCTCAAGGGCAACAGCATGCTCTACGAGGTGCACTCGATCGCCAAGGTCTGTGAGCGCATGGAGGACGCCATGTCCGAGACGCAGCGCCGCCCCGACGCGACCCTGCTGGACGAACTCGCTCGGCGGTGGGACCGACTCAAGCAGAGCCTGCGTGTGGTCCTCGATGCCGAGGAGCGCGACGCCGTGCAGATCCGCCCCGAGCAGTACCGCGAGCTCATCGAGAAAGCACTCGCGACGCCGACCCATCGCGAGCTGGCGAATATGCTCATGTCGCTGCGGCTGGAGGGCACGCGGGAACGTCTGGAGCGAGTCGGTGAGCAGGCGCAGCGCATCGGCAACCGCCTGGGCAAACGCGACATTCGCGTCGAGATCCAAGACGGGGGCCTGCGCCTCGAGCCCGCCCGCTGGGCAACGTTCTGGCAGGCATTCGTGCACGTGGTCCGCAACGCCATCGACCACGGCCTCGAGCTCGAGGAGGAGCGCGGCGCCCGGGGCAAGGCCGGAGGCGGGACGCTCACCCTGTCCACCTCGACCGAAGCCGGCGTCTTCAGCATTCGAATCCACGACGACGGGCGCGGCATAGACTGGGACCGCGTCCGGACCAAAGCCGCCGCTGCCGGCCTTCCCCACGAGACGAGCGCCGATCTCGAGGCTGCCCTCTTCCACGACGGCCTGACGACCCGCTCCGAGGCGACCCTCTACTCGGGTCGCGGGGTCGGCCTCTCGGCCATCCGTGCCGCCTGCGAAGAGCGTGGCGGGGAGGTTCGCGTCGCGAGCCGCCTCGGCGAGGGCACAGCCTTCGAGTTCCGCTTCCCGGCGTCCGAGATGGCGCCATCCCCGACCGAGTACCTCGCCGCCTGAGCGTGCGCCCCCTTCAACCAACACAGATCCACGAAAAGGACCAAACCAATGTCATCCATGATTCTCGTCGTCGACGACTCCGCCACCATCCGCCACCAAGTCCGCGCTTGCCTTCAGGCTGCTGGACACACCGTGCTCGAAGCCGAGAACGGCGCGATCGGCCTGCAGAAGGCCAAGGACTACCCCATCGACATGGCGATCGTCGACGTCAACATGCCCGTGATGAACGGTCTCGAGATGCTCGCCAACCTTCGGGGCGTGGATGGCAAGAAGAGCCTTCCGGTCTTCGTCCTCACCACGGAGTCTTCCAAGGAGCTGGTCGCGCAAGGCAAGAAACACGGTGCAACGGCTTGGATCGTCAAGCCGTTCAAAGCCGACGTGCTCGCCAAGGGCGTCGCGCACGTATTGGCACGCGCTGCCTAGTCTCCCTGAGAACGAACCCCGGCAAGGATACGTAGAATGTTGGTAGCAGAGGCAGCAGGGCAAACGCCCGACCCCCAAGGGGGCGCAGCTCTGGAACACGCAGAGGTGCTGCAGGACTCGCTCAGGGCGATAGCCGAATCGAGGGGCGCGAGCATCGAGTTCGTGCCGGTCTCTCTGGACGACGTGCCGGCCGAGACTTGGGACAGCGGCGCCTCGATCCGTTTGTACAGTGGCTTGGACGAGGTCCAGGACTTCGCGGTGTTCGGATCGACGAGGTCGACGGGCAGCATGGTGCGGTGGCTGTTCGGCTACGGCGCGGATGAGTTGATCACGGGCGCTCGCCTCGGAGACGGACTCGGCGAGACCCTCAACCAGGTCGTCGGCCGCATCAAGAACGGGCTGGATCCGGTCGAAGGCTTCGTGCCTCGGCTCGACACGCCGCAGCTCATCGAGCGCTCGACGTGCGAGATGTTCGGCACCGTCCATACCGAGCTTGCGGCATTCGCCGTCAACAGTGACGCGTGGTCCGGCTCGGTCGTCTTTTCGAGCACGCCGCGTCGGCAGCACGCCATTGCAGCGCTCGAGCAGGCCAACGCGCTGCTCAAGCGATACGGTGTCGATCGCGACGCAATTGCGCGAGCTTGCCGCCTCCTCGAGGAGGTGCGAGGTCCACTCTTGGCGATGGCTGAACTGCCCGTCATGGGGATCACACTGGCATGGTGCATCGAGAACCTCGCCGTTCTCGTCAATGGGGTGAGCGGATACCGAGAAAAGGCGCTCTTCCATCGGGTCGTGCGCGAGCTGGACAGCTTGCGCAACACGCTGACCCGGTTGGCGGCACCACCGGAAGCCACCGCGTTCAGAATCTCCGCAGACGAGGAGTGGAGAGTCCTGCTCGGAGGCCTCTGCGAAGAGGTCGGTCGCTCCATCGAGAGCGCCGAGGAAGCCCTCTCGACCGAAGGCGACGAGATGGTTCACAAGCTGCATCGCACGATGCACGCCATTCGGGGCAACGCGGCGTTCTTTGGCCTGGAACAGGTCGAGCGGGTCGCGCTGGGCACTCAGAGCCTTCTCGAGGCGGTTCGTGACTCTCGAGGGCAGTTCTCGAGTCAGCAGATCGAGGCGGTTCGCCACTCGATGTATCTCATCGACGATTGGGTCGAGAAGCTCGCCGAGGCCCTCGAGGGCGGCGACTCGGTGTGCTGGAGCGCCGACATCGAGGCTCATGCTCGCATGTTGGAGCATGTCCTCGAGTGCGGTGGACGGATCGCGCTACCACGACTGGGTGGAGGGTCCGCCGCCGCAGCGGATGTCAGTGAGTATCTGCGGCTCGAAGAGGCCCAACTCCAGCGTCTCGAAGCGATTCGCGCCGAGATCAAGCGCTGGGGGGAGGTGGAGGTCGGTGAGCAGGCTGGTGCCGATCTCGAGGAGCAACGTGCGTTCTTCAGGCGAACGCACACGCAGCTGGCTGCGATCTGCCAGTCGGTCCGCCGCGTGCCGCTCTCGGCGCTGCTCGGCAATCTCGCGCGACACGCTCGGGAAGCCGCACAGCGCCACGGAAAGCTCGTTCGAGTCAACGTCTCCGGTGACGGGTTGTCGGCTCCGGAGCATCTCGTGACGGCGCTCAGCGGTCCGCTGGTTCACCTCGTCAACAACGCCATCGAACACGGCGTGGACAGCTCGCAGGAGCGTCAGGCGGCTGGCAAGAACGTCTTGGCCACGGTGGAGATCCGTGCGGCGTGCGGCGACGGCGAGTACACGTTCGAGGTCGCCGACGACGGTCGAGGGGTGTCGTGCCCCGACGTCTTGGCGGTGGCCCGTGAGGCCGGGCTGGTCGAGGGCGATGGAGCGGCGGCGAGCGCCCTGGAGCTCGTCTTTCTCCCCTGGATTTCGACGCGCAAGGAGGAGTCCGCGCTCGACGTGGGGATGGGGCTCGACGTCGTCAAGCGCGAGGTCGACACCCTCGAGGGCAAGGTGGAGATCGCCTCGACGCCCGGCAGCGGGACCCGGGTGAGGCTGACCCTGCCCGCGGGAGTGGAGTCGTACGACCGCGAGGGGGACACGGTCGAAGAGGACGCCCCGGTCGAAGCCCTCGAGTCCGACGGCGAGCTGAACTTCCTCTAGGGCGGCGAATTGCTGAACCGCGTGCGCCGACAACGGCACACGCGGTTCAGCAATTCGCCCCGTCGTGGAGAGTCAGACTGCGGAGCGGACGGCTGGCCGCTCGACCATCTTGATGTAGGCACACATCGCCTCGAACAAAGAGTCGTGCGGCAGCAGGTCGCCGCGCCGCAGCGCGTCCACGGGATGCTGTGCTCTGGCCGACGCTTGCTCCTGGAGCAGACGATCGAGGGTGGTCTGGTCGATGTAGCCGGCTTCGACCGCGAGGGCACCGATGCGCATCTGCGGGCGCGATGCCTGCTCTTGCAGCAGCTCGACCATCTGCCGAAGCGAGACGTGCCGGCGACGCAGCATCATCTGGCCGAGCAGGGCGCTTGCTTTGGACGCCTGCTCCTCGAGGGCGGTGGCCTGCTCCGCTGAGAGCAGGCCTTCAGTGGCGAGAAAGCGAATGAACATCGACGGCCTGTGCATGGTCTCGATCGTACTCATTGGGCCAGCTGCCGCGGGTGCAAGGACTGTTCGGGGCCCAGGGGCGCTGGAACGGGACCCGCCTGAGCCGGTTCAGATCGGGCCGAGCGGTCATCGGCGCTCTGGCACGAAGACGCACGACTGACCGGAGGGCACGTTGCCTCCGCTGCAGTTGCCCAGGACGTCGACGAAGCCAGCGGGCGGCTCCCAGCTGCGATTGGAGTCGCGGTTGAGCGCGACATACACCTCGTCGCCATCGTGGCTGACCCGGTAGACCCAAAAGAAGTCTTCGAGCACCACCGTATTGCGGGTCCCTCGACGAAGGGCGACGTGCTCCTCTCGGGTGCGACCGAGGATCTGGGCGTTGGCGAGGGACTCCTGCTCGGGACCGCTGAGGTCGTCGAACCGGTGCATCGCGCGGTTGTCGGGGTCGGCCTCGCCGAACGTGCCGATGTCGTCGCCCTGGTACAGCATCGGGATGTTGCCCGGCGAGGTGAACAGGAACGTCTGGGCCAGCCGGAGCCGTCCGTAGTCGCCGCCAGCCTCGGTCAGTGCGCGCCACTGGTCGTGGTTGCCGAAGAAGTTGCCCATCAGAGCGCCGGGGTATCCGCCGACACCGCCGTTGTTGGGCTGCGGGGTGAGGTAGGCGGTGTCGTTGGTGATCGCGAAGTCGGCGAGATTGCGGACGCTGTTGCTGTAGCGCAGCAGGGCGTCGCGAGTCTGGTTGTAGTACTCCTCGTCGACTTGGCCTTGAACCATGTCTTCACGGACGTGGTAGCGCGCCCAGCCACCGAGCGACTCTCCGACCATGTAGAAGATCGTCGGCTCGACGGTGACCGAGTGGTCGTCGACGGTGGTCTCGAGCTGGTCGATGACGGCCTCTTTGAGCGCCTCGACCATGACGTCGTCCATGTGCTTGAGCGCGTCGGCGCGGAACCCGTCGAAGTTGAACTCCTCGACCAGCCACATCGCGTGGTCGATGACCGCCTGGCGAGCCGCCGGGTTGTTGTAGTCGAAGTCCGGCATGTCGGCCGTGAACCAGCAGTTGATCCGGAACGCGTCCCAGTTGTTGTGGCAGGGCACGTACGAGTAGAACCACTCGGGGTGCTGGTCGAAGATGTTGGCCTCGGACTGCACGTGGTTGGCGACGAAGTCCGGGATCACGCGGATGCCTCGGCGGTGGGCTTTGTCGACCAGCTCGTGCAGCTCTTCGGGGGTTCCGAAGGCGGTCTCGATGGGGTTGTCGTAGCCGAAGTCGTCGAGGTGCGTGTAGCCGGTCGAGATCGGGTGGTACGAGTGGTAGGAGCCAAATCGCTCCGTCACGCCGGGGTCGACCGCGGGCTGGCTGTTGTGGGAGTTGAGCAGCGGTGAGCTGATCCACAGCGTATTGATGCCCATCGACTCGAAGTAGCCGTCGTCGATCTTCTCGATGATCCCGCGGAAGTCGCCGCCCTGCCACTGGCTCATCGGGTCGTCGATCTCGGCCAGGCTGCCTTGGCTGTTGTCGAGGTTGTTCGAGGTGTCGCCGTCGAGGAACCGGTCGGTGAACACCTGGTAGAGGATGCTGTCGTGCCAGGTGAAGTCGGCGTAGCGCAGCCCGTCGCCGATCCACATGGGGACCCACAGCGGCTGGATGTCCTCGCCGCCGGTCGTGCGCATACGGAAGAGGTAAGCGTACTTGGATGGCTCGAGGCTGGACGCGGTGACGGCGATGCGCTGGGTCTCGGCTTCGAAGGCCACAGAGTCGCCTTCGAGGACGTCTGCGTTGAGCCGCACGGTGCTCGCGTCGAGGTCGAGCTCGCCGGGACCGTCGTAGCGGGCGAGCACGGCGACGGTGGACGAGGTGGTCTGATAGCAGAACGTGAACGCGCCGCTTTGGCGGTCCGGCTCGCACGCCTCGAGGCAAGCGCCGTCGACGGGGTCGCAAAGCTCCCCGAAGCCGCAGCTGACGCCAGCGCACAGGTCTTCGATACACGTCTCGAGCTCGGCGTCGAAGATGTAGCCCGCGTCGCACTCACACGTGCGCTCCTCCTCGTTGCACGACCCCATGCCGCAGTCGACCTCGTCGCACCACAGGCCGTCATCGGTGTCGGTGCCGGTCGGGGGTCGCTCGTCGAAGACCTGTCCGTCCTTGACCCAAAACTCGTCCAGGTCGGTCTGGTAGTTGGACTCGCCGTTGTTGTCCCACAGCGCGTCACCATCGCTGAACACGAACTCGACGCTCTGACCCGCATCGTGCGTGTAGACGAACCACCCCTCACCCTCGTCGGCCATCTGCAGACCCGGCGGGGAAGTCCACCCCGCGCCGTCGTCGAAGTGCATGAACGCGGTTGCCCAGGGGCTGTAGTAGTGGCCGACGAACCCGGCGCCGACAGGGTCGACGTCACCGCCGGACGGGTCGGTGGTGGTCGCGTCCGGGCCGTCCGGTGCAGCGTCGCTCTCGAGCTCGGGCCCGCATGCAACAGCGAGGCCGGCGATGGCGGTGAGTGTCACCCAGCGCATCCAAGACATGCGCGCAGGGTATCAGCGTGATGGCGTCGCGGGGGAGGGCGTGGGGGCCGCCGCGGTCGACTCCAGTCCCGGCATGGGGGAAGGTGTCGGCCGTGCGTGCTTTCGTCGTCCGTGAGGCCTTTGGCCTCGAGAACCTCGCGTTGGTCGACCAAGCGGTCCCCGAACCCGGTCCCGGCCAGGTCCGCGTGCGCGTCAGCGCGGCGTCGCTGAACTACCGCGACCTGCTGATGGTGCAGGGGCACTACAACCCGCGACAACCCCTTCCTCTCGTCCCGGCGTCCGACGGGGTGGGGGTGATCGACGCCGTCGGGGCCGGCGTGAAGCCCGAGCGGGTGGGGCAGCGCGTCGCGGGCATGTTCGCGCAGGGGTGGATCGATGGCCCTCCCGACCACGCGACAGCACGGGCGACCCTCGGTGGACCACTCCCGGGCATGCTGCAGGAGTGGATCGTGCTCGACGAGGCCGGCGTCGCGTCAGTGCCCGAGCACCTCAGCGATGTGCAGGCTGCGACCCTGCCGTGCGCCGCGCTCACCGCATGGAGCGCTCTGGTCACGCTCGGCGGTGTCCGTCCCGGCGACACGGTGTTGGTCCAAGGGTCGGGTGGCGTGAGCTCCTTTGCGCTGGACTTTGCCGTCGCTGCAGGCGCCCGCGTCATCGCCACCACGCGCAGCGCCGAGAAGGCCGAGGGGTTGACCCAGCGCGGTGCGTGGAAGACCGTCGTCACATCCGACGACCCCAAGTGGGGCAAGACGGTCCGCGGGCTGACCGGCGGGCGAGGTGTCGACCTGGTCGTCGAGGTCGGCGGCGCCGGCACGTTCGCCCAGTCGATGCGCGCCGTCCGGCTCGGAGGGACCGTCGCGATGATTGGCGTGCTTGCCGGCGGTCGTGCGGAGGTCGACATGACGCCTGTCCTCATGGGGCAGGTGAAGGTTCAGGGGGTGCTGGTTGGGCATCGCGCCGGGTTCGAGGCGATGTGCAGGTGCATCGAGCAGCATCGGCTGGAACCTCGGGTCGACTCCGTATTTCCGCTCGCCGAGGCGCGCGCAGCCTTCGAGAGGTTGGGCTCGGGAGCGCAGCGGGGCAAGATCTGCGTCGAGGTCTCGGACTGAGCGCCGAGGGTTCTCGGAACGCGCTCAGACGCGGCGCAGCGTCAGCACGAAACGCGCGCCTGGCTTGGCATCTTCGACCGTGAGGTCGCCCCCGTGCGCCCGCGCGAGTCTGCGACACAGCGCGAGACCGAGGCCGACGCCCGGCTTGGTGCCGGCCTCGTCTGCCCTCGCCTTGCTGAACGGCTCGAACACCTTGCGCCGCTCGCTGGCCGGGATGCCGGGGCCGTGGTCACGGATGGCGACACGAACGAAGCGAACCTCGGTGCGAGTCTCGAGGACCATGCGCGCCGGACCGTCGTCGGTCGGGGCGTACTTGGCGGCGTTGTCGACGAGGTTGAGCAGAATCTGTTCGATGGCGGCGGGATCGACCTCGACGAGAGCATGCGCGGAGTCGTCGTCGACTGCGAGCTCGAGTCGGCTGCCGGACGCTTCGCAGCGCTCGACCAGGCGCGGCTCGATCCGCTCGATCAGCGTCCCCGCGGCGAGCCTCTCGCGGGACCGCTCGGCGCGGTCGCTCTCGATTCGAGCATAGCTGAGCACGTTCTCGACCAGGTGCCCGAGACGATCCGCCTCGCTGCGGAGCGTGGCGATGTAGCGGTCGCGCTTGGCCTCGACCATCTTCTCCCCGAGCATCTCGGTGTACATCCGAAACGTAGTCAGCGGCGTGCGCAGCTCGTGGGTGACGGTGGAGACGAACGCGGCGCGTCGCTCGGACAGCGACATGGACCACAACAACAGTCCGACCACGGTCGCGGTGCCCAGCAGGACGATCGTCCAACCCGCGATGATGGAGGTGCGCACGGGGCTGAACGCCTCGTTGGGTGGCAGCGGCAGGGCGCCGTGTTCGAGGCGGACGGGCAAGGTGGCCAGCAAGCGCGAGGTGTCCTGCGTCTGGTCGGCCGTGATGGGGGTGAGCGCGGGTTCGGGCAGGAGGTCGGCGACATCGGAGAGCAGCGTGTCGCGCAGGGTTGGCCAGTCCATCCATGCGCCGTGGATTTCGACCGCCTCTCCTCGGCGCACCCGTCGGGCGAGGATCAGCTCGTCACCCACCCACAGCGGCTTCACGGGACCGAGCTGCGCGCTGGCCAGCGAGGCTTGCTCGGCTTCGAGGACCTCGGCGACCTGTTGGTAGCCATTTCCGGGGGCCGCCTCCACGCCGAGGTCTCCCAGGCTGCCCACCTTGGTGCTGAGATTGTTCAGCAGCGCCTGGTTTTGCTGCTTTTGCACGCTGTCGATCGAGTTGAGGTTGTCGCGTACCGTCGAGGCCCGCTTCGCCCACTCGCGGCTGCTCTGCGACTGCTGCGAGATGTCGTAGCGAAATCTCTCCTGCTCTTGCGACGGCCCGGGCCCGGGGGGGAGGTCGACCAACGCCGGTTGCTGCAGGGTGATCATGAGCCCGTCGCTGGCGACCGCGTCTTCGACGGCCTCGAGCAACGGGCTGCGAGGCGGTGTCAACCACCGCACGGTCCCATCGGACTCCCGCACGAAGCGGCCACGCACCGCCGGGGTGCTGGGCATGTCCGGCGGTGGGGTGGGGCTCTCGGCCAACAGCGCCACGCGAGCCATCTCTTGGCTGAGGCGTCCGGGGATCGTGCTGTCGAGGCGCCAAAGCGCGAGCCGAACGCGTTCCTCGCCAACGGCCTGCGCCGTGGCTTTCGCGGCCGCGCGTTCGGTGTCGAGCAGGGTCGAGGTGATCGACACCATGACGCCGACGACCGCGAGCAGGGCCAGCGCGACCACCGACCACACCTTGACCCTGCGATTCACGCGGGCCCTCCGAACTTGTAGCCCTTGCCACGCACCGTCACGATGACGCTCGGTGTGCGCGTCGTGTCGCGAAGCTTCTCGCGCAGCCGTGCCACGTGCATGTCGACGGTCCGGGTCTGCGTGCGCTCGGGGTTGACGCGCCAGATCTTCTCCAACAGTTCGTCTCGTCCGACGGCGCGGTCGGGGTGTTGGGCGAGGTAGGCCAACAGCGCGACCTCGCGTTCGGCCAGCTCGGTCAGCTCGCCGTCGTCGAACACGACCTCGCGGCGTGCGAGGTCCGCGTGGCCGCCGGGGATCGTGATCTTGGTGGATTCACGCGCCGTGGGCGGGGCGCGCCGCATGACGGCTTCCACCCTCGCGAGCAGCTCGCGGACGCTGAACGGTTTGACCACATAGTCGTCCGCGCCGAGTCTGAGCCCTCGGACCCGGTCGGCTTCACGCCCGCGCGCGGTGAGGATGATGATCGGAAGCCGAGGCTTGAGGCGGCGCACCTCCGAGAGAACGCTGAACCCGTCGCCGCCCGGCAGCATCAGGTCGAGAAGGACGCAGTCGCACCGGTCGCGCAGCGCGGCGTCGCGTCCGGCGGGGGCTGTGTCGGCTTGAATCACGCCGTAGCCTTCGAAGCCGAGGGCGTCGACGAGGCCCATGCGGATCGCGGGGTCGTCCTCGACGACCAGTACGGTGGCGTGATGCTCGGTCATCTGCTCACAGAGTAAATCCAGACGATTGCGCCTGGGTGGTGATCGACTCGATGATCGCGTCGTCGAGCCGCGTGCCGTCATCCGTGCGCCGCGCGGCGACGTAGGCGTCACGCTTCTTCTGCAGGCTTCGGAGCTTCTTCTTGAGAGCTTCACGCTCCTTGCTCGCCGTCTCGACCTTGCGCTCGAGTTCTTCGGTGCTCAGGGCTTCGAGGTCTCCGGGCAGCTGGTCTCGGTCGAGTGTGGACAAGTCGACGACGCCCTGCGCGGTCGCGTCGACGAGGTCCCAGCTTCGGTTGTCGTACAGCTTCGAGGTCTTGCTCATGGCGCGCGCGATCGAACTCGCGCGTCCCGCCGACGCACTGTTGCCGTCCTGCGAGACCTGGTTGCGCAGCGCGACTTCGGCTCGTTGACCGTAGCCGAGGTACGTGTCGTTGATCTTGGTCGAGATCGCCTCGATCTCGTCGTCGTGGGGCGAGGCGACGTAGGCTTGCTTGGCGTCCTGGTCGATGCGCAGCGCCTTGCCGCCCCCGATGCGGGCGGCCTCCTGCCAGCCCGCCTCCCAGCCTCCCGTCGTGGTGCAGTTGACGGTGTTGACGACGATGCCCTTGGCGCGGGCGGCTGCCACCGTCTCCCGGAAGTCCATGGGGCCCTGGGAGAACTCCTCGTTGCCCGCGATGTACAGCACGCGCAGCACGTTGTCCGCGTCGTCCCAGCGCAGCTCACGTGTCGCGCGGTCGATGGCCTGTCCGGCGAACTCGTCGCCGCCCGCGGTCGCGAGCCCGAACAGGCCCTCGGACACGACGTCGAGCTCGCTCGAAAAGGGGACCACCTGACGGATGTACCCACCCGCGGCGGAGAGCCCATCGTTGCCGTATTCGTAGATGGCGATCTGCAGCCGAGGCGTTGCGCCTTCGAAGGTCGCCGAGTCCAGCGCGTTGACGACCGCCCACAGCTGCGAGCGCGCCTGGTCGAGAAGACCATCCATGCTCGAGCTGGTATCGAGCAGCAGCGCGAGCTGGATCATGGGGGCCTGCGTGGGCGACTTCGGCGCGACGACGCCGCTGGGGGCCTGGGGCGGGGCCGGTGCCCGAGAGCCCGTCGCAATCGGCCACGCGACCGCAGCCAGCAGGGCGGCGGTACTTGCGAGCAGCGCCGTCTCCATCGCGCGGAGCGTGCTGCGTCGGCGCGGTCGTTCGCGGACGGGCTCGACGCTGGAGACATCGGGGGCAGGTTCGTCGAAGCTCGAGTCGGCGTCGGAAGGCCAGCGAGGGTCGCGCGGGGTCATACGGTCAGCCTGAACCGGGATCCGAGGGTGTTTGTAACGGCCGCGTATGCAGGCGGGCCTCCACGTCGAGGCGGGCGTTCATCCCGTGCGGTTTGAGAACGCCGATTCCCTCGTGCACACTGGCAGCCATGATCGCGCCGACGCGTTGGACACGAGGATGGAGCGTCGCCGTGCTGGGCTCGATGGTCCTCTCGGCAGGCACCGCCTCAGCGCAGCCAGCGCCCGCTCCGCCGCCTGCACCCGCGCCTGCGCCCGCTCCCGCCGAGCTGCCCGCCCCGCCATCGGGCGAGCAGGCTGCCCCGCCGGCCGAAGAGGCTGCTCCGCCGGCCGAAGAGGCCGCCCCGCCTGCACAGGAGGAGCCGCCTCCGCCGGCCGAAGAGGTCGCCGGGCCCTCCGAGGAGGAGCCACCTCCGCCTGCCGAAGAAGTGGCCCCCGAGGACGCGAGCGCCCCCGAGGCTGCCACGCCGCCCGAGGACCCGCCGAAGAGCCGTGTCTCCGAAGAGCAGTGGGCGGCGGCGATGGAGCAGAACGTGACGCTCGAGCTCGACGACGCCGATCCGCTGCACGGAAAGCTGGTCGCATCGACGCCCGCAGCTGCGGTCGTCGTGGGAGACGATGGGAACGTGCACACCCTGCAGAAGGCCACGGTCGCCTCACTCGCGATCGACCCGCCCGAAGCAGCCGCCACGCAGGACGCCGCCGCACCCCCCGAGGCACCCCCCGAGGCAACCCCGAAGGAAGAGCCCGATGACTGGAAGAAGTTCGGCGTCTTCACCTCGCACGGCATCTCGTACGCACACTGGCGAACCAACCTCTATCGCGCGGGGTCAGCAGCGTACGCCGGAGATCTGGGCGTGGGGTACAACTGGAGTCGACCGTGGGGCGCATACCTCGTGCTGGGCGGGCACGCGGGCGCTCGCCTGGCCAAGCGGACGATCAAGGGCAACTTCGGCCACCTCGCCGGGATGATGCGCTACCGCGGAAAAAAGCGCTTCGTCGGGATGTTCGGCCTGGCGCTCGCGTGGTCGAAGCTGGAGGAGCCGACCCGCCGCGTTCGTGACATCTCGGTGTCCATCCCACTGAAGGTCATGGCCTCGTTCGATGTCGCCAAGAACACCTACGTCGGCGTTGGCATCGGCTACGAGCCCGGATTCTTCGCCCAGGGTCGCATCGCCAACGCGCTGTCCTTTCAGGCCACCCTCGCGTACTGGTAGGGGCTGGACGGCGCGACGCGCTAGCCGACCCCGTACAGCTCCTGGACCATCACGCGCAGCGGGCCTGGGAGGTCATCGCCGACGTAGCCGTCGAAGAACGCCTCGAGGTCTGCGGGGTCGAGCACGAGCTCGGGTGAGGTCGCCAGGGCCAACGCGATGTCGAACCTCGGGTCTCCCGCCCCGCAGCCGCTCCAGTCGATCACACCGCACACGCGGTCGTCGCAGAAGAGCACGTTGTCGAGCGTGAAGTCGCCGTGAATGAATGTGCGAACCTCGGGCGGCGGGGGACCGAACGAGGAGAGCAGTTCGTCTTCGAGGGAGAGCTCGGCAGCGTAGATCCGGTGGCGGTCGAGCCAGGGTGTCGAGTCGGCGTCGCTCAGCGCCGAGGGAATCGGCAGGGAGTGGATACGCGCGAGCATCTCGCCCAGCGCGCGTAGAAGCGTCCGGCGTCGGTTCGGACACGCGGAGACGAGCGCCTGCCAGCCGTCGTCGCCGGGCAGCCGTGTCATCAAGAGCCAGTCCGTGTCGCCGTCGACGTGGTGCCCGACGACCTCGGGGATGGGGAGCCCGCTGTCGGCCAGGGCCGCCAAGACCTTCGCCTCCCGCTGCAGCCACTGCGAGTACAGCGGATTGTCGGTTCGCTTGATCACGATATCCGGGCGGCCGGAACTACGGACGAACGCAACCTCTGACGTCTCGCCTTGGGGCGGCTCCGCCAGCGCAAATGCCTCGGGCAGCATCGCCCGCACGGCGTCGGGCATGTCGGACGCAACGAACACGTTCGGCTCAGAGTACGCTGCCGGGCCACCGGGAGGCGAGAGAGTGGGGCTACCAGCCGCCCACGACGACCGCGAGCGCCCCAAGGACGAGCAGCACGCCGATCGTGGCGACGACGTAGATCGCTCGCGACGGGCGCGGGTCGTACGGACCCGGGTCGTCCGTGAGCACGGGGGAAGGGACGGTGTGCGTCAGCGGGCTCTGCGGACCGAACGGGGACCCCGGTTCGTCGAACCGGATGGGGGCGGCGCGCAGCGTGTGGGGAGGTTGGGCCGACGCGTCGGGAGGCTGCGTGGTCGAAGGCTCGCGCGTCTCGGGCGCGGGCGCAGGCTCGGGCTGTGGGGCGGCCCGCAGGTGCATCGCCTCGGTGCCCGCCACCGCCTCGGCCAGCGAAGAGGAGATGCGCGCGGCCTGGAAGTAGGCGGTCGGGGCCTCATCGAAGTCGTCTGCAGCGCCACCGGCCATCGTCGGACCTCGTGGGTCGAGAACGACCGGGGAGTCGGTCAGCGGCGGATGCATGGCCTCGTCGAGACCCTCCTGGGGGTCGGCGATCGGCGTGCCGGGGCGGGGCCTGGACTCGATGTCCGGCGTGGCTTTGCCGGCGAGGACCGACAAGACGTCGTGCATGCTCTGGTAGCGGGCCTCGGGGCCCTTCTCGAGGCACCGCAGCACGAACCGAGAGCCCCACGGCGGCATCTCGGGGACGTGAATCGCGGGGTCGGGTGCCGGCTGGGTCAGGTGAGCGCTCATCACCTTGAACAGGTCACGCCCGGGGAAGGGGACCTGACCGGTGAGCGTTTGATATGCCGTCACGCCGAACGCATAGACGTCCGACCGCAGGTCGGCGGTGCGGCCCTCGGCTTGCTCGGGGGACATGTACAGCACCGTGCCGACGACGTCCTCGGCCCTCGTGAGCACCCGAGAGACCATCTGGTTGTCGAGCTTGGCGACGCCGAAGTCGAGTAGCTTGACGAGCAGGCCTCCGGACCCGTCTTGCCGGAGCAGGATGTTCGAGGGCTTGACGTCGCGGTGGACGACGCCGCAGTCGTGCGCGGCTGCGAGCGCAGCGGCGACCTGGCTGAGGACCGAGACGGCGTGTGGCCACTGCAGCCTGCCGTTGCGCTTGAGATACGACGACAGGTCCTCGCCCTCGAGGAACTCCATTGCGATGAAGAGCAGACCCTCGGGCGTCTCCCCGTAGTCGACGACGTCGACGACGTTCGGATGGTCGATGAGGACGGCGGACTTGGCCTCCCGGAGGAACCGGTGCCGGAACACCTCCCGGACCGCGCGCTCGGGCTTGAGGACCTTGAGCGCCACCCGACCGCCGGTCGAGAGGTCCACACCGTCGTAGACGTCTCCCATCGAGCCCGACCCGATCGAACCCGCGACGCGGTAGCGCCCGCGCAGCACGCTCCCGGTCAGATCCGCGAGAGACTGCAACGACATCGGTGCCGACGAATCATCGGCGACGGTTGGGTCTTCAACGCCCAAGGCGTGTTTCCAGCCGAATCGTATCGATTCGAAGGGGCTCTGTCACACGCCCGCGCCTGCGGCGTATGCTGCCGATGTGCCGGAGTTGCTTCAGATCCCCGTCTGGCGGGACAACTACGTCTATCTGGCCATCCACGAAGGGCGCGCTTTCGTCGTCGATCCCTCGGATGCCGAGCCCGTGCTGGCAGCCCTTCAGACGCTACCGGGCGTGGCCCTCGAAGCGGTGGTCAACACCCACCACCACCCGGATCACGTCGGCGGAAACCTGAAGCTCGTCGAAGCCACCGGCTGCGCTGTGGTCGGTGCGGCGCATGATCGGGAGCGAATCCCCGGCATCACGCGGGCGGTCGACATCGGCGCGCGCATCGAGGTGGCCGGACTCGCGATGGACGTGCTCGATGTACGTGCACACACCCGCGGACACGTTGCGTACCGGACAGAGGCGACGTTCGATCGGGTCATCCGCCACGGCCACGACGGCGTTGCCACCCGGGCCCAGCGCCTCGAAGACCGGCCGGCGCTGTTCGTGGGAGACAGCCTCTTCTTGGGAGGATGCGGGCGCTTGTTCGAGGGCTCCGCTGCCGATCTGCACGCGTCGATGCAGGTTCTGTCCGAGCAGCGCCCGGAATCCTTGGTCTGCTGTGCGCACGAGTACACCGCGTCCAATCTGCGATTCGCCGCCGATGTGTTGCCCTCGCATCCGAGCATTCGGGCCCGGCTCGATGGCCTCGAACGCGAGCGGGGCGCGTCGCGAAGCTCCGTGCCGGACACGCTCGAGCGGGAGCTCGAGACCAACCCGTTCCTGCTCGCGCTCGACCCCGAACATCGAGGCTCGATTGCGGCGTCGTTGGATGTGCCGCCTGGGGACATCGTGGCCGTCGTGGGCGCCCTCCGGTCTGCGAAGGACAGGTTCTGACCCCAAGGGGCATGTCTGTGGGTGTAGTCGCCGTCGGCAGAGTCCCGCACGGAGATCTCTTCGATCCGATCCCCTGAGCGACGGTTATCGTGCAAGAATTTGCAATTTGGGCACGATTCGGCCCTAGCCACGACGCGCGAGGCTGTCAGATTGAAATTGCGCGGAGAGATCAGACTCTCCTCACACACGCAAGGAGTCGACGCATGAACCCGTACAACCAGGACTGCGGCCCGCAACACGCCGATGAGCTTCTCCAGGCTGCCGAGCGCGCGCTCTTCGACGCGACGGTGCGGCTGCAAGAGGCGCTGGTCTTGATCGACCGGCAAGGCCACCCGACCTCCGCCGATACGCTCGAGCGCGTGCGGCAGTGGTCGGCGCTCATTCATCGTGGGCTCGACCGCTTGAATGCGAAGGACGCGAAGAAGGCCGCTGCCGTTCTCCCGCGGGCCGGCGTGCTCGAGGCGTAATCGCTCACACTGAATGTGCGCCCCTGTAGGGGGACCGGTTCTTGACGGGCACAGGGGCTTTCCAGTGTGATCGCTCCGTGTTCGGCCGGTCGCTGCAAGAGTCGCCCGCCGACGCGAGAAGGTCTCGAACCTTCGCTTTGGGGGCAAACAAGGGATGAACAACCGAACTTCGTGGATTGAAATTGCGCTGGCTTCCGCAGTGCTCGTTACAGCCTGTGACAACTCCGACGTCACGACGCCGTTTGGAGACTCGGCGACCGAGGGGTCGTCGGCCAGCGGGACCGACAGCAACGGGAGCCAGAGCGCGAGCGAGACGGCGGACAGCGCCGACACCATCGACTCCGACACGGCAAGCTCCGGCGTCTCGGCCACGGCGACCGTGACCGACTCGAGCGCCGATACCAGCTCCACCAGCTCGGCATCGGACTCCGAGTCCGATTCCGATACGGCGACGGCCTCGGACTCCGAGACGGACTCCGGCTCCACGACGACCGGCGGCGAATCGGACAGCGACTCGGACACGACGGGCCCCGGCCCCGAGTGCATCGAGGACATGGACTGCGAAGCCGGTTCGATCTGCGAGGCCAACGAGTGCGTCCCGGGCTGCACCGGAGAGCACCCGTGCGGGGACGGCTTCGAGTGCTGCGAGGGCGAGTGCATCGACATCCTCACCGACCTCGACCACTGCGGGGCGTGTGGCAACGTGTGCGATGTCCCCGACAAGCAGGCGGTCAGCTGTGACGGCAAGTCCTGCGTCATCGGGGAGTGCGACGACGGCTTCTTCGACTGTGACGGCGCGCCTGGATGCGAGTCGGAGATCGAGTGCACCTGCATGCCGGGCGACTCGCAGCCTTGTTATCCCGGTCCGGCGGGCACCGAAGGGGTCGGCATCTGCACCGGCGGTACGCAGCAGTGCAACGCCTTCGGCACCGGATGGGGGGCGTGCGTGGGCTTCGTGCTTCCCGAGGCGCTCGAGGTGTGTGGCAACGGGCTCGATGACGACTGCAACGGCGCGCCCGACGACGTCGTGGATGTCGATGGCGACGGCTGGACGTACTGCGACAACGACTGCTGTGAAGACGAGTTCGAGTGCGGCGACCCGGCGTTGGTCAACCCTGGCGCGTTCGAGTTCGTCGGCAACGGAGTCGACGACGACTGCGACCCCGCGACCTCCGACGCCGTCGCGGCGCCGTCCTGTTCCGCGGCGGCGATCTTCGGTGGCGTCACCGCCGAGGACATGGCCGAGGCCATGGACCTGTGCCAGTTCACGACGCTCGCCGAGCCCCTGCCCACCCGAAAGTGGGGCGTCATCTCGGCCGAGTTCCTCACCGCCGAAGGCAACGCGCCCGTCGCAGGCCACCTGGCGACGATGATGGACTCCTCGACCGCGATCATGACCGACTACGGCACCGGGGGGGTCGGGCCGACCACCAACGGAACGATGGCCGGCATGTCGTCGGGCTGGATGCGTGACCAGAACGACCCCGACTACGTCAACCCCAACGGTGGGGCCAACTTTGGCCATAACCACAGCCCGCCGGCGTCCTACCTGGCCGCCAACGGTGGCAACCTGCCGGCGTCCGCGAGCTGCAACGGCAACTGTCCGGCCGGCAGCGGCGCCAACGACTCGGTTCGCCTGCGCTTGACGATCCGTGTCCCCACCAACGCGCTGTCGTTCAGCTATGACTTCCGCTTCTTCTCCTCGGAGTACTGGACGTGGGCGTGCACGCAGTACAACGACTTCTACTTGGCGCTGCTCGACTCCGCCGCGCCGGGCCTGCCTGCCGACGGCAACATCTCGTTCGACACCAACAACAACCCCGTCAGCGTCAACAACGGCTTCTTCGAGCATTGCGTCGCGAACGGCTGCTACACGTGTCCCGACGGGGCAGGGGCTCTCGCGGGGACGGGCATGCAGCTCGGCAACACCGGCGGCGGCACCGTCTGGCTGACCACCACCTCGCCGATCGTGCCCGGAGAAGTCATGACCCTCGACCTGACGATCTTCGACGTCTCGGACAACATCCTCGACTCGCTCGTGCTGCTCGACGGCTTCGAGTGGAGCATCGATCCCTCCGACGTCGGCACCGAGCCGCAGTGATATAGGGGAACCTCTCGGTTCCCGACGCTGCGGGGGCGGAGCCCCCTTCGCGCCTCCCTCCAAGTTCGGGCGCGGGGCGCCCTCGCTCGCGGGGGCTGCTATGGGGAACCTCTCGGTTCCCTCGCTGCGGCCGGCAGAGCCGCCCTGCGCTCGCCCTCCAAGTTCGGGCGCGGGGCGCCCTCGCTCGCTCGCCTCCGGCTCGCTCCTTTGGGTCGGAGGGCGGTGGTTCGGCGCGGGCGCCCTCGCTTCTCGGGGTTAGAGGGCTGCGATGCCGCTGGAGGAGAAGGCGCCGAGGGTTCGACGGAGCAGGCCGCCTCGGGCGCGCTCGAGGGCGGCGAGGAGGAGCTGCATCGAGCCGAAGCGATCGGTGGGGTTCTCCGACATGCCTCGTGCGAGCACGGCGGAGACGCGCCGCGGCATCTTGCCTTGCACCACCCGCTGCAGCGAGGACCACACGGTGGCGCAGAAGCTGAACTGGTCGGCGAGGGCGTCGGGCAGGCCACCGGCTTGGACCTCGGGAGCGGCGTAGGCCACGGTGGTGAACTGGTCGGTGTCGCCGATGGGCTTGGCGAGTCGCGAGGTGAAGTCGCAGATCCGGACGCCGCCGTCGTAGCCGACGAGGATGCTTGCCGGGGAGAACCCGCCGTGCACGAGGCCTCGGTCGTGGGCTGCCGACAGCGCGCTGCCAGCCGCGGTGAACATGCCGAGCAGCTGGGACCACGACATGGTGACCGGCCGCGTCAGCGCGTCGAGCCAGCGCTGCATGTCCATGCCGGACACCATCTCGCGGACGACGTAGACGCCTTGTCGCCGCTGCTCGCGAGGGTCGACGTAGGTGCCGACCTCGTGGAAGCGCACGATGTGCTCGCTGTCGACGCTGGCCCAGCCGCGAGCTTCGGCTTCGAGCAGTCCGACGGCATCCGCGCCGGCGGATGGGCTGACGAGCATGAGGTTCACGGCCACGTCGCGCCCGACCTCGGGGTCGAAGGCGGCGTACACGCTCCCCGAGGCACCCGTGCCCAGGAGCTTGCGCAGGCCGTAGCGACCGATGGAGCTCAAGGCTTCATGGGTGCTGAACAGCTGCTGATGTGCGCGGCCAGTCATCGAGAACGCCAGGTGATAGCCCCTGGAGCTACCTTTGTCGACATGTGGTGTGTAGTAAACGATGTGCGGATAACGGCGTTCGAGTACCTACCTTACGGTCGACACCAGCGAGCCATCCCATCGAGGTGGAGCATCCAGCCCACACCCTCGAGATGCGCGACATCGCGCTGCCGTGCACGTCAGTCTTCGGCGGCGAGCGCCGTCGAGAGGACCAAGGTCTGCAGCAGGATCTTTCGGTCGCCCTCGTGCAGGGACAACGCTTCGAGTCGAACGCGAACGGCACGCATCGAGAGATACGTGGCGGCATCGACATCCGATTGCCAACCCGACGGCGCCTCTTCGAGAGCGCACGCGTCGATGGCGTCGGCCGCGGTCGCCGCGTCGTCGAGGTCGGCGCCGGTCGGGCAGGCATCCGGGCCGAACGGGTCGCTCGCGAGGGCGGCCTCGAGCGCCGTCTTGCGTTGCGCCCTATCTTGGGACGCAGCGGCTGACAGACCCCGCGTGAGTGGGTCGCTGTAGCCACAGTAGAAGGCCGGTTTCGCGAGCTCGGCCCAGACCCGGGCCGCGCGCTTCTGCATGGGCACGGCCTCGACGCGATCACGCGCCTGGCGGGCAAACGCGTCGCACTCGGCGGGCACCCCCGCGGGGTTTGAACAGCGAGCCGTGCACTCGCGGGTGATCACATCGGGGCCGACGGCGCGGGCTTGGCCTTGCCGCTCGCACATCCGCACGCAAAGCGGAACCGGCGCTCGAGTCGCCACCGCGGGCTCGGGGGCGGGCTCGGGTTCCGGGCGCGGCGGCTCGGGCGTTGCGACGTGCTCGGGGTCATCCGCCGGAGGTGCCGCCGGCTCGGCGCGAGGAGGAGAGGTCGCCTCGCAGCCGAGCGTGAGGGCGAGCACCGCGACCGCTCGCCTCATTCTCGCACCACGACCATCGAGCCGGGGCTGTCGGGCTGCGACTTCACGCCATGCCACGTCTCGGGCAAGAACGGCGTGGTCCAGGTGAACAGCCATCGCGCGTCCGTCGGGCCGAGGTTCACGCAGCCGTGACTGCGCGTGCGGCCAAACCGCGAGTGCCAGAATGCGCCGTGCAGCGCGTAGTTGCCCTCGAAGAACATCGCCCACGGGACGTCTTCGATCGCGTAGTCGCCGTCGGTGGCGGTGCTGCCCGCCATCGAGGAGGTGATCTGCTTGCTCTGAATCCGCCACTGACCCTTCGGCGTGCGGAAGGACTCCTCCTTGTTGCCCTTCTTGCCGGTGGAGACCAGGGTGGTGAACACGGGGGTCTGCCCTTCGTAGGCGACGAGCAGCTGCTTCGACAGGCTGACGTCGATCCAGCGCTCCCACGGGTCGACGCCCTCGGGAAGCTCGCGGGCCTCGGCGAGGCGCAGGTGTGACTCTCGGACCCAGAGGCCGTCGGTGGTCTGGTAGTAGACGCGGTCGGCGATCGTCTTGGTCTCGGGCTCGAGGTCGACGAAGGAGCGATCGTCGAGCTTCTTCTTTCGCTTGAGCGACCCGTCCTCTTGCAGCTCGAAGGCGGCCGCCTTGTCGCTCCAGACGAAGCCGAAGGGAAAGGTGGTGCCTTCCTCGAGCGCGGCTCCTTCGAAGTCGAAGACCTTCTTGCCGTACACCCGGTTCGCTTCGACGTAGCCGCCGCGGGCGGTTCGAAGCCAGCGTCGGCCCTTCTCCTTGGTGCGCGCGCCGACGCTGAGGATGTTGCCCTTGGAGAGGAAGGGGCTGCCCGGCGACAACGGGAGGTTGGCCCGCTTGCGCGCCAGCTCGGCCTCTCGCTCCTCTTCGGCCTTGCGCTTGGCTTCGGCTGCTTCGGCCTTCTTGCGGTCGATCTCGGCCTGTTCTTCGGGGCTGAGCTCGACCGCGGGTTCGTCGTCGACGCCCGGAAGGGCTGGTGCCGGAGCATCCGTCGCGCCGTCGGTTTTGGCCTTGGTGCCGCGGGCGGGCTTGGGTGCCGGGCGCTCTTCGGGGGGAAGGCTCGCGATGTACTTCTCTTCGGCGAGCGTGCGTTCGTCGGCGTCGGCGGGCCGCCACCACATCGCCGTCCCGTCCTTGGCGACCACGACGTAGTCGTAGGGGTTGGGCGAGTCCACACGCGGCGCGGGCGGGGGGAGCTTCATATAGGGGGCCTTGTCGGGGTCGACGATGAGCCCCTTGCTCGCGCAGGAGAAGCCCCCCGTGGGCAGGCCGTAGAAGCCCTTCTTGCAACCCTCACCCTCGTCGGGGACCATCGCGGTCACCATCATGCGCTGGCCGATGCGCAGGTGTCCCAAGCGCGCCGACTCGAGGTTCGGTTCGGCGTAGACGGTGACGACGGGATACCCAGCCAGCGCGTGGACGGTGAGCTCGTCTTCAGGCACCGGGGGCGTCGGGATCCGCAGCGCCCCGTAGTCGTCGGGCTTGACCTTCGGCTTGGGCGCATCGGGCTCGGCCACGACGGCGGGCTCCTCGGAGTCGGGCCCAGGCGTGGGGTCGGCTGCGGGCGGAGCGTCCGCATCTCCGGCTGCGGCCGGCTCGACCGGCGCAGAAGCAGGCGAGGGGTCGGCTACAGCGTCGCGGTCACAGGCCGCCAAGAGCAGCACTGCGACGAGGGCGTGGCGCGCAGACATACGGCCTGGGTGCATAGCGCACCCCGACTCGCGGCGAAAGGGCGCCCATTGCACGGCGTTCACGGGGCGGTATACGTCCGACATGGCCAGCCGTGTTTCCGGTTCCAGGGTTTCTCGGCTGGGCAAGATGGTGTGGATGGCTCGCAAGGCGGTGCCGTTGGCCCTCTCACGCGTGCGGGGTCGCGGTGATCCGTCCGCGGCAGAAGATCCCACGCATCTGCGTGCCGCCGAGGAGCTCCTGGGCAAGCTGGGCGAGCTCAAGGGGCTCGGCCTCAAGCTCGGGCAGATGCTCTCGTACATCGACGGTGCGCTGCCGGCCGACGCGGAGCCGGTGTTCCGCCGCGTGCTCTCCAAGCTCCAAAGCGACGCCCCGAGTCTGCCGTGGGAGGCCGCACGTGGCGTGCTCGAAGAATCCTTGGGCGACTGGCAAACACACTTTGCATCGCTCGAAGAGGAGCCGTTCGCGGCGGCCTCGATCGGGCAGGTGCATCGCGCGCGGCTGCATGACGGCACCGAGGTCGCGGTGAAGATCCAATACCCCGGCGTGGCCGAGGCGGTGAAGGCCGACCTGGCCAACCTCGACAGCGCGAAGTCTCTCGCTGCGCCGATGCTCGCGTTGCTCGGTGCCAGCACCAACGCGCAGTTCGCCGGCAACGTCCTCGAAGAGATCCGCGCCCGCATGCAGGAGGAACTCGACTACGAACGGGAGGCCCGCATGCAGCAGCGCTTCGCCGAGATGTACGCCAACGTTCCCCAACTCGTCGTGCCAGCGGTGTTTCCCGAGCATGGAGGTGCGCGTGTGCTCACGACCGCGTTCGAGCCCGGCAGGTCCCTCGACGAGGTCACGGACGCTCCGCAGGCGCTGCGCAACCGGTGGGGCGAGACGCTCGCGCGGGCGGTGACCGACTCGCTGTACGTCCATCACACGTTCAACGGCGACCCGCACCCGGGCAACTACCTCTTTCGCGACGACGGCACGGTCGTGTTGCTCGACTTCGGATGCGTCAAGGAGATCCCCGCCGACATGGCCACCGACATGCGGCGCTACATGACCGCGGCCGTTCGAGCGGCTCGCACCGACCGTCCAGAGGACTGGAAGGCGTTCGAGGCGGCGCTCGCCGACGCGCTCGCGCTGCAGCGAGGTGACGAAGCGGTCGAGACCTTCTTCCGCGATCTGTTCCTCTACATGATCGAGCCGATCCTCCGCGATCGGCCGTTCGCATTCACACCCGAGTGGGTCGCGCGCATGAACGATCTGATGCTCGAAGGCAAACGCGAGCTGGTGTTCGGCGGGGGCAGGATGCCCCGCGTCCCCAAGGTGCCGCCCATGCCGGCGGGCTACACCTTCATCAACCGGCTCCAGTGGGGGTTCTACTCGGTCCTCACGCGTCTGCAGGCGGAGTTCAACTGGCATGCCCTGCTGCCGCCGGAAATCCGGGGCGCAAACGAAGTGTGAACGGCTCAATGCGGGCCCGCGCGGCCTCGTCGAAGCCCACGTGATGCGACGACTGATGCCCTCCCTTCTCGCCCTCGGCGTTCTGACCGCAGCCTCCACCGGTTGCGCATCGCGCTACAAGCTCGATGCCAAGGCCCCCACGCACGCCGCGCTGGCCAAGCTGCAGGTCAAGGTGAACCGCGACGAGCTCCGCGAGCTCGAGGTCACCGTCGACCACTTGGCCCCGCCCCACCGCCTGGGTCCGCAGTACAAGGCGTACGCGGTCTGGATCAAGGTGCCCGGGCACGGCACGACGAAGGTCGGCCTGCTCGACTACAACGAGAAGAGACGCCGCGGCACGCTCGACGCCACCACGCCCTTCCGCAAGTTCGAGGTGATCATCAGCCTCGAGACGAACCCGAGCACGGCGGCGCCCAGCAGCGACGTCATCGTCTCGAAGATCGTTGGCAAGGCCTGACGGCTCTCGCAGGTCGTGCGCGGGACTTCTTCCACATTCTGCTACCGTCCCACGCGGACGAGCCGGCCTGGACGGTTGCCCGTCAGCGCGCCGCCCTCGGCCACCTTCACGCCACGGACGTACGTCGCGACGTACCCCGTGGCGTTTTGCATGAGCCGAGCCCCGCCCGCGGGGAGGTCGTGAATCAGCCGCGGCGCGCCCAAGCGCAGATTGTCGAAGTCGATGATGTTCACGTCGGCGCGCGCGCCCGGCTCGAGCGTGCCGCGGTCGGTCAGGCCGATGAAGCGCGAGGTGTCGTGCGTCTGCATGCGCACGAGGGTCTCGAGCTCGATGCGACCCTCGTCCCGATCGCGGCCCCAGTGGGAGAGCAGGGTCGTCGGGAAGCTCGCGTCGCAGACGGTGCCCACGTGCGCGCCGCCGTCGCTGAGCCCGGGCAAGGCCAGCGGGTGCGTGAGCATGGTGCGCACGTCATCGAGGTTCATCTTCGTGAAGTTGTATAGCGGGAAGTACAGCAGCGACTTGCCGTCGTCTTCGAGCAGCGCGTCGTAGATGCACTCGAGGACGGAGATCTTCTTGCTCGAGGCCTCGACGCCCAGACACGTCATCGGGTCGGGCTCGTAGTTGGGCGTCTCGCCGAGCCGATACAGGCGCATCGCGACCATGTCGATGCGCTCGAGCAGCAGGTCGGCCAGCGGAGGAATCGAGCTGCCGTCGCCCGAGAGGCGGGTGTGTTTCTGCGAGAGCAGTTTGGCCTTGAACGCGGGGTCCTTCATCGTCGCGACGCGCTCGGCGAGCGGACGCGCGGCGATCTCTCGGTACGCGGGGAACCCCATGAACGGGTGGAACGTCGCGCCGAGCCCCAGAAGCACGCCGATGGGCCGCGGTGCCACTTGAAGACGCAGGGTCTTGCCGGCGGCGTTGACTCGTTCGGCGCTCTCGATGATGCGCGTCCACTGGTCGTGGGCTTGGTCGCGCTGCATGAGCGAGATCGACATCGCGTGGCCGTCGGCGGCGTCGAGCATCCTCTCGAGCACGCTCCACTCCTCGTCGAAGCGCTCGGGGTCCATGTCGAAGTCGCTGACGGCCTGCAGCACGCCGTGCCCCAGGCCCTCGAAGGCGCGCGCGATGCCGGCGAGCTCGGGGATCGTCGCCTCGGAGGCCGGCGTGGCGTCGCCCTGCGCGGTGCGGTGGTTGTCGGTGCGACCGGTGGAGAACCCGACGGCGCCAGCCTCGAGCGCCTCGCGGGTCAGCCGACGCATCTGCTCGATGTCGTCGTCGGTCGCGATGGCGCCCGGTGCCGCCCGCTCGCCCATCACGTACACGCGCAGGGCGTCGTGGGTGACCTGGACGGCGAAGTCGATCGCGTGCGGGAAGCTGTCGATGGCGTCCATGTACTCGGGCAGCGTCTCCCAGTTCCACGTCAGCCCTTCGGCCAGCGCGACCCCGGGGATGTCCTCGACGCCCTCCATCAGCTCGATCAGCCGCTGCCGGTCATCGGGCCGACACGGGGCAAAGCCGACGCCGCAGCTGCCCATGACGCACGTGGTGACGCCGTGGATCGAGCTGGGGGCGAGGTCGGGGTCCCACGACACCTGGCCGTCGTAGTGGGTGTGCACGTCGACGAAGCCCGGGGTGATCAGGGCACCGTCGGCATCGACGGTCTCCGTGGCGCTGCCGCTGCATTGGCCCACGTCCACGATGCGGCCGTCCTTGATGCCGAGGTCGCCGCTGCGCCGTGGCGCGCCCGTGCCGTCGATGATGGTGCCTCCGGTGATCTTCAGGTCGTACGTCGTCATCGGTCCCCGTCTCGGTCGCACGAGGATAGCCCGGGGGTCCTCCCATGCGTCTACGACCCTGCCGCTCAGCCGGTTCGCGAGGGTGTTGCAATGTCTACAAAGTGGTACAGGTAGGCACTATGCGAGTACGTGGTCTATGGCTCACCTTGGGTTTCTCTCTTTGCGCGATCGCCTGCGATCCTCCCGAAGACGACGGAGGAGACGACACGGCGGGCATGGGCAAGGAAGAGGTGCTGTGCGGCGGCTTCCTCGGTAACACGTGCACCGAAGAGGAATACTGCGCCTACGAAGAGGGACAGCACTGCGGCGCCGCCGATGCGACCTCCACGTGCGAGCCTCGGCCCGAGGCGTGCCCCGCGGTCTACATGCCGGTGTGCGGCTGCGACGGCAACACGTACGGCAACAGCTGCGAGGCGGCTGCGTCGGGCACGGGTGTGCTGCACGAAGGGGAGTGCGAGCCGGCCCCGCCCGGTGGCTTCTGTGGCGGCTTCGCGGGGATCGAGTGCCCCGAGGGACAGGTCTGCGTCGACGACGAGTCGGACGACTGCGATCCCGCGATGGGCGGGGCGGATTGCGCGGGCGTCTGCGTGATCGAGGAAGAGCCGCTCGAGCCGTGTGTCATCGGGGGCTGCAATGGTGAGCTCTGCGCCGACGAGCCGCTGTTCTCGCCCTGCATCGCGCTGCCCGAGTTCGCCTGCTATGCCGACGCTGAGTGCGGCAACTTCGGACCCGGTGGAAGCTGCGCGTGGAACCCCACCGAAGAGCTCACCAGCTGCCTCGAGTCGTTCGAGTAGGCCGCCGTCAGCGGTGACACGGGTCGCCCTCGGGCACGAAGGCGACCTCGTACACGATGAGGCCGAGCGCTCGCGTGTCCGTGCTGCCCTCGCGCACGTCCGCGGGTGTGAAGGTCGGCGTCGCGAGCCGCAGCTGCGCGCGACCCTGCGGCGCGTTCGTGCGCAGGGTGAGCTCGGTCGGTTGGGGCCCGACGGCGAGCGTGCGTGACTCGGCGTCAGTCTGCACCGTGACCTCGCCGGGCGTGTGCTCGGGGCGGGCGATCAGGACGGAGAGCGTACCGGGCCGCGCCGGCATGCTGGCGGTGGCCTCGGCGTGCGTCCACGCGCCGCGCCGTCCTCTGGCGAAGGTCTCGGGCTGCTCGAACCCTCGCAGCGCGACGCCGTGCGCACGCAGCGTGCGGGGGTGGCCCGGAGACCAGCGCGCGTATGCGGGGCGGTAGCTCTCTCCCTCGACCCAGGCGGCTTCGAGGCGAACGGTGAGCGCACGAGGGTCGCCCTGCGCGTCGTGTCGGCGGTCGACCTCGAGCGTGACGGTGCAGCCGCTCGGGCACGGCGCGACGTCGACGTCGATCGACGCCGGGCCCGCGGCGAGGCGGTGCGTGGTGGGGGCGAGCCCGGCCTGCGCGGTGAGCGTGGCGCCGCCGAGGTCGCCCGGGACCTCGACGCGGAGGCGCAGCCGGTCGGCCGCGGCGGGCAGGTGCAGCTGAGCCCGGTCGCCCATCCACGCGTAGCGATCGCCCGCGTCGTCGGTCTCGGGGGTGTAGATGCCTGGGCCGAGGATCACCGCGTCTCGGCTCAGGCGGGCGCGGTCGAAGCGGCCCTGGCCGAGCCGCATGGCCTGCGCGGGCGCGGTGGGAAACTCGAGCGTGCATGCGGTCACGCCCTCCAGGGTGTGCAGCGTTCGGCCCTCGAGGGCGTAGGCGTGCTGGGGGAGTCGGATCGGCGCGTCGGGGTCGACCACGTCGATGCCAGGCACCCCGGCGGACTCGGCCTGCAGCCTCGCGAACGAGAAGACGCCGTGGCTGTAGGCCAAGGCCTGCGCGCTCGGGTCCGCGGTTGCGAGCCTTGCGGCGGCGACGACGGGGAGGGGCGCAGCGTGCATCCACAGCAGGATGCCCGCCGATGCCGACGCCCCAACGATCGAGGCGAGCGCGGCGAGCACCCACCCGAGTCGGGAGGGGAGGGCCGCGAGCGTCCACGCGAGGGCGGGCATGCAGACCAGGAGCAGCGCGACGGCGTAGCGCGGAAAGCCTGGGTGGTGCTGGACGAGCACCATCCACGCGGTCACGGCGACGAGCGCGAGGACCCAGGCGGCGCCGCGCCGCTGAGGCTTCGAGCGCAGACCGAGCCCGAGGCCTACCGTCGCGGTCGCCAGCAGTCCGCCTGCGGCGAGCGGGTGGAGCAGGCCGCGGACGATGCCGAGCTCGGCGAAGGCGACGTTGCGAACGAGGCCGCCTCGGTGCCGCGCAAAGTGGTCGACGAACGCATGACGCACCGCGTCGAGGCTCGGCCCGCTCGCTGCGACGACGACACACCCCGCGAGCACGAAGGCGAGGCCGAGGCCGACGCCGAGCAGCGTCGCCCGTCGACGCTTCGCGGTCGCGATGCCAAGGCCGGCGATGAGGGCGAGCTCGGGCGCGAGCTGTGGCCGCAGCGTCGCTGCCAGACCCAGGAGCGCCCAGCCCAGCAAGGGGCTCCGCCGCTCGAGGAACAGGAGCAGGGCGACGGAGCCACACGCGAGCGCGGGCGTGGTCGAGAACGCCCGGCCGCCGTGCACCCACGCGAGCGGGGAGGCGGTGAAGGCGACGGCGAGGGCGGTGGCGCGGCCTCCGTCGACGATGTGCCCGAGCAGTCGTGCCAACGCCCAGAGCAGGACGGCCGAGGCGACGGAGGAGGCCACCTGCAAGGCGCGGACGGGATCGCCGGTGAGCGGACGCACCAGGCGGCCCACCGCGATCCAGCCGGGGAATCCGGGTGGGTGCGGGCGGTGCCGGGTGACGTCGAAGTCGAGCACGCCGGCGGCGAAGAGCGCCTCGTCCTGCTCCCAGGGTCCGTCGGGCAGGAGCAGCAGCCGAGAGAGCAGCGCGGCGGTGAGCACGGCGAGCGTCAGGAGCAGGCCGCGCGCGGTGTTGGGCAGGCCTGGCAGGACCAGGCCGGCGAAGTTGCCTCGAACGTTCAAACGCGCCCGGACCCTACCGCGACCGTGCGTCGCAGTGCGACACGGCGTCACGCGAGGCACGGCGGGCGCCGCCTAGACTCCGAGCATGCGCATCTCGACGTTGGCGAGCGTGTTTCTCCTCGGTGCACTCGCGGGCTGCGACAGCGGCGGGCCTGGTGCCGTGGGCGCACCTTGCAACACGGCGGACGACTGCCAAGACGCGCTGATCTGCGACGTGCACAACGACCAGGGCTCCTGCCAAGAGCCGCACGGTCACGGGACCGAAGACGGGTCCGACTCGGCGTCGACGGGGCACGACCACGACACGGATCACAGCCACGACACGGATCACGACACCGACCACGACACCGATGCTGGCGGGTCGAGCGGGACGGACGGCGGGTCGAGCGGGACAGAGGGAGGCTCGACCGGCGGGTCGACCGGCGGCGAGACGACGGGACCCAGCGAGGTCTGCGTCGCGTTCTGCGGCTGCATGGAGACCGCGTGCTCGAGCTACGACGCCTACCCCTACGCGGACGAGGCCGCCTGCCTGGAGGCGTGCGAGGCCCTCGATGAGGCGACGCTGCAGTGCTTTGGCGGGTTCTGCCAGCAGGCGGTGGACGCCGAAGGCAGCTTGGCCGAGCACTACTGCGAGCACGCCTGGGGCGAGCTCGGCAACGAGAAGTGCTGAGTCAGCGGGGAATCGGCGCCGTGCGCAACCGGAAGAGGTCGGTGATGAACTTGCCGTCCTCCTCCTCGATGATGCGGTAGGCCTCGAGATGAGACTCGCCGCGCCATCCTCGGACGGCCCGGCGACGTGAGCGGGGTCGCTCGGCTTGCCAGCGGGTCTCGTCGACGAGGTGCCAGTACTGCGGCTCGCCCTTGACCCACCGAATGATCGGCAGCGCTTTCCCATCATGGTTGAGCGCGGGGTCCCACAAGAGGTTGCGAGCGACCCTCAGCGGCTTTCGACTCTCGGAGGCGAAGACCGGGCGGCCGTCTTCGAACGCATCGCGGAACGTGGCCTCGTACGCGGGCAGGATGCGCAGCGGGTGTTCTCGCATCGGCACCCGGTGTGTGGCGAGTCTTCCGAGCGCGGCGACACCGATGGCGGTCGGCAGCAGCCACCGCGCCGCGGGTACGGTGTGCTTCGCGAGCAGGGCCCGCGCGGCGACGAGAACGGTGAGCAGCATCCACGGCACGGCGACCGTCAGGTATCGGTCGCGCATCGGCTGCGCGGGCACGAGCGGGTCGAGGCTCTTGACGGCGAAGGTGGTGCACACGAAGAAGCCGACCGAGAGCACGACGAGGGCGCGCTCGAAGGGGCCCAGCGCTTCTCGCCGAACGATCGAGGTGGCGACGGCGATCAGGTACGTGCCGAAGAGGACGGCCCACGCGCCCCGCAGCTGCGTGTAGCGTTCGAAGAGGCCGAGCACGTCCGTGGGCTCGAGCGCCGCGGAGGTGAAGTGCTTGTGCAGCATGTAGCCCAAGCGCCCGTACTCCTGGCCGGCCCAGACGTGGGCGCCGTTCTCGGCGGCGATGAGCACGAGCGCGGTCCCCCCAAAGACCAATGCCTGCTTGGCGCGGCCGCCCTCGGCGAGCAGGACAGCGGCGAGACCGGGGACGAAGAAGAGGTTGGGCACCTTCGTCCAGTAGGCGAAGAAGAGCCACACACCGGCGAGGACCAGATGGAGGTGCCGCTTGGTGTCGCCGAACGCGGCCAGGGCGTTGGCGCAGGCGAGCAGATAGACGATCGAGAAGATCGAGGGCTTCTGCTGCGCGGCGACGAGGTGGATCTGCGGCAGCAGGCAGAACGCAGCGGCGGCGACCCAGGCGGCGACGCGTCCGAGGCGGCGGTCGGTGAGGTGGAAGAGCAGGGCGGCCGCGATGCCGCTGCTGAGCAGCGGGGCGACGTAGTAGACCCACGGACGCGTGCCGAGCAGCGTGACGGCGGCGTAGGCGGGGCCGAGGATGCCGAAGCGAACGGTGCGGTGGTTCCACTCGCGTTCGGTGATGTCGTAGCCCCACGAGAGCTTCTTGACGAAGAACCACCCCTCGACCGCGTCTCCTCCGGTCTCGACCATCGGCAGCATGACGGCGTGAAACACCACGGTCGCCGCGAACACGCCGAGCAGCGTGAATGCCAGGCGGCTGCGCGCGTGGTCGGGGGCGTCGACGGGCATGAAGCGGCGCCGACGATACCCGCCCCTGCGCCCGGGTCACAGCGCCATCATGTATGCGTAAAGCCCGGCGTTGCCGTCGTTCCAGATCGCGTGCGCGAGCCCGGGTATGCGGCAGCGTGCGACTTCCGCGTCGTCGTCGCAGCCGGTGAAGCGAACGCAGGGCTCGGGATCGCGGGGCTCGGTCGTCTCCTCGCAGCCCTGGCGCTGGCGAAACCCCTCGAGCGTCGCCTCCTCGTCGGCGTGCCGGGTGACGTCGTCTTCGCCCATCACGCTCAGGACCATGACCTCGCCGACGCACTGCTGCGCGTTGGGTGGGTTGAACAGGTCGCACACGCCCGGGCCCGAGGAGAAGCAGCGGCCCCCGCTGGGCATGACTGCGCGCAGGCGATCGCCACGGAGACATCCGAGGTGAAACGCCATCTGGCCTCCGTTGCTGTGCCCCATCGCGAAGACGCGGTCGAGGTCGACGCAGTAGGTCTCGGCGATCGCCTCGAGGGCGAGGTCGAAGACCTCCAGGCTGTCGGCGAGCGTGAAGGGGACGAAGTGGTTCTCGGGCCACTGCGCAGTGCCCCACCCCTGCGGGGCGATCTGGATCGATGTCCCGCCGCTCTCGACGCTGAGCTCGTCGAAGTCGAAGCGGTTGGTGTTCGAGGTGCCGCCGACGCCGTGGTAGGTGAACACGACGGCGACCGGGTTGGCGCTGTCGTAGTTGTCGGGGACGAAGGCGTCGTAGGTTCGCGATTGCCCGCCGACCGTCACGCTCTGATCCTCGAGCAGTCCGACGGGTGCCCGGCCGCGGTCGCGACAGCCGGGGCTGAGGTTGGGCCTGCCTGGACCTCCAGTACTCGAGCTCGTCTCGGAACCGCCGGTGGAGCTGCTCGTCGAGCCCTCGGAGGCTCCGCCGGTGCTCGAGCTGGCGCTTGCCTCAGACGTGCTCCCGGTCGAGTCGGCGGTCGTGCTTCCCGAACTCGAGCCGGGCGAGCCGGTGCCCGAGGTGCTCGCGCCCGCCGTGCTCGACCCTTCGGTCTCCCCTCCGCCGGCCGCGTCGTCACCACAGCCAAGAGACGCGACAGCGAGACCGAGGACCACGGGACACAGCGAGCGCATGCGTCAGTGTTCCACGTCCCAGCCGGAGGGCCCAACTCGCGCCGATGCCATCGCCCGCCGCCGCGGGCCGGGGCAACCCCTACTTCCAAGGGTCGCTGAACGCGGGGTTCGTGATGAACTCCTCGTCGGTCAGCGACTCGAGGAAGGCGAGAAAGTCGGCGCGGTCCTCTTCGGTCAGCTCGAAGCCCTCGACGAACGAGCTCTTGTTCGGGTGCGTACGGCCGTCGCCGGCGTAGGGGCCTTCGACGACGTTTCGTCCGCCGGCCGCGTAGATGTCGAGGACTTCGTCGAGGGTCTCGACGCTGCCGTCGTGCATGTACGGCGCAGTCAGGGCGATGTTTCGCAGGGTCGGGGCCCTAAACTTGCCGTCGTCTTCGACGTCGAGCGTGAAGCGGTACAGCCCCCGGCCTGCGGGGGGGTACTGTCCCGTCCCGGCGACGTTGTACAGGCCGTTGTTCTCGAACGGACGTGAAGTGAAGGCGGTGTCTTCGTGCACCGTCGAGTGCGTGAAGTTGAACCCGCCGTGGCAGTGGAAGCACTCGAACTGCTCGCTGAAGAACAGCGTCGCTCCACGCTTTGCGGACTCGGAGATCGCGTCTTCGTCCCCGCGGGTGTACTGGTCGTACGGGGAGTTGACCGAGATGAGCGTTCGCTCGAACGAAGCGATCGCGCGTCGGATGTTGATCCAGCTGACCGGGTCGGTCTCGTCGGGATAGGCATCCGCGAAGAGTGAGGTGTACGTGGGATCGTCGAGCAGCCGGGCGAAGATCGCATCCTCGTCGAGGTGAGCGCCCAGCTCGATCGGCTGGTCGCCGAACAGCGGTAGCGCTGCTTGATCGCTTAGCGTGAGCTCCAGCGGGCTCGCCCAGGTGTAGGTCGCGTTGTAGGCGACGTTGACCAGCGCCATCGAGTTCATCGGTACCGTCTCGCCAGTCGAGCCGGTGGGGAGCGCCAGCCCATCCGCAAAGGCGCGCGCTTGGTCGTGGCAGCTGGCACAGGACTGGGATGCGTTGGCCGACAGCCGCTGATCGTAGAAGAGGTGGCGCCCAAGCTCGACCTTCTCGGCCGACATGGGGTTGTCTTCGGGCACACGCGGCGCCGGGATGTTCTCCGGGAGGTCCCACTCCCAAGGGGCGAGCTCTTCGCCTCCGCTGCTCGAGCTCGACGCCGGGCCTCCGCTCGATTCGGAGTCAGAGGAGGGCCCCGTCGAACTCTCGCCACCGGAGGTCGTCGACCCTTCGTCGACGTCGATCGGGGCGCCAGAACTGCCCGTCTCCAAGCCGGACGAGCCCTCGCCGTGTGCAGGGCTCGCGAAATCGTCTCGTGCGCACGCCGCCGCGAGGGCGACCAAGGACAGCAGCGCGGCACGTTTCATCGGCTTACTCTCCCGCCTCGACAGAGAAGAAGGTCTGGCCCGAACAGTCGTCGGCGCAGTCGCCGGTCGACCAGTCCATGCCCCAGTTCGCCCAGAGGTCGTCGCAGTCGGTGACCATGACGCCGCCAATAGTGTTGTTGTCGGCGGGTGGCAGCGACTGGCAGCCGATGACTGGCATCGCGCCAAGGTCTTCCTCGATGTTCACGCCATCGAGGAGCGCTCCTACGTCGGCCACGAGCACATCGTTCGCCGGGTCGAAGTCGGACAGAGCCACCTGAGGACGTCCTGGCCGAATGCAATCGTCTTCCGAGCCCGGAGGCATCGTCGGGTCGTCGCCCGGGCAGATCGCTCCGAGGTGAACGTTCCATTGGTCGACCTCGAGTGAGCCTGCACCTTCGAGCGAGTTGTCCGTGTTGACTTCGATCTTCACGAACTTGCGCCCGTTGAGCCAGTTCCAGTTCATCGCGACGTCGTTGAGCGGAGGCTCGGCGGTGTTGACGTCGGTGTGGTTGAGGTCGAAGGGAACCCCAATCTGGAAGCGAATGCCGGTGTAGTCACCCTCGGCAACCGTGCCGACGACCTGTGCGTTTGTCTCGGCGGTGCCGCTCTCGCAGGCGCCAGAGCCGTCCTCGAAGTCCAACAGAGCCACGCCCTCGTGTTGCCACGGGCTGTCCTGGTCGAGATCGAGCGCGACCTCGTTGTCGTCGCTGTCGATCAGGACGATGTCGGAGATGTAGAAGCGGAGGTCTCGGAAGGTGACGGTGTAGCTCTCCGTCCCCATCGCGTTCGAGCCGACCTCGGGATAGCTGTCGGTGCAGTTGGCCTCGGCATCGCCTACGCGGGCTGCGAACTGCAGGGTGATGTCCTGGACCGCTTCCCCGGTGCTGCTCGAGCCTTCCCCGCTCGAGCTGCCGCTCTCGGAGCCGCTGCCGGTGTCGGCGACGGAGGTGCTGCCGGTGGTGCTCTCGTCGGTGGTGGTGCCGGGGCTGGTGGTGCCGGACGAGCTCGGGTTGGTCGAGTCGGTGGAGTCGGTCGTGCCGGTGCTCGACTCGGTGTCCGTGTCGCCGCCGTCGTCGCCACCGCCGGAGTCACATCCTGCGGGGACAGCCAGCGCTGCGAGGAGAAGCCAGGGGAAGGTCTTCATGCCGGGGATTCCTACCGAATCTAGGGTAGGAATCCTGCGACGGAGAGTCTCTGCGACAGCGTGTCGTGCGTCCGGATGTCGCAGCACGTGGGCCGGCCCAGATCGGGTCTACGGCGGCAGGATGCAGACGCCGACGTTCTCGAGCGAGGCGTCGGGGGGTGTTTGGCCGTTGAGGTACCAACTCGAGCACTCGAGCTCGCTGTTGAACGAGTCGCAGGTGTCGGCCTCGGTGATGTCGCAGACCGGCGTGCAGCACCCGACCACCCCGTCGCAGTCGGGCTGGAAGTCCGGCGTGACGCAGACGAAGCCGGGTGCGCAGTTGGACAGCAGCCAGCAGTAGTCGCCGTAGGTGTTCTCGGTGCCGACCTGCGGCAGGCAGATGAACCCCGTGCCGCCCGCGGCGTTCTCGTCGGGGTAGCAGCCTTGGCCCTCGCCGCAGTCCTGCACCAGCGGGTCGCACTTGTCGAAGCACAGCGGCGTGCCCTGGAAGTAGACGAAACACGTCTCGTCCGAGTCGCACTGCGGGTTGTTGGGCGTGCCCCCGCAGAACGCCTGACAGGTGCCCTCGCCGTCGTTGTCGATGTCCAGGCAGAACGACCCCACGTCGCAGTCGTCCAGGCAGCTGCCGAAGTAGTCGACGACCTCGCACGTGTCCCCGGGCTGGCCGGGTGCGTCACCGATGATCGGGCAGCAGCGGATGTCGTCGGGGATGAGATCCGGCTGGTCGGAGTACGGCGTGCACTTCTCGCCGTTGTTGCAGTCCTGCCCGTAGATGTCGCACTCCGCCCCACCGTCTTCGGACTCGGAGTCGTCGATGAGCTGGCTCGTGCTGCTCGAGCCCTCCGCCGGCGCGGTCGTCGAGCTGCTGGTCGACTCGGGCGTCGTGCTCGACGTGCTCGATCCGGGCATCGCGGCCGTGCTGGAGGATTCGCCGCCCTCCGACCCCGTAGACGAGCGGTCTTGGCAGGCGCAGAGCAGGAGGGCCATGGCGCCAAGGACGCGTGCGAGAGGAGTCGAAGTCATGGGACGCGAAGGTAGTCTACCGTAGGGGCCGCCCGGATTCCGAAGGGCTCGAGATTCACTGGGACCAGACTCAGAACCGGAGCGCGGCATTCATGCCGGCCATCGTCGGCGTGAGCATCGGCGTCACCGAGGCGCGGTCACCGTGTTTTGCACGAGCACCCGCGATCAGCAGAGGAATGCCGACGAGCATCATCACGCCGCCGGTTCCGAGCGCGGCGACGGCGACCACCTCGCGCCGGTCCGCACGCCGAGCGTAGCGGCGCTGGCGAGCCTCGTAGGTGGCGCGGTCCGCATCCGCGCGGGCGCTGCGACGCAGCAGCAGAGCCGGCACGCCCACCAGCGTGGTGACGATGGCGCCCGTCACCGTCAGCCCGATGCCTGCGCCCACCATCGCGTTCGAGCGGGTGGAAGGATCTGGCCCAGCATCCTGGCCGGCGCAGACGGCCTCGGATGGGTGCGGTGGCGTCGCGGCCGACGCCGGCATCGCCAGGGCGAGGGTGCTGGCGAGCGCCGCTGCACGAGAGAGTGTCGACTTCATGACGAAGGAGCCGCCACTTCGAAGCTGAACGTGTCGATCAACTCGTCGTTCACGTAGACCTTGAAGGTGGCGACGCCGGGGGATTGGCCGAGGATCGTCCACGTGTCGCTGAGGATCGTCTGCTTGATGCCGGCGATCGTCGGCGTGTCCGCCCGGACATCCACCGGGTCGGTGCCCGCGTAAGACGTGCGACCTCGAGGCACGACCTTGATGGTCGACGCCCCGCCGACCCGCAGGGTGCGGCTGCCATGCAGCAGCGTGACGTCCGCCGAGTCGTAGTCGGCGCAACCGGCCAGCAGCAGCGCGGCCAGGCCCACGGAGCGCAGCGGCCTCATCGTGCGCCTCCCGTCGTCCCGGCGGTCTCTCCCGTGGTGGCCGAAGCGGTGTCGGTCTCGGTGTCGCCGTCGGTGTCGCCGTCGGTATCGGTGTCGCCGTCGCTGTCGGTGGTCGGATCGGGCATCGGGTTGGTACGGGTCGGTTCGGGCTCGTCGGGCACCGGCGGGTTGGTCCGCGTTCCCGGCTCGACGCGAAACGCGAAGGTTTCGGTGTGCCCGAGGGCGGACACCTGCAGCAGGGCCTGCCCGGGGCGACGACCCTCGAGCTGAACGGTCGCATCGTTGGACGAGGAGATGCTGACGATATCGGGGTCGAGCGAACGGAAGCGGTAGCCGATCATCCCTTGCAGCTGTGCGGCGTCGTGGTAGGCGACCGCGCGTCCCGACACCGTGTCGCCCACGGGGATCGTGAAGTTGTCGTCATCGCGCGGGAGCGACCCGTTCTGCGCCGCGACCAGCTCGAACCGGTTGGCCTCGAACAGGTTCACGAACGCGTAGTCGATCAGGTACCCATCGGAGTGGTTGCTGATCGCCATCACCGTCTGCAGCTCCGAGCCTTCGACGAACTGCGGGTCGCCGCGGTGCATCGCGGCGTGCGCGCCCTTCTCGTGGTACGGGAAGTCGGAGCGGACCTCGACCTCGATCTCGAACTCGGAGCCGACCGCGAACGCGGGGTCGTCGCTCGAGACGCAGTCGTCGCCGTCGGCGCATCGCACGACGAACTCTGCGTAGCCCAAGACCCCCTCGAGCCTCGTGAGCTCGGGCGCGGACGAGCTGCACCCGGCGATCATCGCGGCGGCCAGTCCCATCGTGGTTCTCATCCAATCCATGTCATCGTCTCCATCGCAATCTAAGCCCCGCAATTGTTTCGTGAGTTGGGGGCGCTTGTCCAACGAAACGATCGAACGCTGCGCCGCGCGTGCCCACGTGCGTTCCGCGACATGGACACAGCTTGTCGCGCTGGCGCGAGATGGTAGCGTCCTCCCGCCATGGACGCTGCGGCCCACCGCGGCTTTCGCCGCTACGCGACGGTCATCGTCGTCTACCTCCTGTTCGTGATCCTGTTCGGCGCGTGGGTACGCATCACCCACAGCGGCGCAGGGTGCGGATCGCATTGGCCCACCTGCAACGGCGACATCGTCCCGCTGCAGCCCAGCGTCGAGACGATGATCGAGTACACCCACCGCGTCACCAGCGGGCTGCTCGGGCCGGCCGTCTTGGTGCTGGTCGGATGGGCGGCGCGCACCTTCGGGCGCAGCCGAGTCACCGTGGCCGCGGTGCTCACCATGATCTTCGTGGTGCTCGAGGCGCTCATCGGCGCTGGCTTGGTGCTCAAAGAGCTCGTCGCCGATGATGACTCGGCGGCCCGCGCGATCGTCATCTCGTTGCACCTGGTCAACACGCTGATCTTGACCGGCTCGGCCGCCTTGACCGCGTGGTGGAGCTACGACGACCGGACCCTTCGACCCGCAGCGCTCGGCCGCGGCACCTGGGTGCTGCTTGCGGGCCTGCTCGCGCTCGTCGTCACCAGCATGACCGGAGCCGTCACCGCGCTGGGCGACACGCTCTTCCCGGTCTCGCCGGGCGCCGACGAGCTGCTGTCGCACGTTCGCGAGGAGATGTCGTCGGCCAACCACTTCCTCGTCCGCTTGCGCGTCGTGCACCCGGTGGTCGCCGTGGTCGCCGCGGGCATGCTCTATGGCGTGGGCGCGTGGGCGCGCGAGTACACCAAAGACCCCCTCACGCCCCGTCTCGCCCGCGGTCTTCAGCACGCGGTTGTCGCTCAGGTCGTGGTCGGCGTCGTCACCATCGGCCTTGCCGCTCCCGGCTGGATGCAGCTGGTGCACCTGCTGATGGCGCAGATGGTGTGGATGGCAGCCGTGCTCACCACGGTCTCTGCGTGGGCCGGTGCTGGGCGGGAATAGACGCCTCGGCGGCGCCGTCCACAGCTGCGTGGTGCGCAGACTCGGCCTCGTCATCCTGAGCTTGGGCGCTTGCCGAGCCGACGCTCCCCCGCCGCAGCCGCGCTCGGTCGAGCCCGCCACGGCGCCGCACGTCGAAGCCGACCCCGCCCCCGCCCCCGACGAGGAACGGGATTCAGCCGAGGTTCACGGGGCGCTGAAGGTCGTTGACGGCCAGCGGGTGCTCCGCGTCTGGGGCACACCGCGCCAGATGGGACACGCCCAGGGGGCGCTCTTGCGCGGGTCGATCATCGACGTGCTCGAGGGCTACGCGCTCGACGTCATCACGCCCAGCCAGCTCGACGCCGCGGCGACGCTCTACGGCACCATCGCCACCATTCCTCCGAGCATTCGCGAAGAGGCCGAGGGCATCGTCGAGGGCATGAAGGCCGCCGGAGGGGCTCGCATCGAACGGCTCGATCGCGACCTCACCGGCGTGGATCTGCTCGTCATGGGCGCGATGACCGACCTCGTCGCGATCGGATGCTCGTCGCTGTCGGCTTGGGGGGCGTCCACCGAAGCGTCGCTGCACGGCGACCCGATGGTCGTCCGCAACCTCGACTGGAGCGACGAGCCGGCGCTCCTCCGCAACCAGGTCGTGGTCGTGTATCAGCCGCAGGACGAGGCTCGGCAGCCCGTCGTGTCGGTCTCCTTCGCCGGCTACCTCGGCTGCCTCTCGTGCATGAACGAGGCGGGCGTGACCACGCTGTTCAACATGGGCTACGGCGAGGGCGCGGCGAGCTTGGTCGAGGCGGCCACCGGGTTCTCCCCTGCGAACATGCTGATCCGCGACGTCCTGCAGCGCGGTGAGGTCGACGGGGGAGACGATGTCGAGTCCGCACTGCGCGAGGCGACGCACGCAGGGAGCTACATCCTGCACGTGCTCGAGCCCAGCGCCGAACCTCCGGCGCGGATCTTGGAAGTCGAAGCCGACGGCGTTCACGTGCGCCAGCCCGGCCTTGGCGGGGCGTCGACCGTGCTCGCGGCGACGAACCACCTGCGCGGCAAGGAGGGGCCCCAGACGTGTCGTCGCTACGACACGATCGCGAGGACGTCGCGCGCGCGTTCCCATCGCTGGGACGCCGAGGGCCTGTGGGCGCTGGCCCGTGAGGTCCGCCTGCCCGAGGTCGTTCACACGATCCTGGTCCAGCCCCGGACACGGAGCGTGCGGGTCTGGTTTCGGCAGCCCCAGGAGGGGGCGCACGCCTCGAGTCCCGGCGTGCAACACCACTGGGAGTCGCTGGTGCAGGTACCATCGGCTCCGTGACTCGCGTCAGCCTCCTGCTGTTCACGCTGCTGCTCGCCGCCGGCTGCAAGCCTCCGCGGACGACGACGACCCCGGAGCCTGCGTCCTCGGGCCCCAAGACGGTCGCAGCCGACATCGACATCACGATGAAGGGGGCGGGGAACACACCCCGTACGCCGCAGGGCCTCGAGGTGCTGCTCGACGAGGTGCGCGAGCGATCCTCGGTGCCAGGCATCGCGGCTGCGGTGGTCGACGGCGACGGTGTCCTGGCGATCGGGGCCTCGGGGGTGCGTCGCGCGGACGAACCCGCCGCGCTCACCGTGAAGGACACGTTCCACCTCGGGTCGGACACGAAGGCGATGACGGCCCTGCTCGTCGCGCTGCTGGTCGAGGAGGGCACCCTTGGCTGGGACATGACGATGCAGGACGCGTTTCGCGATGAGGCGGCGGCGATCTCTGCCGACTTCCGGGAGGTCACCCTCACGCAGCTGCTCCGGCACCGCGCTGGCGTCGCCACCGATCTCGCGCACCTCGAGCCGGGTCTCGTGCTGCGGCTCGAGCCGATGGCGCCCGAGCAGCGACGCATGGCCGTGGCCATGGAGGCCCTCGCGCAGCCGCCTCGCTCCACGCCGGGCAGCAAGTTCGAGTACTCGAACTTCGGCTACGTCGTCGTGGGTGCGGTCATCGAGAGGGCCACGGGCAACACGTGGGAAGCGGAGATGAAGGCTCGCATCTTCGACCCGCTGGGCATGGCCTCGTGCGGATTCGGCCCCACCGCCGTCGGCGACGCGCGCGACCAGCCGTGGGCCCACGCCGACCGCGGTGACTCGTTCGCCCCGGTCGAGTTCGACAATCCCGCGTTCTTCGGGCCTGGGGCCACCGTGCACTGCAACCTCGAGGACTGGGGCAAGTTCGCCGCCGTGTTCTTCGAGGGGGCCAACTTCGTCAGCGCCGACTCCATGGATCGGCTCACCTCACCGGTGCCCAACAGCGACAACCGCGGTGGTGGCTATGCGCTGGGGTGGGCCGTGCCCGACGACGACGCGTTCGGGCTGCCCGTGCTCACGCATGACGGCAGCAACACGTTCAACTACGCCTCGATCATCGTGATGCCCACGCTGGGCGCGGCCGTGCTCGTGGCGGTCAACGCCGGTGGCCAGCGGGCCCAAGACGCGGCCGTCGCGACGGCGCTGGAGCTGGCGCGCAGGACCCGAGGTCCGCGGGACGATCCGCCGCCGGGCTGACGCTCACTTCGCTACGCTGCGACCGAGCTTGGACAGATCGTAGCAGCCGGAGTTCTCCTCCGGGGCGCGACCTGTTCCGAGCTCGGAGATGTCGCCGGTGGCGAGCTCGAACACAGGCGAGGGGGCGCCGGCCTCGGTGGAGGGTCCTGCGTCTGCGGGCGGGATGTAGTGCAGCGAGATGACGTCCGAGTCTTGGCCCGCGTCGGGGACCATCACTTTGCCCAGGTCGATGATGTCCGACTCTCGGGTGACCTCGGCGGGACCGAGCAGCTCGAGCGGAGACAGCCGGCTTCGCACGGTGGCGGGGATCGTCAGCAGGTGTTGGGTGAGGTCCGCGGTGCGCACCCACAGCTCGTCGTCGAGACCGTCGGCACCGGGCACGAGGACGCACAGCTCGTCGGGGCCCGGTGTGTGTCGGCTGAGCTGCGTGACGATCGGGCGCCAGCGCGCGACCAGCCGCTCGGCGCAGGCGAAGAACTCGGGCGTCTGTGCCGCGGCGGTGCCATCGAGCGAGGCCTTCGTGACCGCGGCCGGGCGCAGGACGGCGTCCATTCGAAGCTGCTGCAGGGTCCGCCACAGCTCGTTGAGCGTGTCGTCTCCGGTGGCGTCTCGTCGGGCGGCGTCGCCAACCGTCAGCTGCCCGTGGATGCGCCCCCCCTCGGCGCGAAGCCGGAGCAGGATGACGTCGGGCGTGGGCTTGAGCTTGGGCGCGAGGCGCAGGTCGATCGCGTGGGGGCTGAGAATGGCCTCGACGATGTAGTAGCCGTCGAGCCGGACCTTGCGCGGGGTCTCGCCCCTGAACAAGCGCTTGCGGGTGCCCGCGTGGAGGACGACGCGCTTCATGAGCGCACGCAGGCGCTGCGGCGGCTCGCAGTGCGCAGGGGCGATGTCCATCTCGACTCGAAGACCCCTGGCGGCGTCGAAGCGGATCGCGTCGAGGTATCGCTGCGGACCCAACCGGCGGATCAGGGTCGCCGAGCTGGGATCGGCATGAAGACACGTGCGGAGATAGGCGAACAGGTCGGCGCGCATCGAGTCGGCGATGTCGCGTTGGTACTGGGTGAGGGTGCGACGCGTCCGCTCGGCGTCTGTGTTGGCCTTCTCCTGCCACCGTTCCACCAGCGTCTGGAGCTCGGTGCCTGCCTTGCGCGCGTGCTCGCGAACCTCCGGCCAGGCGGACGGCAGGGTGCTTGCCGTCAAGCAAGCCTGCGCCTCTCGGAGCATGCGCTGTAGATCCGCTCGCACCGCGGTGGCCTTCTCGTCGGCCTCGCCCTTGCGGCGCTCGAGGCTCAGCTCGTCTCCGTACCCGCGGCCGGCCTTGCCCGCGTAGACGATGAGCGCTCCGAGCTCCTCGAGCACGGTCGGCGCATAACGACACGGCGTCCCGTCGCCAAAGCGAACTGTGGGCGGTGTTGGCACCAACCCGTAGAATAGCCCGAAATCGTCTTCCTCGGGGCGCGGGGTCAGCCGAGCCACGCGTACGATGCGGCGACCACATCTGGGCCGCCCTCGGTGATCAGGTCCCCATGAGACAGCACGATCCCGTCGAAGGGGAGCCCGATGATGTAGTCGATCGCCTCACGCGCACGTGGTCGGTCTCGAAACACGAGGCGCAGAGGACGAGAGAGACCCGGCTTCTGGTAGATGCCACCCACCTTCAAGTACATGCGCGTGAGCAGGTGCGGGCATGAGGTGAAGTTCTCGACCAGGTCGCAGCTGATCAGAAGTCGGCTGGGCGCGTGCAGGAACACGACCTCGTCGAGCATCGTGCCGCCGATGTGCACGGGCGTCAGCGCGCCTCCCCACGCCGAAGGTGCTGCGTCGCCCAGGTCCGCGTCGATGTGCAGGTCTGGACGCTTCTTGCGGAGTCGTGGTCGCGCGTGGACCGCAGCGCCGGGATGTGCGGCCGCCATCGGGCCGACGTGCAGGTGGTGGTAGAGGTTGGGCGCGACGATGTGCTCGACGGTGCCCAGGTCGCGAAGTGCCTCGTGCCCCTCCTCGTCCACAGCGATCGGCGAGTGCACCCAGAGGCCACCCGAGGGGAGACGGACCACGGTCATTCGCGTCCCCAGGTGAAGGCCGAGCATCGTCTGCGGAGCGGATGCGGTCCACACGTCCTCGTGAAGTCGTTGCAGCTGCATGGTCACTCCTTGCCGACGCACATCACGTTGAGTTCGGAGATCAGTGCGTTCTGCTTCTGCACGGCGGCGTGGATCCGGCCGCGCGCCTCGTCGACCTCGTCGTCCAGATCGACGCGTCGTCGGACGACGGCCTCGTACGCCTTCGCCGCGGCCACGCGTACGCCGACCGCATTGGCAACGGGTCCCTCCTCGAGTTCGAGGGCCTCGAGGGCTTCGATGTAGCGCTCGAGCAGCGCGGGGAGCTTGGAGGGCTCGGGGCTCTCGGGTTGGGCCCGCAGCACGTCCCCCACGGCGTTGCAGGCCGACGACGCGGTGGAGCAGGCGTCGAGCAGGCCCTGGCCGCTCTTGCGAAACGTGGACTCTGCCTCGCCTTGGGCGTCGCGCTCCTCGGCGAGCGTCTCCATCAAGGCGGCGTAGGAGAGAGAGGCCTCCGAGAGACCATGGGCGGTGTCGCCGTAACGTCGGGCGTGCGTTTCGAGCGCTTCGTCGTCGAGGTCCAGACCTTCCACGTCCAGGGCGCCGTGCTCGGCCACGTCGGCGAGCGCTCTCATGTCGGTGGCCAGGGTATCGGGCGTCTCGCTGCGTCGCGCCTCGATCTGAGCGATCTCGGCGCTGTGGCGGTTGGCGACCTCGGCGAGCTTGGTGCAGTCACGCCCGCGTCCGCACCCCGGCGCAAATGACGCCAGCAGGGTGAGCGCGAGCCCGGTGCCCAGGTGTCGTCGGAACATTGGGCTCAACATACCGCCGGGGGACGCGAAAATCTGCGCGCGCATCGAACGGTTCGGTGAGCTGCGGCATAGAGGGGGTGGTGAGTGGAGCCGGGACCAGCGACGAAGCCCTCACCCGCGCTGTTCGCGACGGGGACATGGCGGCGTTCGACGTGCTCTACGCCCGCTACGAGGTCCGCCTGTTCGCCTACGTTCGGCGTTTCATCGCTGATCGGCAGCATGCCGAGGACGTGTTTCAAGACGTGTTCATGACGGTCCTGCGGGATCGCAGCTTCGACCCCGAGCGCGGCCGGTTCGCGGCGTGGCTGTTCACCGTGGCGCGCAACCGCTGCCGCATGGCGCACCGCAAGGGCTCACGGGAGAGCCGCGCGCTCGAGGCGATGCCGCGCGCGGAAGAAGCCGCACAGCCCCGCTACGCCGAGGCCGATCGCGTGCGCCGGGCCATGGACGCCTTGCCCGAACCGCAGCGACAGCTCCTGCTGCTCAAGCAGGTGGCCGAGCTGACCTACCGCGAGATCGCGGCGGTGCTCGGCGTCGCCGAGGGCACCATCAAATCCCGACTTCACGCGGCGACCTCTGCCTTCCGGGCGCAGCTCGCCAAAGGAGACACACCATGAACTGTGACGACGCACTGCCGAGGCTGACAGACCACCATCACGAGACGCTCGCCGCCGACGAGGCCGTAGCCCTCGCCGAGCACCTGGGGAGCTGCGGCGCGTGTGCCCAGGCGTACTGCCGGCTACAGGCGCAGCTCCGCGGCATCGGGGCGGCGTATGCCGAGCGTCCCTCGGATGGGGCGCGCGCGGCTCTGCGCGCTGCGGTTCGCACCGAGTTCGAGCCCAAGCCGTCGCGGCGAGTGTTGGCGTTCTTGCGCCGCCCCATTCCGGCGTATGGGGCCGCGCTGGCGGCCGCGATTCCGCTGCTCGCCTGGTTCGCCGCTGCGCCCGCCGAGACCCGACCGGCGGGGACGAGCGGGACGACGCAGCCCACCGCGCCCGCGCGCATCGATGACTACGACGCAACCGTGCCGTTGTTCGACGGCAACATGTCCTGAGGCCCGAGAGAATCCACCATGAAGACCGAACTGCTGACCCTGGGTCTGTTCCTGTTTACCGCCTGCGACGTGCTCGTCGGATGCGACGCGCCGGGCGACGACGCTGCTGGCGTCGCCGGTGCCGAGGCTGCCGTCGATGGCGAACTCGACACGCTCGTCGCCAAGGCTGGTGCGCCCGTCTTGCACATGCGCGCCTCGGATGCGTCGGCCGTGATGCCCGACGCAAAGGCCACGTTCGAGCAGGTTCGCGAGCTCGTGCAGTCGAAGTACGTCGAGGGCCCGCTCACCGACGACGCGCTGTGGACCGGGGCGACCGAGGGCATGCTCGATCGCCTGGTCCAGCTCCCGGGGCACCCGGTCAACACCCTGCTCGACCCGCGTGAACTCGCCGAGCTCGAGGCCGGGACCAAGGGGTCGATCGTGGGCGTTGGTGTCGCCATCGAGCTGGTCGCCGACGTCGTGGTCGTGCGCGAGATCATCGGCGACGGGCCGGCATCCGAGGCCAACCTCGAGCCCGGCGACCGAATCCTTGGCGTCGACGGCACGCGCATCAAGGGCATGTCGTTGGCCGACGTCGTGGGCCGCATCCGGGGCGAGGTCGGCACCGAGGTCTCCTTGTTCGTGCAGCGAGACACCGAAGAGTGGACCGAGACGCTCGAGCGAGGCGCCGTGAAGGTGCAGACGGTCAAGGCCGAGATGCTCGCCAACGGCGTGGGCTTGCTGCGCGTCACCTCGTTCGCCAAGCGCACGGCCCAAGAGGCCCGCGCACACCTCGAGACGCTGAGCGAGCAGGGGATGACCTCGCTGATCGTGGACTTCCGCAAGTGCCCCGGGGGCCTCCTCGATACGGCGATCGATACCGCATCGCTGTTGTTGGCGCCCGGCACCGACATCGTCGTGCTCGAGAAGCGCGACGCACCCGATGAGATCCGTCGCTCGGAGGGCGCGACGCCGTGGCAGTCGATCGACACGGTGGCGCTGGTTGGCCCGCACACCGCCTCGGGAGCCGAGATCGTCGTCGAGGCGCTCGCGGCCGCCGGCAGGACGGTCGTGCTCGGGGAGGAGACCTTTGGCAAGGCGACGGTGGAGTCGATTCACGAGCTGCAGAACGGCTGGGCGCTCAAGCTCTCGATCAGCCGCTTTCACGCGCCGGGCTCCGAGCGGGCCGTCGGTGAGGGCGTGCAGCCGGACATCGTCGTGCCCCACGGTGACGGTGAGCGTGACGTGCAGCTCGACGCGGCGATCAAGGTGCTGACGCGCTAGCTCGCTAGCCCAGCGTCCAGCCGGCAGGCGTATCGCCGCGGTGACGCTCGAACATGCGGCGGGCGTGTCGGCCGACGGCCGTCGCCGCGAGCTGGTCTCGGAGCTCGCCGTAGGGCCCGCGGATCTCGGGGATGCGCGCGCCGTAGCCGGGCAAGGGGAGAAGGGCCGGCGAGAGCATCGTGGCGGCGGTGAGGTCGGCGGCGGTGAAGCGGTCTCCGAAGAAGTACTCGCGGTCGCCGAGGGTCGCGCTCAGCTCGGCGACCGCGGCCTCGATGCGTGCTCTGACCTTCTCGTAGCGGGGCTGGGTCAGCCCGAAGCGCTTGCGCATGCCCGCCTTGGCCAGGGGGGAGCCGAGCGTGAACGCGGCGCGCTGCCACAACCCGACGTTGTGCCGCACGAGCTCGGCGAACGCGGGCCCGTCATCGAGCAGGAACCAGTAGGCGAGGAAGCGGGTGTCTCGGCCGATGTCGTCATGCAGGGGCTGCTCGAACGCGACGATCTGCTCGCGTAGCGCGGCCGGGTAGAGCGTCCGCGTTTCGTCGCCGTGGGTCTCGTCGGCCCAGCGCACGATGCGGGTCGAGTCGGTGAGGACGGTGCCGTCGTCCAGGACCAGGACCGGAGTCGAGAGCCCGCTGCCGGTCTTGTCGGCCACGCGCTGCGCCTCCGGCACGGCGTCGCGAACCGGACGGAAGTGCAGCATCGGAAGGTAGCGCCGCTCGTGCGCGGCGAGCCCGTGATGCTGCATCGCCCAGCGAGCGCGCTCGTTGTAGTGCGAGAAGGGGATCGTCAGCAGCTCCACGATGCCGCGGAGCCTACCGCGACTCCATGGCTACGCCATCATCTCGGGCAGCGGCGTTCGATCTTGCGCGGGATCTCCGAAGTCGCTGATGAGATCGCCGTTGGCGTCACGAAGGCCCGCGGCGCTGCCGAGGGTGTTCAGGAATCGGGCGTGGTTGGTGCCGTCTCCGCCGAGCTGGATGAACTCGCCTTGGCGCAGGAACCCGCCCGCGCTGCCCGCGATGATGTTCGGCAGGTTGCGGAAGGAGTGTCCTGGCCCCGAGCCGAGGTCGTTGAACCAGCAGCTGAGGCCCGCGTCGAGCAGCGTCTGGCCGTCGGGCATGACGTACTCGGAGAGTCGCTCCAGGAGGTGCCGGAACGCCATCGCGAACTGCCTGTCGACGTAGTGGTGCAGGACGTCCGAGTCGGAGATGATCTCGCCGTCGCCACCGTGCGAGAGGCGGCGGTGCGAGAGGAAGTGGAAGTTCTCCATCTCCTCTCCCGTCTCGAGGTTGCGGTAGCGGGTGCTGCCGTCGTTGCCGTTGCCCACCTGGATTGCAACCGAGCGGGTGTAGCCGCAGGCGACGGCGAGCGCCGCGACGTCCATGTGCGCTCGGACGGCGGCGAGGACTTCGTCCCCGTTGTTGCTCGCGTGACCCGCCGCGAGGCCGTCGAGCGCCGCTTCTTGGTCCTTGGAGAGGTCGCAGGAAAGGCCGTTCTCGAGGTCCCGAATGCTCTGCTGGTGCAGCTCGAGGCGCATGCGGTCTTGGGTGCTGAGCTCGGGCCGACCCAGGAGCGTGTCCATCTCGGACTTGACCAGATCGTTGATGCTGCGCTGTCGAGCGATCAACGTGGCGAACTGGTCGCTGTCGATGCCCATCATCTGCTGATAGGCGAGGACGGGGTCGTGGAGCGGAGCGCGGCGGTTCGCGGACCCGCGATGGGAGATGCATGCGCCGCCGAGCCATCCGCCCGCCGAGCCGGCGTAGAGGAACATCGACTCGCGGCCATCGGCGTTGAGCTCGGCGCCAATCCGGTGGTCGAGCGACTCACCGCCAGCCTCTGAAGAGCCGCCGGCACCCGGCACGGCTGCCGGCTGCGCGGTGAGGCACTGGAACGCCCCGCGGGCGTGGCCGTCCGCGAAGTTGTAGTTCTCCATGTTGACGTTGCCGACGACGAGCAGGTTGTCGCGGAAGTCGGTCAGCTCGTCGAGAGCGCGGCCCTGCAGCGAGTCGGGGGTGAGCGCGCCCGTGCTTGCGGGCCAGAAGCGCTCGGGCTCGTTGCCGACCTTCGTGTTCTGAGCCACGGCGGCGCCGTTGGCTTGACGCAGAAAGATGGCGAAGGGCGGCGTGGACGTGCCGCCAGCGGTCGCGCCCTTGGGTGCGAGGCTTTCGAGCACCGGGAGCGCCACAGCGGCGCCTCCGAGGCCACGGAGCACGAATCGACGCGAGACTTTGCGGTTGCGGTTCATGGTCCTGGTCTCCTTATTCTGCTTCCAGCTCGGTGGCGGAACGGTAGGTGAAGGGGGTGGACTTGATGATCTCGACCAGCGTGTCCTCCATGGATGCGTTGCCGTCGAGGCTCGCGGTGGCCAGCCTCTCTACGAGCGCGTGGTCTTGCTCGACTTCGGGGCGCCCCGAGGCGTACTCCACCCAGTGTTTGGCGTAGCACGCGTGTACGGAGGGGCTGGCCGCGAGCAGGTCGGCGAGCTCGAGCGCGCCCGAGATCTCATGGGACTCGTTGTCGAGGATCACCGTGGTCGCGGTGTCGACGGGCAGCCCCTCGTCCATCGTTCGCAGCGCTCCGGTCGAGTCGTAGTTCTCGAACGGGAAGCCCAGCGGGTTGATGAACACGCTGTGGCAGCCGGCGCAGTTCGAGCCGGGCTGCTCGGTCAGCTCTTCGATCGCCTGGCGGTTGGTCAGGCCTTCGACGCTGGGGATGGGCGGGATGTCGTCGGGGGGCGGCGGCAGCTCGGAGCAGGTGAGGCGCTCGGAGATGAACGCTCCGCGGTGAATCGGATCGGGCTGCGCGCCGGTGGCGTTGGCCGCGAGGAAGCCGATCTGAGTGAGGACGCCGCGTCGCTCGGACGGATCGAGCTCGATGCGCTCGAATTCTTCGCCACTGACGCCGTCGACCCCGTACAGGGCCGCGAGGTCGGCGTTGGCGTAGGTGACGTTGCTGTTGAAGAGTTCGTGCACGCCGCCCTTCTCGTCGACCATCACGCGGTCGATGAAGGTGTGGAACTCGTCGTAGGCGAGCTCGCCGAGGTTGTCGGGGGCGTCGGGGTAGACGGCCGGCAGGGGCGCGGCGCCCAGGATCGACTCGGTGTCGAAGATGGCGTCGTGAAAGCTCTCGACCACCTCTTTGGCGCGGGGGTCGGCCAGCAAGCGGCGCGCTTGGTCTTCGAGCACGTCGGGCTGGCGGAGCGTGCCCTCGGCGGCGACGTCGAACAGCTCGTCGTCGGGCATGGAGTTGAGCACGAAGTACGACAGGCGCTGCGCGACCTCGTAGTCGTCGAGCGCGATGACGTCGTCTTCGACCTCGGTGCTCCGCTCGATGCGGTAGAGGAAGTGCGGCGACTGGAGCATCGTCTCGATGACGAGTCGGACGCCGGCATCGAAGCCCTCGGTGTCGTCGAACAGCTCGGCGGCGCCGGTGAAGAGGCCGGTGTACGTCGAGACTTCGCTCTCCTCGAGGGGGCGTCGGAAGGCGCGGAGGCCGAAGTCGCGGACGAAGGCGTCGGCGCGGGCGGCATCGTCTCCGCCGTCGACGGGGAGGATCGCTTCGAGGATCGCAGGCGTGGTGACCGCGAGCTGGGCCGTGTCGACGGCCGCACGCTGGTAGCCGCCCCACAGCGCCTGGTCCACCTCGAGGGCGGCCGCGCTGTTGTCGAAGAGGTAGCCCGCGTTGCTGGGGTCGGCCCGAAACGCGTCGGAGAACCCGGTGGGGGCGTCGAGGTAGAGGAGGTCTTGAACCGTGTTCTCCCACTGCGTGTGAGTCAGTCGAGCGACCCGAGCGGCAGGGGCGGGCAGCTCTGCGCCCGAGGGGCCTCCGGGGTCGTCGGAGTCGCTGCCGTCGCCGTCCGAACCGTCGCCATCGGAGCCGTCGCCCGAGGAGTCCGTGCCGGCCGACCCGCCAGGTCCCCCGCCGTTCGCCTCCGCGTCGAAGCCGCTGTAGCAGCCCGGTGCTGCAAGCAACGCGCCTCCCAAAAACCAGTGAACAACCCTTCGCCTCATTCGATCGCGTCCCCGACTACGAGAGTCATCGAGCGTGGGTGATGCCGCAATCGCTATTTCGTCCCCACCTTCGCCCATATTTCGACACGCTCGATCGAGGTGTTGGCTCGACTACGCCGGTTGCGTGGCCGGGGATCGGATCAGAGCACCAGACGTAGGAGTCCGGACACCATCGCCACACATCCGAGCACACAGACGCCGAACGCGGCGGCGCCGACGTAGAACGCGGGCATGGTGCGGACGCGCTCGTCGTCGGTGAGCGCGCCGTGCAGCTTGGTGGGTTCGATCCACCATCGCTTCGGCAGGGCGTCGCGCGCCGACAGGGCCCGATGCAGCCGGCGGTGGTAGACCGCGCCGGCGATCGAGCCCAGCAGCAGGAACGCCGTGGCGACCACGAGTCCCCCTCGAACGCCGGTGACCGGATCGAGGGCTGCCGTGGTGAGCAGGGCGATGATCACCACGACGACGAGCACAGACTCGCGCATCGTGGTGAACGTAGCAGGTCGGCGGGTCGACTACTCGGCAGCTTCGACGGTTTGCTCGCGCAGTGAGGCCGCGAGCGCGGGCACGGTGTAGGGCGGCATGCCCTCGACGAAGGCCTCGACGGTGGTCTCGCCGATGTCGTCGCCGTCGCGCCAGCGCACGTTGATGATGTCGCCGTCGGCTTCCTTTTGGCCGACGACCACGAGGTAGGGGACCTTCTGCATGGTGGCGGCGCGGATCTTGTAGCCGAGCCGCTCGTCGCTGTAGTCGACCTCGACGCGTACGCCGGCGTCGTCGAACTTCGCGGCGACCTTGCCGGCGTAGTCGTTGAACTTCTCGGACACCGGCAGGATCTTGACCTGGACCGGGGCGAGCCACAGCGGGAAGGCGCCGGCGAAGTGCTCGGTGACGATGCCGAAGAAGCGCTCGATGGAGCCGTAGCAGGCGCGGTGCAGCATGACCGGCGTGTGACGAGCACCGTCGGCGCCGACGTACTCGAGGCCGAAGCGCTCGGGCATGGAGAAGTCGACCTGGATGGTGCCGCACTGCCAGCTGCGGCCGAGCGAGTCGCGAATGTGGAAGTCGATCTTGGGGCCATAGAAGGCGCCGTCGCCCTCGTTGACCTGGTACTCGCGGCCGCCGGCGTCGAGGGCTTTCTTCAGCGCGCTCTCGGCCTTCTCCCACATCTCGTCGGAGCCGATCGACTTCTCGGGGCGGGTGCTCAGCTCGAGCCGCACGTCCGAGAGGTCGAAGGCGCCATAGACCTCGAAGAAGAACTTGATGAGCAGCTGGATCTCACCCTCGATCTGCTCGGGAGTGCAGAAGTGGTGCGCGTCGTCTTGCACGAACGCCTGCACCCGGAACATGCCGTGCCGCACGCCCGAGGCCTCGCGGCGGTGCACCAGACCCATCTCGGCGATCCGCAGCGGCAGCTCGTGGTGGCTGTGCATGCGGTGCTTGTAGATCATCAGGTGCCCCGGGCAGTTCATGGGCTTGACCGCCATCGGCCGATCCTCGTCGGCGTTGTCGATGATGTTCTGCGCGTCGTCCTTGTCCCGGCGCTTGCGCTTGGTGAAGAACATGTTCTCCAAGTAGTTGTCGTAGTGGCCCGAGGTGTGCCACGCGGACTCGGAGAGGATGAGCGGCGTGCGGACCTCCTTGTAGCTCCGCGAGTGCAGCTGCACGCGCATGAACTCCATGAGGTTGTTGTAGACGCTGGTGCCCTTGGGGTGCAGGAACGGGAAGCCGGGCGCGTCTTCTTGGAAGTGGAAGAGGTCGAGCTGCTCGCCGAGCACCCGGTGGTCGCGCTTCTTGGCCTCCTCGAGCATGTGCAGGTGCGCGGCGAGGTCTTCCTTGGAGAAGAAGGCCGTGCCGTACACGCGCAGCAGCTGCTCGTTGGCCGCGTTGGCGCGCCAGTAGGCGCCGGCGAGCTTCATCAGCTTGGTGTGCTTGAGCCACTTGGCGTTGGGCACGTGCGGGCCCCGGCACAAGTCGATGAAGTCGCCCATCTTGTAGAAGCTGACCTCGGGCGCATCCTCGGCGTCGCTGAAGGCGCCGAGCTTCTCGAGGTCGCCGATGATCTCCTCTTTGAACTTGTTGGCGCCGCCGTCGATGGCGACGTACTCGCGAAACACGTCGCTCTGCCGTGAGGGCGCGACGCACCGCTCGAACCGCTGGCCCTTCTTGGCCAGCTGGGCCATCTTCTTTTCGATGCGGCCGAAGTCGCCTTCACCCATCGACACGCCCTCGGGCAGGTAGATGTCGTAGTAGAAGCCGTCCTCGGTCACCGGCCCGATCGTCAGCTGGGCACCGGGCACCTCCTCGAGGATCGCAGCGGCCATGAGGTGCGCCGCCGAGTGACGCAGCACCTCGAGGGCCTCGGGGTCCTTCTTCGTGACGATGCGGACCTCGTCCCCGTCTTGCAGGGTGTGCGAGACGTCGACCTGCTGACCGTCCACGACGCCGACGACGGCGGCCTTGGCGAGGCCGGGGGAGATGGACTTGGCGAGGTCGAAAACGGAGCTGCCTTCGGGGATGGACCGGCTGCTGCCGTCGGGGAGGTTGATGGAGATGTCCATGGTCGGTGCGTCCGGGCGGAACGTAGGTGTTTCAGCGAAGCGTGAGAAGCGGGGAAACGAAAAAACCCCCGGGGAGAGCCGGGGGTTTCGATGCGAGCATGCGCGACCACCCCGGCCTAAGCCGTGTCGATAGTGGTCGTGGTGGTGCTCGCGAAAAGCATGCGTGCATCGTACGCCACGACCGGCCGGATGCAACCCCTCCGGCGGCTTGCGTGAGCAGCGCGGCAGCCCCGTCGGCTCACGTACGATGCTGTCGATGCGCGCGGGGCACTGGGCGATGAGCAACGACGTGGCGCGCCGGATCGCTCTGGGTGCCCAGGGCTTCTGCGACAGGCCGCCGCGCGGGGCCGTCGACCGGCGACATCTTCGGAGGGTGATGAAACGCCTCCGGGTGCTGCAGCTCGACTCGATTCCCGTCGTCATTCGCACCCAGTACCTGCCGTTCCACTCCCGGCTCGGCCCCTATCGCGCCGGGCTGCTCGATCGCATCGCCTATCGCGACGACGCGTGGTTCGAGTCGTGGGCCCACGAGGCGTCTCTGCTTCCGGTCGAGTCCGAGCCGCTGTTTCGTTGGATGAAGGCGCGCGCTCGCGAGGGGCACACCTGGAAGTGGCTGCACGCGTTCGCCTCCCGGGAACCTGCGTACGTGCAGCGCGTCCTCGCGGAGGTCCGCGAGCGCGGTGCACTCGCCCCCGCCCAGCTCAGCGAACCTCGACCCGCGGCTGGAGGTGGTGGGTGGGGCAATCGTTCTCAGGGCGCGATGGCGCTCGACTGGCTGTTTCGTGTCGGCGAGGTCGGCATTCGCCGGACCGGCAACTTCGAGAAGCGCTTCAGCGTGCTGGCCGACATCGTGCCCGACTCGATTCGCAATGTGCCCACGCCGACGCGCGCGGAGGCGATCCGCGCGCTCTCGGTGCAGTCGGTCGAGGCGCTCGGCGTCGGCACGGCGTCGGATGTGGCCGACTATTTCCGGCTGCCGATCCGCGACGTTCGAGCCGCTTTGGCGGAGCTGGTCGAGGACGGGCGCGTCGTCTCGGCCGACGTCGAGGGCTGGACGCGCCCGGCGTTCGCCGATCCGGGCGCGGTGACGCCCAGGCGCATCGAGGGCGCGCGGGTGCTCTCGCCGTTCGATCCCATCGTCTGGAAGCGAGACCGCGCGCAGCGGCTCTTCGACTTCGAGTACAAGATCGAGATCTACACCCCCGCGGCGAAGCGTCGCTGGGGCTACTACGTGCTCCCGGTGATGGTGGATGGGCACTTGGTTGCGAGGCTCGACGTCAAGACCGACCGCATCGCCTCCGTCCTGCGCGTCAAGGCTGCCTACGCGGAGGCGGGCTCTCGTGCAGGCGCGCTCGCGCCACGCGTGCTCGATGCGCTGGACGACTTGGCCCGACTCGTCGAGGTCGAAGAGGTTCGGGTCGAGCGCCGAGGAGATCTGGCGTCGTCGCTTCGCACGCAGCTCGCTGGGCGCTCGGCCTCGGGCTAGCCCTCGGGCTCGAGCTTCGAGTCGAGCAGGCGGCGCACGCTCAGGTGCAGCTCGCTGCCGAGCATGCCCACCACGCTCTCGAGCTTGTCGCCGGGCACGCTGGCGGCCAGCGCGTTGCGGACCTCGAGCAGCATCGCGTTGCGGGCCTTGTCGAGCCAACCGAACATCGTGGCGCGGTGAATGCCGTACATCTTGGCCAAGGCGTCGGCCGAGACGTCGTGCAGGTAGCGTTGACGCAGCAGGTTGCGCTGGCGAACGTCGAGGGCTGCGAGGGCGGTGGTGAAGGCCTGCTCGAGCGCGGGGCCGTAGCTGTGGCGCAGCACGGCGACCTCGGTGTCGTGACCGTCGCTCATGCGCTCGACGAGTCGCTCGTCACCGGCGGCCTCGGGGCGCTTGCGGGCGCGCGAGAGATCGATGACGAGCCGGGACGTGGTGACGCGCAGCCAACCTTCGAGCGAGCCGCGTCCTTCGTACTTGTGAATGCGCGGCTCGGCGCCGGCCGGCGCGACGAAGAGGCGATCGAGGACGAGCTGGCGAAAGTCGTCGGTGGTGAAGCCGAGGTTGGGAGAGCGTCGAATCGCCCGGTCGAAGGTCGAGCCGAACAGCGCGCCGAAGCGCCTCAGCGCCGCGGCGTCGCCTCGGGCGCAGGCGCGGGTGAGGTAGAGGTCGCCGAGCGCCAGGCCTTCGGCGCCGTTTTGCGCCACGATGGGGGCAATTGCAGCCTCGACGAGGGTGGGGTCGACCTCGAGCTCGTGGGCGCGGACTTCGGCGTCCAGGCGCGCTCGTGCAGCCTCGTCCATCGGCGCGAAGATACCACGGAGGTTTCGTGTAGCCTGGTCGACGGTGTCTGCGTGTCCCGACCCGGCGGTGCTCGACGCGTTCGTTCGCGGTGACCTGCCATGGGGGACGCGCATGGGCATCGAGGGGCACATCGACACCTGCCCAGACTGCGCGGACGTCGTCTCACAGATGGCGCGACTGTTCGGTTCGAGCCAGTGGATCGACGGCCAGACGCCTGCAGGCGACGCCTCGCAGATCCCCGTGACCGTCGAGGCGCCGCCCGACGGGCTGACCGTGGGTCGCTACCAGCTCGGCCGTCAGCTGGGCGCAGGAGCGATGGGCATGGTGTTCGAGGCCCACGACCCGCAGCTGCACCGGCGAGTCGCGATCAAGCTGCTGCATCCGGGCGTGAGCGACGGCCCCGATGGCGCGCGCCTGCTCCGGGAGGCGCGGTCGATGGCGCAGCTCGCCCACCCCAACGTGGTCACCGTGCACGACGCAGGGCGGGCCGGCTCCTCGGTGTTCGTCGCGATGGAACTCGTCGACGGCGTGACGCTGGGGACCTGGCTGCATGAGGGCAAGCGCGACCGCAGACAGGTCCTCGAGGTGTTCGCGCAAGCGGGACGAGGCCTCGACGCCGCGCATCGGGTGGGGATCGTGCACCGAGACTTCAAGCCCGAGAACGTCATGCTCGGCTCTGACGGGCGGGCGAGGGTGGCGGACTTCGGGTTGGCGCGCCCCTCGGTGGCGTGGGCGGCGGGACAGCCCGAGCCCGCCTCGGGCGTGCGGGTGACGATGACCATCGACGGACTGACCGGGCACGGCGCGGTGGTCGGGACGCCGGCCTACATGGCGCCCGAGCAGTGGAACGGCACGCTCGCCGACGCCCGCTCGGATCAGTTCGCGTTTTGCGTGGCGCTCTACGAGGCGCTGGCCTCGGAGCGGCCGTTCGAGGGAAAGACGCTGCCCGCCCTCGCCAACGCGGTGACGCAGGGCCGGATGCGTCCACTGGCTCGTTCGATTCCAGCGTGGCTGCGTCGCGCGATTGCCCGCGGCCTGTCCGTCGACCCGGCGGCCCGCTACCCGTCGATGACGGCGCTGCTGAGGGTCCTCGAGCGCGACCGTGGCTTGGGGCGGCGGACGGCCGCGGTCGTGGGGGCCATGGCGCTGGGCGCCGGCGCGACCGTCGGCGTGCTTCGCTGGATGGCCGGGGAGTCCCAAGCGCCACCACCGACGACCCTCCCCGCGGTGGCCGCAGCAGCGGAACCCGCCGCCCAGCCCGACGTCCCGCCCGTGCACGAGGTCGACGCCGGGTGCGAGGCCCGGGCCATGACGGTGGACGGGGCATGGAATACGCCACGCCGAGATGCCTACGTCGCGGTGCTACGTCGCAGCGACGACGACGGTGCGCTCGAAGCCCGAACGCTCCCGTTGATGGACCGTTGGGCAGACGAGTACGCTGCCTTGGCAAAGCCGCTGTGTGACCCCAACGCCCGGGCGAGCGCAGCGCGAGCGCAGTCGCGCTGCCTCACGAGCGCGCGGGCTTCGTTCGACGCGCTCGTCGCCGAGGCGGGGCAGCAGAATGCGGCGACGCTCGAGCGCGCGGCCAGCCATGCGGCCTACCAGCTGCCCGACGTGAGCGCGTGCGGCCGAGAGCCGTTCCTGATGGCGCTGGCTTCACCCCCGCCCGAGACGGTGCAGGGGCGGGTGGAGCTCATCGCTGAGGATGTCGCTGCGGCGCGGGCCCTCACCTGGCTCGGGGCATTCGTCAAGGCGCCGCCCATCGTCGAGGCCGCGCTCGAGCAGGCGCGCTCCGCCGGGCACCCGCCGCTTCTCGCCGATGCTCTGCTCGCCAAGGGGGAGCTCTGCGCCGAGCGGCGAGACGTTCGTGGCGCCGTCGAGGCGCTGCAGGAGGCGGTCGTGGTCGCCGAAACCTGCGAGGCCACCTGGGTCCGCGGCAAGGCAGCGACGCTCCTCTTGGCGCTGCAAGGCGGGAGGCAGCGCAGCGCCAGCGCCGTTGCGCGATGGCGACGCGTGACCGGTGCGTTCGTCGAGCGCCTCGGGGATCCGTTCGTGACCGCCGAAGTCATGCGCGCCGAGGCCGAGGTCCTGCTCGCGCATCTCGAGCTCGTACGAGCCGCGGAGCTCCTCGACCAGGCCCTGACGGTGCATCGAGACCTCTACAGCGCCACGCATCCCAAGGTCGCGGACGTGCATCGGCTGCGGGCCGAGGTGGCGTTCGAGCTGGGGGCGCTCGACGAGGCTTCGGACCACGCCTCGAGGGCGCTCGAGATCTGGGAGACCACGCTCGGGCCGCTCGACCTCGACACGCTGGGTGCCGTTCGGCTGGCCGCGCGCATCGCCCTGGCTCGAGGACGGCTCGACGAGGCGGAGGGCCTCGCCACACGCAGCGTGGATGGCCTCGCGCTGTTCTCGACCCTGCGTCACGACGTCGATCGCGGGGATGCGCTGCTCGTGCTCGGCGACGTGCAACGCGCTCGCGGTGAGATCGGCCGAGCGCGGGAGACCTACGAGCGCGCGAAGACCTACCACTACCAGGGGCGATGGCGAGCGTATCCGCAGTTGAAGCTCTCGGCGCTCGCGATCGCCGCGGGCGACACGAAGACGGCGCTCACCCACGCGCGAGAGGCCGTCTCCGTCCTCGATGGCAGCCTCGACCCCACGGACGTTCGCCGCATCGATGGGCTCCGTGCGCTCGCCCGCGCCCAGCAGGCACATGGTGCGGTCTCGAGCGCGCGCGAGAACTTGCAGGACGTGCGCGCGCTGGTCGACGCTCAGGTCGGCTTCGGGCCGCTTCAGTCGCGCAGCGCGATCGAGCTCGCAGAGCTGGAGCGCGCGCAGGGGCGGGCGGCCGAGGCCCTCGCGTTGCTCGACGATGCCCACGTGGCGTGGGGCAGCGCCCATGGCCTCGGCCACGAGGAGGTCGTCGACACGACGCTGGTGCGCGCCGACCTGGCGTGGGGCCTGAAGAAGCGAGACTACGCGCGGCGCCTGTACGGGTCCTTGCTCCGGCGGCTCGAGGCACAGCGCGGCGCGGAGGACCCCGCGTCGGTTCGGGCCCGCCGACGCGCAAAGTAGCGGCGCGGCGGCGACAGTCTGCGCGAGCCTCCGTCTAGGGGAGCATGAAGACTGCTCTGAAGGTCCTTGGAGGCATTTTCGCGACGCTGGTCGCAGCCGTCGCCATCTTCTACTTCGGGTGGCTGAGCCCGCCGTCGGCCGACTCGGTCTGCGAGAACGTGGCCGAGGTCAGCAAGGCAGAGCTCGAATCCAAGGGGGCCGAGGCATCCGAGGCGATGGTCGCGACGCTCGAAGAGGCGTGCCGCAAGGCCGCGACCACGCCGCCAGAGTTCGGCCGTGGCCCGTGGGTCAAGCGGCTCAAGTGCATGCGAGACGCCGAGGACTACGCCGCGCTGCAATCGTGCGAGGACATCCGCAGCATGTGAGCGACGCGGTAGCATGCGGTGAGCCCTCGCCGCATGACGTTCACCACGCTCACGTTCCTCGTGTTCACGGCGGTGTGCTTCGCCGTGTACTGGGGGCTAGGACGCAGGCGCTGGCAGAACGCGTTCCTCGTCGTGGCCAGCTACGTGTTCTACGGGTGGTGGGACTGGCGCTTCTGCGGCTTGATCGCCGCCTCGAGCGCGATCGACTACCTCGTGGCCCAGCGGCTCGAGGAGCGGGGGCGGTCGAAGGCGGTGCTCGGCATCAGTGTGGCGGGCAACCTGGGCATGCTCGGCGCGTTCAAGTACTACGACTTCTTCGTCGGCAGCCTGGTGGCCTCGGCGTCGGCCGTCGGGGTTTCGCTGCACGTCGAGACGCTGAACTTGATCCTCCCCGTCGGCATCTCGTTCTACACGTTTCAGACGCTCGGCACGACGATCGACGTGTACCGGGGGCGCTTGGCCGCCTGCCGAGACCCCGTCGCCTACGCCGCCTACGTCGCGTTCTTTCCGCAGCTCGTCGCCGGCCCGATCGAGCGAGGCCGCCGCTTGCTGCCGCAGTTCCTCGAGGCGCGCACGTTCGATCCCGACGCGGCCAAGGCCGGACTTCGGCAGGCGCTTTGGGGCTTCGTGCAGAAGGTCGTGCTCGCCGACAACCTCGCGACGCTTGTCGATGGCTGCTACGAGGGGTCGTGCAATGGGCCGATGCTGATGGCGTCGACGGCCGCCTTCGCATTTCAGATCTACTGGGACTTCTCGGGCTACTCGAACATCGCGATCGGTGTGGCGCGGGTGTTTGGCTTCTCGCTCTGCCGCAACTTCGCGCGCCCCTACTTCTCGCGCTCCATCGCCGAGTTCTGGAGGCGCTGGCACATCTCGCTCTCGACCTGGTTTCGTGACTACGTCTACGTGCCGCTGGGTGGGAACCGTCGTGGACGCCCCCGGCAGGCGGCGGCCGTGGTCATCACCTTCGTGGTCAGCGGGCTGTGGCACGGGGCGGCGTGGACGTTCGTGGCGTGGGGCCTGCTGCACGGGCTGGCGGCGCTCCCCTCGGTGCTCGGCAAGAAGGGGCGGGGTCGCTCGCTCCGCTTCGACGCCCAGGGCCTCGTACCTCCGCCGCTCGACCTGGTGCGCATGCTGGGCACGTTCGTCGTGGTCTGCGTCGGCTGGGTCTTCTTTCGTGCGCACGACATCCGCCAAGCGCTGGGCATCCTGTACACGATCGCCACGGACCTCTTCGACGCTCGCACCTGGTCGGCCGCGGCCTTCGGCGCCGACTATCTCCGCGGCATGGCCAGCCTGGTCGGCATCGTCCTCGTCCTCGAGTGGGTCTGCCGGGACCGCGAACACGCGCTCGCCGTGGAGTCTTGGCCTCGGCCCGCGCGCTGGCTCGTCTACACCGCCCTGGTCTGGGGCACGCTCTACCTCATGCCCGCGGAGCCGGTGCGCTTCGTCTACTTCCAGTTCTGATGCGACGGTTCGTGCTCGAGATGCTGGCCTTCATGGTCGTTCAAGCGGTCGTCGCTGCGGCGGTGTGGCAGGCGTGTCCGCGGCGCGAAGACCACTACGCGGCGGCCACTGGCGACAAGCGTCGCCGCCTGGAGGACTGCAACTCTCCGCGGCTGATCTTCGTGGGAGGGTCGAGCGCGGCGTTTGGGTTCGACTCGCGGGTGGCGGCCCAGGCCGGGTTCGAACCCGTGAACATGGGCCACAACCGCAGCCTCGGTCTGAGGTTCATGCTCGGCCAGGTGCGCGATGGTCTGCGGGAGGGCGACGTGGTCGTGCTCTCTCCCGAGTACGAGCTGCTGTGGAAACCCGGTGTCGACAGCACGCTCGTCACCCACCTGGAGTACGACCCGCCGAGCCTGCGCGCGCTCGACCTCGAGACGAGCCGGCGTCTGCTCGATCGAGCGCTGCCTTGGGTGTCCTCGAAGGTCCGCTGTGCGCTGCATCAGGTCAGCACCGCGGCGCCGATCGGCTACACGCGCGACGCGTTCGATGACTATGGCGACTTCGCGAGCCATCGAGGCACCGCCGCCCGCCCGCATGCGTTCGAACCCGCCCGTTGGCCATCCCCCCCCGAGGTCGACCTCGTGCCGGCCATCGAGGTGCTGCAGAGCTTCGCCCGTGACTGCGCACGCGCCAAGGCACGCTGTGTGTTCGCGTTCTCCCCTCTGCGAGAGGGGCAGTTCGAAGCCAACGAAGTGACGGTGCAGCACGTCGCGCGCCAGGTTCGCGAGCGATCCGGGCTCGAAGTGGTGCTCGACCTCGAGGATGCCGTGCATCCGCATGTCGACTACTACGACGCGGGGCCGCATGTCGTGCCGGCGGCCGCCACGGCGCGGACGCGCGCGCTCCTGCAGGGGTTGTAGGCGGGGGCCACTCGAAGCGACGCCGGATCGCGTACGATTTGGGCGCCGACAATGCGCAACCCCGTCCTCTCATCGCGCCTGCCCGTGCTCGTCGCGGGACTCTGTCTCCTCACCGCTGGCTGCGAGGCCAAGGTCTCCGCTGGGACGACGCCGCCGAGCGACGCGGCGCCCGAGCCGAAGCCCGAGCCCGCGCCCGAGCCCGAGCCCATCACCACCAAGACGCTGCTCGAGTCGACCGTGCTCGTGGCGACTCCGTGGGGCCACGGGACGGGCGTCGTCGTGGATCCGCGCGGCTGGGTGTTGACGAACTATCACGTGATCTCGACCGGGAAGACCGAGGACTTCGGCTACGAGGCGACCGTCACCACGGCGAAGATGAACGACGACGGCAGCATGGTCGTCGCCGACAAGCTCGACGCGTTCGTGCTCGAGGCCGACCCCGATCGCGACCTGGCCCTCTTGAAGATCAAGGACCCCAAGGGCGAGTTCGCGAGCCTCGGGCGGGCCTCCAAGGGGCCCATTCCGGGTAGCGGGGTGTCGGCGATCGGCAACGCAGGCGTCGGGTTCGGCTGGGCGATCAAGAAGTGCTCGGTCAACGCGGTCGGCACGTTCGAGAACTTCGCCTCTGCGGTCTTCGCCAAGCAGCGAGAAGACGGTCGCTCGGAGGAGGAGCTGACCAAGGCCAAAGAAGAGCTCGACAAGGCCAGCAAGGAGAAGGGCAAGCAGGTCCAGACCGACTGCAACGTGCTGCCCGGCGACAGCGGCGGCCCTCTCGTCGACGGCGAGACCGGTGAGCTGGTGGGCCTCAACGTCGCCATTCGCCCCGCGACCGCCGGTTTCGCGACGCTCGGCTCGGTCGCGTTTCACGTGCACATCGACGAGATCAACGACTTCCTCGCCGAGGTCCCCGACGTGCCGCAGGCGAATCTACCCGACCCGTGGGAGGTCGCGGGCAGCTACGGTCGTTTCCTCGACTTCAACGAGGACGGCGAGATCGACACGCTGCGCTTCGAGGGCCTGTGCGAGGGCGGCATGTACTGCTTCTCGATGCTCGCCGACCTCGACCAGAGCTCGTTCCGCAAGCGCAAGAAGATCCCCGAGGTCTCCAAGGTGGCCGAGTCGCGCAAGTTCGACGCCGAGCTGGCGGCGGTCCGGGTGGCACGGCCGCCTCGCAACGTGCAGAAGGGCCTGCCGGTCTCCGACCTGCTCGTATTCGTGAACACCGACGGAAAGGGTCCCTACGACAAGCTCGTCGTCGCCGACGGAGAGACCTACAAGAACCGTCTGTACACGATCAACGGGGAGGAGGGTGCCTGGTCGGTCGAGCGAGAGTCCGGCGCGGATGACTACGACCTCTCGAAGATCGGCGACCTCTACGAGACACCCAGGCTCAAGAAGCTCGCCGGCGCGTTCGTCAAGTCGATGACCGGAGGCGGCGCAGAGGTGAAGAACCCCAACAAGGTGCGCGCGCTCGAAGCGTCGTTCCGCGACGCGACCGGGGACGGCAAGCTCGACACGCTGATGGCCCGCACGCGGATGGACTCGCGGGTGATCATCGACCTCGACCAGAAGCAGTTCGGCAAGCTGGCCAAGCGCGTCGGCAAGGCCGCGGAGAAAGCCGCGTCGAAGGAGGGCGCGGAGCGAGACGCCGAGCAGATCGCCGACGCGAAGCTGCTCAAGAAGCTGCGTGGCGGCAAGGTCCACGGTGAGTTCCTCGCCGTGCTCGGATCGCCCGCCAAGGTCTTCTACGACACCAACCACGATGGTACCTACGACCTGCTGCTCGAAGGCGACTCGCTCGAGCGTGGTGTGGCGCTGAGCGCCAGCAAGATCGACGCCAGCGGGCGTCGCACCCCGGCCAACGAACACCTCGGGCGCCGCCTGCTCCGGCCGGGGCTGATCGCCGACGAGACCTACGCCCAGCGGCTCGAAGTCGTCTTCGAGAAGACCTTCGCCGATCACCCCCGGGCGACGCTCGAGGATGGCCACAGCTCCTTCCCCGAGTTCGACGCCGCGAAGGCGCTCTCGGTCACGCGCGTACCCGATGTCGGCGACGACGCGCTGAGCGTGCTCGACCGCGAGGCGATGAGCCTCATCGTCGACGTCGACGGCAAGTCGAAGAAGAAGGTCAAGGGTAAGAACGACTACCAGCTCACCGACATCGTGCGCGCCGGAGGGTTCGACGCCGAGTTCGTCTTCCGCACCGACGGTCGCCTCGCCTGGGCCTACTACGACACCAACAACGACGGGAAGCCTGACCGCGTGTTCGTCTCGTACCCCTTCGACCCCCGGCACGTGGGCGCGGCCTTCAACTTCGACAAGGAGGGCAACGCGACCATCGACAGCGCGATGGCGGGCAAGGACATGTTCCAGCCCGAGCTGTTCAAGAACAAGTCCCACCGCAAGCGCTTCGAGGACGTGAAGTCCAAGACGGTCGACTCCAAGCGCTTCTAGTCGTGCCCGCCGACGATTGAGGCTGCCGGCGAGTTCGGCTACAACGCGCGCATGAAGGCCCGCCTCGCCGCATTCGGCCTGTGCTTGCTGCCCTCGGTCGCGTGGGCCAGCCCGGTCAACATGGAACGCATCGCCTCCACCACCGAGAAGCGCGGGTGGAGCGCGAACGCCGACCTCGGAGGGGGCGTCAAGGAGGGCAACGTGGTCAAGCGGGAGCTCAACTTCGCCGGCGGCGTGCAGTACCGGACGTTCCATCCGCACCGCGACACCACGCGTCCGCCCTTCATGCGGGACCGCTGGCTGCTGTCGAGCAACCTTGCGTTCGCGACCTTCGCTGGCAACCCGATCGCCGACAACGGCTTCATGCACGTCCGCTACACGCGGATGTTCGTGCCCAGGGTCGGCGCCGAGGTCTTCGTGCAGGCGCAGTACAACGCCTTCACCAACCTCCGCTCGCGCATGCTCACCGGAGGCGGCGCGCGCTGGGAGGCGGTCCATCGCAACATGTTCCGGCTATGGGGGGGCAGCGGATACATGGTGGAGTACGAGGTCAACGCCATCGAGGGATGCAGCGACGCGGACCCCGACGACGGCGTCGACGACTGCGTCGTCTTCACCCCCGATCCGCACCCCTCCGAGACCGTCAACCATCGCTGGACGAGTTACCTCTCCATGCAGCTCGACGCGCTGGACGGCAAGCTTCTCTTCGGCAGCACGACCTACGTGCAGCCGCGGTTCGACGACTTCGCCGACGTTCGCCTCAACACCGGCATCCAGTTCGAAGGCAAGGTCACCACGTTGTTCTCGCTCGGCACGGACCTCGAGGTTCGCTACGACAGCCGACCGCCGCGCACCGTGGAGCAGACCGACGTCGTCTTCAGCGGATTCATGCGGTTTCGGTTCGGCTGAGTCGCTCGCCGCTCACCCGGAGCCGCTCGAGACCTCGGAACTTCTTGAGCCGAAACTCGGCGCTGAGCGCCTCGCCTTTGGTCTCGAACGGGCCGTGCGTGCAGCCCACGCGCCAGGGGCGGGCCTGTCGCGTCGACTTGGCGCCACCGGGGAGTCGGCCGTTGTGCTGGTCGAGCCTGCGCCGCAGGTCGTTCGTCACGCCGACGTAGGTCCGGCCGTTCGTCAGGGAGACGAGCACGTAGACGAACCACTCGGACATCGGCGCATCGTTGCGCGCCCGCGCCCGGCGAATCAACCTGCGCGGACGGGAGGCGGCGCGACGACGGTCTCGCCCTTGGGCGGCGCTGGCCAGAACGGCATGGGCCGGTCGGGGGCCGCCGCGACCACCGTGCCGTGGGGATCGGCGACCGGACGGGCGGCCGCGGAATCGGCCTCGAGCTCGTCGAGATCGATCGGGACCTCCTCGACCACGACGTCCTTGGCGATGGATTCGATCTCGATGGTCTCGCCGGGCGCCAGCGCTTCGGCCTCGTTTGGGCGGATGCTCACAGGCGAGAACGCCGCGGTACGGAGCTCCTCGTCGGCTCCGGCCGGGGCCCGCGGCAACAGCAGCTCGGGGAGCACCGGCGCTCCACATTCGAAGCAGAACTGAACCTCGGCGTGCAGAGGCGTCTCGCAGTGCGCACAGGGCAGTTCAGACTCGTTGGACGGACACGACGCGGACATGGCTCGACCTGCGAAGATCATGACGGACGCCCGGGGCCCAAGTCGCACCGGAAGGGACGAATTCCCAGCTGGCCCGAGCGGTCGGCGCCAGACGCCGTATACTGCGCGGCACCATGGGCACCACGATGCGCTCTGTCCTCATGTCCGCCGTCTTGCTGGGCTCCGTTGGGCTCTACGGCTGCGCCTCGTCGGCGCCCGTCGTCGAGAAGGACGCCGGCTACGACTTCGGCGCCGTCAGCTCCTACGCCTGGGTCACCGACGAGCCGGTGCTGATCACCTTCGGCAAGGACCAGCCCAACGTCCGCACCAAGGAGAACGAGATGCGGGTCCGGGCCGCCATCGAGCGGGAGCTCGAGGCGCGCGGCATGGAAAAGGTCGACCCAGAGGCAGCGCAGGTCATGGTCGCCTTCTCGGTGGGAACCCGCATGCGCTACCGCCTCGAAGGGGGCGACCGGACGAGCAACTTCACCGAGGGTCCAGGGGCCAAGCAGACGGAAGGCACGCTGAACATCTATCTGCTCGACCGCGAGACCGACAAAGAGGTGTGGCACGGCAGCACCTCGAAGTGGCTCAAGAAGACCGACGATCCCGACGCCATCGTCAACGAGGCGGTCGGCAAGATCATGGCGCAGTTTCCCTAGCAGCCCGAGGCTGCTAGACCGCGCCAGTCGCCATCAGCATCAGCCAGTTGATGTCGATCGCAAGATAGATCGCCAAGCACGCGGCAAAGATCCATCGACCGGGGCGCCACAGGTGCCATCGAAGCAGCACCACGACGACGCCGACGGCGAGCAGCGTCTTGGAGGTGAGGAAGACGGTCAGCCCCTTCTGTAGCGCCCAGCGCATGGCGGGGTTGAGCTCTGCGACGCTGCCCTCACCCACGCTCACCGCGGTCATCACGGTGTCGAACGTGAACAGCGCCATGAAGAGGAGGGCGCCGATCCACGCCCATCGAGGTGCGTGGTCGACGAAGGCGCCTGCGGTGCGGAACTCGTTGGGGATGAGCTCCTTGCGTCGACCTCGGAACGCGTAGCGGTTGAGGAACGGGGTCCGCGTGCGACGGCGATCGGGGCCGACGTAGTTCTTGGTGATGACCCAGTCGTAGTCGGGGTCGTAGAAGAGCAGCGGGGATTTTCGGTGTCGGCTCGGCAGCGGGAACTCGAGCGCCTGTGCGATGGCGTGCTGCTGGAGCGCTTCGACCCTGCCCGAGGTCGGGTCGTGCACACCGATCACCACCGTGATCTTCTCGCCGCCAGCCCACGGAAAACAGGCGACGTAGGCGAAGTTGTCGCGACCGAGGCAGTAGACCTCCTGCGATTCCGACACGTCGCCGAGGATCTTGCGCACGGGGTGCTTTCGGTAGGTGATGCCCGTCGCCGATCCACGCGCCTTCAGCGGCCACCCGAGGAGGCGAGGGAAGTCGCGCTGAAGCTCGAGCAGGGCTTCGGTGACCGGGACGACCAGCTGCACCGCCGGCACCGTCTCGCTCTGGGCGATCGGCCGGATCACCGCGGTCGGGATGTCGACGATGCGCGCGACCACCTGGCGCAGCCGCTCGTCGACCGCCGCGTCGCTGAGTGCCTCGGGAGCGTTGAGTGCTCGCCGGGCGACGACGGACTCGCTGGGCGATTCGCCGTGAAGCGTCCGCGCGAGCTGAGCTGCTTCCACCGGACGCGCCAGCACGCGCTCGATCACGCCGTCGTCGACCACGCGAACGAGGGTCGGCAGCTCTTCGTACGAGGCGGCCGCGATCCTGCACCCGCCGCGACCGCCCTCGCGGGCCGCTGCGAGCACGTCGCGGACCGCTTCGGGATCGCCGCCCTCGACGACGACCGCACTCCACGACTCCGCCCGCGCGCGCTCGCAGGCGACGCCCGGGTCGGTTTCGACGACGAACGTCAGGTGCGGCGACGCGTCGGGTGGGTCCTCGCCCACCCAAAGGACTCGGTCCGGGCTCGCGCTAGCGTGCATCCACGGAGATCGACGAGGCGAACATGATCGTCCCCATCACGATCTCGTCCTCGGGATCGCTCTGGGCGTCCGGCATGCGCATCCAGCCGGTCGAGCCCTTGACCAAGAGCGTGACGCCCTCCATCGTCTCGAGCTCCCCAGCTTCGTAGACGACCTGCACGGGGCGGGAGAACTGCACGCTGGCTGGACCGACGGCGTAGCAGTCGGCCTGCCCGTCGTCCTCACACTCCACCTGCTCGACCGAGACTTCGGTGGGCTCGGACAGCGCGCCCTCGGGGACCTCCAGACTCAGCCGGCCGTCCTCGGAGATCACCACGCCACCCTCGGGGCCGATGAACTCGCTCGAACCGATGCCGCACGCGTCTGGCATGCCCACGCTCATCGCCGCGAGGGCGAGCACGCCCAGCCCCGCCAACACGCCCGCCGTTGCTCCCTTCCGCCTTCTCACCACGACACTGTACCAAAGTCGTGAGTCGTGCCGCGGAAGACTCCCCCCAGTCGTGTCGCTTTTCGACGACCCGTGTTCGACTCCGCGCGCGATCGCGTAGGTCGTTCGAACACCCTGGGTTACGCCCGCCTACCTTCGACGGCGACGCGGCTCATTCCCCGTCTTCATTCTCCGTCTTCGGGAGGCGGAGGCGGTTCGCCCTCGATGCACACGAAGACCACGGGCTCGAGCTGGCAGATCCCGTCACGGCACTGCAGGTCTCCTTGGCACGGCGGCGTGCCTTCGCACGACTCGCCGGCGCGCGGGCGCAACACGCAGACGTCCTCGACGCACTCTGCGAAGGGCTGACAGCGTCCGAAGACGCACGGCAGGCCGTCGCCCGGCGCGTCGACACAGGTGCCCGATGCCATGTCGCAGACCTCGTTGACCTCGAGGCACGAGCCGGACTCGAGCGTCGGGTTGCATTGCTGCCCCGACTCGGAGAGCACGAAGCACTGGCCCATGGCGCACCGCTGGCCGTCGAGGCACGCGTCGTTGCGTTCGCACGGCTCGCCGTTGTCGGCGCGCGGCTGGCAGGTGCCCATCTGCGCCGGCTCGCCGCTGCCGTCGTCGGGTGGCGGAGCGCAGTAGGCCGTGTCCTCGCAGAACGCGGTGAGTCGGTCGGTATCGACGGGGAACAGCGGGCACGCCGAGCCCAACGGCAGCGTCTCGACCTCGGTACACGTGCCCATGCAGCAGATCTGCCCGCCGCATCCCGTCTGGTCGCAGATCGATCCGACGCCTGCACACTCGCTGTCCGCGAAGCACGACTCTCCGGCGGGGACCTGTCCGTCGACGACGGCGGCTTCGGCCTCTTGAATCTCTCGTCCGTTGGCGATCGTGCCCTCGCATCCGATCGTCTCGAGCAGCTCGATGTACGCGAGCGCCGCGGCAGGGTCGTAGTCGACGCGGTCGGCATCGATCCCTCCGATCGCCTGCACGGTCCCGCGGTCGCGCTCGACCGATTCGAGGCATGAGTCGCGGTCGAACGAGAACCCGCAGCGAACGCGGTAGTCGCAGATCGCCTCGCGCTCTCGCTGCGCGTAGTCGGTGGCATCGATGCCTGCGTCGTCGTCCTCTTCGCACCCGGCGAGGACGAGAACCAAGGCCAGGCTCCCCCAATGAGCTCGCTTCACGACCCAAGAACACACCTAGGCTTCGTGCGGCGCAAGGGGGGAGACGCCTTGGAGTCCTACCTGCACCGACGTGTGGTGGTGCTGGAAACCAGACGTGTCGGGGCCGCCGGTCAGAAATGACTGACCATCGCGGGGCGTAAGGGGCGCGAAGTCGGGGCCGGGCACGGTTGGCCCGTCGCTCGCAGTGCCCGAGGGTCGATGTTTCTCCGCCGGCTCGCAGCTGCGGCGCTCGGGGCCTGTCTCGGCCTCGCAGCGGCCCCCACCGCGCACGCACGCGCGGCACCGAGCAAGGCCGAGCTCACCGCCGCCGTGGAGGATGCGGGGCTCGCGTTGGGCTACCACCAGCAGGGCCAGTGGGCGCAGGCGGCCAAACACGGGCAGGCCGCGCTCGCCGTGTTCGGGCCGGCCTTCGGCTGGGGCGAGGGAAAGGTCGTGGCGCCTGTGGTCGTCGTCACGGTGGATTCCCTGATGAAGCTAGGTCGAAACGCCGAGGCCGACGCGATCCTCTCGAAGGTCAAGGCCGCACGAGGCGAAGCGAAGCCCGAGCCCAAGCCTCAGCGCGCGGACGCCCAGACGCCGCTCGACCAGGCGAACCGGAGCGCGGCCGAGGCGTTCACGGCCTTCGTCCAGGGTCGCTACGACGAGGCGCTTCGCCTGGGGACCGAGGCGGTCGCGCAGATCGAGGCGATCGATCCGCAGGCCAAGTCGCTGCCGCAGATGCGCAGCATGCTCGCGTCGCTGCATCACCAGCGGCTCGAGTTCAGCTCCGCCCGCGCCCTGCTCGAGGCCAACCTGCAGGCCTCGCGTGCGGCCGGGGATCTCGTGGCCCAGGGTCGATGGACGCGCGAGCTCGCGAGCAACGCCCTGCTGCAGGGCAAGCTCAGCGAGGCGCACGAGGGATATACCCGCGCGGCCGCCCTCGGCGTTCGCGCGGACGACCTCGCGACGCAGGCTTCCGCCGAGGGGGGTCTGGGCGATGTCGCCGAGCTTCGCGACGATCAGCGGGCCGCGCTGGCGCACTACCGCCGGGCGCTGGCGATGCACGAGCGTCGCCCCGACATTGGGGCGACGCACCTGGTCGCGCCGCTGCACGACCTCGGCGTCGCGCTCGAAGAGGCGGGGCAGTTCGAAGAGGCGGAGGCGATGCTCACGCGCGCGGTCGCGATCGCCGAGCGTGGCTTCGGCAAACACACCCCAGCCACGTGGAGCACCAAGCACGCCCTGGGCAGGCTGTATCGCTCCAAGGGCGATCACGACGCCGCCGTGGTGTTGTTCGAGCAGGTGTTGTCCGAGCAAGAGGCCCAGCTTGCCCCGACCTCGCCGGGCATCGCGGCGACCCTCAACCACCTCGCCGAGTCGTTGTGGGCGCGGGGGGACGCGCCACCGCGTATCGTCGGTCTGGCCACGCGCGCGGCTGAGATTCACGAGCATCAGATGTCGACCGTGCTGCGCTCGGGGACGGAGGGGCAGAAGCGGGCGTACCTCGAGCGGTACACGTCGGGGTCCGACCGCATCCTGTCCTACGCGGTACGGGACGCGAGGATCGACCCTGGGGCGGTGCGGTTGGGTGCGGCCACGGTGCTCCGTCGCAAGGGCCGACTGCTCGACGCGGTGAGTGACCAGTTCGCGCTCTTGCGGGAGCGCGCGGACGCGAGCACGCGCGCGAAGCTCGAGCGCCTGGCCGCCGTTCAGGCCCAGCTCTCGGCCTTGGCGCTGCGCGGGCCCGACGGGCAGCTCGGCGCGGGTGAGCACGCGGCGCTGACGAAGTCACTGCGGGCAGAGCTCGAACGACTCGACGGGGAGCTGGCCGACGTCGTGCCTCCCGACGAGCGCAGCACGGTGCAGCTGCACGAGGTCGCCGCCCAGCTCGACGCGGACGAGGCCCTCGTCGAGTTCGCCACCTACCGGCCGTTCGACGTGAACTTCGCGAGCATGAACACGGCGTTCGGGGCCGAGCGCTACGCCGCGTTCGTCGTGCACGGCGACGGTACGACCGCGGTGGTCGACCTCGGGGAGGCCGCCCGCGTGGATGAGGCGATCGTGGCTTACCGCCGCGTGCTGGCGAACCCGCGCAGCGATCCGAGGCGCATTGGAGCGCAGCTGCATGGGTGGCTGGTCGCGAAGTTCGAGCCGCATCTCGCCGGCAAGACCTCCGTGTACCTCTCGCCCGATGGGATGCTGAACTTGCTGCCCTTCGCGGCGCTGGTCGATGAGAAGGGCCGCTTCCTCGTGGAGCGCTACGCGTTCACCTACCTCAGCAGTGGGCGTGATCTCCTGCGGCTGTCGAAGACCGAGCGGCCTCGCGAGGCGCCGCTGCTCGTCGGGTCGCCCGAGTTCTCGAGCGGTGGGTCGGGCGGCAGCGCGGGAACGCGATCGGCTGGGCTCTCCGACCTGGTGTTTCCGCCGCTGCCGGGAACCGCCGAAGAGCTGGACGCGCTCTCGAAAGTGGTGCCAGGCGCGGTCGTGCGACGGGGTGCCGAGGCGACAGAGAGCGTGATCAAGAGCGCTCACGGCCCGCTGGTGCTGCACGTGGCCACGCACGGCTTCTTCCTCGCCGACACACGTGAGGCCGCCCGTGGTGGCCGGGGGGTCACGTACGTCAAGGGGGAGGCGTTCGTGCCTCCCTCCACGGCCGAGAACCCGCTGATCCGCTCGGGCCTGGCGCTCGCGGGGGCGAACCTCCGCTCGGGTCCCGACGGGCAGGACGGGATCTTGACCGCGCTCGAGCTCGCCTCGACCGACCTTCACGGGACCGAGTTGGTGGTGCTCTCGGCCTGCGAGACCGGCGTCGGAGAGGTCCGCAACGGGGACGGGGTGTATGGGCTGCGTCGGGCCCTGGTGATCGCCGGGAGCCGCAGCCAGCTCATGTCGCTTTGGCAGGTCGACGACGAAGCGACGCGCGACCTGATGACCGACTACTACGAGAAGGTCGACCGCGGACTCGGCCGCTCGGAGGCGTTGCGCAAGGTGCAGCGCAAGATGCTGCGCAAGAAGGCGACGGCACATCCGTACTACTGGGCGGCGTTCATCCCCAGTGGGGACGCAGGTGCACTCGAGCTCGAGCTGCCCGAGGCGAAGCAGCCGGGGCGCCGCGAGCGGCCGAGCGGGGCGCTGCGTGAGTACTGGGCCGATAGCTTCGATGGCGCGCTGCTGACCGTAGGTGGAAGCTACCTCGGCGTCGTCGGGACCCCTCGCCTCGAGGGCGCCGCCGCCGACCATCGCCGCGGCTGGGATCTCCGGGTGCGAGGCTTCACGCGGCCGCACATTCAGCTCGGGCTCGACTACAGCCGGCAGCTGTGGCGAGTGCCGAGCAGCCCGAGGCGAACGAAGGTCAACGTCAACCACCTCGAGTTCGTGTTTGGCGTGGACGTGTTTCCGTTCCCGTACGCGTGGAAGGTTCGGCCTGCGCTCGTCCCCTACGGCGCGCTCGGGCTCGCGTGGGGACGCAACCGCGACTCACCGCCGGGCGAGCTCGGACGCGACGACGCGCTGCTCGGCGGCTTTGGTGCCACGTTCGGCACCGACGTCGTGCTCTACATCAACCCCAGGGGCAAGGTGCTCGTCGGCCTGCGCGGCGGCATCAGCAAGCCCTACTACCGGCTGCGGTCCGACGGTGACCGGCTGCCCTACGACACCGCCTTTCCCCGAGCCCTGCGTTGGCAGGTCGGGATCGACATCGGCGCGACACCATGACCCGACTGTGTGCTCTCCTCGTCCTCCCGCTGGCCCTCGGCGCGTGCAAGCCGACCGACCCCGATGCCCCGTCGAACGACGTGACGTGTCCCGACGGCACGCTCCGACCGCAGATCGACTGCAGTCAAGACGTCGGACTCAAGGGCAAGGTGGTCGACGCGAACGCCTCCCTGGGCAAGATCGGGCTCGGTCTCGGGGCGCGCTACGAAGAGGGCGCCGTCGGGCAGGTCACCGACTCGACCTACCAGCTGGCGCTGCAGCTCGAGTCGCTGTGCAAGGACTACAACGCCTGCGTGATGGATCCGGCGGGCTACCAGTCGGCCTCGCACGACATTCGCCGCCGGCTCGCGGACCACGTGCAGCTGGTCGGCCGACTCGAGGGCGCATCGGCGCAGGCCGGTGACGCCGTCTGGGCCAACGCGCGGCCGGATCTGGCCTCGACGCGCATCAGCGTCGACTACCGCGTCGAGGCGGTGAAGGCAGGGACGACACAGGCGCTCGTACATCGCAGCGGCGACCGGCTCGTCGCGGGCGACGGATTTCGGGTCATCGTTCGACCTTCCGTCGCGGCGCATGTCTATGTGCTGCTGCTGTCGAGCCAGGGCGAGGCGAGCGTGCTCTACCCCGACGCGCGCATGGGCATGAAGAATCCGGCCGCGGCGGGCTCGGAGATCGCCATTCCCCCCGATGGCTTGTTCGTACTCGACACGGCGCCGGGCACCGAGAGCGTGCACGTCCTCGTCTCACAGACGCCGTTGGTCGACCTCGAGGCCCGCCTCGCGGCGCTGAAGTCGGGCGCGGCGAGGCCGAGCGGGGTGCTCGAGGATGTGGGCAACCTGCTGTGCCCACCCGGAGGCACACGCGGCGTGACGTACACGAAGACCGCGGCCTCGTGCGAGGGCAAGACCCACCGCGGCGTGGTCTACCGCAAGTCCGAGACGCCGCGCGTCGTGGCCACGCCAGGCGACGACGTCGTCGTCATCCAGCACGCGCTCGAGCATGGGTAGCGGCTACGCCAGGCCCACGAGCGCCCGACTCTTGTCGTAGAGCGCGTCAGCGGTGGCCTCGTCGTGTGCGGCGGGGTTCGGGCTCTTCATCGGCCAGCCCCCGCGGTTGCAGGACTTGTCCCGGTAGACGCCCAGCTGGCTGTAGTAGGCGCCGGCATGCTCGGGGACGTCATCGGCCAGGGCTGCGTACAAGGATGTCTGGGCGCCCACCCACGGCTCGACCATGCCCATGAGCCCCAGGATCGGCCGCATGATGTAGTTCTGCACCCACAGCGGCATGCTGTGGCGCGCGAGGTTGGTGCGGACCCAGCCTGGATGCACGCTCACCGCGGTGACTCCGGTGCCTTCGAGCGACTTGGCCAGCGCCTTGGCGTGCAGGAGGTTGGCGAGCTTGGATTGGGCGTAGGCCGCCCAGCCATCGTAGTCTCGCGTCTCGAAGAACAGGTCGTCGAGATCGATGACGCCGTCGCGGCCCATCGCCTGGTCGTGAAAGCAGCTCGACACGTTGACCACCCTTGCCGGGTGACCCTTCTTCAGGGCCGGCAGCAGCAGCTCGGTGAGCAACACGTGCCCCAGATGGTTCACGCCGATCTGCGTCTCGAACCCGTCGGAGGTCTTGCCTTCGGGTGTATTCATGACGCCAGCGTTGTTGATGAGGCCGGTCAAGGCGTCATGCGACTTCAGCACCGACTCGGCGCACGCTCGGACCGAGGCCAGGTCTCCCAGGTCGAGCGCGACGACCTCGAGCGTCGCCCCTGTGTGGCCATCGCGAATCTCCTGCGCACGGGCTTCGCCGTCTTCGGGGCGACGACAGCCCATGACGACGGTGGCGCCCTGGCTGGCGAGCTGGCGAGCCGTGATGAACCCGATCCCGGAGTTGGCTCCGGTGACGACGAAGGTCTGCCCGCTGAGGTCCTTCTCGAGGAGGGCGGGGGGGCACATGTGCGGCTTGGCCATGGCACGACACAACGCCACGACGCCGTCCGGCGTTACGGTCACGGCGGGAACGTGCTCACGGTGACGACGTCCTGCGGGTGGGCGCCCTCGAGATACGCGAGCGCGCTGGCGTCGGCGTGAAGCTGCGCGGCGAAGAAGGCCGTGACGTAGGCGGCGGAGATCGACCGGCCGGTTCCGGCGTCGAGGTAGGTGAATTCCGTGCCGTCGCTTTGGCGCATATCGTCGCCGCAGCAGGGCATGAAGTCGTCGATGAGCCCGCACAGGTCCGAGGGGCTCCAGTGCCCTGCGTCCGCGAGCTCGACGAGCCAGCTGCCGCCGGGCATGGCCATGGCGTTGTTGCGCATCAGCGTGTTGCCGACGCTCGAGATGCTGTTGTCCTCCTCCATCAGCAGGTAGAGCATGGGCTCTTCGATCTCGGCCGTGGCGACGCCGGGGAGCAGCGGGTTTTCGATCGGCGCTGCGATGGCGACGCCCGCGGAGAACCGGTCGTCCTCTTGCAACACGTAGCCCGTGGTCGTGGCGCCGAAGCTGTGGCCGAACATGCCGACGCGTTCGAGGTCCATCGAGGCCGCCGCGAAGCCCTCGGACGACACGGCGTCGAGCACCCCGCTGATGTCGGCGCCACGCACCTGCAGGAACTCGCCGTCGAGTGGGCCCGGGTTGCCGTCGAGCGCGTCGAACAGGGTGCCGCCGGCGTGAGAGACCCCGACCACGATGTGCCCGTGGCTGGCCACACGCTCCGCGATGAAGCTCGACGACAGCCCGAGGCACGAGTAGCAGTGCGAGTACATCACCACCGGAAAACTGCCCTCGGCCAGCGCTGCATCCAGCGCACCGTCGGCCTCGGAGCGCGCGCACTGCGGAGGCGCTTGGTCGAACAGGGTCGCCAGCGCCTCGGTGCGCTCTGCCGGGACCAGGTCGGCCAGCGCGGTGGTGCCCTCGGCGTCATCGCTCGGGTACCAGAACGTCACCTGGAGATCGCGCTCCCCGACGGTGACCGCCGAGGTGCGTAGGCCCACGCCATAGGGCCCGCGGGCCTCGTAGATCGGCGTGTCCGCACCGGTCGTCCCAGTGCTGCCCGTGGCCGGGGACGTCGTCCCGTCCGCCGCGCCCGTCGAGGAGGACGCAGGCCCGCTCGAGTCCGCCGCCCCCGAGCTACTGGGCGTGGTGCTCGAGCTCTCACCCGCGTCATCATTGGCGCTCGGGCCTCCGCAGGCGGTCAGCAGCACGAGGGGAATCACTCTACGCATGTCCGGCACCGTAGCAGTGGTGATCGCGCCCGCTGAAATCGCAGCCGGTTCGTGGTCCAATGTCGACATGTGGAGGGGAGCTGCTGCGGCCTGTCTCGCAGCCTTGGTGTGGGGCGCGCCTCGCTTGGCGGCGGCGCACTCCGGCGGTGCACAAGGGGGCTCGTGCAGTGGATGCCACGGCAACGGCGAGCACGGTGCGTCGCTGTCGACCATGCCCGGCAACGTGCAGCCGGGCGACACGGTCTCCGTCTCCGTCTCGATCCAAGGCTCGGGCAACGTGGCGGGCGTCTTCGTCGGCGTCGAGGGGGGCTCGATCTCACCGATCCCAGGCCAAGGCATGGCGTCGGTCGGTGCCGGGCTCACGCACACCTCGCCGCGCACGATCAGCGGCGGACAGGCCACGTTCACGTTCGAGTGGGACGTGCCAGGGGCGGCAGGGGCGACGCGCTTTGGCGTCACCTCGGTCGTCGCCAACGGCAACGGAAACTCGAGCGGGGACGGTGGCGCCGAGCACTATCTCGACGTGGTGTACGGCTGCGAGGCGCAGGAGTTCTTTCGCGACTTCGACGGCGACGGACACGGACGCGCCACGCTGCCTCGGCTGTTCTGTGCCGGCGACGCGCCCGAGGGCTACGCGCCCTTCGGCGACGACTGCGACGACAACCGCGACACCACCTATCCGGGGGCGACCGAGTTCTGCAACCTGCGCGACGACGACTGCAACGGAGAGGTCGACGACGACGCGATTCCACTCGAGCAGTACCCCGACGCCGACGGTGATGGCTACTACAGCCCCGCCGAGCGCGAGTCGGGCGAGACGTTCGTCGGCTGCGTGCCCACCGACGGGTGGGCGGCCGAGCCGGGCGACTGCGCCGAAAACGACGAGACGCGTAACCCGGGTGTGGAGGAGGTGTGCAACCTGCTCGACGACAACTGCGACGGTCGCGTCGACGAGCGCGTGCGACCCACCTGCGGCGAAGGCTGGTGCCGCCGCGAGTCGAGCACGTGCGACGTCTCGGCCTGCATCCCCGGCCAGCCGATCGACGAGGTGTGCAACCTGCTCGACGACGACTGCGACGGTCTCGTCGACGAGGACGCGCCGTGTGACGCTGGGCTGTCGTGCATCGCCGGCGAGTGCCGCGTGCCCGACGAACCCCCCGAGGGCGGTTCGGGAGAATCGGGCGACTCGGGAGGCGAGCACGGCGGCCGGACGAGCTCGAGCTCGGGTGGCATGACGGACACCGATGCGGGAGCCTCGGCCAGCGGTGATGGGGGCTGCCGGGTCGGCGGCGAGCAGGGGTTCATGCTGCTCGGCGTGTTCGGCTTGATTGCGCTTCGGGATCGAAGGCGGGCTCAGAGCAGCCGTAGGCCCAAAGCGAGCACCCAGTAGCCGGCGATCCCCAGCTGCACGGCGAACAACGCGAAGCGCACCGAGACCGCTCGGTTGCTCGTCGAGCGTAGATGTACGAGCGACTGTCCGACCCGCGCGCCGACGAGGACGAGCGCGGCCGGGTCGGTCACGTCACCGTTGTCGGTGCAGACCGCCACCAAGATTAGCGCGGCGACGACCGGCAGGTTCTCGTAGCAGTTGGCGTGGGCGCGACAGAGCCGGCCCGAGAAGGGCGAGACATCGTCCCCGGCTGGCGCGAATCCGTTGGCGGCGCGTTGCCCCGTGAGCGAGATACTGACGCGAAGGGCGGCGATGCCGAGCAAGAGGGCGATCGTCCACCCTGCGTAGATCAAGAGTGCCAACAACGACATGGTCGAAATGTAGGGGCCAGCGCCGCGTTGGACCACTGTCGTATATGACATAAATCGTGCAATATCGGACGCTGTGTCGATCCGTGTCTGCATCGTCGCGCTCCCCACCGTCCTCGGGTCTGCGGTCTGCGGTCCCATGGACGTCCTGGGGACGGCCAACGCGCTCGCCAAGGAGGCGCTGTTCTCCGTCTCGGTGCGGGCTCCCGGCAAGCGGCCCATCGCGACGTCATACGGGCTGCCCCTGGGCGTCGAGCGTGGCCTCCCACGCGCTCAGCAGCACGTCGTGCTCGTGCCGGGCTTTGGCGTCACACCCGGAGGCGACGTCGTCGCGCGGGTGCTCAGCGCCGTGGATGCGCATCGGCGCGTCGCAGGGTGGCTACGCAGGCAGTGCGAAGGCGGAGCGCTCGTCGCTGGCAACTGCGCTGGCACCTTCCTCGTCGCGGAGGCTGGGCTGCTCGATGCGCGCCCCGCAACGACGACGTGGTGGTTGGAGGAGGCGTTCGCCCAGCGCTATCCGCAGGTGCATCTCGACACCAGCGCGCTGCTGGTCCAGGCGGACAACGTGGTGACCGCCGGGGCCGCGATGGCCCACCTCGACCTCGCGCTTCACCTCGTCGACCGTTTTGGCGGGTCCGAGCTCGCGCGGGGGTGCGCAAAGGTGCTCGTGCTCGACCGTGGCCGGCATTCGCAGGCCGCCTATGCGATCTCGGGCTTCGCTCGGAGCCAGGATGAGGTGGTGCAGAGAGCCGCGGCGCTGCTCATCGAGGACCTCGCCGACGGTCCGAGCGTCGCCGAAGTCGCCAAGCGCGTGGGCGTCACCGTGCGGACGCTGAGCCGCCGGTTCAAGCGCGCGCTCGACTGCACGCCACGCGCCTACCGGACCCGCCACCGCATCGATCGCGCCCGGCAGCGGCTCGAGCGTCCCGAGGAGGCAGTCGACGCCGTTGCACGTGCGGTGGGCTACGCCGATTCCAGCGCGTTCTACCGCGCGTTCAAGCAGGCCGTGGGCATGTCACCGCGCGACTACCAGCGGCGCTTCGGGCTCGCGAGGCGAACTCCAGCGTGAACTCACCGCTTCAGCAGCGATGAGCGCTCGGCGTGTCGCTCACTCCACATCGTGCCGACGACCTCTTGGTAGCGCGCGGTCTCTTCGCTCAGCTCGCTCTTGCCCTCGAACGCCTTGGTGGCGGACGTCGGCCCTCCGTTGTAGGCCGCCGCGGCCCACAGCACCGCGTCCTCTTCGGAGTCGACGTCGTCGGAGAATCGGTCGAGCTGCCGGGCGAGGTACCATGCGCCCAGGTCGAGGTTGTAGGTGGGGTCGTCGAGGCGGTCGTGATCGTGGCCTTCGAGCCCCCGAGCGCGCGCGATCTGGTCGCTGGTCTCGGGCATGAGCTGCATGAGGCCGCGTGCGCCCCGAGGGCTCTTCGCGGTGGGGTTGCCGCGTGACTCGACCAGCACGACGATGGCCAGGAGGTCGGGGTCGACGCCGTGTCGCTCCGCGGCGGCGATGATCTCCGGCTCGAAGTCGACGACGGATTCTGGCATCCAAGCGATGTCGACGGATGCGGCCGTCTCGGCCGCCGACTCCGCCGCGTGGGCGAGGGCGTAGCCGGTGACGCTCATCGTCGTCGCGAGGACGAGGGCTTGCCACCATCGGTGGCTGGGGCGAGGGGACTGGGAGCGCTGCACGATGTGTCGGATGCGGGTCATGAGGTGTCCTTCGGTGGCGCCCGCGGCCAACGCGGCGGGTGCGGTTCGCATGGCCTCGAGCTCGGTGATCGCTCGGGCGTAGAGGAGAGGGGCGTTCAATCGGTCGACGACGAGGTCGTCGCACGCTTCTTCGCGCGCGTGGTCGATCTGCGCCGACAGCCACCACACCACGGGGTGGAAGAAGAGCAGGTTCTCGACAGCGCGCTGGAGCAGGCGCAGCGCGAGGTCGTGGCGGCGCACGTGGGCGAGCTCGTGGGCGAGGATGGTGTCGAGCCAGTCGGCGGGCATGCCGGTGGCGAGACCCAGCGGGAGCACGATCATCGGACGCCACCATCCGATGACCATCGGGCTCGCGACGGCGGGCGACTCGACGATGCTGACGACGCGGCCCAGGCCCAGGCGAGCCGAGAGCGCGGCGATTCGGCCGTGAAGCGATCGCAGGGGCAGCCCCGTCGCCCGCAGGCGATGCAGCCCGCGTAGCCCGAGCGTGGTGCGAAGACCCGACAGGCACACGCCCAGCAGCCACCCGTGGGCCACCAGGTCGGCCCAGCGCGGCGGTGGACCAGGGATGCCCACGCCTCCGGGCGCTCGAAGCAGGCTGAGGACGACGAGGACGGGAGCGCTCAGGAGCGCGGCGAAGAGCACCGCGAAACGAGCCGACGCCTCCAGCCGTCGCAGCCACGGCCGCGCCCCGAGCACGACGAGGCCGAGCAGGGCACCCTGGACCAAGAACGCGAGCAACGCTCGGGCCAGCGTCACGCTCATGGCTCGGTGCCCTCCAGCGCATCGAGCCAGGCGCGCACGCGGGCGATGTCGTCGGCCGAGGCGCGCTGGGGGGAGAGCGCGTGCATGACCAGCGAGGCCGCGGAGCCATCGAACGCCTTGTCTCGCAGGTCGGAGACCAGGGCGTCTTGAATGGATGTGCGCTCGATGGCGGCCTCGTACACGTGGCTGCGCGCAGACGTGTCGCGGCAGACCAGGCCCTTGTCGAGCATGATCTGAAGCAGCTTGAGCACGGTCGTGTAGCCGATGCCGCGCTCGGGCTCGAGCACGCCGTGCACGGCCCGCACGGTGCTGGGTCCTTTGGCCCAAAGCACGCCGAGGATGGCCAACTCGGCCTCGGTGGGGCGTTTGTCCTGCACGCTCGTTGTTATACGAACTGTTTCGTAGATGTCAACGAAGACTTTCGTACTTCGTTGGCTACCCTGCGCGCGTGTCCACGGCACGCACCCGACTCCTCGAGACGCTCCGACCCCGCGGCGATCGCACTGCGATCGTGGCGGGCGACACCGCGTGGAGCTACGCCGAGCTCGACGACGCGATGCGATCGTGGGCCGCCGAGCTCCGCCGCCGCGGCGTGACGCGGGGCGATCGCGTGGCAGCGCTCGCGCCATCGAGCCCGCAGCTGATCGCCGCGATGCTGGGCGCGTACGCGATCGGAGCGATCTGGGTGCCGATCAACACGCGGTACCGGGCGGCCGAGGTCGGCCACATCGTGCAGGACGCGACCCCGAGCCTGATGCTCTGCGACCCGTCGCTGCGGGGCGCGCTGCCCGAGCAGACGCCCGCCGTTCGAGACCTCGCCGCGCCCGAACCGGGGCAGGTGCCCGTTGCGGCGCTGCACGACGAGGTGCCCGCGATGCTCATCTACACGTCGGGGACGACCGGGCGCAGCAAGGGCGCGACGCTCAGCTACGAGGCGGTCGTCGGAGGCATCGAGGCATTGACGGGGCTGTGGGGCTGGTCGCAGGCCGACGTCCTCAGCCTGCAGCTGCCGCTGTTTCACGTGCACGGCCTGTGCATCGGCGTGCATGGCTCGCTGCTGGCGGGCATGCAGATGCGCGTGCACGCCAGGTTCGATGCTGGCGCGGTCGTGCGTGACGTTCGCGACCACGGCGCGAGCGTGTTCATGGGCGTGCCCACCATGTACACGCGGCTGCTCGAGCATCTCGAGGCGCAGCCAGACGACGGAGCGGTGCTGGCTCGCGCTCGGCTCTTTACGGCCGGGAGCGCGGCGCTGCCGGCCGCCGACCTCGAGACCTTCGAGCGCCACACTGGCCACCGCATCCTCGAGCGCTACGGCATGAGCGAGACGTTGATCACCTTCTCGAACCCTCTGGCGGGCGAGCGTCGGCCCGGCTCGGTCGGGCGCGAGGTCCCGGGCGTCCGCGCGCGCGTCGTCGACGACGTCGGCGCCCCGATCGCCGACGGAGAGGTGGGCGAGCTTCAGGTGCAGACCCCCGCGATCATGTCGGGCTACTGGAACGACCCCACGGCAACCGAGGCCAGCTTCGATGGCATGTGGTTTCGGACGGGCGACGTCGTCGTGCGCGATGGCGACGGCTACGTACGCATCGTCGGGCGCAAGTCGGTCGACATCATCAAGAGCGGCGGCTTCAAGATCTCCGCCCGGGAGATCGAAGAGGTGCTGCTGATGCATCCTGCGGTGGCCGAGGCCGCCGTGGTCGGACTGCCCGATGCGACCTGGGGCGAGCGCATCGAGGCGGCGGTGTGCGTGCGGGAGCCGGTCGAGCCGAGCGTGCTCGTCGAGCATGCGGCGTCATCGCTCGCCGACTACAAGAAACCCCGCGTGGTGCACATCGTGGACGCGCTGCCCCGCAACGCGTTGGGCAAGCTGCAAAAGGTGGCGCTCAAGAAGACGCTCTCGGGCCGGTCGCCCTAGAACCTCCAGCCGTCTCCGCTGGCGCACGAATCTCGGCGAGTAGCCCCGGTTTTCGTGCCGCGGTGCCGTTGGCGCCGTAGTCTCCACTCCGTGCTCGAGGGCTCCGCAGTCCCCAAGGTTCGCGTGCGCGCGGTCAACGATGGTTCGATCCGCGAAGACGGTGCGTACGTCCTGTACTGGATGGTCGCCAACCGTCGCTACGACTACAACTACTCGCTCGAGCGCGCGGTCGAGTGGGCCAAGGAACTCGGCAAGCCGCTGCTGATTCTCGAGGCCTTGCGGGTCGGCTACCGCTGGGCGTCCGACCGGCTGCATGCGTTCGTGATTCAGGGCATGCGCGACAACGCGGCGAGGCTCGAGTCGCGCGCGGTGACCTACTACCCGTACCTCGAGCGGTCCGAGGGCGAGGGCAAGGGCTTGCTCGCCGCGTTGGCCGAGAAGGCGTGCGTGGTGGTGACCGACGACTTCCCTGCCTTCTTCTTGCCGCGCATGATCTCCTCGGCGGGCAAGCGCCTCGCGGTGCGGCTCGAGGCCATCGACGGCAACGGGCTGCTTCCGATGCGGGCGACCGACAAGGTCTACGCGCGCGCCCACGACTTCCGTCGGCATCTGCAGCGCACGATGCCCGACGCGATCTACGAGTATCCCAAGCAGGACCCGCTGCGTGCCCTCGAGCTGCCGACGCTCGCCGTGCCCAAGACGATCCTCGAGCGCTGGCCCGCGGCGAGCACCGAGGAACTCGAGGACCCACCGCTCGCCTCGCTGCCCATCGACCACGACGTCGGCGTCGTCGACCTCGAGGGCGGAGGCGTGGCAGGGCGCGCGCGGGCGAGGGACTTTCTCGACGAGCGACTCGCAGGCTACGCCGAGGGCCGCAATCATCCCGACGAGGATGCCGCCAGCGGGCTCTCGCCCTACCTGCACTTCGGCCACGTCTCGGCGCACGCGGTCGTTCGTGAGCTCGCCAATCGAGAGTCATGGGAACCCGACGTGCTCGAGCCCTCCTCGGCCGGCAAACGCGAGGGGTGGTGGAAGATGTCCACGCCGGCCGAAGCGTTCCTCGACGAACTCATCACCTGGCGCGAGGTCGGGTTCAACATGTGCGCCCTGCGGCCCGACGACTACGACGCGTATGAGAGCTTGCCCGATTGGGTGCAGAAGAACTTCGACGCGCACGCCGGAGATCCGCGCGAGCACGTGTACACGCTCGAGCAGTTCGAGCGCGCCAAGACGCACGACGAGATCTGGAACGCCGCCCAGCGCGAGCTGGTCACGACGGGGCGCATGCACAACTACCTGCGCATGCTGTGGGGCAAGAAGATCCTCGAGTGGACCTGCTCGCCGCGCGACGCGTTGGACGTGATGATCGAGCTCAACAACAAGTACGCGCTCGACGGTCGCAACCCCAACTCCTACAGCGGCATCTTCTGGTGCCTGGGCCGCTACGACCGTGCGTGGGGCCCCGAGCGGCCGATCTTCGGCAAGGTGCGGTTCATGAGCAGCGACAGCACCCGACGCAAGCTGCGGCTTTCGCCCTACCTCGAGAAGTACGGCGAGAGCGCGCAGCTGAGCCTTTCGTGAGCGCCCGGCTGCGCTACAGCGCCGCGAGCACCGCGCTCATCTCTGCGAGGTCTTCGTCTCCGGGCAGGACCTCTTCGGCGCGCGCGATGGCTTGCTGCGCGGCCACGATGCCCGAGTCGTCGTCCTCGTCGCGCAGCAGCTGCAAGCCGTCGGCGTAGGCGAAGATCGCCGCCCCCTTGAGCAGCTGGGGGTCGGCCTGCGCGAGCAGCTCGCCGATGGTGAGGGTCTGGGTGACCTCCTGCTCCTCGAAGGTGATCGCGTCTCGGAAGCGCGCGGTGACGGTGATCTCCGCGTCCTCACCGGCCAGCTCCGGGGCACAGGTGGCGATGGTCTGGTGGAAGACCATGCTGTCGCTGGGTGCGATGTGTTGCGGTTCGACTTCCTCGGGATCGGCGCTGAACTCCTCGCCGCTGAACTTGACGATCTCGAAGCCCGGGGGCATGTCGAGTCGGACCTGAACGTCGCGCGCGGCAACGGCCATGGTGCTCACGAAGCGGTCGCCGAACACCTTCTGGGCCTCGTCGGCGTCGGAGACGTAGACCGAGGCTCCCTTGCCGATGTCGGTCACCGTGTCCATCAGCGCGTCGTTGTATCCGTGGTCGCCGACGCCGACGCCCACCATGTAGATGCCGTCTTCGTCCTGCGAGCCCGCGTGCATGCCGATGAGCTCCTTCTCGGTCACGCCGGCGTTGGCACCCCCGTCGCTCATCAAGACGATGCGGTTGATGCGGGTGGTGTCGAAGTGCTGTTGGGCGAGGCCGTAGCCCGCGACGAGGCCGCCGTGAAGGTCGGTGCCGCCGCCGGCTTCGAGCGCGTCGCACTCGGCGAGGACGGTCGGGTCGTTGGGCGCGGTGACTTCGTGCCCGGACAGCTTGATCGCGTTCGAGGTGTCCCATCCGACGATGGAGACGATGTCTCCGGGGCGCAGGCTGCTCGCGATGACCCTGCAGGTCTCCTTTTGCAGGTTCATCGGCATGCCCGACATCGAGCCCGACTCGTCGAGCACGAGCGTCAGGTTCATCTTGGCCCGATCCTCGTTGGAGATCTCGGGGCTGGTCACGGCGATCTGCAGCTTGAACTCGCCCTCGGGCGCGTCCTCTTCGTGCAGCAGGGACGTCTGCAGCGCGAGTGTGCCCGGCTCGGCGGGGGGATAGTCGAAGCTGTAGTAGTTGAGGAACTCCCACACGCGGATCGGGCTGGAGGACAGGCTGCTGAACGAGTCGAGCACGGCCGACCGCACCTGCACGGGCGAGGACATCGAGTTGGAGTCGTCCGGAGAGAGGAACAGCTCGACCTCGGTCTGGTCGTCGCACGCGGGCTCTCCGGTGGAGGTTCCGCCCGTGCTGCCGCCTTCGTTGCCCGAGTCGTCGGGCTCGGGGCCGTCGTCGTCGGCGCCCCCGGTGCCGCCCGCCGCGGTGTCCGAGCCGCCCGCAGTGTCGTCCCCGCCGCCCGATGTGCTGCCGACCCCGGTGCCCTGGCCGTCGCCCGCGGTCGCGCTGCCGCTCGGCGACGTGTCGTTCGCGCCGCTGCCACCGTGGGCGCTCTCGTCATCGGCCGAGAAGCAGCCCGGCGCGAGCAGGGCGAGTGCGGTGAGCAGGGGAAGAGAATGTACGTAGGTGTGCTTCAGCATCGGAGGTCTCCAAACAAGTCAGCCAAGGGGCCCCGGGACGACCACCTCGTCAGGGCGGGGCTACCCCGAGGTCCGTGCACAGGGAGTGCCACCGCGCCTTCGTTCGATCATCTCGGCGGTTGATTCGGGCTCGACGGCTCCGGATGCGGGCGTTCTCGCCGCGCCCGCGACATCCGTGTCGTGTGTCGACCCGCGCCGGGCGCGGTGCGGATGCAGTACCCTGGCGCCGATGGGGATTGATTTGAAGGCGGCGCTTCGCGGAGGCGCCGTTGGGATCGCATTGGCGCTGAGCGCGTGTGGGGGCAGCGGGGACGCGTCTCCGGTGGAAGAGACCTGTGAGGGCGAGGCGTGCGCGGAGGCGTCGACGGGCGGCACGACCGACCCGGTGGCATCGACGGGCGACGCTGCGGAGGGGTCATCCTCGGGCGGGGAGGCGCCCGCCGGGGACGTGCCGTGCGAGGTCGCGGCGATCCTCTCGGCCCACTGCGGGGAGTGCCACGCCGACTCCCCGGCCTTCGGCGCCCCGATGTCGCTCGTCGACATCGAAGACTTCCGCGTGCCAGCGATCACCGAGCCCGCGCGGGCGGTCGCCGAGCTCACCCTCGAGCGCGTCGATGACACCGAGCGCCCGATGCCCCCCGACGGGGGTCTCTCCGACGAGGACAAGGCGGTGCTCACCGGGTGGATCGACGCAGGCATGCCGCCCCATGAGGGCGCCGCTTGCGAAGACGAGCCCGACGCTCCCGACCAGCCGACCGGGCCCGACGCGCTCCCGTGCGAGCCGGCTGCGGAGTTCCACGCGTTCGCCGACGGGGCGCCCTCGGAGCCGTTCGTCGTGCCAGACGTCGACGACCTCTACATGTGCTTCGTGTTCGACAGCCCCTTCGGCGACATCACGCAGGGCACCGCATGGGCGCCGGACATCGACGACGAGCGAGTGGTGCATCACTGGCTGCTGCTCAAGACGGACAACCCCGACTACGTCCCGGGCACCGCGTTCCCGTGCGGCAACGACGTCACGTTGGAGACCCAGATGCTCATGGGCTGGGCGCCGGGGACCCACAACTTCGTGATGCCCGAGGAGGCGGGCCTGGAGCTGCCTGCGCCCGGGGAGCGCGTGGTGCTTCAGATCCACTACAACAACACGGCGGGCTACGACGACGCGCTCGACCAGTCCGGGGTCGCGTTGTGCACGACCGAGGAGCCCCGGCCCAACCTCGCGAGCACCTTGTGGCTCGGCACCACCGAGATCGAGGTGCCGCCTGGGGAGCGCGTGACGACGACGGGCAACTGCAACACGGGCGTGCGCGCGACCGAGCCGTTCAAGATGCTGCTGAGCTGGCCGCACATGCACGAGTTCGGCGAGGCGATCCGCACCGAGATCATTCGCGACGGCACCGGCGAGCCGCAGATGCTGACCGAAGTGCCCGAGTGGAACTTCGAGAACCAGATCTACTATCCGTACGAGCCCGCAATCGACGTGACGCCGGGCGACATCCTGCGGACGAGCTGCGACTTCTATAACGACACGGACCAGACCGTGACGTTTGGGGAGGGCACCGGTGATGAGATGTGCTTCGACTTTGCGCTCGTCTACCCGATCACCGCGTTCGACATCGACAACCCGTTCGGGCCGCCCGAGCTGGGTCGCTACTGCGTGGGCTTGGGCGGCTCAGGGTTCCCGTAGTCCACCGTGCGACGACTACCCCTCGTCGCTGCGGTCGCCGTGATGGCGTGGCCGAGCGCCGCGTCGGCGATCAACGGCTCGCGGCCTCGCGTCCCGCCGAGCTTCTACGGCGGTGCGTGTGTGACGGTCGTCGGCCGCGACGCCCCGCTGCTGGAGGTCGGCGTGACGTTCCCCTACGAGGACGTCGAGCTCACCGACGACGAGCTGCCCGACTCACGGACGGTGGGTCTGTACGCGTTTGCGCGCGATCTCCCGCCGGGGGCAACGCTCCCCAACTGGGTGCAGTCCGGCGACGTGCAGCGCGCCGTCGAAACGGGCCTGATCGACGCGCCGCCGCAACCGGAGGCGCTGCTGCCGACGTCGAGCTGGGCGGACGTCGCCTGGGGCGTCGTGGACGAGAGGCTCCCGATCGCCTGCGAGAGCGCAGGTCCGTGGCCGTGGAATACGCAAGCGGTGCCGCCGGGCGCGTACGTGCTGTGGGGTTACACCTTCGAGCCGCCGCTGAACCTGTGGACGCCACGACCCGGCGTCGTGCGGGTCGTGGACGCGGCGGGCTCGGGGCCGCCGGCCGTCGCGCTCTCGGACCTCGACGGGAGGCGAGAGTTCGGGGTCGAGCAGGGGCTCGAAGTGATGGGCTGCTTGTCGGCGGATCCCGGCACACAGGTCGTGCTCTCGTGGGCCCGCGCCGCCGACCCACAGACGTGGACGGTCTTCGACGTGCTCGAGCCCGGCGGCGACACGTTCACGTCCTGGCTCGCTCCGCCGAACGACGCGCTGTACGACGCGCTCTACGTGCGGGCGGAAGCGAGGGACCCGGCCGGGCGCAGCTTCATTCACCACGCACGCGGCGCGCTGGTCGTGTTGGCCGAGTGTGTCGACGAGCCGCTGACACGACCGGACGTGGCGGACGGCTGCGGCCTCGCGGATGCGTCGAACGAGGTCACGCCACTCGAGCCAGCGCCATGCGTACCGGTGGGGGCCGAAGCCGACACCGATGACATCGAGGGTGCGTCCGACCGCGGCTCGCCCGGCTGTTCGACCGCCGGGGGACACGGAGGCTGGCTCGGTGCGCTGCTCGGTTGTCTGATTGCATTGCGTCGCCCGTCGCGACTTGCACGCCTTCGGTTGTAGGCGGTGGCACGTCGAATACACGCACCGCGGTCCGCCCTCTCGGGCGCCGGATCGTCGGTAGTCGAGCGGTGTCTGAGACGATAGGCTGGACGACGGAAGCGGGGCGAATCGATGATGAAGAAAGAACAACTGCTCACCTTGAGCTGCGGTCTCGTGATCGCGTGCGGCACGGAAGCCCCCAGCGATACGGCACAGACCGCAGGCATCACCATCACGGCGACGGGCCAGACCGCAACCGACGGCGCCCCCACCTCTGGCACCGGCAACAACTCGGGCAACTCGGGCAACTCGGGCAACTCGGGCAACTCGGGCAACCTCGGCACCAGCAGTGGCGGCCCCGACGGACCGAAGTTCGACGTGTCCGATGGAGGGCAATGCCAGATGAAGCCCGCGGGCATCTACTGCGACGGCCAGCTCGCCTACACCTGTGACGGTGCCGGTTCGGTCTCGAGCACCGAGAACTGCGTCCCGGACTACTGCGTCGAGGGCACCGGCTGTGTGCCGTGCCTCGAGGGACAGTTCGACTGCGTCGGTGCGCAGGTCATGCAGTGCAACACCGCGGTCACCCCGTCGGTGTGGGAGATGGTCGAGACCTGCGACCCCGCTGCGGGCGAGGTGTGCAGCATCGAGCTGGGCAGCTGCACGCCCACCTCGGTCATCGGCGACACCACGCCCACCGGCGTCTACTACCAGTTCGCCTACTTCGCCAACGGCAGCCCCTTCCAAGGCGGCTACGACGTCGACGGCATCGACGACCGCCTCTACGTCAGCAACTTCTCGGGCGGCATCGACGTCTACCAGGTCGAGCTGCTCGACAGCGATGGCGACGGCGCGTTCGAGCCCAACCAGCACCCCGACAACCCCGACGAGACCGGACCGATCGAGACGCGCACGCTGACGCTCGTCGAGACCATCGACTACCCCGGCTCGTTGTCGATCTCGATCAACGAGCTGTTCATCACGCCCACGAGCATCTTCGTCGGCGGTGACAACCTCAGCGAGTACGACATCGCGACCGGCACGCTCACGCCGGCCCTGACGCGCCCGGGTTGGATCAACCGCCTCTCGCAGATCGGCTACGACGAGGTCTACAACCACTGGTACGCCTCGAGCGAAGCCCAGCGTCGGGTGATTCAGTACGATCCGATCAGCGCCACCTGGGGCATCGCCTTCGACTTCCCCAATATGTCGGGCGACCACATGGACGGGCTCGAACTCGTCACCGACCCGAACACGGGCACGCCCTACGTCTACGTCTCGGACATGACCTCCGACTTCATCGGGCAGTACCGCAAAGACCCCAACGTGGGTTGGGTGCAAGAGAACCTCTTCGAGTACGCAGGCACGGCGGGCTCCCTCGTCGAGGGCATGGGCTTCGGCCCGATCAACCACTTCTGGGCCACGGGTGGCCAAGACCTCTACGAACTCGGCGGTGGTGACCTCGCCGACTTCGTCGAGCCCCCCGGCTGATGCGAGCGAGCCTCTCCCTCGGACTCGCCCTCGTGGTGCCCCTGCTCGGAGCCTGCGGGGGCGATGACGCATCCAGCACGCCGGCGGGCACCGATTCGACGGGCTCGAGCGGTTTGGCCGGCGATGGCACCACGTCGACGGGGGCAGCCGTGAGCAGCTCGGGCGCCGACTCCAGCTCGGGCGCCGACGAGCCCACCACGGTCGACCCCACGACGGGGCCACCACCGCCGCCTCAGCTCTGCTCGCTCGAGGCCGTCGATCCACGCGCCGACCCGTCCGTCGTGGAGATGGGAGACGAGGAGGGGCTGTTGCCCACCGTCATCGGCGAGGCGCTGCTGCGCAACTGCGGGTGCCACTACTCCGACGACCCCGACGTCGCCGTCGACTATTTGTCCGACGCCGTCCTCATCAACACGTGGGACGACTTCCACGTGCCGTTCGTCGGGGTGTTTCCGATGGGGTACGAGGACCGGCTGGTGTGGGAGGCTACGCGCGTCCGCGTCGTGGATCAGATGCCGGTGCCCATGCCCTCGGTCGAGTGCGACGTCGAGGGTGAGGACGGGGTGATCACCGAAGCGGACAAGGCAGTGTTCGAGGCGTGGTTCGACGCGGGAGCGCCCGACGGGGCGTCGTTCGAATACGTCGAGCGCGCTCCCGCTCAGCCCCGCGCCTTGAGGATGAGGTAGCGCAGGGGCGCGTCGTCGCTGCGGTTGCGCAGCGCGAGCACCGACCCGAGCGGAAGCTGAACCACGCTCCCGGGCCGCAGAGGGACCGCACGGTCGTCGACGGTCGCCTCACCGTCGCCCTCGAGGCCGAGCACGATCTCGGGGAAGTGTTCTTGTCGGTGCCGGCCGACCACGCCACCGGCATCGAGCTCGCACCACAGCGCAGCTGCGAACGGCGGCATTGGGCTCGGGTCGAGGTTGTAGACCTTCACGGCGCCGCGCCCTCCAAAGAGATCGTGGCGTACGTCGGGGGTGATGCCTTCGGGGACCATGTGTCCCGCAGATGCTACCCACTCGCGGCCAGGGCGCGGGCGTCCCGTTCACGAATGTACTGGTAGGCGTGCTCGGGCGTCTCGAAGATGAGCGTGCGGGAGCGGTCGGCGCGGTGGTCGTAGCGGCTGACCTGGAGCTTGCCGGCGGTCGTCCCGAGGACGGCCAGGACCTGGCGAAACCCACCAAAGAGGGACTTGGTGAACTCGGCCTGGACGCTCTCGAAGACCTCGTCGTTGCGTCCGACGGGCGCTCGGCCGTCGACGACGAGCGTGTATCGGGCCCGATCGATCAGATCGAGCGCCTCGACCAGCTCGCGGTAGAAGTCGCGAAGGGCCTCTCGCTCGCGGGGGAGTTCCGATGAGGTCCGCACCAGCGAGACGACGCCCCGGTTCTCGTCGGCCTGAATGAGCACGTCATTCGTGCCCATGAGAACGCGCTCCATCGAGCTGTTTCTGGGGCGGGCGCGATGCGAAATCAAGGGGCCGAGTGGGTCAGCGCTCGAGGAGCTGCTCCACCTCGAGCGCGGCGTCGACCTGAAACCGGAGCTCTTGGAGCGGCCCGGTGAGGTCGGGCATGTCTGCCGTCTCGGAGGCCTGGGCGCGGACCAGATCGAGGTGGAGCTGCTCGAGCTGCGTTTGGGCGATGCCGCGCCGGGTTCGAAGCTTTGCGAGCATGTCGGTGGCAGCAGCGAGGCCCTCGAGTCGCTGGCGCAGCGCGTCGCGCTGGCTACGGTAGAGGTCTCGGTCTTCGTCGGTCGTCGCGGACTCGAGCGCCGCTTCGGCCGACGCGAGCTCCCGCGCGATCTCGTCGGCATGCGGGGTCTGGGCGGCCAGGGTCGCGACGCGGGCGTCCAGCGTCGCGACGGTGCGCTCGAGGTCGTCGAGCGCTCGAAACAGCGGCGCAGCTTGCTGGACGGGCCGTCGAGAGAGCAGGCGCCGGCTGGCAGCGGCGAGGGACGCGAGACCGTCGGAGGTCGTCGGTCGGGGGCCGAGGGCGTCGCACAGCGCCGTCAGGGAGTCGAAGCGATCGTCGGAATCGTGCGCGATTGCGCGGGTGATCGCGTCGCGAACCGCGGGGGGGACGTCGATGCGGGTTGGCGTCTCTCGAAGTGTTCCCTTGAGGACCGCGCGGGGGAGGGGGCGGTCGTCCTGGGGTTGGTAGGGGTGGACGCCGTACAGCGCCTCGTAGAACACGACGCCCAGGGAGAACTGATCGCTGCGGGCATCGGCAGGCTCGCCCCGAAACTGCTCGGGCGCCATGTAGCGCGGCGTCCCGAGCATCGTGCCGGTCTGGGTGAGCAAGTCTTGGGTGTCGTTGGCATCGGTGGGCTTGGCGAGGCCGAAGTCGAGCACGCGGACGCGACCGTCGGCGCCGACCATCACGTTCTCGGGCTTGAAGTCCCGATGGACGAGGCCGGCCTCGTGCGCAGCCGCCAACCCCTTGGCCGCTTGGTCGAGCACGTCGATGATGTCGGCGGTCGGCCGCGCCTCGCGGAGCCAGCCGCGCAGCGTGTCGCCGACGACCATCTCCATGGCGACGAACACCGCGCCCTCGTGAACACCCACGTCGAAGACCGTGACGACGTTGGGGTGAGCGAGGCGGGCCATCGCACGTGCCTCGCGTTGCAGGCGCTCGGACGCCGCGTCGAGCTCGTACCCGGGCCGCAACAGCTTGAGCGCGACCGGGCGGTCGAGCGTGGTGTCGCGGGCCTCGAACACCATGCCCATTCCGCCAGCACCGAGCCGCTCGCCGAGGCGGTAGCGGCCGATCTCGACCGGGATTGCCGCGTCGTCGCCGAACAGCTTGCCCCGCACCGACGCGCGGAGCTGTCGCTGCTCGACGTCGCGTGCGGTGCCCTCGGGCTCGAGCGCCTCGGTGGGCTCATATCCCAGATTCGGCCCCGAGCTCGGCGGCGGGGTGGGCGTGGGGGCGGGGGCAGCCGCGGGGGCGTTGGGCGCCGCGGCGACGGGGAGGGCCGCGGCGGGCTGGACTGGTGGCAGAGTTCGGCCCGGCGCGGCGGCGGGAGGCAGCGCGCCGCGCTTGGAGAACGAGCCCAGCAGCGGGAGGCGCCCCACGTCGCTCAGTGCCTTGGCGTGGGGGTAGACCTTCGAGGCATGAAGCGCGAGGCCGATGCCCCAGAACGCGAACACGGGCACGGCAAAGCCGACCACCATGTTGACGGCGAGGAAGCACCCGGCGTGAATGAGCCAGCCGCGAACTGCCTTGCGTCGAGCGTGGTCGAGCGGGTCACCCTCGAACGCGACCTCCTCGGAGTACAGCGAGAGGTGGCCCAGCGGGGCCCACTCGGTCACGTCGGATCTTCGGGCGAGCTCGAGCCCGGAGAACTTGCCGCGCCGCAGCTTGCTGCGGAGTTCTGCCTCCGACATCCGGCGGACCCGACCGTCGGATGATTGGACGTAGTACTCCCACATCGTCGCGTGATGGTACGAGATCGGGCCTCCAGATTCACCCGGGGCGGGCTTCGATCCAAAGGTGTTGTGCGTGGGCCAGCACCGTGCCCTCGGCGTTGGCGATGGCCGAGCCCGCAAAGTGCTTGCGGCCGTCGATGCGGCGGCCCCATCCGTAGACCACGAGCGGGGCGTCGGCGGCCACGGGGCTACGCAGCGCCGCGCTCATCTCGGCGAGGAGGAACACCTTGTCGTAGGGGACGTGCATGCCGAAGAAGCTGGGGCAGTCGAGCGCAGCCCAAAGGAACACCGGATCGACCGTGCCGTCGGCTCGAGCGAAGGCCGCCGAAGGCGTCCACGAACACGCGGCGAGGTCTCGACCTTCGACGGGACCGGCGAACAGGCGCAACCCATCGCCGTCCTCGCGCTCGGGGCCGCATACGAAGCAGCGCGGAAACACGTGCGCATGAAACCCGGTGTAGCGGGCCTGAGCTGCGCGCGCTTGGTCGAGCGAGGGGGCGGCAGGAATCTCGTCCCACTGGGCGGTGGAGCCGAAGCCCTGGGCCACGACCATCTCGCCGTCGTGAAGCTCGACACCGGAGCCCTCGCGCACCACGGACAGCGGAGTATCGAGGGGCGGCTTGGCGCGCAGTCGCACCGTGACGTCTCCTTCGAGCAGGCCCGCGACCAGCCCGCAGGCGTACCCGCCGTTGGCCGAGCCGTCCGGCCCGTTGTAGCGGCTTTCGATGATGACGGAGTTCATCGCGCGGCAGGGTAGCAGGTTGGACCCACGCCGACCCTCACTGGGGTCGGACGCGGCGCTCGAAAACGAAGGTCGCCAGCGGCAGCAGGCTGGCGACGAAGCCGAGCGCCTGCCGGCGCAGGCCCCAGCCGTGCACGCGCGCGGTCACCACCAGCGCGACGAGATACAGCAGCTGCAGCACTCCGTGCATCCAGCCGAACCATCCCTGGCCTCCGTCGAGCACGACGCCGGCCCCGTGTTTGAGCGGCATGTACACGCCAAAGAGCAGCAGCAGCGAGACGCCCTCGGCGCGGGCGAGCCAGGCGAACCATCGCATCGTCGCGTCCTGTCGGGCGGGGTCCTGGCTCGGCGCAGAGCGCCATCGCAGCGCCACGGGGATCGCGACGGCGGCAGGGATCGCGGCCCCGAGGATCCACGACTGGCCCAGCGTCCTCGCGCTCATCCATCCGAACGCGCCGAGCAGCCCGCCGACGGCCACGGCCACCGTGCTGGGGCGAACTTCGTCCCGCACGCCGCCCCAGCACGCGCCCCCGAACGCGACCAATCCCGCGAGTAGCCCGCGGGAGACCCATGGCTCACCAATCGAGACGCCGGTCTTCTTTGCCAGCGCGTAGCCGGACGCCATCACGCCGAGCAGCGCAAAGGTCCCGAGCCCCTGGGAGAGCCGACGGCGGGTGGCGGCGTCGCGGCCGAACACGCCTCCGAGCACGGCGACGCTCAGCAGCGCGACACACACGAACTTTGCGAATCGGAAGAGCGCCCAGCTGGTCACATCAAGATCCCCAGGTCGTTGACCTGGACCTGCTCCACCTGATCGGCCTTCGGCGTACCCAGACGGTCTTCGAGGTTTGCCTCGATCATGCGGCTGATCTGCGAGAGCGGCAGGCCGTTGTAGAACATGGTGAAGGGGTCTTCGAGGACGCGGCCGGCTTCGCTGATCAGCGCGAAGGCGATGCACACGACCAAGCCGATCGGCACCGCGCCCCAGGCGAGCGCGTCCACGATGCTCAGCGGAAAGAGGAACGAGAAGGCGAGAATCAAGCGCTCGGCGATGAAACCGTAGCCGCGGGGCATCGGCGTCTTCTTGATGCGCTCACATCCGCCTTGAATGTCGAGCAGGTGGCGGAGGCTCTCGTCGAAGTCCGAGAGGCGAAACGCGTCGAACGACCCGGCGTCGTGCAGGGCGGTGAGCTCTTCGAGCTGCCGTGCGAGCAGGGCGTGGGTGAGGTTGGACTCGTGGCGCAGGCCCGCGGCGTCGTCGGGAAGCGTCCGCTCGAAGTCGGGGTCCTCGAACGGGTCGTGGGCGCGCAGCAGGCAGCGCAGCGCGTGCACGTAGGCTTCGTGGCGGCGTACGAGCTTGGTCTGCGTCTGACTGGGCTTGCCCTCGTCCTTGGGCAGATAGGCGAGGACCTGTGAGCCCCAGTGACGTGAGGTGTTGATCATGCGTCCCCACAGCTTTCGACCCTCCCACCACCGGTCATAGGCGGAGTTGGTCCGAAAGCTGACGAAGATACCGATGGCGCCCCCGATGACCGCGACCGGGACGGTGGGCAGCGTCAGCCACGTCACCCCCAGGACGTCGTGAAGCAGCACGACGATCGACGCCGCGGTGATGAAGAGCAGAGTGTTCTTCCACTGCCACGCGAGCAGGCGGAGCACGGAGCCCCTGCTGCTGACCATCATGGGTGTCGACCTCGGGCCGGGCGGGTGTGCATGTCCGGGACGCTACACCGGACGGGGCCGCGATCCGAGCCGCCCGAGCAGGCGGGATGCAGCGAAACGTGACCGGGCGACGATCTGGCAGGGCTGTGAGGCGTTCGCCGGGGTCGCGCGTTGTCCTGCTCGATGAAGATACTCCGCGTGCTGGCAATCGCGGCGCCGACCCTCGTCGGCGTCGCTTCAATCGCCACGGTCTCCTACGCCGAAGCTCCACCGCTGAAGGCTCACGTGACCCCGGACGACATCGAGGACGGGAAGGTCCGCCTGGCGTTCACCCACGCCGCGTTCGACGTCGACGGCGGCCAGCCCCGCGCGAGTCTGACGCACGCTGCCGCAGAAGCCAGACTGGAGATCGACGACCTGAAGCTCCCCGCCCTGGCAACCTGCGCCCTCGAGATTGCCGCCGATGCCCGCGTCAGCGTCGTCGAGTATCTCGATGGTGGCCAAGGCTACGGACTCACGGGACAGACCGAGCGATTTCCCACCGGCGTCTCCACGATCGAGTTCATCGCCGAGCCGGACCCCACCGGCGACTACATGTACAGGATCGGCGTCGACAAGGGCGCGTGGAGGCTCTTCTCGTGCGTGGTGGAGGACCTGTCGTGAAGATCCGCCTGCTGCTGTCCGCCTTGGCCGTGGTCGTTCTCTCTTCCACCGCGGATGCTCGGCCCCGGACCGGCACCCGGTCTCCCCGTGCGACGCCTCGCTTTCAGGGCAAGCGCGTGCCTAGGACGACGGACCTGGTCGAACGCGACGCCAAGACGAGGCGGAGTCGACTCGCTGACAGCCGCGAACGCGTGGGGCGGAAGAAGGCCCCCAGTCACGTCGCCATCGGCAGCGACCTGAAGTCGGCCAGCGGCAAGCTCGCGATCACCAAGTTCTCTGCCGTGGAGTGGAAGGTCGGCGGGCTGTATCTCTCGACCGCGAGCTTTGGCCAGGTCGACTTCGCGGTCCGGGGCACGGGAGGCAAGCACGTGATGCTGACCTGCGACGTCAACGCGACCGAGAAGAACATGTCGCTGCTGCTCTTGCGGGAGGACGGCACCATGGCGATGAAGAAGCTCGATCCGGGGCATCAGTTCATCAAGTTCTCGATCCCCAACGCCCCCGAGGACTTCGACTTCACGCTGACGGCCTCCAACGGCGTCAACTCCATCATGCACCACAGCTGGATCTTCTACGGCTGCCGCATGGACCTGAAGTGAGCAGCCGAAGAATCATGGCGTCGGCCTACTACGGCTCGGGGACCGGGTGGTAGAGGCCAACGCACCAGCCGTACTTGCCGGAGGGGGGCGAGACCCGAACGAGGTTGGTATTGGTCTCTCGCCAGAAGGCCTCCCCGGCGCCGGGACGCTCCGGCGCCTCGCGTAGGCTCTTGCCGGCGGGGGCCAGCTCGAGCTCGATGGGCGGGACCATCTCCCAGGTCTCCCGCATTCGGTCGAGCGTACGGGGGGGATATCCGTCGGGCGATTCCTCCGGACTGGGCTCGGTGGGCTCGCCGCCCCGCTCGAGGTCGCCCATGATCCGCTGCGCGGAGAGCTCCGTGTCTTTCCCCTTGGGCCACGCTTCGAATTGATGCGCGATCGATCCCCCGGCCGATACCTTCGCGATAGACATCTTGATCAGATCGTTGGGGTCCTTCGTGCACTCCATGCGCGCGAGGTGGACGGCCGTCCCCTCGCTCGGGAAGCGCTCGGGGGGCTTGCCGCGGCCGAACGCATCGAGTCCCCTGCAGGCGCGCTTCGCAGCGTCGTCCGCAGGATCGTCGCAACCGAACGCTTCGTAGGCGGCCTTTGCGTCGACTTCTTCCACGGGAGCGTCGGGAGGCGTCTGGACGGGGGTCTCGGCGCCGGCAGCCTCTCGTTGGGTCGGCTTGGAGTCCTTGGCATCACAGCCGACCACAGGGAGGACAATCGCGATCGAAACGAGGAGCGGGGACCGCATGGACGCACGAGCGTACATCGTGCGCGGCGGCCGGCCTGGCGAGCCGGTAGGTTGTCACCGGAACGGCCCGGGCTCCTCGCCCTCGGGCAGGGCGAGCGGGGTCAAGACCTCGCCCACGACGCCCCACAGCGCCTCGGTCTGCATCTGTCGCGACTGCTGGTTCCAGATCGCGAGCATCGGTAGCATGACCGCACCGGCGGGCACGCCGATGAGCAGCAAGAGGAGGGGGAGAGCCAGGGCCGCCCAGCCGCCGCCGAGGATCGCCCCACCGACGGCGAGTGCGACGAGGATCGCCCCCGCGGGTAGGGCGTAGCGACGCAACGCCGAGCGGGTATCGCCGAGCGACCGGGTGGTTCCCGCCTCCCATCGGCCCTCGACGTGGGTGCCTCGGTCACCCTCGGCGAGCTGCATCACGACTATCGGCGAGGCCGCGTCGGCAGGGCCAGCCCAGCGTCGCAGGCGGATCTCCGCGTTGCCCGTGCGCGTCGCGAGGAAGGCCGGGCCATGGGGCGGAGGCGGACCCGGAGCGGGCTCATCGCTCACGCGGACGTCCTCGTGGGCGCACAGATGCTCCCACAGGGCGTCGGGGCCGAGCTCGACCCGCAGCGCGAACGAGCGCCGATCTTTGTCCGCGGCCACGACGCCTCTTGTAGCAGCGCATCCGGCGTGCGCACTCGACGAGGCGATTTTGCCCTCTCTGGCCGCGGCAAGCGCACCGAGGCTTGGTATCGTCGCGCCGTTGACTGCCCGTGTGCTGCTTGGCGACTCGTCGCCGTCCTCGCTTCCCGCCAACATCCTCGACACGCTCATCGAGGTGTGTCTGTACGCGCGCGACGTCACGATCGCGCACGAGGAGACCACCGCGCTGTGGGGGCAACTCGACGCCGCCGAGGCCAGCTTCGCCGACATCGCCGAGCAGCTTCAGCGCTTTCGACGGGTTGGGGAGTCGGGCCTGCTCGGGGCGGTCAAGGCGGCGACCCGCGACGAGATGAAGGAGCACGGCCAGCAGGCAGCCGAGGCGCTCGGTCGTCAGATCGAGGGCTGGCTCGCGCAGTACGAGAGCGCGCGTGACAAGCAGGTCGGTGAGCTCCGGCGCAAGATCGAGGCGCTGCATCAGCAGATGCTCGCCTCGCTCGATCGGTTCGCGCTGCCGCTGCGGGGGCAGCCGGTGGCCCGTCTCGTCCGCCGCAAGTACGACGACGGTGCGTCGGCCTATCACGACACCGCGGTGCTCGACGTGCTGCCCGGCCTGCGGACCGAGCTTCAGCTCGAGGACACGGAGTCGGAGCAGCCGCGCCGACTCAAGAGTCTGCTGGGCAAGGGGCAGAGCCTGCAGGTCGGTACGAAGAAGGCGCTGCTGCGACGCACCGAGGAGCCCGCGCACGTCAGCCTCGATGACCTGGTCATCCTCGCGGCGCAGGTCAGCCCCGAAGCCGTGCGGCTCGAGCTCGGTCGCAAGCCCTCGGGGCCGCTCACGCTGCGTGTCGGGCTCGGCCTCTCGGGCGAGACGGTCGTCGGACGGGGGGAGCTGCCCGACGGCTCGGGCAATCGGCTCCCGCCCGAGAACCGCGAGACCGTTCGCAAGCTGTGGGAGGTCATGCAGGCCGAAGCGTCCCGCATCATCGCCTCCCCGGCCCGCAGCTTGAGCTACACGCTGCGCGACGAAGCCGTCGAGACGCCCGCAGGGTTCGTCAACGTCGCCGAACGCGTGCTCGCCGAGTATCGGCCCACGATCCGTCAGATCATGGAGCACAGCCCCAACAACGAGGAGCTCACGATCAAGGTCGAGGTCGGCGAGAGGCGGGAAGAGAAATGGATACGCCGGGAGGCGCTGGCCGAGCACCTGCTGCGCGTGCCGGCCAAGTTTGCCGAGCGCATCAGCGTGCCCGAGGTCGTCGATCCCAAGTCGATCGTCTCGGCCGCGCCCCCGAAGCCCGCGCCGCAGCCACGGTCCAAGCCCGAGGCGAAGGCACCCGAGCCCCCGCCCGAAGATCCCGATCTCGAGGACAAGGCGACGCGCGCCTACGCGGCGATCCCCGCCGAGCTGCTGCCCGAGAACACCGAAGACATTTCGCTGACCGACCTCGAGGTCTCTGGGGAAATCGTCGACGACACTCCCGTGGCACCTCCGACACCTCCGAAGGCTCCCCCTGCGCCTGCCAAGGCGAAGATCGGGCTCCCCTCGGTCAAGAAGCCGCCACCGCCCGGTGGTGCGCGGCGTCCCAAGTAGGCGTGCCGCGGTTGGGATCGCAGGCCGACGCCTCCGCCGTGTTGCGCGAGGTGTTCGGTCACCCGAGGTTCAGACCCGGTCAGCGTGACGCGGTCAAGGCGGCCGTGGCGGGCCGCGACGTCATGGTCTTGCTCCCCACCGGACGCGGCAAGTCCTTGTGTTTCCAGGTTCCCGCCCTCGTCGCGCGCCGAAGGGGTCGGGGCACCGCGGTGGTGGTGTCTCCGCTCATCGCGCTCATGGACGACCAGGTCGGTCAGCTCGGCGCAAAGGGAATCCGTGCTGCCGCGCTACACAGCCATCGCACGCCCGAGCAGCGCATCGCGACCACCGACGCGTTCGAGTCGGGCGCGCTCGATCTCCTCTACGTCTCGCCCGAGCGCGCCGCGTCCGAGGCGTTTCGGCAGCAGCTCGAGGCGAGCCCCGTTTCGATGCTCGCCATCGACGAGGCCCACTGCATCAGCCAGTGGGGGCATGACTTTCGGCCGGACTACCTCCGACTCGGCGAGCTGCGGGAGCGGATCGACGTCCCCATGGTCGCGCTGACGGCGACAGCCACGCCGCGGACGCTGGCCGAGATCGTGCAGCGACTGCGCATGCGCGAGCCCGAGCAGGTCACCGCCAGCTTCGCTCGAAAGAACCTCTCCTTCATCGTGCGCGCCTTCGAGGACGACCACGATCGCGTGCAGGCGCTCGGCCACGAGCTCGACCGCGTCAAGCCGCGAGACGTCGCGAGCACCGGGCGGGCCATCGTCTACTGCGCGACCCGAGAGCGCGTCGAGGCGGTGACCCATCGTCTGCGCGCCGAGGGGTATCCGGTCGTGGGCTATCACGCGGGTCGAGATGCCACGAGTCGTGACCGAGCGCAGCGAGCGTTCGAGACGTCGAAGGCTCGGGTCCTCGTCGCCACCAGCGCGTTCGGCATGGGCGTCGACCTCCCCGACGTGCGCCTCGTCGTCCACCTGCAGGCGCCAGGCAGCCCCGAGGCCTACTATCAAGAGGCCGGTCGCGCGGGGCGGGACGGCAAGGCGTCGCGGTGCGTGCTGTACTTCGGCGACGAGGATGTGCGAATCCAGCAGCACCTGTGCGGCTCGAGCGAAGCGCTTCGCGCTCTCGAAGACTACGCGCGCATCGACACGATCTGCCGGCAGCAGACCTTGTGCGAGTACCTCGAGGGGCAGCCGGGCACGCCCCCGTGCGGGCGCTGTGACGTTTGCCGACCGTCGCTGCGGCGGGCCCCTGCGCCTCGTCGCCGCAAACCGCTGACCAAGGCCGACCGCGCGCTGCTCGTACGGGTGCTCCGACGTCTCGACCGACCCGTGGCGATCGAGGCGCTGTCCCGCGCGCTGCGAGGATGGGAGGTCAAGCGGCTGTCGAAGGCCGACCTGCTCACGCTGCCCGAGCTCGGCGCGCTGCAGCGGCACGACGACGCCGCACTGCGTGCCGGGATCGACGACCTCGTCACCGAGGGACGCCTCCGACGCCGCATGGCACCGCGAGGCCCCGTGGTGATGCTGGCGAGCGCCGACGAAGAGGGCGCCGAGTACCGAGACCGCGCTCTCCCCCCGCCGACCTCGGGGGCGACCTCGATCGCGCCCGAGCTCGACCGCGCCTGCCGAGCGAAGGCGCGCGAGCTCGCCGTCCGGCCCTCGGCCCTGCTTCCGCGGCGCGCGATCGTGGGCATCGACCGCGCACGCCCGCAGACCCTCGCTGAGCTGCGCCGGGTGCCAGGCCTTCGAGAGTCGACGATCGAGGCGATGGGCGAGGAGTTACTGGCGCTCGTCGAGCGCTATGCGGTCTCGCGGGCCAGGGGGTAAGCTCGCCTGCGCGCATGCCCGACGACTGCGGAACCTCCCCTGACGACGTCGTCATTCTCGGAGCAGGGCTGGCTGGCCTCGCGCTCGCCATCCAGCTCCGCCAGCGCAACGACGCGCTGCGGGTCGTGGTGCTCGAGCGCGGTGCGTTTCCGGTGCCCAGCGCCGCCCACAAGGTCGGCGAGTCCACGGTCGAGGTCGGGTCGCACTACTACAACCACGTCCTCGGCCTCGCGGGCCCGCTGAGCCGCGCCCGGATCCCCAAGCTCGGCCTGCGCTACTTCTTCCCCTGCTCCAACAACGCGATCGTCGAAGCGCGCCCCGAGCTCGGCCTGAGGCACTATCACGCCGTCGGCAGCACGAACTTCGATCGTGGTGCCCAGGAGAACGTGATGGCCGAGCAGGCGCGCGCGCTGGGGGTCGTCCTCGAAGAAGGCGTTCGGGTTCGTGACGTGGAACTCTCGGAGGACGACGCTGCGCACACGGTGGTTGCGGAGGACCAAAGGGCCTGGCGAGCCCGGTGGGTGATCGACGCGACGGGGCGGCGCAGCTTCCTCAAGCGCAAGCTTGGTCTCGTCGAAGGCAACGGCCACGTCGCCTCGTCGGCGTGGTTTCGCATCGCCAGGCCTCTGGCGGTCGACGACATGTCGACGGACGACGCCTGGAGGCGGCGCGTGCCCTTCGGCATGCGTCGGCTCAGCACCAACCACTTCATGGGCGAGGGCTACTGGCTGTGGTGGATCCCGCTGGCCGACGGCAGCATCAGCATCGGCCTCGTCGCCGACGCCGCGGTCCACCCCTTCGACACGTACAACACGTGGGAGAAGATGCAGGCGTGGTTGGCCGAGTACGAGCCCGCGACAGCCGAGATGATCGCGCCACACGCCGAGGCTCGCCTCGACTTCCGAACGCAGAAGAACTTCTCGTACGGGGCCAAGCAGGTCTTCTCCAAACACCGCTGGGCGCTGACGGGGGAGGCCGGGGTGTTCGTGGATCCGTTCTACTCTCCCGGGTCCGACTTCATCGCGTTCAGCAACGACTTCATCACCGAGCTGGTGGCCAAGGATGCCGCTGGGGATGACATCAGCCGCTTGGCCTTCGGCTTCAACCGCCAGTATCTCTCGTTGTACCGCTCGTTCCTGTCGCTGTACGAGGGGCAGTACGCGATGTTCGGCAACGCTCAGGTCGCGAGCTTGAAGATCGTCTACGACTACTCTGCCTACTGGGCCTCCACGGCGCTCTTGTTCTTCCAGCGCAAGCTGACGCAACCCGACTTCCTCCGCCGCGTGACGGTAGAGATGGTCAAGGTTGCGCGGCTGGGGGGGCTCGCGCAGGCGTTCTTTCGCGCGTGGGCGCAACGAGACCAGGGCCGCGGGCGCGCCGAGGGCATGCTGAACTATCACGCGTTGGGCTACCTGACGCGGTGGCAGACGGATCTGGCGCGCGCCTACACAGACGACGAGCTCGTCCACGTCATGCGAGAGAACCGCAAGGTCCTCGAGCAGATCCACGTGTGGCTCTACCAGCGTGCCACGGGTCGGGCCGAGGAGATCAACCCGTACAAGCTCGCGCTGAGTGACGACGATGAAGTCGTGCAGACGAGCAACCTCGACATGCTGGGCAGCCTCGAGGCGTTTCTCGCCAAACGCACCGACCTCCGCGACGGCGTCTACACCGTGCGGGCGGCTGCTAAAACGGCCAGCGCATCGGCGGGAGGTTCAGTGCGGCCCGCACCCGGTCCGCGCCGGTGGTGCCGGCGATGAGTGCGTCTTCATGCAGCGCGCCCAGCCCCAAGTACGATGCGGCCAGCGTGACGGGGTGTCCTTTGCACAGGCCTGGGAGGGTCGGAAGCGTATCGACGACCTGCGGTGTGGACACGAGGTGGCGGTGTTCGAACACCTCGAGGATCTGCTCGGAGTCGATGCAGCCGGACTCGAGCAGCTCGGGCGAACCGGTGGTGAGCAGGGTGGGGGTGTCGATGCGCGTGGGGTCGTCGGTCCACTCGTGCAACAGGTCGAACACCCACGTCGTGAACGCGTGCGTCGCGTTGCCTTGACGCCGACGTCGGTGGTGGAACGTGCACCACTTCGCCTTGGACGCGGGCAGGAGGCTGGCGTCGTGGTGCACCACGGCGACGGTGTCTTCGTAGCGGATCGGCGCCAGCCCATCGGAGACGCCGGGCACGTTGGCGAGCAGTCGGCGGGCATCCATCGCGTCGGTGGACACGACGACGTGGTCGAAGCGCTCCGCGCCCTCGCGCGTGAGGACGGCGGGGGCGGCATCGAGGGCGATCGACTCGACCTCGACGTGGCGGACCTGCGCGGTCACCCGCTGGCGCAGGACGTCGAGGTAGCGCTGCGTATCGGGGACGACGCGGTGCATCGTCCCGTGCCCGGCGTTACGCGCAATCTCCCGGAGCGCGACGGGAGCGGAGACCGACAGCACCGTCTGCGGGCGGAGCCCCCAGAAGCTGGCCACCCACGGGACCACACCCAGCTCGACGGACTCGGGCTGAAAGCCCTGCGCCTCGGCCCACGCTTGCACCGACACGTTGTCCAGCCATCCGAGTCCTTCGGCGCGGATCCGCTGAAGCGCCTGGTACACCCGGAGCAGGTCGCGGCGGCACGCCTTGGGAATCGCCCTGCCACACAGCGGCAGCAGCTCGGCCGCGGGGAAGGACAACGCGCGGACGTCATCGGTGATTCGAAACGGCGTCTTCGCCGATGCGTGCGGGACCTCGAGCCAGTCGAGAAGGGAGACGAAACGAGGATAGGTCTCGGGCACGAACACGACGAAGCCGGTGTCCACCGCCGCGCTGGCGCCCCGGGGGTCCTCCACCGCGACGGGCAGGATGTGGCCTCCCACGCGGCTGCGCTTCTCGAAGACGATCACGTCGCACGCGTCTTGCAGCCCGAGGGCTGCGGACAGCCCGGCGATGCCCGAGCCAACGATGGCGACGCGTGGCCTCGACGACTCGATCATGTGCGCACCGTACCGTCTCGGGCCGACGCGCGGCTACTGCCGACCGCGCATCACTCGACCGTAGACGACGAGCGAGACCGCAGCCACCGACGCGATGCCGACGAAGACGAACCAGATGTAGTGGGCGTGGGCGTAGGCCTCGGGCATGGCTCCGCTGCCGGCCAGCGAAGCGAGCCGCTGCGCTTGTTCGGCCTCGGTGAGGGTCTTGGGGTCGGGGCAGAACGCGTCGAGCAGGAACCCCGAGGTGATGAAGCCCAGTAGCGAGGCGAGGAACGAGTGCAGGTGGCTGAATCCCAGGTAGAGGCCCTCTTCGCCCTGCGGCGCCTGCAGCGAGAAGTACTCGAGGAACCGCGGAGAGATGAAGCTCTCGGCGAGGCCTTGAAACATGATGCCGACGATCATCATGAGCGCGACGGGGTGCATGCCCAGGATCTCGCTGCCGTCGGTCATGTTGCCCGCCGCCATCGCGAACGCCGAGACGGGCATGACGAACATGCCGACCGTCATCGACGTGAGCGCCGACCGATTCTTCATCAAGGCGGTGACGGCCCCGATCGTGATGACGACGGTGGCCGGGTTCACGTTGGCGTACCACGACGGCGACGCATCCTCGCCCGCCATCCGCAGCACGTACTTGGGCATGGTGGCGTACAGCTGGTGTTGCACCATCCAAAACCCGGTGATGATGACGATGAGCAGCACGAGCCGGCCCTGCGAGAGGACGCGGACCAAGGCGGACCATAGCTCGCCGATCGTCTTGCCCTCGCCTTGGCCGGGGCGGGCCTTGTAGAGCAGCAGCACCAAGACGAACGCGACCGCAGTCATGCTCGCCGCGAATAGGTTGAGCACGACGAGCCCCTCGTTGCCCATGCCCTCACGCAGCGGCTTGACGACCGTCTTTCCGCCGAAGGCCCCGATGTTCACCAGCGCGTAGAAGATCGAGTAGCCCCTGGCGCGGTTGGCCGCGGTGGTCTCCTTGGCGACCGTCCCGGTGATGACGGACTTGATGAAGGAGCCGCCGACCATCACCAGCAGCATCACGGGCACGAACAGCCACTTGTGACTCGAGGTCTCGAGGCCCGTGAACTCCACCTCGCGGCCATAGGTGACCAGGTCGGCGCCCTCGAGCAGGGTGGGGAGCAGCCACATGCCGCCGTAGCCGAGGGTGAGCAGCCCAAAGGCCAGCAGGAGCGCGCGGCGAAAGCCGATGCGGTCGGCGTAGGCGCCCGAGAACGTGGGCAGCAGGTAGAGCCCGGCCGAAAACACGCCCGAGACGGTCGCGGCTTCGATGTCCGAGAACGCCAGAATGCGGCTGAGGTAGAGGGTGATCGCGACGAAGACCCCGTACCAGGCGGCGCGTTCGAGCAGCTCGACCACGTTGGCGACCCAAAACGCACGCGAGAATCCCGTCTTCGTCGCTGACGCACTCATCGGCGCCATGGTGCCTGCCTGGGCGCCCAGGGGCTACACTGCCCGGGTGCGAAGGCTCCTGTTGGCGCTGCTCGTCTCCGGCTGCGGCACTCCGCGCGAGGTGGAGGAGACCCCCAGCGCGACGCCGGCAGCGGCTCCGCAGCCCGCCCCGCGGGTCGCGGCCGAGGCGGATCCCGAGGCCGTCGCACCACCCGAACCCGAGCCCGAGCCCGCGCAGGCGCGCGCCGACGTGCCGACGCGGGCGCGGAAGATCTCGAGCAGCGCTCGTCCCGGGTTGATCGCGTTCGCGGACGCGCTCGAGAGCGACGGCGCGCTGTGGGTTGGTCAGCTCGAGGGCAACGGTGGCCGGGACACGGTCCTGTTCGTTCCCCCAGGAGTGCGCCCCGAGCAGCCCTTCGACCTGGTGGTGCATTTTCACGGCACGTACTCCGAGAACATCGCCGAGCCCAGCAACGGCGCACCCAAGAAGTCGTGGGTCGGCTGGGATCGGCTCCAGCAGACCATCGACGCGATCTCCGAACTCCAGTCGAAGAGGGAGCGCAACGTGGCGCTGCTGTACCCGATCAGCGCTGGCAAGCGCATGGAGCCCCAGTGGAAGGGGTGGAGCAACAAGATGTACGACCGCATGTGGATGTCGCCGGTCCCCGGGGACGCCCGCTACAGCGACGCGTTCGAGCCGATGCTCGATCAGGCGCTCGACGTCTTCGAGGGCGAACTGGGGATTCCGCGCGCGATGGTCGACGCGCGCGTCACCGCCGAAGGCCATAGCGCCGGCGGTATCGCGCTGCGTAACGTGGCGGCCTCCGGAACGCGCCGAGTCGAGGAGTACATCTTCCTCGACGCCAGCTTCCAGGACTGGGCCGACGGGTGCTTTACTGCCGTATGCGACCAGAAACTCGGCGCGCTCGTCACGTTGGTCATCACCGACGGCGGCATCGCGGACCCGTTCGGCAAGCGCGACCCGTGGTGCTCGCGGCTCGAGGAGGCGTCACGTACCTGGCCCGAGTTCGCCCCGACCTGTGAGGGCAAGCCGAAGCGCAAGACGGGGCTCGGCAAGCTCACGTGCGAGACCCACGAGGAGGAGGCCCAGGCGTGGCCCGACTACGCGCAGTGGTGCGACGCGATGAAGGACGACATGGCGGACGAGCCGGGCGTGTTCGTCTTTCGCACCAAGGTCCCGCACGGCAAGCAGCCGCGCCACTTCGTCGGTGGGTTGGAGCTGCCCGCCGATCGCTTTGGCCCGTGAGTCGGCTGGGGTAGGATCTCCGAATGCGTCTCCTCGTGATCGCGTCTCTCCTGGGAGTACTGTCCGCAGCGGCGGGGTGCTTCTCCGATGCGTCATCGTCGACCGCGAGCGCGGCAGCCGGGTCGTCGGGAGAGGCGTCTGAGTCCTCGACCGAAACGTCCGAAGATGGGTCGACGTCTTCGGAGCTCGACTGCGCGGGAACACCGGGCGGCAACGCCGTCGAGGATGAGTGTGGTGTGTGCGAGGGACCCGGCGGACCCTGTGTGGGATGCACCAATCCCGCTGCGTCGAACTTCGCCCCGCTCGCGACACTCGACGACGGTTCTTGCACCTGCACGGCGGCCGGAGGCGGGGAGCCCGACCAGGCGGTCGAGGACTGGGACTCCGCAGGGGGCTCGGCAGATCAGTGGCAGTCCTTCACGGCAGGAGCCTCGGGCGGTCTCGTCCGTGTCGACCTCGCCGTCTCGTCGCCTCTGGGAGAGACCGCAGGCTCGGGGATGCTGCGCATCTACGAAGGCGAGGGCACCGGCGGTGGGGAGCTGTCGGCGATGGAGGTCGTGTACACGCCGAACCTCGGGGACTTCCAGCAGTTCTCGCTGGAACCCCCGGTCGTGCTCGCACAGGGGAGCGTCTACACCATCCGCTTCAGCGCGTCGGAGATGAACATCGGCTGGGTTCGCTACATGAACTCCGACGCGTACGCGGGGGGGCGTGGGTCGCTGGGCGAAGACATCGACTACGCGTTCCGCACGCTCGTTGCACCGTGCGCACCGGGAACCTGAACCAGTCCGGAACCTGAACCAGTCCGGGAACCTGAACCAGTCCGGAAGCAATGCACTGGTCCTATCCGGTTTGGTCGCTGCGGCGGTGAGTTCCGGGTCTCGGGCCGCGCTCTGTGCCACGCTCCACCTGTTCCTCAGGGACGTATGCACCTGATCCTCGGGGCCAGGTGCGAGGCCGTCTGAGCCTCCCTGAACCAACACGAGCGGACGAGCCAAGGCTCGCCTC
>JANSYI010000006.1 GCA_024742475.1 bacterium | reverse complement strand
TGGAACAACAAGCGGCTGCTCGCGCGCCTCGGCTACGTCCCCCCAGTCGAGTTCGAGAACAGCTATCATCAACTCAACAACACCCCAGCCGAGGTGGCTGGACTTGCGTAACCAGCTCTCCGGATTTCCCGGGGCGGTTCAGCGCTATGCCATGCCAGAGCGCGCCCGGCGAGGTCATCGATCTAGTCCCAGAGCGTCTGGCTGTCGATGCGAAGACCCTGGCGACCCATGATGCGAGTCTGGCAAGAAACCGCGTTCCATGCCCAAACGAGGCGCCGGGCCGCTGGCTGGGACCGAACGTGATACATCGATCGGCGAGGTGGGTTTTCGGTGTCGTGTTCTCCTCGGCGGGCTGATTGCGCTCGTGGCCTGCGGCGGAGCGCCCAGCGGGGCAGGGGAGACCGATCCCGGTGACGATGGCGACGGGACCACGCTGCCGACGTTCAGCGGCGGCGACGGTGCGGAGTCGGGCGGTGACACCGACGACGGCTCCGATGACGGCGACCCCTTGTGCGAGACCCTCGCGCCGCGTCAGCTTCGCCTGCTGACCCGGGCGGAGTACGAGTCGACCGTCGCCGACCTGTTCGCGCTCGAACCGCGTGCGTCGTGCGAGACCGACAACCACTGCCCGAGCGGATCGGCGTGCAACGCCGACGGGGCGTGCGTGCTGACCTCCGTGCCGCTCACCGAGTTGTGGCTCCCCGCCGACGGTCACACCTGGAGCACCGTGCATGTCGCCGGCACGTTCAACGACTGGACGCCCACCGTCGGCGCCGGGCTCTGGTCGCTCGAGTACGACGGGGACACGCAGACATGGCGCGGCGCCTTCGACATCTCCGAGGGCGTGCACGAGTACAAGTTCGTGCTCGACGAGACCGATTGGATCACCGACCCCACCAACCCCGAGACCACGGGCGAGTTCAACAACTCGGTGCTCACGGTGGAGGGCGAGACCCAAGAGGTCGACGTGCTCGGGCTCGGGCTCGGGAGCGAGCTGCCCGCGGAGAGTCGACCGCCCGGGTTCCCCTTCGACAACAACGCCGAAGCGGGCCTCGTCTCGGCGACGCATGTCGAGGCCTATATGCGAGCGGCGGGCACCGTCGCCCAGCTCGCCCTCGATACTCGCGACACCTGGCAGCCCTGCGATCCGCACGGTGACGGCGCCTGCGCGCAGACCTTCGCTGCAGACCTCGGCCTCCGCGTCTTTCGGCGACCGCTCCAGGACGCCGAGCGCCACCGGTACGCCGACATCGCCGCCGCAGACGGCGCCTCGCTGGCCCTCGAGGCGATGCTCGTCTCGCCGAGCTTCTTGTATCGCTCCGAGATCGGGGAGCCCGACGGCGACCGCTTTCGCCTCACCGGCCACGAGATCGCGACGTCGCTCGCGTACACGCTGACGGGGTCAACCCCCGACGATGCGCTGCTCGCCGCGGCCGGCGCGGGTGAGCTCGAGACGCCCGCGGGTATCGAGGCGCACGCTCGCCGCCTGCTGGACGACCCCCGGGCCCGAGACACGCTCGGCCGCTTCGCCGCGCAGTGGCTCGGGGTCGAGCAGATCGCGACCGTCGACAAGAACGCCCAGCTGTTCCCCATGATGAACGCGCCGCTGCGTGCGTCCATGCTCGAAGAGACGCGACGCTTCGTCGAGTACGTCGCCTTCGACGGTACGGGCCGCTACGACGAGCTGCTCACCGCCGACTACTCCTTCGTCGACGCGCGCCTCGCCGCGCTCTACGACATGCAGCCGCCGGCAGGGCAAGGCCTCAAGCGCGCCGAGTTGCCCGCCGATCGAGCCGGCCTCCTCGGTCACGCCAGCGTCCTGGGCAGCTACGCCTACTCCGACCAGAGCTCGCCGGTGCGTCGCGGCTTGTTCGTCCGGCGGCGCATCCTGTGCCAGGAGCTGCCCGAGCCGCCACCCGACGCGGGCTCGGTGCCCGAGATCGACCCCGACGCCACCACGCGTGAGCGCTTCGACCAGCACAGCAGCGACCCGGCGTGTGCGGGCTGCCACGTGCTGATCGACCCCGTCGGCTTTGGCTTCGAGCACTTCGACGCGGTCGGAGCCTTCCGCGCCGAAGATGCGGGAGAACCGGTCGACGCCAGCGGCATCGCGACGGCGGTGGGCGGCATCGACCCCGACGACGAAGCCTTCGACGGTGTCGTCGAGCTCGGCGCCTTGCTGGCCACCAGCCCCGAGGCGCCCGCTTGCCTCGCGCGACAGTACTTCCGCTTCGCGCACGGCCGTCTGGAGACCGAGGACGACAGCTGCGCCGTCGAAGCCTTGGCCGATGCGTTTGCGACTGCCGACCACGACCTGGTCGAGCTGTTCGTCGCCACCCTCACCGCAGGCGAGTTCAGGTACCGACGATGACTCGAGACTTCACCCGCCGTCGCCTCCTTCGGGCCACCGCAGCCTCCGCGCTCGCGCTGCCGTTCTTCGAGCTGCTCGAGCCGGGGCGCTCCCGCGCGGCCGAGGGGTTCGCTGAGCGCTTCATCGTATTCTACTTTCCCGACGGCGTCGTCGGGCCCAGCCAAGACGGTCAGGCCTCGCTGTGGCACGCGACCGGGGGCGGCTCGGTCGAGCTCACGCCCCAGCTCGAACCGCTGGCCCCCTACGCGGGTGACTGCGTGTTTCTCAATGGACTCACGCTCGGTCCCGCGGACCAAGGCAGCCACCCCGGCGGAGCGGTCAAGCTGCTCACCGCCGCCGACGGGGGATTCGGTGAGAGCATCGACCACCGCATCGCTCGCACCGCCGGCGCCGACGCGCCGTTCCGCCATCTGCTTCTCGGTGCGATGGCCAACCAGAACAACGCCTCGGGCGACAAACACATCTCGTACCCGAGCGCCGGCAACAGCCTCACCCCGCAGGACGACCCGACCGCCGCGTTCGGTCTGCTCTTCGACGGGCTCGTCGGCACCTCGTCCGAGCCCGATCCTCGCCAGGTCACCGTCATCGACGCCGCGCTCGACGACTTGAACGATCTGCGCGCCAAGCTCGGGCAGGTCGAGGCGTCCAAGCTCGACTACCACCTCGAGTCCTTGCGGGAGGTCGAATCCCGGATCAAGGGCGTGGCCGACCTGCCCACCTGCGACGAGCCGACCATCGTCGCGCCCGGTGGCAGCCTCTACGACCCGGCCAACTTCGGATCCATCCTCCGGGCGCAGATCGACCTCACCGTGCTGGCGATGTCGTGCGGGCTCTCGCGCGTGGGCGTGCTGCAGTGCTCGCACCACACCAGCGACCTGTTGATGAGCCAGTTCCCGGGCACGCCGCTGTACGACCCGGGCTTCGACATGCGCAGCCACCAGGCCTCGCACTACGGCCCCAGCCACGACCCGGGCTCCAACGAGTTCTCGGCCTACCTCGCCCAGCGTCGGTACTGGGTCGAGCAGTTCGGCTACCTGCTGCAGCGGCTCTCCGAGACGCCCGACCCCGTCGGCGGCACCATGCTCGAGAACTCGGTCGTGCTGCTGTGCACCGAGGTCTGCGACGGCAACACGCACCTGCACGACGACATGCCGTTCGTGCTCGCCGGGCAAGCGGGCGGCAGCATCGAGACCGGGCGCGTCTTCGATGGCGGGGGCCAGCGCCACGCGGGGCTCTTGGCAAGCATCGCTCACGCCATGGGCGAGCCGCTCGGAGGTTTCGGCGACACCAACACCGCTCCGCTGGCGGGTCTGCTGAGTTGACGCGGTCCACTGTGGGCTCAGTCCGCCGAATTGCGGTATCACGACCCGGCACGCCATGACCACGCCGAAGCTCTACCAATTCGCGCTGTGCCCGTTCTGCAACAAGGTGCGGGCGGGTCTCGAGGTCAAGGGCATCGCGTTCGACGAGGTCGAGGTCAGCCCGCGCTCGAAGGTGGAGCTGCCGCCGATGCCCGACGACGCGCCTCGCAAGGTCCCCGTGCTCGAGGTTGGAGAGGACGTGGTGTGGGACTCGACGCGCATCCTCGCGTTCCTCGACGAGGCGTTTCCCGACACGATTCGGCTGCACCCCGTCGATGCCGACGCCGCAGCGCGGACGAGCGAGATCGAGGCGTGGGTCGATGAGACGTTCATCGAGTCGCTTCCCCCCGTTTTGTACGGCACGTGGCGCGAGGCGGCCAAGGCGTCGCAGATCATCGCCAAGCACAGCCGCTTCAGCGCGGCCGGGGGCATGATGGTCAAGCTCGGCGGGCCCATCGTGATGCACGCGGTCGCGAAGCGGATCCTGGCGCGCAGTGGCCGGAGCGACGCGCACGGATGGGTGGCCGAAAACCTCGACCACTTCGAGCAGCTCCTCGGGGACGCTTCGTTCGTGGTCGGCGACGCGCTGAGCGTGGCCGACGTGGCCATGCAGGGCGCCCTGACCTGCATCCGTCCGTTTCCAGTCTTCGAGCGCGTCCGCGAGCGACCCCGGCTGATGGCATGGTACGAGCGCGTCGAGGCGATGAAGCTGCGCGCGGCCGCTTGATTCGTGCAGCGACGAGAGAGGGCTGTCGTTCACAGCCGCTCGAGCAGCGCCGCGAGCTCGGCAGGCTCGGCGAACGCCCGCAGCAGCTGCTGCATCGCCGCGCGGGCGACCGCGTCGGGGCTCTCGTCGAGGTCGCGGTCGATCCACAGCGACAGCCGCACCTGACTCATCGCCGTGGCCGTCCGGGCGCACAGCTCGGGGTCGTCGCGCACGAACCAGCCCTCGTCCATGCCCGCCTCGAAGGCGGTCATCATCATCACGCGACCTGCCTCCCACGCCTGGGTCTGCTCGGGCGTGCGAAGCTGGTCCGTGGTGCCCCAGGGGACACCTTCGCGGAGCTGGCCGCGGAGGTAGTCGGGGTGCTCCATGTGAAAGCGGAGATAGCCTTCGATGCCTCCGCGCAGACGCTCGAACGGATCCTTGGCGGCAAGGACCTGGGCACCGACGTCGCGCATGAGCTGCTCGAGGCGGTCCTTTTGCAGGGCTCGGTAGACGTCGTGCTTCTTGGGGAAGGTGCCGTACAGGGTGGCGAGGCTGACGCCGGCCCCCTTGGCAATGGCGGTGACCTTGGCCTGCTCGTACCCGTGGGCCGCGAACTCCCGCTCCGCCGCGTCGAGGATCGCCTCGCGATACAGGGCTCGCTTGGCCTCTTGGAGGCGTTTTCGGGGGCTGTGTTGCGGTTGCGGGGACATCCGACAGCTCAGAGGCGCTGGATCTCGAGGGAGACCTCGCCTGCATCGAGCGGGTCGTTGCAGACGCGAGAGTTCGACCAACTGGCGAACACTCGGCCGTCGGGGTTGAAGAGGGTGACCTCCTGGCCGGGGGCGAGGTCCGCGGAGATCTCGATGACCTCGGGGGCGCTGCACCGACGCCCCGACCCGGCCCAGGCCGCATCCAGCACGAACGGCACGCTTGCGTAGTTGTAGATGTCGGACACGGTGTCGATCGTGGCTCGCTCTCCGCTCGCGAGGTTCTCCAGGTTCACCGCGACTTCCCCCTCGTCCGTTCGCGATCCCGTCCGGAGGTACCCCTCGATCTCGAATTCCGGTGGGGCCTCGCCACGAATGCAGGCCACGACCTCGAGGGCGATCAACGGCGCATCGCTGGTGAGGAGATACTCGTCGGGAAGCTCCGCCACCTCGGTGAGGTCCTCATACGGCTCGCAGGCCGCCGCCAGTGCCAGAAGCGCCACGGCGCGGTGCAAGCGCCGTGAGCTGCGTTTTCGGGGGCTGTGATGCGGCTGCGTTGACATCGGGGCCTGACCGGAATATTCCGTGCGCGAAACAGAATTGCAATTCTGTTTCTGCCCCGAAGGTTCTCCATGACCGATCTCAGCGGACACGCATCCGGACCCCCGCCCGCGTTCGACGACGCGAAGACCCACCGCCAGAAAGCGCGCTCGGCCGGGATGGATCCCGACTACTGGTACGCGGTCGGGCGCAGCGAGGACCTCGAGCGTGGCAAGCACTTCGAGACCAAGTTCTGGGGGCGCTCGATCGCTGTGTTTCGCGGGAACGACGGTCGCGTACGGGCGGTCGAGAACCGCTGCGCGCATCGGCATCTCAAGCTCACCGAAGGCCAGGTCGTCGGGTGCGAGCTGGTGTGTCCGTACCACGGCTGGAGCTACGACGGCGACGGCAACGCTCGAATCCCGCACGACCTGTTCGGCAAGAAGCACCCCAAGCTGCGGATCCACGCGCTGCCGGTGCGCGAGCGCTACGGCCTCATCTTCATGTTTCCCGGTGACCCCGAGGTCGCCAAGACGCGCGACATCCCGTCGATCCCCGAGCTCGAAGGCCCCAAACCGTGGCCACACGCGATCGTGCAGTTCGACAGCCCAGGGCATCACTCGATGCTGCTCGACAACGTCAGCGACTTCACGCACGGCTTCTTGCACCGCAAGTTCCAGCCGTTCGAGGGCACCGACCTGCTGCGCTGCGAGACCATCGGCGACCGGGTCGAGCTGGAGTACCGGTCGAAGATCGCGGCCGGAAAGATGCAGGACATGTTCATCGACCGCTCCGAGTCGGGCGCCGATCACATGCTCGCCTGCTACGACTACCCGTACCACTGGTCCAACACCGAGGGCCGGATCAAGCACTTCCTCTTCACCCTGCCCAAGGACGAGAAGAGCAACCGCCACATCTTCGTGTTCTACCTGCACCCCAAGGCGATCAAGCTGCCTCTGCTGGGGCCCCGCCTGCCGCACTGGGTCATGCAGAAGATGATGACGATGACCCGCTACGTCACCCTGCAGCCGTTGCTGGGACAAGACGTCTGGGTCCTCGGCCACGAGCAAGAGGGCTGGGAGAAGTTCTGGGACCGGCCCGCGCCCGAGCTCTCGCCCGTGGTGCGGGAGTTTCAGTCGCTGACCATTCGCAAGTGGGAGGCGTATCTCGAGCGCACCCGTGGTGCGGACCCCAGCAAACGCCATCTCGACGTGCTCGCTGAAGGAGCCGCTCAATGAACGCCCCGATCTCCACCCCCGCCGCCGACGTGCTCCGCATCGATGCCGAGCCCGGCATGATTCAGTGCTTCGATCCCGCCACCCGCGAGCCGCTGGGCACCGTGCCCGTGGACGATGCAGACGCGGTCGCGGCAAGCATCGCGCGCGCTCGTCAGGCCCAAAAGGGCTACGGACTCTCCACGTTCGCCCAGCGCCGCCGGGTGCTCGGGCACATTCGCGACGCGGTGCTCGACCGTGCCGAAGAGATTTGCGAGTGGATCGTGCGCGACTCGGGCAAGACCCGCGAGAACGCGCTGATGGGCGAGATCTGGACCGTCTGCGAAAAACTGCGGTGGACGATCGGCCAGGGCGAAAAGCACCTGCGTCCCGAACGCGTGAGCCCGGGGCTGTTCCTGCACAAGAAGGCGCAGCTCGAGTTCCACCCGCTCGGCGTGCTCGGCGCGATCATCCCCTGGAACTACCCGTTCCAAAACATCATGAACCCGGTGATCCCCGCGCTGATGACCGGCAACGCGATCGTCATCAAGCCCAGCGAGTGGGTCGCGTGGTCGGCAGGGCCGATCGTCGACATCATTCACGAGGCGCTGCGGGCCGAGGGCTTCAGTCCCGACGTGGTGGGCCTGGTGCAGGGCTTTGGCGACACCGGACGCGCGCTCATCGAGACCGGCGTCGACGGCCTGGTGTTCATCGGCTCGGGCCGCAATGGTCAAAAGGTGCTGGAGTCGGCCGCCAAGACGGTCACCCCGGTGGTGCTCGAACTCGGGGGCAAGGACCCGTTCATCGTCTGTGAAGACGCCGATCTCGAGCAGGCGGCGCACGCTGCGATGGCCGGCTGCTTCATTTCGGCCGGCCAAAACTGCGTCGCGTCGGAGCGGCTGTTGGTGTTCGAAGCCGTCTACGATCAGTTCGAAGCCAAGGTGGAAGACCTGGTGCGCCAGATGAAGCAAGGCGCCGCCAGCCAGGGCGAGCTCGTCGACATCGGCGCCATGGTCACGCCGATGCAGCTGAGCATCGTCGAAGAGCTGGTCGATGACGCCGTGGCCCAGGGCGCGCGGGTGGTCACCGGCGGCAAGCGGGTGATGTCCGAGCGGGGCGACTACTTCGCGCCCACCATTCTCGCCGACGTCACCCCGCAGATGCGCATCATGAACGAGGAGACGTTTGGCCCGGTCATGGTGCTGTGCCGCGTGCCCGACGAGCATCACGCCATCGAGCTGGCCAACAGCAACGGCTTTGGCCTGTCGGCGTCGGTGTTCTCCAAGGACCAGGCTCGGGCCCGCCGCATCGCCGATCGGGTGGAGTCGGGCATGGTCGCGATCAACGAGTTCGGGGGCATGACCTACATGGCTCAGGACCTCACCTTCGGCGGCGTGAAGCAAAGCGGCTTCGGTCGCCTCAACGGACGCGAAGGCCTGCGGGCGTGCTGCAACACCAAGGCGGTGCTCACCGACCGCGTGCCCGGCCTGCACTTCGCCAACAAGCTGTTCCCGGTCGCGCAGGGCGACTTCGAGACGATCAAGGGCGCGGTGGAGCTGGTCTATCGACCCGGCATTCGCGGCAAGCTCAGCGGCCTGAAGTCGCTTCTGACTTCGGCCCTCTCCAAATAGTGGGCTCTCAGGTTTCAAGATGACGCAATCCTTCGACTACGTGGTGGTCGGTGGTGGCAGCTCCGGCTGCATCGCCGCCGCGGGCCTGGCCGACAACCCCGACAACGCGGTGCTCCTGCTCGAGGCGGGTCCCGCCGCCGAAGAGCATCCCGAGACGCTCTCGGCCGACGGCTACAAGCACGCCTTCATCAACGACGAGCTGTTCTGGGATCGGTTTTCGGCCCCGCAAGAGCACTCGGCGTGCAACCGGTTCTTCCTGGGCACGGGCTCGGTGCTCGGCGGCAGCGGTTCGGTCAACGGCATGGTCTACACGCGCGGTAGCGTGCAGGACTACGCCGAATGGCCGACCGGCTGGCAGTGGAACGACGTGGTGCCGCACTTCGAGGAGCTGGAGCGGGCGCTGCGTCCCAACCAGCGGCCGCCCACGCAGTGGACCGAGGCGTGCATCTCGGCGGCGGTCACGAGCGGCTTCCGGTTCAGCGGCGATTTTCACGACGGCGATCTGTCGAACGTGATCGGCTACGAGTGGATGAACTACGAAGGCGACCGCCGCCGAAACTCGTACGTCGCCTTCATTCAGGATGCGCCGCACCGCCCCAACTTGCAGATCCGCACCAAGGCGAAGCTGCACCGCATCGTGTTCGACGAGCACAAGCGGGCGGTCGCCGTGGAGTTCGAGCACGCCGGGAGCCTGCAGCGGGCCGAGGTTCGCCAAGAGGTGGTCATGTGCGCGGGCGCCCTCGAGACGCCCAAGCTGCTGATGCTCTCGGGGCTGGGTGCCGACCAGGCGCTGCGCTTTGCGGGCGTGTCCCAGGTGGCCGAGCTGCCGGGCATCGGCCAGAACCTGCACGACCACCCCAACGTGCCGCTGTTCTTCGCGAGCCGCGGCAAGGTCGACAGCATGTACCCGCAGCTGTACAGCTTCTTCCGCACCAACGAAGACACGCCGCTGCCCGAGGGGCAAAGCGACACCTGCTACGTATTCTGGCCCGCGCCGTCGGCGATGAAGCAGGCGGTCCAGCGCATGCTACCGGGCATGGTCCTGCCGCCCTCGCTCTACGGCGGTCCGATGAAGCAGGTCGTGCGCACGGCCGTCGGTGCGGCATGGGCCAACCCGCTGGTGCCCAAGATGGTCGACCACGTCTACGGCATCGTCGTCATCCTGGGCAAGCCGTACAGCCGCGGCAGCGTGCGCCTGGCTAGCAGCGATCCCACCGCGCCGGCCACCTACGACCCTGGCTACTTCTCCGACGCCCGCGACATGGACACCATGGTCAAGGGCGTGCGCCGAGCCCGAGCGATCAGCAAGCAGGGGGGGCTGGGGGCCTGGAACAGCCAGGAACTCATGCCCGGCTTCTGGAACCGCAGCGACGAAGCGCTCGCCAAGTGGGTCGCCAAGAACGCGATCACCACCTACCACTTCGCCGGCACCTGCCGCATGGGCGACGACGAAGCGGCCGTCACCGATACGCGGCTGCGCCTGCGCGGGGTGCGTGGGGTGCGGATCGCGGACGCGTCGGCCGTACCGGTGACGCCGGTGTCCGCGATGAATGCTCCGAGCATGCTGGTGGGGCTGCGGGCGGCGAAGTTCATCGCCGAAGAGCGCAGCGGCGGGGCCGAGGTCGGCGCGGCGCAGTAGGTCGCGGCGATGCCGGGCGCTCGCGTCTCGAGACCCTCGACAAACGCAGCGAGTCGCGCAACAACGCTCGGATGAAGAAGTCGTTCGATCTCACCGACCCCAAGCACGAACCCGCCCGGGTGGTCGAGGCGATCAAGCACCAACTGCGCAAGTACATCCGCCGCGAGCGTCGCAAGGCGGTGCCCGAAGAGTTCGACTTCTGGGCGTTCGACTGCAAGGTCGGCCGCGAGGGCCCCGAGCGCGAGGTGGCCGAGAAGGACCTGGGGCGTGCGATCGATGAGGCGGCCGCGGCCCAGTGGGAGGCCATCTACGTCGAAGTCGTCGCCACGCCGGTCAAGCGGGCGGGCAAGGCGATACCCTCGTCTTCGTGACGCAGAAGATCCACACCTGCACCCTGTGTGAAGCGGCCTGCGGAATCCTCGTCACGATCGAGAGCAACCGCGTCACCCGCATCGAAGGCGACCCCGACGATCCGCTCAGCCGGGGACACATCTGTCCCAAGGCAGCTGCGCTCGCCGACCTCCAGCACGACCCCGACCGCCTGACGCACCCCGTCCGAAAGACGCCGGGGGGCTGGCAGCGCGTCTCGTGGGACGACGCGCTGGACGAGGTCGCCTCGCGCCTGCACGCGATTGGGGCCGAGCACGGGCCTGACGCGGTCGCGACGTACCTGGGCAACCCCAACGTCCACAACCTCGGCTCGATGCTCTACATGCCGGCGCTGCTTCGGACCTTGCGCAGCCGCCGTCGCTACAGCGCGACCTCGGTCGACCAGCTACCGCACATGTTGGCCGGGCTGCAGATGCTCGGGCACCCGCTGCTGATGCCGGTGCCCGATGTCGACCGCTGCAACTTCTTGCTCATGTTCGGGGCCAACCCGGCGGTCTCCAACGGCAGCATCGCCACCGCGCCGGGCATTCGAAAGCGGCTCGAGGGCGTCGCGCAGCGCGGCGAGCTGCACGTGTTCGATCCTCGGCGTACGCGGACGGCCAAGCTGGCGACGGCGCATCACTTCATTCGCCCTGGCACCGACGCGCTGGCGTTGCTGGCGATGCTGCACGTCGTGTTCGCCGAGCGCAGCCCCGCGCTGGGGCACCTGGGGGCGGGCGCTCGAAACCTCGAGCGACTTCGCGCCGTCGCGGAGCGCTTTGCGCCCGAGCGCGTCGCAGCGAAGACGGGTGTCGACGCGCAGACGCTGCGCAGGCTCGCCCTGACGCTCGCCGACACCGAGTGCGCGCTGGTCTACGGCCGCATGGGCGCGTGCACCCAAGACTTCGGCGGCACTACGGGCATGCTGCTCGTCGCCCTCAACGCCGTGACGGGCAACCTCGATGCGGTCGGCGGGATGATGTTCACCCAGCCAGCCGTCGATGCCATTCACACGCCGACGGGCAAGCCCGGCCGGGCCAAGGCGAGGTTCGGTCGCTGGACCAGCCGCGTCCGCGGTCTCCCCGAGTGCAACGGTGAGCTGCCCGTCGCGACGCTTGCCGAGGACGTCCTCGAGCCGGGGGACGACCGCATTCGGGCGCTGGTGCTTTGGGCGGGCAACCCGGTGCTGTCGTGCCCCAACGGCACCAAGCTCGACCGGGCGTTGCAGGCGCTGGACTTCTGCGTTTCGGTCGACCTGTACGTCAACGAGTCGAATCGTCACGCCGACTTGATCCTGCCCGTCGTCCCACCGCTGTCTCGTCCCCACTACGACGCCGCGTTCGCCCTGCTCTCGGTGCGCAACTTCGCCAAGTACGTCGAGGCGGCGCTGCCGACCGAGGGCGCCGAGCGGCACGACTGGCAGATCATCGTCGAGCTGCAGCAGCGGCTCGAAGCGCTGCAGGGCACGTCGCGAGTCCGGCGCCTGGCCACCCACGCGGCGCGACTGCTGGGGCCCAAGGGGACGCTGGCCGCCGCCCTGCGTGCGGGTCCCCGGGGCCTGAGATCGGGCCTCGGGGGTCTGTCGCTGCGCAAGCTCGGCGAGCATCCCCACGGCATCGACCTGGGTCCGCTGAAGCCCTGCCTACCCGAGCGCATGCCCGCCGACTGGCCCGGCATCGACCTGTGTCCCGACATCTATGCCCAAGGCTTGGACGCGCTGGAGGCCGCCGCGGAGGCAGAGGCGCCGGCGCTGGTGCTGATCGGTCGGCGCCAGCTCGCCAGCAACAACAGCTGGTTGCACAACGCCCCGCGCCTCACGAAGGGTCCGTCTCGCTGCACGTTGCTCATCCACCCCGACGACGCCGCAGACGCAGGCATCTCCGACGGGGACGAGGCGCAGGTGCGCTCGTCGGTGGGCACGGTCGTTGCCCCGGCACAGCTCACGGCCGAGGTGATGCGCGGGGTGGTGAGCCTTCCGCATGGCTACGGTCACGGACGCGAGGGCGTCGGCTGGTCGCACGCGGCCTCCAACCCCGGCTGCAGCATCAACGACCTGACCGACGATGCCCGGGTCGACGTGGTGTCGGGCAACGCCGCCTTCAGCGGGACCGCGGTCGAGGTCTCGCGGTGGCCCGCGAACCGGTGAGCGGAAGGGGGAGCCTGCCGCTACCAGTGGAAGACCACCGCGTACTGCTCGGTGAAGGGCGGCTGCTGAATGTAGGGATCGGCGACCCATCGCACGCAGTCCTCGCCGACGGTCAGCACGCCGTCGCGGACCTGCCAGTCGAGCTCCTGATAGTAGTACTGCGAGTCGGGGGCCTCGTCGTAGGCCCGCACGTGGGGGTAGGCGATGGTGCTCGGCGGCAGGTCGTAGACCATGCCGTCGTCGTCGCCGTAGGTGGAGCTGGGCACGTCGAAGGTCACGTGCTGCAACGACAGCCGGGGTGTGCCTCCATCGTCGAAGACGACCAGCTGCATGTCGGCTTGAAAGTCCTTGTAGGCCGTCGTCACGCCGCCGGACCAGGTCAGGTAGGTGATGACCCAGTCGTATGCTTCGTCCCACGCGCCACATGCCCCTGCAGGGCAGGTGCGCTCACGGACCTGAATCGTCGCGTTGGCGAGCAGCACTCGGTCCAAACCGGCGAGCAGTGCGGCTGCGTCTTCGAGGCTCAGCGGTACCCCGCCGCACGAGGCAGGGTCGAAGGGGTCGTCATTGACGACGGCGCCGCCGCTGCTCGAGCCTGCATCCGTCGTCTCACCGCTGGAGGTGTCGGTGGTGGACGACCCTTCGGAGGTCCCTTCGCCCAAGGTCCCCGCGGTCGTGCCGTCGGTGCCGCCCGTGGCGTCGGTGGAGGTCCCGCTGCTGCCCTCGGCTGTGGTCGAGCCGCCGAGCGTCGTACTGGTGTCGCCGCGAGCGTCGTCCGAGCTGCTTGCCGAGGTCGTGCCAGCATCGGTCGTCGACGCGGACCCGCGGGACCCCGCGCTGCCGCTCGCCCCGCCGTCGCTGACGTCGTCGCTGCAGGCCCCTGCCAAGGTTGCCGCCACGAGAAGGGCCCCGGTACGCATCGGTCGCATACGCATCAGACGGGTCCCGCAGTGCCAAGTTGCACCTCGCCGGCGCGTTCTGCTCCATCTCGGCCCTGTGGCCGCGGTGTGCCGCTTATGCGCCCCCGCATACCGTTGCGTCGGTAGGAGAGGGCGTCTTCGCCCCCTTTTCGAGTAGCATTGCCTCGGGTCATGGACGGACGTTCGGTTTTCCTGGGGTTTGGGGGTTCTCTGACGCTACTCGCGCTCGGCTGCGGTGGTGGCGACGACGACCGCGACACGATGGCGGTGACGTCGATCACGACGATCGGCACGTTTGGCGACACCGAGGGCGACACCGACTCCGGCTCGGACACCGAGGCCGGCTCGGACACCGACGGCAACGCGGTGCAGTTCCTCGAGGTCCTGCCGGGCGAGACGCTGCTCGAGCTCGATCTGAACACCCCCTCGAGCCTCGAGTTCACCGTCCGCGCCAACTTCACCGACGGCACCACGCTCGACGTCACCGACGAGGTGCAGTGGCAGGTGACCAACCCGAACGTGGGCGCCATGAACGGGACCACGCTCGAGATCCCGGGCTTCGCCGACCCCTTCTTCGAGTCCACGATCGTCACCGCAGTCGTGGGCGATGAGGTCGGCAAGGCGCAGGTGACGGTCGCCTCGTACGACCTGGTCAACGATTTCTTCTTCATCCTCCCGTTCGAGGACGGCGACGGCCCACAAGACAAGCCGCTGACCTTCAGCACCGACGTCAAGGCGATGGACGTGTTCATCAACATGGACGTCACCGGGTCGATGGCCGAGGAGATCAACAACCTGCGTGCCGCGCTCTCGGGCGACATCATCCCCGCGATTCAAGCGCAGGTCCCCGACACCGAGTTCGGGGCGGGGTCGTTCGCCGACTTCCCGCTCGCGCCCTACGGCGACCCGATTACCGACCAGCCCTTCCGGCTGCTTCAGCCGATCACCGCCAACATCACCGACGTCCAGGTCGCCGTGGGTACGTACGTCGCCGCGGGCGGCAACGACGGGCCCGAGTCCAACATCGAGGCGCTCTACCAGATCGCCACGGGCGAAGGCCTGGCCGGCCCTGCGCCCACGTCCGTCGCGCCCAACATGGACGGCATCGGAGGCGTCGGGTTTCGGGAAGGTTCCTTCCCCATCGTGGTCTCCATCACCGACGCGCTCAGCCACGACCCCATGGGCGACGCGACATGCGACTTCGGGGGGGGCGAGGTCTACGGGGGCGCCGTCGCTCCGCTCGCCCACAGCCAGCAGCAGGCGATGGACGCCCTCAACTCGATCTGCGGTCGGGTCATTCAGATCGCCGTCGGGGCGACCGGGCCGTGCTCGGCCTACGACGACGGCCTGCAGTTCAACCTCGCCACCGGAGCGCTCGTTCCTCCCGAGGCGTGGGACGTCGCGGGCCGTCCGCCTGGATGCGCTGCGGGTCAGTGCTGCACGGGAATCTCCGGCGCAGGCGTAGTGCCCGACGTCACCGGGTTGTGCCCGATGACGTACCAGGCCAACGCCAACGGCACCGGGGTCGACAGCTCGTTCTCGAGCGCGGTCTCGCTGCTCGCCGCCTACGGTCAGTTCGACGTGACGAGCACCGTCACGGGCGTGGACACCGACGTCGACGGCGACCCGTTGCCGGCAGGGACGACGACGGCAGACTTCATCGAGTCGGTCACGCCGTTCGACCACGGCGTGGTGCCGCTCCCCGGGGTGGCCGATCCGACGCTCACGCCCACCACGTTCGAGAACGTCGTGCCGAACACCGACGTGATCTTCACGGTCACCGCGTTCAACGACTTCGTGGAGCAGAGCGCGACTCCGCGCCTGTTCACCGCCAACATTCAGGTCCTCGCCGACTCCTGCGGTGAGCTGGACGACCGCGACGTGTTCATTCTCGTCCCGCCCGAAGAGCTGCCGCCGCCGGCGGGCTGATACGGCTCACGGGCTTTTTTCCGACAATCTTCGGAAATCTTTGGCCCGGACTGCGACAACCCGGCGGGGTGTCCGTCTTCGTTGCCGTCATGGGCGCCATTGCATCGATCGTCACAGCCATCTCCATCATCGCCGTGATCTACGGCCTCTTCATGCGCCGCAAAGCGTCGCGCATCACCAAGGCCGACCACATGCAGTCGGGCGCGGCCGCGAGCGCTGCCAACGGCAAGGCCGTCAGCGTGCAGGGGCGTCCCGTCGCCCAGCCGCTCGTCTCGCCCGTGACCGGAACGCCGTGCCTCTACTACGAAGTGGAGGTCGAAGGCTTCTGGAAGGACGGCGACACCAAGAAGAGCAAGACCTACCACGAGGACAAGCAGGGCCACGTCGGCGTCGATGACGGCTCGGGCGTCCTTCCCCTCGACCTCGCCGGCGGTGGCGACTTCGACCTCAAGAAGACGTTCGAAGAGAAGCACAAGGAGGGCATGTTCGACGACCTCAAGAACGCGGTCGGCAAGGGGAAGCCCGTCATCTTCGGCAACTTCCACTTTCAAAACCCGGTCGGCTCCAAGGCCAACGAGTTCGTCTGCACCGAGAAGGTCTTCACCGCCGACGGCGGCGCGGTCTATGCCAACGGCTACATGAAAGAGGGCGTCCTCAGCGGCAAGGCCATCTTCTCCTTGCTCGTCAGCGACAAGTCGCGCGAGCAGCTGCTCGACGAAGCCATGGGCACCGCGAAGAAGGCACTCATGGGCGGCGGTATCGGAGTTGGTGTCGGCATCCTGGTCGGCGTCATCTCCAACTTCCTTTAGGGCGCGAGGTCGTTTCACCGAGGCGTGCGGTACGACTGGCCGCGCGCCTCTTCGCGTTGTGCGAGCCGGCGCTCAGGGGCTGTAGGTCTCGAGGCGAGCCCGAAGCAGCGTCGCGTCGGCGTCGGTGATGTTGCCAGCACCGCAGCCGCCGTTTTGCACGGCGTACACGAACCCGTCGGGGCCCTGGGCCCACGCGTGGGCGCTGGGCAGGTGACCGAAGTACTCGTCCATGGTCAGCGAGCCCGCGTCGTCGACCTCGAGCAGCCGCAGCGCGCCCGTACAGGCCTCGCCGATGAGCGTGCGGCCGGTCAGCTGCCCCTGGTACTGATCGTTGCCCTGGTCTCGGTACGCGACGGCCACCAAGATCACCCGGCTCTGTACCGGCACCGCGTCGGGGTTCTCGGTCACATACTTGTCGATTGCGTGCTCGATGGCGATGACCGGCTCGGTCAGGCCCTCGCAGTCGCCCTCGCACGGCCCTTCGGCGATGCTCCAGCCGAAGTTCTGCCCGACCTCGGTGACCACGTCGATCTCCTCGAAGTCGTCCGCCCCGACGTCGCCGACCCACCAAAAACCGCGCTCGTCGAGCAGGCCCGTCCACGGGCTCCGAAAGCCATAGGCCCATACGTCGCTGTCGAACGGGCGGTCGGGCACGGACTCGAACCCGCTTTGGTCGAGGTCCCGGTTGGGGATGATGCGGATCAGCGCGCCGAGGTTGTTGGCGGTGTCTTGCGCGTTGGCGGGGATCTGCTTCTCCCCGAAGAGCGCCCACATGACGCCCTCGTCGTCGAAGCCGATCGAGCCGACGTTGTGCCAGGGGCGGGTGGCGTCCGCATCGCCCAGCCTGAGCACCTCGGACGCCGTCGAGGCGATCTGGGCGTGGTCGGGTCCCCAGACGAACCGTTCGATGACGCTGTCGGTCTCGCTGACGCAGCGGCCCACGTAGAACAGGTTGTTGTTGGCGAAGCCGGGGTCGAACGCGATCGACAAGATGCCGCAGTCGGACTCGGTGTACGTGCCGGGGATGCTGATCGTGCCGAGCTCGGTGACCGTGTCTCCGTCGAGCCCGTAGTGCCACAGGTCGCCGTTCTTCCCGAGCAGCACGAACTCGTTGGCCCCGGGGACGAACTGCATGCCCGAGACCTCGGAGCGGGTGCTCGGCAGCGCGATCGGGTCGAAGGCGAGCCGAAACGCCGTCTGCCCGGTGGTGGCGGTCGTCTCGGAGGCGTCGTCTCCGGTGCCCGGCTCATCGGGGCAGGCGGTGAGGAGGCCGGCGCTCAAGAGAAGGCAGGCCCAGCGTGTTCGGGCGATGTTCACGATGCCGCAGAGCCTACACTGCATCCCCCCCGCGGCAACCGCACTCAGGACCGCGCGAACACGCAGGGGTTTTCCGCCTCGCAGCGCATCGCCAGCGTGAACGCGTAGTCGGTGAGCGTGCCGGGGGTCAGGGCGGGTGCAGGGTCGGGCAGCACCATCACGGCCAGGCCAGCCGGGTCGCGCTCGAGCATCCCCGACAGCGGTGCCGACTCGCCGTTGGCCGGATCGCGCGACCACACCCGCACGCCCTCGGGCGTGAGCTGGATGCGCCGCACGACGTCCACGGTCTCCAGACGGGTCCCATCGAGCGTGCTGACCTCCGGCGCGAGCAGCTCGCCAGCGTCCAGATCGAAGACGAGCATCGGAAGCCCGAGGTCGGGCTCGAGCGTGCCCGACGACTGCGCCCAGATCTCCACCACGCCCTGGGCGATGGATGGCAGGCGGTCGACCGTGCCGACGGGGAGGCCCAGCATGCCCGCCTCACACAGCGTCCGTCCGGGCTCACCGTAGATGGCCTCGAGGTCGGGGCACTCCGCCCTCGCCGGAGCGTAGAGGCTGCCGGTCGCGTCGAGCGTGGGCGTCGCGCTCGGGCCAACCTCTTCGTAGGCGAGAAACAACCCGCGCTCGCCCTCGACCTCGGGCATCGGTACGACCACCGTCTGAGCTCCCGACGCGTCGTCGGCCTTGCCCGCCGCAGGAGAGGGAAGCGCGACGTCGGAGCGTGGCTCTGCGTTGCAGGCCAACAGTGTCAGTCCGAGGACGAGCAGGCAGATTCGGGCCATGTCGGTCTGAGTACGACACCGGGCCGACGATGGATCGATGCAGATTTCAGCCCGTCTTGATCCAACCGGCGAACGCGAGCATGAACTTTGCGAGGAACTCGCGGGTCGGGACGTCGATGAGGTTGCCCTCGGCGTCGAACTTGGCCTTGGCGGCCCCGACGAGGACCTCGGGAAAGGGAAAGACCGGCGTCGCCATGCCCAAGAGGATCTGCTTGAGGTGGCTCTGCGCCCGGGCGGTGCCCACGACGGAATAGGCCGCGCCGAGCATCCCGGTCTTCTTGCCCGCAAAGACCGACTGGTACGCGGGCCGTGACGCCCAGTCGATCGCGTTCTTGAGTACGCCCGGGATCGAGTAGTTGTACTCGGGCGTCGCAATCAGCACGGCGTCCGCCGCGTCGATTCCGGCCTTGAACCGCGTCACGGCCTCGGGCTCGCCGCGCGCGGCGACGTCACCGTTGTAGTGCGGCGGCTCGCCGATGGAGAGCGTGTCGAAGGTGAGGCCCTCGGGCGCGAGCTCGATGCACGCGCGGATGAGCCCTCGGTTGGTCGAGGTCTGACGGAGGCTTCCAGCGATGGTTGCGATGTTCATGGTCGGTCTCAGGGCAGGTCGAAGAGGATGACTTCGGTTTCGGTTTCGGCGCGCAGCTGGAGTGCCCCGGTGTCGTCGGACGCGATCGCGTCTCCGGCACCGAGCGTCGTCTCGCCGGCGCTGATCGTGCCGCGTGCGACGTGCAGCCACATGCGGCGACCGTCGGCGACGTCGTGCGTCACGGTGGCGCCAGGTTCGAGGACGCCCGCGTACATCACCGCGTCTTGTTTGATCTCCAGCGAACCGTCGCGCCCGTCGGGGCTTGCGACGGCGCGCAGGCGGTTGAGCCGGGCCTCTTTGGGGTAGTGCCGCTGCCCATAGCTCGGGGCACCTCCCCGGGCGTCCGGCTCGATCCAGATCTGCAGGAAGTGCACGGGCTCCTCCTTCGAGGCGTTGAACTCGCTGTGCTGCACTCCCGTGCCGGCGGACATGACCTGTACGTCGCCGGGCCGAATCACCGAGCCGTTGCCCATCGAGTCGCGGTGCTCGAGCGCTCCTTCGAGCACGTAGCTGATGATCTCCATGTCGCGATGCGCGTGCGTTCCGAAGCCCCTGCCCGGACGCACGCGGTCCTCGTTGATCACGCGCAGAGGGCCGAAGCCCATGTGGTCGGGGTCGTAGTAGTGCGCAAACGAGAACGTGTGGCGGCTGTCGAGCCAGCCGTGCTCGGCATGGCCCCTTTCTTGTGCGCGTCGGTGTCGAAGCATCTGGGCTCAGCCTAGGGCCGTATGGAGGTTTGACAATCCGATACAAAATGAAAGAAACTATCGCAGAATGTGATGGGCTGCTCCGCTAGGGTGATCCGGATGCCTCGGGCGACTTTGGTGCTCTGTCTCGGTGTTCTCGGTTGCGCAGGGGGTGGCGGGGGTGCGCCTGGCGTCAGCGGCCTCGCCGACTCGGCGGGCGACAGCACGAGCACGGGCGCCGCACAGGGGTCCTCGTCCAACGCGACCCCGACCGAGCCGGTGGCGACGGGATCATCGACCGCGGCGACCGACCCCGACACGACGGCGGGCGAGGTCGACGAGACGACCGGTGGAGCGCGAGGCGAGTCGAGTTCGACCGGCGCGGCGCCGGCGACGTTGCGTCGGTACTCGCTCGACATGGAGGCGGGTACATGGACGAGCGTGCCGCTGGTGGAGCTGTGGACGGCACCCAACGCGCCGCCGCCGACGGGCATCGCTGCGGCCGTCTCGTTGACGCACTTCGATCGGCTCTTCGTCGTCACCCACGAGGGGATGGTCTACGAGCGAGCCGATCGCGTCTGGCAGACCCCGCTGCCGCTCGAAGAGCGCTTCCCGGCTGCCGGCGACCTCGAGGTCACCGCGATGGTGCACACGCCCGGCCAGGACAGCGACGACCACGAGCATATCTTCTTCGTCGACGCTCCCCTCGCGGTGGTCTACGACCAGTTCGAAAACGGAGGGCTCGAGCTCCTCCAGGTCGCCGACCTGATGGACAACGAAGGCGGCGCGCCGCAGGCGTCGGTCGACAACGACTGGAGTCTCGCGCTCGCCGACCCCAGCGGCATCGGCATGGATGCCAACTGGTTGCAGTGGTACAGCGCATACGCCAACGGCGAGCTGTGGCTGTTCAACGCCGCGTTCGAGTGGACGCTCTTCCCGATCTCCGACAACCTCTTCTTCACGGGGGCCGCCGGTGAACCCGACCCGTTCGTGGTGCGGGCGGCCTACTACGATGACACGTTCGAGATCGCCCACTTCATCGCGCCCTGATCGAGGCGCGCTGCAGCGACTCACGCTCGACCAGCTGCGGGTGTGGGTCGCCGTGGTGCACAGCGGGAGCTTCTCGGCGGCGGGGCGACGGCTGGGCAAGGTGCAGTCGGCGATCAGCCAGTCGGTGGCGACGATGGAGGAGGCGCTCGGCGTGACGGTGTTCGATCGCGCGGCAGGGCGGGGCCAGATGACCGCGCAGGGAGAGGCGCTGCTTCCGGAGGTCCGCGTCGTGCTGGCCTCGGTGGCGCGGCTGGGAGGTCACGCGCGAGCACTCGAGGCCGGCCGAGAGTCGGAGCTGTCCATCGTCCGCGACGCGGTCTTCCCCGAGACCGTGCTCGTCGAGATGGCACGCCTGCTCGCCTCGCAGTTCCCCGACGTCGCGCTCCGCACCGAGACCGAGGTGTTAGAGGGGGTTGTGCGCCGGGTCGAGTCGGGCGCGTGTCGACTCGGCGTGACCGGTGCCGACGTCGAGGTGCCCGACACCCTAGAGCGCACGCACATCGGTGCGGTGCAGATGCTGCCCGTCGTCGCGCCGTCGCACCCGCTCGCGGGCAATGCCCCCTCGGACGCCGCGCTCGCCGAGCACGTGCAGATCGTGCTTCAAGGGGCGGCTGGCGGCACGAACCCCGACCGCGCCGTGCTCTCGCCCCGTACGTGGAGGGTCGGGGACCTCTCGACCAAGGCCGCGATGCTTCGTGCGGGCCTGGGCTGGGGCAACCTCCCCGCACCCACCGTCGCTGCCGACCTCGACCGGGGCGACCTGGTGCGGCTTCGCATCGACGCGTGGGGAGAACATGCGCACGACCTGGGGCTGTCGGTCATCCATCGGCGTGACGAGGGGCTCGGCCCGGTCGCGGCGTGGGGCGTACAGACGCTGCGTACGCTGTGCGCCCGGCCGTGAGTCCCGAGCTTCGTGGGCTCCACCCGCGAGGCGTTGGAGGAGGTCGAGCGCGCTCAGAATCCGAAGGCACGCTCTCGCATCAAGCACAGGTAGGTGTCGCGATCGTGCTCGGCGCCCTGCGAGGCCAGCCCGATCAGCGCGAACCATCCCGCGGCGTCGAGCGCTCCCCAGAAGGTGGCATCTTCGGAGTCATCCAGCGGCCCGTACTCCGTCCACGTGCCGTCTTCGAGGTGGAACAGTCGGCCCACGTGGGCGTAGCCCAGCTGTGCGATGAGCGAGCTGGCGAGCTCGCCGCCGATGGGCAAGACCGGGCCGGCCTCCGCGGCGGCCCCTCCCCACGGCGGTACACGAGGCACCAGGTCGCCCTCGTTGACGTATCGATACGCTCTGCCGGCCAGCGCGACCTGCAGGGCAACGGCGGCCTCCGTGTCGAGCGAGCGAGGGTTGGCAAACGCGTAGACCGGGGCGACGTCGAATCCGGCCGCGGCCCATCGAGCGGCTGCAAGCGTCGCGAGCGCGCCGCCGAGGGATTGCCCCGTGACCCACAGTCGCCGATCGCGTCCGCCGAAGGCCTCGACGGCATCCGAGAGCGCGTCCCACCCCGCGTCGAGCGACGTTCGAAACCCGATGTGCACATCGCCGGGCAACCCCTCGCTGGCCGCGCCGGCCTGGGCAAAGCTGAGGTTCGTCAGCCAATCGAGCACCTCTTCGGAGCCGCGGAACGAAACGACGACATGCTCGTCGTTGGCCGTGACGAACGCTTGCAGCCCACTGGCGGGCACGCTGACCGCCGCGTACTCGGTGAACCCGACGCTGGCGAGTTCTTCGGGCAGCCAAGCGCTGTCGGAGTGCAGCGCTCGCCACGCGAACCACATCATCCAAAAGGCGTCCTGCGGTGACTCTCCACGAGTGTCGAAGGGCGGGGCGAAGCGATGTGTCCCATCAGGACATGGAAGCTCTCCGGGGAGCGCGGTGTCGACGACCACGTCGGTCGTCCCGGTCGAGACGCCGCCCGTCGAGCTGGAGCCCGAGCCCGTCGACGGGCCCGAGGAATCGCCGCTCGAGCTCGAAGAGCCGTCCGTGCTGGAGGTTTCAGGTGGCGGCCCCGTCACGCTGGAGCCCGAGCCCGGTGGGGCGTCCGTGCTCGACCCAGGGCTCGACGACGTCGCGTCCGCTCCGCGCTGCTCCGCTCCACACCCCAGCAACCCGGCAAGCAACACGACGGCCGCGCGTCTCATCGCGTAACCGTACTGTGGTGCGGGACTCTCCCGTGTCACGGCGCTGCAAACCCGAACCCCCCGGACGGCCGGGACGATCCGGTCCCCCCTGGCCGTCCGGCAATCGAAGAAGCCCCTGCGCGGCGATGCCGGCAGGGGCTTGCGTACGCTCGCGCGTCAGCCTCAGCCGTCGCCCTTGATCTCGCCGCGGGCGAAGATCGAGGCCACGTAGGTGAGCACATCGGTCGCGGAGATTTCGTCGTAGCCGTAGTTGCGGATGAGCCGCTGTTTGACGACCTCGATCTTCTCCTGCGCCTCTTTGTCGACCACGTTGGAGACCAGCGAGGTGAGCTTGATGCTGTCTTTTTGGTCTTCGAACAGCTTGAGCTCGAGGGCCTTGTAGAGCCGCTCGTTGGTGCGGAAGTCGAACTGCTTGCCCTCGATCGCCAGCGCGCCGATGTAGTTCATGATCTCGCGCCGGAAGTCGTCCTTGCGCGACTCGGGGATGTCGATCTTCGTCTCGATCGACCGCATGAGCCGCTCATCGGGCTCCTCGTCCTGGCCGGTGTACGGGTTCTTGACCTTCTCGCGCTGGGTGTACGCCTTGACGTTGTCGATGTAGTTGCCGCACAGGCGCGCGATGGCGTCTTCGTCGGCCGAGATGGCGCGCTGGACCTCGTTCTTGACGATGTCCTCGTACTCCTGCTTCACGACGGCGAGCAGGTCGGTGTACCGCTTGCGATCGTCTTCGTTGGTGATGAGGCTGTTGTTGCGCAGGCCGCTCTCGAGCTCGTTCATCACCATGAAGGGGTTGATGCTCGTCTGGCCGCGCTCGGAGACGAGACAGTTGGCGAGCTTGTCCTGCACGTAGCGGGCGGAGATGCCGTCCATGCCTTCGCGGCTGGCTTCCTTGCGGAGCTCCTTGACCGTGTCCTGCGTGAAGCCGGGCAGGGTCTTGCCGTCATAGAGCTTGAGCTTCTGCATCAGGCTCAGCTGGTGCTTCTTGGGCTCCTCGAGGCGGGTGAGGATGGTCCACATCGCCGCCATCTCGAGGGTGTGCGGGGCGATGAAGCGGCCGCGAACCTTCTTGGGGTTGTAGTCCTTGACGTAGATCTTGGTCTCTTCGGACAGCTTGGTGATGTACGGGATGTCGATCTTGACCGTACGGTCACGCAGCGCCTCCATGAAGCGGTTCTCCAGCAAGCGCTGGTACTCGGCCTCGTTGGTGTGTCCGATGATGACCTCGTCGATGTCGGTCTGCGCGAACTTCTTGGGCTTGATCTTTTGCTCTTGGGTCGCGCCGAGCAGGTCGTAGAGGAAGGCGACGTCGAGCTTGAGAATCTCGACGAACTCGATGATGCCGCGGTTGGCGACGTTGAACTCGCCGTCGAAGTTGAACGCGCGCGGGTCGGAGTCGGAGCCGAACTCGGCGATGCGGCGGTAGTTGATCTCCCCGGTGAGCTCGGTGCTGTCCTGGTTCTTCTCGTCCTTGGGCTGGAACGTGCCGATGCCGACGCGGTCTTGCTCGGAGATGAGGAGCCGGCGGACCCGGATGTACTTGATGACCTCCGACCAGTCGCCTTTGTGGCGCTGCATCAGCTCGGCGAAGATGTAGCGGCAGGCGGGGTTGAGCTCACCTTTGACGTGCGGACGGTAGCCGTCCTTCTCGAGGCCCAGCTCGGTGATCGCCTTCTCGCGCCACTCGGGCGGAATGAGCTTGAGCGGCTCCTCGTGCATGGGTGAGGGGAACGTCTCTTGACCTGCGATGAGGTGGCGCAGCTCTTCGGGCAAGACCCACTCGTAGGTGAACATCGCGCCCTGCGGGCTACGGCTGTACTCCTCCATGCCGATCTTCAGGAGCCGCGCGATCGTCGACTTCGCCGATCCGACGGGGCCGTGGAGAAGGATGATCCGCTTCTCGGTGCCGTAGCGCATGGCCGCGGCCTTGAGCACGGAGACCAGCCGCATCAGCGGGATGTCGAGGCCGAAGATCGCGTCGCGTCCACCGTGCGCTTCGTCGTCGAAGAACCGGTAGTGGATGATCTTCTTCTTGTTGTCGACGTACTCCTCGGTGCCGTGCGAGATGAGCATGTCGTACAGACGCTCGTGCGCAGTGCGGGCGATCCGAGGGTTGTCGCGGACCAGGTCGAGGTACTCCTCGAAGGTGCCCGACCAGTGAAGGTCTTCGTACCGTTTGAAGTCTTGGAGCGCGGCAATCCGTTCGACGAGACTCGACATGATGTTCACCGACGGTACCACGCACGCCCGTGTCGTTTGCACTGTACGCAGGCTTTGCGCGGGTGGCGCGGAGGCCCTTGTTGGGCCTTCGCGTCGCGGTGCATCAGTCGTCTCGAACGACGCACGCGTCGTCGGTGCGAGACCCGAACAAGCCCGAGCGAAGGAAGAGGTCCAACCGACGCTCTTCGGAGAGCCCCAGCAGCGTCGCTGCACTCGAGGACACCATACAAGGGATGCGATTGAAGTTCGCCGCCCGCCACTGCGCGGTCTGGGCCTGCGCCGCCAGAGCGTCGTCCTGGGATTCTTCGGGGAGCACGACGCGCTGGGTTCGGGCGATGTCTTCGATGATGCGGGCGTCCGCGATATTCCGGCCCTCGAGCCACAGCCCGCGAAACAGCGCGGTGCGGAGCCGATCGGCGCCCTGCGTGTCGATCCGCGCCGCGGCGAGGACCGCTCGGATCCCCGGGCCGCTCGCCGGCCGAAACGGCGGCCTCCGAATCTCCACGTCGGGCGCCCGGGTGCACAGCGCCTCCAGCTCCTGGTCGACCTCGGCCTGGTGGTCGGTGGTGGCCTTGCCGATGGACAGCGGAAGCTGCGGCGCATGCTCGACCAGACGCCACTCCACCTCCGCGTCTGCGCCCCGGCGGATGATCCGCTCCTCGAGCGCGTAGCAGAACGGACAGTTGAGGTCTCCAAACGCCAAGAGGCGTCGGCCGGCCGCGATCGGCAGCAGCGACTGGACGGGGTCCATGCTCGGCCAGCGTACCAGCGTATCCCACCTTGCGAGCCTCGGCGCAGCGGCACGAAGCGGGACGCGCCGGGTGCGTCGTGCTGGGGCCTGTTATGCTGGAGATGCGCCGAGCCCCATGATCTCACGCATCGACAAGGACCACAGCAGGTTCCGCGAAATCGTCCGAGGGAAGATTCGCGACAACCTGCGCAAGTACATTTCGCGCGGAGACATGACCGCCCGCAAGGGCAAGGACACGGTCTCGATCCCGATGCCGTCGATCGACATCCCGCGCTTCACCCTCGGCGGCGGCCAGCAGTCGGGTGTGGGACAAGGCGACGGCGAGCCGGGCGACCCGGTCGGGCAGGGACAAGGCCAAGAGGGCGAGGGCGCCGGCAAGGCGGGCGAAGGCGAGGGCAACAAGACCCTCGAGGTCGATGTCACCCTCGACGAGCTCGCGTCCATCCTCGGCGAAGAGCTCGGCCTCCCGCGCATCGAGCCCAAGGGCACCGAGAGCCTGCACACCAACAAGGATCGCTACGTCTCCTTGCGCAGCACCGGTCCCGAGTCGCTGCGGTCGTTCAAGGCCACCTTCAAGCGCGCGCTCAAGCGCCAGCTCGCGTCCGGCACGTACATGCCGAACAAGCCGATCATCACGCCGGTCCGCGAGGACAAGCGCTACCGCTCGTGGCGCACCGACCCCAAGCCCCAGAGCAACGCGGTCATCATCTACATGATGGACGTCTCGGGCTCGATGGGTGATGAGCAGAAGGAGATCGTGCGCATCGAGTCCTTTTGGATCGACACCTGGCTGCGCAGCCAATACCAAGGGCTCGAGTCGCGCTACATCATTCACGACGCCACCGCGCGGGTCGTCGAGCGTGACGTCTTCTTCCGCACGCGAGAGTCGGGCGGCACGATGATCAGCTCCGCCTACAAGGTTTGCTCCGATCTCATCGAGAAGGAGTTCCCGCCCGCGGGCTGGAACATCTACGCATTCCACTTCTCCGATGGCGACAACTGGTCCGTCGACGACACCAGCACCTGCGTCAGCCTGCTCAAGGACACGCTCATCCCCGCGTGCAACCAGTTCGGCTACGGGCAGGTCGAGAGTCCCTACGGGTCGGGGCAGTTCATCAAGGACATTCGCGCGGCGTTTCCCAGCGACGAGAAGCTCGTCACCTCGGAGATCACGGGCAAAGACGACATCATGGACTCGATCAAAGAGTTCCTCAAAGGTGGTCGGTAAGTGGCTCCGATTCCGGATTACCTCCGCGACATGCAGGTCGAGATCCAGGGCTACGCCGACGAGTACGGCCTGGACTACTTCACCCAAATCTTCGAGATGCTCGACTACCGGGAGATGTGCGAGATCGCCAGCTACGGTGGCTTCCCGGTCCGGTATCCGCACTGGAGGTTCGGGATGGAGTACGACCACATGATCAAGAGCCACACCTACGGGCTCTCCAAGATCTACGAGTTGGTCATCAACACCGACCCTTGCTACGCCTACCTGCTCGAGGGCAACAGCTACGTCGACCAGAAGCTCGTGATGGCCCACGTCTACGGCCACAACGACTTCTTCAAGAACAACAACTACTTCTCCCGCACCGACCGTCGCATGATCGACGTGATGGCCAACAGCGCTGCGCGGGTGCGGCGGCACATGGACCGTCACGGGGTCTCCGCGGTCGAGTCGTTCATCGACGTCTGCTTGTCGATCGACAACCTCATCGATCCCTGGGCGCCGTTCCGCGATCCGTCACGAAAACCGGGCGATGGCGACGGCAAGGACGACGAGACTGGCCGGCTGCACAACGTGCGCGGCTACCTCGAGGACTACGTCAACCCGCCCTCGTTCATCGCCGAGCAGAAGGAGCGCGCCAAGGCCGAGAAGGAGGCCAGTAAGCGCAAGATCCCGCAGCGCCCCGAACGTGACGTGCTCGGCTTCCTCATCCAGCACGCGCCGCTCGAGTCTTGGGAAGCCGACGTGCTGGGCATCATCCGCGAGGAGGCCTACTACTTCCTGCCGCAGATGCAGACCAAGATCATGAACGAGGGGTGGGCCAGCTATTGGCACTCTCGCATCATGACCGAGCGGGCCCTGAAGGCGCCCGAGATCATCGACTACGCCGACGTGGTCTCCAGCGTGTTCGCGACGGCGCCCGGCCAGCTCAACCCGTACAAGCTCGGTGTCGAGCTGTTCCGCGACATCGAAGACCGCTGGAACAAGGGGCGTTTCGGAGCCGAGTGGGACAGCTGCGACGACAGCCACGCCAAGGCCAACTGGGACCGCGAGCTCGGCCAGGGGCGCGATCGAATCTTCGAAGTCCGGAAGCTCTACAACGACGTCACCTTCATCGACGAGTTCTTCACGATCGACTTCTGCCGGGACAACAAGTTCTTCACCTTCGCCGAGAATCGGCGCTCGGGGCAGCTCGAGATCGAGACGCGCGAGTTCGAGAAAGTCAAGACCAAGCTGCTTTCGCAGCTCACCAACTTCGGGCAGCCGTTCATCTACGTGGTCGACTCCAACGACCTCAACCGCGGTGAGCTCTTGCTCGGGCACCGTCACGAAGGCGACGACCTCAAGCTCGACTACGCCAGGGATACGCTGCGCAACCTCGAGCGGGTGTGGAGACGTCCGGTCTCCATCCTCTCGGTGGTGGACGACAAGCCCAAGCGCATTCGCTACGACGGCTCGGAGGTCACCATCTCCGACGAGCCCGCGGCGTTCAGCGTCTGACGGCGCGGCGTCGTTCGCGGTGGTCGCTGGTCGGTCGGGCTGCTAGGGTGCTCCGACCGTGCGCGTGATCGCCTGGCCCGCGACCGATGTCGGTCGCGTCCGCAGTCACAACGAGGACAGTCACCTCATCGACGAGGAGCTGGGCCTCTACTTGGTCGCGGACGGCATGGGTGGGCACGCTGGGGGTGCACACGCCTCTGCGTTGTGCGTCGACGTCGTCGACAAGGTGGTCCGAAGCGGTGTCTCTACGCTCGGCGCCGTCCCGGCCTCGGAGCGCGGTGCGACCATCTCCGAGGTCCTGGCCGCGGCCGCGAGCGAGGCGAGCGCTCGGATCTACGACCAGGCCGCCGCGGACTCGCGTCTGCAGGGGATGGGCACCACGCTCACGGGCATGTTCCTGCACGGCGAGCGCGCCTACATCGTCCACGTCGGCGACTCGCGTGCGCTCCTGTTTCGAGCCGGCTCGGCGCGCCAGCTCACCAACGACCACTCGTGGCTCAACGAGCAGGTCCAAGCGGGCATTCTGACCGAAGAGGAGGCCGCGGTCTCCGACCTCAAGCACATCATCACGCGCTCGGTGGGCTTCGAGCGGCACGTCGAGGCCGACGTCATGTCGGTCACGGTCGCGCCCGGCGACGCCTTCTTGCTGTGCTCCGACGGCCTGTCGAACTACGTCGAGGTCGACGAGCTTGCGGCACTTGCGCGTGACCACTGGTACGCCGATCTTCCGCGCGTGTGTACAGACCTCGCCAACCGCCGCGGGGGAGACGACAACATCACCGTCGTCGTCGGCCTGGTCTGCAACGACACGGATCAGCGCCGACCTCCACGGGCGCAACCGCGCACTTCGAGGGACACGCTGCCGCCGACCGGCCAGATCGACGTCGGCTCAAACGGCTGACATCACGGGCCTTTGTCCCCTGACTACGCCTCCACGCACTTTTTTTGACTCGCGTCGGAAAAAGCCCGGTGGGGTGGAGTCTCACACGTCGGATTCTGTGAGGGGCTTGGGGGCAGGGTACGCAATGGCACGCATCAGCACGGTCGGAACTTTGGGGGCACTGGGACTCTTGGCGCTGGTCGCGGCGGGCTGCGATGCCGGTGGGGATGGTGGCCAGTTCGCCTCGGGCGGCACTGCGGGCAGCGGTGTCGACGGTGACGACGGCGGCAAGAGCGACGACGGGCAGGACGACGACGCCGGCGGCAGCACCGACGGCGATTCCGACGGCGACAACGGCGACGATTCTGGCGAGCCCTCCGACAACGAGGACGTCAAGGAGTACATCGAGGAGGCCAAGAAGGAGTTCCCGACGTACGAGGACATTCACGTCAAGGTCATCCAGCGCACCTGCACGCCATTCCAAAACGTCTGCCACAACAACAAGGAGTACCCCGACCTCCGCACGCCGCAGGGCGTCATCGATCGCATCGGTCGCCCCTGCAACCTCAACGAGGTCTACAACGACCCCGAGTCGGTCTTCAACGGATGCGAGCCGGTCGGTGATCAACTCCGCTTCGTCGGGGGCGGCAACGACGGCATGGTCGTCGAGATCGGCTATATCGACACGGTCGACGATGGCCTCGGCGGCGGCACGGTCAACATCACGGTCAAGGACACGATTCCCGCCAGCATGGCCAGCGGTGGCGTGCCGGAGTCGGCGGTCATCGAGCGGATGGTCGGCGGACAGATGCAGACGGTCGGGTCGCTCGACAACGTGCTCTCCTACGCGCCCGGTGGCAACATGATCACCGTCGTCAACAGCGCGACCTTCGAGGACGACGCGAGTCTGCTCGAGACCAACGTCACCTACGGCGACCCCAACCGCGACGGCATCTACGGCGCTACGATGGACGAGCCGATGCTCGAGATCGCGGCGGGGGACCCTTGGAACTCCTATCTGCTTCAGCGGCTGCAGGGCAACGTGCCGGGGAGCCCCATGCCGCTGGCCAACCAGCCACTCAACGCGTCCGAGGTCGTCGCGATCGCGTGCTGGATCGAAGGCACGGCCGACGAAGGTGGAGCCGAGACCGACAGCGTCATCGACTACGACGGCTGCGACTACGCGGCCGAGCTGGTCGAGCCGCCCGACGGCGGCGGAGCCACGCTCTCGGGGCACATCCAGCCGATCTTCGACCAGTCCTGCGCGTTCGCGGGGTGCCACAGCGAGAACAGCCCCGCCGCTGGCCTCACGCTCACCCCGGGCCGCTCCCGTGACGCGATGCTCGGCGTCGCATCCACGCAAGCCCCCGACATCCCGCTCGTCACCGCCCTCAACCCGACCAACAGCTATCTGATGGTCAAGCTCACCTCGATGGGCACCTCGGGCCAACAGATGCCCATCAACGGTGACCACCTCAGCGAGGGCCAGCTGGAGATCATCCGCACCTGGATCCTTCAGGGGGCGCCGGATAATTAGCCTTGGAGGGGAACCTCTCGGTTCCCCTCGCTGCGGGGGCGAAGCCCCCTCCGCTTCACCCCTCCAAGTTCGGGCGCGGGGCGCCCTCGCTCGTCGCTTCGCTCCTCCTGCGCATTCGGTTTGGCGGTGGTGGGACGGGGCGCACTCGCTCGTCGCTTCGCTCCTCCTGCGCATTCGGTTTGGCGGTGGTGGGACGGGGCGCGCTCGCTCGTCGCTTCGCTCCTCCTGCGCATTCGGTTTGGCGGTGGTGGGACGGGGCGCGCTCGCTCGTCGCTTCGCTCCTCCTGCGCGTTCGGGCGCAGACGCCCTCACTCGCTAGGTTTCGAAGCGGGGTGGGGCGGACCAGGGGCGGTCAGTGGTAGCGAGGTCGTGGGTGGTGGCGACGTTGGCGTTGGCGCTGACTCTGGGTTGGGCGGTCCCAGAGGCGTTGGTCAACGTCAGGCCGAGCGCGAGCAGGGCCGGCACGCCCTGGACGGCGAAGATGGTCCAGCGCACGCTCGTGGCTCCGACGACCGCCATCGCGAGGATGAAGAACAGCAGGGCCTGCACCATCGCCGCGTTGCTCGTGGCGAGACCGAACACGAGCATCGCGGCGATGCCGAGGTTGTAGGCGCCCTGATTGAGGGCGAGCGCCCGCGTGTGCTCGATCTTCTGCGCGTCGTAGCCGAACCGCGCCGCCATGCGGCTCCAGCCGACGGACTCGCCGGCGGCAAAGGCCACGTGCAGGAGGGAGACAAGGGCGACGGAAGCGGTGGTGAGCATCGTGATCCTCGGGTTCGATTCACACTATCTCGTGCCATTGGAGGACGCTTGGTAAGAGAATGAACGCGACTCGTTCGTTCGTGATACGAGTTGGCGTGGATCTCAACGCGTACCGGGCCTTCGTCCTCGCGGTCGAGCACGGCACCATCACCGACGCGGCCGCAGACCTCGGTGTGTCGCGGCCTACGCTCTCTCGCCAGCTCGCCGCACTCGAGGATCGGCTCGGGTTGGCGTTGCTCCACCGAACCACGCGGAGCGTGCGTGCCACGCCGCGAGGCCGGCAGCTCTACGAGCAGCTGCGACCGATCTTCGACGACGTCGAGGGCATCGAGGCGCGGCTGCACGAGGAGCGACGCGAGCCCACCGGATGGTTGAGGGTGTCGGTGCCCCCGGTGATCGCCAACGACGTCTTTCCGGCCCTCGATGCGCTGCGTCTCCGGCATCCCAAGCTCCGGCTCGAGTTCGTCGCGGACATTCGCTGGGCTGACGTGCACTCCGACGAGGTCGACGTCGCCGTGCGAGCAGGTCGCGTGGGCGACCCGTCGTTGGTGCAGCGTCGCCTCGGTTCACGCGATGTGTACGCTGTCGCGTCGCCCGAGTACCTCGACGCGCAGGGGCGACCGGAGTCGGTGGACGATCTGTCGCGTCACCTGCTGCTCAGGGGCCAGGGCGCCACCGGGGATGCCCACCGCGAGTGGCCGCTTTGGTCGGGCGCACGCGTGCCCGTCGACGGGCCCTTCGTGTCCAACGACCAGCGTGTCCTCCTGCAGGCGGCGCTGCTCGGTCGAGGCATCACGATGCTCAGCGACGTGAGCGCCGGGAAGCACGTCGCCGCCGGGCGCCTCGTGCGGGTGCTGCCCGACGAGATCGGCGCGCGCCTCATGCTGCACGCGGTGTTTGCCCGGCGCACGCTGCAACCAGCGTCGGTGCGGGCCTGCATCGACGCCCTGGTCGAGTGGGCGGACGGTGGCGGCCCCTCGCGCATGCGTCTGGAATGAGTGAGGATGAACGCGGTGCGTGCTCTGGGGTGGGTTGCAGCGCTCTTGCTGCTCGGGTGCCGCGACGAGGCTCGGAGCCCGCCGCGTGCCGCCGAACCCGACTCGAGCCCGCGCTCAGCGGTCGGCGTGCACACCCAGGGGGGCTATGTCGGATCGGCGGCATGCGGCCCGTGCCATGAAGCAACGCATGCGTCGTGGCATCGCAGCTACCACCGGACGATGACGCAGCGTCCCTCCGCGGGCTCCGTGCTCGGCCGCTTCGATGGACAGCCGCTCGACTCGAAGGGGCACTACAGAGCGTTTCGACGGGACGGGGGCTTCTTCGTGTCACAGCCAGGCGAGGGGGACGTGCCGGTCGAGCTCGTCACCGGATCCCACCACATGCAGGTCTACTGGGTCCGTGGCCGCGGCGGTGCGCTCGAGGCGTTCGCCTTCGCCTACCTGCTGCCCGAGCAGCGCTGGGTGCCCAACGAGTGGACGCTCCTGCGGCCCCCCGCCGAGCACGACGCGCTGGCGGGCGAGCGGGTCGAGGCGGTCTACACCTGGAATCGCGTCTGCGTGAAGTGTCACGCCGTCGATGGCGTGCCGGGGTTCGAGCCGTCCACCGGGGAGGTGTCCTCGACCGTGGCCGAGCTCGGAATCGCTTGTGAAGCGTGCCACGGGCCGGGGCAGGCCCACGCGCAACACTGGCGGACCCAGGCCGCACCGCCCGAGGGCACCCTCGAGGACGACCCCACGATGCTCGACCCCCGAGAACTCGGGGCCGGCAGGGCGTCCGAGATCTGCGGTCAGTGCCACTCGATTTCCGTCTTCCACGACGACGATGCCTGGGTCGCACGCGGTCGCGATCAGCCTCCTCCCGCGCCGATGTCCTCGTGGGGCAGGGTCGTTCGACACCCGCTGCGTGAGCATGGAGCGTGGACGGACGCCCTGCTCGACACCGATCCCGACTTCTTCGCGCAGCGGTTCTGGAGCGACGGGGAGGTGCGCGTCTCGGGGCGCGAGTACAACGGCCTGATCGAGTCTCCGTGTGCGGTGTCGCCCGACTTCGGGTGCACGACATGCCACCGCATGCACGAGGCAGACGTCGACGTCGACGGCCGGCCGTGGGTCGAGGGCCAGGTCAAAGCGGGGGCGCGAAGCGGCGAGACCTGCGGGCGGTGCCATGCCGAGATCGCCGCCGCGCCGCAGGTGCACACGCGTCACCGCAGCGACAGTACCGATTGTCTCGACTGCCACATGCCCCGCACGAGCTATGGGCTGCTGGGCGCGATCCGTAGCCACACGATCTCGAGCCCCTCCGCGGACGCGACGCTGACCACGCGGCGGCCGCTCGCGTGCAATCTGTGCCACCTCGACCGGTCGCTCACCTGGGCTGCGCAGATGCTGGAGCGCGACTTCGCGCTTCGTGCTCCCGCAGAGCTGTCCACGCCGTGCTCGCCCGACGAGGTCGACGAAGGGGCGCTTCGGTGCGTTCCCGCCGGGGGCGCGTGGCTGTTCGCCGGGGACGCCGGCCTGCGGGCGCTCGGTGCATGGCACTTCGGCTGGGAGCGCGCCTTCGCGCCGCCGTGGGCGAGCACGGCCTTGGAGGCGCTCTCCGAGGGGGATCCGTACCCCGCAGTACGCCTCATCGCGGAGCGAGCGCGAAAGGGGCGCGAGCCCTCCGACCCCGTGCCACCGTGGGCACAGGCGCTGCGATCCCGGCGTGACGATCGCGAGGTCCGCCTGGCCGAATGAGCCGCAGCGCGGCGCCAGACGGCCGAAATCGCCGACGAATCACCGTTTCGCGGAGGTGCAAATTTTTCTACAATCGACCCGGAAAGCGGGACGTGGGGCGTGTCTTACGTGTCGCATCGTGTGCGGAAGGGGGCCAGGGGAGAGGCATCGACCTCGGCCGCACGGGAGCTCGCTCGGGGGGTGAACGGACCCGCTCGAGCCTTGGCCGACAGGCCAACGCAGGGAGTCGTATGACCAACAAAGCAATCAGGTTTTCGATCGCGTTCGCCATGGTGGTGGGCGCGTCCGCATGCGGGAACGACTCGGCGGGGGCCGACGGGACCGACACGGACGCGCTGCCGACCGGGGACACTTCCAACCCCGACGACGATGACGACGCCGACACGGACGCGGATGCGTCCTCGGGCGGAGACGAGAGCGGCGACGAGACCGGTGGCGACACCGACGACCCGCCGATCACCGACTGCGACGTCGCGACGTTCGACAACGTCATCGACGAGGCCATGTGCCCGCACGTGCAGGGTGAGGGGGTGCAGCCCGAGCCCGCCGACCAGGTCGAGATCTGCCGGCGCCTCTACATCGACCTGCTGGGCATCTCCCCCACCGCGGTCGACTACGAGGTCGACTGCAAGGACCGTTCGGTCGACGAGATCGTCGACGACTTCATGGCGCGACCCGAATACGTGCTGATGAGCCAGCGGATGTGGGCCGACGTGTTCCACATGAACAGCGAGCTCACCTACCACGCCTATATCGCCGACCTCGACGCGATGGTGGGGCAGGTCTACGCGCCCAACCCCGCCGACCAGATCACGCTCGACACCTTTGCGCTCGAGGCTGTCACTCACCCGGCCTTCCTCGGCCGCTGGGACGGCCTCGACTTGATCGGCTTCAACTTCCTCAGCCACTTTGGCCGCGACGCCAGCGGTGCGGAGCGTCTCGACATCTTCCCGCTGTTCCGCATGTGGGAAGAGCGAGAGTTCACCGACCCCGTGCAGGGCGCCACGCATCGCGTCGTGCTCAACACGAACAACTGCGTGAACTCGGCGCTGTGCAGCTCGGACTACTGGCAGGCGGGCGACCAGGTCGTCATCCCGCAGCCCAGCCCCGGCGCCGAAGACCCCGAGCTCAACGTCATCGACGTCGATCTGCTCACGCCCGAGCAGTGGGATGCGGTGCGGCTGCCCGGTCAGCGGATCGCAAACAGCGGCGAGTTCTACGAGGCGTACATCGACCGCACGCTCGACCGCTATCTCGGCTACGACCTCGGCACAGCCGTCCCGGCAGCTCGCCAGGCGCTCGTCGACTTGCTCGAGGCAAACAACGGCAACGCCCGCGTCGTCGACCGCGAGATCCTCACCGCGCTCGTCTACACCGCGACCAACAGCTACGACGAGGACGACAAGCCCGACCCCTCGGACTGGGACCCAAACTACTGGCACGGTCCTACCAAGCAGATGGGGGCCGAGGTTTGGCTGCGCTCCACCCAGCGCCTCGTCGGCCAGGTGCCCGGCTCCTGCGACCACCGCTACCCCGAGGTCATGGGTACGCACCCGCACAGCTACCCCACCACCGACGGCATGACCCCGGACTACGCGTTCCGCGACACGGCGCGCCTGCTCGGCGGTTGTCCCGACCGGGAGTCGTCGTTCCGGGAGACGCGCGCGGGCCTCATCGCCGCGCTCACGCAAGCCACGCTGACCCGCGACCTCTGCCTTGCAGCCACGGAAGACTCACCGATCTTCCCGCAGCAGTTCATCGAGGACCCCAACGACGAAGACGAAGCTTCGCTCTCCGCCGCCGCCAACCAGATCTACGCCGCCGCGCTGATCAGGCCCATCCCCGAGACCGCCGCCGATGCACTGCACGCCGGCGTCGATGGATGTCGCGACGACTCCACCTGCAACCCGGCCCAGTTTGCCGAACACACCTGCCGACTGGTCATCAAGTCGTCGGACTTCTTGTTCTACTAGGACTCGACGGAAGGGACTCACAACGATGAAACTCAAGGCAAATCGGCGAAACTTCCTCAAAGCGGGTCTGGGCGGAACGGCAGCGGCAGCAGCCATCGGAGCGCCCTACTTCTTCGTGCCCAACCGGGCGCGCGCCAACTTCCAGTACGGCGACAAGGACAACCACCTCATCATCCTCAACCTCGACGGTGGTGCGCGGACCGTCCCCATGTTCAACGCGGGCATGTCGGGTCGCTACAACCCCTACGGCGAGCACGCCTCGGCGGCCGCGTGGAGCGTGGGCGGCGTGTTCAACAACATGGCGCGAGACTTCGGCGGCGCGATCGGGGCGATTCCTTCGATCACCGACATCGCCACGGACATGTGCGTGTCGGTCACGATGGACCACACGCCCGACTCCGCCTCGGGCGAAGGCAGCCACACCGTCGCGCGCAACTGGATCGCGAGCGGATACGACGCGGGCGGCCCCGGCATCATGAGCCAGATCATGCGGCTGCACGCCTACTACGGGTCGGAGGTCGCCGAGTTTGGCAGCTTCCCGCCGGTGGTCATCGGAGGCGGCGACGCCACGACGCCCTTCGCACGTCCTGCCGGCGACAGCGAGCCGCTCAAGACCACGAGCTTCTCGGAGTTTGCCTCGCAGTCGGGCGATGGCGCCGAGGGCGAGCAGCAGCCCGACTGGGCCCGTGCATTCGAGGCGGGTCTCGACAACCACATGCGGAACACGCACAGCGCGTCCGACCGAACCACGATGTCTCGGCTCGCGCTGGGCAAGGACGCGGTCGAGCACTTCCGCAACGTGTTCACCGACCCGGCGCTCAAGGTTGCAGCCGAGCCCACCGCCGAAAAGCACGGCTACACCAACGCGCAGCTGGCCCAGATCTTCGGCACCTCGACGTTCGGTCGCAACGCGGCGCTGGCGAGCCGCTTCCTCTTCGAGGGCTCGACGGCCATCGTCATCGGGGACAACGGCTGGGACACGCACTCCAACGAGATGAACGCGTTCACGAGCAGCGCGCAGAGGCTCGAGGAGGTGCTCTGCGGGTTCAACTACTTGCTCAAGAACCAGCCGCACCCCGCCGGCGGCACCTACTGGGACCGCACCATCATCTGCACGATCTCCGAGTTCGGCCGCGACAACCTGATGGGCTCCGGCTACAACTCCGGCGGCGGCTCCGACCACACGGGCACGCCCGCGATGCGCAACCAGGCATGGTTCATGATGGGCGGCGCGGTGGCAGGCGGCACCCAGCTCGGCGCGACCAACCCCGACGACGTGTCGGTGGTGCCCGGCGCGAGCGTGTACTCGACGCAGAACTACCTGGCGACCTGGCTCGCGTGGCTGGACATCGACTTCGCCGAGGTCTTCCCCGGCGCGGCGCCGATCGAAGATTTCTTCGCGTAGAGGCCAGCGAAGGGCCGTTCGAGGGCGAGGTGGGCACGCTGCTCACCTCGCTGTCGTCGTCTTCGGTGCGGTAGAATCGGGCTGCGGATGACGGGTCGACTGACGACGATTGGACTGGGGTTGCTCGTGGGGATCGGCCTGCTCGGCTGTGACGCGGGCTCGGGCAACGATGGCAACTTCGGCACCGGGTTGAGCTCAGCGTCCATCGGCTCGGGGGGCGAGGACACCGACGCCTCGGACACCGACCATGGGGGGACGGAGGGCAGCGACACCGATGGGCCCGGCACGGGGACGGGCGACGGCCCGAGCGACAACGACGACAGTCAGGCCTACATCGAGGAGGCCAAGGCCGAGTTTCCCACCTACGAGGAGATCCACGTCAAGGTCATCCAACGCACCTGTACGCCGTTTCAGAACGTCTGCCACAACAACAAGGAATACCCAGACCTCCGCACGCCGCAGGGGGTCATCGATCGCATCGGCCGGCCGTGCAATCTCAACGAGCTCTACAACGACCCCGAAGCGGTCTTCAACGCGTGCGAGCCCCCCGGAGACGTGTTGAGGTTCACCGATGGGGGCAACGCGGGTCACGCCGTGCAGATCGGCAGCGTCGCGATCACCGACGACGACGGCATGGGCGGTGGGTCGGCCACGTTCAACGTGGAGACGCCGATGCCTGCGGCCATGCTCACGCCCGGCGTGCCCGAGTCGGCGGTCATCGAGCGGATGGTCGGGGGGGTGATGCAGCCGGTGGGCACCATCACCGCCGCGTTCAGCTACGTGCAGGGCTCTCGGGTCCTCGAGATGGTCAATACGGCCGACTTTGCGACGCACTCGGCCATCGTCGCCGAGGTGACGCCCGGAGATCCCAACGGTGATGGTGTTTTCGGCGGCTCCTCGGAGGACTCCATGCAGGAGATCAAGCCGGGAGACCCATGGAATTCCTACCTGCTGCAGCGCCTCCAGGGCAACGTTCCCGGCAGCCCCATGCCGCTCGCCAACCAGCCGCTCACGGCGTCCGAGGTCATCGCGATCGCGTGTTGGATCGAGGGCACGGCCGATGAGGGTGGAGCGGAGACCAACTCGGTCATCGACTACGACAACTGCGAGTACGCCGCCGAGCTCGCGACTCCGCCCGACGGAGGCGGCGCTACGCTCTCCCAGCACGTGCAGCCGATCTTCGACCAGGCGTGCGCCTTTGCGGGCTGCCACAGCAACACGACGCCCGCCGCGGGACTGGACCTCACGGCGGGACGATCGCGGGCCGCGATGCTCGGCGTGCCCTCGACGCAGAACCCCGACGTTCCGCTGGTGACCGCGGTCAACCCCACCAACAGCTACCTGATGACCAAGCTCACCGGTGCGGGCACCATGGGGGAGCGCATGCCGCTCAACGGCAGCCCGCTCAACGAGAGCCAGCTCGAGATCATCCGCACCTGGATCATCCAGGGGGCGCCAGAGAATTAGCCTTGGAGGGGAACCGCTTGGTTCCCCTCGCTGCGGGGGCGGAGCCCCCTCCGCTCAGCCCTCCCAGGACGGGCGCGGAGCGCCCTCGCTCGTCGCTTCGCTCCTCCTTCGCGTTCGGTGCTCCGGTGGTGGGCGGAGCCCCCTCCGCTCAGCCCTCCCAGGACGGGCGCGGAGCGCCCTCGCTCGTCGCTTCGCTCCTCCTTCGCGTTCGGTGCTCCGGTGGTGGGCGCGGAGCGCCCTCGCTGGCTGGCTCGCCTTCGGTTCGCTGGTGCGGGTCGGGGGGCTGTGTCCTCGTCGATGGGGCGGGCGTGTACTAAGCTGTAGGCATGGTTTTTCGAAGCACGCGTCTTGCGGTGCTCGCGGGCATGGCGGTGCTGGGTTCGGGGTGCGGTGATCCGGAGCAGGATTGCGGGCAGTTCTGTTCGGGGGGGGCGCCGACGACCACGCCGAGCACGATGTCGGGCGGGGCGGATACGGACACGGACACGGATACCGGGGGCTCGAGCGGGGACACCGACGTTGTGACCACCGGAACGAATCCGGGCACGGACACCGACACCGACACGAATCCGGGGACGGACACGGATCCCGGCACGGACACCGACTCGCCCACCACGGGGACCACAGGCGGCGAGCCGATCGTCCCGTGCATCGGCGTCGACTTCCTGTTCGTCGTCGACAACTCGATCGGCATGGCGCCCGAACAGTCGCGCTTCCAAGCGACGGCGTTTGCGTTCGTGGCCCAGGTGGCCCAGCAGGCGCTCTCGGCCATGGGCAACGTCAGCGTCGCGGTCATCACGACCGACGAGCCCGAGTTCGTCGTTCCCACCGGTGTCGACGCGGTCCCGTACTCGAGCGGCCTCAACTACATGCGGTGGGACCCTGCATCGGTCGACGGCAACGCCACGATGCAGGCGGAACTCAACGAGGCGGTGTTGGTCGGCGAAGGCGGCGACCCCAACGAACGGCCGATGGACATGCTTCTCGAGGCGCTCACCGGTGACACGGCCGATGAATTCAACGCCGACTTCCTCGTCGAGGACTCGCTCCTCGTGATCGTCATCGTCTCGGACGAAGAAGACGACATCGAGCAGCCGACGCTGTGGGGATCCGACGGCGAACCCGACACGTGGGTCTCGACGCTGGCGGAGGTCAAGCAGGGGCTGCGCAAGGACATCGTGGTCCTCTCGATCATCCCCGACGACAGCGCACAGGGCTGCGCGGACGACACCGACGCCCCGCGACTCGAGGAGTTCACCACCGCGTTTCCGACGAGCGCCGTGCACGACGTGTGCGCGCTCGACTACTCGGCGTTCCTGCTCAGTCAGGTTCAGCCGGTGGTCGATGCGTGCAACAACTTCTCGCCGCCGTAGGCCCTCAGGGGGTGCTCTCGACACCGAGCAGGTGAGCGCAGCGTTCGGCCGCGATGCGCAGGTGCCCGTCGGCGAGCCACCGAGGCGTCCGCACCAGCGCACCCAGCGGGACCCACGTCAGGGGGCGTCGACCCGCTTGAACCTCGGCCGCGTCGGCGGCGAGGGGATGCACCACCTCCGGGGTCGCTCCTGTCGAGGGATGGTAGCGCCCGCCCAGCCACGCGGTGTCCTCCACGGTCACGCCGTACTCCTCGCGCAGCCTCTGTCGCACGAACGCGAGCCCGGCGGCGAGGCCCCGGACATCGTGCGGGAGTCGCCACGCGGGCGTGACCCATAGCTCCGAGTTTCCGCGGATGCACTGCGCCGCAGGGAGGTCGTCGTCGTCCAGGCCGACGTACACCCGTCCGTCCATGCGGCGCAGCAACGCGACGCTCACCGTCAGCGCGGACAGGGGCTGCGGGACGACGTACTCCAGATCGCGGGACGCGACGACGTCGCCGGCTTGGTCGAGCTCGTCGAAGCTGCGGCATTCGAGAGCCAAGAAGCCGGGACTCTCGCTCGCCGAGACCTTCTCGAACACGCGCCGCGACGGCCGCGCGAGCGCGTCGACCTCGGCCACGCCCTCGAGCCGCGGGCGGTCGGGCACGCTGAGGGTGTCGCCGATCCACGGTCCTCGGTCACGCCCCTTGCGGCGCAGGAGGTCGTAGACGTTGAGCTCGAGGCGCGCGTCGGGCAGCCCTCCGACCTGGGCCGCGCGCAGTAGCTGACGGGCCTCGAGCGCGGCCACTCGCCCCGACGTCGAAAAGCCCGAGACGCTCGGCACGTCCACCTCGACGTACTGCGGTTCGATGCGGACGAGCATCGAGCGGATCTCCTCGCGCAGGCCCCCGGGCGAGGGCAGGATGGAGCTGCCCGGCTCCATCGAGACGATGCGGCTCGGCTCCACGCCCGCGCGCTGAAGCGCGTGCTCGATGGTCTGCCCCAGCGGGGCGTCCGTGGCGAGCAGCGTCAGGGGCTCGGTCACCCAACCCGGCGGGGTGGACCCATCGAGCGCCGGCGTGGGGGCGGCGGTGAGGACGGGCCGGGGGTAACTCATCCGGGCGAGCACGAACAGCTCGTCGTCGTCCTCGAACCACGGAATCGCGTCGACGGTGAGGTTGGGTCGCGACACCAGGTCCATCACGCTGCCGCTTCGGTGGCGGTAGTGACTGAGGGTCAGGAAGTCCAGCGGGGCGCGGGCGTCCCCGGGCTCGAACTGCACGCCCAGGCCTGCAGGGACACGCTCGCCGACGATGACGTAGTTGGTGGCGGGCAGCTCGAGCGGCTCCGCGTCGGGCGTGCGCAGGCGAAACTTACCAACGTAGCGGTTGCGGACGATCCAAGGGTTGCGGATCGGCGACGACGCGAGCACCCGTAGCCCCAGCGACGCGTAGCAGGCCTCGAAACGAGCCTGCGAGAAGTACGTGTACTCCTCCTTGACCTCCGAGACCCAGTCGCGGCGGTAGTCCTTGCGCAGGATGAACTCGACCGCCATGCGATGGTCGAGCGCGAAGCGATGCCAGCCAGGCTCGGGCTCGCCGAGGTCTTCGAGGGCGAAGCCCGGTTCGGCGTGCAGTGACCGAAACTCGGTCGCGAAACGACGAAGGAGCGCGGCGCTCGAGCACGTCGCGGGATCGCTGCTTTCGTCGCCGTCGTCGGTGGGCACTTCGAGCCAAACCTGGCCGCTGCCGGGATCGAGGAAGTCGCGCACGATCAGCACGCCGTGGTCGCCCAGCTGCGCGACCTGTGCCTCGAGCGCTCGCCCGGCCGCGTCGTGGTCGTAGCCTCCGAAGGAGGTCACGTGGTGAAGCACGGACGAGTTGAGGATGCCCTGGAGGCATCCGTCATCGAACACGCGGGTCGCGATGTCTCCGAGCTCGAAGTCGAGGTTCGGCCGGTCGAACCGCTCCCGCGCGAGGGCCACCATCTCCTCGCTGACGTCGACGCCGGTGACGTGCAGCCCGGGGTAGAGGGCTGCGAGCGCCTCGGAGCCGGCGCCCGAGCCCATGCCCATGTCGGCGATGCGGCCGACGCTGAGCAGGTGCGCGGCCGTCAGCGCAACCTTCTGCTGCATCGAGGCGTCCATGCCCGCGAGGTAGCGGGCGTAGTCGCCTCGGTCACCGCGTCGCTGTCCGTCGTACCGTGCGTTCACGCCGCCCAGGGTATCCCGAGGGGGAACCAAAGCGAACGCGCCCGGCTCTCACGGGGGGAGCGCGGGCGCGTGAGTCGAGGCGGTCGTCTACGCTGCGTCGTTGCGGCGGCGGGAGAGGCCGAAGAGGAACAGCCCGCCCAGGACGAACAGAGTGCCGCCCTGGACGTCACGTTGCGCATCGGAGGCGGTGCAGCTGCAGCTGATTGCGCCTTCGGCTTCGCAGCTGTTGCCCGAGCAGCTCGCCGAGCCGCTGACCATGACGTTGAGCAGGCCGCGCAGCGAGTCGAGGCATTCCTCGAGGTTCCCGTCGTGGTCGACGTAGTTGCCGTCGCAGAACAGGGCGCCTTGCTCTGTCTGGCACGCGGCCGTGCAACCGCCCTCGAGCTCGGCGTAGCAGCCCTCGAACTGCGGGCGTTGGCACTCGACCTGGCAGTCGAAGTACGCCTCGGCGCTGGCGGAGCACGACGCTTCGCAGCTGCCCGAGCAGGCCGCTTCACAATCCGCGACGCCAGGATCGGCTTCGCAGGAGATCGAGCACTCGGCCTCGCAAGACCCCTCGGCGGCGGCGAAGCACTCGTCATCCCCGGTCGAGCAGCGAGCCTCGGCGCGGCCTTGGCAGTCGGCGAAGCACTGCCCGCGGCAGTCGAAGCTCGGGGGGTCGATCTCGCACTCGGACATGCAGTCGATCTCGCAGGCGCCTGAACAGCTCGCGTCGACGGAGACCTCGCCCTCACAGCCGCCGCGACACTCGATCGCGAGGTCGGCCGCGCACTGGGCTTCGAAGCGCAGCGGCTCGCACTGAGCCTCGCACTCGATCCCGCCTTGCACTTCGCACTCGGCGTTGGCTTCGACGTGAATGTTGCCGCAGGCAGCGATGCCGGCGTGGGCGGTCTGGGCGATGGCGAGGGGGGCCAGCAGTCCGGCCGCGAAGAGGGCGAGTTTGGCTGTGAATCGCATGAGTTGGCTCCAAGGTCTCGAGTCCGCGGTTTCGCGGCGAGATGGACGTGAGACGAGAGTACAAAGCGATCGATGCAAAGCCGAGGCCCACATCCAGGAAAAAAAGCCGGGGCGTGACCTGGGTCGCGGTGTGGACCCAGGAGGGGAGCTGGTACTGTCCGCCCCGGAATGACCATTCCCGAGATCTTCGACGCCATGCCGGGCCGCTACCGCAAAGGTTCGGCGACCTCTGCTCGTACGTTCTACTTCTCCGTCGGCGACCACAAGTACACGGTCAAGGTCGACGCCGAGGGTTGCTCGGTGGAGTCGGGCAAGACGGTCGACAACGCAGATGTGGTTCTCAAGACCACACCCGAGCTGTTCGAGAAGATGGTCGTCAAGGGCAAGATGCCCGGGGCGCTGGACATCGCGCGCGGCAAGATCAAGACCAACGATCCCACCGGGCTCAAGGCGTTGCGCGACTGGTTCGACTTCTCATGAGCGGCACCAAGTCGATCGCCCGCACCGCCGCGACCGGGGGCGCGCTCGATCGCGAGTTCCTGGCGTGGAGCACCTCGCTGCCGATCGACATTCGGTTGCTCGAGGAAGATTGTCGCGGCAGCGTCGCGCACGTGCAGGGGCTTCGCGCCGGCGGGCTGCTCACCGACGACGAGGCCGACACCCTCATCGGCGCCCTGAAGTCGCTACCGGCCAAGGTCGCCTCCGGGGAGGTGGTGCTGCAGGCCGACGAAGAGGACGTGCACATGGCCGTGGAGTCTTGGCTCCGGGAGGCCGTGGGCGACGTCGCGGGCAAGCTGCACACCGGTCGCAGCCGCAACGACCAGGTCGCGACCGACCTCAAGCTGTGGTGCCGCGACGCGGTGGGGCGGCTCGAGTCGCAGATCGAGGGGGTGCTCGTGGCTGCGGCAGCGTGGTCGCAGCGGCACGCCGAGGTGGTGATGCCCGCGTACACGCATCGTCAGGTCGCCATCCCGACGATGGCGTCCGTCTGGATGGAGGCTGCGCTGACCCTGGGGCTGCAGCGCGACCGCGCGTTGCTGTCGGGCGTCCGCGAAGAGCTGGCCGAGTCCCCGCTGGGTGGAGGTGCCGTGGGCGGGACGACGCTGCCCGTCGACACGTCCGTTTCGGCCGAGGCGCTGGGCTTCGAGCGTCCGCCGGCCAACCCGATCGACGCGATCGGACAGCGGGACCACGCGCTGCTGCTGGTCTTCGTCTGCGCGCGCATCGGCCTTCACCTCGGCCGCTTCAGCGCCGACGTCATCGAGCTCGCCTCGGACGGTCTCGTGAAGCTGGGCGGGGCGATCGCCGGGGGCTCGTCGATGATGCCGCACAAGCGCAACCCCGACCTGTTCGAGCTCGTGCGAGGCCAGTCGGCGCTGCGCCAGGGCGAGCTCGTGCAGCTGATGGTCACATTCCAGGGCCTGGGCGCTGGCTACCACCGCGATCTTCAGCAGGACAAGCAGGTGCTCTTTGCGGCTGTCGACGGCGTCATCGACACGCTGCGGATGATCGAAATCTCGCTGAGCAACTTCGAGGTGCTCGCCGAGCCTTCGATGCGGGCGCTCATCGCAGGTGACGCCGTCGCCACCGACCTGTGCGAAGGGCTCGTCGCCGGAGGCATGGCCTTTCGCGACGCCTACGGGAGAGTGGGAGCGCTCGTCGCGGCGCAGCGGGACGCGGGCAAGCGGCTGGCCGACCTCACCGCAGCCGACCTCGAGGCTGCCGGGCTCGACCCTGCGCTGACCGAGCGGCTCGATCCCGAGCTGGCGGCCAAGCGCCGCGCCGCCCGGTTCGGCTGAGCCGGGGGCTCTGCTACCCTCGAAGACCCGTGCGCGAGGCGTCTCACCCCTTGGAGCCCACCGAGGGGTCGCTCGCGCCCGGAGATCGGCTCGGGCGCTACCGGGTGATCCGCCCGCTCGCCAGCGGAGGCATGGCCGAGCTCCACCTGGCGCAGCAGCGCGGAGCGGCCGGGTTCGAGAAGGTCGTCGTGCTCAAGCGGGTGCGCGCGCACTTGGCCGGCGACGCCGAGTTCGCCCGGTTGTTCCTCAACGAGGCTCGCCTCGCCTCGGGACTGGACCACTCCGGCATCGCCCACGTGCTCGACTTCGGGGTCGAGCGGGGGCTGTCGTTCATCGTCATGGAGTACGTGCACGGCCCGAGCCTGCTCGAGCTCTTGAAACGGACCGCGCCACAGAGGCTTCCCGTGGAGGTTGCGCTCACGGTCGTGCGCGACGTCGCCGCGGCGCTTCACTACGCCCACGAGCGAGCGGGCGCCGACGGCCGACCGCTCGGCTTGGTGCACCGAGACGTCTCGCCGTCGAACATCCTGCTCACCTACGACGGCGAGGTGAAGCTGGTCGACTTCGGTATCGCCAAGGCCACAGCGCTGCCGCAGGCCACGCGGTCCACGTCGATCAAAGGCAAGCTGGGGTACATGTCGCCCGAGCAGGCCAAGGGCGAAGCGCTCGATCGGCGCACCGATGTGTTCGCCCTGGGTACGGTGGCGTTCGAGCTGTGCACGGCGCGACGGTGTTTCGTGGCGCCGGGTGACCTCGCGCTGCTCAACAAGGTGGCGGCGGCGCAGTATCCCCGCCCATCGTCGATCGACCCCGAGTTCGACGACGCCTTGGCGGCGCTGATCGACCGCGCCCTGCAGGTGCGGCCCGAGGCGCGGTATCCGTCGGCCCGCGCATTTCAGGAGGCCATCGAGGGCTACGCGAGCGAGCGTGGGCTGCGGCTCTCGAATCTGGCGGTGATGGATGCCGTTGTGCGGGCGTGCGGGCGTCCGGCGTATCCGGTCGTGGCTGCATCCCACGAGCCCACGTCGGCGACGCGTCCGGAGCCGAGTCGTCGGCCGATCTGGCCGGTCGCCGCGGGCCTCTCGCTGCTCGTGGGCGTGGGCGTGGGCGCCTGGGCGGGCGGACGCGGTGTCCCGGTCTCGGATCCGACGCCAGCGCGGGGGCGACCGGCAGCCGCGGCGGTCGAGCCACGACCCAGGCCCGCCGACGCTGCAACCTCCCCGGAGCCGGAGCCGGAGCCGGAGCCGGAGCCGGAGCCGGAGCCGGAGCCGGAGCCGGAGCCGGAGCCGGAGCCGGAGCCGGAGCCGGAGCCGGAGCCGGAGCCCGCAGCGCCCGCGGTGGTCGAGCCGTCGCCGTCCGAGACGGCGCAGCCCGCTGCCGAGCCGTCGAGTGTGTCCCCGCTGCGCCCCCGGAAGCGGCGGCGACGAGCCCGGCCGAAGAAGAAAGCGAGCGCCGTCGTCGAGCCCACAGCCAAGGCGCCCGCATATCTGCCACCATCACGCCGCTAGCACGATGCTGCGCCCCCTCATCACGCTGTTGCTCTCGGGCCAGTTGGTGGCATCGGCCCCACAGGGCGCCTCGCAACCCCACGCAGAGCGAGCGGCGCGGCTGTTCGAGGACGGTGACTTCGACGCTGCCGCGGACGCCTTCGAAGCCGCATTCGCCCAGACCGGGGACGCCGCCTTTCTCTACGGGGCAGGGGTCTCCAGGCACGAGGGCGGTGACTGCGAGGCGGCCGTCGCGACCCTCGAACGCTTCCGCGCGACGGACCCCGACCCGCGCGACGACGAAGCTGCGGAACAGATCATCGCGCAGTGCGAGGCGCTCGAGCCCAGCGTCGTGCCCTCGCCACGGGAGACGGCGCGACCCGAGCCCGCGACGCAGACCGAGGACGCCCGCCCGGCGACGCTCGACCGCGTCTCGTGGGGGCTCCTGGGCGGCGGTGCGGGCTTGGTCGTCGCAGGGGGCGTGCTCTACGGGTCCGCATATGGCGTGCTGCGCCCGCGGGACCGCATGGAATCCGAGTTCGAGCGGGACGCGACGCGCTCGCGTGCGCTGTCGGTCTCAGGCATTGTCGTCGCCTCGGTGGGCGCGGCCGTGCTCGTCGCGGGCGTCGCTCGCCTGCTGGCGCGGCGGCGCGGGTCTGCTAGTCGCACCGCAGCGCTGCAGAGGTGACGACGGCCGAAGGATCCTGCTGCGTCTGCGCGTCGAAGGCGATCCATGACGCTGGAATGGCGCGGTCGGCATATCGAAGCTCGTCGAGGGTGATCATCGCGGGACCCCACTGCCCGTCGGCGATGCGCCAAGGGTCGCGTCCGCTGCCCACCGTGCCGTCGGTGGCGCTGGCGCTGCCTTCCGGTTGCCCATCGATGTACAGCTGCACCGCGTCGCCGTCGCGAACGAGTGCGATGTGCTGGAACACGCCCGGTGGGTGGCTCGAGCCGCTGAGGTTCTCGCTCTGCGTACCCTGGCGGATCTGGCACACGGCGTTCCCTTCTCCGTTTCGAAAGCAGCGCGGGTAGAGCGTGTCACCGCCGAGGCTGCTGAAGTACTCCGCGCGCTCGCCCGAAGGATCGTCGTAGCGAGCCCAGACGCTGACCGTGAATGGCCCGTCCTCGCGGGCGGGGGCGGGCGTGACCCACAGCGCGTCGTCGAGCCCGTCGAAGGCAAGGCCGTTCCCGATGACGGCCGGGGTCGATTGGGCGGGCCGGGGGGCGCCCTGCAGATCACCGGATGCTCCTGTGCGGGTGGCGTCCGTGTTGGACGCCTCGTCGAAGTGCCAGACGAAGGCGTAGTCACTCCACACGTCGGTCGGGTCGGGCGCCGCACCGTCCCAGCGCACCTGCAGGGTGGCCGCGTCCTGCACGGCCGGGTCGGGGAGCCGAATCCAAGCATGCACCGGATCGCCGCCTTCACCGAGATCCCATTGCGCCGGGAGGGGCGTGCCGTCGGCACTGGCGACCACCAAGGCCTGCGCGTGGGCCCGCAGCGCCTCGGCGACGCCGTCGTCGGTCAGCTGTAGGAGCAGGGGGTATCCGGCGCCAGCATCAGCGAGGGCGTCGAGCTCGAGCGCGACCTCGACACCAAGCGGATCGTCGCAGCCGCCGCTCGTCTGCGCCGAGTCCGTTTGCGTCGACGAGGATTCGGCGTCGTCGTCGGGGACGCATGCGCCGGGATCCGTCGCCGCGTTTGGAGAGCGGATGAGCCCGCTGGGGCAGCGGTCCGTCGGCACGGGGTAGGCGCACGCGCGGTCACTCAGACATTGACCGAACTGGCCCTCGCGGTCGCAGTCGGTGTCGTCGAGGCACGCGTAGTTCCCCGGATCGGGGCAGCCCGCGAGCACGAGCAGCGGGATGCTCCACGCCTTCGCGCCACCTCGCACGGCCAAACCGTAGCATGTCGCGGCGGGCTGCTATCGTGGTGGCCCGTGGCGGATGCCGAAGAGAGGCTGCGAGCCTGGCGAGCCGGAGACGTCGGTGCCGCGCAGGCCCTGCTGGCTCCGCACTACCGCGCGGTGCTGCGCTACTTCGAACTCAACGCGAGCTGGGCGGCGCAAGACCTCACGCAGCGCACCTTCGAGCTGTGCATCCGGCAGGTCGACGAGGTGCGCAGCGCCAGCTCGATGCGTGCGTATCTGCTGGGCATTGCGCGTCGCCAGCTCGCGATGCACCTACGCAGCCTGCCGCGCACGACTTCGTTCGAGGAGGACGCCTCGCGCGGCGCGAACGAGACCCGCCTCTCGACGCTCGTGGTGCGGCGCAAGGAGCAGCTCCTCCTGCTGCGCGTGTTGTCGGGGCTGCCGAGGGGCTCCCAGATGCTGCTGATCCTCGCGTACTGGGAGTCGCTCACGAGCGCGGAGATAGGCGCTGCCCTGTCGCTTCCGCCGGGCACGGTCCGCCGTCAGCTCGCCGACGCGCGAGCCCTCCTCCGCAAGCGTCTCGAGATGTTCGATCGCAAGCTGCCCGCGAGCGTGGGCGACGATACGCAGTTTGCAGAACTCATGAAATCGCTGCTCGCGTACGAGAAATAGCGAACAGGCGGGCGCGTTGCCGCAACGAGCACGCGATGACCGTCAACATGAAGAGATTCGGTGTCGCGCTCCTGGTCGGACTCGGCGCCTGTGACGAGGGCGAAGCCGCGGGGACACCTCAGATGACGTCCACCACCGGCGGAGCGACGAGCGGCCCGGACGCTTCGGCAACGACGGACGACGCCGAGACCACGACGAGCTCCACGGATGCACCCGGCACGATGGGGGGAACGACCTCGTCTTCGGGCAACGAGGAATCCTCGAGCGGTGAGGGCGAGGCAGAGACCACATCCGCGGAATCCTCCGGTGGCGCGACGCCGGCGTGCGACGTCGACCCCGACGCGCTGCCGATCATCCCGTGCGGCGAGGGGTATGGCATCACGACGCCAGCGGGAAGTGGCCGACACCTGGACCCACCCGCGACGACGGTGATGGTGGTGACGTCCTTGGCGGACGAGGGCCCGGGTACGCTGCGGGAGTGCGCCGAGGCGTCGGGCCCACGGACGTGCGTGTTCGAGGTCGGCGGGACGATCGACATCACCGACTTCATCACGGTGACCTCCCCGTACCTGACGATCGCGGGGCAGACAGCCCCGAGCCCGGGAATCTCCCTGCACGGCGCAGGGATCCGCATCAGGACCGACGACGTCTTGGTGCAGCACGTGCGGGTGAGGGTCGGCGACCGCATGCCTGGGCCTCCGGTGCACAACCGAGACGCGATCTGGATCTCCAACCCCGACGACCCCCCCGAGCGCATCGTCATCGACCACTGCTCGCTGTCGCTGTCGAGCGACGAGATGCTCTCGGTTTGGTACGAAGCCGGCGATGTCACCGTCGTGGACTCGGTCCTCGGTTGGGCCCTCAATGATTCGATCCACATCGACGAGGGCGCGTCCGAAACTGCACCCCACGGGTTCGGTCCGCTCCTGGGTCAATGGGGAGCGCGCGTCTACTTCGGTCGCAACGCGCTCGTGCACCAAGAAGGACGCAATCCGCTGAGTCGAACCGCCGAGCTCGTGTTCGCCAACAACCTCGTCCACAACTTCGGTCCGGGCGGGTCGGTGCTGCAGGGGGACAACCCGACGATGAACATGCTCGTCGGCAACGTGTACCAACGCGGCGAGGACACCCCCAACGGAAGAGAGCCGATTCGCGTCGACTGCGGCAACGGCTGCTCGGTGTTCATCGAGGACCTCAGTCTCGACGGGGTGCTCGTCGATGATCCGTGGGCGGAGGTGGACATGCGCTCGAACGACACCGCGATCGCCGACTCCCCCCCGACGGCACTCGTCCCCGCGGTGATGCCCGCGGACGAGGTCCGTGACTACCTCGCCGAGCACGCCGGCGCCTGGCCGCACGATCGCGACGCGATCGACACGCAGCTCGTCTCCGACTTCGTCGAGGGGACGGGCCGCATCATCAACTGCGTCGAGGACGACGGTACGGAGCGTTGCAGCCTCAACGCGGGGGGGTGGCCCGACCCCGGGACGGCCACCCACGTGCTCTCGTTGCCCGCCGATCCGATGGGGGACGACGACGCAGATGGCTACACGAACCTGGAGGCGTGGCTGCACGCCCGCGCGGCGCAGGTGGAGGGCACCTGAGCGTTCGAGGGGGATTCAGGCCGACGGCGACGCCTTGGCCGCGCGCTTCTCGGGCGCGGCCTTGGCCTTGGGCTCACCGGTGGCTTCGTCTTCGGGGAAGAGGCCCTTCCAGAACAGGAGACGACCGCAGCTCTCGCAGGAGTGGATCTCCTCGCCCTTGCGCAGAGCGACGAAGGTCTGGTGCGGCACGTGCATCTTGCAGGCGGTGCAGCGACCCTCCGACGCGGCCACGAACGCCATCCCGCCCACGCGCTTTCGAATGCGCTCGTAGGTGCGGATCGTGTCGAGCTCGACCTGACCCTTGAGATCCTTGCGGTTGGTCTCGAGCTTGGCGAGCTTGGCTTCGAGCTTGGTCTGCGCCTTTCGGAGGCGCTCGGCCTCGGCGTCGGCCTTGCCACGAATGTCCTCGAACGAGGCGCGCATGCCCTCGAGCTTGGTCTCGGTCTCCTCGACCGCGGCCTTGATCTTGTTGATCTCCTCGGTGCGCGTGTTGGCCATGCGCCGGGTCGACTCGATCTCGCGCTGAATCGCCGAGAGCTCCCGCGGGTTCTTCACCTGGCCCATCTTGGCCCGCGAGTTCTTCAGCATCTCCTCTTCTTCCGCGAGCGCTCGCTCATGCGTGCGCTGGAAGGCGCGGGTGTCCTCGCACTTCTTCTGCTCGCCCTCGAGCATCTTGGCGAGCTTCTTCATATCCTCGTCGAGCTCGACGAGGCGCTTGGGGATCAGGTCGAGCTTGCGCTCGAGGACGTGGAGCTGGCGGTCCCTCTTTTGGAGGTCGAACAGCGCTTGAATCTGCGGGTTCATGCAGGTGCCGAAGGAACGTGGTGGGCCCACCTGGGCTTGAACCAGGGACCAGCCGGTTATGAGCCGGCCGCTCTAACCAACTGAGCTATAGGCCCGAAGATCGTGAGATGGCGCGACGATAAGAGGGCCCCGGGCGAGCGTCAAACTGCGCATGTGCCGCGGGCGTGAATCGCGGACTCGGGGTCCGCCGCGTGCTAGTGATTGCTGCCGTTCGACCCGGGAGGGCAACCCATGAACGCACGATCCCGACACTTCGCGACCGTCCCGACAGCTCTGTTCACTCTCTTCACTCCGGCGCTCGCCCTCGCGGCGCCGGCCGCCGCCGACGGCGGACCGATGGGTCAGCTCGGCATCATGGCCGACAACCCCGCGGTTCAGCTCGGCGCGCGCGTCCTGCTGGCCATCCTCCTGTTCATCGCAGGCTGGATCGTCGCCAAGATGATCAGCTACGCGGTCTTCCAGCTGCTCTCGCGCACCGACCTCGACAACAAGGTCGCCGAGAAGCTCGGCATCTCCTTGCTGCTGGGTGAGCGGAAGAAGACCGAGGATGGGGAAGGCACGGTCGAGCGCTTCGTCGCTCAGGCCGTCTACTACGTCGTCATGCTGCTGGTCGTCGTCGGCGTGCTCGAGTTCGCGGGCCTGTCGCAGGTGGCCGGACCCCTCGAGCGCCTCGTCGACACGGTGGTGCAGGCGCTTCCGCTCATCGGCAAGGCCGCGCTGATCCTGATCGTGGCGTACGTCGCGGGCAGGATCTTGGCGAAGGTCGCCTCGACCGCGCTCGATGGCCTCAAGTTCGACGACCGCTTCGCCGAGCTCGCCGAGGCGGGGCAGCAAAAACCCGCATTCTCGGCGACCGTCGCCAAGGTGATCTTCTGGCTCGTGATGCTCGTGGGTATCGCAGGGGCCTTCGAGGCGCTCGAGATCACACCCATCGCAGGCCCGCTCCACGGCGCCATCGACCACGTGGTCGGCGTGCTGCCCAGGGTGGCCTTCGCTGCGCTGCTGCTCCTCGTGGGGTGGTTTGGCGGTCGTATCGCGCGCGCAATCCTGCGCAAGGTGCTGCAAGGCCTCGGTTTCGACTCTCTGGCTCAAAAAGCCCAGCTCGACCGCGTCACGGGCAACACTTCGCCGAGCGAAGTCGTCGCGACCGCCGCGATGGTCTTCATCGTCGTGCAGGCCTCGATCGCCGCGCTCAACGAGTTGGGGCTGACGACGCTCAGCGAGCCGCTCACCGACATGATGGGGCAGTTTTGGAACCTGTTGCCCAAGCTCGCCGTCGGCGTCGTCATCGTCGTGGTCGCCGCTTTCGTCGGGCAGCTGCTCCGCCGCCTCGTCGCCACCGCGCTGCGCAACGTGGGCCTCGACCGCTTCATGGCCAACATCGGCTTCAAGAAGCTCTCCGAGCGTGACGACCGGATCAGCGAGTACAGCGAGGCTGTCGGTCTCGCCGTTCAGGTCGGCGTCGTCCTGCTCGGTGTCGCGCAGGCACTGTCCACGCTCGAGCTCGCGACGTGGGCCAGCTACGTCTCGGCGTTCCTGGGCTACATCGTCAAGAACGTCGCGGTCGCCACCTTCGTGGTCGCGGTCGGCTTTGCCATCGGCAACTACGTACGCGACCTGATCCAGGCTCGCGGTGACGATGAAGCGAGCAGGTGGCTCGGGGAGTTCGCGCGCTACGCCGTGCTGGTGTTCGCGTTCACGATGGCGGTGCGTCAGCTCGACGTGGCTGAAGACTTCGTGCTGCTGACGTTTGGCCTGATGTTCGGGGCGCTGTGTCTCGGCGCTGCGTTGGCGTTTGGCCTCGGCGGGCGTGAGGTCGCCGGCGACATCGTCAAGCGTCGCTACGACGAGGCTCGTCGACAAATGGACTCGGGCGGCAGCAGCTCGGGCGGAGGCACGCCCAGCGCGAAGGAGACCGGCGGCGTCCCGGTGTCATCGCCCCGCGCGCCCACGGTCCCGGTGCAGACGACCGTCGTCCCCGACCCGTCCAAGGACGCCTGAGCCCGCCGTGTGCACGCTGATCGTCGCCGTCTCGATGTGGGCCGTCGCGCCCTTGGTCGTCGCGGCCAATCGCGACGAAGACCTGCATCGCCCCGCCGAGCCTCCCTCGGTGCGGGACAACGACGGCGTGCGGATCCTGGCTCCCCGCGACGTGCAGGCGGGGGGCACCTGGATCGGCGTGAACGCGTTCGGCGTGTTTGCGGCGCTCACCAACCGCTACACGGCCTCGCCCAACCCCAACGCGCGCTCGCGGGGCAAGCTCGTGCTCGACGCATTGCGCAGCTCCTCGGCGCGTGATGCCGTCGACGCGGTGAGCCTGTCGCACCCCGGCGTTCACAACCCGTTCCACCTCGTCGTCGCCGACACGGCGAGCGCGCACCTGATCTGGAACGACGGGCGAAAGCTGTCTCGGCATCGGCTGCAGCCGGGCATGCACATCGTCACCGAGCGCAGCTTGGGCGCTGCGCCGTCCAAGCGGCTGGAGCTCCTCTCCAAACTCGTGCGACCACTGGCGGCCCCGAGCCTCCCCACGGTCGATACGTGGCGCGGGCTGCTGTCCCAGCGAGACGAGCCCTCGCTCGAGGGGGTGAACGTGCTCGACGCGGCGCGCAACTACGGGACGCGCAGCTCGACCATCGTGCAGCTCAGCGACGATCCGCAGCGCCTGGCGTACCACCACGCGCCAGGGCCTCCCGACGAGACGAATTTCGAGTCTTGGTCCTCGAAGCTCCGCCAGCTGCTGGTCGCGGGCTGAGCCCTCAGGCGTCGAGCATGGCTTGAACGCGGCGCTGGAGGTCGGGTGTGCTCACTTCGCTGGGCTCGAGCGCCCGTCCTGCGACGAGCTCGATCTTCGACCAGAACCGCCTCGGCATCCCAGACATCGCCTTACCGTTGCGACGGCTGAAGAACGACCCCCACATGCCCCGAAGGGCCAGGGGCACGACCGGCACGGGCGTGCGCTCGATGATGCGAACGATGCCGTCGCGAAAGGCATTGAGCGCGCCGTCGTGGGTGATCATGCCCTCGGGAAAGATGCAGACGAGCTCGCCACGGCGCAGCGCGGCGGCGACGCGATCGTAGGCCTGCTCGAGGAGCTCGGGGTCGTCCTTGGCGCGGGCGATCGGGATGACACCGACGGCGTCGAAGAACCACCGCAAGGCCGGCTGGCGATGGATCCGGTGATCCATCACGAAGCGAACGGGACGTCGAAAGGCACCACCGATGATCAGGGCGTCGGCAAAGCTGACGTGGTTGCACACGAGCACCGCAGGCCCGTCGGGGACGCTGCGAAGGTTGGTCTTGCGCAGGCGGTAGGTCGCGTGGACGAGTCCGCGAATCGCGGTGTGAAGCGCTTGCTCCCGCACTCGGCGCCACGTGGCGGGGAGGAACTGATGCGTCAGATAGGTCGAGCTGGCGACAGCCATGCACCGGGATTGAGCACGCACCGTGCCGGATGCTGTCTCTCTGAAATCATTGGATAAAAGCGAGTTCTGATGGGGTGTGATGTACATTCGTTGCCCATGGGTGTGCATCGAACGTCTGGGCAAGTGGGAGCCGATGATGCGGCCTTCTTGGCCCAGGTGTCGGCCGCCGTGTTTCACAACCCGTTCTCCGACGCGCGTCATGCGGTCGATCTCGCGCTGGCTGGGGCGGAGGACGACACGCCGCGGGCGGAGCTGCTCGAGCGGGTCGTGCACCGGGTCGAGTCGCGGCTGATGGAGATCGCCGGAGGAGACTCGCTCGACGTGCGCCGCTTTCGCGGAGAGCTCCGACAGAGCATCGAGCACGCGGCCTTGTTCCTGCTCTTCCACCGCTACGCGGACGCGTTCGATGCGTTCATCGAGGCGCAGGTCGCCGGCGATGCGGGCGGGCACGGGGCTTCGTTCACACGCGCGCTGATGAACGACCTCGAGGCGTACGGGTTTCGCAAGGACGCGGCGGCCCACATGGTCGCGGTCTTCTTTCAGATGCGCCGGGCGTTCTACTTCATCGACCAGAGCCTCACCGGTCGGGCGCCGTGCATGCGGTCACTTCGGGCGCGACTGTGGAACAACATCTGCACCGCGGACATCGGGCGGTATGCATCGCTACTCACCGATCGCATGGAGGACTTCTCGACGATCCTCCTGGGCCCCACGGGCAGCGGAAAGGGAGCGGCGGCGGCGGCCATCGGTCGCTCGGGGTTCATCCCGTATGACCCGCGCCGGGACGCGTTCGTCGACGTGTTCACCGCGGCATTCATCCCGATCAACCTCTCGGCCTATCCAGACACGCTGATCGAGTCGGAGCTGTTTGGTCATCGCAAGGGCGCGTTCACTGGAGCGATCGACACGTACGACGGCGTACTCGGTCGCTGCAGTCCGCACGGCGCGGTGTTCCTCGATGAGATCGGGGAGGTCTCGATCCCGGTGCAGATCAAGCTGTTGCGGGTGCTGCAGGAGCGGAGCTTCACGCCGGTGGGGAGCCACACGCCGCTGCCGTTTCGCGGCCGGGTCATCGCCGCCACGCACCAGGACCTGGGCGCGATGCGGGCGGCGGGCACGTTTCGCGACGACTTCTACTACCGGCTGTGCTCGGACGTCATCGAGGTCCCGCCGCTGCGTCTGCGGCTCGCCGAAGATCCCGGCGAGCTCGAGCTGCTGCTCGAGCGCGTCCTGCTGCGCATCGTCGGTCACGAGGACTCGGGGCTCGTGGACGAGGTGGCCACGGCGCTGCGGCGCGACGTGCCCGCGGACTACGCGTGGCCAGGCAACGTGCGTGAGCTCGAGCAGGCGACGCGGCGGATCTTGATGGGGCATGCGTTTCGTCCCGACGCGGCGAGATCGAACGCCGACGACCGGACGGCGTTGGGCGAGGGGGTCGACGCGGGCGCGCTGACGGCGAAGGGCTTGGTGTCGCTGTACTGCCGGGTCCTGTACGCCCGGCACGGCACCTACGAAGACGTTGCGCGGCGGGTCGAGCTCGACCGCCGGACCGTGAAGAAGCACATCGTGGGCGAGGGGTGAGCCGCGCCGCCGAGGCGTATACTCCGCGCGCCATGGTGATGACCCGCTCTCGCATGCTCCCCCTGGGCACCGTCGCGCCCGCGTTCTCGCTGCCCGACGCCCACGGAAAGACCGTCTCGCTCGGCGACTTCGAGAGCGCCAAAGCGACGCTCGTGGTCTTCATGTGCAACCACTGTCCGTACGTGAAGCATCTGCGCGCGGCGCTGTCCGAGCTCGGCCGCGTCTGCGAGTCCAAGGGCGTCGCGATGGTCGGCATCAACAGCAGCGACTTCGAGCAGTACCCCGACGACACCCCCGAGCGCATGCGGAGCGAGGCGCAAGCCCACGGCTACGGCTTCCCCTATCTCGTCGACGAAGACCAGAGCGTCGCCAAGGCCTACCAGGCCGCCTGCACCCCCGACTTCTTCCTCTTCGACGCTGATCGCAAGCTCGTCTACCGCGGCCAGTTCGACGACAGCCGCCCCAGCAACGACGCCGACGTGACCGGCAAGGACCTCTACGCCGCGCTCGAGGCCGTGCTCGCCGGCGAGGCGGTTGCGGAAGAGCAGACGCCGAGCATCGGCTGCAACATCAAGTGGAAGCCGGGCAACGCGCCCGAGTGGGCGGGGTCGTAGGCGAGGGAGCCGCGTCAAGTCGGGGCCAACGACACGAGCCCCGACTCGGTTGCACCGAGAATGGGGAGTCGCGTATGGCCCGAGTGGGGTCCGCTCTGCGCTGCCTTCGCGATACGTTCGAACCAGTTGTGAAAGGGCAGGGCGTTCGGGTCGAGCAGCTCTGCGTAGACGCCTCGGCACAGGGCGCGGAAGTCGTCGCCGCGCGTTTCGATCCAGCGCTGGGCGAGCTGGGGAAGTCGGCCCTCGCGGATGTTGCCGATGGCGAAGTCTCGAGGGAAGCCGTACTGCAGCGGAACCATCGTGCCGTCGCTCTCGAGCACGAGCAGGTCGAGCCAGGTGGAGAGCGAGGCGTCGTGGCGCGGTGGGGCGTCCGCGAGGACGAGGCTCGGGTCGGTCGCGAGCGACATTCGGTCGACGAAGTCGAGCTGAATCGAGAGGTCGCCTCGGTACTGCGCTGCCAGCCTCGACATCAAGAGGAACGCCCATGCGCGCTCGTGCTCGTCGGGGGTGGCGCCCGGCATCTCAGTCGACCCTCGGCCAGCGGCTTCGACCGGGTGGATCTGGAGCTGGCGCGCGCCCTCGCGGGCTGCGAACTCGGCGACCCAGGGCAGCTCGTCGAGGTTGTGCTGCGTCAGGGTGAAGATGAACCCAAACGTGATCCCTGTGTTTCGTAGGTGGGCGAGGCGGGCCCGCATGGCCTCGAACGCTCCCACGTGCCCGCGAAGCTGGTCGTGGGAGTCGGGCTTGCCGTCGAGGCTGACGGCGACGCCCTCGACGAATGGGGCGAGCGCGTCGACGCGGGCGGGCGTGAGGAGCATGCCGTTGGTCGTGAGTGTCGTGCTCATGCCAAGTCGGTGGGCATGCTGCACGACCTCCAAGAGCCCTCTATACATGAGCGGCTCGCCGCCGGAGATCGCCAGACGGCGATACCCCTGAGCCACGGCATCGTCGAGCACGTCTCGAATCACGCCGGGCGCGAGGGTCGTCGCCTCGCGTGGACCCGAGCTCGAGTAGCAATGCCGACACGTTAGATTGCACCGCCGACTGGGGTGAATCTGAAGCGACGGGGATCTGCGCGGAATCGGGTCCATGGTGATGTCCTCAGCGCCCGATGCGGCCGGCCTGGAACTGGATGTCGAACATGTCCGGAGCCTTGATGCCGTAGGGGAAGGCTTCGAAGAGGACCTTGAGATCGGCCAACTTCACGAAGTGCTCGAACACCTTTGCGCTCTTGTCGATGTCGACGTGGAGTCGACCGCAGATGCCGTCCACTCCGGACTGCCCATATCGACAGACGTCGACCAGCCGCGCTCCAGCCAGCTCGCGCAGCTCCAAGATGCGCGCGAGGTCTTGTTTGTCGAACGTGCGCCCGCGTCCGAGGTCGGCGAGTAGTTTTTCTGAACCTGTTTTTTCCATGACGTGTCCTTGCGGCCACATACGTCACGCACGGCCGCACCACTCACGTGTCGCCGCGACGAGGTTCAATTCATGCCGATGTGCATTTTTCCCGGAGCCGCGGACGAGGTCGCTGATCGGCCCTTCGGCCGAAGGGGCCTACCAGCTCCTGCCGAGCCTCTCGTCTCCCCGAGCCGCGACGCGCTCGAAGACGGGGTCGATCGCGGCGTACGTCGTCCATTCCTCCTCGTCTCGGACCGCTGCGAGCCGGCTGACGACGCGTCGCTCGAGCGCGGCGACGCGCTTGCCCTTCCATAGCTTGTCCGCGAGCGCGACGAGCAGGTCCTCCAGCGGGACGTCGTCGCGGTCCCAATCGGCGTGCGAGAGGCAGAAGCGGGCGAGCGAGCCCTGGCCGTGAGTGCGCAGCAGGTCGTGACCCGCTCGCTCGTGCCGGTGCCCCGGTCCGTTCATCTCGCCCGGATGCAGCAGCTTGCCGGCGTCGTGCAGCGCGGCGCCGAGGAGAACGCTCTTGGAGTCGAAAGCGGATCCCCAGGCTTCGAGGCTGTCCAGCAGCTCGGCCGCTGCTTCGGCGACGAGTGCATGATGCTGGACCAGGCGAGGCGGTGCGCCAACGCTGAGCAGCCAGGCGAGGGCTTCATCGACGGTGGTGATTGGCACCGCCGCTACTCTAGGTCCCGCGGCCACGGGTGTCTGTCAGCCAGCCTACTCGACGCAGCGCTTCACGAACGCCACCAGCGCTTGCTGAGCGTCATCGGTGATCTCGTGGCCGCCGCCGTGCTCGACGAAGGTGACCGATGCGCCGCCGGCTTCGAGCATGGCCGCGAGCGCCTTGCCGTCGCGCAGGCTGATGGTGCGGTCCTTGCGGCCGTGGGCGATGAAGACGGACGGAGGCTCGACCTCGGCGAGCTGTCGCGGCCAGCCGATGCCGCTGAGCGGGCGAGCCGAGAGGGCTCCGACGCAGCCGACGTCGGGATCGAACAGGCTGATGTCGACCGCCATCGTGCCGCCTTGGGAGAACCCCGCGACGACGATCTGGCCGCGCGGGGTGCCTTCGTCGATGAGACCGGCGATCAGCTTCGACAGCAGCGTTCGGGACTCGATCGCCTCGCGCGGGGACTCGACGTACCAGGCGCGCCCACTGCCCACGAGGTTGAAGGGGCCCTCGGGCACGAGGATCTGGACCCCCGGCAGCGCCTCCGCGAGCGTCTCTGCGAGGCCGACCAGGTCCCCACCGGGGGCGGCGTAGCCGTGGAGCAGGATGAGCGTGGGCGCCCCGCGGCGCTCGGGCGTGACGCGATGCACGTCGAGTGAGTCCTCGGCCCACCGCATCGCCAGCCAGATCGCGAGGCCTCCGACGGCGAGCAGCACCAGCGGCAGCCCAATCCGCCGAAGCGGAGAGGGGATGCGGGAGCGCTGCACGGGCTGAATCACTGGCAAGGGGGTATCGCGGTTGGCGTTCGACGACGCGTCGGGAATCGCTACTCGAACGCGTCGATGAGGTCGCGCGTGGCGTCCTTGGCTTTCTGGCCCTTGGCTCGTGCCGCGGCGTCGATCTCCTCGGCCTTCTTCGGGTCGACCCGCTCGAGCAGCTTGAACTCGAGGTCCCAGTCGCGCTGGCGGACCTTTTCCTCGGTTGTCTTGCCCTCGGCGTCGGTCTTGGTGCGGGTGACCTCGTGCTCGAGCTCGATGCGGTACGCGCCCGAGGACGACTTGACCCGCAGCCAGCGTTTGCCTCCTTCGGTGCAGTCGAACGTCTCGTCGGCCTCGGGCGCCTTGGGCAGCGTGCAGTCGTACTCGTCCCACAGCTCGACGGCCTCGGCCCACAGGGCGTCGAGGTCGTCGTAGGTCATCGCCTCGAGCGCTTCTTGGCGGACCTTCTGCTCCGCGACTTCGCCCGCGATCCACCCGCATCCGGCCCCGGCGCACAGGAGGGTGAGCAGGCCGGTGAACATGCCTCGTCGGGCGCGCATGACGAACATCGTAGCCCCCCGTACCGTCACCCCCAGGAAAAAATGCCCAGCGCCGGTTTTCGCAGTATGCAGCCCCACGCCAGGCGCGGCACGGCGGCGCGGCGTTGACCGGGCAGGCCGCATACGGCTCCATCGGAGCATGCGCCCTGCTCGATTCGCCGCGGTCTTGTTTGGACTCGCCAGCCTCGCCCTGCCCACGATCGCCCGCGCCGAGCCGGTGTGGTTCGGCGACTTCGAGACCGCCGACCTCTCGCAGTGGAACTTCCTGCTCAACCCCACCATCGAGGGCAACGACTACATCACCATCGAGGAGACCGAGGTGGCGCAAGGATCCTACGCGGCGCGCGTCGAGCTGCACAACGACGCGGAGTGGGGCAACGGCCTCAAGCGCGTCGAGCTGCAGCATCGTCCCGAGGACGCGCGAACGGCCGAAGGCGCGACGACGTTCTTCGCTTGGAGCGTTTTCCTGCCCGAGGAGCTTCCCGTCGAGCCGAGCCAGCAGATCGGCTACTGGGAGTCGAACGGGAGCTTCCAGCAGATGATGGCGTTTCAAGCCGAGGGCACCACGCTCACCTTCGTCACGCGTCGGCCCGACAACGTCGTGCAATGGGAAGGGAAGGGGGTGCTCACCGCGGGCCAGTGGCACAGGATTGCCATGTCGGTCACTTGGTCGACCAACGCCGACAGTGGCCTGGTCAACCTCTGGTTCGACGGGGAGCAGGTCGTCACCGATGGCGTGGCCCAGACGCTCGCCGACGGCAACCCGCACTTCGTGCAGATCGGCCTGCTCCGCGGGCAGATCGAGTTCGACGACGTCCCGGTAATCCTGCTCGACCACGCGCTCGAGGGCGATTCGCTCGAGGACGTCGAGTACGACGCGCTTCCCGGCGGCGAAGGGGGCAGCACCGGCGGAGACAGCACGGGCGGCGAGCCGACGACCGGCGACGAGCCCGGGCCGACCACCGGGGACATGCCCGACCCCACGGGCGACCCGTCGACCACGGGCACGACGTCGAGCACCGGAGGGGACGCGGCCTCGACCAACCCGTCGGGCACGGCGGGCTCGCCGGATGCCGACACGGATACCGACACCGATACTGCGGGCGCGTCGTCCGGCGGCGGAGGATGCACGGTCGGGGGGGCGCCGGGGGTGTGTGTCCTCCTCGGACTCGCTGGCCTGTTCCGTCGTCGGCGGAGCTGACTTCTACTCGCGCGTGAGCGCGTGTCCGCAGCCCGCCGGGCCTGACGGCGCGGACGCGGTGGCGAGCGGGCGTGGCCCCACGTAGGCGCTGAAGAGTCCCTCGCCGTCGATACCAAAGCGCTGCACGGCGGTCGCGACCGCCGTGGCCACGCGCGCGTACTCTTCGACCGCGATGTTGCCGTCGACGTCGCAGGCCAGGTGATAACAAGGGTCGTAGGCCTCGCCCTGGGTGCCGCCGTACTGCCGCGTCTCCTGGCCCGACTTGTTGCCCTCGGCGCCGGTGAATAGCCCTCCGGTGGGGATGCCCGCGTCGAGGAACGGACCGTAGTCGGAGCGGCCATCGAAGCGGGCCTCGGTCACCGGCAGGCCGAGCGCGTCGAAGTGGTCGGCGAAGAACTGCTCCAGGGCGTCCGAGCCCTCCGGCCCCGCGTTGCCGTAGCGGGAGCCGTCTCCGTCGTGCACGAAGCGGACGAAGTTGGGCGATCCGATCATGTCGAAGTTCAGATAGAACATCAGCGACGCGCGGTCGCTGTCGGCCAGCGTTTGCACGTAGTGCGCTGAGCCCAGCAGGCCGATCTCTTCGGCGCCCCACCAGGCGAAGCGCACCGTCCGGGCTGGGTCACACTGCGCGAGCCGCTCGGCGATGGCGAGCAGGGCCATGCTTCCGGTGCCGTTGTCGTTGATGCCCGGCCCCGCGGGCACCGAGTCGAGGTGGGCGCCGAACATGACGACCTGCTCCGCATCGGTGCCGACCCGCTCCACCAACACGTTGCGGGTGGTCCGAACCTCGGTGAGACCATCGACGGTGATCGTCGCTTCCACTCCGGTGGCCCCCGCCAGCGCCGCCCCGACAGCGTACGAGGTGAACACCGTGGGCGGGTTGTCCGGGTTGTCCGGGTCGATGCCCACGGACAGAGGATCTTGCTGGTTGTCGTTGCCGCCCTGGTTGAACAGGATGACGCCCGACGCCCCGTTGTCGATCGCGCGGTTGACCTTGTTGACGAACGTGCACGACCCGCGCTGGATCAGCGCGATCGCGCCGGGAGGAAACCCGTCGAAGTCCTCGGGCTGACACCCGCTGTTGTTCTGGTTGTTGCCGCTGAGGTTGATGTCGATGGGGACGACCGGGGCAGTGACCGTCCCCGAGCCCGAGTACCGCGCCGTCACGAAGTCTTCCTCGACGGCGTAGGTGTCGTCGAGTGGGGCGCTGGCGCTGAGCGATGGCGGCGACAGCTCCTCGAACACCGTGACGTCGAAGTCTTGGTCGACGGCGGTGTCGTAGCCGGCCGCCTGCAGACGCGCTCGCACGTAGTCCGCCGACGCGACGTAGCCCGGGGTGCCCACCGAGCGGTTGCCGTGGGCGTCGCCGATCGCCTGCAGCTGCGCGAGGTGGGCCATCAGAGACTCGGCGTCGATGCTCTCGGCGAGCGTGTCGCAGTCGATCGTGGGCACGTCAGGGCCCGTCGGGTCGGTGGCCGTCGTCTCCGACGATCCGCTGTCGGACTCGCTCCCGGGCATCGGGTCGCTAGTAGGTCCGGCGCTCGTGGTGGTGTCCACGCCCGTTGCCGACGTCCCCATCGGCACATCTGTGCCGCTTGCCGTGGTCCCGCCTTCGGTTGCGCCGCTCGAAGCGTCGTCGCCGCACGCGAACAGCCCGGCGCACAACAGGGCGAGAACGGTCCAACGAGCCATGCCCCACGGTGCCGGTTCATGGATCGGTTGTCACGCGAGGCCGGCGAAATGTTCATCGCGGGGCGCACCCGGCGCTTGACCCGGTGCCCGGCCGGGCGAGACAGTGGCGGCCGCATGTCCACGCCGAGCCTGGCCGACGCCATCGCCGAGACCCTCTTCAGCCGCGAGCAGATCGAGTCGAAGATCGCCGAGCTCGCGGCCGCCATTGCGGACGACTTCGCGGACAAGAACCCGCTGGTCGTGGGGATTCTCAGCGGTTGTTACCCCTTCATCGCTGACCTGACGCGGGCGCTCGACATGAAGCTCGAGGTCGACTTCATGGCGTGCAGCTCGTACGGCGGCTCGACCAAGTCTTCGGGAGTGGTCCGCATCCTCAAGGACCTCAACACGCCGATCGAGGGGCGCCACGTGCTCATCGTCGAGGACATCATCGACACTGGGCTCACCCTGAAGTACCTCGTCGAGAACCTGCAGACCCGGCACCCCGCGTCGATTTCGATCTGCACCCTGCTCGACAAGCACGAGGCGCGCTCTGAGAACGTCGAAGTGCGTTATCGCGGGTTCGTCTGTCCCAACAAGTTCGTCGTTGGCTACGGCCTCGACTACGACGGGCAGTTTCGCAACCTGCCCTACATCGGCGTGCTCAAGCCCGAGGTCTACCAGAGCTGATGGCCGGTTCGCTCCACCTCCGCGGTGGCTCGGTGGTGACGATGGACGCTCAGCGCCGCGTCGTCACCTCGGACGTGCTCATCGTCGACGGAGTCATCACGGCGGTCGGTGATGCCCCGGTGCCCGAAGGCGTCGAGTCGATCGACGTCTCGGGACACGTCGTGCTGCCCGGGTTCATTCAGGGGCATGTCCATCTGGGACAGTCGCTGCTGCGCGGGCTCAGCGAGGGGCGCGAGCTGATGGACTGGCTGCGCGAGCGCATCTGGCCGCTCGAGGCCGGGCACACCCACGACAGCGCCTACTGGTCGGCGATGCTGGGCGCGGCCGACTGCATTCGCTCGGGCACTACCACGATTCAAGAGATCGGGCTCGTCACGCACATGGACGCTTTGTTCGAGGGCATCCGTGACAGCGGCCTTCGGGCGATTGCGGGCAAGTGCCTCATGGATACCGGTCTGGGGGTCTCCGACGTACTCATCGAGCCGCCCGACGCAGCCGAGGCCGCCTTTCGCGATCAGCACGCGCGTTGGCATGGCTACGAGGGGCGGATCGAGTCATCGCTGTGCCCGCGGTTCATCCTCTCGTGCAGCACCGCGCTGTGGGAGCGCACCGTCGCGCTGGCTTCCGAGTTCGACCTCCCCGTGCACACCCACCTGCTCGAGCACCCCCGCGAAGAAGACGAGGTCCGCGAGGTGCTCGGCGAGAGTCAGATGGGCTATCTCGATCGGCTCGGCGTGCTCGACACGGATCTCCGCATCGCCCACGGCGTGCAGCTCAACGACGAACATCTCGAGATCCTCGCCGGGCGCACGCTGAGCGTGTGTCACTGCCCGTCGGCCAACCTCAAGCTCGGCTCGGGCATCGCCCACCTGGGCTTTCTCGGGCAGGCGCAGGGAGTACGCGTCGGCATCGGGACCGACGGCGCGCCGTGCAACAACGACATGGACATCCTCGAGGAGATCCGCCTCGCGGCACTGCTGCAGGGCGTGCGCCAGAAGCCAGGTGCGTTCTCGGCCGAGGCCGCGCTGGCGCTGGCCACTTGTGACGGCGCGGCGGCCATCGGCAAGGCCGACAGCCTGGGCAGCGTCGAGGTCGGCAAGCAGGGCGACGTGGTCGTGCTCGACCTCGAGCGTCCTGGGTCCTTCGGACCCTGTTCGAGCGTCTACGACCGCATCGTCTACGGTGCGGCTCGGGACGCCGTGCGGCACGTCGCGGTCGCGGGCACGCCGCTGCTGCGCGACGGCGCGCTCACCACCATCGACGAAGCGCAGACGATGGCGCGGGCCGGCGAGGAAGTCCGCGCTCTGGTGGAGCGGGTGCTCTAGTTCCGGCTAGCAGCCCGCTCGCGCTTCGGGGCGCGGCTCGGACCAGCCGGGGAAGCGGCGGGTGAGCGCCGCCTTGTTGTATCGCTCGAGCAGCTGCCAGAACTCACGGCTGTTGGGCAGCGCGAGATTCTGGGGGCGGCCTGTGTCGTGGGAGGTGTCTGGAGCGACCATCATGGGCTGCTCCTTCGACCCATCGCGGTGGTGCTTGGTTTCCGCCATCTGCTGTCCCGACTTGGTATCGGGTCAACGGGGCAGGGCGCGAACGCTTACGCGTTGTCGGCGATCCAGGCGGCGACCGTCTCGGCGCCGTCGGGCGGGCAGCTCTGCGCGGCGGCCTGGGCCATCGCTGCGCGGGCGTCTTCTTCGCGAAGCAGCCGCAGCAGCGGCTCCTCGAGCGCGTTCGCCGTGGCCGGGGCGTCGACGTGGTCGGTCACCAGCAAGGCGCCGCCGGCTTGGACCATGGGCTCGGCGTTGTGACGCTGATGTTGGTCCTTGTGATAGGGGTTGGGAAGAAAGAGCGTGGGCGCGTGATTGGCCCACGCCTCGGCCACGCTGCCCGCGCCCGCCCGGCTGATCACCAGCGTCGAGGCACGGTAGGCCGCGCCCATGGCGTTGGTGTAGTCCACGACGCGCGCGGTGATTCCCGCGTCGTCGTAGGCCGCTTGTAGCGTCGCGACGTCGAACGTGCCGCACTGGTGAAACACCTGCCAGCCCTCGAACGCGGAGGCGCGCTCCGGCGAGTCGATGAAGGCCATCATCGCCTTGATCAGGGACTCGGCGCCGTGGGTGGCCCCGGTGATGAACAGGGTGGGGCGATCGGGTTCGAGCTGAAGGGATGCGCGCGCGGCTTCGGCAGAGAGGTCGGTGACCGAGACCGCGCGCAGGGGCAGGCCGATGCGTTCGGCGTCCGGGAGCAGGTCGCTGGGGTAGGCGGAGAACACCTTGGTGCAGATGCCGGCGAGTCGCCGGTTGGCCTGCCCGGGCACCGCGTCGAGGTTGACCAGCACACGAGGGATCTTTCGACGCGCGGCGGCCACCACCGCGGGCCCGGAGACGAAGCCGCCGGTCGCGACGACGCAGCGGACAGACTCGCGGTCCAAGAGCGCCATGAGCTGCCGCGTCGAGCGACGCCAGCCCGCCAGGAAGTCGAGCGCCTTCCAGGGCTTGCGCGCCGAGGGCAGTGGCCGGGCCGGGGAGGAGGTGTAGGGGTACGACAGCGCGTCGAGGATCTTCGCGTCCGAGGGACGATCCGAGACGAGGAAGTGATGCGCGTCGTGGCCACGGGCAGCGAGCCGCTCGACGATCCCCACGTTGGGATAGATGTGTCCGCCTGTGCCGCCACCGACGAGAAGCACGGTGCCGCGTTTGGCTGCCGTCATCTTGGGGGCGAATGTACGCAACCGGCCCTCTCGGGGGAAATTCTCCATGGATTGACTTCGAACGGCCATGTGGGAACCTTTGTTCCGCGGGGACGCACATGTGGGTACGGTGAGGGAGAACGAACGGAACCTGGGTGCGCGCGCGCTGTTTGCGGCCGCGCTCTTGGCCGCGGGGTGCGCGGACGACGACGAGCGCTTCGGCATGGGGTGGGACCCCGACGATCCCGCCAGCGGGGTGTCCGACACCGACACGCCGCCGGGCGCCGAGACGGGCGAGCCCGACGACGACGGGTCCACGGGCGGTGAGCCCGAGGGCGACGAGGAGGGGGGCGAGGACCCGACGGGCGCCGACGGTGTCTGCAACCCCGGCATGGAGCGGCAGTGCCTCTGCGAAGACGGCCTTCACCTCGGCAACCAGATCTGCAGCGAGGCCGGTGACGCGTGGGGTGCCTGCGAGTGCGACGACACCGACGACTCCGGCGGCTCCACCGGAGGCGACACGGACGGCGGCGACGACGTGGCCCCCACCGAGGTCTGCTACCCCGGTGCGGACGGCAGCGGCACGACCTGTTTCGAGCTCCACTACCTGCAGCCCGACGGCTACGACTACCCACCGGCCCTCGGTGGAGATCCCAACTATCGACAGCCGATCGCGTACATCGATCTCGAGGCCATCGACCCCGACACGTCGATTGCCCCGAACTTCCGCCTGGTGGAGATCGCCGAGGCGTTCAAGGGTCGCTATGCGATCGTGCAACCCCACGCGATCGAGTCGTTGCAGGCGCTGCGCGACGCGGTCGGAGGCATCACGGTCAACTCGGGCTACCGCCCGCCCGAGTACAACGCGAGCGTGGGTGGTGCGACGCACTCGCGCCACATGTACGGTGACGGGTTCGACCTCGACCCGATCGACGTCGGGTTGAGCACGCTCGAGGCCGCATGTACCGATCGCGGCGGCATGCTGGTCGAGTACAACACCCACGTGCACTGCGACTTTCGCTTCGACGACGTCTCGGTCGAGTTCTACGGAGAGGCCGGAGCGCCGCCCCAGGGGAGCGTCCCGGTGTTCTCGGCGACCCTCGACGAGCAGGGCGCGGGCATGTACACCGCCGCTGCGACCGGGTTCGATGAAGGTGAGCCGCTGCGCAGGTGGTACGCGTATGACGCGTCGGGGTCCCTCATCGAGGAGGTCATCGGCCCGGTCTACGTGGCGCCGGAGTCGGCCGCACGCGTTCGCGTCGTCGTGGGCGCCCAGGTCGAGCTCGAAACGATCCGGTAGCGCGACCGATCCGAGCGGCGGGGTGCCTCGTACACGCTCTGCCGGCCCTACGCGGCCGCAGAACGACTATGAAACAACGCACCCCCAAATGGCTTCTCGTGCCGCTTTGCGCGGCTCTTCTGACCACAGGCTGCGGCGACGACGGGGGCGGTGACGATGGCGCGTCCGGCGGTTCCACCGGATCCGCGACCTCCGATCCGACCGCCGACCCGACCATGGGATCGGCGAGCAGCTCGTCCACCGACCCCACGGCATCGAGCTCCTCGGGTGACGCCGAGAGCTCCAGCGGCGCCGACGAGAGCAGCACCGGCGGCAGCGCTGCCGTCTGCGAAACCGACGTCTGCGCGACCTACGGTGCCGCCGTGCCTGCGGTGTCCGAAGCGATCGTGATGGAGGCCGCGGCCGATCCGATGTTCATGGACGACTTCGCGCCGCTGGTTGCCGCGGGAGACGACGCGGTGCAGGCGTTCATCGACAGCCTCGCAGCGTTCATCTCCGACGCGTACGGCTGCACGGAGGGCACCTACACGGGCCCCTCGATGGAAGCGGCCCACACGGGCCTGGACATCACGCAAGAGGAGTACGACGCCTTCATCGCCCTCATCGCCGGCGTGTTGGCCGACGCGGGCGTGCCCGACTCCGACATCACCGCTTGCTTCGCTCCGCCGCTGGTCGACCCCGACTTCGTGGCGACGATCGTGGGGCAATGAGCATGCGCGCACGCACTCGGACGGCCATCGCTGCGCTCTGCGTTGCGGCTACGGCCTTTGTCGCGTTCGTTGGAGTTGCGCACACGCCATGGGGGCGGCCGATGCTCGGCTGGCTCCGCGGCGCGCCGGGTTGCCCCATCGGGGCGGAGCTCGATCCCGAAGCGATGGCCTCGGTGCGTGCGCAGCTCACGGGCGCCCTGGCCGACCCCGATGCGGGCCCTTCGGGGCCTGTGCTCGGCGGACTGCGCCCGGGCGTCTCGTCTCGTGAGGACGTCGCGCGATGGTCCGACGTTCAGGGCCTGCAGTGCGGGCCCCTGATGCATGAGTGCCGTGGGGCGCTGTTCGGCGCGGCGCAGGCTCGTGTCTCCCTGCGGTACGCGGGGGATCGGCTGCTCGACGTCGAGGTCTCCGCGCGCACCGACGAACCCGACGCAGCCCTCCGCATCGCCGATGCGATGGGCGCGGGGCTGGGGCGCCAAGCCGATCCGTGGCGAGCTGATGGCGCGTTGGGGAGAGCACCCCTGAGTCAGCGGCGACGGGAGTACCGATTCGACGACCTGCGCGCGGAAGTCCGCGCGACGAATCTGGGCGCGCGCGGCTTCCTCATCCGGGGGTTCGCGCAGTCCCTGGGGTCCTGAGCAAGGACATCGTCGCCCCAGCGGTAGACTCGGGCGTGACCGAGCCGTTCTTCATCGTCGCGCGCGAGCGGGGCCAAAGCGGAGCGCTGCTTCCCACGTGGTCCGACCGTGGCCCGATGCCGATCGACTTCGATGACGAGCCCGAGCCGGTACGCCGCGTCGACGTGCCGGACGTGCCGGGGACCTTTCAGCTCTCGGGTCTGCTCTGCGCGCGCGAGGCTCGGCAGTGGGTCGAGATCGCCGAGCGGCTGGGGTTTCACGCCGACGCGCCGCTGCAGCAGCCGAGCTATCTGCGCCGCAACCAGAACCTCAACTGGGTGGTCTCCGACCGCATCGTCGATCGCCTCTGGGCCCGTGCCGCGCCCTGCGTCCTCGAGACCGTCGGCGGTGCGAGGCCGCTGGGGCTCAACGCCCGCTTTCGTTTCTACCGCTACGGCGAGGGCGACTTCTTCATGCGTCACCACGACGTGGCCTGGCCGGGCAGTCGCGTGGTGGACGGGGCGTTGCTCGAGGACGTCGACCCCTCCGTTCGCAGCCACTACACGTTCATCGTGGCGCTCAACGACGACTTCGATGGCGGCGCGACGCGGTTCGAGGTCGGCCGCGACGGCGTGAGGACGGTCGATGTTCGAACGCCGATGGGGTCTGCGCTGTGTTTCCCGCATGGGAACCACCCCGATCGGTGCGTGCACGCGTCCACACCGATCACGCGGGGCTGCAAATACATCATTCGTACCGACCTCTTGTTCGGCGCGTGCAGCTGACCGTGCCTTTACCCGCCGAAGGCGCCGAGGACCTCGATGCTCGCCGAGGCGTTGGCCTGCAGAGACTCCGTGCTCGCGCGGAGGGCCGAGGCGGCCTCGGGGAGCTCGAGCAACGCACACCCTGCGCCGACCGATGCGAACAGGTCGCCGCTGCCTTGCAGGTCGGTCACCGCGCCTCGAAGCGCGCCTTCGGCACTGGCGACGAGGTCGAGCGCAGCCCCGGCGACGACGTCGGATTCGGCACGGGCGGCCACCAGCGCGCCGAAGTTCGCCCGGAACCCTTCGAGCCAGGCGCGAAACTCCGCCTGCGCCTGCGCGTCGACGCCTGCGGCCCACTCGAAGGAGAACGCGAGAGTGGGCGGCGTGCAGCTGACGGATGCCGACGCCTTTGCGTCCACCGTGGCTTCGCACTCGGCGCTGACCTCCGGGGGCTCGACGGTGCCCTGACAGCCCGCGTCGCACTCGATGGACGCGCCGGCCATCGCTTCGCAGCGCGCGCTCGCGTCGGCTTCGCAGCCCGCCTCACCGGGTCGGTACTCGCAGCTGCCCTCGCACCGAGCGTTGCACGTTCCCCCCGCGCTCATCTGTGTGGCGCACTCGCCCTCGCAGGTGCCGTCGCAGCGCCCCTCGAAGCCTTCGACCTCCGTGCCGCCCTCGAGGGTGCAGGTGCCCCGGCAGGTGCCCTCGCACGTGGCGCCCGCGGAGACCTCGGCAACACACGACCCCGAGCAGGTGCCGTCGCAGCTGAAGTTGGGGGCAGTTCCCGTGCACACCAGCTGTGCGCTCCCGCTGCAGCTCGCCTGCGCCGAGGCGTCGAGTTCGCACGAGCCCGAGCAGCTCGCCGACACCTCGCCGGGGTCGACGCTGGCATCACACTCGGCCGCCGCCGCGACGCCGGCTTCGACGCTGGCCTCGCAGCGCGCGGGCTGATAGTCGATCTGCAGATCACCTGCGATGTACGTCTGCAGGTAAACGTCGAGTCCGTCTCGGATCTCTGCGCCCGAAGCTCCCGCCTCCAGGCCGATGGACGCCGCAATCGCATCGAGCCGGCTGCGGAGGCTTCCGCTGAGCGACACCATCGCGGCGTCGAGGTCGATGGCGGCGCCGAAGAAGCTGTCGATCGACGCGACGCCCGAGATGGCTGCGTTGCCTTCGAGAAATCCGTCGCCGGAGCACGTGACGTCGAGGCCACATTGCTCGGCGACGTCGGCGGCCGGGTCACAGCCGGCGAGGACGATGGAGGTGAGCAGGGCGATGCCCCTGGAGATCGAACCAGACCACGGATGCTGTTGCTTCATCATGCGTACTCTCGCGATTGCGTTGTCGGGCCTGCGTGGCCTTCGAGGTGTCGGACCTCGAGGCTGCGGTTGCCTTCGAACGGTAGGTTCCCGGCTCGGCTGGTTTTCAGCGAGGGCGAGCAGATTTTTCTTCCCGCGGTCCGGATGTGTCCATGAGAGACACTCCGCACGACGTGGAGCGCGTCAGCGACAGGCTCGGTCGACGCGCGGGAGGTGCGAGGAGCCGGGAAACGCCTTGCGGAGCGCAGCTGCAGCCTTTCGCCCAGCGCTGCGCTCGCCCGACTCACACAGCGCCTGCGCCCGAAGGACCATGCGGTCCTCGGCAAGCTGGCCTCGGGGGAATCGGCGCGCGTGCTCGGCGAGGGGCACGAGGGCTTTGGCGGCCGAACCAGCGCGAAGACTCGCCCGTGCGAGGGCGAGCAGGCGCGTCTCTTCGGCGAGGTCGGACGCGGGAGGATCGGCGGCCTTGGACGCGGCGCGAACCTCCTTGGCAGGCTGCTGCGCTGGCGGGGCCGGGGCCGGCGGGGGCGGGGCGAGTGCGGGCGCGGGCTCGGGCTGGGGCAACGCGGCGGGCGCGGAGGGGGATGGTGTCGCGTCGGCACGCGTCGCGGTTGGCGGGGCGGTGGCGGTCGCGGGAGGATCGTCGGCAGTGACCCCGTAGCCGATCGCAGCGACGGCACCTCCCAGAAGCACGCCGAGGACGATCTTGAGCCATGGTGCCGTCGAGGAGGCTGCGGGCGTGGCCACGCTCGAGGGCGGGACCGGTGGCGGCGTGCCCAGAGCCACGGTGCCGACGACGCGTTCCCACGTCTGGGCCTGCGCGTGCTCGGGGGGCTCCATCGCCGCTCGTTCGGCGTCGACCAGCGCGTCGAGCAGATCTCCGCCGTCCTCTCGATGCGAGTTCGTCGTATCGACGCTCATGCGGACCTCCGGACCTCTTCGCTGCGCAGGGCCTCGGCGTGGCGACGCAGCTGTGTTCGGGCCGACCGAAGCCTCGAGTGCACGGTCGGCACGTTGAGAGACAAGATGGCCGCCACCTCGCGCCCGGTCATCTGCTCGAGCTCCATCAAGATGTAGACGTGCCGCAGCGGATCGTCGAGACGGGCGAGCAACGCGTGGAGGATTCTGGCGGCGTCTTGGCGGGCGAAGTCGCCGCTGTGGGTGGGACGGTGAGCGTCGACCTCGGCCGCGAGCGCGTCCTTGCGCCGCCGGTGTCGGGCGATCGACCGGCGCTGGTGCTTGCTCACCCGCACGGCGACCGCGAAGAGCCAGCTCGTCACGGCGGCCCGCCCTTCGAACTCTCGGAGCCGGCGGGCTGCGACCACGAAGACGTCGTGCACGGCGTCGTCGACCGCGTGGTCGGGCACCCCGAGGCGGCGCAGGCTCCGCCAGACGAACCCGTACTGCTCGCGGTAGGTCCGCGCGAGGTCGGGGTCGACGCGGTCATCGCCGCTTTGGGGCTGCCGTGACATGCGTTCGAAGGTTAGTTCCCGGCTGCGGCCGTTTTCATTGCGAGCGGCACGCGAAACTCGAGCCCCATGCTGGCACGAACGCCCAGGCGCGACGTGACGAGGAGGGGATCGAAGCCCGGAATGGTGAAGGAGCGGCCCACCAGCGCGACGGTGGTGCCAAGTCGCGCGGTTACCGCCAGCCACGGCCTCGGGACCCACGACACACCTGGCGTCAGGAGCAGCGCCGCCCAACCGAGCTGTGATGCGTCGGGCAGCAGGGCGCGCGGGGTGAGGACGATCTGCCCGGCTTCGATGCCCAGCATCAGGGGAAACTCGAATCGACCCAGCGACGGCACGGGTCCGGCCTCGGTCGCGAGGGTCCACAGCCACAGCCGCGGCCGAACCTCGAGCGGGGGCAGGGAGAACGCCGGGGTCCCGCCGAACCGTGCCGCCACGCCGACGCGCAGCCGCTTGGGCTGCCAGGCGAGCGCGAGGCGACCCGTGGGCGAGACGCCGCGCAGCGTGCCGTAGTCGAAGCCCGGCGTCAGCCCGATCGCGAAGGTCAGCGGCGGAGGCGGGGGCTCCTCGGGGATCGCGTCCAGAGCCGGCGCCGCCGGGAGTTGCTCGGGTTGTGGGGGCGGTGGCGTCGGTGCGGGGGCCGGCGTCGTGGGCCGCTGCGGGGTGAGCGGCGGCTGCGGCTCGGGCTCGAGCGCATCGGTACCGCCCGGTCCGAGCGCCAGCGCGATCAGCAGCGCCGCAGACTCCGAGAGCGTGCCGCAGTCCGCCGGGTCGCGCAGCAGGCGGTCATGACGGCCGTCGGGCGTCTCGATGACGATCGCCGCGGCAAACCCCGCCTCGGCGTCGTAGGTGACCGTGCCCACCACCGCCCACGATTGCAGCGGCAGCTCGGTGATGGCCGACCCGAGGTGGCGCTCGACCTCGGCGCGTACGTCCTCACTGGCAGGACAGTGCGCGGGCGCATTCCAAAACCACGGGTCGGGATCGGGGGTCTCCGGCGGCGGCGCGAACAGGAGCGTCGCGAGAAATGCTGTCGCGAGCGACATGCGGAATAGAGCGAGCCCGGCGGGCTCACCCGAGGATATCGCGACCGAGGCCCGCTCGCGGCTTGCATCAGCGCTGGGCTCTCACGCGGACTCCGCTCGACGCGGCGCCGACCGAGCCGAGTTGCTCAGACCGGTCGAACGTCCGCGATTCGGAACTTCAGGCGTTCTGAGCGAAGCACAGCACGCCCGAACGTCCGCGATTCGGAACTCTGGCTGTGCTGAGCGGGCGGGACGACGCGAACCTCGAAGCCCCGTGCCTGCGGTGTTCGGAGGTGCTGCTTGCTCGGATCAGGATTCACGTGTCGTCCGTCTCTTCCAGACGTAGCCTCGCGCAGTGAGCGATGAAGTCCGCTTCGTCGTGTGCAAGTCGCTCGAGGATGCGAGTGGGCGAAGAGGGCGAACGGGCGATGAGGTGGCGAACGCCCAACGAAACACCCCCGTCGCCCGCATGTTCGTCGAGCAGGGCGTCGAGTTCCGCCGTGTTGAGTCTTGGGATTCGGAGACTCAGTTCTGCAAGGACCGCATGACCGCGGACTCGAGGCGATGGGGGACGGAGCAAAAGGCTGATCTCGCTGGGTGGAACGTGCGGGTTGCCAAGCGCGGCCATCGCCACCTCTGCGTCGACGGTCGGTCGAAGGATCGCCCTCCATGCAGTTTCGTCGGTGACCGGCTCGCTCGCCAAGAATTGCAAGAACTTCGTGAGCAAAGCAGACGTGCGCATCTCTCCGATGAGCCGAGTGATGTCCGCAGCCTGCGGAGACGGATCCAGTATGATGCTCGGTGACGGTTCGACGTCGATCGCGTTCTCGATCTGCTCCTTCGTTGTTGGTGCACTGATCTGTATCGAGGTCATCCGCAGCCCCCGGTGTTGCCGACGTCATCGGGGTTGCGGAGCTCGACCTGCGGCTCGCCGCCGTCCTTCGGGGTGAGCTCGGCCTTGTGCAGGAAGCCGCGGACGTCGTGCTCGTAGGCGACCGACCCGAGCGCGCCGTCCTGCAGCGTGCGAAGCAGGTCGCCCGGGTCCCAGCCGTGTTTGCGGAGGCGGTGAGACGCTGGACTCTGCCCTTCGGGCGCACTCGCCTGACCGACCCAGTGCTGCGTCGGCCGGCCCAGCGCGTCGCGCCACCAGTAGCCGCGCACGGCGGTGTCGCCGGACCCGACGACGCGGTCGACCTCGAGGCCGAGTCGGTCTCGCGAGAACGCGGCGGACCACCGATGCGCGTCGTTCCGATAGCTCACCTGCGTGACGTCACCCATCGCGTTGCGGACGATGTCGGCCGCGCAGCCCCACGAGGACTCCAGCCGCAGCCGCAGCCCGCGGTGGTCGTAGGCGCTGGCGAGGGCAGGGAACGCCGTGAGGAGGATGAACAACATCCAGACGCCGGTGGACCAGCGCTGGATGGGGAAGCGGTGGTGCTGCATGAGTCCTGCGCTCACTGACGTCGCGCTCGAGCACTCGGAGGGTCCCCGGGGAGCCCAGGGCGGTTCATTCAGTCTACCGGAGCGGAGATACTTCACAACACCGTGCGCTTGAGCCCCTCACTCTCCCCTTCCTCGCTATAGCTCATAGTCGTGTTCCCAGTCGAGTCGTCTGGATACGCGCTCGAGCACTTCGGGCCAGGTTGCTGCCTCGCACTGCTGGAGCTGCGCGTCGATCCACGCCCAGACGACGTCGTGGTCGTACGTCTGAATTACCAGCATTCGGCCGTGTTTGATGACTGCTTCATCGCCGCAGGAGAGGTCCGCCAGCCCGGCAGGCGTCGCGAGAAAGAGAGTGAACTGTGTCGTTCCCTTGTGGCCCTTTCGTCCAACATCGATGAATATGTGCATCGCAATCCGCGTTGGATCGTCCGGGAAGAAGGACCGGAGATTGGGGTGCTCGTAGCTGCCGATATTGGCCAGTGTTGGGCGCACGGTGTCACTTTGCGTGTACGTGGACGTTCGAGGTGCCCTGGTTGTCGAACCAGTCGGTTCGGGTGTTCTGCCGCTCGTGAAAGTTCGCCTGCGTTCCGGTTCGTGCGTAATCGCTTCCCTTTTGGGGCGGCATACGGACCATCCGTCGGCCGTCGGCCGTCGGCCGTCGGCCGTCGGCCGTCGGCCGACTCGAGCCAGAGTTCGCCTTGACGTCCCCGTTTCGCAACCGTGTGGCCGGGTCCGAGGAACGCTTCGGCCACCTTGTTCCGCACCGTCTCTTGGGTACCGCCGTTGGCGGAAGAGCGTCCGGTTCAAGCGTCGCCTTCGGCTTGCCGATCATCGGGGGCATAGGGAGACGGGTGCTGTTCAACGAAGAGACCCTCTGTCGCAAAATGGCGAAGGCGGGGGGCAGAACCGCCGATGTACATGTAGTAGTCGTATCCGAAGTGTACGTAAAATCCGTCGCTTCCTTCGATGCGTCCCCACACGACCTCGCGAAGAATGGCGCGTGAGAGCGTAAGAGCGTCCCGAGGTCGGATGTGTGGCGCGTAGATGAGGTTTGCGAGGTCCAAGCTCGGAAGAGTGGAGGGTTGAGAGTCATCTGAAATCTCGGCGTCAACGAGTCGCAGGCGCGAAGGGGCCGCAGCGGAGATGGCGCGCTCAACAGCTCCGACGTAGAGATCCTCCATGGCGAGGTAACTTTCCTTGGTCAGCGTCTGTCCATTGAAACTGCGCCCGATGTCGGTCGCGGAGGTCCAGGTCGACACCGGAAATGTTCCGTCTGGATCTCGAAGCGCCGGATTATATTTGGTGACTCGGTACTGGAACATCAGTCGCCGATCCTAGCTAGGTTTTCGTCGAAGGTGCCCATGCGGGTGTTCTTTCGACCGAGGTTGCGTACTGAGTCTGCCATTTTCCACCCATTCGAGACGTTGTGCCCGTCAATGTCGGGGCTGATGTATCGATTGCCCTTCTGGAAGACCGGCTGACCGTGCGAGCGGTAGTTCGTCTTCCTAAAGCCGAGAGCCTCCGCCCTTTCCGTGACCGAAGGGGAGCGAGGACGGTATCGGTCGGGGGCCCGGCGGACCGTTCCCGATGGATCGACGACGAAGCCTGTAGAGTCAGCGAGCCGTGCCTGCCTCGGTTCGAGCTCGACTTCATCGGCGGCTCCTCCGCAATCGCCCCGCCGGGCTTGCGCCAGTCCCAGTGGATCCACCCACCCCGTCGGGTCGTCCACATACCCATGCACCGCCAGCCCCCCCGCGAGCCCGATCGGGTCCCGCGACACATACGCCCCGACCTCGGGCGAGTAATACCGAAAGCGGTTGTAGAACAACCCCGTCTCCGCATCCTCGTACTGCCCCGGGAACCGCCAGGGGCACAGCCCTGCTTCCCCATCGACCACCTCGCAGCGCCCAAACGTGTCGGTCACGCCCTGCCAAGCCACCTCGCCGGCGTCGTCGGTGAGGCACAGCGGCGTGCCGAGGTGGTCGGTGAAGACCGCGAGCGCGCCGCGCTTGTCGGAGATGCGGGCGAGCGGAGCGAAGCTCTCGGGCTCGAAGAGCCACGTAAGCAGCCCGTCTTCGTCGGGCGGAAGCTCCTCGGGCTCGGCCTCGAGCTCACCGAGCAGCTCCAGCGCGAGCCAGCCGAACTGCTCGTCCTCGGCAGCGCTGCGCAATGACTCGGCCCAGGCGTCGTCATCACCGAGCCGCTCCCGCGCGGCGAGCAAGCTCTTGCGGCGGCCCCGGAGCTCGGGCGTGCGCAGGACCTCGGGCGGGTCGCCTTCGCTGCGCCACTCGTGCAGCGGGACGTTGCCGTCCCAGACCCAGCGCGTGACGACGCCATCGGCGTTCTTTTCGACCCGCCGACCGAACGCGTCGTACCGAAACGTCACCGCGGTGCCGCCGGGTCTGTCGACCTGCACGAGCTGGCCGGCGCCGTTCCAGTGGAACCACCAGCGCCCGCCGTCGGGGTCGAGGCGCTGCGCCAGGTTGCCGTCGGCGTCGTAGCGATAGGTCGTGACGCCCTCGGGCCCCGAGCGCTTCAGAACCTGCCCGGCCTGCCCATACTCGCGGTCGCTGCGGTCGAGCGAGGCGAAGAGGTTGCCGACATCGTCGGGGTTGCGGAGCTCGACCCGCGGCTCGCCGCCGTCGTTCGGGGTGAGCTCGGCCTTCTGCAGAAATCCGCGGACGTCGTGCTCGTAGGCGACCGACCCGAGCGCGTCGTCCTCCAGCGAGCGGAGCAGGTCTCCGGGCTCCCAACCGTACTTGTGCGTGCGGTGGGACGTTGGACTCTGCCCCTCGGGCGCACTCGCCTGACCAACCCAGTGCTGCGTCGGACGCCCCAGCGCGTCGCGCCACCAGTAGCCGCGCACGGCGGTGTCGCCGGACCCGACGACGCGGTCGACCTCGAGGCCGAGTCGGTCTCGCGAGAACGCGGCGGACCACCGATGCGCGTCGTCCCGATAGCTCACCTGCGTGACGTCGCCCATCGCGTTGCGGACGATGTCCGCCGCCGAGCCCCGCGAGGACTGCAATGCCACCCGCAGCCCGCGGTGGTCGTACGCGCTCGCGACCCAGTCCTCCAGCTCCGCTTCAACCCCGCTGACGCTCTCCTTGACGATCTGCCCGAGCGCGTCCCGCTCGAACGCGACCGTCACGTCATCGGCGGTGGCCTCGATCAGGGCGCCGTCCTTGCGATAGGCGTAGCGAAGCGCGAGCCCGTCCGAATGCTCCACCGACACCAGACTCCCGGCGTCGTCATACGCCAGCGCCCGGGTGCGCGCGGGCTCGTCGCCCTTGGCCTCGCGGATCACCTGCGTGACCCGTCCCAGTGCGTCGCGCTGGTAGAGCGTGGTGAGGCCGTCCCACTGAAGCTCGGCCGCGACCTCGCCGAGCACGTCGAGCTCGAAGCGGTGCTCGAGGCCGCGTTCGTTGATCACCCCGACGAGCTGGCCTTCGGTGTTCCAGCGGTACTCGACCGTGGCCGCACCGCCCGCCACGCGCGTGTGCGTGCGCGAGGCGACCTTGCCCATCTGGCAGTACGTGAAGCTGACGTCACGCGCCCGATCGCGGGCTCGCAGGACGTTGCCCATCGGATCGTAGGCGAGGTCGCGGACGTTGCCGTCGGGCTCCTGCACCCGCACGACGCGTCCGAGCCCGTCGTAGACCCGCTTCTGTACGTTGCCGTTGGCATCGGTGCGCTCGATGACCCGCCCCAGCGCGTCGCGTTTCCACTGGGTGGTGGATCCGTCGGGGTGCGTCGCCTTCTTCAGCCCGCCGGCGCTGTCGTACTCGAGCGAGGTGGCCTGGCCCGCTGCGTCCACCACCTGGCGCAGCCGCTTGTCCTCGTAGACGTAGTGGGTGGCGTGGCCGAGGGGATCGACCTTCGCCACGACCCGGCCCATGCCGTCGTACCGCCAGCTCCACTGTGCCCCCTCGGGCCCGACCACCTGCACCGGGCGGTTCTTTTCGTCGTAGCGAACCTTGCTCACCCGCTTGGCTCCCTCACCGAACGGAGAGGCGACCATCACCACGTTGCCGCGGTCGTCGTAGGTTGTCTCGGTGCGGCGTCCGAGCGGGTCGACCACCGCCGTCTCGCGATGCGCGTGGTCGTATTCGTAGAGCGTGGTCCCCCCGGCGGCGTCGGTGATCTGCGTGACCATGAACGCCCCGTCGTACTGATAGACGGTCACCTGCCCGAGCGAGTTGGTGACCGACGTCGTCCGTCCCTTGCGGTTGTAGTCGATGAGATGGTGGTAGATGCCCTCTTCGGACGCCCCGGCCGGGTCGATGCCCCAGGTCTCGACACACCGCGCATAGCGGCCGTACCCGTCGTACTTGAAGTAGAACGTCAGGCCGTTGCGATCGCGCTCACTGACCAGCAGATGGCGGTCGTAGCCGAACTTCATCGGCTTGCCCGCAGCGTCGCGCTGCTCGACCAGGTCGCCCGCGTCGTCGTAGAGGTACTCGGCGTGCTGGCGATGCCCTTCGCCATCGGCCGAGGGCAGCCAGACCCGCCGCAGTCGGCCGCGCGGGTCGTGTTCGAACTTCACGACTCGACCGGCAGCGTCGTGGACCTCGCCCAGCCGCGCCCGCTCGTCGTAGCGGTACTCCACAGCGTGCCCGTCGGGGCTGCGCTGTCGGACGATGCGCGCGAGCCCGCGGTCGGTCTCGTGCGGAGCTTCGCCGGGAATCGGCGCGAACTCGGTGACGACGCCCGCGGCGTCTTCGAGCGTGAACGCGAAGTGGCCGTGGCTGCGCAGGGTGAGGCGCTCGACCGGGTGCCAGAGCGTGTCGCCCTTGCGCATGACCCCCCCTTCGAGCCCGCGCGTGCCGAACTCGACCTCGCGGCCGTCGGGGGTCTGGTAGACGACCGCGTGCGGCTCGAGCCAGACCTTCTGGTCGAGGCTGTGTGCCCACCCGAAGCCCAGCGGCGAATCGCGGTCGTACCAGTTGCTGTTGTAGTTGCGCTCGAAGCGGACCGGCAGCGGCCCGGGCAGCTCGAAGTCGATGCCGTCGGTGAGCACGCTGCCGTTGGCGACGTTGACGGGGTGCCCCGTTAGAAAGCACGCGGACTTGTGGGCGATGTTGCGAGCCCGCTTGAACTTCTCGGGGATGACCTTGTCGATGGCGCCGTGCAGCTTGCCGGCGGCCCACTTGCTGCGGAGCGCTCGCATCCCGGCCATCATCATGACCTGCTGCCAGTTGATGCCCGGAGGGCCGCCGACCATGACCATCTGCGGAAGGCCCGTGCTGATCACCGCGCCCGTCGGCATGCGCACGGGGTCGCTGCACGTCAACGCGACCTCGCCCATGCGGACCGGGTTGGAGCCCATCATGGAGACGGTCATCGAGCCCATGAGCAGCAGCGCGTCCGAGGGCGGCGGCAAGGGAGGGTCGGGCATGGGCAGCTTGCCCTTCAGTCCGACGGTGGGCTTGGGCGCGCGCGGCACGGGAGCCCACGAGATGCCCGGCGGGATGAAGATGTGGGGCACGGGCATGGCCACCTCGTCGCCGGTGACGGTGGCGGGAAGCCCCGCGATCCAGACCTTGCCCGGGTCGACGGGCTGGTCGGTGGCCCACGCGGTGACCTGCGCGATGAGCTCGTCCATGATGAGGCCCATCGGATCGAAGATGAGCCCCATGAACGGATGGGGGAACGGCGTGGGCACCGGCGCCGGCGTGGGGACCATCTCCATGTGGAGGTCCACGCCGATCACGATGTCGAGCCACTTGCTCGCGATGCTCACGCGCCCAGTCTAGGCTACCCGCGCGCCGGACACGACCGTGACCCCGCGGCAGGGACAGGGTGTCTCAGGCCGCCGCGCCGACGGGGTTGTCGCTGACCAGCTTGGTCAGGTTGCCGCGTCGATCCTTGATGAGCCGGCCGCGGCGGTCACATTCGAAGATCTTCTTGTTGGTGAACCGGTCGCAGATCTTGACGAAGTCGTCGACGCTCATCTCGAGCGGCTCGAGCACGTCTTCGATGGGCACGCCCAGGTACGTCCAGGGGAACTTGCCGTCGTGCTTTTCGACCAGGCGGATCGCCTCGCGCCGGCTCAGTCGGCCGCGACGCACGTGCAGGCATGCGATGTCGGTGGCCCGGCCGAAGCCGAACTTGAGAAACTTGAAGTAGTCGTGAATGCCCGTCTGGGCGTTGTCGAGGTTCTCGTAGTTGACCAGCGAGCCCTCGACCGTGGTGGGGAAGGTGTGAAAGCCGTGCGCCTGGGCGACCAGGGCGTTGCGGTAGCCGTCCCACGGCCGGTAGTAGCCCAAGAAGATGCAGCTGACGCCCACGCGGGCGAGGTCTTCGTCGGTGGGGTAGGTGTACTGCACGAGGTCGCGGCGAGTGATGCCGACCTGGCCGACGAGGTCGGAGACGCGCAGGCCGAGCAGCCCGCCGAACTCCTCCAGCCAGCGGCGGGTCAGCGTGTTGTCCTGCGCGGCGGCGGCTGGGCCACCGTACTCGTGCTGTGGGTTCTCGCCCCAGATGATGAGCGGGATCTGCATCTGCACGGCGACGCGCACCGGAATCGTGAAGATTGCGGCGTGCTCGGGCCACGAGATGTCACCGACCGTCTCCAGCGCGAGCCGGTTGATGCGGCGGCGTACCTGCGGATTGGTCGAGACCTCGATGAGGTCCACCCCGAGCGCTTTGATGTTGTCGAGGTTGTGTCGGCCGATCGCGGTGAGGTGGTCGGTGGTCGCGGTCACGCACAGCGGGTTGAGGCCCAGGTCGAGCACCTGCAGGACCTGGTAGGTGCTGTCCTTGCCGCCGCTGACGGGCACGATGCAGTCGTAGTTCGTGCCGCTCTTGCAGCGGTAGCGTTCCAGGACGCGCTGCAGCTCGACCTCGCGGGCTGCGTAGTCGATCTCGGCCCGGTTCTCGTAGTTGCGGCACGCACTGCACACGCCCTCCGCGTCGAAGCGCAGGTCGGGTTTCGAGTCGGGCATCACGCATCGGGTGCAGTAGCGAAGCATCGGTGCCGTCCGTGTTCGCAAGAACCGCGCCAAGCCCCCGCGCGCGTCATTTCGTGCTCGGCCCGGGCGTCGGCAAAACGCGCCGTCGTCAGCTTTGACGGCGTCGCCGCGGCGGCGTCCGGCTATGGGCCGCGGTCGAGCTCAGTAGACCCAGGGGATGATCCGGTAGGGGACCTTCTCGCAGTAGCGGTCCCAGTCGTCGCCGTACTTGCGCTGGCAGATCGCGTTGTCGCGTCGCTCCCGGTCGATGAGCAGCGGCACGAAGTAGAGCACGTAGAAGTAGGGCACGAGGCTGCCGAAGCCGCACGCGAGGCACCACGCGAACGCCATCAGCATGTCGCCCAGGTAGTTCGAGTGTCTCGCCACGCCCCACCAGCCCGAAAGCAGCAGCTTGGTGCCGCGCTTGGTCTGCATGCTCTGCGGAGGCTTTCCCCAGATCGGCGCGGTGGGATCGCGGCGGAACTGCTGCTTTTGCAGGTTGGCGCTGCGGAAGATGTAGTAGCCCAGCACGTTGAGCAGCAGCAGCGCCGCGGCGGCGATCGTGGGCAGGCTGGGGTCGGCCTCGAGGATGTACTGCTGCTGCAGCGTGAAGTTGAACGGCATCCACACCAAGAAGGCGTGCCAGAGCATGAAGCCCAGGTTCTCTTCGATGATGTCGATCATCGACAGGAGGTTGGCCTCGAGCACGAAGAAGTCGACGATGTAGAGGAACTGGCATAGGCTGACCACGATCATCGCGGTCGAGAGCGAGCCTTGCGCTTCGAGCTGCGCCGCGGGGAGGATGACGGCGAAGGCGGCCCAGATGCCCATGCCCACGCGCGACTCGAAGAAGAACTTCAGGTCGTGGCGCCCAAGGCTCGGGTTGAGGATCGTGCCCAAGAAGTAGTCGTAGACGGCGCTGCCGGTGCTGCGCTCGAGCGCTCCGCGGCGGCGGCCTGCGAAGTAGGACCACGCAGCCGCGACGACGGCGAAGAGGGTGCAAAGGGTGAGCAGAGGGCCCCACTGCGAGAGCACCCACGAGGCCGTGAACAGCTCGAAGTACAGCGCGGCGAGCAGGGCCAGCGTGCTGACGACGAAGGCGAACAGGCCGTTGATCCTGTACTCGGCCTGCTCACCGTTGTGCGCGGGCCGACCCTGCACGACTTGCCCTGGGCCGAAGACGTACAGCGCGAACTGGACGAGCAGCCAGGCGCCGAGCAGCGCGGCGGACTCGAGCGTGGGCACGGGGAACATCGCGAGCACGGCATCCATCGAGGTGGGCAGCCACATCGAGCCCCCGTGATGCGCGACCGCCGACCACAGGTAGAAGCTCGCGATCGGCATGACGATCGTCAGGACGAGCGCGCCCGTCGGGCCTCCGAACTGGTCGGGCTGGGGCTGCGCGTGCGAGGTGTCCGCAGTCATCGCGGCGGACTATAGCCGAGGCGGCTAGAAGCGGCTCATGACCTCGAGGAAGACCCAGTGCTCGGGGTTCGGACGGCGGTTCTGCGTGCTGTCGCGCTCGTCGAGCCAGGCGCGCACGTCGTAGCGCAGGCTGGGCTGCAGCCAGGAGGCGAAGCGGTAGCTGGCCTGCAGGTAGGCCCAGACGGTCTCTTCGAGGTAGTCGTCGAAGTCGACGGCGTCCTTGTCCCACGCCACCCGGAATCGCAGGCGCAGGGGGTCGACGGGGTTGGCGCCGATGATGCCGACCACGCGGGCGTCGTTGGCGAAGCGGTTCGGGTAGCGCGGCTCGCTCTCGCTGGCGCCTTCGGGGGTGATCGAGCTGCCGTCGTCCACCCACGCGTATTGGAACTGCAGCTGCACGTTGACGCGCTTGTGCGGGTCGAGCCGAACCCTCGGCTGGATCCTGTACCGCACGCCGGTGCAGCCGACCTCGAGCTGCTGAGAGAACTCCTCGAACGAGGAGAACTCGATCCGCTGGAACGTCCCGCGGGTGTCGTCGCCGGTGTTGCCAAAGCAGCGTTCGCGGCCGCGCGCGGACACGTCGTTGTTTTGAAAGTCGACCCAGAGGCCCGGCCTCAACCAGTCGGTGGCCTGGACGTCGGCGCGGGCGAAGGTGCGCACCCGGGTGAGGTTGGTGCTCATCTCGTTCCACACGTCGAGCAGAGTGCGCAGCGTGACGCGCTCGGCGACGAGGCCGTTGTAGCGGATGCGGCCGCCTGCCTCGTCCGATGCGCGCAGGCCGTCGCTTTGGTCGGCGGCGGCGATCGGGCGAGCGTAGGGGTTGCGGAACTTGCCGTCGTAGTAGCGACCGCTGACTTCGATCTCGTTGTCGTCCCAGCTCGCGGTGTGCCGGACGATGGCGGCAGGGCCTCCGCCGCCGTCTTGGGTGACCGAGTCGAAGGAGTAGGAGACCTCGGCGAACACGTCGGCCCAGGCGCGGCCCCAGCTCGCGTCGGCACCCGCTGCGCCGAACGGGCCGCCGTAGGGGGTGCGCTGCCACTCTTGAAAGTCGAGCTCGGCGCCGTCGACGAGCCAGTTCACGCTGCTGCCGTAGCCCGTGACGCCGATGTGCGTGCGGCGATTGACGAAGTACGCCACGTTTCCGCCGCCGAGGACCTCGTTGTACATGTTGGGCAGGGAGGCGTAGCGCAGGGTGGGTGCGGGCGCGAGGGGGTCGTTGGCGGTACCGAGGAAGACCGGCGGCGCAGAGCACTCGGGAAAGAGGTCGCCGTCGAGCCGCGGGTCGGCGCAGCGGTCCGGGCGGTACAGCCCGGTCCAGTAGATCGGCTTGGTCTGATGCGAGAAGAACCCGTACGCCTGCATCCAGCCGACTGGCATGTCGATCTTCTTCGCGCCGATGGCGACGCCGCGCTGCCGCACGCGCTCGCGGTAGTCCGGAGTGACGTAGCGGTTGGTCTCGGTGGTCGGGCAGGGGGTGTCGGCCAGCTCGCCGGTGGACAGTCGGCATTCGCTCGTGAGGTCGACTTGGCGATACATCGTGTCGTCGAGCACGAAGCCGTTGGGCGTGTAACGCGAGGTCGTGTCGAAGGTGAGCCGCTGCCCGAAGCCGATGTTGTAGGTGCCGGCGATGACGCCCCACTTGGGGGTGTCCCACTGCGCGAAGTACTTCGGAAGGCGCGGCGTGGTGCGGGGCCCAGTGCTGGTCAAGGCGTCGCGGTTGGGGTCCCACACGGCGTTGTCGAGCCGGTTGCGATCGAGGACGGCGGCGGCACCGACGGTGAGGTGGCGCAGCGTGGAGACGCGCGCCTGCAGCAGCATCGGCGGAGCGCGGTCGTCCTCGCTGGTCCAGATCGTCTGGTAGCGGACGCGGCCACGCACGGCGGCGCGACTACCCTCGGGCGCGGGCACGAGCAGGAACGCCGCAATCGAGGCCAGCTTGCGGCGCGTGATGGCGCCCGCGAGCACGAGCGCGGCGGGGTCGGCGATGCGGCCGGCCTCGGCGCGATACGCCAAGATCGCATCGACGTCCTCGTAGGTGAGGTTGGGCAGCGCGTAGAGCTGCTCACGCGTCGCGGTGTTGAGGTCGATGCCCTGCCGCATCAGGTCCACGAGGATGTCGAACGTCCCCGTGCCGATGTCGCCGGCGACCTGCAGGTCGTAGAGGTCCTGCTCGTCGTCCACGTCGACGAACACCTCGTACGGGGCGGCCTGGGCCGCAGCGGGTGTCCCCAGCGCGAGGGCGCCCAGCAGCGGCGCGACCAGGCGTGCACGGCTTCGGCGTTCAGTCACACGTCACGTCCTCACAGGCGCCCCAGACGCCCACCATGGAGGCGCGTGCGTCGTCTTCGAGCGCGGTGAACTCGTCGACGCGGTCCTCACCGTTGGGCGGAATGTGCAGGACACACGCGGCCCCGCGCTCGACGAGCAGACTGTTGATCTCTCGGCCGTCCACCTCGATGTAGGCCAGCAGGCGGTCGTACCGATCGGTGCATTCCACGTCGTAGCGCAGCGTGATCTCTTGGCCCTCGACGAGCATCCGGTTGAGCGCGGTCGCCTCGGCGCCGAAGCAGTCGTCCTTGCCGCTCGTGCTCTCCGGGGTGTCGATCATGAGGTAGCGGACGCGCGTCCCGTCGTCGAGCTCGACGGTGTCTCCGTCGACGACCCGGGCGACGACAGCCGAGGACGGGCCGCAGCTGGAGCCGGGTTCTGGGCCGTCCTCGGACTCGGCGGGCTCGCAGCCCGCTGCGAGTACCAACAGAAGGCTGAGCGCCCGGTCCATCATTCGCATACGTTCTCTGCCCCCGGTGTGCCGTTGTCTCCGTCGCCGTATGGCGTCGTCGACGTACAGTGATTGCCCTCGTCGTCGTTGTTAGCCGGGTCTTCGAAGCCCGGGGCCACGGCCGTGGAGCTGCCGGTTGCCGAGGCCGAGTAGCTGATCTGGTCGAGCACCGCGCCGCCGTGTCCAACGAACAGCGTCGATGCGGAGTTGGTCAGGCTGAAGCTGGCCTCGATGGCGTCCTCGACCCCACCGTTGAGCATGGCGTCGGCGTTGCGTGCGAACACGACGCGCGTGCCTGCCGACACCGAGATACAGTCTCCGGTCGAGGGCAGGGTGTCGTCGGGGTTCTCGGGGTCGTCGCCGAGCTCGAGGCCGTTGAGGTCGACGTCCGCGGTCACCAACACCTCGAACCACTCGCCATCGGTGTCGCCGACGGCGTCGGGGTTGGGGATCCACTCCGTGATCACCAGATCGCCCGGCGAAGGAGCGACGGTCTCGCGCATCTCGCCAGCGTCGTTGCATGTGCCAACGGGGGTGCCGCCGCAGGCGGAGTTCTCTGCGGTGGGGGTGCCAAAGTCGCCACTGGCATATGGCTGCGTGGCGTCGCACCAGTTGGCCTCGTCGTCGTTCGCATCCGGACCCGCCACGTCGGGGTTGAGGGCTCGGGCGAAGCCTGGCTCGGTCGAGGACCAGCTGATCGCGTCGAGGACTTCGCCTCCGAACGCCAGGTACAGCGCGCCGCCGGAGTCGTTGATCAGGCTGAATCCGACCTCGTAGGCGGCCTCGGGCAGGCCACCGTTCTCGGCGGTCACCGCATTTCTTGCGAACAGGACATGATCGCCCGCTTGCACGGGCAAACACGCGTCTTCGTCGATGGTCTCCTCGATCTCGTCCGCCCGACCGAACTCGACCCCGTTGAGGTCGAAGTCGGCGGCTGCGAACACTTCGAACCACTCTCCGTCTCCATCGCCAACCGCGCTGGGGTCGGCCATGAACTCGTTGATCCACAGGTCGCCAGCGGAGGGCGCTACGGCGGCTCGGCGGTTCCGGTCTTCGATGCAGCTGCCGGGGAACGGACAGCGCGGGTTGGCCTCGCCCGGGGTACCGAGGTCTCCGCCGCCGTAGGGAAACTCCGCCTCGCAGAATGCGGATTCGTCGTTGCGATCCGCTCCGAGGAACATCGGGTCGAGCTGGCTCGCCGCGCCGGTCGGGCTCGAGGTCCATGTGACGGAGTCGAGGATCTCACCGCCCCAACTCACCGAGAGCCCGGTGCCGTTGTCCGAGGCGTTGGTCAACGAGAAGTCGAACTCGAAGTCGACCGTCGGGAGCCCTCCGTTGACCGCTGGGTTCGAGGACCGGGCGAAGACGTAGTAGGACCCGCGCGTCGCTGGAATGCAGTCGACCGACCCGATGATGTACGGGTCGTCTTCGTCACCGAGCTTCGACAGCGCGAGCCCGTTGAGATCGACGTCGGCGTCGACGTAAATCTCGATCCACTCGCCGTTGTCGTCGCTGACCGTCGCCTTCCCGTCTTCATCGAGTGGGCCTCTGGGATCGGCCATGTACTCGGTGATGACGATATCCCCCGGACCCGGGGGATCCACCGCGCGCGCCGTGCCGGCATCGTTGCATTCCGTTGGCCGCTCGGAGTAGCAGGGATCGTTGGGGGCGCCGGGAGTACCGAGCGCTGCGGGAATGGGGTCGTCCCCGGGGACCTCGGGCTGGTAGATGGAGACCGCGTCGCACCACGAGGACACGTCGTCGTTGCTGATCGCGTCCGGTTCGCGGGTGCCATCGAACGTCCACGAGGCGTTGTCGGGCGCCTCGAACTGCGGCCCCTGCTTGCCGAAGATGTAGCTGGCAATGTCGACCGCCGACGTCCCGCATCCGATGGACACCTCTCCGTCGGAGTTGGAGAGCCCCTGTCCCAGGTCGTCCCCATAGCCATAGTCGACGTGGTCGGGGAGGGCGTCCGGCTCGCGGTCGCCAAGCACGATGTAGTCGCCCGCACCTACGGTCAGATCTTCGATCCTGTGGAGTTTCTCCCCCTCCCCGTTTTGGCGGCGAAAGCGAAGGAGCGCTCCGGAGAGCTCGATCTCTTCGCCCGTGGGGTTGTAGATCTCGATCCATTCGTTGCCTTGATCGCTTCCGTCGGGGTTGATCATCAGCTCGGAGATCACGAGGTCACCGGGGAGCAGCGAAGCCACGCACTCACCGGCGCCGCCTCCACGAGCAGAGTCGTCGCTACACGCTGCAGCGAGAAGGCACAGCGACGCGAGCGCGCGGGTCGAAGTAAGGCGGGTCTTGTTCATGTCGGGTCTCCAGGTGTGGCTGGCGGCGGGGCAGGCGTCGCCGCGTCGGGTTCCGGTGCGGGGGGCGGAGGCGGCGGGGCCTCGGACTCGATGGTGTCGTAGGGGTCGGGTGCGTCCTCGGGCTGCGCCGCGGGCGTGAGGTCGTTGCGGCTGGGCGCGCCCGGCTGGGTGTCCGAGATGACCACCTGCAGCGCGGACTTCACCTCGATCTGCAGCTGGACGTTCTCCTCGGTGTCGCGCTTGCGCCGAGACTTGTAGGTGTAGGCGCTGACCGTCCCGCGGACGCGCGCGAACTCGCCTTGGGCCTCCTCGATGCGCGAGCTGAGGAAGACGTCTTGGTCGAAGAAGATGAGCGGAAAGTCCGAGAACATGCGCCGGCTGAGCATCACGCGGGTCGGCCTGGGCCCGTCTCCGGGGTAGATCTTGCCGACGCCCGCGAGGATCTCGATCTCCTCGCCCTCCATGTCGGCGATGCGCTCCATCGCGTCCCAGTGCCCCAGCGCAATCATGTCGTCGCGGCCCTGCGCGTCCTGCTCGAAGCGCGCGATGAACTCGGCCCGGGCGTCCCACCACTGCATGCGGGCCTCGTAGTCGCGGTAGTGCTCGAGGCTCGGGTCCCAGATGCCGCGCTTGGCTGCGCGCGCCTCTTCCTGGGCCTCGATGAACTCGTCGTGGAAGCGGCGGGAGTAGCCGTACTTGGTGAAGTACGGGCTCATGCCAGCCCGCACCGCCTCGACGTTGTAGTTCACCCACGTCTCGCCGCGCTTGACGAACACGTAGGCGAGCAAGCGCCCGAACCGGCCGCGCATGTCCTTGGGATGGTCGCGCTCGAGCCTGACGGTGACGTCACCGACGAAGAACTTTTGGGCGAACTTCTTGGCGTCCTCGCCCAGCGGCGTCGCGCACTTGGCGGGCCGGTCGCTGCCTTCGGCCTTCTTTGCGAGGTAGCCATCGAAACCCAGCGCTTCGTAGAGACGCTTGTCTTTCTCGGACTTGAAGGTCTCCTCGGTGTCGAGGGCGAGCAGCCGAAGGCTCGCGTCGAGGCCACCGACCTTGATCGTGTCTCCATCGACGACCGCACCGGGGGCGAGGGCGAACTCGCCGAGCACCAGGCCCGCATCGGACTGCGCCGCGGGGTCGTCGAGGGTGTTGGACAGGTCCTCGCGGCTGTAGTGGACCGTATTGCGGCCACAGCTGGCCAGCGCCAGGGTGAGCGCGAGCGTTGCTAGTCTTCGCACGGCCGGTTCTCCTCTTGGGGCGTTCCGGGCAGGCCGATGTACAGCTGCGGGGCTCCGGGCTCGAGGTCTTCCTCGGCGTCGTCGATGCAGAAGTTCGCCGCGTCGTCGTTGTCCTCCGCCGAGGGATCCAGGCGCCCATCGAGGCTGAGCGTGCCTGCCGAGGGCAGGCTCTCGTAGCGCACCCGGTCGATGAGCTCCCCGCAGGCGACCAGATCGATTCGCCCCGCAGAGACCAGATCCTTCGCGGCTCGGTCTTCGAAGTCCTCGGGCTCGAGGCCCAGCTCGAGCAGCGTCTCCACTTCTTCGGAGTCGAGGCTCGGCACCGTGAAGTAGTCGGTGATGAAGCTGTAGTCGATGAACTCCGGGACGCGGTCGGGCTCGTGGTGGCCGAAGGTGACGTACCCACCGGGCTCGACGAGCACCTCCTCGGTCCGCACGATCATCGGTCGCCCTGGTGCCGGCTGCTTGCCCTGCAGGTCGTAGAACTCGAGCCTCAGCCCGCGCAGGTCCACCGCTTCGTCAGAGGCGTTGAAGACCTCGATCCACTGACCCCGGTTGTCCCCGCCGGTTTGCGGCCCACGGATCTCGGTGATGACCAGGTCGCCCTCGCCGAGGTCGGGGCAAATCTCGCCGAGCGGGGGACGACTGCAGCCGGCGCAGGCCGCCACCGCAGCCGCGACGCACAACATCGATGGGCCCCTCTTCACGGCTGGCGAGTCTACCAGCCCAACGCGGCGCTTCGGGCCGCTATGGCGCGGGTGCGGGATCGGCTACTCTCGGCGGCCACCCTCATGGCTTTGCTCTCCGAAGAACTGTTCTCCAAGCTCCCCAAGACGGATCTGCACGTCCACCTCGACGGATCGATGCGGCTTTCGACCCTGCTCGAGCTTGCCCAGGAGCAAAACGTCGAGCTGCCCGCCAAGGATGAGACCGGGCTCCGCGCCGCGATGCGCCTGGGCGAGAACACCGGTAGCTTGGTGGAGTATCTCAAGGCGTTCGACGTCACCCTGCGCGTGTTGCAGACCCGGGATGGGATCTACCGGGCCATGTTCGAGCTTTGCGCGGACGCGGCGGCCGAAAACGTCCGCTACATGGAGGTGCGCTATTCGCCGATGCTGCACACCCGGCAGGGTCTGCGGCTCACGCAGATCGTCGAGGCCGTGCTCTCGGCCGCGCATGATGCGGAGCTCGAGCACGGCGTCGTCACCCGCGTGATCCTCTGCGGCATCCGCAACATCTCCGCCGAGAGCTCGCTGCAGATGGCCGAGCTCGTGGTGGCCTACAAGAACCGCGGCGTCGTCGGGTTCGATCTCGCTGGGGCCGAGTATGACCACCCCGCGGTCGCTCACAGCGAGGCGTTCAAGCTCGTCCGCAAGAACAACATCAACGTCACCATTCACGCGGGCGAAGCCTACGGCCCCGCCTCCATCGCCCAGGCGATTCACGACTGTGGGGCGCATCGCATTGGACACGGCTGCCGCCTGCGCGAAGACGGAGACCTGCTGCACTACGTCGTCGACCACCGCATTCCGCTCGAGTGCTGCCCATCGTCCAACGTGCAGACCGGCGCGGTCGAAGGCCTGACCACGCACCCGATGAAGCTCTACTACAACCTGGGCGCCCGGGTGACGATCAACACCGACAACCGCTTGGTCACCGACACGACCATGTCCAAGGAGCTGTACGTCATGCACAGCGAGATGGGCTTCGGCCTCGACGACATCAAGCAGGTGATCATGAACGGGTTCAAGTCCGCCTTCCTGCCCTTTCACGAGAAACGGCGCTTCCTCGAGACCATCGGCAAGGAGCTCGAGGGCTTCAGCGAGGACGCCACCTAGATGGAGCGCCTGGTCTCGGTCCTCGGCGCGGCGGTCATGCTGGGCCTGGCGTTTGCGGCCTGCCGCGATCGCAAGGCCGTCTCCAAGCGCGCCGTGCTGTGGGGCGTGGGCGCGCAGTGGGTGGTGGGCGTGCTGCTGCTGCGCAACGAGACCGGGCGGGCCGTCCTCGAGAAGGCGTCGGCGGGCGTGACCACGGTGCTGCAGAAGTCCTACGAGGGCTCGCAGTTCGTCTTCGGAGGCCTGGGCGCCCAAGGTGGCGCGCAGACGGGGCTGGGCACGATCTTCGCGTTTCAGATCCTGCCCACCATCGTCTTCGTCTCGTCGCTGTTTTCAATCCTCTACTACCTGGGCGTCATGCAGCTCATCGTGCGTGGCATGGCGTGGGTGATGGTGCGGACCATGGGCACCAGCGGCGCCGAGTCGCTGGCAGTCGGCGCGTCGATCTTCATGGGGCAGACCGAAGCCCCCCTGACGATCCGGCCGTTCCTGGCCAAGCTCACCGAGAGCGAGCTGTTCTTGGTGATGGTGGCGGGCATGGCCTCGGTGTCGGGGGCGATCCTCGGCGCCTACGTCGACATCGGCAAGGTGCCGATCGAGCACCTGCTCACCGCGGTCGCCATGACGGCCCCGATCTCGGTCGTCATGGCCAAGCTGGTCGTGCCCGAGACCGACACCCCGCAGACCGCGGGCAAGGTCGACGTCGACATCCCGCAGACCGACGCCAACCTGCTCGACGCCGCATCCAGCGGGGCAGGGGAGGGCATGAAGCTCGCGCTCAACGTGGGCGCCATGCTCATCGCGTTCATCGCCCTGGTCGCGCTCGCCAACGCGTTCCTCGAGGTCTTCGTCATCGGGGGAGAGCCGCTCACCCTCGAGCGCATCTTCGGCTGGCTGTTCATGCCGCTGGCGCTGCTGATGGGCGTGCCCTACGAGGAGGCCTTCGACGTGGGCACCGTGCTCGGCACCCGGACCGTGGTCAACGAGCTGGTCGCTTTCGACACGCTGCGCGCCGTGGCGGGGTCGCTCTCCGAGCGCAGCCACTCGATCGCCACCTTCGCCGTCACCGGGTTCGCCAACGTCTCGAGCATCGGCATCCTCATCGGTGGGCTGGGCGGGCTGGTCCCCGAGCGCAAACACGACATCGCGCGGCTGGGCGTGCGGGCGCTGCTCGCCGCCACGCTCGCCAACTTCTCGTCGGCCTGCGTGGCCGGGGCACTGCTGTCATGAACTTCGCAACACCTCCCAACCTCCTGCCGCGGCTCGAGGCCGCCGGGCACCTGGTCACCCGGCTCGAGCCGCTCGAACAGCGGGCGATTCACGAGGGCTTCTACGCCGTCGAGCCTGCCCTGAAGGCGTTGCGCGAGGAACTCAGGGGCACGCCGCTGTGGCTTCCGCAGATCCCCGCCGCCGACGGAGGCCAGGGGCTCAGCGTGCTCGAGCACGGCCTGCTCACCGAGGTTCTGGGTCGCTCGCCGCTGGGACACTACGTCGCCAACTGTCAGGCCCCCGACGCGGGCAACATGGAGGTGCTGCTCGAGTACGGCAGCGAAGCCCAAAAGGACACCTTCTTGAAGCCGCTGCTCGCCGGCGAGACGCGCAGCTGCTTCGGCATGACCGAGCCGGGCCGCGCGGGCTCCAACCCGGTGTGGCTCGAGACCCAGGCGGTGCTCGATGGCGACGCGTGGGTGCTCGATGGTCGCAAGTGGTTCACGACCGCGGCCGACGGCGCCGCGTTCTGCATCGTGATGGCGGTGACCGACCCCGACGCGCCGCCCCATCAGCGCGCCAGCATGATCCTCGTGCCGACCGACGCTCCTGGCTTTCGTCGCGAGCGCAACATCCCGATCATGGGCGAGGCCGGCGATGGCTGGATGAGCCACGCGGAGGTCTCGCTCGAGGGGGTGCGGGTACCCAAGGACAACCTGCTCGGCGCCCGCGGCCACGGCTTCTCGATCGCGCAGGCTCGCCTGGGCCCGGGACGCATTCACCACTGCATGCGCTGGATCGGCATCTGCCGCCGGGCGCTCGAGATGATGGCCACGCGGGCGGCCTCCCGCATGCTCACCCCCCACGAGTCCTTGGGCGAGCGCCAGGCGGTGGCCCACTGGATCGCCGAGTGCTCGGCCGAGATCGAGGCCGCCCGCCTGCTCGTCCTGGACGCGGCGTGGAGCATCGACGAGGTGGGCGCCAAAGCAGCCCGGCAGAAGATCTCGATGATCAAGTTCTTCGCCAGCGACGTGCTCATGAAGGTCATCGACCGCGCCATCCAGGTCCACGGGGCGCTGGGCATCACCGACGACCTCGTGCTGTCGTGGTTCTATCGCCACGAGCGAGGATCGCGGATCTACGACGGGCCCGACGAGGTCCACAAGTCCGTGGTCGCGCGGCGCATTCTCAAGGAAGCGAGGCAGGCATGAAGGCGCCCCTCGACGCCGCCACGAAGGTCCGCGAGGGCGAGACGCTCGACCTCGACTCGCTCGCGCGATACCTCCAGACCGCACTGCCCGAGCTGTCCGGGCCGCTGTCTGTCGAACAGTTCCCCTCGGGCTACTCCAACCTGACCTACCTGCTGAAGAAGGGCGAGCACGAGCTTGTGCTTCGTCGCCCGCCCTTCGGCGCTCGAGTGAAGTCGGGGCACGACATGCAGCGCGAGTTCACCGTGCTTTCGGGGCTGCATGGTGCCTACCCGCACGCGCCCACGCCGCTGGCGATGTGTACCGATCACGACGTGCTCGGCTGCGACTTCTACGTGATGGAGCGTCGGCGTGGGCTCATCGTTCGCAACGCACTGCCCGAGGCACTCCAGGGTGACCCGCCGATGTTCGGGCGCATGTGTGCGGCGGTCGTCGACGGGTTGGCCGACCTGCACGGCGTCGACCTCGAGGCGACGGGCCTCGCCCAGCTCGACCGGGGGCCGGGCTACGTACAGCGCCAGGTCGAAGGCTGGCTTCGCCGCTGGGACAAGTCCAAGACGTCCGACCTGGCCGACTACGACACGATCGGCGCGTGGCTTCGTGGCAACCTGCCCGTCGAGCAGCCGCACACGCTCGTGCACAACGACTACAAGTTCGACAACGTCATGCTCGACCCGGGCGATCCCACGCGCATCGTCGCCGTGCTCGACTGGGAAATGTGCACCGTCGGCGACCCGCTCATGGATCTCGGCACCACGCTCGGCTACTGGACGCAGCCGGGCGACGATCCTGCCTGGCAGGCGATGGGCCTCACCCCCACGGCCGCGCCTGGCGGCCTGACCCGGGCCGAGGTCGCCGCACGCTACGGCGAGAAGACCGGCCGCGACGTCTCGGGTGCGCTGTACTACTACGTGTTCGGGCTGTTGAAGATCGGCGTCATCGTGCAGCAGATCTTCTTCCGCTTCGCCAAGGGCCACACCAAGGACCCTCGCTTCGCGAAGCTCGACCGCGTGGTCGCAGCGCTGGGCCGCATGGCCGTGGGCGCCATCGACCGCGCTACGCTGTAGAGGCGGCGGCCGACGCGTCCAGAGATCAGCCGTGGTGCAGCGGCCGGCGGGCTCGCCGTGCTTGCACCATGCGAGTTCGTGCCAGTGTCCAAAGGCGACGCAGAGCCCTGGGGGGTCGCGCCTGCTCGGACACGTGGGTCGAGAGCGCGTCGCCCCGAACCCAGTCGGCCTGGTCCAACTCGTGGCGGAGTTCGTCGAGGTCGTCGTGGCCGTGCTGTGCGTGGGTGTCCACGCCCTAAAGAACAGCGAAGGGTGTGCCACGCATTCCATCGGGTGATTTCGGCGTCTCCACCGGTCGCTTTCGCCCGCACCGTGGTGTTGCACCACGACACCGGCGCCCTATGTGTGGCAGCACGATCGCGGGTGGGTTGGTACCGTACGCCCTGGAGCCACTGACGTGCAGCAGTCCTACTACGTCCTGCAGATCAACTACGTGGGCCGGCCCCCGGCCTCGCAGACGTTCAACGCACCGCGCGTGGTGGTTGGCCGCGACGCCGGAGACATCGTGCTCGCCGATACCGAGGCTTCGGCCACGCACGCCGAGCTCGAGTTTCAAGACGGCCAGCTCGTCGTTCGCGACCTCGGCAGCAGCAACGGCACGTGGAAGGATGGGCGCCAGCTGCCTCAGTTCGCGCTGAGCCAAGGCGACTCCTTCACCTGCGGCAACACGGTCATCACGGTCACGCAGATCGCCGGCGCCAAGCACCAAGCCTCCGGCGGCACCGTGATGGGCAGCGGCGCGGCAATGATCGCCGACTTGCAGCGGCAGAAGGCGGCCGCGGCGGCGCCCGAGAAGAAGTCCGGTGGCGCCGGGCTGGCGATCGCAGCGGTGGCGGGCGTGCTCGTCCTCGGAGGGGGCGGCGCGGCGGCGTACTTCCTGCTCGGGCAGAAGGACGACGAGGTCGTGGCCGACAACGAGGTCACCGACGACGAAGAGGACGACAAGCTCGACCTCCCGCCTCCGCAGATGCCCAAGCTCGACGTGCCCGCGCCGGTGCCCGACGACAAGGACCCCGAGGAGGATGAGCCCGTGGTCGAAAAGGACATGGGGGAGCTCTACCGCCAGGTCGGTGCCGCGACGGTCGTCATTCGCGTGCCCGGGAGCGTGGGCTCGGGGTCGATCATCGATCCCAGCGGCATGATCCTGACCAACCACCACGTCATCGACGGCGGCGAGCGAGAGGGCCTGCGCATCAAGGCCAACGTCACGCTCGGGACCTACTCCGAAGAGCTTCAGGCGTTCGAGCCGCAGGAGAAGGCCCTCGAGGCCTACGTCGTCAAGGTCGACATCGACCACGACCTGGCGCTGATCAAGCTCATCGACCCTCCCGCCGATCTTCCGCACCTGAAGATCGCCGAGAAACCGCCGTATCCGGGCCAGCGCGTCGCCGCGGTGGGGCACGCAGGCGCGGGCCTGCTGTGGGCGCTCAAGGGGGGCGAGGTCTCGAGCACCGGCAAGCTCGCCGGGCATACCGACCTCGCGCTCGGCGACGCGAAGGGGTTCCAGAAGGAGCACCTCGCCAAGCTCAAGGCCAAGATGGACAAGCAGGGGCGCGTGGTGCAGTCCACCGCGAAGATCCTGCCCGGCGACAGCGGTGGCCCGCTCGTCAACACCGCCGGCGAGATCGTTGCGGTCAACGCCTTCGTGCGTCGCGACCAGACCACCAACCAGTGGCTGAGCTTTCACGTGCACTTGGCCGAGGTCGAAAAGCTCATGGCGGAGGTCCCCGACCACCCGCTCGATTTCATCCCCGACCCGTGGGAGGTGGCGGCGACGAGCGTGCACGGAGGCGACGTCGACCTCGACGGGCGCATCGAGACGGTCGTCGCCTCGGGTCCAGGCCTGGGTAGCGAGCGCGCGTACTACCTCGACCTCGACCAAAACTCGCTGGGCAAGGCCAAGCCGCTGCCAAGCTGGGAGGACCTCGCCGAGAAGGACGAGCACCCCTTCGATGCCGAGCTCATCGTGCTCGACAGCGGCAGCAACCGCAGCGTCTGGTACGACACCGACAACGACGGCCACCACGACGTCTTCATGTTGGGCAGCATCGGCAACGTCACCAAGGCCTACACCGTGCCCAAGGAGGGCGCGGCCAAGGAGAGCGCCGATCTGCTCGTGCGCGACGGCCTCGATGCCAAGCTCTTCGGGGACGCGAAGCTCAAGGCTCGGTACGGGCGCGTGGCCCCGGTCGTCTTCCCTGGCGCGGCCGAGGGCAGCGGGGGCGCCGCCAAGATCCCCAACCCCAAGGCATCGGCCGCGTCGTTCCTCACCGCCGATCACGACGGCGACGGCACCACCGACACGTTCGTCGAGGCTACCTACTTCCACCGCCGCTTCATGTTCGACCTCGACCAGAACGCCGGCATCTCGAGCGGGTCCGAGATGGCCCGCAAGGTCGGCAGCGCCGACGTCGAGGTCGTGGTGCTCGAGCAGGGTTCGTCGCGGTGGGTCTGGTACGACGCCGACGACGACGGCACCCTCGAGACGGTGCTGCATACGCCCGTGCTCGGGTTCACGGGCACCAGCAAGGCGTGGGTGTCCGACGCCGAGGTCTCCGATCAGCTCGGCCGCGCGCTACTGCGCCAAGACCTCGTCGTCGGCGAAGAGGCGCAGAAGCGGTTCGCGGTGGCCGTGCCCAAGGCGATGCCTGGCCAGGTCGCCCAGACGGGCATCGGCGCCGACAGCTTTCCCGCGCTCACCTTCGGACCCCGCGCCAGCGTGGCGATTCGGGACTCGGGGGGGCTGCGCAACGCGGTCGCCATGGTCACCGAGTACGGGCGCGACATCGTGCTCATCGATCTCGACCGCGACACCGCGCCCTCGGGCACCAACCACCAAGAGCTGGCCAAGAAGGTGCGGGCCGGAGAGTTCGACGCCGAGTTCGCCATGCTCAAGGTCGCCGACGCGCGGTGGGCGTACTACGACACCGACGGCAAGGACGGCTTCGACTGGGTGGTCGTCGCAAGCACGCCGGGCAACCGCAAGCCCACCGCGGCGTTCAAGATCGGCAAGGCCGGCAAGGTCAAGCCGCAGGAGGACCCCGGCGCTTCGCTGCTGCAGAAGAGCTTGTTCAAGAAGAAGCTCAAAGAAGCGTTTGGCAAGGCTGCCCCGCCGCTGTATCCCGGGCAAGTCACCGACTAGAACCTCGGCGACCGCCAGATCGGGCGGGGTTGACCCCACCGGCTCGCGGGTTACGTTCCTGCGGTGAATCGTCTACGACACGCCGCCGGCCTGGTGGCCCTCAGCGCGACGCTTGCGCTCCCGGTCGCCGGCTGCGGCGACTCCCGCTCGCGCGGCAACGACCGCTGGGTCACCACGCAAAACACCGGCGTCGACATCGACTGGGACGCGGTGGGCGAGGCCTACAAGAAGGCTGAGGGCCCCGAAGACTTCGAGCGCCGGGTCAACGAGATCTACACCGGGTCCGAGCTGGTCAGCGTCGGGGTCCACGACCTCGACGAGAAGACGCAAGAGGTCACGGGCTTCTTCGACCGCAACACCAACGGCGCGCCCGAAGACGACGAGAAGGTGTTCACCATTCGCCGCAACATCACCGGCGAAGGGGAGGGCAACTACCAGATCCAGGGGCACAACACCTACGCGTCGTACCGGTCGCCGTTTTGGGACATCGCCGCGGGCATGGTCGTCGGCTCGATGATCTCGCGCGCGTTCATGCCCAGTTACAGCCCGCGCTACACGCAGCCGTACTACACGCCGGCAAGTCGGCACAGCACGCTGGCCTCGCAGCGCAACAGCTATCGCAAGGCCAACCCCTCGAAGTTCTCCAACAAGACGGGCACCAAGTCTCAGTCGGGGCGCAAATACAACCGTGGGGGAGGCAACTTCAACAAGAGCAAGCCCTCGTCCACGCCGCGGCCTCGCTCGACGCCGAGGCCGCGCATGGGAGGGCGCTTCGGTTTGAAGGCGCAACCGGGTCGTCGCGTGGTGACCCTGGGCTGATGCTCTCGGTCGCCGACATCCCCTTCGAGCGTCGCGACGTGCTCGAGCTTCTGGGTCTGCGCGGCGAGGAGGCGCCAGACGAGCAGTTCGACGAGCACGGGTGGTGCCGACCCACGGAGGTGTGGCTCGACGACGGCAGCGCTCGCTGCGTCGCTTCGCCGCTGCTGATCGCCGCGCACACCCCCGACGAGCCCTTGCCTGGGCCACTGATGGTCGAGCTGTGGGTCGAGCACGAAGGGGAGCCGCTCGCCGTTCGCGTTCCATGGACGCGTTTCGCCGAGGAGCGCATCGCGCCCTTGCTCGGCCCCGAGCGCGACGTGGTCGTCGCGCTGTGCAACCCGCAAGGCAAGCCGCTTGCGCCGCCACCAGGTCTGGGCGGGCGCACGCTGCATTTCGCCGAAGGCGACGTCACGGCCTGGCTCGAGCCGGCCGATGGAGCGCCACGCATCTCGCTGACCGCCCAGCGCTGGAGGACCGCATGACCCCCGTCTCCGACGACCAACGCGCGGCCTACGTGTCGCTGTTCGTGCTCAAGCTGCTCGACCTCGCCCCCGAAGACGGCGGCGTTGCGATGCCCGTCCTGTTGCCAGCGTCGCTGACGCCTTTCGAGCCGGTGCTCGAGCGGCTCGCTGTCGAGGGTCTCGTCGAGATCGACCGCAAGCGCGGGGAGTACCGCCTCACCCAGCCCGGGCTCGACACCATCGCGATGCACATCGACGAAGCCGAGGGCTACATCGAGGAGTTCGATGACGTCGACGTCGGCCCGATGCTGCGCGTGCTCCGGCAGCGCAACGTCGACCCCATGCGCGTGCGATTCCTGTGGGGCTGGTACCAGGGCGAGTTCGATGACCCCGTCGTGTTTCAGCAGCGTCGAGGCGTCGCGCACATCGAGCGCGACTGGGCGAGCTACATCCAGTCCGACGCGTTCTTCGCCGCCATCGCCGAAGATCTGGCGGAATAGCCCGCCGTGGAGGGCTGTTGAGACGCCCGTGGATTCCGCTGGCGACCCCCGCGTGAGCGACCCAAAGCGCCTCGAGGCCCGCTTCGAGGCCCTCGAGGGTGCGGCGCGACGGGACGAGGCCGACTTCGGACGCTGGCTGTCCCACATGAACGCCCTGCGCACGCTGGCCCATGACCGCGCGTCCTTGCGGCTCCGTTTCGCCTCGTCGTGGCTGCGCACCGGGCTCGACGCCGCGGCCGTGCGACACGGAGCGATCGAGAACGATCGGTCGGCCTACCTCTGGTCGCTCGACGCCGCGCACGCTGGCCGCCCGCACGGCGCCGTGCTCGTGGGGCACTGCTATCGCGACGGTCGCGGCGCCCGACGCTCGTTGCGTCGAGCCCGTCGCTGGTATCGGCGAGGCGCGCGGAGCGGATCGGTGGAGGCCGCGTTCTGGCTCACCGCGACCGAGAATCACCTCTCGAAGTGGCTGCTCTACCGGGGACCGGCGTTGGAGTGGGTTGGGCTCGGGTTCCTGGCCGTGCACCTGCTGGTGGCGCCCTGGTCGTTCTCCTTCGCGGCCGTCATGGTCTACGTCGTCGTTGCGCTCGGCGGGCAGCTGCTGGTGCGTTGGATGATGGGGCGAGCAATGCCCGAGCCGCAGGTCGCCGACGCGTCCACGGGCCGCGAGCTCGTCGACGAGCTGGTCGATCGGCCTTGGAAGACCCTCGCGGTGGCTGGTGAAGATGGCCTGGTGCTCGTGCCGCTGCTCGCGGTCGCGGGGCTGCTCGGCGTCGGCTTCGGCCCGGTCGCGATGGCGGCCGGCTTGCTCTTCGGGCTGCTGCACTACCCCAACTTTTCGTGGCGAGCGTGTCTGGCCAAGGGGCTGACCTACGCCGCGGCCGTGGGGCTCGTCGTCCCTTGGGGGGGACTCGCCGCCTTGGCGGTCGGCCACATACTGCTCGATGGCATGATCGTGGCGATGGCGTGGACGGAGCGGGCTCGACTACGTCGCTCGCTGCAGCGGGGGTAGCTGGTCGGCATACGCCGCGAGCCCGAAGACGCCGCCGGTGTGCACGAACAATACGTTCTCCATGCCGCGAAGGCGGCCGCTCATCTCCCCGACGAGGGCGTGAAACGCCTTGCCGCTGTAGACGGGCTCGAGCACGATGCCCTCGGTGCGCGCGAGCAGCACCAAGCTCTCACGCTCGGCCTCGCGACTCACGCCGTAGCCGCCGCCGACGTAGCCGTCGAGCAGGCCGACCTCCTCCGGCGGCACCTCCACGCCGAGGTCGTATGCGCGGACGGTCTGCGCGCAGAGGCGGCCGATCTTCTCGCGGAAGTACGCCTCGTCGTCACACACGGGCACGCCGATACGTTGCCCGTCGAACCCATGCAGGCGTGCGCCGAGCTCGATGCCCGCCGCCGTCCCGCCGCTGCCGACCCCGCTGAGGATCGCATCGAAACGGACCCCGTGATCGCGCTGCCATTGGGTCACCTCCCGCATCGCCTCGATGTAGCCCCAGCTCCCGCTGGGCATCGAGCACCCCTCGGCCACGACGAATGGATGCCGGCCACTCGAACGCAGCGCTTCGGCCCGCTGCTGCATGAGTGCGTCCTTGTGGGCGTAGGCTTCGGCGTCGTACAGGTGGACCTTCGCGCCGAGCACGGCGTCGAGCAGTAGGTTGCCCTCGAGTCGCTCTGGCGCCTCGCCTCGCAGCACCAGCTCGACGTCCAGTCCCATGCGCCGCGCGACCACGACGGTCGTTCGGGCGTGGTTCGACTGCAAACCTCCGCAGGTGATGAGCGTGTCGGCGCCGTCGCGAAGCGCCTCGGCGACCGTGAACTGCAGCTTGCGGATCTTGTTGCCGCTCTCTGCAGCGCCGGTCTGGTCGTCGCGCTTCACCCAGACCGTGGGGCCGCCGAGCTGAGCGCTCAGCCGTCGCAGAGGCACGATCGGGGTGTCGAGGCGGGCGAGGTCGAGGCGTTCGGGGAGCAGGCCGTCCCAGGGCATGCCCGCACTATAGACGGCCGGCGATGCGCTGCGCGGCCTGGGTCTTGGCGTGCGCTGGACCGTAGAGCTGACGACGCCGCTGCAGCGCCGCCTCGAGGAGCGGGCGGGCCTCGTCGCGTCGACCAGCCCTCAGAAGCGCCCGACCTGCGCGCAGCTGGGCGGTCGATGGTCCCTCGAGGTAGGGCGGCGCGTCGCGCTGCAGCTCGGCGGCGCGACGGTACGCGTCCGCGGCGTCGGCCCACGATCCATCCGCCTCCAGCACCCGACCTCGTGCCATGGCGACGGAGGTCTCGAGCGCGGGCGGAGGGTCGGGCACGCGCTCGGCGATTTCGAGCCAGACGCGGCTGCGTGCGGGGTGGTCGAAGTCGACGGCGATGAGGACGGCAACCTCGGCCGCCACCGCGGCCGCGAGCGCGACATCGCCAGCGCGCTCGGCGTTGTTGTAGGCGACGCGGAGGGTGTCGAGGGCTGCTTGTGCGTCGCCGGATCGCCGCAGCGCCGCGCCCCTGAGCCTGAGGATCTGCGCGCGGACCTTCGGCGTGTCCTGGTCGAACTGCTCCAACGCCACGCACTCGGCGACGACGCCGGGTGCGTCTCCTGCTGCGAGTCGGGGGCGAAGCCGCGCGAGCTCGACCGTATTCGAGGTGACGACGTCGCCGCACGGGGTGTGCAGCGCGGCCAGAAGCTCTGGGACCATGCTGCGACCCTGCTCGGCGCGCAGCAGCTCGACCACGGCGGTGGCGGCGGCGGCCTGCTGCTGCTGACATGAGGAGGGAGCCGCGCCGGCCCGGCACGCGGCTTCGGCCTGGTCCGCCCAGTTCGTCGCGAGCGCGTGCAGGCCCGCCGAGGCCGTCCGCGCAGCCGCGAGACCTTCGTCGGTGCCGTCGTGCAGGTGCGCTGTGGTGACGGGTCGATCGATGGCGGGCCAGCCGAGCGCCGCTCCAGCGCACGGGTCCTCGGTGCCGGAGATCCACGCGAACGCACCCAGCGCGACCGCGGTGATGACGACCGCGGCCCCAGCCCACGGGAGCCACGCGGGCCCGCGCCGCGTCAGGGAGCGCTCGAGCGCGCGAATGACTGGGAGCAGCGACGGGTGACGAGCGGCGGGCTCGGGCTCGAGCCCCTGAAGCAGCACCTCGTGCAGAGCGGCCGGCACATCCTTGGTGTCGCGTGGCGGCTCGATGGACGCGTCGCCGGCGATCCACGCCGCGAGGTCGAGGTTGGCGAGCGGGTTGACCCCGTAGAGCGCCAGCCAGGCGACGACGCAGAAGCTGAACTGATCGGATGCGGGCGTGAGTCGCTGTCCCATTCGCTGCTCAGGGCTCATGTACGCCGGCGTCCCGAGGATCGCTCCGGTGATCGTCAGCTCGTCGAACGTGGGGGCGACCGGGAGTCGAGCCATCCCGTGTGCGGGTGCCGTGGACGCCTCGGCGAGACGAGCCAGCCCGAAGTCGGCGACGCGGACGCGGCCGTCTCGGCCGAGCAGGGCGTTGGCGGGCTTGAAGTCGCGGTGTACCAGGCCGAGGCGGTGAGCGGCGTGCAAGCCTCGTGCTGCTTGGCAGAGCAGCTCGACTCGACTGCGGGTGTCTCGGCTGCGGTCATCGAACGCAGTCTTGAGCGTGCCCCCCTCGACCAGCTCCATCGCGATGTACACGAAGTCCTCGATGCGATCGGAGTCGTGGACCGTCACGACGTTGCGATGCGAGAGCTTGGCCAGGGCGTGGGCTTCGCGGAGCAGGCGGGCCTCTTGCTCGTCGCCGACCCGCCCCCGCGGCACGAGCTTGAGCGCGATGCGCCGATCCAACACTTCGTCGTAGGCGGCCCAGACCTCCCCGGCTCCTCCGACGCCGAGCTTCTCTTCGATGCGGTAGTGGCCGACACGCTCGGGGACCTCGGGACGTGGTGCGCCTCGCACCCAGGTCGGGAGCGTCGGGATGGGGTCGTCGACTGGCTGCTCGGTGTCGTTCACCTGCGCTCTCACAATAGCCGCCCGTGATAGGTTGGTGAGCGTGAAGGACGAGGTCGCGCTGCTGCAGGCGTGGAAAGCCGGGGATCGAGCCGCGGGGGACGCCCTCTTGGCCGAAATCGTGCCCGCGATTCGCCGCTTCTTTCGCAACAAGGTCGCGACCGAGGTCGACGAACTCACGCAGCAGGTCGTGCTCGACTGTGTGCGGAGCCTCGGCGCGTTCGAGGGGCGCTCGACGTTTCGAACCTACGCGCTGTCGGTGGCGCGGCGGCGCCTGGTGACCTTCTATCGAGAACGCGCGCACACGCCGGGCGTGGACATCGACCAGCTGAGCATCGCCGAGATGGCCGAGTCTCCCAGCTCGGTGCGCGCGCGGAAGCAGGAGCACACCTTCTTGCTTCAAGCGCTCCGGGAGGTGCCGCTGGAGCTGCAGATCGTCCTCGAGCTGCACTACTGGGAGGCGTTGTCGACGCAGGAGATCGCCGAGGTGCTCGATATCCCGCGAGGCACCGTCAAGAGCCGCCTCCGACGGGCCCGCGAGTCTGTCGCGGCCCGGCTACGTTCGCTCGATCCCAAGCGGGACCGCGTCGAAGACATGGTCGACCGCTTCGAGGAGTGGGCTGCGAGCCTTCGAGAGCTCCTGGACCGCTAGGGACCCTCTCACTTCTTCTGGAGCGAGTGCTCGTGGCCGCCGTCGTCGTCGGTGAACGTGGCCGTCCACAGATACTCGGTGCCGGCCTCGTCGGTCACGTCGCAGGAGACCTCGGCCCCCTTGATGGCGACCCATACATCTCCGTGGCAGTCGACCTTGCCCACGCTGTGTCCCTGCGCCTCGAGGTCGGCCGCGATCTCGGGCTCGACGCGCTCGACGACGAGCGTATGGTCGCGGGGCGTCGCATAGACGGTGCCCTTGTCGTCCATCACCTCCATGCTGAAGTGAACCTCGACCCCCTTGACGTCGGCCGTGCACTCGAAGACGTTGCCCTTCTCTGCCTTCTGATTATCGGGGCAGCTGACCGAGGTTGGCTCGAGGCCCTCCTTGGTCAGGATCGATTCGACCAGACCTCCGGCCAGGTCGGCGTCGATCTTGGGAGTGAGCAGGTCGCATGCAGGGAGTGCGAACAGCGACACAGAGACGAGGGGCCCGAGCCAGCGCATGGCCGAAGCGTACCAGCCATTGCGGACCGGCGCGGGGTCCCGTCCGCCTCTCTAGCGACCCGTGAGGGCGGCGATGCGCTCGACCACGATCGGCGTCGGCGACACCGCAGCGTTGCGGAGCGTGAAGGCAGCGCGAACCCGGGCTGCGGCGGCTTCCGCCTTCTCCTGCGTGCGCGCGTGCACCCGGCAGATCGGTCGGTCGTCGTTCACCGCTTCGCCCAGCGAGGCGACGGCGGAGAGTCCGACAAGCGGATCGACATCGTCCTGTGCGCGACGTCGTCCTCCGCCGAGGTCGACGACGGCAACTCCGACGGAACGCACGTCGATGCGCTCGACGACGCCGTCGTGCTCGGGCGTCACGTCCATGGTGACCTCGGGGAGCGGCAGATAGGCGTCGGGCTTCTCCACGAGGTTTGCCGGCCCTCCGAGCGCGCGAACCATGGTGGCGAACCGCTCGGTGGCGCTGCCGTCGTCGAGCGCGGTCTGCAGCGCCTTGCGGGCCGAGGCGTCGTCGTCGTGCAGGCCAGCGCCCACGAGGAGTTCGGCACACAACGCCACCGTGACCTCGTGCAGCCGCGGGTCCCTCGAAGCCCCCGTGAGGTAGTCGATCGCCTCACGCGTCTCGATGGCGTTGCCCGCCGTGCGCCCGAGGACCTCGTTCATGTCGGTGAGCAGCGCCGTCGTGGGCAGGCCGGCACCGGTGGCGACGTCGACCAGGCTGCGCGCGAGCTCCTTGGCCATCTCGTAGCTGCTGGCGAACGCTCCGCTGCCAAACTTGACGTCGATGACCAGGCGCTCGAGGCCTGCGGCGAGCTTCTTGGAGAGGATCGAGCCGGTGATGAGCGGGATCGACTCGACGGTCGCCGTGACGTCGCGAATCGAGTAGAAGCGCCGGTCCGCTGGCGCGATGTCGGCGGTCTGCCCGATGATCGCGCAGCCGGCCTCGCGCAGCGCGTCGCCCCATTGCTGTGCGCTGGGCTTGGCGACGTAGCCTTCGATCGCCTCGAGCTTGTCGAGCGTGCCTCCGGTGTGGCCGAGCCCGCGGCCCGAGATCATCGGGACCACGGCACCGCACGCGGCGAGCATGGGGGCGAGCATCAGGCTGACCTTGTCGCCGACACCGCCGGTGCTGTGTTTGTCCACGATCGGCTTGCCGAAGTCGTGGCTCGACCAGTCGAGGACCTCGCCCGAGTTGGTCATCGCGCGGGTCAGCGCGATGCGCTCGTCCATGCTCATGCCCTGGAAGAACACGGCCATCGCGAACGCGGCGACCTGTCCTTCGGTAAAGCCGTCATGGGTGAGGCCGTCGACGAACGCCTGAATCTCTTCGATCGAGAGCGACGCGCCGTCGCGCTTGCGACGAATGATCTCCTGAGGCAGCAACGACATTGGCTTCACTCTCCGTAGGGGACCCAGATGTTCTTGACCTGCACGGCCTCGCGCAGGAACTCGCGGCCCTCGCCCTGCTGGGTGTTCATCCAGTCTCGGCGGCGTCCGTCGGCGACCCAGGTGCGCTTCATGTTGCCCACCGAGAGCTCTTGGACCGTGCGACTGCCCGCCTCGTCGGGGCCCATGTACCAGAGCGCGTCGACCTGGTCGTGTCCGGCGAGCACCTTGGTCAGGCCTGCACGCTCGCCCGTGACGATGTTGAGCACGCCGCCGGGGAGGTCGGACGTGTCGAGCACCTGATAGAGGTCGGTCGCCGCGAGCGGGTGGCGCTCGGACGGCACGACGACCACCCGGTTGCCCATCGCAATCGGCGGGGCGACGAGGGACAGGAACGAGAGCAGGGGCCGTTCGTCGGGGCAGACCACGCCGACGATGCCGATCGGCTCGTGCATGGCGAGCGTCACGTTGCGCAGCGGTGGCGAGTGCACGCGCCCCTCGTACTTGTCGGCCCACGCGCCGTAGCTGAAGAGGCGGCGGACGGAGGCCGCGACCTCGGCGGCCGCCTCGTCCTCGGACGCGCCCGTCATCGCGCGGATGCGGCCGGCGAACTCCTGCGCGCGCGCCTCGAGGTTTTCGGCGATGTAGTAGAGGACCTGCGCCCTGTTGTGGGCGGTCGCGCTGGGCCACGAGGTCTGCTTGCGGGCCGCTTCGACCGCGTTGCGAATGTCCTTGCGGTTCCCCTCGGCCACCTCGCCGACCAAGGCGCCATCGGGCCCGAGGACGCTGCGGCTGTAGCCGCCGTCGGGGCGTGCCTGCTTGCCGCCGATGTATTGCTTGGCGGTGCGGTCGAGCCCGCCGCCGGTCTCGGGCAGCCCGCCGGGGGGCACGGCGCCGGGGTAGGAGGCACCGGGCTGCTCGGCGCCGGGCTGCTCGGGGTCGGGGTACTTGGGAAGCTGCCCGACGAACGCAGGCTCGCAGTAGGCGTGCATGCCCTCGATGCCGCCCTCGCGCCCGAAGCCGGACTCGCGGTAGCCCCCGAATCCGCACGCGGCGTCGAACATGTTGGTGCTGTTGACCCAAACGACGCCGGCACGAATGCGAGGCGCGACGTCGAGCGCCTGGTTGATGCTCTCGCTCCAGACGCTCGCCGCGAGCCCGTACTTGGTGTTGTTGGCCAAGGCGACCGCCTCGTCTGGCGTCCGGAAGGTCATCGCGACGAGGACGGGGCCGAAGATCTCCTCTTGCGCGACGGTCGAGGCCGGCTGCACGCCCGTGAGCAGGGTGGGGGGATAGAAGCAGCCCTTGTCGGGCATCGCGCTCTGCGGCTGGTGGAGCGTCGCGCCCTCCTTGACGCCCTGCTGCACGAGCTCGTCGATGCGCTCGACCTGCACCGGTGCAACGATTGCGCCCACGTCGACGCACTTGTCGAGCGGGTTGCCCACGCGCAGGTTGTTCATGCGCGCCTTGAGCTTGGCGATCATCGCCTCGGCGATCTCCTCCTGCACGAGCAGGCGAGACCCGGCGCAGCACACCTGCCCCTGGTTGAACCAGATCGCATCGACCACCCCCTCGACGGCGGAGTCGAGGTCGGCGTCGGCAAACACGATGAACGGGCTCTTGCCGCCCAGCTCGAGCGTGAGGTGTTTGCCGCTGCCCGCGGTCGCCTTGCGGATGATCTTGCCGACCTCGGTGGACCCCGTGAACGCGACCTTGTCGACGTCCTCGTGCTCGACGAGCGCGGCCCCTGTGCTGCCGTCGCCGGTGACGATGTTGACGACCCCGGGGGGGAGCCCCGCTTTTTGGCACAGCTCGGCGAAGAGCAGCGCCGAGAGGCTCGTGAACTCGGCGGGCTTGAGGACCACCGCGTTGCCGGCCGCAATTGCCGGGGCGATCTTCCAGGCGAGCATGAGCAGGGGGAAGTTCCAGGGGATGACCTGCCCGACGACGCCGACGGGTGCCATGCCCGGGAGCTCTTGGTCGAACAGCTGTGCCCACCCGGCGTGGTGGTAGAAGTGCCGAGCGACGAGCGGCACGTCGATGTCCCGCGTCTCGCGGATCGGCTTGCCGTTGTCCATGGTCTCGACGACCGAGAGCAGCCGGCTGTGCCGCTGCACGAGCCGCGCGAGCGCGTAGAGGTAGCGCGCGCGTCCGGGGCCGCCGAGCCCGGCCCAGGCCGGCTGGGCTGCGCGCGCCGCCTTGACGGCGTCGTCGATACTGCGCGAGCCGGCTTGTGCGAGCTGGGCGATCGTCTCACCGCTGGACGGGTTTTCGGCCGCGAAGTACTTGCCGGTGTCCGGGTCGACCCACCGGCCTCCGATGTAGAGGCCGAATCGGCCCTCGTGGGCGTCCAGCCATGCTCGCGCAGGCCCATCGCCTTCGGGGGCGGGTCCGTACTCCATGGTCTCGAGAATGTCGGCGACGTTCGTCATGGGTCGTGCTTTGTCGTGTTCGAGGCGGCGTGAGGCCTTGGCCTCAGGCCATCGGGTGCCGGTAGCCGGCGGCGTAGCGGCCGGTGATGAAGTGCTCGAGCTGGCGTTCGATGTCGCCGAGCAGGCTCGAGGCGCCGAAGCGGAACAGGTCGGGCTGCAGCCAGCGGTCGCCGAGTTCGTCCTTCATGAGCGCAAGGTAGGTCAGCGCGAGCTTGGCGCTGGAGATGCCGCCTGCGGGCTTGAACCCCACGATGTGACCGGTGCGCTCCTGGTACGCGCGAATCATGCGGACCATCACCAGGCTGACGGGGAGCGTGGCGTTGACCGACTCCTTGCCGGTGGACGTCTTGATGAAGTCGGCGCCGGCCATCATGCAGACCAGGCTCGCCTTGGCCACGTTGCGCAGCGTGTTCAGGTCGCCCGTGGCCAGGATCGCCTTGACGTGCGCGTCGCCGCACGCCTCGCGGTACGCCTTCATCTCGTCGTACATCGCCTGCCAGTTGCCCGTGAAGAGGTGCGCGCGGGTGATGACGATGTCGATCTCCTTGGCCCCGGCGGCGACGGAGGCTTCGATCTCCTTGAGCCGCTGCTTGAGCGGCGACAGCCCGTGGGGGAAGCCGGTGGAGACGGCCGCGACCGGGATGTCGGTGCCCTGCAGCGCCGCCACGGCGGTCGGCACCATCTCGTGATAGACGCACACCGCGCCCGTGGTGAGCCCGACGTGGCCCAGGCCGAGCGCGGCGATGAGCGAGGGGGAGACGGGCTGGCGCGCCTTGGCGCACAGCCGCTGCACGCGACCGGGGGTGTCGTCGCCGGAGAGCGTGGTGAGGTCCATGCACTGGACTGCGCGGACCAGCCACGCCGCCTGCCACTGCTTCTTGACGCTGCGGCGACCGGGCAGGGTCTTGGCGCGCCGCTCGACGGCGCTGCGGTTGACGCGGACGTCGCGGACCCAGTCGAGCTCGAGCGCGGTCCCCGGGTTGCGCGCGAAGGTGTGACGCTCCTTGGGCGCCTCCACGGCGCGAAGCGCCTTGCCGTTCTTGTCCTTCTTCTTGCCCATGATGCTGTTCCTTCGGGGGTTAGGCGAACGTGCCGATGAAGCCCTTGATGAGCTCCTGCAGGCTCGCGGACGCTTTCTGCGCGAACTCGAGGGTTTGGTCGTGGCTGAGCTCTTCGTCGGCGAGGCCGGCGCCCATGTTGGTGAGCACCGAGACGGCGGCGCACTGCATGCCGCAGTGCCGGGCGACGATGACCTCGGGTACGGTCGACATGCCCACGGCGTTGGCGCCCATGGCCTGGCACATGCGGATCTCGGCCGGGGTCTCGAACGTGGGGCCGAGCAGCGCCATGTAGACGCCTTCGCGCAGCGTCACGCCCTGCTCGGCAGCGACCGTCTTCATGCGCTCGCGAAGCACGGGAGAGTACGCCCCGGTCATGGCCGGGAAGCGCGGGCCGAAGCTGTCGTCGTTCTTGCCCAGCAGCGGGTTGGTGCCTTGGCCGTTGATGTGGTCGGTCAGCAGCATCAGCTGCCCCGGTTTCGCGTCGAGGTCCAGCGCGCCGGCGGCGTTGGTGAGCACGAGGGTCTCGCAGCCGAGCAGCTTCAGGGTGCGGATCAGTGGCTGGACGGTGGTGGCAGGGTGACCTTCGTACAGGTGAACACGCCCCTGCAGGCACGCGACCTCGACGCCCGAGAGCGTGCCGAGGATCAAGCGGCCCGCGTGCCCTTCGACCGTGGGCTGGGGAAAACCGGGGAGCTCGGCGAAGGAGAACGCCACGGGATCTTCGACCTGGTCGCCGAGGCCGCCGAGGCCGGACCCGAGGACGAGGCCGATGGTGGGCTTGCGCCCCGGGGCGCGTTCTTCGATGAGGGCTGCTGCCTTGCGAGCGTCTTCGGACACGTGGGTACTCCATCGCCCCGCGGGACGGGGCGAGCCCGGGACGATACGATCCCCGCGCTGTAGAATCCATGGCCGCAGCCAACTCGCGCGCGTCGGTTCATGGGCTTTCGGGCACCTGACGCGAATCCCTCATGCGCAGTGGCGCGTTGGCGCACCCGGGCTGAACGTCCGGGCCGGCCCGACTCGGTCCGACCCGGACGGTGGCGCTTCGACGGCGCGACGTCATGATCGCAGTGGGGACCACCCCGTCATGAGCCAAGACTCCGAGTGCACGCTGACGTATGAGGTCATTGCCCGGGCGGGCTACATCTTCGTCCCGCAGGCGGGCTACGCCTCCTGTGAGGCCAAGGTGCGCCGCATGCAGGCGGAAATCGAGGCGGCGCTGCGCAGCGCGAGCTCGACGAAGGTCGTGTTCGACAACCGCGACACGGAGGCCCCCGCCCCCTGGATCCGGGCGATGATGTGGTCATGGCTGGGGAATCACCCGGACCTGACCCGCGTCGCGCTCATCCAGGGCAGCGACGAGAGCCGGCGACGGACGCAGGATCGCGCGACGCGAGCGTGGCGCGGCATCTCGATGTCGTGGGTCGGCCGCATCCAGATCATGGCGTTCCTCTCGGAGCATGACGCGGGGGAGTGGATTCGCAGCGGGCACCTGGCGAGGCCGGCGTAGTACCGTTGAGGCATGCAGCAGCTCCCGCTCTCCGCGACCGCATCCAAGCGCGCTGCGCGGTACGATGAGGTGGGGCAGGCGATCGCGAGCCTGCTCGAGGATGAAGACGACTGGGTCAGCGCGATGGCGACGGTGGCCTGCGAGCTCCACCACGGCTTCGCCTACTTCCACTGGACCGGCTTCTATCGGGTGGTGCAGCCCGCAATGCTGGCGGTGGGTCCCTATCAGGGCGGCCATGGCTGCCTGCGCATCCCGTTCGAACGCGGGGTTTGCGGGGCTGCTGCGCGAACGCGCACCACGCAGCGCGTCGACGACGTCGAGGCGTTTCCCGGCCACATCGCCTGCTCGAGCTCGACGCGCTCGGAGATCGTCGTCCCCGTGCTCGGCGCGAGCGGCGAGACGATGGCGGTGCTCGACGTCGACTCCAACGACGCGGCAGCGTTCGGGCAGGCCGACGAAGTTGCGCTCGTCGATCTGTGCGAGATGCTTGGCGCGCGCTACGGTGCCGCGAGATAGTCCCCGGCGCGCACCATGCCCTACGAGTTCTACAAGGTCCTCCACCTCCTGGCGATCCTCGCCCTCTTCACGTCGATGGGCGGCCTGGCGATGGTCGCAATCCGAGGCGGGTCGGACGAGGAGAAGAAGAAGGCACGCAAGCCGCTGATGATCATCCACGGCGTCTCGCTGATCGTGATCTTCGTGGCCGGCTTCGGCTTGATGGCTCGCCTGGGCATGATGGGCAACGGCTGGCCGACGTGGATCTTCGGCAAGCTCGGCGTCTGGCTGGTGCTCGGCGGCGCCTCGGCCATGCTCAAGAAGCCGATGGGAGCGACGTGGTACCTCATCCTTCCGGTCCTCGGCGCCGTGGGGGCGGCGCTGGCCGTCTACAAGCCGGGCTGATCGCATGGGTCTGCTCAGTCGCATCACCGGGGCGATCGGAGACGGGACGGCGTTCTCGTTCTCGGGCCTCGGCATCCTCGTGGTGGCGCTGCTCATCACGGCGCTGCGACTGACGCTCCCCCAATCGGAGCATGAACGCCTGCGGGTCCCCGTCGGGCTGCTCGTGCTTCACGCGGTCGTGGTGCTCCTGGGCGCAGGTGCCGAGGCCGAGACCACGACCGCGTCGTTCGTCAAGACGTTCGCGCTGCTGCTGCTGCTGCTCTCGGGCGCCCGCGCGGCGTTCTTGCTCGTCGTCGACAACTTCCTGACGCGCCGGCTCGCGCGTCCGATCCCCAAGATCTTTCGCGACATCTGCGAGGGCCTGGTCTACTCCGCGGCCGTCTTGATCACGCTGCGCTCGGCAGGCGCCCAGCTCGACGCGCTCCTGACGACCTCTGCCCTGCTCACGGCCGTCATCGGCCTGTCGCTTCAGGACACCTTGGGCAACCTGTTCGCGGGCCTGTCGATTCAGGCCCAAAACCCCTTCGAGGTGGGCGACTGGATCCAGTACGACAACGAGGAGTACGACATCGGCAAGGTCATCGAGATCAACTGGCGCGCCACCAAGGTGCTCACCCTCGATGACGTCGAAATCGTGATTCCCAACGGGCCGCTGGCCCGCGCCCCGATCCGCAACTTCACCAAGCCCACCGCGATCAGCCGGCGCAGCCTCTACGTCGTCGTCCCGTTCAACGAGCCGCCGCACCGCGTGCAAGACGTCATCCTCGAGGGGCTTCAGCACACGCCTGGAGTGCTACGCCGGCCCGCGCCTTCGGTCGTGACCTCCGACTTCGAGGAGCGCGGCGTTCGATACTGGGTCCGCTACTACACCGACGACTTCGAGCGCCGCGAGGTGACCGACAGCCTGGCGCGTGACCGGATCTGGTATTCGCTGCGTCGCGCCAACATCCCCATGGCCATCCCCGTGGCCGAGCTCGAGCTACACCAAGACGACGAGACGCATCGCAGCGCCGCCAAGACCGAGGCGCGAGAGCGGCGACGCCGCGCCCTGCAGAGCGTCGACTTCCTCGCCGGCCTCGATACCGACCAGATGGAAGAGCTCGCCTCGACCTGCCGAGAGCGGCCGTACGCGCCGCGGGAGACGATCATTCACCAAGGCGACGAGGGCGACGAGCTGTTCATCGTGCAGCGGGGCAACGTCGAGGTCTTGCTCGACGCCGATGGCGAGTCGGTCGAGGTCGCCCGTCTCGGCCCCGGGTCGTTCTTTGGCGAGATGTCGCTGATGACCGGGGAGCCTCGCATGGCCACCGTGCGGACGCTTCGCGAGACCCAGGTGCTGGTCGTGTCCAAGGAGGCGTTTGCGAAGGTGCTCGACGGCTCGCCCGAGCTCGCCGAGCGCATCAGCGAGATGCTCACCTCGCGCAAAGCCCAGCTCGACAGCGCCTCGAGCAAGCAGAGCGCGGCCCGCGTCTCGACCAACGGCCGCGAGGCGTCGAAGAACGAGCTGCTGCACCGGATCAAAGAGTTCTTCTCGCTCAACAGCTAGTAGGGTCCCATGGTGGAGAACAAGCACGTACTCGTCGCTGGGGGGACCAGCGGAATCAACCTCGGGATCGCCAAGGGGTTTGCGGCCGCGGGCGCGAAGGTCTCGGTGTTCAGCCGGAAGCAGGACAAGGTCGACGCTGCCGTCGCCGCGCTCGGTGCCAAGGCGCACGGCGGCATCGCGGACGTGCGAGAGCCGGAGCAGGTCAAGGCCGCAATCGCGGCTGCGGCCGAGGCTCAGGGCCCGATCGACGTTCTCGTCAGCGGGGCCGCGGGCAACTTTCTCGCGCCGGCGGTCGCGATGAGCCCGAACGCGTTCGGGTCGGTCGTGGGCATCGATCTCAATGGCACCTTTCACGTGCTCCGCTTCGCGTTCGAGCACCTCAACAAGCCTGGTGCTTCGATCATCAACATCTCGGCCCCGCAGGCGTGGGTCCCGATGATCGCGCAGGCCCATGTGTGCGCGGCGAAGGCCGGCGTCGACATGCTGACCAAGACCTTGGCGATGGAATGGGGCCCCGCGGGCGTGCGGGTCAACTCGCTCGTGCCCGGGCCGATCGAGGGGACCGAGGGCATGGATCGCCTCCTGGTCGACAAGTCGAAGAAGCAAGCCCTGGCGAAGACCGTGCCGCTGCAGAGGCTGGGGCAGGTCGAAGACTGTGCCGACGTGGCGCTCTTTCTCGCCTCCGACGCCGCCCGTTACGTCAGCGGCGTGGTGCTCCCCGTCGACGGCGGATGGTCCTTGGGCGGCGCCACGATTGCGATGGGGCAGATGTTCTCCTAGCATCCACCCCGGTGCGGCCCTCGACGCCGCCCCGGTCGCCCTGATACACGGGCTGCATGCGTTGGCCCACGGTCGTGCTGCTCAGCCTGTTGTTTGGGTGTGGCTCCAAGTCCGAGTCGTCAACTGCGGGCGCCAAGCCGATTGCGGGCGTCGACGAGCAGGTCGAGGCGCCGCCCACGAGCGCGCCGCCGAGCCCCACGGTCGAGGCCCGAGCGGAGGCGCTCGCGAAGTCGATCATCATCCTCGACGGCCACATCGACGTGCCGTGGCGCCTGGAGAAGTCGTCCAAGGACGGGGTGTCCACCGAAGATGTGGGGGCGGCGACGGACAGCGGCGACTTCGATCTGCCGCGGGCCCGAGCGGGCGGCCTCGATGCGCCGTTCATGTCGATCTACGTGTCGCCCGACTTCGAGATGAACGGGGCCGACGCGGTTGCGGAGCGGCTCATCGCCTCGGTCGAAGGCATCGTCGCCAAGCACCCCGATGACTTCGCGCTCGCGCCCAGCGTGCAGAGCGTACGCAACAACTTCAAGGCTGGTCGAATCTCGCTGCCCATGGGCATGGAGAACGGTGCGCCGCTGATGGGCAAGCTGGAGAACGTCGCGCGCTTTCACGAGCGGGGCATCCGCTACATCACGCTCGCCCACAGCAAGGACAACCACATCAGCGACTCGTCCTACGACGACCGGCACACGCACGGCGGGCTGTCGGCGTTTGGCAAGACGGTGGTGGCCGAGATGAACAGGGTCGGGATCATGGTCGACGTCTCGCACATCTCGGACGAGGCGTTCTGGGATGTCATCGAGCTGTCGAAGGTCCCCGTGATCGCCTCGCACAGCTCATGCCGGCATTTCACGCCCGGCTTCGAGCGCAACATGTCCGACGAGATGATCCGGGCGCTCGCCAAGGCTGGCGGCGTCATCCAGATCAACTTCGGCTCGGGCTTCCTCGATGGAGAGGTTCGAGAGGCCCGCAAGGCCTACGACGTCGCCCTCGACGCCTATCTCAAGGTCAAGGGGCTCGACCCCGACTCCGACGAAGGCGAGGCTGCGGCGAAGGCCTACGCAGCGGAGAACCCCGCGCCGCGTTCGACGGTCGCGAAGGTCGCCGACCATGTCGAGCACGTCATCGGGCTCGTCGGGGTCGAGCACGTGGGGCTGGGGAGCGACTTCGACGGGGTGGGGGACTCTCTGCCCGAGGGGCTGCGCAGCGTGGCGGACTACCCCAACCTCTTCGCCGAGCTGCTCCGGCGCGGACGCACCGAGGCCGAGCTCGAGAAGATCGCTTCGGGCAATGTGTTGCGGGTGTGGCGAGCCGCCGAAGCGTTCGCGGCGGAGCACCCGGCAGGCGGCTAGCGGGAGTCGGCGCTCGCTAGGGTTCCACGTCGTACGCGTAGGTGAGGGTGTAGTCCTCACACATCGCCTCGGCATTGCGCACGCGCATCGAGGCGTACAGCGACTCATCGCCCGAGGGGTTGCAGTTGACGTCCATTTCCACGATTTCGGTGCTGCAGCAGCCCAGGTTGTTGCCGTTCTCCATCCAGTTTTCGCCGACGACACAGTCGTAGAACGCCGTCACGTCCTGGACACACAGCGGCGTGACGCAGACCTCGACGTTGTCGTCGGCCACGTCGACGATGACTCGGGGGTTCGGCGTGCCGCAGTCCCAGGTGCCCAGGTACACGAGCCAGTCCTCGTCGTCGCCGTCCTCGATGGTTCCGTCGAAGTCGTAGGTGTCGGGACCGCAACCGATCTCGCCCAGCGAGACGAACTCGTCGTTCGCGTCGAGGTCGTTCGGCTCCGTATCGAGCTGCATGCAGACCATGGGTCCGGTCGTCGGCTCGGCGGTCGTCTCCGCCTCGCCGCCGGTCGAGACGTCGTCGGTGCCCTGTGTGTCCGAGTCGCTCTCGGTCGACGGCCCGCCGGTCGTGGAGTCGGTGGGATCGGTCGGGTCAGTGGGATCGGTCGGGTCGGTGTTCGAGTCTTCGGTCGGGTCGGTGTTCGAGGCTTCGGTGGGGTCGGTGGCAGTGCTCGTGCTGCCGCCGGCGCTGTCCGTACCCGCCGAGGCCCCGGTGTTGCCCGAGCCTCCCGATGGTCCGGAGCCGCCGCTCGAAGAGCTCCCCTCCGTTCCATCGCTCGACTCCGCCTCGACCGCGGCAAACTCGCTGCATCCCCCCAGCGCGAGCGCCAGGACGACGGTTGGCATCCAATGTCCGCAACCCATGGTGTTGACAGTAACCGGCCGGCCGAGCGCACGCTAGCAGCGCCAAATGCGGAGGTGCTGAACGACGAACGGCGTGTGCCCGAAGGGGGTACACGCCGCTGGAGCGGGCAGGGCGCGAGCGCCTCGCACCACGCTGCTAGCTCTCGACGAAGGCTTTGAGCCGCTTGCTGCGGCTGGGATGCCGCAGCTTGCGGAGGGCCTTGGCTTCGATCTGCCGAATTCGCTCACGCGTGACCGAGAAGTCTTGTCCCACCTCTTCGAGGGTGTGGTCGGATGCCTCACCGATGCCGAAGCGCATGCGCAGGACCTTCTCTTCGCGCGGCGTGAGGGTGGCGAGGACGCGGCGAGTCTGGTCAGCGAGGTTGAGGTTGATGACCGCCTCGGAGGGGGAGGTCATGTTCTTGTCCTCGATGAAGTCGCCCAGGTGGGAGTCTTCTTCTTCGCCGATCGGGGTCTCGAGCGAGATGGGCTCCTTGGCGATCTTGAGGACCTTGCGGACCTTGTCGAGCGGCAGCTCCATCTTCTCGGCGATCTCCTCGGGGGTCGGCTCGCGGCCGAGCTCCTGCACGAGGTTCCGCGTGGTGCGGATGAGCTTGTTGATCGTCTCGATCATGTGCACCGGGATGCGAATGGTGCGGGCCTGGTCGGCGATGGCGCGGGTGATGGCTTGCCGAATCCACCAGGTGGCGTAGGTCGAGAACTTGTAGCCGCGCTTGTACTCGAACTTGTCGACGGCCTTCATCAGGCCGATGTTGCCTTCCTGAATCAAGTCCAGGAACTGCAGGCCGCGGTTCGTGTACTTCTTGGCGATCGAGACGACCAGCCGGAGGTTGGCTTCGACCAGCTCGGCCTTGGCCTTTTCGGCCTTGCGCCGCGCCGTCATCAGGTCTTCGTGAAGCTCCTGCAGGTCGGGGGCGCCCATGTGGGTCTCTTGCTCGACCTGACGGATGCGCTTGGTGGCCAGGCGCATCCGGGCTTCGATCTCGTGCAGCTCGGAGGGGTGCAGACCCAGGCGGCGGCAGAGCTTGAACTCTTCTTCCTCGGAGAGTCGGACGTTCTTGAACAGACCGCGGAGCTCCTTGAGGTCCATGCCGGCCCGGCGCTCGCACTCGTTGAGATCGCGCTCGGCTCGGTTGACGCGGTTGACGAGCTGCGTGAGCTCCTCGACGATGCCGTCGACGGGCCGCTTGGAGAGGTTGATGTCGCGGATGGCCTCGGCGCAGGCGCGGTGGTGATCCTCGAGCTGCTGCTGGAACTTCTCAGCCTTCTTCTCCAGCTCTTCGAGGTTGGAGTTGGCCAGGGCCTCGCGGATCTTCTCGATCTCCTTCTGGTGACGGCGGACCTTGTCGATCTGCTTCTGAAGGTTCTCCAGCGCGGCCTCTTGGTTGACCGGCCCCTGGTCTTCCTTCTTCTTGTTGGGGTTGTTGTCCGACGGCGCGCTGATCTGGATGACGTCCTTGACCCGGACCTGCGAGCGACGGACGCGGTCGAACATCTCGAGCGCGTAGGGCACCGCGACGGGGCTACGCAGCGCGATCTCCAGCATGCTCTTCTCGCCCTGCTCGATGCGCTTGGCGATCTCGACCTCGCCCTCGCGGGTGAGCAGCGAGACCGAGCCCATCTTGCGCAGGTACATGCGGACGGGGTCGTTGGTCCGGGTGGACTCGTCGTCGTCCTTTTTCTTCTTCTTGTCGGCGGCCTTCTTGGCGGCCGACCGACGGGGCGCGGTGACCTTTGCGGTGGCCTGGTCGACGGCTTTGACGTCGGCCTTGGACAGCACGTGCACCCCCTCGGCGACCAGCATCTTCTCCCAGTTGACGATCTCGCTGGGGTTGACGATCTCGGGCGGAAGGAGCTGGCGGAGCTCGTCGGCCGTGACGTGACCCTTCTTCTTGCCGAACGCGATCAGCTGTTTCTTCAGCTTTTCCTGGTCGACGTTGCGTGCGGACGCTTTCTTGGACATGGGCTACCTCGGCGCTTCTCTAGAGAAGGTGATTGGGTCAGGGGTTAGTTGGGCAGGTCCGGTAGCCGCAAGGGGGCGTCGGCATTGGTACTGCGTTCGGGCTGGGACTCGGGCTCGGACTCGAGCTCGGATGGGGACGCGACGTCGGCGAGCGGGCCCGAGGCGTTGAGGAGTCGGTTCTGTTCGCGGCGCAACTCCATCCAGACCTGCGCCAGCTCGCTGGCACGATCGGGGAAGCCGCTGGACTGTGCGTCTCGCATCTGCGCCTTGACGTCGTTGATGCGCTGATCGAGCGCCTCGGACCGGCAGGCGCGCACGAGGTTGGCCAGCACGGCCTTGGGGTCGGCGCCTTGGTCGGCCAACCCTCTATACTCGCCGCAGAGCACCTGGTCGTAGAGGCGCTGATGCTCCGCGGCGTCGACGTGGCCGAGCAGCTCGTGGAGGTCGGGGTTGTGACCGTCCTTGGCGCCGTCGATCACCGCGCGCACGATGGGGCGCAGTCGATCGTCGGTGATGCACTCGAGCACGCCCGTCCGCTCCGCGACGCTTGCCAAATGAGGCACGTCAACCAACAGCATGGCCAGCCTCGACTGGCCCGCTGGCAGCGGCGGGAGGGAGCGCACGGCCGCGGATAGTGGCACATGTGCATTTGAAGTCGAGGGGTTTTGACGAGAGTTTTCTTGCGGGCCCTGCGGCCGGCCCTCGCGCCGGGACCCCGCCCGCTTCAGCCCGGAGATGGTGTGCTCGACTCGCTCGACCGGCATCTTGAACAGCTCCGCGGCCCGATGTGCGTACAACTGCCGGGCGCTGTCGCTCTTGACGCGCGCGATGAGCGGGAGCATGCGGTCGAGGCCCTTGCCTCGCGCGTGTGCCGCGTCCCCGGCTTTGGCTGCAACGCGGAGCATCATCTCTTCGAGGGCGGGGCGAGAGCTGCGAAGGAGGGCGCCAAAGCGCTCCTCACCGATGCTGTCGGGGTCTTCGCCGTCGGGCAAGAGGACCATGCGCACGTCGAGGTCGGCATCGATGAGGTGGGGCAGCGCCGCCCAAGCGGCTTTCTTTCCTGCCTTGTCCCCATCGAAGCACATGATGACCTGCTCGGCGAATCTTCCGAGCAAACGGGCCTGCTCGGGTGTGAGCGCGGTGCCGAGCGGGGCCACGGTTTCCTCATGCCCCCACTGGTGCAGCTTCGCCACGTCGACGTTGCCCTCGACGAGGATCGCTCGCTTCGCGTTGCGGATGGCGGGGCGGGCGATGCCCAAGGCGAAGAGCTGCTTGCTCTTGGTGAACAGGAGCGACTCGGGGCTGTTGACGTACTTGGGGGGCGGGTTGCCGCCGCGCTCGTCCTCGTCGTGGGGGGGAACGACCCGCCCCGAAAAGGCGATGACCTCGCCCCCGGGCTGGATGACGGGGAACATCAGGCGCCCGCGGAACTTGTCGTAGAGGTTGCCGGTGCGCTCGCTCTTGCCGACCAGCCCCAGCTTTTGCGCCGCGTCGAGCGAGAGGCCCTGGTCTTCGAGGTGGCGGCAGAGCGTGTCCCATCCGGCCTCCGATGGCGCCGGCGCGTAGCCGAGGCGAAAGCGCTTGGCGAGCTCGGGCGTGAGGCCGCGCTGCTCGAGGTAGGCCTTGCCGACCCGACCCTTGTCGGGATCGTCGAGCAGCGCTTCGTAGAGTTCGCACGCGGCGCGTGTGACGGCGTAGGCGGCGTCCTTTTCGTGCGGGCTGGGGCCGCGGCCGCCGCCGCGCATGGCCTCTGCAGGCAGGTGCACGCCGTACTGCTCGGCCAGCTTGCGAATGGCCTCGGGAAAGCTCTTGCCCTCGACCTCCATGACGAAGCGAATGGCGTCGCCACCGGCACCACAACCAAAGCACTTGTAGCCCTTGCGCTGCGGGTTGACGTTGAAGCTGGGCGTGCGCTCTTGGTGAAACGGACACAGGCCCTTGTAGTTGCGGCCGGCCTTGCGAAGCTCGACGTACCGACCGATCAGGTCGATGATGTCGACCTTGTCGCGGACCTCTTGGACCTTGTCGTCGGGAATGTTCGCCACGGTGCCTCGATGAACCAGGCCGCGCGCGTGATTGCCCAGACACGCCGCGGAGTCGAACCACCGACCGAGGTGGAGCGAGTACGTAAGGTTCACTACAAAAGCGTTCAGCGCAAGGGCACCGCTGCGGAAAACTTGGAGGCCAGCGCGCCCCGTGTCAGGCCAATCGCATGCCCGCTCACGCCTCGTCCACCCACGCCGCGCCGTCCCCCGAGCCGAGCGAGCGTCGTGCCAGCGGCCGGCGCGCGAGGGCTCGTGACCGCCTGATGGACCGGGCGACGCACGCCTACCAGCAGAACGCCGCGCTGCGGGGCGTGAACAACATCGGCAACATGATGCTGTTCGTCGACGACGACCTGCGCGAGACCGCGTTGGCCATCACCCGGATCGAAGGCTACCTCACGCGCACGCTCAGCGCGTTGGAGTCGCCCGATCTGCGGCGACACGACGTGCAGGCCCTCGCCTCGGACATGGACGTGCTCGACCACCTCGACCAGGTCAACGAGGCCCTCGAGAGCCTGCGCCGCCGCCTCGCCCGACTCGCCGGCGAGATGAAGCGCTAGAGCAGCCTGTGGTGAGACCCGGCTGGCGGCGTCGCCAGAACTTGCAGCACGCCCGGTACAGCGGCGTTTCGGCTCCTCCCCAAGAGCGAAGAATCCTTCGCGATCCGACGACGACGACGCCGTCGGCCGCCGCGTACACCGGCTGCCCAAGGTCGGTGCCGCCGCCGCCGGACCAGAAGTCTGCGCCCAGGTGCACGCCGAGGTGCGGCAGGTTGCCTCCTCCGACGGGGTGATTGTTCGACAGCGGGGCCGGGCTTTCGAACGCGTCACCGACCGGGTACGCCCACCCGCACGCATGAGCGATTGCGGGGGCATGCAGGAGGAGAGCGGCGGCGCACGGGGGCAGGAGGAGTCGCATGGGGTCCGAGGGGCAGCGGTCTAGCTGCCGGGACCCGGCGATCGGTTCTCGGAGATCTCGCCCGAGTGGTAGAGCCAGTGACCCTCGAGTCGCAGGAACAGGCTGCGCTCGCTGAATCCCACGGGGATCCCGTCTTGGCGGAGGTCGGCACGAAACGTCACGTGCGCCCTCCCTACGTCGTCGTCGACGTCGTGGTCGAGCACGACGAGCCCCGCGAACACCGTGCGCTTGCAGTACGCGCGCAGCTCGTTCGCCCAGGCCGCCGCGTCGTCTTGCCACTGGGGCCCGGCGGGGTGCGTGGTGCGCATGAGGTAGTCGACGTTGCCGATGGCGAAGGCGGTGTAGCGCGCCGGCATCAGCTGCGCGGGCGGGGCTGGGCGCCCGCGGTGGTACACGCCGCAGCACTTCTTGAGCTTTCGCTGGCTGCCGCACGGGCAGGGGGCGTTGGGAGAGATGCTCATGGGATGGGGGGTGCACGCTCGGGGTGGTCGAGGGCGGCCAGGGCGGCGCGCAGCCGTACGTCACGATCGCCGCGGATGCGGACGCACGGCAGCGAGCGCCGCCGGAGCTCGGCCTCGAACAAGCCGTGCAGCTGCGCCCTGGCCTGCGGCCCTTCCCGCTGTCCGGGGTCCGCCACCCATGGGATGTCGGGTTGGCAGAAGAGATAGACGGCGTAGTGCCGCGCGGCGAAGGCCTCTTCGAGCCAGGCTTGCTCGACCCCGAAGTAGTGCCGCGCGTAGATCAGCGTGCTGAGCAGGTTGGTGTCGTGTAGCACCACCGGCACGTCGCCGTGGCGGTCTTCTTCGGCCAGCTGCCCGCGGGCGATGCGGTCGAGGTCGGCCTCTTGCAGCGGGCGGTCCAGCGCCGCCGCATAGGTGCGGACGAACTCGTGGGTGCGGGGCAGATCCTTCGCGGTGGCGAGGGCCTCGGCGAGCGTGCTCTTGCCGGTCGACTCGGCGCCGATGAGGACGATCCTCGTGGTCATGGCGCGGCCTCCTCCAGCTCGCGGTGCCACGAGACCATGCCGTGCACGGCCAGCCCCGTGAACACGGCGAAGAGCCCCACGGTCATCCAGTATCCGGCCTGGCCGTACAGCACCATGAAGAGCACGTCGGAGATCAGCCAGAACGCCCAGGTCGCGGTGTACTTGCGGGTGAGCAGCCACTGCGCGACCAAGCCCGCTGCCGTCGCGCTCGCGTCGAGCCAGGGGGCGTCGGCCCGGCCCGAGAGGAACAAGACGATCGACAGCGCCGCCGATGCCCCCACCCACGCTCCGAGGGCGCTGATCCACACGCCGCGACCGCTTGCCTCGACCGAGGCATCCTCGCTTCGGTTCCAGCTCCGCCAGCCCTCGATGGAGAGCACCACGAACACCCCGTTCATGCCCGCAGCCGCGAGCAGCCGAGCATCCGCCGACAGCCAGGCGTACGCGGCGTAGCAGGCGATGAACAGCGGCCACGCCGCGCGATGCTGGCGGATGCTCAGCACCACGGCGGCCAGGCCCGTGACCGTGCCGAACCACTCGAGGGCCGAGGTCGCGAGCAGCTGGTCCCAGACGGTCGACACGCGCCGAGAGTGTCACACACGTGGGCCGCTGGCCCCGGGGCGCCCGCGCAGACGCGCCGCGCCGCTGCTGGTAGGCTTGCGCCGCGGTGCCGGGGAGAATCGAAGTCATGCTCATGCGCCACGGCGAGGCGGAGGAGTTGGCCGATGGCGGGGACGCACGGCGGCGCCTGACCTCTCGCGGGCGGACGATGGCGGTGCGCGCCGGCGCGATGCTCCGCGCGACGGGGCTCGTACCGAGCGTCGCGGTTGCGAGCCCGTTCGTTCGCGCCCAGGAGACGCTACAGGGCGTCCTCGAGGCTAGCGGGGTGAGACTCGAGGTCACGACCGAGCCACGACTCGTCCCCGGCGCGCCCGCGCAGCAGGCTGTCAAAGCGCTGCTGTCTGCAGCCGCTGGAGGCGGCCGCGTGCTGGCCGTCGGACACAATCCGTGCGTCACCAGCGTGCTCTCCGTGCTGGTCGGCGGCAGCGCACGCATGTGCTTCGCGGTGTCCGCCGGGGACATCGCCCACGTGTCGGTCGACCCGAGCGAAGGCAGCGGAGTGCTGCTCAGCTACCTCCCCGCGCGCGTGCTGGATGCGCTGGCTCGCTAGCGCCGTTCGGAACACAGGTCCTATGTCGCCGACGGCGACCTCGGGCAGTACATCGTCGTAGTGCCAGCAGTTCAGCTACCCGGAGTTCCGGGCGGACGTGCTCGCACTGTTCGAGCGCGAGGACTGACCGCGGTCGAGCGCGGCGGCGGCGAGGGCCTCGATGACGCCCGCGTCGTCCCCGAGCGCTCCGGGAACCAGGTGCACGCGGACGCCCGCCGTCGCGGCGTCGACCTCGGCGACGAGGCGGGGCACGTCACGCTTGAGGTGGCGACCCCCGGCGGAGAGGAACGCCGCCACGACGCGCACCTCGGTCGCACCTCGGGCCGCAAGCTCTGCGACGACCTCGGACAGCGACGGTTCGATGAAGTCCATGTACGCGAGCACCACCTGTGGTCCGTCGGATCCGGCGCGAGCGTTGGCGACCTCGGCGACCCTCTCGAGCGGAGCGCGCCAGTCGGGGTCGGGGCTGCCGTGGGCGATGAGGACGATGGGCGGAGTCACCGCCTCCTGCTAGCACCGATCCGCGCAGCCGCACGGTCTTCAGTATGCGTTCTCACCCAGCTTCACCTTGCCGCGAAAAACCCAGTAGACGATGGCGGTGTACGTCGCGACGAGCGGCATGCCGATGAGCGCGATGATGCCCATCAAGCGCAGCGTCGCTTGGCTCGAGGCCGCGGAGTAGATCGACAGGCTGGCGTGTTCCGTCGTCGATCGGACGAGGTTGGGAAAGATCGCCATCATCGCCAAGAACGTGAGCGCCGCGATGACGCAGCTGCTGCTGACGAAAGCGTACCCCGGGCGGCCGAGATGAATCGCCCGAGGGATGTTGGCGACGGCGAGCACGTTGAGCGCGACGACGACCCACGCCGCGGGTAGGTCCGCGAAGTTGTCGGTGAGGTGTGGCTGCGTGTACAGAGCCAACGCCGAGACGCCGAGGTAGAGCGCCGCAAAGGCGCCGAACGCCTTGGGAATCCAACCCTGCACCCGGGCCTGAAGGTCGCCCTCGGTCTTGAGGAACAGGTAGATCGCGCCGTGCATGGCTGCGCCGGCGACCGCGAGCGCCCCGACGCTGAGCGCGAAGGGGTTGAGCAGCATGCTCAGCGTGCCTGCGTACTCGCCATCGGCGTCGAGTGGTACGCCCTCGATGATGTTGCCCAGCGCAACGCCAAACACGAACGTGACCGTGAAGCTCGACAGGAAGAACGATGCGTCCCAGTAGCGCCGCCAGCGAGGCGTCTTCACTTTGCTGCGGAACTCGAGCGAGACGGCGCGTCCGATGAGCCCGAGCAAGACGATCATCACCGGAAAGTAGAAGCCCGAGAGGATCGTGGCGTAGGCCTCGGGGAATGCGGCGAACAGTGCTCCGCCGAACGTGACCAGCCAGACCTCGTTGCCGTCCCACAGCGGCCCGATGCTGTTGAGCACCAACCGCCGCTCGTGGTCCTTGCGCACGAACAGGTGCAGCACGCCGACACCGAGGTCGAAGCCGTCGAGGATGGCGTAGCCCATCAGCAGGACGCCCAGCAGCACGAACCAGACCAGGTTGAGATCCATCTCAGTTCTCCTCCTCGGTCGCGGTGAGCGATGCGCCGCGTTGGCGGGCGCCGATGGCTGCGGCGAGGAGTCCAACCTCGTCGCGGGGGTCGTCTTCGGGTTCGGTGGGACCGTGGCGGACTTTCTCGTTGATGACGAACAGCCACAGCGCGAACAGGGCCAGGTAGGCGACCGAGAACAAGACGAGCGAGCCGAGGACCTGCTCCCCGGGCACCACCTTCGAGACCGCGTCTTTGGTGCGCAGCAGGCCGTAGACGACCCAGGGCTGCCGCCCGACCTCGGTCGCGACCCAGCCGGCTTGGTTGGCGACGTACGGGCCGATGACCGCGAACACGAACACCCACAGCAGCCAGCGGGTCTCGAACAGCCTCTTTCGCCACAGTAGGAACCCCGCGAGCGCGGTGAGCCCGATGAACGCGGTGCCGAGCCCGATCATGACGTGATAGCTGACGAAGGGGACCACCACGGGCGGTCGGTCTCGCTTCGGGATCTGGTCGAGGCCGGGAACCGGCGTCTCGAAGTCCGTGTGCACCAAGAACGTGAGCAGCGCGGGGATCTCGACGCCGTATCTCACCGTCTGCGCCTCTTCGTCGGGCCAACCGAACAGCCACAGCCCCGTGGGCTCGTCGGTGGTGGTCCAGTGGCCTTCGAACGCCGCGAGCTTGGCGGGCTGCTCCCGCGCGACCATCTGCGCCTGGGCGTGCCCCGAGACCAGCTCTCCCCACGAGGCGAGGCTGGCGACGATGAGCCCGATGACGAACGAGCGCTTGGCGAAGTCTTCGTGGCGACGCTGCAGGATGTACCAGGCCGAAATGCTCATCACGAAGAAGCCCCCCAAGATGAACGCGCCGAGCAGCACGTGTCCCAGCCGGTGCATCGAGCTGGGATTGAAGACCATCGCCCAGAAATCGACGATCTCCGCCCGCATTGCGCCCTCGTGCTCGACGAGCACGTGGCCCGCCGGCGTGTGCTGCCACGAGTTGGCGATCACGATCCACACCGAGCTGAACACCGACCCGCAAAACACCATCGTGGTGGCGAAGAAGTGCATGCGCCGGCCGACCCTGTCCCAGCCGAAGACGAGCACGGCGAGGAAGCCCGACTCGAGGAAGAAGGCGAAGATGCCCTCGGCGGCCAACGCCGAGCCGAAGACGTCCCCGACGAAGCGTGAGTACGTCGACCAGTTCGTGCCGAACTGGAATTCCATCACGATGCCGCTGGCCACCCCGACGGCGAAGTTCACCGCGAAGATGCGGGTCCAAAAGCGGGCCATCGCCTCGTAGCGCCGCTCGCCGGTGCGAAGCCACAGGCCTTCCATGATCACCATGTTCAGCCCCAGCCCGATCGACAGCGGGGGGAACAGGTAGTGGAACATGATGGTGAGCGCGAACTGGGCGCGCGAGAGCAAGACGATGTCGAGTTCCATGGTCTGCCTGCTGCGTCCCTACCGCTGGGTACACCGCCCGGCAAGTCGGCGCGAGCCGAAAACCCCGCCCGTGGCTTCGTTTTCGGGCGTGAGCCCCCGAGAGGCGTTGGGCTTGGCGTAGACTCCCGCCAGCGTGGCCGACGAGCAACCGAGGGCGCACATGCGCACGGCGAAGCAGGTCGCGATGCGGGCGCTGGCGGCGACGGCCGGACTGTACGCCGTGTACGCGGTGCTGGGGTTCGTGGGCCTTCACCCAGACCTGCGCTACCTCGCGCTCATCGGGGCCTTCTACTTCCTGCCGCAGTGGATGCTCAAACACGACGAGGAGCGGCAGGCGAAGTACCAGGTGGGGCCGGGCGGGGTTGTGCCGCCGTGGGACTGGCGCGGCGCGAAGGTGGCCGGCGTGATGGCGCTGATCGTGTTTCCGCCGTTCGTGCTGGGCTTCTTCTACTTCTATCAGCAGGTCTGCAGCGGCGACCTTTCGCTCCTCTCCCCGGTGATCGCGGTCGAGTCGCTGACACCGGCGGCCGGAGGCCTGGAGACCTATCTCGGCCGACTCTGTCGTGCCCACGGCGGCGGGTTCTGGCCCGCGTCGTTCCACCTGCCGGCGGACTGGCTGAAGTACGGCGGCCTGGGCATCGTGCTGGCTGTGGCGGTCGAGGTATTCGCCATCGCGCTGCCCGAGGAGGTGTTTCACCGGGGTTACCTGATGAGCGCGCTCGAGGAGCGCTGGGTGCCCAAGACCCGGGTTCTGGGCGTGAAGATCGGCCTCGGGGCGTTGCTGGCCAGCCTGCTGTTTGCGGTCGGGCACCTCGTCGGCATGGCGGAGGTGTCACGTCTGGCCACCTTCTTTCCGGCCCTGGTGTTCTCGTGGCTGTGGCGCAAGAGCAACACGCTGTGGGCGCCGGCGCTCTTTCACGCGGCTTCCAACCTGTTGATGGCGATCCTGCTGGCCAGTACATTCCCGCGGTAGCCATGGGGGTCGGCGCATTCTTCGATATCGACAACACCGTGCTCGAGGTCAACTCGGGCACGAAGTGGATCGGATACCAGTGGAAGACCCGTCAGCTCGGCGCGCGCGGCCTGGCGCAGGCGCTGCTGTGGCTCGCGCAGTATCGCTTCGGCCTGCTCGACTACGACGCGATGGCCCGCAAGGTGCTCGCGGGATACCGCGGCCGCGCGGTCGAGCCGATCTACGAGGAGGTCGCGCAGTGGTTCGAGCGTGAGGTTCGCTGGGCGATCTGCACGCAGGCTCGGCAGGCCATCGAACACCACCGCGCCCAGGGCCACACGCTCGTGCTGCTCACCTCGGCCACGCCCTTTCTCTCGCGCCCGGTTGGTCTCGCTGTGGACGTGTCGCACGTGCTGTGCACGCAGCTCGACGTGGTCGACGGCAAGCTCACCGGCACGCACTTCGAGCCCGCGTGTTACGGGGTGGGCAAGGTCCACCACGCCGAGCGTTTCGCCCTCGAGCACGGCATCGACCTGGACGAGAGCCACTTCTACAGCGACAGCATCTCCGACCTGCCCATGCTCGATCGGGTCGGGCACGCGCACGTGATCAATCCCGACCCTCGGCTGCGTAGAGCCGCGGCCACGCGCGGATGGCCGATCGCGACGTGGACCGCCGAAGGCCGCCCCTCCAAGGAAACCAATGCAAGACCTCGAGTTTGGTGAAATCGACCGCGTGCTGCAGCGCGCCTTCGACGAAGATCTTCCCGCAAGCGACGTCACCACGGTGGCCTGCGTCTCCGCCGATGCCGAGGCGAGGGCGCGCATCGTGGCGAAGGCGCCGCTGACGTTGGCGGGGCAGGCCATCGCGGCGCGTGCATTCGCAATGCTCGATGCCAGCGTCCGCTACGAAGTGGTCGTCGCCGACGGCACCACCGTCGAGCCGAAGACCGTGGTCGCGACGCTCGAGGGCCCTGCGCGGGCGATCCTGGTCGCGGAACGTACGGCCTTGAACTTCATGCAGCGGCTCAGCGGCACCGCAACGCTCGTCCGACGGTTCGCCGACGCGGCCGCGGGCAAGTGCCGCGTCGTCGACACGCGCAAGACCACCCCGGGGTTGCGCGCGCTGCAGCGCTACGCGGTGCGCTGCGGTGGCGGGCACAATCATCGCAACGATCTCAGCTCGGGCGTGCTCATCAAGGAGAACCACATCCGGGCGGCCGGAGGCATCGCCGCGGCGATCGGCCGGGCCCGCGACCGAGCGCCTCACGGGCTGCGCATCGAGTGCGAGGTGCTCAACCTCGAAGAGGCCCAGACCGCCGTCGATGCGGGCGCCGACGTGATCATGCTCGACAACATGGACGATGACGCCTGTCGCGAGGCGGTCGCGCGCTACAAGGGATCGGTGATCCTCGAAGCCAGCGGCAACATCACGCTCGCGCGGGTCTCGACGCTCGCCGACATCGGTATCGACGTGATCAGCGTGGGCGCCTTCACCCACAGCGCACCAGCGGCCGACCTGTCGCTGCTGTTCGAGTTCGCCTGACGTGGTCGAGCTGCGCTCGCTCTCGACGCGGGTGTTCGGCCATGCGCACGAGCATCACGCCTCGCTCGGCTCGACCAACGATCGCGCCGCGTCGTGGTTGCGCGAGGGAGGCCCGCACGGGCTCGTGGTTACCGCCGAGACCCAGAGCGCAGGACGTGGGCGCAACGGACGGAGCTGGAGTTCTCCGCCCGGCGGCAATCTCTACGTCAGCGTGGGCCTGCGCGTCGGCTCGGCGCGCCGGGACCTTTCGGCGCTCGGCCTCGTGGTGGGACTGGGTCTCTACGAGGGCCTGGGACCGATCGAGGGGCTCGGTCTGAAGTGGCCCAACGACGTGCTCGTCGGGCACCGCAAGCTGGCCGGGGTCCTGTGCGAGTCACGGTGGGCGCAGGACGTCGAGGTGGTCGTCGGCTTCGGCGTGAACCTGCGCCGCGAGGGCATCGACCCTGCGCTGCACGAGCGCGCCGTGGCGCTCGATGAGCGGGTGGCGGGCCCGGTCGAGCGCGCCGGGCTGCTCGCTCGCCTGCTCGAGGCGCTCGAGCGTCGCCTCGACGCGTTCTTGCTGATGGGCTTCGACGAGCATCGCCAGGCGTACCTCGACGCCAACGTTCAGATCGGGACGAGAGTGCGGGTGGTCTCGGGGGACGAGTCGTTCGAGGGCGTCGCGGTCGATGTCGACGAGGATGGAGCGCTTCGCGTTCGGACGGACGAGGGGCTGAAGGTGGTCCGCGCCGGCGACGTGAACCGCGTACGCTAGGGTTGACGGACGTGCGGAACCCGTAGGCTCGATCGCGGCACCGACCCCGGGACCCTGGTACCGTAGGCCCGATGCGACGGCTTTGGACCTCGGCGATGTTCGGTGGGCTTGCACTGTGTGCGGCGGCGGTGACCAGCGGTGAGGCTCGCGCCCACTTCCGGCTCGAGGCGCCCCCGGCGATGACCGAGCAGAACGACCTGGGAGATCCGCAGAAGGTCTATCCGTGCGGCGGAGACTCGAACGCGGTGATGACCGGGGCGACCACGTCGTTCACGGCCGGCGACACGATCACCATCACGATCAACGAGGAGATCTATCACCCGGGCCACTACAGGGTCGCGCTGGCGCCCAACGACGTCAGCGAGCTTCCGGCCGACCCTCCGATCACGCCGGGCCCCGGGGACGAGTGCGCGATGACGGAGATCATGGATCCCCCGGTGTTTCCGGTGATCGCCGACGGCATGCTCGCCCACGCCGAGCCGTTCGACGGCGAGCAGTCGTTCGAGGTCACGCTTCCCGAGGACGTCTCTTGCGACAACTGCACCCTGCAGGTGATCCAGTACATGTCCAGCCACGGGGCGCCGTGCTTCTACTACCACTGCGCGGAGATCTCGATTGCGCCGGGGGCGAGTGGAGAGACGGGAGACCCCGGGACCACGACCGGTGAGCCGGGGACCAGCGGCGAGCCAGGGACTACGAGCGGCTCGCCCGACCCCACGGGGACGCCGGGCGAGACCTCGAATGGCGCGACACAGTCCGGCGGTGACCCCGACCCCACCGCGGCGGGGTCGAGCGGCTCTACGACCGGCGCGGGTACGGGCACGGGCGGCATGGGGCAGGACGACTCGAGCGGGGGGGGTGGCTGCGCGGCGAGCAGGCCGCAGCGTTCCGGCCTGCTCGCGCTCGTGCCCGTGCTGCTCGTGCTTCGACGGCGCCGACACTAGCTCGCCGGGCCCAGCAACACCAAGGTCTGCGCCGACGCGCCCACCGTCGCGGCGACGACCTTGCGGGAGAACGGGTGGTCGAGGTCTTCGACCACGTCGGGCGCCGGGTTGCAGTGATAGTTGGGGTACCGGAACTCGGAGGTGTCGGTGATCATCATCGCTGGGTAGTCGACGTCCCAAAACGGCGCGTGATCCGAGCGCCGGAGGTCGGACAACAGGGGGCTGGTCTTCAGCGAGGCGTCGAGCTCGAGGTGGATGGTGCGCAGCTCGAGGCGCTGCGCCTGCTCGACGAACGCGGCGGCCCCCTCGGCGATGAGGTCGTCGGCGACGAGCGTGATGAAGTCGCCGCGAAACTCGTGGTCCTCGACCTGTGCGTACCCTTCGGGAAACACCAGGTCGAATCCGGTCGGGACCGACTGTGCGCCGGGCGTGTCGTCGGTGTAGCCGATCATCTCCAGGTTGTAGTTCGCGGCCACGTCGTCGCCTCGGTCGACGGCACGGTTGACGTAGGAGCGCGCGCCGATCAGGCCGACCTCCTCTTGGTCCCAAAACGCGATGACCAGATCGTTCTCGTACTCGCCCATCGCCAGCACGCGGGCGGCCTCGAGCGCCCCGGCGACGCCGCTGGCGTTGTCGTCGGCGCCCTCGCAGTCGCTGACCGAGTCGTAGTGGGCCGAGATGATGACGTCCGAGGTGCCCAGCGTGCCCCGCAGTCGCCCGATGACGTTGGTACCCGTCTCGTAGACGTCGAGCTCGACCTCGTATCCGAAGGCGGTCAGCTGCTGAGCGAGGTGGTCTTGCACGACCTGCCAGTGGGGCTCGGTGGGGGCCCGGGTCTGTGCGACGAACTGCAGCGAGTCGACGTACAGCGCCTGATCGACGCAGTCTGCCATCGCATCGGGGCTGTCGGTGCACGCGACGGGGCCACCGCTCGAGCTGTCGGCGCCCCCCGAGGCCGGGCCGGACGAGCCGTCGGTCGCGGCCGCCTGCGTGCTGGCGTCGGATGCTCCGTCGTGGCCGGTGGAGCCGGCCGCCGGATCCGGGTCCTCCCCACACGCCGCGGCAAACACCACCAAAGCACCGAAGATCGCAACGCGGGTCATCCGCAGAGGATAGCGCTATGGTGCGGGCCGTGTTGATCGTCGAGCGCCTGCGCCACAAGCGGCCCGTCTTCAGCTTCGAGTTCTTCCCGCCCAAGACCGAAAAGGGCGAGGCGGCGCTGCTGCGCTCCCTGGAGCGCTTGGCGCCCCTGGAGCCCGACTTCGTCTCGGTGACCTATGGCGCAGGCGGCAGCACGCGGACGCGGACGCTGCAGCTGGTCCGCCGCATCCGCCGCGACTTCGGAATCGAGCCCCTCGCGCATCTGACCTGCGTCGGTGCCACCAAGGACGAGCTCGCGCGGGTGCTGGACTCGCTCGGTGAGGCCGACGTCCGCAATGTGCTCGCGCTGCGGGGCGACCCGCCCGCGGGGCAGGAGGCGTTCGTGCCGACCGACGGCGGCCTGCGCTACGCCAATGAGCTGGTCGCCTTCGCGCGGGAGCGCGGTGACTTCTGCATTGGGGCGGCGTGTTACCCCGAGGTGCACCCCGAGGCTCCATCGGCCGAGGACGACATGACGAACCTGCGCCGCAAGGTCGACGCCGGCGCGGACTTCCTGGTGTCGCAGCTGTTCTTCGACAACCTGGGCTTCCTCGCTTGGCAGGCGCGCGCGCGCGCGGCAGGAATCGGCGTGCCGATCCTCGCGGGCATCATGCCGGTCACCAACGTGTCGCAGGTGGAGCGCTTCACCAAGATGTGCGGCGCGTCCATTCCCGCCCCGCTTCACGAGGCGCTGCGCCGCGCCGACGGCGACCCGCACGAGGTCTTCTGGACCGGGGTGTCCTACTCCGCACGCCAGTGTGAGCAGCTGCTCAACCCGCCCGCTCCCGACCCCTACAGCAAGCGTCCTCGGGGCGTCGCGGGGCTTCACTTCTATACGCTCAACAAGAGCCCTGCCACGCGCGCGATCTTCGAGATCCTTCAGCTCTCCCGATCCGCCGTGGTCTAGCGTCCCACCGGTCTCGCATCGCTCATGCTCACCGCCTCCATCGCGTTCGCGGCCACGCTCGGCCTGCTGCCCACCGAATGGGCCACACACGTGGCCCAGGTGGCGATGGCCAAGGACGCGCTGGGCTTTCGCGCCTTCGAGACGGGGACGGGGCGGTGTCCCGAGGTGGCCAAGCGCTGCTACGGCCTCGCCGTGCACGTCGTCACGTCCGAGGGCACGCCCGAGGGCACGCCGGTCCAGACGCCGCTTTGGCTGTACGAGCAGATCGCCCACGCCAACGCGCTGTTCGCCGTCATCTCGGTGGGCTTCGAGGTCGCCTCGGTCGACACCTTGCCGGCCGAGGTCGGCGATGTGCAGACCCGCAAGGATCGCGACGCGCTGGGCAAGGACGTGTTCGGTCGCGGGGCGGTGCACGTGTTCGTCGTCGAGCGACTGGCCGACGTCGACATCGCCGGCGAGGTCATCCGCGGCGTGCACTGGCGCTACCGGCCGGACACGGCCAAGCGCTGGGTCATTCTCAGCTCGATCGCGAAGTCCACGGTGATGGCACACGAGCTGGGTCATTTCTTCGGCCTGCCGCACTCGACCTACGACGTCAGCATCATGAACAAGCGGCCGCGTCCGCTGCCGTGGCCCGACCGCGTTTTCGCCAAGCCCGAGGTCGAGATCATGCGCCGGCGAAGCGGCGAGATGCTCGCCGAGGGAATGCTGAAGAACCGCCGACGACGGAGACGATGAGCTCGGCGCTCGACAACGCGCTGCGCCTGCTCGAGCTGGCGGTTCCAGCGCTCGTCGGTGCGGGCTGTGGCGCGCTGGGGCTCTTCGCCGACCCCAAAGCAGCGGTGTCCGTGCTCAATCGCTACGCGCTGTACGTCGGCTTCCCGGCGCTCGTCGCCCGCGGCCTGCTGCTGCCCTCGGCCTCGATTCCCACCGAGCCCGCGTTTTGGCTGCTGTGGCCCGTGGCCTTGGCCATCACGGTGGCGCTGAGCCGAGGTGTCTCTCGCCCGGCCGTCGGCTTGGGCGCGGTCTTTGGAAACGTCGCCTATTTGGGGCTGCCCTATGTCGCCGCGGTGATGGGCGAGTCGAGTGCTGGCCCCGCCGCGCTCGCCGTTGCAGTGCACGTGACCGGTGCGGTCACCGTGGGACCCGTGCTGCTCGCCCGCGGATCGGGGCAGCCTCCGCCGTGGACGTCGGTCGCCACGCGAGTGCTGCGGATGCCGCTGCTGTGGGCGCCCATCGCCGGGCTCGCGCTGCGCAACGCTCCGCCCGGCGCGCGTTCGCTGGCAGGGCAGGGTCTCGCTCCGTTCGCCTCGAGCGCGGCGGTCGTGGCCCTGTTCTTGTTGGGGCTGCACGTCTACGCCGAGCGGGCGAGGGTCGCGAGGGTGGGGCGCTCCGTGCTCGGCTTGGTCGCCGTGCGCATGCTGCTGGCCCCGGCGGTCGTCTTGGGGCTTGGGCTTGCGTGCCGCGCCGCGGGCCTGCTCTCGGTCGAGTTCGTGCGGCTGCACGTTCTGCTCGCAGCGATGCCGCTGGCGATCACCACGTTCTCGATGGCCCACGACGCCGATGTCGAGGCCGACCGTGTCGCCGGCGCCGTGGTCCTCTCGTCGCTACTCGCCGCGGTGATGCTCCCGCTTTGGGGAGCGCTGCTCTAGCCGCCCGTCGCCCAGGCCACGGCGGCGCGGAAGAGGGCGACTCCGTCGGGGGTGATCGTCACGACGGGGTTCGGCCCTTGGTCGGCGTCGTAGCCCAAGCCGACGCGGCGGTTGGGCGCGACGAACCCATCGAGCATCGTGGCCCCCGCCTCGAACGCGAACTCCACGATGTCGTCCGGGCTGCCGCTCACGCCCGCGACCACGGTCGCACCGGCGGGGGCGGGTACGGAGAAGAGGCCTGCGCCGACGCCCGCGATGACGGTGACGTCTCCGCTGAGGCCGCCGGCGAGGGGATCGGCGTCGTCGAGGATCGTCACGTCGTCGATCGTTGTCTCCTCTCCGGCGGGCGCCATGCCCATGTCGTCCCACACCAAGCCCTCGAGGCAGACGACCGGCGCGGGTGTGTCTTGCATCGTGCCGGCGATCTCGGTCGACAGCGAGGTCTCGGAGATGATGACGACGTCGACGCCGTTGCCGTCTTCGAGCACGACGTCGGTGTCGGCGAAGTTGAGCACTTCGAATCCGTCGAGCTCGAGCGCCGCAGTGAGGCCCTGGTCGTACGGGTTGCTGTTGGTGCCGTCTTGCGTGATGAGCACCGCGCACGGGTCCACGCCGTCGTCGCTGCAGTCCGACCCTGGGGTGACGCCGTCGGCGGGCGTGTCGTCGCCCCAGCCGTCGTCGTCTTCGTCTTGCATGCACTCGGTGGCGGAGTCCAGCTCGGCCGCGCCGGGGAAGGTTGCGACGTCGGCGTCGTCGCAGTCGGAGCCTGGGTCGACACCATCGGGAGGGTCGTCGTCGCCCCAGCCGTCGTCGTCCTCGTCCTGCATGCAGGCGTCTTTCGAGTCGTTCTCGGCCGCTCCAGGGAACGTGTCTTCGTTGCCGTCGTCGCAATCGTCGTCGTTGGGCACGGTGCCATCGGGTGGATCTTCGCCCGCAGGCACGTCGACGCAGTTGTCCGCGTCTCCGAAACCGTCGTCGTCGGCGTCGTCGCAGTAGGTCGTGGGCTCGCCCGAGTCGGAGTCGGAGTCGGTGTTCGAGTCGGAGTCGGTGTTCGAGTCCGACGCGGAGTCGGTGTCGGTGCCGCTGTCGGTATCGGTGCTCGAGTCGGACGCGCTGGCGGAGTTGGCCGAGTCGGAGGCCGTGGCGGAGTCGGACGCGGAGTTGCTCTCGCTTGCGCTCGCGCTGGCCTCGGTTTCGGCTGACGAGTCGGTCGCGCCCTCCGAGGCGGCGGCGGGACAGTCGGCGCCGCCCGACTGCACCAGGCCATCGTCCTCGCACGGGTCTGCACACCCACCGAGAAGCGCCAGCCCAACCGCCCATGTCCAAGTTCGCGAAGTCATGGCATGGAGTCTACCCTCCCTTGGGCGAGCGAAAGCGCTCGGGTGGACACCGTCAACGGCTCGCGGCCCGCAGCCCGTGCGCTCGCGTCGCACAGCGCGAGCCACAGGCGCTCCGCGAGGTCTGCCATCTGGTCGGACGCCATCCGCTGGCCCAGACCGGCGACGGCGTAGAGCAGCCCGCCGAGCAGCAGCGAGGCGCCCAGGGCCGCGCCCGGAAGCAACACGCTCCAGCCGAGCAGCCACGACGAGAGCGTCCACGCGGTCGCGATGCACCCTCCGACGAGCAGGACGAAGCCGATGGCCATGTACAGCGTCCACACCGACGGCTCGGGCTGGAAGCGGCACACCAAGCGGAGCTCCGCGTCGTCGCCTTCGTGCACGCACACGGCCAAGCGTGGTGACCACAAGTGGCGCTCGTCCTCGGGCACGCCGAACTCGGCGTAGGGCAACCGCGCCCAGCTGCGGTCATCGCCTGCCACGGCGTCCTCGAGCGCGGCCGCGAGCACATCGGGGTGCACGGCGAGCTGAAGCTCGAACCGAGGGCGGACTTCGAAGCGCTCCACGTCCATGCCACGGTGGCGCGCGTGGGACCCGGCGGGTCGGCAAACCTTGCGTGCAGGCTACTTCTTCATCACGGGGCCCGCGGTCCAGGTGCCACCGCAATCGAACCCTGGGCAGCCCCAGGTCCCCTCGATCATCAGCGAATCATCGATCTGCCCGTCGTAGTTGCAAAGCCCCGCGATCTCGGCCTCTCCGGAGGTCTCCAGCGCGCCCGCGGAGTCGACGGCGCCCTCGAGCGGCCCGCTGTCGTTGCCCGTGAAGCTCCCCGACGCGGTGCCGTCAGCTTCGATCAGCAGCTCGATCACGCCGGACACCGAGAAGTCGGGGCAGTCGCCTTCGAAGGTGCCTTCGTACTGTCCCTCGTAGAGCGAGGTCGACGCGCCGGTGCTGCTCGAACCCTCGTCGGTGGTCGATCCCGGCCCCGTGGAGCCGCCGCTCGAAGAACTCGACCCATCGCCGGGATCGCCGGAGCTCGAGCCATCGCCGGTGGTGGCGCTGCTGCCGGTCGTCGCGGGCGTCGTCGTCGGCCCGCTGGGGTCGACCATCGTCGTCCCGCTGGAGGTGCCGTCGGTGTCGGTGTCGGTGTCGGTCTCTCCACCACCGCCACCGGCATCACATGCCGTCAGGCCGATCGTCATCGTGAGCGTGAGAAGGCAAGTCCAGGTCCGCATGCGCAGATCGTAGCAGCACCCAGCCACCTCCGCGTCAGCGTGGCGACTCGAACCCGAGCGTTCGGAGGTTCTTGTTCAGTGCCCGTCGCAAGCCCGCCTCGCTCATGCCGAGCTTGCGGGCCGCCGCGCCGAGGTCGTAGCGAACGTTGCCGACCCTCAGCTTCGCCTTGGGCCCGAGCTGCAGGACGCCGTCCTTGCGGACGGGTCGGGTCTCCACGCCAACGTAGACGTTCTTCTTGCGCAGGGGCGGGAATGCCTGAAGCGCGCCCTCATAAAGGCCACGGTCGCTCTGGGACATCTTGGCGTCCTCGATGCGGGAGAGGTCGAGCACGACGCCCGCCGAGAGGCGCCCGCCCTCGAGGACGGCCTTCGAGGCTCGGACGGCCTTCTTTCCCGCGCCCTTGCCACGCCGGTGAAAGCCCTTGAGCACGTAGCGCTTGGCGCTCTTGCGCTTGGTCGGGGCCGGCATCGCGGCCGGGCCGTCGGCGCCCGGGTTCGGGCGGGCTGGAGTTGGATCGGCGGGCAGCGCCTCGGCGACCTCGGGCGGGAGCGGACCGACATCTTCTCCCTCGGCCTCCCAGACGACGGGCGCGTCGGGGTCCATCGCCTCTTGCTCGGCGACCTCGTCATCGGCCCACTCGGGCAGTGCGGTGACCTGGCGGTAGAGCACCACGAGCACCACCGCCCCGACGAGCAGGACGACCCCCAGGGCGATGGCGAGCTTCTTGAGCATGAAAGCCGGAGCAGCGTAGCCCATCGGGGGCGCGGAGCCACCACGGGGCGGAGTCTCAGTCCTTGGTCAGCTTGCGATACTTGATCCGCTTGGGGACCAGGGCGTCGTCGCCCAACCGCTTCTTCCGGTCGGCTTCGTAGTCGGCGAAGTTGCCCTGGAACCACGTCACCTTGGAGTCGCCTTCGAACGCCAAGATATGGGTCGCAACGCGGTCGAGGAACCAGCGATCGTGGCTGATGACGACAGCGCAGCCGGGGAAGTCGAGCAGCGCGTCCTCGAGGTGGCGCAGCGTCTCCACGTCGAGATCGTTGGTGGGCTCGTCGAGCAGCAGGAGGTTGCCGCCGCGCTTGATCAGCTTGGCCAGGTGCACGCGGTTGCGCTCGCCGCCCGAGAGCACGCCGACTTCCTGTTGCTGGTCGGTGCCGTTGAAGTTGAACCGGCCTACGTAGGCACGCGCGTTGAGCTCGACGCCAGCCATGTCGATCGTCTCGGCGCCTTCGGAGATCTCCTCGTACACCGTCTTCTTGGGGTCGAGCGCGTCACGGCTCTGGTCGACGTAGGCCAGGTCGACCGTCTCGCCCTTGATCACCTTGCCCTCGTCGGGCTGCTCCTCGCCGACCAGGAGGCGGAACATCGTGGTCTTGCCGGCGCCGTTGGGGCCGATGATGCCGACGATGCCGCCAGGCGGCAGGGTGAACTCGAGGTCGTCGAAGAGCAGCTTGTCGCCGTAGGCCTTCTTGACGCCCTTGAACTCGACGACCTTGTTGCCGAGGCGCTGGGTGAAGGGGATGCGGATGTTGGTCTTGTCGACGCGGGTGTCTTGCGACTGCTGGAGCAGGTCGTTGTACGCGTTGATGCGTGCCTTGCTCTTGGCCTGCCGCGCCTTGGGCGACATGTTGATCCACTCGAGCTCGCGCTGGAGCGTGCGCTGCCGCTTGCTCTCGGCCTTCTCCTCCTGGGCCAGGCGCTTTTGCTTCTGCTCGAGCCAGGAGGAGTAGTTGCCCTGCCACGGGATGCCTTGTCCGCGGTCGAGCTCGAGGATCCAGCCGGCGACGTTGTCGAGGAAGTAGCGGTCGTGGGTGATGGCCACGATCGTGCCGGGGTAGTCGTGCAGGTGCTTTTCGAGCCACGCGACGCTTTCGGCGTCGAGGTGGTTGGTGGGCTCGTCGAGCAGGAGCAGGTCGGGCTTCTCGAGCAGCAGCCGACACAGCGCCACGCGGCGCTTCTCACCGCCGGAGAGGTTGGTCACGGGCCAGTCGCCCGGCGGAGTCCGCAGCGCGTCCATCGCCAGCTCGAGCGTGTGGTCGAGCTCCCAGCCCCCGCCGGCCTCGATCTTGTCCTGGAGCTTGCCCTGCTCCTCGAGCAGCGCGTTCATCTCGTCGTCGGACATGACCTCGCCCATCTTCATGGACACCTCGTTGAACTTCTCGAGGGTGTCCTTCATGTCTCGGACCGCCTCCTCGATGTTCTCCTTGACGGTCTTGGACTCGTCGAGCTGAGGCTCTTGCGGCAGGTACCCGATGCGGACGCCTTCGGCCGGCCACGCCTCGCCGAGAAACTCCTTGTCGATCCCGGCCATGATCTTGAGCAAGGTCGACTTGCCCGCGCCGTTGTGGCCGAGGATGCCGATCTTGGCCCCGGGGAAGAACTGCAGGTTGATGCCCTTGAGGACCTCTTTGCCGCTGCCGAAGACCTTCTTCAGCCCGCGCATCGTGAAGATGTACTGATACGACGCCATGGTGTCTCGCGTGGCGGACGATACACCGCGCCGCAGCCGCCCGGGGCCGCGCGTTTTGTCGCTTGCCCAGCGGCCCGCCGCGGGGGTACGGAGGGGGAGTCATGGACACCCCGCAGGGCAAATTCGTGATGGAGAACTCGTTGCAGCGCTACGGTGTCGAGCGCTGGGGCAAGGAATTCCTCGGCGTCAGCGAGCACGGGCACCTCACCTTCCGCGCGCCGGGTCTCCCGCCCGTCGACCTGCACGCGGTCGCGGTGCATCTCGAAGCTCAGGGCATTCGCCCTCCGTTCGTCGTGCGCTTCCCGAGCATGATCGGCGAGCGCCTCGGCCGGCTCAGCCGGGCGTTCCGCAAGGCCATCGTCGAGAACGAGCTCCACACCTCCTACACCGGGGTGCTGCCGGTCAAGGTCAACCAACGACGTGCGGTCATCGACGCGGTGGTCGGAGACACGAACGTGTCGGTCGGTCTCGAGGCGGGCAGCAAGCCCGAGCTCTTGCTCGCCATGTCCCGGCCGCCCGCTGCCGACGCGCCGCTGCTGGTCAATGGGTTCAAGGACCGAGAGTTCATGCGCATGGCGTTTCACGCGGCCGAGCTCGGGCACCGCGTGGTCATCATCCTCGAGTCGATTCGCGAGGTGATTCGCTACGTGGCGACGGCGGACAGCCAAGACTGGGAGGCCATCCCCGAGGTCGGCGTCCGCGCCAAGCTCTACACCCGCGGGAGCGGGCGGTGGCAGAGCTCGGGGGGCGAGACGTCGAAGTTCGGCCTGACCACGAGCGAGATCCTCGCCGTGGTGCGCCGGCTCGGCGAGGCCGACCTCTCGGGCAAGCTGGTGCTGCTGCACTTTCACATCGGCTCTCAGATCACGCGCATCAAGCAGATCAAGCAGGCCGTGCGGGAGGGCGCCCGGCTGTACGCCGAGCTGCAGCACGAGTACGCGCCCAACCTGCAGTTCCTCGACATGGGGGGTGGGCTCGGCGTCGACTACGACGGATCGCGCACGTCCTATCCCTCGTCGGCGAACTACACGATCGAGGAATACGCCTCGCAGACGGTGTTCGAGGTCAGCGAGGTCATGAAGGAGACCCAGACCAAGGCTCCACACATCATCACCGAGAGCGGTCGGGCGGTCGTCGCGACGCACGCGGTCACGATCACCGACCTGCGCGAGGTGCAGGGTGACCTGCTGCCGCTGCCCGAGCCCACCGAGGACGAGCATCGGCTGATCTCCACCCTGCGAGAGACGCTCGAGCTGGTCTCGGTGAAGAACTACGAGGAGTACTTTCACGACGCGATCGACCTGCGGGACGAGGCGCTGTCGCTGTTCTCCAAGGGCTATCTCACCATCGAAGACCGCGCCAACGCCGAGGGCCTCTTTCAGCGCGTGCGGCTCAAGATCGCGCGCATCGTCGCCACCCTCAAGCGGCCCTCCGAAGAGATCGTCGACTACCTGGGCACCGCGCACCGCAAGTACCTGGCCAACTTCTCGATCTTCCAGTCGTTGCCCGACACGTGGAGCATCGACCAGGTCTTTCCTGCGGCGCCGCTGAGCCGTCATGGCGAGCGTCCCAGCGTGAACGCGGAGATCATCGACATCACGTGCGACTCCGATGGCTGCGTCAAGAGCTTCGCGCACCCCGAAGAGAACCTCCGCTTCCTTCCGCTGCACGAGCCCCACGGCCACAAGAACGAGCCCTACTACCTGGGCTTCTTCATGACCGGTGCGTACCAGGACTCGCTGGCCAACGACCACAACCTGCTCACGCGGACCCACGACGTCATCGTGCGGCCGGTCGACTCGACGCTCTCGGAGATCCCCGGCACGACCCGCATCGAGTTCGGCGACAGCGTTGTGCTCGACGTCAAGAGCGGCTTCACGAACCAGGACGCGCTCGCGCAGATGGACTTCGACGTCGAGAGTCTGCTGCACGACATTCGCGAACGACACCTCGGCCGCGAGACGACCCTCGGCGAGGCGTGGGCGCTGGGCATGCTGCGCAGCTACCCCTACCTCACGCGGGCCTGACCCCTCGTGTACTCTGGCCGTGCTGGAACGCCGGTCAGACGAGGGCCTCGCGGGCCTGATCGAGGAGAACTCGGACGCGATTCGCGTCTGCCGGGTGGTGTGCATCGTGCCCGTCGCGTACGTGCACGTCACGCTCGGTGAAGACGTGACTGCGTTGGGGGCGGCGCTGCAGAGCGTCTTTCGCGACCTGCTCGGCCGGTCGAGCGTGCTGCTGCTCTCGGTCGTCTCCGGCCTGTTGATGGTGCGGGTGTTCGCAACACGCGGCTACGGGCGCAGCGTGTGGGGGCGGGTGCAGGGGCTCTTGGTGCCGATGGTCGCGTGGAACGTTCTCGCGATCGCCATCAGCGTGTGGATGGCGCGTCCGGTCGCCAGCGAGGGGATCAACGCCGTCCTGGCCGTCACCGACCACGGTGCGACGCGCCCGCTCACGTTCCTGCGCGACCTGTTCGTGGTCTCGCTGGCCACGCCTGCGCTCGTTGTCGCCATCGGGCGCGCGGGGCCTTGGCTGCTGGTTCCCCTCGCGCTCGTCGGCGGGTTCGTGAGCACCAAGCCCGTTCTGGCGCACTCGCAGATCCTCTCCTACTTCGCCATCGGTGTCGGCTTCGGGGTGCTTCGGCTGGAGCGCTCGCGGGTCGTTCGATGGGGCGCCGCGGTGGCGCCGTGGCTGCTGCTCGCCTTGGTCGTCCTCTCGGCGATGCGCCCGTTCGTGGACGCGCTCGCGTTCATGGATCGCAACGCCTTCGACGCCCTCGTGCGCCGGCCGGTGTGCGCCGCGTCGTTCTGGGTGCTCTCGACGCGCGTGGTGCGGTGTGACGCGGCGCGTCGGCTCGTCGTTCGCTGGCTCGAGCCCGCGATCTTCGCGATGTTCTTGAGCCACTCCATCGTGCTGCACCTGCTTCGGCACGGGCTGCTCGCGACCGGGGTCCGGCACCCCGCGGTCGGGCTGGCTGCGTGGCTCGTCTTGCCGCTGGTCTCGCTGGCGATCGCCGTCGTTGGACAGCGCGCGATGCTGCACATGCCCGGGCTGCTCTACCGAATCTTCCTGGGCAAGCCCAAGCCCTCGTGAGCGCTTGGTCGATTCTCGTGATCCAAACCCAGACTCGCGTCTCTACCGCCCACGCCAACCGGTCGGCGGCGGCGTCGAGCGCCTGCACGAACCCCCACCGTCTTGCGCGTTGGCACGAGATCGCCATGAAGCCATCCGCACTGATTCTGTCCTGCACTCTCCTGGTCATCCTTGCCGCCTGCGACGACGCGGGGGGTGGCAAGTCCGATGGGGCGACCAAGAATTCGGAGAAGTCCGGTGCGTCCGGCGACGCCAACGGCTCTGGCTCCCTTCGAGCGCTCCAGGTCTCCGCCGGCTGGAACGTCGCCTGTGCGCTGATGAGCAACGGAACGGTCCGCTGCTGGGGACAGAACGACCACGGTGAAACCGGTGGTCCGCCCGCGGACGTCGACCGGGCGACACCGGTCGAGATCGCCGGCATCACCGGCGCCAAGGACCTCGAGGTCGGCGGCAACGGAGGATCCGGCGGCGACTATGGTTGTGCCACCGACGGCGATGGCGTGGTCAAGTGTTGGGGCGGTCGGGGCATCCCGGTCGAGACCTACGCCAAGGGAGAGGTCATGACGGTCGATGCGCTGCAAGGCGCGGCGCACATCTCGCTGGGCAGCGGCATCGGAAACGCCGCGATGGCCGACGGCAGCATGATGAGCTGGGGGAGCAACGTGTTCAACGCGCTGGGCCTGGGCTCGAGCGTGGGCCGAGACGCGAAGCTGCAAAAGCACCCCAAGGTCACGGACGTGGCGATGGTCGCGACCGGGCAGAACCACGGCTGCGCGCTCGGCAAAGACGGCGGCGTCACGTGCTGGGGGTACTCGGGCAAGAAGCAGGACCCGACCCCGGTCGCGGGCATCACCGGCGCGACGTTCATCGAAGCGCAAAAGGGCGGCAGTGAGACGTGCGCGGTCTTGGCGGACAAGTCCGTGACCTGCTGGGGAGATCGGCAGGAGCCCAAGGTCGTCGAGGGGCTCACGGGTGTGACCTCGCTGAGCGCCCAGGTGCAGTGGTGCGCCCTGCACGAGTCGGGAAAGGTCAGCTGCTGGGGCAGCAACGGGCGCGGGCAGGTCGGCAACGGCGAGGCCGGTCGCAGCGTGTCGAAGCCGGTCGAGGTCGCAGGCATCAGCGACGCAGTCGACGTCGCCGCGGGCGGTCAGTTCAGCTGCGCCGCGCTCGCTTCGGGGGCGGTGAAGTGCTGGGGGTGGAACGCTCGTGGGCAGATCGGGGACGGGACGCTCATCGACCGTCTCGAGCCGACCGAGGTCAAAGGACTCCAGGCCGGCACGCTCGCCGCACCCTCCGATGGCGCGGCCAAGGTCTGGGAGTCGGACGTCGAGATGTCGTGGGACGGCATCCCGGCGGGCTGCAAATCGGGGGGCTCTCTGGCGATGACCTCGAAGAACGTCGAGGCCAAGACGCTCCCAATCGTCAGCGGCTATGCCGAGCGCAGCAAGGAAGGCAAGACGATCAAGGTGAGCATCGCCAACTACAAGCTCGACCCCGCCAAGCTCTGGGAAGCGCCTCGGGGCGAGCAGCTCATGTTCAGCATGCGGTTTGCCAAGGTCGACCTGAGCTCGGCTGACAAGACCCCGCAGGTCGTCGACGTCGGCGAGTACTCGATGGACCGCAAGAAGGAGCGGCTGGTCTACAACAAGCTCACCAACAAGGCGCACGATTGGACGCTCGCCGGGATCAGCCTCGAGGGCGTGGATGCTGGGACGGTCACGATCACGCACCTGGGCGACGCGTGGATCTGTGGCGAGGCCAAGGTCACCAGCGGCAAGGATTCGTCGGTGTCGGGCACGTGGGCCGCGCGCTTCCACGAAAAGTAGCGCGGGAACCTCCGGCCTCGGCGCCCCGTGCAAGGGTGTAAGCGCGGGGTTCGGGCCGGCGTTCGGTGTGCACGATGCGGCGAGGACAGCTACCGATTCTCAACCCTTGTCACGAGGACTACGCGGCGATGTCCGGTCCCGCCCAGCGCCGCTTCTGCGACAAGTGTGACAAACACGTCCACAACCTGTCGGAGATGACCGAGCGCGAGGCGAGAGCCCTGCTCGAGCGCGCCGAGGGTGCGAGCCTTTGCGTTCGCTACCGCGTACGGACGGATGGGAACGTTCGATTTCGACCTCAAGCCCGCCGAGCGGGGTTCGTCGCGGCGCTTTCGCTGGCGATGGTGGCGTGCACCAGCTACGCGGAGCCCGAAGCCCTCGAGGGACCTGACGCCGCGCTGGTGTGCCGCGATGCCAGCGGCTACGCGATCGACTGCGAGCTCGCCGAGCTGCCGACGATCCCCGACGCGCAGGTCGAGCCGGAGCCGGAGCCGGAGCCGGAGGTGGTCCCCGACCCGGAGCCGTACGAGCTCATGGGGGTGGTCGCCTTCGACCCGGTGCCGTCCGAGCCGGTCGAGCCGTGCCCCCTTCCCGATCGCTCCGGTGAGGGGCTGGGCGAAGAGCAGGGCGAGGTGTTCATGGGCGACATCGCGGCCGAGCCCAAGCCCTCCCGTCGGGAGGCTCGGCGGCGGCGCAGGCAAGAGCGTCGGCGCAGTCGAGCGACCGAGGGCGACCGCGAGCTCATGGGCGTGGTCGAGCCATACGAGGGCTGACGAACCCGGGGTGCGACGCTCGCTGCCCCGCGACTGCCTCCATCGCTTCGATCGCGAAGCTCACCCGATGGTGAATGTCCTCCCACGGGAGCGCGCGGGGGGGGTGCTCGGCCAGCGCGCGCTCGAGGGCGACGTTGAACGCACCGCCGAAATACGTGCGGGCTGCCCCGGACCCGCACCCGAAGCTGGGGCGTTCGGCCGCGGTCGCGGTGAGGACGGTGAGGTTGGGAACGGCCAGCAGTGCGTCGGCCCCGGGCGATGGGTCGGCGCGCCGGCGGGCGTGGTGGTCGATGAAGCCGCCCGAAAAACACGCCTGTAGCACGACGATCTTCTCCACCTCGGGCGGAAACGCCTCGAGCACCGGGGCGAGCGTTCGGGGGCTGACGATCGTCTGTTCGGCGCTTCGGCCCTCGCGCAGCGCGGCGACGACGGCACGCGAGTCACCGAGTCGAGGCCCCGCGCCCGCGTCGAGCCCAACCGCGGCCGGCTCGAGCGCATCCCGCTCGTCCGGCCCCAGCGACGCGACGAAGCGCTGCGTTCGAGGGTTTTGCGAGGTCTCGAGCGGCCGCAGCTGTGACGCGAGACCGTGCGATGTGACGAAGAGGTAGACGAAGCCCTCTGCATCCCGCGCAGCGGCGCGGAGGTCGGTGAAGAGGCGCTCGGGCGTGGCGGCTCGACACGAGCGCAGCGCGAGGGCGAGGGCGGCGTACTGCTCGGCGTCCTCGCGCAGCGCCTGCGTGGTGGGCTTGGCGAAGTAGCAGGCGATCTCATCCTCCCGCAGCCCCGCGCGGCGCCACAGGGTGCGTTGCTCGAGCACCTCGGCGGCGAAGTTCGCGATGTCGTCGCCCCCCGCGACGAGAAACACCTTGGCGCGGGGCGAGGGTGGCGCGGTGTCGTAGGGCTGCGCGGCGAACGGGTCGGGAGTCGTGCTCGCGCCCTCGGGGCGGCACGCAGCGGTGCCGAAGAACGCGGCGAAGAGCAGGCGCCTCATGAGAGCACCCCGCGAGCTCGTGCGAGGTAGCGGGTGTAGCCATGGGCGAGCGAGCCCATGTGATCGCCGGGCACGTACTCGGTCTGAAACGGTGCGCCGCTTTGCGCCGCGGCCTCGCGCATGCGCTCGATGTTGGGGTGGAACCACGTGTCGTCTCGCCCCACGTAGGCGACGTGGGGCCGCGCGAGGTCGGGCATGTTGCCGGCGAGGGTGCGCAACCGTCCCTCGGCCGGGTCGTGAGGGTCGAACCGAACGAGCGGTCCGTTGTGCGTGGTCTTTGCCCAGCGCGCGAACGTCTCGGGGACGTAGATGCCTCCGACGCTCGCCGTCTCCCGCAGCGGTACATCGGGCATCAGCGCCAGCAGTGCCGACAACGCGCCACCCACCGAGTGTCCGAAGGCGGCGAGTCGGCCGCCGTCGACGCCGGGCTGTTCCGCGAACCACGCGAGGGCTGCAATCGCGTCGTCGAGCTCGCCGGCGAGCAGCTCGCGCTCGCCGGGGTTGCCGTTCTCGCCGCGCCACGCGGGGACGAACACCGCGATGTCGCGGGGCGGGAAGGCGGCGCCGAGCGGCTCGAACTGCGCGGCCGAGACCGCGAAGGCCCCATGCAGCCACAGCAGCCCGGCGACGGGGCCGGATGAGGAGGGCATGTGCAGCCACCCGCGCATCTGCCCCGCAGGCCCGGGCCAGCGCACGGCGTCGAAGCGGGAGTCGAGCGCGGCGTTGTCGAAGGGGGCGGGGCGGGGCGCGGGGCGGACGAGTGCCGAAGGGTGCGCGCGCCGAAACGCGGGGTAGGGGATGCGCGCCGGTGCGCGGGTGTTCCGTTCCGCGCGCCGGCAGCCCGCGACGGCGCCCATTGCTGTCAAACCGAGCCACTGCCGCCGCGAGAGCACGAGCATCCGCGTTCAGGGTACCCGACGATGCGGTGTACGCTAGAGGCGCCCTGCCTGCCACCGACCCCACGCTCGACGGCGAGCGAACCGTCGGCGCCGACGATGCGCCCAACCATGCCTACGGCTACGAAGAGCTCGATCGCGGTGATTCGGTCGGTCGCTACCTCGTGCTCCGGCCGCTGGGGCGCGGAGGCATGGGTGCCGTCTATGCGGCGCACGACCCCGAGCTCGATCGCACGGTCGCTCTGAAGATCGTTCGGCGCTCGGGGTCTCGCGGTGTGTCGCTCAAGGAGGAAGCGCAGACGCTCGCCCGCCTTTCGCACCCCAACGTCGTCTCGGTACACGACGTCGGCGAGATCACCGACGGGGTCTTCATCGCGATGGAGTACGTCGAGGGTCGAACGCTTCGAAAGTGGGCCAAGGCGCATCGCGATGATCTGGGGGCCGTCTCGTCGGTGATGCGCGACGCTGGGCGAGGGCTGGCCGCGGCGCACGAGGCCGGCTTGGTGCATCTGGACTTCAAGCCCGACAACGTCATGATCGCCGATGACGGCCGCGTGTTGGTGCTCGACTTCGGTCTGGCCCAACCGAAGGAACGCACCGGGACCGGGACCGCGTTGGCGCCCGCGGGCACGCCCGCATACATGGCGCCGGAGATGTTTCGTCAGGAGCCGCTCGACGATCGGGCCGACCAGTTCAGCTTCTGCGTGACCTGGTTGGAGAGCGCGCTGGGGCAGAGGCCCTTTCGCGGAGACACGCCGTCGATGATCACCCGTGCCATCCTCGACGGCGACGCCGAGCTCCCTCCCCGACCCGCGGGGATCGGGCGCAACGCGTGGCAGGCTCTGCTTCGAGGCATCTCCGCGGACGCGAGCGAGCGGTGGCCCTCGATGGCCGCGCTGCTCGAAGCGACGCAGCCGCCGCGCAAGGTGGGGCGTCAAACCGTCGTGGCGGCGGTGGTCGCCGGATCGCTCGGGGCCGGCGCGATGTGGGCGTTCGCTGGGACCGATGCGCGGTGTGGGGACGCGGGGGCGAGGGTCGGGGAGGTGTGGTCGGAGGCGGATGCCGAGGCGATGCGAGCACGCGCGGCGGGCGAGGCCCCTGCGCTCCCCGCCGAGCGTGCCCAGCAGATCATCGACCGGCTCGACGAATACGCAGCGCAGCTGGGCGAGGGCTACATCGAAGCCTGCAAGGTCGCTCCGGACGATCTGCCGCGCCGCGTCTGTCTCGACGGTCGGACCGAGGCGCTTCGCGCCAGCCGGGACGTCGCGCTCGAGGGCGACGTCGAGGCCACGTCCACGCTGTTCGATCTTCTGCAGGACGTTCGCGCTTGCCGACGCGCCGACGAGGACGCCCTGTACCGCGAGGTCTCCGACCCCGCGCGGGCGAACGCGGTGCTCGCCGGCCTCGCTCGGGGCAACGCGGCGCTCGAGGCGGGGCGGTTCGAGGAGGCCGACGAGGCGCTCGAGGGGGTGGTCGAAGAGGCCGATGCGCTCGGTTGGCGCGGCATCGAGTCTCTCGCACGGTTGAGCCTGGCCGCGGCGGCTGATTATCGCGGGCAGCCGGACGTTGAGCTCGCGCAGATCGACCGCGCGCTCACGCTGGCGTCGGAGGCGGGGTCCGATGAGGCGACCTTTCAGGCGCTCTCGAAGATCTTGGGCCGGCATGCGCTGCACGGGGACGTCGCGGCCGTCGAGGCGCTCCTTCCGGCCGTGAGCGCGGCGGCCGTGCGCGCGGGGAAGAACGTCAGCGATGTCGAGATCGCCAGAGGCAACGCGCTGCAGCTCACGGGTGACTACGCCGGTGCCGACGCTGCCTACGCGCGTGTGGTCGAGCAGACCGACGACGAGGGGGTGCGGCTGAGGGCGTTGTCCAACGTCGGCGGCATCGCGCTCTATCGCGGGGAGTACGGCCGCGCGAAGGAGGTGTTGGAGACCGCGCTGCCGGGGTTTCGCAAGCGCTACGGCAAGACCGCCGTCGCGACGCTCAAGGCGGAGGCCAACCTCGCGGACGCCGACCAGCAGCTCGGCAACCCCGACGCGGCGATCGAGCGCTACCTGTCGATCCTCGAGCGGTACGCTCAGCACAGCGGCGACGCCCTGCAGCCGGCCGAGCACGTCAAGCTCAACCTCGCCACGGCGCTCCTCGGGGAGCGGGGGGACGTGGAGCAGGCCCGAGAGGTCGGCGCGCCTGCGGCCGAGCGCATGCTCGAGCTGCACGGCAGGGAGCACGTGTTCTCGATCGCGGCGCGGGACTTTCTCAACGCGCTGGCGTGGCGCGAAGGCAAGCGGGTCGAGGCCCACACGGGCACGCTGACGCTCATCGAGGACCTCACGCGGCTCCTTGGCCCAGACACGCCGCTGCTGGCCATCTTGAAGCTGTCGCTCGCTCGGCAGGCGCTCGCGCTCGAGGACGCTCGCGAGGGTCTCGACGCCGTCGCCGCTGCAGAGCCCCTACTCATCGGCCTCAACCCCGAGCACCCCTACCTCATCGAGGTGTACGCGCTTCGATCGGAGCTCTCCCTGCTCGCCGGGGACACCGAGGCTGCCGTGGTCGCGGGCACCGAGGCGGTCCGTCGCGCGGATGCGTCGCCCGAGACCACGCACCCGGTCCGCTCGGGATCCGCTCACTTCGCCCTCGCGCGGGCCAAGCATGCGCGAGCAGACCCGTCCGCGGAGGTCCTCGAAGAGCTTGACTTGGCGCGCGCCCGCTTCGGCGAGCTGCCTACGCATCCCGACGCACGTCTCGACGCGCTCGACGAACTCGAGGCACAGCTCGAGGGGATGTAGCGCCCGGCGGCGACGTTACGTGTGCGCGACGACTTCGACTTCGAGCTTGAAGTCGTAGGGCAGCCGGCGGACCTCGACGCAGGTCCGCACCGGCGGGTTCTCGACGTCGAAGAACTCGGTGTAGACCTGGTTGAAGAGGCCGAAGTTGCCCAGGTCGGTCATGTAGCAGGTGAGCTTGAGGACCTTGTCGAGGCCCGAGCCGGCCTTCTCCAGCGTGCGGCGCAGGTTTTGAAAGGTGACCCGCGCCTCGTGGACGAAGTCGCCGTAGCTGAACTTGAGGTCGTCGACGCCCACCGCCGCGTGGCCCGAGGTGTAGATCATGCCGTCGTGCTGCTTTGACCACGAGAAGATCGGCCCGTACTCCAGCGAACGCGTCGAGGGGTGGCTCATGCCGTAGATCTAGCAGCCTGCTGCGGCGGTGATGTCGTCGATGGCCATCGCGATCTGCTCGGTGTGGGTGCGAAAGCTCAACACGCAGGGGCGGACGGTGACGACGTCGCCCTCGGGATGGGGAAGGCGGGTCGTGCTCATGTACACGTTTCCCCGCTCGTTGATCGCTTTGCACAGCGCAGCCGTGCGCGCGCTCCAGGCCTCGAGGGGCTCGTTCTCGCGGCGGCGCGGGCGGAAGGGGACGACGGAGAGCTGGGGCTCGTCGACCAGCTCGAGCGAGGGCAGGGCCCGAATCGCCGCGGCGAGCGTCTGCGCCAGCTGGAGCTTCTCCTCGAGCGCTGCGCGAAAGGCCGCGGCACCGTGCAGCTGGAGCGACAGCCACACGCGGAGGCCTCGGAAGTCGCGGCTGAGTTCGGGGCCGTATTCGGTGGGGCTGGGCGGTAGGCCGGCGTCGTCGCGAAAGTCCTGCAGATAGGGCGCATCGGCCCGGTGGGCTGCACGCAAGGCATCGCCATCGCGGACGAGCAAGCAGCCGGTGCCGTAGGGGAGGAACATGCCCTTGTGCGGATCGAAGGTGACCGAGTCGGCGCGGTCGATGCCCTGCAGGCGCGCGCGACCGGTCTCGCACAGCGCGAACGCGCCTCCGTAGGCGCCATCGACGTGATGCCAGACGCCGTGGCGCTCGCAGACGTCGCTGAGGGCTGCGAGTGGATCGACCGCCCCGGTGTTGGTCGTGCCCGCCGCGCTCACGAGAAGGAACGGCCGCAGGCGGGCGCCAGCGTCTCGCACGAGCATGTCTTCGAACGCGTCCGGCCGCAGCCGCAGTCGGTCATCGGTGGGGACGGCGACGACGTTCTTGGCGGGAATGCCCGCCAGGGAGACGGACTTCGCGACCGAGTGGTGGGCCTGCGTCGAGGTGTAGACGCGGGCGTCTCGGTAGTCGCCGTCGCTGCCGAGCTTGCGGTGGCGGGCCGCGACGATGGCCGAGAAGTTGGCGAGCGACCCCCCGCTTGTCAGCAGGCCGCGGGCGCTGGGACCGTAGCCGAACTGCGTGGCGAGCCACGCGATGACGTCGGCCTCGAGCCGACAGAACGCCGGCGCTGCAGCGTTGACGCCCGTGTAGCGGTTGACCCAGTTGGCGATGAGATCGGCGACCCCGGCGGTGAGCAGACCGCCGCCGGGAATGTAGGCCAGGTACCCGGGGCCCGCCGCATTGATCGACAGCTCGGCCGCGCGCATGACGTGCTTCAGCAGCGCGTCGAACCCTCGCGTCGGGGTCTCGGGGATCGGCAGGCTGTGCGAGGACACGTCGCCGAGCACCATGCCTCCGGCCGCGCCGACCGAGGGGATCTCGGCGAGTCGCTCGATGTGGTCGAGGACCTGGCGAGAGACCGCATCGAGCCACGCCTCGACCTCGGGCCGCGTCGGTTCGAGGCTCGTCACCGAACCCCGAGCCGCTCGATGTATCGGTCGCGCAGCTCGGTCTGTCGGGAGCGCAGCGCAATCGAGGTGCCTCGGATGTACACCGCCTCGGGCACGGTCGAGAGCTCGAACGGATCGGCCGGCCAGATCACGACGTTGGCGACCTTGCCCGGGGCCAGGCTGCCGTAGTCGGCCTCCATGCCGTACGCAGACGCGATTGTGTGGGTCACTCCGCGCAGTGCAACCTCGCGCGGCAAGCCGTTGGCGATCGCGATGCCGGCCTCTTGCGTGACGTTGCGGACGTTGTGCGCCTCGCCGAGCACCGCGATGCCGACGGTGACCCCGGCCGCGTGCAGCTTGGCCGCGTTGTCGAGCCGAGCCCCCACTCGGTCGAAGCTGCCCGGCAGGTTGGTGCTGGGGTGGACGATGACGGGGATCTTGGCCTCGGCGAGCGCGTCGGCGACCTGCCACCCCTGCGTCGCGCCCACGATCGTCACGCGCAGGGACTGGGCCTTCGCGAGCTCGATCGCGGCCAGGATGTCGCTGGCGCGATGTGCTTCGAGGACGAGGGGAATCGTCCGGCCCAGCACGGGCCCCAGCGCGTCGAGGTCGAGCCGGTGCGCGGCGAGGTCTCGGGACGCGCGGCGGTCGAACGCGGACTTGCGGGAACGGTAGAAGCGCGCGTCGTCGAGGACCTCGACCAGCTGGGCAAACGCTGCCGCGCGCGACCCTGCCACGCGCTGCCCCAGGCCGCCCGCGACCGCCACCCGCGGCCTGGCCACGATGTCGCGGTGGTGACCGGGGAGCAGGTCGATCCACGCGACCTGCCCGCTGAGCAGCCCGCCTTGGGGTGTGGTCGCGGCCGTCGTCACCCCGTCGATCGCCTGCACGGCGAGCAGGGTGCTGTTGGCGTTGACGGCCATCGACGCGTCGTACCCTGCGCGAATGGGGTCCTCGCCGTTGCGCGAGGTGTCCCGCGTCGAGCCCTCCATGCCGATCTCGACCAGGCCCAAGGTGGTGGACGCGGCGATGAGGCCCGGGGTGACGATCTTGCCCTTGGCGTCGATGATCTTGGCGCCCGCGCTGGGGGCCCCGGTGCCGACCCGGACGATGCGCGCGCCCTGAAGCTCGACCACCGCGTCCTCGAGCACCGCGCCCGTACCGTCGTGCACCGTAGCGCCGACGATGGCCACCCGAGGTCCTTCGCTGCGATCGTCGAACGAGAGCTCGGCTGCGGCGGAAGACCCCGCGCTGAGCCAGACGAAGACCATGAGGAACAGTGAAGCGAGTCTCATTGCACGTCTCCTGCGGCGCTGGGGATCCCGACCTCGAAGTCGGTGTGGTGGGCGTCCGGGTCGTCGCGGTCGAACACCAGCGCACCCTCCATGTAGACCTTCTCGGTGCGGGTGTAGACGCTCAGCGGGTCGCCGCTCCACACCACCACGTCGGCCATCTTGCCCGGCTCGAGGGTGCCGGTGGTCTCGTGGATTCCCAGCGCCCACGCGGCGTTGGCCGTGACCCACCGCAGCGCCTCGTCCTCGCTGATGTTCAGGCCCGCGCGCTCGCCCGCGGCCTTGGCCTTGGCCGCTTCTTGGTTGAGCCGCTGAATGCCCTGTGCCGAGTCGGAGTGAATGATCGCCCGGGCGCCGGCCGCAGAGAGGATCGCCGCGTTGGCGCGGGTCGTATCGAACGCCTCGGCCTTGAAGCCCCACCAGTCGGCCCACACCGACGCGCTGACGCCCGCCTCGGCGAGCCGGTCTGCGATCTTGTAGGCCTCGACCGCGTGGTGAAAGCTGCGGATCTCGAAGCCAAACTCGTCGGCCAGCGCCAACATGCCGAGCATCTCGTCGGCGCGGTAGCAGTGGTTGTGGACCAGGATGTCCCCGGCGAGCACGCCCGCGAGCGTCTCCATCCCCAAGTCCCTCTCGGGCGGCGGGCCTGCGTCCTCGTCGTCGGCATGCGCGCGGTGGTGCTCGTGTTTGCGGCGATACTCGGTCGCCTTCTGAAACGCGGTACGAAATCCGGCCATGTTGCCCATCCGCGTGACCGGGCCGCCCTTCTCGCCGTAGACGCGCTTGGGGTTCTCCCCACACGCCATCTTCAGGCCCGAGGGCGCGCCGACGAACTTCGCGTCGTCGATGGAGCGCGCGCCGGGGACGGGCCGGACCACGACCGAGCGACCTCCGATCAGGTTCGCCGAGCCTGGCAGGATCTGCATGGTGGTCACGCCTGCTGCACGAGCCAGATCGATCTGGGGGTCTTGCGGCCAGTACCCGTCCGCGGCCCGAACCTCGGGCTTGGTCGGCCCGGACATCTCGTTGCCGTCGGAGTGTGCCGTCCATCCGGGCGAGGCGTACACGCCGATGTGGGAGTGCGTGTCGATGATGCCCGGCGTCACCGTCTTGCCCGAGACGTCGAGCACCGAGACGCCCGCGGGCGCGTCGAGCTTCGCCGCCACCGCTTCGATCTTGCCGTCGCGCATGAGCACGTCGCCGCGCTCGTAGATCACGCCGGTCGCGGTCATCACTCGAGCGCCGCGCAGGAGAAGCGGAGGTGCCGCGGCAGATATTGCCGGCGGCGCGTCGGGGTCGGTGGTCGGCTCGGCAGCCACGGGCGCGGCCGCAGGGGGAACGGACGCCGTCGGTTTGGGACCGCACGCGAACGTCGAGGCGACGCACGCGAAGGCCGCGAACCGCAGCGCACCAAGGAACGAGCGGGGCACGGCAGCGACGCTACGGGACCGCAGCGCCCCTTCACAAGCCGCTCTCGCGAAAAACGCGTACAGTGGCGGCGTGAGACCGACGTCGCTCCGTGAGCGGTGGCTCTACGCGCTCAAGCCTGGCAGTTGGCCCAAGCTCCTCGTCGCGGCGCTGCTGGGCCAGGCTGTCGGCATCGCGTCCGCTGGGGGCGTGAACGTGTTGGCGCTGCTGGCGGGGTTTGCGTTCACGATGCTCCATCTGGCGTTCGTGGTGCTGCTCAACGACTGGGGCGACCAGGACGTCGACGCGCTCAAGCGGCGCTTGTTTCCCGAGCTGAGCAGCCCCAAGACGATCGTCGACGGCATCCTCGACGACCGCTCGGTCCTGCTCGCCGGGCTCGGCGCCGGCGCGCTCGCGGCCGGGGTCGCCGTGGGGGCCCAGCTCATGCTCGACCGGCCCGGCCTTGCGATCGGCGGCGCCGCCTGCATGGTGCTGTTCTGGGCCTACACCCTGCCTCCGCTGCGTCTGAACTACCGCGGGGGCGGAGAGATCCTCGAGATGCTCGGGGTCGGCTTCGCGCTGCCGTGGTGGAACGCCTACCTGCAGTCCGGCGAGGTCAGCCCGGCCGGCATCGTGGTGCTGCCGGCCTTCTTGCTGCTCGCGCTGAGCAGCGCGCTCGCGTCGGGCCTCGCGGACGAGCCCAGCGACAGGCTCGGGGGCAAGCGCACCTTCACGGTGCTCTTCGGGGCCACCGCGGTGCGGCAGGCGGTGGAGGGCTTGGTCATCGGAGCGATGATCGTCTGGGCTCTGCTGCCTCTGCTCGCGCCCGGAGCCATCTCGGGACTCGTGCTCGCGCCCGTCATCATCGTCATGGCCATGGAGTTCGTCGACCTGCGAGAGGTCGGCGCTTCGTCCGAGGTCGACACCTACATCGGCATCGGTCGCTACAAGCAGAAGCTGCACGACTGCATCTGGCGGGGCACCGCGGTGCTGGCCGTGCTGCTCGCTGCCGGATCCCTGCTCTTTGGGGGACACCTTGGCTGAGCTCGCCGCGCTCGATGCCGCCTTGGCCGAGCGCGCCGCGTTCGGGACGTTGGAGCCGGCGCGCGTGCGGGCGAAGCTCCCCACCGCGCTGTGCGATCGCATCCTCGAGCCGGGCGATCCGCACGCGTTCGAGCGGGCGTTCATCGAAGGGTTGGTCGAGGCGGTCGAGGCGATGCTGACCGCCTTCCCCGACAACCTGCTGTGGGACCTCGAGGCGCTCGCGGCCCGTCAGCGTGAGCAGGCGCTGGCCGACGCCGACCCCGTCGCGCGCGTGCGAGCGCTGTGGCGTGGGGTCGCGCAGCTGCAGCACGTGTTCGGCGTCCACGGGCCGATTCGCTTCCGCTACATCCACGACTTCGTCTACGGGTTCGACTGGGCCAAGTGGGTGGCCGACGATCCGGGCACCCGCGCCGGCGTGGGGCCGTACGACGCCGCGTTCGTCGAGCGGATGCATCGCCGCGGCGAAGAGCTGCTCTCGTTGATCGACGAAGGGGACGAGAAGTACGGCCCGCTTCTCGACCAGGCCGCCCGCAACCCGTTTGGGTTCTCCCGCGAGCCCGACGACGAGCTCGCGCTGCATCGGCGCCTGTCCGCTCAGGGGGCGCTGCCCGTGCGCGCGTGGACGCGCGATGCCGTGCCCGACTGGCGGCGACCGTACGCGGCGCTTCGCGAGGCGGCCGCACAGGCCCTGCAGATTTCCGCATGAGGTCGTCTACGCGATGCGCCGCAGGAGATCGGGGATGACCTTCTTGAACTTGAAGTAGCCCGCCGTCGCGTGCGGGTAGAGCTGTGTGTCCCACGCGCGGCGACACAGCGCGAGCTCGATGCCGCTGCGAGAGAGCCGGGTTGCGAGGCGCTCGAAGCTCGCCGTCCACCGCCCCACGGTCGGGGCGTGGGCGACGACCCGCTGTAGCGCCGCCTCGTGGGCCCACGCGAGCACGCCGTCGAGATAGTCCGTGCCGTCGGGGAGACGAACCGCCGCGGCCGCGAAGGCGGTCGCTGATCGCTGCAAGCCGTCGTGCAGCGACGCCGCGTGAAACTGTATGGGGCGGGACCCATGGGTCCCGGTCACGTCTGCGGGCAGTCCCCCCGCGACCGAGACGAAGGTCGTGTCGCGCAGCGCAGAGCGCTCGGGACAGAGGTCTTCGGTCGTCAGCAACAGCCCCGAGCGCACGTCGCTGTGGTTTGGAGCCTCGGGCAGCTCGACGATCGGCTCCCGGGGGTGCTCTCGGTCATCGTGCAGGGCGGCGGGCGCTCGCGCGAGGGCGCCGGTGGGGTCGAAGCGCCCGCCCGTGAACCGCCGAATGTTCTCGGCCCGGGCGACGTAGTGCTTGCCGCGCGTGTGCAGACCCGCGACCCATCGCCAGCTCAGCGTGTTGGAGGCCGCGTCGGCGTCGAGCAGGTGCCGCTCGAACCACGCCGCGCCCAGCGTCCACGGCAGCCCGAGCGTGAAGGTCCAGATGCTCGCAAACCACATGCGGGCATGGTTGTGCAGGTAGCCGGTCTCGCGCAGCTCGGCGCTCCAGTGGTCGAAGCAGGCCAGGCCGGTCTCGCCGTCGCAGGCGCGGGCGTAGGCGCGGCGCGCTCGACCGTTGGACTCCACCCGCTGCGCGTCGCGGTCGCAGTCGCTGAGGTAGTCCGCCCACACCGACGGCCGCATCGCCAGCCAGCCCTTCCAGTAGGTGCGCCACAGGACCTCCTGCACGAACTTCTCGGGCTGCGCGGGACCGTGTGCCTCGGTCACGGCGCGGACGACCTCCGACTCGAGCACGAGCCGCCGCTGAATCCACGGGGAGAGCCCCGAGACGGTCGTGCGCGAGTCCGGCCCGGCACCGGCGCTCGGCTCCCAGCCCTCGTCGCGGTTGCGGCCCGACGCGTAGGCGCTACCAGCGTGGGGTACGAACGCGCGGAGACGCTCGAGGCCTGCCTGCCGGGTCGGCGTCCAGTCCATCACGGATCGGCTGCTAGCACGCGCACGCCGATCCTCCACGCAACTGCCCCGGACCTGCTAGCTTCCTCGCACGCATGGCCAAGTACGACTTCGACCTCTTCACGATTGGCGCAGGCTCGGGTGGCGTGGCGGCGAGCCGTCGCGCGGGGGCGTACGGAGCTCGCGTGGCGATCTGTGAGGAGCGCCGCATCGGGGGGACATGCGTGCTGCGTGGTTGCGTGCCCAAGAAACTCCTGGTCTACGCCAGCCACATTCGAAACGAACTCGCAGATGCGGCCGGGTACGGCTGGAACATTGGCGAGACGTCGCTCGACTGGCCCCGCATGATCGCGGCGAAGGACGCCGAGCTCGATCGCCTCGAGGGCATCTACAAGCGCATGCTCGGCAACTCGGGGGTCACCGTATACGAGGGGCGCGGCGTCATCGTCGATGCGCACACGGTCGAGGTCGAAGGGCGCACATTCACGGCCGAGCGCATCCTCATCGCCACGGGCGGATGGCCGACGCTGCCCGAGGTCCCCGGCATCCAGCATGCGATCACGTCGAACGAAGCCCTCGATCTCGCCGAGATTCCCGAGCGCGTGGCCGTCGTGGGTGGCGGCTACATCGGGGTCGAGTTCGCCGGCATCTGGAACAACGCAGGCGCCAAGGTCACCCAGCTCGTGCGCGGCGAGACGATTCTTCGGGGCTTCGATCTCGACGTTCGCGAGACCCTTGCCGAGGAGATGCGCAAAGAAGGCGTCGACCTGCGTTGCCAGACGCGCGTCCACGCGATCGAGAAGACGGCCGAGGGACTCGACCTGCGACTCGATCGCGGGGAGCACATTCAAGTCGATCAGGTGCTCTACGCCACCGGGCGGCACCCGCACAGCAAGAACCTCGGCCTCGAGCGCGTCGGCGTTCAAACCGACCCCCACGGGGCGATCATCGTCGACGAGTGGTCCAAGACCAACGTGCCGGGCATCTGGGCGGTCGGCGATGTGACCACGCGCATCGCGCTCACCCCCGTCGCCATCGCCGACGGCCGCGCGTTCGTCGAGACCGAGTTCAAGGACAACCCGACGCCGGTCGATCACGGCGCGGTGCCCTCGGCCGTGTTCTCGCAGCCGCCCGTCGGGACGGTGGGCATCACCGAAGCCGAGGCGGGTGCGCTGGGCACCGGGCCCATCGACGTGTACAGGGCGAAGTTCCGCCCGATGAAGTTCGTCCTGCCCGGGAGGGACAGCAAGACGATGATGAAGCTCATCGTCGATCGCGAGACCGACAAGGTGCTCGGGCTGCACATGGTCGGCCCCGACGCCGCGGAGATCGTTCAGGGGTTCGCCGTGGCGATCAAGGCGGGGGCGACCAAGAAGCAGTTCGACGCCACGGTCGGCATTCATCCCAGCTCGGCCGAAGAGTTCGTCACGATGACGACGCCCGTGGAGTGACCCGTCCCAGGGGCGGCGGCGCGCGCGCAATCGTGCGTGCGTCATCGCGCCTGCGCTGCTATGCAACATAGGCGCGGTCGGCCGCGTTGGGTTGATAGGTGGAAGAGAGCACCATGGACACGCTCCCCCCCACGGGGGACTTTGGGGATGTCGACGCGTCCGGTGCGTACGGGGCGACGCTCGAGCCGCGCCCGGGCATGGTGCTCGCCGACCGCTACGAGCTCATCGAGCCCATCGGACGCGGCGCTTCGGGGTGGGTCTGGAAAGCCCGCCACGTCATGATCGGCAAGCAGTTCGCAATCAAGCTGCTGGCCACGCGCACCGGGTCGTTCGACGACGAGGCGGCGATCCGCATGCTGCGCGAAGCGAACACGCTCTCGCGCGTCGAGCATCCCAACGTGACGGCTGTCACCGATTTTGGCCACGCGCGCCAAGGCGGCACGCCGTTCATCGTCATGGAGCTGCTCGAGGGGCAGCCGCTGCGGGCGGTGCTCGATGCGCGCCGTCTGACCTGGAGGCAGGCCCGGGTGTGGGGCGTTCAGATCCTCGAGGGGGTCGAGGCGGCCCACGCCAAGGGCATCGTGCATCGCGACCTCAAGCCGGCAAACCTCTTCGTCTGTGCCAAGGATGACCGCATCAAGGTCCTCGACTTCGGGTTGGCGCAGGCGCAAGTGCAGGGCGAGGCGAGGACCGATCGCGCCACGGGGCGTTTGGTGCTGAGCAAGGTCATCGGCACCCCCTCGACGATGAGTCCCGAGCAGATCGCAGGTCGCGAGCTCGACACGCGCACCGATCTCTACAGCCTCGGTTGCGTGCTCTACGAGATGATCGCGGGTGAACCTCCCGTTCGCGGGGCGCCGGCGGAGATCCTCTATCAGCACGTGTACGTCGAGCCAAAGCCGCTGCGAGCGCTCGCGCCGGCCGAGGTGCCCGACGTCGTGTGCACCATCGTCGACCGCTGTCTGCGAAAGGACCCCGCCGAGCGGCCCGCGTCGGTGACCGAGGTGTATCAGGCGTTCGACCTCCGGCGGGGACGGCGAGAACGGGCGGCGGCGTCCAAAGCGAAGTCGGCCTCCGTCGCCCGGCCGTGGCGCTACGTCACCGGGGCAGCACTCGCCGCAGGCACGTTGCTCGCGCTCGTCGCGGCCCGCCCGGCGGCGCAGAGGGTCTCACTGACTCCCGTCGCGCTCGAGGTGCCGCCGCTGCAGCCCGCGACGTTCGAGGCCCCGGCCCTGCACGCCGACCTCCCCGTCTTCGAGCGGGCGCGCCCCAAGCAGGCCCTCACGCCCGAGTCGCCGACGCCCCGCCGCGCAGCCCGTCGCGCTCGCCCGTCTCGGCCCTCGGCGCCGCCGGTCGAACGGGGCGCAACCCAGCGAGCCGACACCCGCGGCCCCACGGTGGCCGTGGACGCGCTCGTCCCCGAGCTCAAGAATCCGTTCGGCACCTGAGCGGGCTCAGGGCCGCGCGATGCGGCGCAGCAGCAGCAGGTCGCCGAACTCCGCCTCCGGGCGATAGTCGCGTTGCAGTCGCTCTGCCAGTGCGGTGAACGCTTGCAGAGGCTCTCGCTCAGCCCCGAAAGCCTTGACGAACGAGGGGCTGAGCACGAAGTAGCTCGGCGGATGCGCGTCGAAGTCGGCGATGAACGCCTCGGCGTGCGGACCGTCGGTGAACACGATGTCGCCCCCGGGGTCGAACGCGGTGTTGGAGTTGAACGTCGTCACGCGACCGAGCGCCTTGTAGTAGCGGCCCGGCGCGCGACGGTCGGCCCAGAAGTACACGCGCCACGCCGTCCACCCCCAGCCGTAGATCGTGTCGTCGGGATCGGTGCGGGCCCGAATGTGCGCGCCTGCGGCTTGGGCTGCGCTCTTGCCGTTCTCGAGCCGCCGCGCCTTGGCTTCATAGCGGTGGGCGTCCCCGGTCGAGACGGCGTAGACCCAGCAGAGCACGACGGCACCCACGAGGAGCAGGGCGCCCCCGCGTCGCCGCGCGGCCGTGTCGGCGCGATCGATCCAGTCGCCGAGCCGCGTCGCGCCGACCGCCACCGCCAGCGCGGGCAGGAGTTGGGGCATGTAGTGGACGTAGAATCGTGCGCCGCCCAGACCGGTGCCGACGATCGAAGCGATGATGAACAGCGCTGCGGCCGCGGGGCGACGATCGGCGTCCAGGCGCGAGGCGAGCAGGCCCGCGGTCACGAGCACGAGCGCGCCGCCAAAGGTGTCGGCCAGCATCTCCGGAAGGTGAAGGAGGCTGCCCCAACCACCGGCGACCTGGCTCGAGTACGTCGACACCAGCGCCCAAGGCAGGAGATTCGCGAGCAGGGTGGCGACCTCTCCTGCGCCGATGTAGGGCAGCGCCATGAGGGCCGCGCCCAGCAGTGCGCCGCCGACCCAGCTCCCCAGCGCGCGCCATGCCGGCCCCTGCGTGCGGAGGCGAAGGAGCCACAGCGCCAGCGCGAGGGGGCCGAGCACGCCGGCGCGCTGCATGAAGCCAAACGCCACGGCCGACGCCATGCCGCCGAGCAAGCCCCAGGTCCATCGATCGCGCTCGAGCGACCGCACGATGCCCGCGAATGCCCACGCGTACACGGGCATCATCCACGCCGTGTAGTTGTAGGTGAACATGCCCGCGTAGTACAGGTAGACGCCGACCGCGAGGGCGATCGGGGTGCGGCCACGGCCGGGGAGCGCGAGCACGATGGCGGGCACCCCCAGGAGCAGCCAGCCGGAGAACGCCCACTGCAAGACGTCCAGGTCTCGGCCGAGCACAGAGAAGATCGCGGCGACCACGTAGAACGAGCCCACCGGCTTGAGCTCGGCGTTGTCGACGTAGGGCAGCTCCCCTCGCAGGAGGCCATCTGCGTTGTAGAGGATGCCGGAGATGTCAGGATTGGGAACTTCGTCGTCGAACAGCTGCAGTCGGATCGAGACGAACAGCGCCGCCGCGAGCCCGAGCAGGAGCCACGGAGCCCGGCTCGAGAGTTGATCCAGCGGCGTTTCGCGGTCGGCCATCGCGGAGGGCGTAGAGCGGAATCGCACCGCGCTGCTCCGAGTGTTTCACAAAGTGAAGCGGGCCGACATTGCCATGAAGTCGGGGGGCAAGGCACGGTTGCCCTCATGCACGCTTCGTCACGGACTTCGCTTGCCTTCTTGCTGCTCCTCGTCCCTTGGTCAGGGTGCACGGACGACGTGACCGGTCAGGGGCCGAGCGACGACGAGGGGAGCACCAGCACGGGCGGGACGAGCCCCGACCCGAGCGACCCGAGCGACCCGAGCGACCCGACGGTGGACCCCTCGACCACCAGCGACGGCTCGACGACCGCCGACCCGACGGTCGATCCGGACAGCTCGGGCACGACCGACGGCCCCGCGTGCGATGGCAACGACGATTGCGCGGACATGGCGACCGAGTGCACCGACGCGGTCTGTGAGGGCGGACGATGCGTCCTGTCGGACTTCGCCGAAGGCACGCCCTGCGGTGACGCGACTGACGCGGAGTGCAACGGCGCGGACGCCTGCGACGGCGCGGGCACCTGCGTGGACAACGTCTTGGGCGACGGGGCCGCGTGCCTGGACTGCGACGGGCTCGAGTGCGCGTGCTCGGCGGGCGCGTGCTCGGCGTGCGCGGCCTTTGCCGAGACCAACGAGTTCACGACGACCCGCTCCACGGTCGGCTGGGAGCTGACGGGTGATTGGGGGCTGTACACGGGCGCGCCGTCGGCCTACAGCGGAGGCAAGGGCAAGTTCGGCGGCGGCGGGCTGCTGCTCCCGCAGCTGCCCTTCGGTGGCCAGGTCTTCGGCACCGACGGCAACCGATCCTCACCGTACCCGGGCGGACACGAGGAGAACTCCTACGCGCGGACGAAGCCGTTCCTCTTGCCTGCCACGCTCGACTTCCTCTCGTGGCACCTCGACGAAGGCAGCGGCACGTACGACAACAAGTTCGTCCGGGTGTCCGTCGATGGGGGCAAGACGTGGACCGACCTGCTCAACTGCGGGACGGTCACGCCCGACTCGCCCCTCTGTGCTTCGGTCAGCGACCGCGAACCGGACGATTGGACGCCGGTCAGTCTCGATGTACCCAAGGCGATGGTGGGGCAGGTGGGCATCGTGGAGTTCGCGTACGCGACCGGAGATGGGTGCTGCGACTTCGAGCGAGGTTGGTTCATCGACACGACGTCGTTCGCCACCGAGTGCGCGTGCGGAGCCGACTCGGTGTGTGATGCGTTCGCGACCGAATGTGGAGGCGGTGCGTGCGGGGCCGGGGGCGCGTGCGACCTCGAGCCGGTGGGCGCCGGAGCGGCCTGTGGATCGAACGCGTCGACCTCATGCGGCTCCGCGGACAGCTGCGACGACGCGGGCTACTGCCAAGCGAATGACCTCGTGAACCTTCTGCCCTGCGAAGACTGTCCGGCAGGGGAGGAGAGCTGCAATGGCTGCCTCGACGGGGTGTGCTCGGACTGCCCGAGCCCCAACGATACGTTCGAGGCGGGGCTCCCCGGCTGGAACTCGACCACCACGGAAGGAGGCAGCTGGACGCTCTTTTCGCAGATGCCCGGCAACGAGGACGGAGACCCGGCGATCATGCCGATGGACACCGCGTTCCTCGGCAACGACGGCAGCACGCTCGGGGGCGCCGGCAGCGAGAGGGTCCTTGCCTCGATCACCAGCCCGGTCGACACCATGCCCGACATGCTGATCTTCGACTCCTGGCACGTCGATGAGGGGGGCGCACAAGACCAGCCCGCGCCGACGGCGGACACCAAGCGAGTCGAGGTGTCCATCGACCTCGGGATGACCTGGTTCGCCCTGGCCGACTGCAACGACCCGGACCTCGACGATTTCCCGTTCTGCGTTCAAGTGGAGACGCGCGGCGCCGACGAGTGGGACACCATCATGATCGACACGGCGGAGTACGCCGGCATGGACGCGCAGATCCGCTTCACCTACGACACCGGGGACAACTGCTGCGGCTTCGAGTACGGCTGGTACATCGACGACCTGAACTTCGCGCAGACCTGCCCCGACCCCAACCCAGCGTCGGGGGATGGTGGTGGCAAGGACTGACGGTCACGGGCCCGGGGGCGGGGGGAACTTCTCCAGGGCCAGCGACCGCACGCGGTCGAACTCGGGCTTGTCCCGGGCGGCCGCGAGCGCCTGGAGGTACGCCTGGTAGACGCGCTGCTCGTCGGGCGTGCGCTCGAGCATGCGCTCGAAGATCAGCCTCATGTGCTCGGGAGCGCGCGAGGCTGTCAGGTAGAGCATGCCCCGCGCGGACGCGAAGTCGGGCGCGGCGTCGTAGGCCTCGAGGTAGGCGAGCACGGCGGGCTCGGGCAGCGTCGAGAGGTCGCTGGGATCGTCCAGCGCCATCCGGATGGCCTCGGCGCGGAGGTGAGCGTCGATGGCGGTGGCGAAACGCGCTGCGTCGGCCGGCCACGGCGGCGGCGTGTCGGGAGGCAAGGGGAGGGTGGTGCGCTGCTGGAGCATCGAGGACAGGTTGGTCCAGCCCCGGCCCCGGTTGCCCTCGTAGGCGACCTGCGGAGCCTGCAGCATGACGCGCGGGTGCAGGTCGGTGTTGCGGGGGCCCTCGCCCGCATAAGCCTGCAGCGCCGCTCTGTCCATGATGAACGCGCCCATGAGGTCTCGAGGCTCCTGCATCAGCACCTCGGCGTAGACCCCGGCGGCGACGGCCTCGGCGATGCGCGCCGGGTCGAGCTGAAGGGCTGAGTCGTCGGCGCCGCCGATCAGGGCGACTGCGGGTGTGTCGACGTTGTAGATGCCCAGCCAGGCCTGCGCAGGGTCGAACACGTCGGTGAAGGTGCGGATGACGACCTTCAGGGTGTCCATGTCCATCTGGTACAGGGGGAGCCACTGCGCGAAGATGCCTCCGTGCGCCAGACGGGCGCGGACGTTTTCGAAGTGCTCTTTGGCGTACAGCCCCCCCGCGCCGTTGCGGCCGGGGTGGAAGAGGTCGGCGACGATGACGTCGTAGCTCTGGCTCGAGGCCGCGACGAAGCGGCGCGCATCGGCTGCGTGCAGCGTGACGTTGTCGGCTTGTGCGACCTTGCCGTTGATGTCTTCGAAGTAGTGCAGCTGGTCGAGCACGGCGGGGACGAGCTCGACCCCGTCGACGCGCATCAACGAGTCATGGGCCGTGACGCCGCTGAGCGTGGCCCCGGTGCCGACGCCGAGGAAGAGCGCGCGTGTGGGCTCGGGGTGTAGCAGCAGAGGAATGTGGCCCATGCGGCGTTCGCCGAACGCCCGCGCGCCGCCCATGCGAAACTCCTGCCCGACCTGCAGCCGCCGGAGGGGCTGGGCCGCAGCGCCGGGGGGCGTCTTCTGCTCGGACACGATGACCAGACCCATCACGGTCTCCTCTTGTTCGAGCACCGTCCACCCCTCGTCGGGGGTCGCGAGCACGAGGTCGGAGGGGGCGGTGAAGGTCAGCGCGATGACGCCGACGATGGCGGCGAGCTGCTGCTTGGCGGTGAACCTGCGGTACCACGTGAACACCCCGAAGAGGGCGAGGTAGCCGTAGAGCACGACGAACATGCCGTCGCGATAGCCTTGCGAGGGCACGACCCACAGCGCGAGCAGCAGCGGCGCCGCAGCGCCTCCGAGGGTGTTGAGCGCGTAGGCTCGGCCGACGCCACGAGGCGCGAGCATGCCGAGCGTGTGGCTGAAGGTCGCGCCCATCACCACGGTGGGGACGGCGAAGACCAGCGCGGCCACGACGAGCTCCGCGCGAAGGTGCGCGGTCCAGGGGGCATCGGCGGGCGCGAGGCTCTGCATCACCTCGGGCGCCGCAGCCAAGGCGAAGGAGGCGAGCAGGACGGTGAGCGCCTGAAGCACGAGGAGCCCCGCGAGCACGGTCGCGGGGCGGCCGGACGTCGCGGGCTTGACCCACCGCGCGTACGCGAACGCGCCGAGGGACGTGCCGAGCAGGTAGACCGCCAGCGTATGGGCGAACGTGTAGATCGTGTTCTCGAGGGTTTGCGAGAGCACCTGCACGCCGACGACTTCCAGGCCGACGCCGCAGACCCCCGTGCCGCCGAGCACCAACAGGAGCAGCCAGGGCTCGTTCGCGACGTCGGGGTCGGGGTCGTGCGAGGTGTCCAGGGGCGAGGCGGTCTCTTCGGGGCGTGGCGCCTGGTCGACCCCGGCGGCCCAGCGGCGAGCGACCAAGGCGCTCGCGCAGCCGAGCCCGGCAAGAACCGCGGCGCCGAGCCCGGCGCCGAGCTGAGGCAGCAGGACGTAGGTCGTGCACAACACCCCGGCGGTGGCGCCCAGGGCGTTGGCCGCGTACAGGCGTCCAACCCCCCGACCTCCCGCTGGTTCGGCGATCGCACGTCGGCGCGCTTCGACCAGGGCGGGGAGGGTGGCGCCCATGCAGAACGTGGCGGGCAGCAGGGTCAGCGCCGACACGCAGATGGCGATCGCGAGCGCCACCGGTGAGTCGTTGTCGCCGGCGACTTGCCCGAGCGTGGGGGGAATCGCCGTCGCCAGCGCGTGCAGCAGCCATGGAGAGACGAGGGCGTAGCCCGCCGCAACGAGCTCCAAACGCACGAACAGCGCGGCGGGGTTCGCCGTGGCCCGCACTCGAGGATGGAGGACCGCGGCGCCGGCAGCCATGCCGCCGAAGAAACCGGCCAGCACCCCGAGCACCCCCAGGGTCTCGTGTCCGAGCGCCAGCGCGAGCAGCTGCGTCCACAAGAGCTCGTAGCCGAGGGCCGCCGCGCCGGAGAGTCCGAACGCGACGAGCAGCCACCGGTCTTTGCGAGCCATGCGGCGCGGAGCATACACCGTGAAGCAACTCACCGCTTCAGATCACGGACCGCGAGGGGCACACGTCCGTAGACTCGTGCGTCCATGAAGATCGGCGTCATCGGTGGTGGTCCTGGGGGTCTGTACTTCGCGCTCCTGATCAAGAAGCACCTCCCGCACCACGACGTGCACGTGGTCGAGCGCAACCGTCCTGGCGAGACGTTTGGCTGGGGCGTGGTGTTCTCCGACGAGACGCTCGGCAACTTCCTCGACGCCGACCCGCAGACCCATGAGCGCATCCGTGACGAGTTCGTGCACTGGGACAGCATCGACACCCGGTTCAAGGGCGAGACGGTTCGTTCGTCGGGGCACGGGTTCTCTGGCATCGCGCGACGACGGCTGCTGCAGATCCTGCAAGACCGCTGCGCCGAGCTCGGCGTGAAAATGCAGTTCGAGGTCGAGGTCGAGGGCATCGACATCTTCGCCGATGCCGACATGATCGTCGCGGCCGACGGCGTCAACTCGAAGACGCGCGGCGCGCTGGCCGAGCACTTCAAGCCCGAGATCGAGATGGGCACGGCGAAGTTCATCTGGCTGGGCACCCGCAAGGTGTTCGACGCGTTCAAGTTCTTCATCGCCGATACGCCGCACGGGCTTTTTCAGGTGCACGCGTACCCCTTCGATGCCGAGACCAGCACCTTCATCGTCGAGTGCGACGAGGAGGCGTTCGTGGGCGCGGGGCTGGACGCGATGAGCGTGGAGGAGTCGGTGCGCTGGTGCGAAGAACTCTTCGCCGAGGACCTCGATGGCGAGAAGCTCCTGACCAACCGCTCGTCGTGGATCAACTTCCGACGGGTCAGGAACGCCACCTGGCACACAGGCAACGTCGTGCTGATCGGCGACGCCGCCCACACCGCGCACTTCTCGATCGGCTCGGGCACCAAGCTCGCGATGGAGGACGCCATCACCCTCGCCCAGGCCGTGATCGAGAACGGAGACGACGTGCAGGGGGCCTTGCGCGCCTATCAAGACACCCGCTGGGTCGACGCGGCCAAGCTGCAGAAGACTGCGACCACCTCGCGTCGCTGGTTCGAGAACATCCGTCGCTACCGCGACCTTCACCCGCTGCAGTTCACGGTGAGCATGATGTCGCGCAGCAAGCGGGTCACGCACGGCAACCTGAAGGTGCGCGACCCCGCGTTCATCGAGACGGTCGACACTTGGTTCGCCAGGCAGGCCGGCGTCACCGAAGATCCTGCGCCGCCGCCGATGTTCACCCCGTTCGCGCTGCGAGACATGACGCTGCGCAACCGGGTGGTCGTCTCACCCATGTGTCAGTACTCGGCCACCGCGGGCACGCCCGACGACTGGCACCTCATGCACATCGGCGCGCGCGCGGTTGGAGGGGCGGGGCTGGTGATGACCGAGATGACCAACGTCTCGGCCGACGCCCGGATCACGCCGGGTTGCACGGGGCTCTACGACGACGCGCACACCAAGGCGTGGCGACGGATCACCGGGTTCGTGCACGAGCGAAGCGGCAGCAAGATCGGCGTTCAGCTCGGCCACGCCGGTCGCAAGGGGTCGACGCGGCTGCTCTGGGAGGGCATGGACCGACCGCTGCCCGAGGGCAACTGGCCACTGCTGGCTCCCTCCGCGCTGCCCTACCAGGCCGGCAGCCAGACGCCCAAGCCGATGGACGAGGCCGACATGGCCAAGGTCAAGGCGGACTTCGTCGCGGCGGCGCGGCGCGCCGAAGAGGCCGGCTTCGACCTGGTAGAGCTTCACCTCGCCCACGGCTACCTGCTCTCGACGTTCATCTCGCCGCTGACCAACCTCCGCACCGACGGCTACGGCGGCAGCATCGAGGGGCGCATGCGCTATCCGCTCGAGGTCTTCGACGCGATGCGTGAGGTGTGGCCCGAGCACAAGCCGCTCACGGTGCGGATCTCCGCCTGCGACTGGGCACCCGGCGGCTTGAGCGAGGACGACCTGCTCGCGCTCGCGCAGATGCTTCGCGAGCACGGCTGTGACCTCATCGACGTGTCCACCGGGCAGACCGTCCCCGACGCCACGCCCGAGTACGGCCGCATGTACCAGACCCCGTTCGCCGACCTGCTTCGCCAGCGGGTCGGCATCCCCACGATGGCGGTCGGCGCGATTCAAAACTGGGACCACGTCAATACCATCGTCGTCTCGGGCCGCGCCGACCTCTGCGCCATGGCGAGGCCGCACCTGCTCGACCCACACTTCACGCTTCGCGCGGCCGCCGAGCAGGGGTACGCCGGCCCGGGCGTGTTCTGGCCCAACCAGTACATCGCCACCAAGCCGCGACCCCGCCGCGATTGAGGAGCGTCCCCGAGCCGCGGCTTGGGGGACGCTCCATCAGCGGGGCGCCGCCGCCTCAGCGGCGTCGTCGTCTCAGCGGCACGAGGCCCAGGCCGAGCAGGAACAGCAAGCTGCTGCCGCCCCCGGCCTCGCCCGCAACGCTGCAGCCGCCGCCGCCGCCGTCGCCGTCCTGGTCGGCATCCCCGTCGGTATCGGAGTCGGAGCCGGAGTCGGAGTCCGAATCGGAGTCGGAGTCCGAATCGGAGTCCGAATCGCCGTCGGTGTCCGAGTCACCGTCGGTGTCCGAGTCACCATCGGTGTCCGAGTCACCGTCGGTGTCGGAGTCACCGTCGGTGTCCGAGTCTCCGTCGTCCGCCCACGGCTCGCATGCCTCGGGGTCCCACGCCTGCGCGTCTTCGTCGAGGGCGCACACGTAGGCCGGCTCGTCGCACATCGCCTCGAGGTCGGCCGCGACGTCGAGCTCGAGCTCCCCGAGCTGGTCGGGCGCGCCCCCATCGGCGCTGAACGCTTCGCTCTCGATCTGAGCGCCGTCGATGAGGCTGATCAGGCGAAGTCGGGCGTCGAACGCTTCGGCGCGCGAGGTCTGCAGCCCCTCGAGGAGCGCGCTGCCGTGCTGCGTCGCGACGACCTCCTCGCCCACGACCAGCTCCGCGCGAAGCGACGCGGCCACCGCGGGGTCGAGCTCGGCGGCGGAGAACGAGGCGCTCGCGTAGCCCGTGCCCGACGTCGCCGCGCAGTGCCCCTCGCTCCACACGACCTCCTCGACGCACATGAACTCGAGGGCGGGGTAGGCCCCGTCGCAGCAGACGACCGACTCCAGCGAGATCGCCGGCGTGACCTCGTGTTCGGTGGCGAACGCGAGCTCGGGCAGCGCGAGCTCGGGCAGCGCCGCTTCACCGACGGCGAGGTCGAAGGGACCCGCCTCGGCGATGCCACAGCGTAGATCGGCGTCGAGCGCATCGTTGTCGATTCGCGCGGACACCGACAGGGCAGCGCCTGCGGGCAGCGCTTCGGCCGGACGCCAGATGAAGAGGCCGCCGTCGAGCTCGAGGGTGCCCTCCAAAGGGTCTTCACCCCTGCGGACCTCGAGCTCGATGGCGGCGAGCGTGTCTTGTGCGGACGCCCCGTCGGGCGCGCCTTGCTCGGCGACGAAGACGAGGACGCCGTCGGGGGCGACCTGCGCGTGCGCGAGCTCGAAGGAGAGAATGCGCGGCGACCCGTCGCACTCGGGGGGACTACAGGCGTCGGCTTCGGTGGGCGTGGCGAGGGCTGCCGCCATGGCAGCGACGGACAGGCCGACCGAGAACCGACGAATCAAACCAGCGTAAGGCATGGTTTCGACGCTAGCAGACGATGCTCGCGTGTCACGGCGCCACAGGCTGCTAGCCTCGCGCCAGTGTCTGCCGATCTGGAGGCCCTCGTCAGCTTGCTCCGCGACCGCCGTGTCGCGGTGCTGACCGGGGCGGGCATCAGCACCGAGTCGGGCATCCCCGACTATCGCGGCCCTCAGACGCGTCACCGCCCGCGCAACCCGATTCAGCACCGCGAGTTCGTCCGTGACGCAGACGTCAGGCAGCGGTACTGGGCGCGCGCGACCCGGGGGTGGCCTCGCTTCGCAGCAGCGCGCCCCAACGCCGGCCACGTCGCACTCGCCCGCCTGCAGGACAGAGGTGTCGTGGGCGGGCTGCTCACGCAAAACGTCGACCGTCTCCACCAGGCTGCCGGGTCGAGCACGCTCGAGCTCCACGGCTCGCTGCACGAGGTCGGCTGCCTCGCGTGCGGGGCTCGCGAGCCTCGCGCTTCGGTCCACGACCGCATGGCTGCGCGCAACCCGGACTTCCTCGCCGAGGTGCTCGCCGTCGCGCCCGATGGCGACGTGGACCTCGAGCCCGACGTCGTGCGTCGCTTCGACGTCGCGCCGTGTCGCCGCTGCGGCGGACCGCTCAAGCCCCACGTCGTCTTCTTCGGCGGGTCGGTGCCCAAGACGGTGGTCGAGGCGGCCTACGCGATCGTCGAGGCTGCCGACGCGCTGCTCGTCGTCGGCTCGTCGCTCACGGTGTTCTCCGGCTACCGCTTCGTGCGTCGGGCGGCCCAGCGGGCGATCCCGGTCGCAATCGTGAACCTGGGACCGACCCGCGGCGACCCCCACGCCGACCTCCGCGTCGACGCGCACGCCGGTGTGATCCTCCCGGCGCTCGCCGATCGGTTGCGCTGAGCCTCCGAAGCTCGCTGGAATGGTCGGGCTGCGGGCGCTGAACGGGGACACAGGCGATCTCCTCGCGCGGCGGCGAATCTTTGTTGGTCAGCGCACGCGTGGAGACAATGGGCGCGTCGGAGCGCCTCGTTCGTGATGAGAGTCACCACTTCTTGCAGGAGCCAGGTCGATTTCCATGCATCCGGACGGAGTCGACCGGCGACTACCCCCGCGACACCGAGCGCCGTGGTGCGCGCTTCGCTCTCCTGAGCACCTGTTCTCTCCACCACGCGCGCCAGCGAGACCCTCGACCCGGGTCACCTCCGAAAGCCCCTCCATGAAGATCGTCGACGTTGCCGAGTCCTACTCCAAACACGGGGGAGGTGTCCGTACGTACATCCACCACAAGTTCGCCGCGGCCAAGGCTGCTGGCGTCGATTGCGTGGTGGTGGCGCCGGGCACCGAGGACACCGAAGAGCGCGTCGAGGGCGGGCGGATCGTCTGGGTGAAGACGCCGCGGTCTCCGTTCGACAGCCGCTACGGGCTGTTCAACGACGAGCGCAAGGTTCACGAGGTGCTCGAGCGCGAAGACGCTGACCTCATCGAGGGCTCCTCCCCGTGGAACGGTGGCAAGTACGTGGCCAGCTATCACGGCCGGGCCAAGAAGTCCTTCGTGTTTCACACCGACCCGGTCGCCGTCTGGGCGCAGACCTTCTTCGGTCGCCACGTGGGCTTCGACCGGGTCGACCGCCTGTGCCGACCCATGTGGAAGAAGCTGCGCGCGCTCTCGGGCGCCTACGACACCACCGTCGTCAGTGGCGGATGGCTGGCCCGGCGCCTGCGGCAGTTCGGCATCGAGCGGACCTCGGTCGTCGACTTCGGCATCGACAAGCGGCGCTTCTCTCCGGGGCACCGCGACGAGAGTCTTCGACGCGACCTGCTCGCGAAGTGCGGCATCGGTGAGGCGCCCATGGACGACGCCAAGCTGATCATCGCAATCAGCCGCCTCGACCCCGAGAAGCGCGTCGCCACCTTCATCGACGGCTTCGCCAAGGCGTCCCGACACCGCCCGATGGGCCTGGTGATCTTCGGCCGCGGCGCTCTTCAGAAGTACTACGCGCACAAGGCCGAAAAGACGCCCGGCGTGCATTTGCACGGCTACGTCTCCGAGCGCGACTTCGTCTCGCGCGCGCTGGCCAGCTCCGACGCCTTCTTGCACGGCTCGGCTGCCGAGACCTACGGACTCGTGGTCGCCGAGGCGGTCTGCTCGGGCGTTCCGGTCATCGTGCCCGATCGCGGCGGGGCGGCGGCGCTCGCCGGCCCCGACTACAGCGCCCGCTACCGCGCGGGCAACAGCTCCGACTGCGCCGAGGCGATCCTTCGGCTGCTCGCACGCGACCCCGCGCAGCTCGCCCGCGGCTGTGCGGCGGCCACCGAGAACATCGGCACGATGGACGGCCACTTCTACCGGCTCTTCGAGCTCTACGGTCGGATGAGCGGCCGCAGCGACTTCGCGATTCCCTCGGTCGACCGCGGTGACCGTGCCGACGTGGCTCGCGTGCTGCCGCTGCGCGCAGCCAGCTGAGCGACCCCCACCCCGACCCGACCTCGAGCGTCGCCCTTGGGCGTGACGCAGCCCGCAGGCGCGTCGCGCGGCGTCGTGCTACCTCATCGAACAGATGGCGGACGAGCATCAGGTTCCGGCGTGGGCGGATCGCATGGCCGCCTTCATTCACCGGCGGTTCCGCGTGGTGCTGCTCGTCGGCCTCGTATTCGCCATCGTCAGCACGGCCGCCGCAACCAACCTGAAGATCGACCAGGAGCTGCGGCGCCTGCTGCCCGACCACTTCCCCTCGGTCACGCGCCTCGACCGGCTGCAGGCTCGCGCCGGGCAGCAGTCCGATCTCTACGTCACCATTCGCTCTCCCTCGCGCGAGGCCAACATCGCCTTCGGCGACGCGGTGGCCGAAGCGCTGCGCGGGCGCGACGACCTGCGCTACGTCGTCTTTCGCCGCGACCTCGCGTACTTCGACGAGCACGCGCTGCTGTACGCCAGCCTCGCCGACCTGCTCGACCTTCGCCGCCGGGTGATCGCGAAGATCCGCGAGGAGGTCGGCAAGCAAGCCTTTGGCGACTTCTCCGATGACAGCCCGGGCGAGGCGGGCACGAAGGACGACGCGGGCGCGCTCGGCTTCGATCCCGACGAGATGCGCGAGCGCTACGGCGTCTCCGAAGCGTCCGAGGAGTACATGGAGGCCGACGAGGGGCGAGTGATGGTCGTGAAGATGCGACCGACCCAGCCCGCCACCGACCTCGAGTTCGCAGGCGCGCTCACCGAAGAGGTTCGCAGCATCGCCGACGGGCTCGACCCCCACAGCTTTCACCACGAGCTCAGCTTCGAGCTCAACGGCAGCTACGTGCAGCACCAAAAGCGCGTCAAGGACGTGCAGAACGAGGTGCGTGGCGGCTCGATTGCGGCCGTGCTCGCGCTGCTGGCCACGCTGGCGCTCTACTTCCGAAGCCCCAGGGCGGTCGCGCTCGTGATGCTGCCGCTGCTGGGTTCGGTCGTGGGCGCGCTCGCGTTCGGCTGGATCGCCTTCGGGGTCCTGAACATCGTCTCCGCGTTCATCTTTGCGGTCTTGCTGGGCCTCGGCATCGACTTCGGCATTCACGTCTTGGCGCGGCTGCGGCAGGAGCGGGGCCGGGGCCTGTCCTCGCAGGACGCCTTGGCGGTGTGCCTGGCCACCAGCGGGAAGACCACGGCGGCTGGTGCGGTGAGCACGGCGCTCGCGTTCGCGGCGCTGTCGATCGCCGACTTTCAAGGCTTCGCGCAGTTCGGCCAGGTCGCCGCGGTGGGCGTCCTCTTGTCGCTGCTGGGGTCGGTGGTGCTCATGCCCGCGCTCTTCGTCGCGTTCGAGCGGGTCCGTCCGTGGACACCACCTGCGCCCGGGGCGACCCGGGACGACCTGGGCTCGTGGGGCAAGGCCCTGTCGATCTTCGCGCTCGTCCTCGCCGTCGGGGGCACGATTGCAGCGGGCTGGGCCGCGGCCAACATCGGCGATCTCGAATATCAGCACGACCTCAAGAAGCTCGGGCCCGTGCGCCCCAAGAGCAACGGCCCGCCGCGGGCGGGGTACCGCGACGCGGTCGGCAAGGCACAGACGGTCGATCCCGCGGTCGTCCTGGTCGACACGCCCCAGCAGGCGATCGACGTGCAGCGACAGCTCGACGCGCTGCTGGCGATGACCCCCGAGGAGGTCGCCGCGTTCGACCCCGACGCGCCGCCCACTCGGCCCATGCCCGAGCCGCCCGAGACGCTCGATGCCAAGGTCGCCGACCTCGACGAAGAAGAGGACTGGGACGACGAGGGGGACGACTTCGACGATGGTTGGGACGCGCAGGACACGGATCTGGACGACCCGGTCTTCGTGGCGCTCGAGACCAAGGCGGTCGCCGAGGCGGTCATGTCCGGTCACACCGCGGCGCTGCTGGGTCGCTACGACACCGAGCGGCTCAGCGACATGCGGCGGCGCTTGGCCAAAGTGTGGTCGGTGCACGCGTTCGTGCCGCGGCAGCAGGAGGAGAAGCTGAAGGTCATCGCCGACATTCGCGCACGCCTCGACGCGAAGAAGGCCAGCATGTCGGCCACGAGCAAGGCGCAGATCGACGAGTGGTACCCCTACCTCTCGGTCTCCGAGCCCGTGCGGGTGGGTGCGCTGCCCGGGTGGGTGACCGGCCAGTTCGAGGACACCGACGGCGATGTCTCGCGCTTCGTCATCGTCGCAACCAAGGGCTCGAAGGCGAACATCGTCAACAGCCGAGGGATCTACGCGTCGTTCGCGTCGCTCTTCACCAGCGGCGAGGGCGAGGCGGCAGAGGTCGACCTCGCGGCCGACTTCTTCGTCATCCCCGAGATCTTCGACGCGATCGATGCCGATGGCCCCAAGGTGATGGCCGTCTCGGTGGGGGTGATGCTGCTTACGGCCCTGGTCCTGCTCAGAAACCTGTGGGGCGTCCTGGGCGTGGCGCTGACGGTGGGTTTCTCGCTGCTGTGGCTCGCCGCGGTCTTCTTGGGCCTGGGCTGGAAGCTGAACTTCTTCAACATCATCGTCTTGCCGCTGCTGCTGGGCATGGGCCAAGACGACGCGCTGCATCTGGTCGAGCGGCACCGCGAGGAGGTCGAGCGGACCGGCCGCAGCAATCTGGGGCGGGTTCTACGCGAGGCTGGAGGTGCAATCTTCATTACCACCCTCACCACGGTGTGGGGCTTCTCGGGCATCCTGTTCGCCAACCACCGGGGCCTCGAGTCGATGGCCTGGGCTGCAGTCCTGGGCATGACGCTGGCGCTGATCGCTTCGGTCGTCGTGCTCCCGTTCCTGCTCGAATTCGGCCGCCGACTGCGCGCCTCGCCTCGAAGTTCGGGCGCGGAACCCCCCGCGCAGTGACCGGGGCCGCCTCGTCTTTGTGAGGTCGCCCAAACCATGCAACCAGTGGGCGGTCTGGGGCGACAACCGCGTTCGACAGCCGCCCCGTAGCCGTCTCTGCCGACCGCGGAGCAGGCGCCTCCCTCGAGGACCCCATGACCATCGTCACCCCCACGCAGCGCATCGACCTCCACGTCCACAGCAAGTACGCCGGTCGGTTCAAGCTCTTCGTGCTCAACTCCCTCGAGGTCGAGGAGTGCTACACGGAGCCCGAAGACCTGTACCAGACGATGATGCAGCGCGGCATGAGCATGGTGACCATCACCGATCATGACGCCATCGACGGCTGCCTCGAAATCGCGCACCACGGCGACCACGTCTTCATCTCCGAGGAGGTGTCGGCCCGATTCCCCGAGAACGGCTGCATCGTTCACGTGTGCTGCTACGGGATCACCGAGGCTCAGCACGACGAGCTGCAGCGGCTCCGCTACAACATCTACGAGCTGGTCGACTACATCCGCGAGCAGGACATCCTGCACTCGCTCGCGCACCCGTTCTCGCCGGTCAACCAGCGGCTGACGCCCGACCTGCTCAAGAAGTCTCTGCTGCTCTTCGACACCATCGAGGTGATCAACGGGCAGAAGGACTCGGGTCACGAGCGCTTCAACCGCGAGGTGATCGGCAAGGTCGACCAGCCGATGCTCGAGCGCTGGGCCAACGAGTTCAAGATCGACGTTGCGCCGAATCGGACCTGGAAGTTCACCGCCGGGTCGGACGACCACTCGGGGCACACGATGGCCCGCTCGTTCGTCGAGTTCGAGGGCGAGGCCAACCTCGCGTCGCTGCGCAAGGCCATCGAGAGCGCAGAGGTCCGCGTCAACGGCTTCGAGAAGACGTGCAAGAGCTACGCACACACGGCCGCGATCGGCACCATTCAGTACTTCCGCCACGCCAGCGTTCAGCAAGAGAGCAACAAACCGGGCGTCTTTCACAAGCTGGTCGACATCATTCAAAACCAGGACCTGCCCGACGACCCCGCCGAACTCCCGCCGGCGCTGCAGCGGCTCATCCCCGCCGCCATGCAGACCCTGGCCGAGATGGACTCGTTCCCGGACTTCAAGAAGCTCCTGGCCAACGGGCACAAGCCCGAGACGCACGACGAGATCTACTCGCTGGTGCAGACCTCGCTGTTGCGGGCGTTCCGGTCCTCGACCGACGCGATGAAGGAGGCCGTCGACAGCGTCGACCTCGAGCCGCTCATCGACGAGCTGCCCACGCTCATCCGGCTCACCCTGCTCAACCTTCCCTACTACTTCGGCATCCGCTTCTTCTACGGCGAGCGCCGACGCGCCCGGGGCCTGTACGAGAGCCTGGAGCTGCCCAGACCCATCGGGCAGGGGCAGCGCGTCGCAATCCTTTGTGACACCCTCGACAACGTCGACGGGCTCAGCATCAACCTGCGTCGCCTGGTCAGCGAGATGCGCGACGACGGCAAAGAGGTGTTCCTCTGCGGTGCAAAGTCCGACGGCTTCGAGCCCTCGGTCGACGACGCCAACGTCGTCCGCTTCCCCTCCATCGCCAGCTTCCCGCTGCTGGGCTACGAGAGCTACGAGTTGGGCTGGCCGAGCTTGCTCGAGGTGGTCCGCTGGATGGACGAGAACGAGATCGATCTCATCGTCGCCACCACCCCGGGTCCCGTGGGCCTCATCGGCATGATGGCCGCGCGGCTGCTCGACACGCCGGTCATCGGCCAGTACCACACCAACGTCCCCGAGTACGCCTTCCGCATCATCGGCGACCGTACGATCGGACGCATCGTGCAGGCGTACACGGCCTGGTTCTACAACCAGATGGAAGAGGTCCTCGCGCCCACCTACGCCACCCGCGAGGTCATGTCCGGCAACGGGATCCAGTCGGGCAAGGTCACCATCGTGCCGCGCGGCGTGGACTCGCAGCGCTTCGTGCCCGCGTTGGCGAAGGCCGACTTCTGGACGTCTCGAGGCCTGCAAGACAAGCGCACGCTCGTCTACGTCGGCCGCGTGTCTCTGGAGAAGAACCTGCCCTTCCTGGCCAAGCTGTTCAAGCACCTCGTCGACGAGCACGGCCTGGACATCCAGCTGGGCATCGTGGGGGAAGGCCCCTACCTGGAGAAGATGAAAGAAGAGCTCGAGGGCTACCCCGTGTGCTTCACCGGATACCTCCAGGGCGACGAACTCGCTGCGTCGTACGCGTCCTCGGACGTGATGATGTTCCCCTCGACCACCGACACGTTCGGCAACGTGGTCCTCGAGTCGATGGCCTGTGGCACGCCGGCGCTGGTCTCGGACGTGGGCGGCCCCTCGGAGATCGTGCACCACAACGAGACCGGCATCGTCCTCCCCGCGGGACAGCTCAACCGCTGGGCCGACGCCGTCGTACGGCTCATGGGCGACGACGCGCGGCTCGAGCGAATGTCAGGGAACGCAAGAACCTACGCCGAGAGCTGCACGTTCGAGGTCGCACGCGCCAAGACGTGGGAGTTCTACAGCAAGCACATCGACACGTACCGCGAGCGCGTCCGCGCCGACGCGTACTGAGCTGCGCGGGCGGAAGAGAAAAACTACGGCGGGGCCGTGATCGTTGGGCGCGGGCTGGGCACTATCGATCCGTATGAGACTGACGGCTTGTTCCGCTTGTGCGCGTCCCATCCGGCGCGGGGATGCGTGCCCGCATTGTGGCGCGCCCGCCAACCGAAGCCTCGCTGCGGGCGTCTTGTCGCTCAGCATGCTCGCGGCTGCGTGCGCAACCGACCAACCGGCCTACGGAGTCGTCGACTCGTTCGACGGGTCGACCGGCGTCTTCAGCGAGACCGATACTGATACCGATACCGACACAGAGTCGACGACGGACGGTTCGAGTGGCGCAAGCTCGAGCAGCTCCGGCGACGGATCGTCGTCGACCGGTGCCGAAGCCACGACCACGTCTACCTCCGGCGACGGTGCGAGTTCGAGCGGGACGGACGGCGCAAGCAGTTCGTCCTCCTCGACGTCTGGCTGAAGCGTCAGCGGCCCTTGGGGAGCGCCGGGGTTGGGGGCCGCGGACCCTTGCTCGGGACCTCGACGGCGGACTACGGTCCGTGAATGCTCGTTCGCAGGTGTCTCTTCGCCTCGTCTCTCCTCGCCTGTGGATGTGGTGACGACACAGGCGGTGGAAACGGGTCGGGTACGTCGACGGGCAGCCACGGCTCTACGACGGCGGAGGGCTCGACGACGACCGGAGACGTCAGCGCCGAGGGGACGTCGGGAGGAGAGGACTCATCGTCGTCGGGCACACCGCAGGGGACCTCCAGCAGCGAGCCGGACACGAGCTCGGGCGGCAGTACGACGACCGGCGAGGGGGTCTGCGCCGCGCCCGATCCGATCGTCGGAGGCACGCCCGAGACGGACGCCGTGGCGCTCTCGCCCGCGCGGTGCGGCATGCCGGCGTACGCGTGGTCGGACAGCGACCAGCTTGGCGACGTGAGCAGCTACGGGGACACCACGAGCTTCACCGCCGACCTGTTGAACTTCGCCTCCCTCGCCGCGGGTATCGCGTTGCCTGCACCCGCGCAATACGACGTGACGATCGAGCAGTTCGAGTACACGACTCAGGATCGCGGGGCGCTGATCGACGCGTCATCACTGGTGGCCTACCCCGAGGGGCTCGACCCCAGCGAAGACGCTCCCGTCGTCCTGTTGCTGCACGGCACCGCAGGGTTCTCCGATGGGTGCAGCCCGTCGAACACGGACGAGGGGCGACTGCTTGCGGCCCTGTTCGCGACCTACGGTTATCTCGTGGTCGCGCCCGACTACATCGGGCTCAAGGGCGTGGGGGCGCCCACCGGATTCAAACACCCCTACCTGGTCGGAGAAGCGACCGCGATCGCCAGCCTCGACGCCGTGCGGGCGCTTCGCAAGCTCCCCCAGGAGCGTCGAGGCGGGCTCTGCCCGAGCACGGAGTACGCGATCTATGGCGCGTCGCAAGGTGGGCACGCGGCGCTGTGGGTCGATCGTCTCGCGCCGTACTACGCCCGCGAGCTCACGCCGCTCGGCGTCGTGGCCTCGATCCCCCCGGCGGACATTCTGGGCCAGATGACGCTGGCGCTGCAGACCGAGATCTCCGCGACCGGCAACGCGATCGCCTACTTCGGGTCGACGGCGGATTGGTACGGGCAGGAGGACAACCTCGACGAGGTGTTCGTCGCGCCACTCGACGTCGACGTCCCCGCCGCGCTCGAGGTCTCGTGCGACCCCGAAGACGAGCTGGGCCTCGGTGGCGACACGCTGCTCCCGGACATCTTCACCGGGCCGATCTTGCAGGCTGCGGCCGACGAGACCCTCGCAGACTACGGCTGGGTCGGGTGCATTGCCGAGGAGTCGACGCTCACGACCACGTCCATCCCTCGCATCGAGTCCGCGCTTCCCAGCTACGGCATCCTCACCGTGCTCGGCGAGGAGGACGAGCTGGTCAACACGCCGACCGAGCGCGTGGCGTACCAGGCACTGTGCAGCGCCGGCCTGCCCACCGAGTACCTCGAGTGTGCGGGAGCGGGGCACACCGACGCCGGGCTGTGGTCGCTTGGCGAGTCGCTCGACTTCATCGCGGCTCGGGTCGCCGGCGAGCCCTTCGAGTCACCGGCCTCGTGCGCCCCAACGGCGCCGATCACTTGCTCGGGGACGAACTGATCGAAGCGTCGCGAAGGAGCGAAACGACGAAGCGGGTGCGGGCGTCGTCCGAGTAGACGCAGACGTCCCCGCCGTGCGCGTTCGCGACCGACTTGACGACGAACAGCCCCAGCCCCAGACCGTGTCGCGAGAACTTGTCGCCGCGGTGAAACGGGTCGAAGAGCACTGGCAGGAGGTCGTCCGGGATGGGGTCCCCTACGTTGGACACCTCGAGCTCGATCTCGTCGCCGTCGTCGCTCAGACGTACGCGGACCGGCTCGGTCTCGTCGCGATACTGCAGGGCGTTCGCGAGGAGGTTGGTCACCAGCTGCTCCACGCGGGTCCGGTCCCAGCAGACCGCGAGGTCGCCTTCGACCTGAAGCTCGACGTCGCCAGGTTCGGCGTAGTCGTGGAGCAGGGTCCGCAGCATCTTGCCCGCGTTCAGCGGGGTGGGGGACAGGGGCATCCGCCTCCCCATGCGGCCTCTGGCGACGTCGGTCGCGTCGTCGACGATGCGCTGCATTCGAGCCACCGTGCGTGAGAGCCGGGGCGCGAGGGCGTTGGCTGGCGCGGGGAGCTCCCCGAGCGCGGAGGCCACCAACGAGGCGGTCGACAGCGGCGTGCGGAGATCGTGGGCGAGCACCGCCATGAAGTTCTCTCGCTCTCGCGCGGCACGCTGCGCTCGCATGTGATGGCCGATGAGGTCGGCGTGGAGCCTGAAGGTCCTCAGCACGCTCTCGTCGATCTCCCGAGGTTCGGGATCGAGGGCGCACAGCGTGCCGAACACGGCCTCGTCGCCCTCGTAGATCGGGACCGCGACGTAGCTGGCGATGCCGTATTGCAGATAGCCCGGGTGCTCACGAAAGCGCGCGTCCGTGCCCGCGTTGGAGATGACCAGGGGCGCGACCGCGCCCTCGACCTTGCTTCAGAACGTGGTCTGTACGTCGAGTGCGTCGCCACGCTGCAGGCCGAACCCAGCGTGGTCGCGGACGGCGTGGCAGCGCCATTGGTCCGGGGTGACTTCGGCGACGAGCGCAATCCGCTGGCCCGTCGCCTCGCAAAGGAGGTCCAGGATCGAGTCGACGGCGTCGAACTCGAGAAGCGGGCGGGCTGTGGTGTCTTCACTCATCGCTTTTGGCGCTGCGAACCTACCAGCCCGGCAGGGCGCTGCGCCATGCGGTCCCATATCGCTCCGCTATGCCGCCCTCCGGCCGGTTTCGAAGGCAAAGGATATGGCGGTCCGGTCCGACGCATCGAACGCACACCGTCGCCGGGGGCGCAAGGCCGCCAGGATCGTATGATGCGGCCGCCGTGAGCGAGTCCGTGACGTTCGAAGAGTTCGACGGGGTGACCCTCGAGCAGTGGCAGGCCAAGGTCGAAGAGACCACCTCGCTGGACCGACTCTGCGCCCAGGTCGACGTGACCGGGACCGGGGGGCTGGCCACGAGGCCGCTGTACGAGGCGGGGACGCGGGCCGGGGGAGCGCGCGCGAGCACGGCCCCGTGGCGCGTTGCGCAGGAGTACGCACTGCAGTGCCCAAGGGCGGTTGCGGCGGCGCTGCGGACCGACGTCGCGCTCGGTCTCGATGCGGCGTGGGTTCGGCTCGCCCCTTCGCTCCGCGCTCGGGCGTCCGCGCCGGGGAAGGGCGTCGCGTGGGTCGACCGGGAGCAGGTGTCGAGCATCGTGGAGGCGGCCGGAGCCTCGGCGCTTTGGATCGACGCGGGGGCCAACGGGCTCAGCGCCTTGTCGCTGCTGTTGGAGTCGAGTGGGTCGGGCAGCGCTCTGGGGGGCGTGCTGTGCGATCCGCTGGGCGCCCTCGCGGAGCACGGAGGCTTGGGGCTCGCGCTCGACGAGGCGCTCGCGCAGACCGGTCGGGTGCTCGCCCGTGCCACGGTCGAGGCGCCCCAGCTCCGGGTGTTGCTGGCCTCGGGGCTGCCCTATCACGACGCGGGCGCGTCGGCGTCGGTCGAACTCGGCGCCACGCTGGCGACCTTGATCGACACTCGCCGGCGCCTCGCCGAAGGCGGCGCCGACGTCGAGGGATTGTGGCCCAGGACCGTGCTCCGGGTCGCCGCCGAGAGCGACGTGTTCGTCTCGATTGCCAAGGTTCGGGCTCTGCGGTGGCTCGCCGAGCGGGTCGCCGCCCGCTGGGGAGCGACCGAGCCGGCGTTCGTCACCGTCCGCACCGCACGTCGCGATCGGACCCGACACGACCCGCGCGTCAACATGTTGCGCGCCACCGCCGAGGCTTTCTCGGCCGCGACCGGAGGCGCAGACGAAGTGACGGTGCAGCCGTTCTCCGAGGTTCTAGGGACCCCCGACGCCGACGCCCGCCGATGGGCGATCACGACGTCTCACATGCTCCGCGAAGAGTCCCACCTCGCTGCCGCTCACGACCCTGCCGGGGGCAGCGGCTACGTCGAGGCGCTCACTCGCGGCATCGCCGAGCGGGCGTGGGCGTGGGTGCAGTCCGTCGAGAAGGCGGGCGGCATGGCGGCGACGCTGTCATCGGGTCGCGTGCAGTCCGACGTCGCGGGCTGTGCCTCGGCGCGTGCGTCCGCCCTCGCGACTGGGCGGCTCGCACTGACGGGCGTGTCGATCTTCCCGCAGCTCGACGAGCCGGCCACGCCGCTGGGCGATGACCCGTCGGCATCGGCGGCGTTGCCGACCTCCGAGCCCGTCGTATCGGTGCCGCAAATGCCGGTCCAGCGCCTGGCCGAGCCCTTCGAGCGCCTGCGCACCGCCGCCGACGCGGCGCCTCACAGGCCGCGCGCGCAGCTGTACGTGCTCGGTGCGCTCAAGGAGCACCGCGCGCGCCTCGACTTCGCCCGCAGCGCCGTGCAAGTCGGCGGCTTCGCGGCGGAGGTCGTCTCGACCACCGACGACATCGTCCCTGCGCTCGCGGTCTTGGTCGCGTCCGACGAACGCCTGGCGTCCGAGGGCGCCACAGCCCTCGCTGCACTTCGCGAGGCCGGGGCGAAGGCGGTGTGGGTCGCCTGCGCGCCCCGTGAAGGCCTCGAGCCCGACGGGTTCTTGCACCTGCGCATGGACCTGCCCGCAACCCTGAGCACGCTGCACGCCGCCGTAGAGGTCGAACGATGAGCAACAACGACTTTGCCTCCTTGTCCTTCGACGACCTCGTCGCCGATACGCCAGCGCCCACATCCTCCGACGAGACGTTCGGCACCCCCGAGGGCATCGACGTCGTTCGCCACCCCACCGACGCCCACCGCGACGGTTTGCCGGCGGTGTCGAGCAAGCCGGGCTTTGCGCCGTTCCTGCGCGGCCCGTACCCCACGATGTACGTGCAGCGACCGTGGACGATCCGGCAGTACGCGGGCTTCTCCACCGCCGAGGAGAGCAACGCCTTCTACCGCCGGAACCTCGCCGCGGGCCAGAAGGGCCTGTCGATCGCGTTCGACCTCGCGACGCACCGTGGCTACGACTCCGACCACCCCCGCGTGATGGGCGACGTCGGCATGGCCGGCGTGGCGGTCGATTCGATTCTCGACATGCGCATCCTGTTCTCGGGCATTCCGCTCGACCGGATCAGCGTGTCGATGACCATGAACGGGGCGGTGCTCCCGATCCTCGCGCTGTACATCGTCGCGGCGCAGGAGCAAGGCGTCGGTGCCGAACAGCTGTCGGGGACCATTCAGAACGACATCCTCAAGGAGTTCATGGTCCGCAACACGTTCATCTATCCGCCGAAGCCATCGATGCGGATCATTGGGGACATCTTCGCCTACACGGCGCGGAACATGCCCCGGTTCAACTCGATCAGCGTGTCCGGCTATCACATGCAAGAGGCCGGAGCGACCGCCGACATCGAGTTGGCCTACACGCTCGCCGACGGCCTCGAGTACGTGCGCTCCGGCATGGCCGCGGGCCTCGACGTCGACGCGTTCGCGCCTCGCATCTCGTTCTTCTTCGGCATCGGCATGCACACGTTCATGGAGGTGGCCAAGCTCCGGGCGGCGCGGCTGCTGTGGGCCAAGCTGATGAAGGGGGTGGGCGCGAAGAAACCCAAGAGCACGATGCTGCGCACGCACTGTCAGACCTCGGGCTGGAGCCTCGCGGCGCAAGACCCCTACAACAACGTCGCTCGGACCTGCATCGAGGCGCTGGCGGCCACGACGGGGCACACGCAGTCCCTGCACACCAACTCGTTCGACGAGGCGCTGGCCCTGCCCACCGACTTCAGCGCTCGCATCGCGCGAAACACCCAGATCTTCCTGCAGCGAGAGGCGGGCATCACCCGGACCATCGACCCGTGGGGCGGGAGCTACTACGTCGAGTGGCTCACGCAGACGCTCGCGGACAAGGCGTGGAGCCTGATGCAGGAGATCGAGGAGATGGGCGGCATGGCCAAGGCGATCGAGGCCGGCCTGCCCAAGCGGCGCATCGAAGAGGCCGCGGCGCGGACCCAGGCGCGTATCGACAGCGGGCGGCAGACCCTCGTGGGCGTCAACAAGTACGTCGCGTCGAGCTCGCCCGAGGTCGACGTGCTCGAGATCGACAACTCGGCGGTGCGTGAGGCACAGCTGCAGCGCTTGGCCACGCTCCGTGCCGAGCGCGACCAGTCTCAGGTCGACGCGGTGCTCGCCAAGCTCAGCGCCGCGGCGCAGGACGCCAGCGAGAACCTGCTCGCGCTGTGCGTCGAGGCGGCGCAGGCCAAGGCGACCGTCGGCGAGATGTCGGCCGCGCTCGAGTCGAAGTGGGGTCGCTACGAGCCGCGATCCGAGGCAATCTCGGGCGTGTACCGATCCGAGCTGCCGCCCGAAGCCGTCGCCCGGGTGACCGAGAAGGTCGACGCGTTCGAGCGCGACCACGGCCGGCGTCCGCGAATCCTCGTGGCGAAGATGGGCCAAGACGGCCACGACCGCGGCGCCAAGGTCATCGCCACCGGGTTTGCCGACGTGGGCTTCGACGTCGACATTGGGCCGCTGTTCCAGACGCCCGAGGAGACCGCGCGCCAAGCCGTCGAGAACGACGTGCACGTGATCGGGGTCAGCTCGCTCGCCGCCGGCCACCTCACCTTGGTGCCCGCGCTGCAGGCCGCGCTGAAGGCCGAGGGGCGCGAGGACATCCTCATCGTCGTCGGGGGGGTCATCCCTCCGCATGACCAGCCCAAGCTGCTGCAGATGGGCGTGACGGCCGTCTATCCTCCCGGCACCGTACTCACCGAGGCGGCGTCCGAGATGCTCGATGCGCTTGCGGCCGTGCCGGCATGAAACGGCCCAGCCCCGAGACGCTTGCCGAGGGCGTTCGCGCAGGCACGCGGGCGATGATGGGGCGCGCCATCACGCTCGTGGAGAGCTCGCGCGCCGCCGACCGAGACGACGCAAACGCGTTACTCGAACGTCTCGCTCCACACGCTGGCGGCTCGATCCGTGTCGGCATCACAGGGTCCCCGGGCGTTGGGAAGAGCACGCTCATCGAGACCTTCGGGCGGCAGCTCACCTCCGGTGGGCATCGGGTGGCGGTGCTGGCCGTCGACCCGAGCTCGGACCGCACGGGCGGCAGTATCTTGGGCGACAAGACGCGCATGACCGAGCTCGCGCGCGATCCGAACGCGTTCATCCGTCCCTCTCCTTCGGGCGGGACGCTCGGCGGCGTGGCTCGGCGCACGCGAGAGACGATGACCGTGTGCGAGGCGGCCGGCTACGACGTCGTGCTCGTCGAGACCGTCGGCGTGGGACAGTCCGAGGTGATGGTCGCTGGCATGGTCGACATGTTCGTCGTCCTCGTGCTGCCCGGATCCGGCGACGAACTCCAGGGGATCAAGCGAGGCATCCTCGAGCTTGCCGACCTGCTCGTCGTGACGAAAGCCGACGGCGACGCGTTGGCCGCTGCGCGGCGGACGTGCCAGCAGCACGCCAACGCGCTTCGCCTGATCCCGCCGAAGATTCCGGTGTGGACGCCCAAAGCCATGACCTGCTCGGCGCTGACCGGGGAGGGCGTGGACACGATCTGGACCGTGACGCAGGCGTTTCGGGATGGGCTGCGCGCCGCGGGGCTCTGGGATGATCGCCGCCGAGAACAGCGGGTGCGCTGGATGTGGCGAGCGCTCGAGGACGGGGTGCGCGACGCGGTGCACCAAGACCCCGCAGTGCGCTCGAAGCTGCGCGCGCTCGAGCCCGAGGTCCGCGCCGGAGTCCGAACCCCCGACGAAGCCGCGGCGCTGCTGCTCACCGCGTTTCGAGGCGGCTGAGGCTCGAAGCCTGGGCTCGCGGCCCCGTGGCTTCTGCGATGCGAAGCTGGAGCGTCTCGCCGATCGCGTGGGCGCGCGCGCTCCATTGCGCGGCGGGCTCGGGCGAGAGGCATTCGCTCAACACCGAGGAGAACAGGCCCAGCCACCGCTCGAAGAGCCGCGGATCGAGCCCTTCGATCCTCGCATGAAGGGCGGGCGGACCCCCGCGGGGGCTGCGCTGGAACTCGCCGGTGCGCAACAGGACGCTCCGCCAGAACGCCTGCATGCGCAGTAAATGCGGTGCCCAATCGTCGACGTGTCGGGCGAAGATGGGACCGAGGACGGGATCGTGCTGCACGCGGCCATAGAACGCTTGAATGACCGTCTCGATGGCGTCGGGGGTGAGGGCGGTGTGTCGACCTGTGTCCACGAATCAGGTATACGAGATGCTGGTATGCGTGTCTCGCGATGTGTCTCCGCAGTCCTTGCGCTGTCCGGTGCCCTCGTCGCCTGCGAGCCCGCCGAGGTCGACGAGATGGATGCGTCGTCGGGCGCACAGGGCACGACGGGCGATGCGGATGAGACCACGGGCATGCGTCCGGACGTGGGGGAGGACGCCTACGTTCCGCGCTGCACCACGCCTGTGGGCCACACCGGCCGGCCGAGGACGATCGCCGAGGCGGTCGCGCATATCGAGGCGCTGCCCGAGCCCATCGACGTGCCCTGCGTCCTCGAGTCGTTCGCTCGACCCCTGCCGGTGCTTGCCAGCTCGAGCGTATTCAGCGCGCAGCCGGGGCAGGGCAACCAGAGCCCGAGGCTGTTCGTGTTCTTCGACGGGCTGATCCTCTCGTTCGCGACGGTGGGCCATGGGGCGCAGCTGGTGGAGTTCGCCGAGTTCGTCGGCCCGACGACCACCGTCAAGGCTGAGCTCGAGCTCCCCGCCGACCCCGCGACCATCGACGTCGCCGCCGCGGTGACGCGGATCCAGGATCAAGACTTCGGCACGGTCTGCCGGCTGTGCCACCGCAACGAGGAGCCCTCGGACGAGATCTACCCCGGGTCGTTCGCTTCCGATGCCCTGGCGCCTCGCGGTGACACGCTCGTCGAGCTCGACGAGGTTCGGATGCACGCGGCGAGCTGCGATCCCCGCGAAGACGCGCAGCGCTGCGCAATCCTCGACGCGGTGTTCCTGCCGGGCGAGGTCATCCCCGGCGAGTTCGACCCGCAGATCCAGACGATCTTCGACTACGAGTGATCCCCGCTACTCCTGCTTGCGCGTGAGCCGGAGCAGAGGCGCGCGCCGTCGAGCCACGAGGTCGGCGAGCGTGTGGCGTCTCAGCGAGTCGAGGAATGACTGCTTGGCCTCGGCGAGGGCCCCGTGCAGACGGCACATCGGGCTGAGCGTGCACGCGTCCGCGTCGTCGAAGCACTCGACCAACGCCATGGGCTCGAGGGCTTCGACGATGTCGGCGACGGTTGCCTCGCGGGTTTGCGGCAAGAGCATGAACCCGCCGGCGCGTCCACGGATGCTGCGGATCAGCGCGGCGTGAACGAGGGCCTGGGCGACCTTCGCGAGGTGGTTGGCGGAGACTTCGAGGCGGGTCGCGGCGTCGTTGAGCCCGACCGGCGCGTCGTCGTCCACGGCCAGCAGCATCAACAGGCGCAAGCCGTAGTCCGTGCGTCGCGTCAGGTGCACGATCAGCAACGTGGCAAGTGCGCGCTGGGAAGACAAGCGGCGGCGTCCGCCGGCCGTGAGGGACGCCGCCTTCGAGCGAGGTTTTCAGGCGGCGCGTAGCCCGGGTCGACCGCGGCGGGCGGGCTCTCGGCAGGGCTCGAATTCCGGCAGCGCAACTGCCGCCGCGAGACCGACCATGGTCAGTCCCATGCCAGTTTCTTGCACGAGCTTGGCGCGTCGGAGCTGGCTGAGGAGCGATTTCGCGCGGTCTCGGGAATGTCCGCCGAGGCGGGCCAGGAGGTCGAGGGTGACCCGCATGTCTGCATCGCCCAGGTCGAAGATGGCGCGCAGGAGGGTCAGGGCGTCGGTTTCCGGCTTGTTGCTGCTCATGGTCTGCACCTTCGGTCAGCACTGGGTGGATGTCTAATTTTCTGCAGAATCGTTCAGGTGGTCAGATGACCCGGCGGATCCGACGCCGGATCCACTGTGCGATCACCACCTTCCCTTACAGGTGTACAGAGGTCGGCCGATATCGGGACGTTCGTCAGGTGGGGGGCACGACGTCCACAAGCATCACCTCGGGCTTGCACCAGAAGCGGATGCGAGGCGCTGCGGCGCGCTCCATGCCCACGCCCCGCGAGACCAGCAAGGTGGCGCCGCTTGGCAGCTCGGTCCGCCCCGACGCCCAGCGTCGCGGCACCTTCGAGAGCGTGAGGATGGGCCCCCAACCGGGGAGCTGAACCTGCCCGCCGTGCGTGTGTCCGGCGAGCAGGAGGTCGGCGTCGATGTTGCCGAGCGCGAACGCGGGCCGATGGCCGAACACCACGTGCAGGGTCTCGTCGGGGCGCTGCACCTCGAGCTCGGAGGATGCGGACGCCCGAAGGCCGAAGCCGGTGAGTACGACGTCGTCCCGGATCCGGCGGGAGGTGGTCTCCCGTGGCCAGACCGTCAGCCCCATGGCCTCGGCGTGGGCGATCCAGTCGTCGCCGTGGGGATACTCGGAGTCGCCCTCGACGAGGTAGACGCCCAAGGGGGCGCTCAGGGCCAGCGGCTCGGCGATGCCGCGGAGGGTGGCCCAGGCGTCTGCGTAGGCGCGCGGGTCCCCGTGCTGAATGACGTCCCCGACGAACACGATGAGGTCGGGCTGTGCGTCCATCACCGCCTTCAGCGCGGCGCGTTCGTGGTCTCCGGGGGCGTCGGTCTGCAGGTCGGCGATGACGGCGATGCGCAGCGGGGCCCCGACGCGGTCGCTGACCACTTCGTGGCGGGTGACCTCGAGGTTGCGAGGCTCGTAGGCGAACGCGTACACCGCCCCCGCGACACCGAGCAGGCCGATCGCGAGGAAGGACGCCTGCACCCCGCGCTTGGGGTTGGCCCGCACCGCGATGGCGAATGCGGTCGCCGGCAGGACGACGGCGAGCGTCCACGACCATGTCAGCAGCGTGGAGAAGCCGTTGGGGTCGGGCGCGGTCAGCAGGCCCAGCGCGGCGCTCGACAGGCCCGTGAGCACGAACAGGACGACGCTGCGCTTGGCCGTGAGCGGGTTGCCGAAGCGGGCCAGCAGCACGAACGCCACGATCAGTCCCAGGCACACGTGGGCCACGAAAGCCGGGACGATCGAGGGGTTGGGGATCATCGGGCAGATCGAGTCTGACCCATCGGCAGCGGCGCCGCAGCCTGGAGGTTCCGAAGCGGCCGCGGGCGCGGCTCGAGCGGCCGGAGGCGGGCCGCGACCGGTCGGGTCAGAGCATGGACCGCGCGATGACCAGCTTTTGAATCTCGGAGGTGCCCTCGTAGATCCGCAGCGCGCGGACCTCTCGGTACAGGCGCTCGACGGCCTCGCCCACCGTGACGCCGCGTCCACCGAAGGACTGGACGGCTCGGTCGATGGTGCGCTGGGCCGACTCGGTGGCGTGCAGCTTGGCCATCGCGGCTTGGTCGGGCGAGGCGTGGCCGCGATCCCGGGCGCCCGCGGCTCGGTACACCAGCAGCTGGGAGGCGACATGGTCGGTGGCGACGTCTGCGAGGGCGAAGCGCAGGCCCTGCTGCTTGGCCAGAGGCTTGCCGAACTGCACGCGGGTCTTGAGGTGCGCGGTCGTCTCGGCGAGGGCGCGGTCGGCCAGGCCCAACGCCGCGGCGCCGACGGTGACCCGGAACACGTCGAGGTTGGCCAGCGCGATGCGAAGCCCCTTGCCCGGCTCGCCGAGGCGGTGTGCGCCGGGGACCACGACGCCGTCGAACTTCACGCGGCCGATGGGGTGGGGCGCGATGACCTGCATGGGCTCGACGCTCAGGCCGGGCGCGTCGCCGGGGACCCAGAACGCACCGAAGCTCGGCTTCTCGCCTTCGGGCTGCACGCCTTCGCGCGCGAACACGACGTAGCTGTCGGCCACGCCGGCGTTGGAGATCCAGCACTTCTCTCCCTCGAGGCGCACGCCGTCGCCGTGAGGGTGCGCCGTCGTCTGCATGCCGGAGACGTCACTGCCCGCGTCGGGCTCGGTGAGCGCGAACGCGCAGATCGCTTCGCCCCGAACGACCCGAGGCAGCAGCGCAGCGGCGAGCGCGTCGGAGCCCCCCAGGTTGACCGGATTGCTCCCGAGCCCCTGCATGACGAAGGCGGTGTCGAGCGCTCCGCTGTGGCGCGCGAGCCACTGCCGGATGAGGCACAGCGGGGTGGAGCGGACCTGCGCATGGGCGCCGCCGTGCGCCGCAGGGGCGACGTATCGCAGGAAGTCGGCGTCGGCGAGGCGCCGGACGTACTCGCGGGTGCTCTCGTGCTCGTCGGACTCGTCGATGCGCGCGTCCGCGATGTCGGCGACGAACGATTGCAGCCGGTCCTCGAGCGCTTCGAGCTCGGCTCGGTCTCCATGCACGCCGACGTCACGCGCGGTGATCTTGGGGTCGGTCCACATCGCGTCTCACTTCCACTGCGGGTCGCGCTTGGCGAGCCAGGCGTCGTTGGCTTCTTTGAAGTCGGGGTGCTCCATGCACAGGGCCTGCGCCTGCGCTTCGGCCTCGATGGCGTCGGTGAACCCCATGTCGAGCTCCTTTTGCAGCATCACCTTGGTCATCCGCAGCCCGAAGTGCGGACCCGAGGCGAGCTGCTTGGCCAGCGCAAACGCCTCGGCGTCCACGTTGGCGCGGTCCTCGTCGTCGACGACGCGGGTGGCCAGGCCGATCTGCGCGCAGCGGTCGGCGTGCACGCGACCGCCGAGCATCAAGATCTCGGACGCATGTCCCAGGCCCACCACGCGAGGGAGCAGCCAGCTCGCGCCCATGTCCGCGCCCGAGAGGCCTACCTGCGGGAACAGGAACGAGAAGAACGAGCCCTTGCCCATGACCCGCAGGTCGCTGGCGAGGGCCATCACCGCGCCCGCGCCCGCCGCGACGCGCTTGATGCTCGCGACCACGGGGAGCTGGCAGCGGCGAATGTTGGCGATCAGCTCGCCGGTCATGCGGGTGAAGCGAAGCAGCCCTTGCGTGTCGCGCTCGAACAGCCGCGTGATGATGTCCTCGACGTCTCCGCCGCTGCAAAACGCCTTGCCCTCGCCTTGCAGGACCAGGGCTCGCGCGCCGCCCTCGGCGAGGCTGCGGCGCTCGATGGTCGCGAAGAAGTCGGTAAGCTCGCGGTAGACCGCGAAGGTGAGGGCGTTGTAGCGCTCGGGGCGGCTGAGCGTGATGACGCCGACACCGTCGCGCTCTTCGTACGCGAAGGACTCGGGCGTCGGTAGGGGCAGGGGACGGAAGTCGGGGTCGTGCTGGGTCATCGTCGTGCGTCCTCGGGCAAGACCGCGAGGCCTTGAATCTCGACTTGGGCGCGGTCCTCGACCAGTGCGCTCACCTGAACGAGGGCCATCGCGGGGTAGTGCTTGGGCATGAGCTCGCGGTACACGGCGCCGACGTCCTTGATGTTGTCCAAGTACGCGTGTTTGTCGGTCACGTAGAGCGTCAGGCTGATGATGGCCTCGTACGTGGCGCCAGCCGCCTCCACCACGGCGACGACGTTGGCGAGCGCCTGGCGGAACTGCGGGACGAAGGCGTCGGAGACGATCACCTCGGAGGTGTCCCAGCCGATCATGCCAGCGATGGCGAGGACCTGGCCGCGCGCGGTCATGCCGTTGGCGTAGCCCTTGGGGCGGGGCCAGTCGTCGGGAAGGATGGTGGTGCTCATGCGGTCTCTCCTCCGTCGAGGGGTAGGGCGGCGCCGGTGATCGCCGCGGCGGCGTCGTGAACGAGATAGGACACCATCGAGGCGACCTCGGCCGGGGCGATCAAGCGCCGCATCGGGTTGAACGCCTCGAGGCTCTTGCGAGCGTCGGCTTCGCTGCGGCCGGTCTTGCCGGCGATGTTGCGTGTGGCGGTCGCGACGATGTCGGTGTCGGTGAAGCCCGGGCAGATCGCGTTGACGGTGACGCCGGTCGTGGCGAGCTCGACCGCCAGGGCGCGGCTGAGGGCCAGCAGGGCCCCCTTGCTCGCCGAGTAGGCGGCCGTGAACTTGTAGCCCTTGAGCGCGGCGGTGGACGCGATGTTGACGATGCGGCCCCAGCCCGCCGCCTTCATCCCGGGGATGACGGCCCTCGCCAGCTCGAACGGTGCGGTCGCGTTGACCGTCATCGTGCGGGCCCAGGTCTCGTCGTCGGTCCGGTGCGCGGGGGCCGAGGGCGCCACTCCGGCGTTGTTCACGAGCACGCTCGCGCCGACGATCGCCCCACACAGCTGCGCCCGATCCTCTGCGTCGGCCAGGTCCGCGACGATCGCCTCGCCGCCGAGCTCGGCCGCGACCTCTCGCAGCGGCGCTTCGCGGCGTCCGACGAGCACCAGCGCATGGTCGGCGGCAAGCGCCTGCGCGATGGCTCTGCCGATCCCTCGGCCGGCGCCGGTGATGACCGCACGAGGTCGCTCGGGTCGCGTCATGGCCGGAGTCTACCCGCGGCTCCTCGGTCTTCCCCGTGAGAACTATCGCTCGACCACGACGCTCTGCACGCCGCCCTGCGTGGAGAACAGACCGACGTCGCGGACGTGCAGCACGTCGCGCGGCCCGGCCGACTCGAGCGCCAGCGACCAACGGACGGGATCTTCGCGGGGTGTCCAGCGAACCGGTTTCGACTGCCAGGTGCCACGCCTCGCATCGGGCGGGTCGATCTCGGCGACGACCTCGGCATCCGCCCGAAGCACCAGGCGCGCGGAGGCACGGACGTCTGCGCGGGTCAGCGTGACGACGACGTCGATCGGGCTCCCGGTGGGCAGGAACTCGGGGCCGAAGCGGATCGCCTCCTGCGGGGTCAGCACGAGGCTGAGGCCGGCGAGCTCGGGGGCAGGCGTGAGGTCGGGCCGGTAGCGCGAGAGCCCCCGACCCGGCACCCAGATCGTCGGTTCGAGAGGATGTCCGAGATCGTTGGCCGGACCGAGCGTCACCGCCTCGAGCGTCCGCGTGTCGATGGGCTTGTCGGGCGCGAGCCACCGCAGCTCGGCGATGCCGCCCCGGCTGCATGGAGCCCCTGCGTGTGCCCGGCCCAGCGCGGAGACTCGAACGGTGGTGGCGTCGCGAACGACGAACGGCCCGAGGGTGTCTCGGTGCCGGTTCGGGGCACGGAGTCGGCGCAGTGGGATTGCGCGGCCGTCGACGGAGAGCTTCAGCGCGGGGTTGCTGCGGTCGGTGCCGGGCGTCATCACGACGACGAGGGAGCCAGCGCCCAGTCCCGGAGGCAGCCGGATCGTCATCGTGCCGCCGCGCGCCAAGCAGACGTGGTCACGCGCTTGAACGAAGTCGCCTTCCACGGAAAGCGCGCGCGTCTCGTCGAGCCGCCAGCGACGCTCCCCGCTTCGCGTCGGTTCCACTTCGAGCTCGATCAACACCATGCGCAGCTCGTTGCGCGTGACCCTGACCGGCATCGCGCGCTCGGTTGGGGTGAGTCGGTCGGTGAACAGCTCGAAGCCCACGACCTCACCGGCACGCAGCGGCGGTGGCAAGCGGTCGTCGAACGCGGCGTGCGGCGTGGCGCCGGGTGCTGGGCGATAGTGGTGGGTCGACTCGCCGAGCAGCACGAAGACCGGGGGCGGCGCGGTACCGCTGGACCTCGGGCCCTCGATGAGCAGCTCGTAGGCCTGCGCGTACATGGCTTCGCGGCCGTGGTAGGGCAGGACGTCGATGCCATGCTTCATCGCGAGCGCGCCTCCGACCTGGTTGAAGGTGTGGCCGTGATGCCAGCCTTCGCCGCCGGCGATCACGATGGCGCCCGGTGGCAGGCGGGCGGCGACGGCGTCGACGAGTCGGCCGGCGCCCTCGAACTCGCGGAGCCGAACCGTGGGCGTACGCAGCAGCGGCAGCGCGACGGTGACCGCGAGGCCGGTGACCGCGGCCGCGACGAAGGCTCGCCGGGTCCAGCCGCGCAGGCGCGACGCGACGCCGTGCAACGTCGCGACGCTGAGAAGGATCGCCGCTGGAAGGAGTTCGGGGGCGAGGTAGCGGCCGTAGTAGAACAGGCCCGCGCGCGGGAGGTTGCGCTGGGCATAGAGGATGACGGTCGCCGTCATCGTGGCCGAGATCGCCGTGAGCCAGACGTCGCGGGGCCGCGTCAGCTTGACCCGCAGCGCGGCGCCGGGGAGGGCGAGGACTGCCCCTGCCAGCACGACGGGTCCGAACATCGACCACGCCGGGTCGAGGCGTGCGTGGGTGTCCGGCGGCGACAACCACCGCAGGACGCCGTAGGCCACCACGCCCAGCAACGTGGCGCCCGCGATCACCAGCGGGAGGTTGCGACGGAACCACGCGCGCGTCGGCCCGTCGTCACGCCGGTCCAGCCACAGCGCGTCGATGCTCGACCACGCCAGCGCCATGCAAGACGCTCCGATCACCAGCGTCCACGGGGAACGAAGCCAGGTGACGTGCAGCTGCTTGTTCAGCTCGTCGGCGAGGTAGGGGAACGTCGAGTGCGCGTGCGCAAACACCGAGCCGAGCAGCACCGCGAGGTAGACGAACACGGGGCGCCGCCGGTCGGGGAATCGGCCCGGCAACAGCCAGAGGATCGCGAGCAGCAGGGGCGCGGTGAGCCAGGCGTTCCCACGAACCCACGCGGTCGCCCCCAGCAGTACGGCGCCCCGGTCGAGGCCTCGCATGTTGTGGTCCGGACAGCGGACGACCGACAGCACGGCGCCCCACAGCAGCAGGCTCGTCGGTGTCTCGGTCAGGGGCGTTCGATGCACCCAGATCGCCAGCGGGCTGGCGGCCATCGTCAGCGCCGCGACCGCGGCCCACCCGGTGGAGCGGAGGACCCTGCGGGCAACGAAGTACAGGACGAGGATCAGCAAGAACGCCTCGAAGACCACCAGGCCGTGCATCCACTGCGGGCCAGCGATCAACCCGACCACGGCCATCTGCGAGGGATGCAGGTGAAAGAACTGGGGGGCGACGACGCCGCGGTCGCGGTCGACGAGGTACCAGCCCGGTCGATAGCTCCCCTCGTACGTGTCCTCCCGCCACGCTTCGGTCCGCTTGGGCACGACGCCGAGCACGTCCGCGGGCCCTGGCCGCTCGCCGCGCTGCGCACTCGCGGCGGCGAGCTGCGGATCGACGTGCGTGAAGCCGCCGGTGCGCACCAGCTGCTCGGCGCGCAGCGAGTACGTGCCCTGGTCACGGCCGGCGAGCGCGTAGTCGGCGGCTGGCAGGCGAAGGCCGACGGCGAGCAACGCGATGGCCAGCGGCAGCAGTGCTCGACCAGCGCCCGGCGCCGGGCGTGACACGCTGCGCTCGCCTTGCCACGGCCACAGCATCGCCGCGATCGTGGCGCACGCGATCGTCAGGGCGACCCCGTCGAACATCGAGAACAGCCCCAGCACGACGGCGGCCATCCCGACGTAGGTCAGCGTGACGACCGCGCAGAGGGTCCACTGTTCGAGCTTGTCTCGGAACGAGGCTTCCCGGTTGGCCCTCGCGATGAGCGAGGCCATCACGGCGGCGGGACCGAGCGTTACCCAGACCATGGCGAGTCGTTCGAGAGGCCGTGGCCGTCGCTAGCGGCGACGGCACGACAGTGGCCGGGCGCCGCGCGTGAGGTTCGCCGATGCATCACTCGCGTTACGTGCGACTTGCGTTCGGGACGTGAGCGCGCGCGACACCATCGCCGCAAGCTAACACAGAGGCCAAGGGGCCCCGAGGGCCTGTGCAAGTGCGTTCGCGGTGCGTCCGGGCCGAGCGGATGGACTGGCACGCGGGGGTCATCCTTGGCATAGTCCGCCCGCGGCGCGCAGGCGTCGTCCCCCCAAACAAAGCGTGCGGTCCTCGGCGGCGATCAGGCCACCCCAGACGCGGCGCACCCTCGAGCGAGAAGGAGGAATCATGGTCACGTACATGGACGGCAAGTGGTTGGATGATGCGGATGCGACGGTGAGCGTCCGATGTCGAGCGCTCAACTACGGCATGGGCTGCTTCGGCGGCGTTCGAGGCTACCTCTCCGACGACGAGAAGGAGGTCTTCGTCTTTCGGCTCGATGCACACGTCCGCCGCCTCCAGCACTCGGCGAAGATCCTCCACCTGCGCCTGCCCGGCGACGTCGACGAGGTCTCCAAGCTCCACCTCGAGCTGCTGCGCCGCAACGACGTGCACCACGACGTCTACATGCGCCCCTTGCTGATTCACAACAGCAACGAGCTGGCGCCGGTGCTCGACATCGACTCGAGCTCCTTCATCATCTACTGCATGCCGCTGAAGCGGTACATCGACAAGGACGCCATCGACGTGTGCATCAGCTCGTGGCGCCGCGTTCGAGACAACGCGATCCCCTCGCGCACCAAGCCAACGGGCGCCTACCTCAACTCCGCGCTCGCGCGTCGGGAGGCGTTCGACAACGGCTTCGACGAGGCAATCTTCCTCACCGAGGGGGGCAAGGTCTCCGAGGGCAGCGCCGAGCACATCTTCATCATCCGCGACGGCGTGCTGTTCAGCCCACCGAGCACCGAAGACAACCTCGACGGCATCACGCGCCGCACACTGATCCAACTCGCCACCGAGGACTTGGGCCTGAAGTTCGAGGAGCGGTCGCTGGGCCGCAGCGAGCTGTACGTGGCCGATGAGATGTTCCTGTGCGGCACCGGTGCCCAGGTCACGCCGGTCCGCACCGTCGATCGTCGCCCGCTCGGCGACGGCGGGGTCGGCGAGACCACCAAGAAGATTCAGACGCACTTCCAGGACGTCGTGCACGGCCGTGTCGAGCACCGTCGCAACTGGCTGACGCCCGTGTGGGGCTGAGCATCGCGTGGCCGAGTCGCCGTCTGAGTCGCCCTCTGTGGATCGCTCCGAGCCTTCGCCAGCCCACGGCGTGCACCCGATCCTCAAAGCGCGATGGGTCGTGTTGGCGCTGCTGGTGGCGCTGTGCGCTTGGCTCATCCCCGGGGTCGCCTCCCTGCGCCACGACGACGACGTCCTCGCGTTCTTGCCGCCCGAGCACCCCGACGTCGTCGCCTTCAACGACGTCGCCGATCGCTTCGGCATGCTCGAGGTGGGCTTGGTGGGGCTGCGCCGCGACGGGCAAGATCTGCTCGTCCCCACGGTCACCGAAGACGTCCGCGCGCTTGGCGTTTCGGTGTCCGAGCTCCCGGGCGTGCGGCTGGTGCTCTCCTACCCGGATCTGCCCGACCCCAAGGTCGAGGGCGAGACCCTGGTCGTCGAACCGCTGGTCCCCAAGGGCAGCACCGACGCGGCACAGATTCGCGACCGCGTCTTGGGCAACGAGAACGCGGTCGGCAACCTCGTCTCGACCGACGGCACCGCGGCCGTGCTCCTGGTCTACCTACTGCGCACCGACGACCCGAACGAGCGCGCGAGCAACCTGCAAGGCATTCGCGAGCTCGTCGAGGCGCAATGGGACGGCGAAGCCCACTTCGGGGGCGGCCCGTTCGCCGAGAGCACCGCGGCGCTGTCGAGCCGCGCCGACATCGAGCGTCTCTCGCCAGCGGTCATCGCCGTGCTCGTCCTCGCCTCGGCGCTGCTGCTGGGCAGCCTCAGCGGGGCTGCGCTCAACCTCGTGGTCACCGCGCTCGGCGTGGGGTTGATCGTCGGTGCTCACGGACGGTTCGATGAGCCACTGACGATCGTCAGCAGCACGACCCCGGTGATGATGGTCGCGCTCGGTGGTGCGTTCGGTATGCACATCATCGCCGGCTACCAGCGCCAAAGTGGCACGCCGCTACAGCGTGCGTCGAAGACGGTGCGCGAGCTGTTGGTGCCGGTCGTGCTCTCGGGCATCACCACCGCCACCGCATTCTTCGCGCTGCTCGTCATGCCGCAGGTGCCGATGCAGCGGTTCGGCGTCGTCGCGGGCGTCGGGGTGCTGCTGCTCCTCCTGTTGGCGTTGTTCGTGCTGCCCGCGCTGCTCTCGCTGCTGCCGGAGCGGGCGCTCCCGACCAAAGCCGATCGTGCGGTTGGGCTGCGCTTCATGCCCCCCGTTTGGGCGTTGGCGGCCCTGGGCGTCGTCGGAGCGGCGTTGACCGCCACGCTGGCCCCCGACCCCGACACGCGCAACGTGTTCGACCATGACAGCGAGCCCGCACGCGCGGACCGCTTCTTGGCGGAGAACTTCGGAGGGTCGCAGTTCGTGCAGATCGCGGTCGAGGGGGACCTGCAGGAGCCCGCGGTGCTCCGCATCATTCGCGACATCACCGAGCCCCTGTCCACCATGGACGGCGTGGCCGAGGTCCGTAGCCTGCTGGGCCCCGTCGGCATGCTCACCGAGGGCTTCGGTGGCCGCGAGGGCGTGCCGTCGACACCGGGCCGCGCGCGGCGGGTCGTCAGCAACCTCGCCGACCAGGCGCCGATGGCCCAGCTGATGACCCCCGATCAGCAGGGCGCCATCGTGCACGTCAAGCTCGCGCCGGCCTCGAGCGAGGACATGCAGGCGAGCACGGCCCGCATCCGAGCGCTCGTCGACGACGTTCGCGGCCGGCTCGTGGATGGGGCGGTTCGGGTGGCGCCCGCGAGCGTGGACGAGGTCTCCGCCGCGCGGCGTGAGGCCGTGCGTGCCCGCGTTCAGCGGCTGCTCGGCGAGCCGTTCGATGCGGCCTCGCTCGATGCGCTGCAGTCCGTCGACCCTCGCGACCCTGCGCTGGCCAAGGAGCTCGAGGCCTCCAGGACGCGGGCATTCGGCACCGAAGAGGTGGTCGAGCCGCTCGAGCCCTCGGAGTACGAATCCGTCCCGCTCGAGGCGATCGCGACCAAGCGCGGTGAGGCGCTCGAGGAGGTGTTGCGCAAGCACCTGCCGACCCTGGTGAAGAACGATCCCGAAGGGGTGAAGTTTGCGGCGGAGCAGCTCGGCCTTTGGGTCGACGAGACGCTCGAGCGATACAAGGTCACCGGTGCCTGCACGCGGCTGGGGCTCGAGGGCGCCCCGGCTCCCGCGGCCCCGCCTACGGTCGACGAGGTGGGCTTCGAAGAGGAGGTGGTGCCGCCCAAACCCACGGGGCGCTGCGGCGAGCTCCTGACCGTGCTCTCCGAGCTTGGCGACGAAGAATGGACGGCGCCGCCGGGCGTCGGCAGCGATGACATCGCACGCACGCTCCCTGTGAGCCTCGCGGTCACGGGCCAGCCGGTCATCGGTCAGGCGTTTGCGGAGTCCGTCCGCAAGAGCCTCGGGGTCTCGACGCTGGTCAGCATCGGCGCGCTCGCCCTGACGCTACTCGTCGCGGGCCACATTCGAGCGCTCGTGCCCGCGGTCTGGACGCTCGCGATCACGGGGGGCACGCTCGCGCTGCTCGGGCATCCGATCAGCATCGGGACCAGCATGGTCTCGTGCATTGCGCTGGGCGCCGGCGTCGACTTCGCGATCCATTTAGGCGTGCGCGCCCGGAAGGAGGGCGGCGACGGCCATGCTGCCGCTCGCGCGCTCGGGGGCGTCGTCCTCATCACGGGTGTTCAGTTGGCCGTCGCGTTCCTGGTTCTGTTGGCCTCGCGCATGCCGCCGCTGCGCGAGTTCGGGGTGGGGCTGGCGATCGGTCTGCTCGTGGCTGCTGCGGGCGCCGTTTGGCTGACACCCCGGCTCTTCCGCAAGTGATCTGGCCCACGGTGCAAGGCAAAAAATCGCCTGATTCTGTGATGTTGAGTGATTTCGAGGCGGGGGAGGGGCAATATCTGGCCCACCGCGACGTCGAATCACCGGCTCACGCGGGGCGACCGCCCCGGTACACTCTGGAGACTTCACCGATGAAGAGAACCCTGTTCGCCGCCGCGCTCTGCTTGCCCTGCCTCGTCGCCACCGCCACCTCGGCGGCCGCAGCACCGACGCCCGCCGCGTCGATGGCGGTCGACGCAAACAAGGTCCTGGCCGAGATCGACCGCCGCGCGAACGCGTTCGACGACCAGCAGTCCACCGCCTCGATGAAGATCTTCAAGGGTGGCGAGCTCAACAAGGAGCTCACCTTCGAGACCACGATGCAGGGGCTGCAAAAGCAGTTCATCCACTTCACGGCCCCCGGCGACGTCGCGGGCATGAAGATCCTGATGCAGGACGCCAAGACGCTCTACGTCTACCTGCCCGAGTTCAAGAAGGTCCGTCGCGTCGCAGCCCATGCGATGAACCAGGGCTTCTTGGGCAGCGAGTTCACCTATCAGGACATGACCGAGACCCAGCTCGCGCCGTTCTACGACGCCGAGCTCGGCGGCCGCGATGGCTCGCTGACCACCTTGAAGCTGACCCCCAAAGACGGGGCGGAGTCGAGCTGGTCCCGCCTCGAGGTGGCGATCGACGCCAAGAAGGGCGGCGTGACCGAGATCCGATACTACGACGGGGCGGGCAACCATGTCCGCACGCAGACCCGTGAATCGTGGAAGAAGGTGGGCGGCGAGCTCATGCCCACCAAGGTTTCGATGGCCAACTTGAAGACGGGCGACACGACCGTCGTAGAGTTGAGCGACATCCGGGTGAACGAGGGCGTCGACGACAGCCTGTTCTCCCGGCGGCAGCTGCTCCGCTGAGCACCGACGGGATTCTTTGAGCACGGCAGCCCTCTCTCTCCTCTCGCGACTCCTCCTCCCTCCCGCCGCCTCCGCTGGGATGGCAGTCGCGCCCGCGCCCGAGGGTGGGGCTGCTGTCGATGCCCCGGCCGAGCCCGAGGCTCCGCCGGCCGATGACGCGGCGACGGACGGGCTCGCGGTGACGGACGGACCCGAGGATTTGCCGGACGCGAGCGCTCCCGCGGAGGCCGAGCCCACGGAGGCCGAGCCCACGGAGGCCGAGCCCGCGGAGACCGAGCCCACGGAGGCCGAGCCCGAGCCCGAGGGCGATGGCGAGCTGTCGATGGACGACATCTTCGGCACCGAGGAGACGTTCGAGGACGTCGAGGTGCTCGAGGAGGGCGACAGCGGTCCGGCCGAGGTCAAGAGCACGCCGGGCAACCGCGCGGCCGACCAGGTCTCCGACAAGCTCGATTTCAGCTTCCGGGTGGTGACCTCGGCTTACTTCGACGTCGCGGGGGTCGAAGAGCGGCAGTTCAGCCGCAACGAAAACCGCCTCGAGTTCACGCTGCGCTACCAGCCCAACGAGCACATCGCCATCGTCGGCAACGTCGAGCCCGTGTTCCTCGGCGTCGCGCAGGCGCAGTTCCTCGACGACCTCGCCACCCGGCAGCTGCTCACGCCGTTTCACGTCGAGTCCGACGCCGCGTACGTCGGCATCTACGACCTGCTGCCGAACTTCGACCTCAAGGTCGGCCGGCAGATCGTCCAGTGGGGCACGGCCGACAAGTTCAACCCCACCAACAACATCAACCCCGACGACCTCGAGGACCGGCCGCTGTTCACCGAGCCGATCGCCAACCAGATGGTCGTCGCTGACTTTGCGCCGCTCGACGACAAGCTGTGGTTTCAGGCCGTCTACGTGCCGCTCTTCTACCCGGCGCTGCTGCCTCCCTCGGCGTCCGCCGGGCTGCAAGACCCGCAGTCACCGGTCCCGTTCGCGCTCGAGTCGGACGTCGCAAAGATCGAGGAACTGCAGAACACGCTGGATCTGAGCCGCGGCCTCGTGCCCACCGTGGCGGCCACCGTTCGCATGCCGAAGCGCCGGTTCTCCGACGGCCAGAGCGCGATCAAGCTGGGCACATCGCTTGGCGGTGTCGACGCTTCGATCTCCTACTACAACGGTCGCCACGACATCCCGATGCCGCTGCGGGTCGACTCGTCCACCAAGGATCCTGTGGAGGGGCCGGTGGACCAAGAGGAGTGCTGCTACCGCTCCGACGTCGTGCTCAACTACCCGCGGATGCAGGTGCTGGGGCTCGACTTTGCGACGCAGCTCCCGTTCCTCAACGACCTGGGGCTTTGGGGAGAGGGCGCGCTGTTCTTCCCGACGGCGCAGGACCTCTACATCGAGTTTCCCATCCCGGTCGACGTGACGCCCGATGACGACATCATCGACCCCGTCGGGGAGCTCGCGGGGCCCGCGGTCTCGGGCCGGCCCTACATCAAGGCGACCGCCGGGTTCGACTATACCTTCGGCAAACACGTCTACGTGCAGGCGCAGTACCTGCGAGGTTTCATCGACGAGTTTGGTGCCGACCACATCGGCAACTACTTCGTTGGCGGCACCGAGCTGGTGTTCTTTGGGCGCCACCTGCTGTTCCGCGCCTTTGGCGTGGTCGACTTCCCCACCGCTCCCGATGACAACGGGTCCTATGTCATCTACCCCGAGTTGGTGCTCGTTCCGCCCTGGGGGAGCCTGACCTTCGACATCGGGAGCTTCTTCCTGATCGGCGAGGACGACACCAAGTTCGGGCAGCCTGCGGCGGGGAGCTCGATCGTCTTCACCAAGGTGACCGGCGCGTTCTGAGGAGCGAACGTGGCTGCTGATTCCAAGCCTGGATTCATGCGCGCGGTGGCGCCCTGGGTCGGGCTCGGCGCGGCCGTGTTCACGGTGGTGTCGCTGGTGCTCGTGCTCACGGCCGACGACGAGGTGATCCACGAGGCCACGCCCGACACGGTGGACGCGGACGTGCTCGAGGCCGAGGTGGGGGCCGCGGCGCCAGACGTCGGAGGCGGTGCGGGCGTTGGCGACCCGCCTGCGGCTGAGGTCGACCTCGAACCCGAGCCGGCGGCGTCGGGCGACCTCACGGGCGAGGACCTGGAGGACGAGCGCAAGGCCGTGGGCAAGATTCCGCCCGGAGGGCTCCCCAAGGTCGCCGCCGTTCAGATCCCCAAGGCCGACGTCCACTACGTGGAGGGCAGTCGCGACTGGATCGTACATACGGTAGTCGGCCGCGAGACCATCGACCAGGTCGCGTATCGGTACGGCGTCAAGCCGCGCTCGCTGCGGCTCTGGAACGGGATCAAGGGGTCGGAGGATCGCATCAAGCGGGGCGCGCGACTGCGCGTGAAGCCGCGCAAGATCCCGCCGGCGCGGGTCGAGTTGCAGTACGTCGTCAAGCCCGGAGACAGCTGGGCGAGCATCGGCATCCGCTACGGCGTCGACTCCAACGAACTGCGGGCGCTCAACTGGCGCGACGGCACCAAGCTCGAGGTCGGTCAGATCCTTCGCATGTGGGTGGACCCGGTGCTGTTTCACTGGGTGGCGACCGAGGACGACGACCCCACGAAGGTGCGTCCGGGGGCGGTGGGTGTCGGGCCCCCGCAGTCAGGCTGGCTGGTCAACGGTGTGCAGCTGCCCAAGAACGACTACTACCGGCTTCGCCTGCCTCCGTCGTCGTATGGCACGACGTTTGCGGTCGAGGCGCTGCTGCGAGGCATCGTCCTGTTCGAGGCGCGGGCCGACTACGATCGGCCGCTGACGTTTGGGTCGATGAGCTGGCGCCACGGTGGTCCGCTCACCGGCCACGTCTCGCACCAGTCTGGACGCGACCTCGACATCGGGCTGCCGCTGAAGCTGCAGTACCAGCAAGGGGTCGCGGTCAAGCCCGACCGCGTCGACTGGGAGGTGACGTGGAAGCTCGTGACGGCGATGTTCGACACCAAGGACGTGGTTGTCGTGTTTCTCGACTATGCGCTGCAAGAGCCGCTGTACAAGGCGGCAGCGGGGCTCGGGGCGTCAGCCGAGGAGCGCAAGCGCTACCTGCAATACCCCCGCGGTCCGCAGGCGCCTGGGCTGATTCGCCACAGCCCCGGCCATGACGCGCACGTGCACGTGCGTTTCGCTTGCGGTCCATACGAGATGGAGTGCGCCGACAGCTCGCTGGGCACCGACGCGGAGTAGCGCTCAGGCCTCGAAGACGCTCGCGTCGCCCCCGATGCCTCGCACCAGGCTGGCCATCGCTTGGCGCTGGTCGGGAAGCAGCTCGTCGATCTCGGCGCCGATGGCCTGCGCGATCTCGAGCAGGGCCTCCCGCGATTCGTCGGACGCCTCGACCGCCATCGACGTGAACGCGGGCGTGCAGTCGTCGTCCTCGCCGTGCGTGTTCACGATGCGGATGATCGCCATCTCGGCCTTCATCGGCGCGCGCGCGTGCAGGCTGGGCAGCTCGTCGATCAGCGCCTGCAGGTACGCGTCGTCCATGCTCTCGGCGAGATAGAACACGCTCCAGAGCACGCCATAGAGGTCCTCGTCCTCGAGCACGGCGAGCAGAGCCGGCAGGTCGTCGGGCGTCGCGAGCTTTTCGAGTTGCTCCACGAGGCTCTCGGTCTCGGGGGCCAGCTCCTCTCCCGCCGGGGTCGCCGCAGCGCTGGCAAGCGCCGAGAGGATCTCGAGCACCGCGGCCTCCCGCGCGTCCAAGGTGGGCTTCTTCTTGGCGGCGGTCTTCTTCTTGGCGGCGGTCTTCTTCTTGGCGGCGGTCTTCTTCTTGGCCGCCGTCTTCGTCTTGGCGGCGGTCTTCTTCTTGGCGGCCGTCTTCTTCTTGGCCGCCGTTTTCTTCTTGGCGGCGGTCTTCTTCTTGGCAGCGGTCTTCTTCTTGGCGGCGGTCTTCTTCTTGGCGGCGGTCTTCTTCTTGGCCGCGGTCTTCTTCTTGGCCGCCGTTTTCTTCTTGGCCGCAGTCTTCTTCTTGGCCGCAGTCTTCTTCTTGGCCGCAGTCTTCTTCTTGGCCGCGGTCTTCTTCTTGGCCGCGGTCTTCTTCTTGGCGGCCGTCTTCTTCTTGGCGGCGGTCTTCTTCTTGGCGGCGGTCTTCTTCTTGGCGGCGGTCTTCGTCTTGGCGGCGGTCTTCGTCTTGGCCGCGGTCTTCTTCTTGGTCGCCGTTTTCTTCTTGGCCGCAGTCTTCTTCTTGGCCGCAGTCTTCTTCTTGGCGGAGGACGAGCGACGCGAGCGGGCCGTGGACTTAGCGGGCACGGCCTCGTCTTACGCGATCGACGTTGGGCGGCGCAACCCGGCCGATGTATGGTCGGCCATGGCGTCCCGTACGGTGGTCGATTCGATCGAGCGCGTCGATGGTCCCCCACCCAACGTCGAGGCGTTGGAGTCCGAGCTCGAGGCGCTTGCCGCCCGGCACCCCGGTGTGGTGTTGCGGCGCTACCTGGGCCGCGTCCCGTCGATCGACCCGACGGCCTACTTGGCACCCACCGCGGCCCTCATCGGCGACGTCACCATCGGAGCGCGCGCCAGCGTCTGGTACGGCTGCGTGCTCCGAGCCGACGTCAACCGCATCGTGGTGGGGGAGGGCAGCAACCTGCAGGACGGCACCGTCGTGCACCTCGGCGACAACGACCCGACGATCATCGACGCCGAGGTCGTGGTCGGGCACCGCGCCGTCGTGCACGGCTGCACGATCGGGGGGGGCACCCTCGTGGGAATTCAGAGCTCGATTCTCGATGGCGCCGTCATCGGGGAGGGGTCGATCATCGGCTCGGGTGCCGTGGTCACCGCGGGCACCAAGGTACCGCCTCGCAGCCTCGTGCTGGGGATCCCCGGCAAAGTCGTCCGAACCCTGACGGCCGCCGACGAGGCGTTCCATCGCAAGCTGGCGGGCAAGTACGTGCGTCTGTCGCACAACCACCGCGAAGGCTAACCGGACGTCGTCCCGCTGCTCGAGCTCGCGCCCGAGGTGCCCGTGCCCGTGCTCGTCGTGCCGGTTTCGGTCCCGGTGCCCGTTCCGGTGCCGGTCGAGGAGGTGGTCTCGTCGTCGGCGTCGGACGCACAGAACCCGTCGACCGGGTTGCACGAGAGCCCCGAGCAGCAGCTGTCATCGTCGATGCACGCCCTGGCGAGATCGCCCGCCTCGAGGCACCGTTCCACGCACGAGGCCGCACCGATCTCCCCGAGTCCGCCGTCGTAGGGCGCGACGCAGTGGGGGGTGGCGGCATCGCAATCACCGCTGCCCTCACAGGGGGCCGCGTCGCCCAGCGTGGTGGACCCGCTCGTCGAACCCGTCCCCGTCCCCGTCGACGCGGCGGGACCCCCGTCGTCATCGTCCGTCGAGGGCGCCTGGGCGGGGTCGCTCCGACACGCACACACCAAGAGCAGCAGATGCACCGACCATGATGTACGCGGCACCCCCAGCACGGCCTCAGAGTGCCGCGCGCACGCTTGGCACGCAAGACGGGAGCCTCCGCCTCGTACCTGCTACCGTAGGCACGCGTGAGTTGGTCGCACCAACGCTCGGTCCGCAAGGGCACCCTGCCCGCAATCCCGCGCAGCCTTCAGCCCGAAGACCGCGAGGTTCGCATGGCGTGCGGCGACTTCGACCCCGGCGCGCAGATCGGGCACGCCAAGGTCTTCGACATCGTCGAGCCTATCGGTGAGGGGGGAATGGGGCGAGTCTACAAGGCGTTCGACCCCGTGATGGATCGCTACGTCGCGATGAAGGTGCTCAAGGCCGACGTCCCCGCGAACGAGCGCGAGCGGTTCCGACGTGAGGCCGTGATCGCGGCCAACTTCTCGCACCCGAACCTGCCTCGCGTGCTCGACCGAGGGTCGGTCGAGGCGTTGGGGCTCGAGTGGATGACGCTCGAATACCTCCGCGGGCGCGACCTCGGCGAGGTCATCGACCGCAACCGCAAGGTCGCGATGGCGGTGCTCGTCGACATCTTCGAGCAGACGCTCGACGCGCTCGACTACATGCACACCCGGGGCATCGTTCACTGCGACGTGAAGCCCGACAACATCTTCATCACCCGCGACCCGTACGACCGGCGCCTGGTAATCGTGAAGCTGATCGACTTTGGCATCTGTCGGCGCGTCGACGACGAGCCACCCCCGCGGTTGATGGGGGATCCGCGCTACATGTCTCCTGAACAGACCTACCTCGGGCGGGCCGTCGACGGTCGCGCCGACCTGTACGCGCTGGGGGTGACGCTGTTCGAGACGCTCGTGGGCCTTCACCCGTTCCCCGGCGCCGACGACGTCGAGCCCGTGGACCTGCTGCGCATGCACCGGAGCCGTCCGGTGCCCTCGCTCGTCGAAGTGCTCCCCGAGCTCCCGGTCGAGGTGTCCACCATGCTCGACGCGGTCTTGGAGCGTGCGTGCGCCAAGGACCCCGATGAGCGGTTTGCGACCGCGGCCGCGATGAAGGCGGCGCTGGGCCAATTGCGTCCGGGGTGACGTGCCTCTTCGGGGCTTGTGGCCCCATGCCGTGGATTCGCGCGTGTGCGTGCTCTACCCTTGGCATGTGTCTGGCTTGTCTCGCGTTGGGTCCCTTTGCTCTTGTATCGCGCTCGCGCTGAGCCTCGCGTGCGGCGACGACGGCAACGGTGCAGCGGGCGGATCGACCAGCGACGTCGACGCCTCGAGCAGCTCCACCTCTGCGACCACGCCTGGGACGAGCACGTCGTCGAGTGACGGATCGTCTGGGTTTGCAGATGCATCCACGCAAGGCTCCAACGACACCACGCCCTCGGGCGAGTGCATCTTGTGGGAGGAGAACGACTGCGGGGAGGGGAGCAAGTGCATGCCGTACTCGATCGACGACGACGGAATCCCCGACGAGGTGCAGTGCTGTGCGGCCGTCGAGAACCCGGCGCTCGACGGCGACCCTTGCCAAGTGTTCGACTACAACGGCAGCTGTCTGGACGACTGCGCACCGGGCAGCATGTGCGTGCTCGACAACGAGGACTCCATGTCCGGGCTGTGCCGCAGCTTCTGCGACCCTGCGGGCAGCGACTGCGACTCCGATCAGACCTGCAAGGCGTTCTTCGAGCTGTTTGCCGAGGTGCCCAACCTGCCCACCTGCATGGATCGCTGCGACCCACTGCAGCAGGACTGCTCTCCGTCGAGCTGGCACTGCATCCCCGACTCGCCCACCGAGTCCGGGCAGAGCGGCTTCTTGTGCACGCCGCCTCCTGCGTCCCCGCCCAACGGCATGTTCGAGCCCTGTGCGCTCGCCAATGCGTGCGAGAAGGGCCTCGTGTGCGTCACCGACGATCGCGTGCCCGGATGCACGTTCGCGTCGTGTTGCACCGCCTTCTGCGACCTGACCGAAGGGGATAGCGTCTGCCAAGATCTGCACCCCGACATGGAGTGCGTCGACTGGATGTCTCCGGACCCCACGTGGGAGAACGTCGGCGCCTGCGCGCTGCCGCAGCAGTAGGCAGCAGTAGATCAAGGGGCGAGCAGTACGATGCTCGCGTCCCACAGAACATGGCACAGGACCACGGGAAGCAGCGCCCGCGTGCGAACCGCGAGGGCGCTCCATGCCGCACCGGCCAAGAGGGCGGCGAGCCAGAGGATCGGCGGGCCCGTGGTCACGTGCGCCAACGCGAACGCCACGGCACCGATCGCCACGGCGGCGCCCGGCCCGACGCGGCGGACGAGGCCGAGCGTGATGCCGAATCGCCACACGAAGTCCTCCGCGGACGCGACGAGCACCAGCATGGCCAAGGAGGCTGGCAGGGGCCAGCTCGAAGCCCACCCGTAGACCTCGCCGGCCGAGGCCATCAGTGACGGCGCGGCGGCATGTAGCGCCGTCGTCACACCCAGCGCCGCGCCGAGCATCAGCGCGGCCGCGCCCACGCCCCACAGCGCTCGCCGAGGCCGAAGCCATGCTCGCCAGGGTGCACCGAGGCTCAACAGCCCACAGGCAAGCGCCGTCTCCAGCGCGAGCATGCGCAGCCAGAGGTCTTCGATGAGCCAGGGCCCCGCCGCGAGGGCGAGCACCGCCGCGACGGGAAACCACAGGGGGACGTCCCATCGCGACGCCTCCTCGCGCGCCCCGGCGTCGGGCAGCAGCCGCAGGCTCGGCGCCTCGATGTCGGCTGCGACCTCGCGGATGCGCTCGGCCGTCAGCGACCGCGGCTCGACCTGCAGCAGCCCCCGCGTCTGTTCGACGTCACCGTAGAGCCCGTCGATGAGCATGCCCAGCTGTGTCGGGGTGATCGGAGCTTGGGGGAGGACCGCCATGCCACGGGCGGCGACCCGCATGAGCGGCTGGGGCATGCGCACGACCAGCGTGGGGAGCTCGAGCGCATCGGCGACCGCACGCACCAGCTCGACGAGCGTGTACCGATCGGGTCCGACGACGTCGAGGGTCGCGCCGAGCGTCTGTGCGCTGCCCAGCGCACGTACGACCGAGCCCGCGACGTCGCGCACGTCGACGGTCTGCAGCGCTCCGCATTCGCCGCCGGGCGCGACGAAGGCGGGCGCCAGCGTGACGAAGCGGACCAGGTTCGAGAGCATCGCGTCGCCCGGGCCGTACACGAGCCCGGGCCTGACGATGGTCCAGCCGAGTCCGCTGCTGCGGACCCGCGCTTCACCCTCGCGCTTGGTCCGGTGATACCCACCATCGCTGCCCTCGGGGCGGACGACCGAGATGTGCACGAACCTCTCGATGTCGGCCTGCTCGGCGAGCGTGAGTAGGTACTCGACCGCCCGCACGTGGGCGGCCTCGAAGGTGTTTGCGCCCCGCTCGACTGCGATGCCCACCAGGTTGACGATGGCCTCGACACCGTCGGCGACCGAGGGCTCGAGCGTGCCGGCAGCGACGTCGGCCGCGACGAACTCCACCCCGTCGGGGACGTGACCGCGGCTTCGCGCCATGGCGACGACCTGATGGCCCGCGACCAGCAGCGCGCGGACGACCGCGCCCCCGATGAAGCCGCTGGCACCGGCGACGAGGACCTTCATGGGGCGTCCAGCAGCGCGAGTACGTCGCGCGCACAGCCCCACGAGAGGGTGACTCCCGCGCCGCCGTGCCCATAGTTGTGAATCACGGTGTGCTCGCCGACCTGCTCTCGCTGCAGCCGGACGTCGTGACGACCCGGTCTCAGCCCGACCACGTCTCGGATCCGAGGCGCACGGGCGAGCCTCGGGTCCAGCGCGCCGCATCGCGCGGCGATGGTGTCGGCGTCGTCGGGGCGGGGCTCGAGGTCGTCGTCGTGTTCGGTCGCGGTCCCTCCGAGCACCACGTGGTCGCCTCGGGGGACCGCATACGCGATGCCTCCGCCGTCGTGCTCATCGAGAAGGACGTGCTCGAGCCCTGGGTTCTCGACGTGCAGCAGCTGGCCGCGGATCGGGTGCAGGGCCCTATCGTCGCACAGGAGGCGCGCCCCGAGGCCGCAGCAGTTGATGATCGTCTCGCGCGTGGGAAGCACGGTGAAGTCTTCGATCGTCGCGAGCTCCACGCGGCCGCCGGCGGCGCTCAGCCGGTCGAGCAGGTACGGGAGGTAGGTCCGGGTGTCGATGACGGGCGCATCGAATCGCCAGCCGTGGCCGAAGCCGTCGGGTCCCTGCGTGCCGCGGATCCGCTCTAGGCCTTGCACGGCGTCCGCCCACCACGGTCGCCCCAGCGGGGTGCGGGCACAGTCGAAGGCGCGCCGCATCGAGACTCCGGCCGCCGGTTCGTCGCACAACTCGGCGAAGGCGGCGTAGGAGCGCACGGCCCACCGGGTCGAGCGATCGGAGGGGCGGGTGCGGTACGGGTACCAAAAGGCGGCCGCAACGTTGGACGTCGTGTCCGGGGGCAGCGACGCCGCGAGCACCTGCACCGCGTGGCCGGTCTCGGCCAGCGTGACGGCCGTGGTGAGTCCAGAGACTCCTGCGCCCAGCACGATCACCGCGCGGAGCCTACACCGTCTCTGTCGCTCGCGCTGGCTGCGGTATGCTGGCGCCGCTCGCGATGAGTCTCCTCCCCAAGCGCCCGCTCCACCTCCCGCGACTGCGCACGTACGTGCCCGAACCTTCGGACCCGAAGATCTTCTGGTTCAACAGCGAGCGCGCGGACATCTTGCAAGATGTCGTGCGCCGCATCATGGAGCGGTACGAGGCGGACGACGCCGTCGAGCTGGTGATCGGGGACGCCGCGTTCCACGAGATCCGGCGGCTGGAGAACCGTACGGACGAGGCCGGGCGCAAGGGGCTCGAGTACTGGCGGGGCGTCATTCGCCGGGTGGGGCGCATGTCGTCCGAAGGCAAACACGAGACGCTCCGGGAGATCGCGATGCGCATGGCCAAGGACGTCGCGGGCAACTTCGACCCCCGGGTCTACAAGTTCGCCGCGAGGGCCGTGCCGGGCCTGCTCACGGGGGTGATGAACCCCTCGAACCTGATGCGGAACATGCTCGACTCGGGCACCCGCCTCGACGAGCTCGTCTCGGTCGAAGGCCCAATGGAGAAGCTGCGGGCGCTGCAGCGCAAGGGCACGATGCTGCTGCTGCCCACGCACAGCTCGAACCTCGACTCGCTCGCAATCGCCTGGGTGCTCTTCCGCGAGGCGCTCGCGCCGGTGGTCTACGGGGCGGGCAAGAACCTGTTCACCAACCCCATCATCTCGTTCTTCATGCACAACCTCGGCGCGTACCGGGTGGACCGGCGCGTGCGCGCGCGGCTCTACAAGGACGTGCTCAAGGCGTACTCGAGCATCATGGTCGAGCGCGGGTTTCACTCGTTGTTCTTCCCTGGCGGCACCCGCAGTCGGTCGGGGGCCATCGAGCAGCGGCTCAAGCTCGGCCTTGCGGGCACGGGCGTCGAAGCGTTCGCGCGCAACCGTGCGCGGGGCGTCAACCGCCCCGTGTTCTTCGTTCCGGCCACGATCAACTACGCCCTCGTGCTCGAGGCGGAGACGCTGATCGAAGACCACCTCAAGGAGGCCGGGCGCGCTCGCTACATCATCGAGGACGACGAATTTTCTCGGGTGGAGCGATGGATCGCCTTCTTCAAGCGGTTTCAAAACGCCGAGTCTGCCTGCGTCATTCGCTTCGGCGAGCCGCTCGATCCCTTCTGCAACGCGGTCGACGAAGAGGGCCGCTCGCTTGCGCCCGACGGCCGGGTGCTCGACCCCGGATCCTACGTCTCGCGCCGCGGCACGGCGACGGTCGACAGCGCGCGCGATTCGGCCTACACCCGCGACCTTGGCCGCGCGATCGCCAAGGCGTACGTGAAGGAGACCGTGGTGATGGCGACGCAGCTCGTCGCTCACGTCCTCTTCCGGCGGCTTTGCCGAGCGACGCCGGGCCTGGACCTCTTCGCGCGGCTGCGCCACCGGGGGGACATCGCGGTGCCGATGGACGAGCTCGTGCAAGACGTCGCGCAGACTCGGGACCGCCTGCGCAAGCTCGAGCGCGAGGGGCGGGTGCACCTCAACTCGGCCATCCGCCGCACCGAGCCAGATCAGATCATCACCCGAGCGCTCGACGCCTGGTCGGGGTACCACCAAAAGCCCATCGCCCGCGTGCTCGGGGGGTCGATCATCGCCGAGGATCCGAACTTGCTGCTCTTCTATCAGAATCGACTGAGGCTCTTCGCGCCGGACATCGCGGGGGACAACCCCGGTGACCAGCAGGCTGCGATCGAGATCGCCGCGATGGAGGGGGGACGATGAGCGCGCCGGTGGCGATCGTCGGCGGTGGCACGTTTGGCCGGGCGCTGGCGCTGGCGGCCGCACGCGTTGAGCGTTCGGTGATCAACTGGAGCCGCACCGCGCGGGCGTTCGACCACGAACGCATCACCTCCACGTCGGACTTCGCGGCGTTGCGAGCGGCCGAGCTGGTCTTTCTGGCCGTGCCCTCGCCCCACGTGCGCAGCCTGTGTGGCGAGCTCGGCAAGCACCTCGACGGCGCTCACCTCGTCGTGCACGTCAGCCGCGGCGTGGTCGGGGACGACCTCGAGACGCTCACCGAGGTCGTCCGCGAGACGACGCCGGTGCGGCGGGTGGGGGCCCTGGCCGGACCCCTCGTGGCGCACGGTCTGGCCGAGGGGCAACCCGGCGGCGGCATCGTGGGCACGCTGTTTCCCGAGGTCGCCGACGCTGTGCGAGGCGCACTCGGTGGGCCGACGCTACGCATCTACGACACCGACGACGTGTTGGGCGTCGAGCTTGCCTCGGCGTTCGTCAGCTTGGTGACCCTGGCGATGGGCTACGCCAAGGCCGGCGGGTTTGGACCGGGCACCCTCTCGGTGCTGGCGACCCGCGGCATGGCCGAGGCCACGCGGGTGGTCGCGGCGCGTGGGGGCTCCGAGCGCACCACGGCGGGGCTGGCGGGGTTTGGCGACCTGCTCGCCGCAATGGCCGAGGACGGCCGACCCGAGCTCGCGCTGGGTCGCGCGCTGTGGGAGGGCGAGCCTCTCGATGACGCGGCGCAGCGGCTGGGGGCATACGTCGAGGGCGTACGCATCGCCGAGCAGATTCAAAACTTCGGGGCGCGCCACCAGGTGGAGACGCCGCTGGCGGCCGCCATGGCTGCGGTGGTCGCCGGGCGCCTGAGCCAGCGCGAAGCCGCGGCCGCGCTCATGCGCCGCCCGGCTCGCGAGGAGTGACGCGTCAGCGAACGAAGATCGAGCCCGAGGCCCAGGGGAACCAGCCCTCGCTTTGCGAGCCTTCCTCGCCCCAGCCGATGCGGAAGTCGGTGGTGCCCGGCGTCACCCCGTAGGCGGTGGCTCCCGCGGGCCACGGCACGATCGCGTTGATCGTGTCGGTGTCGGTGCCCTCCGCCGCGAAGCTGGTGACCGGGCCGTCGTCGTCGGCCGAACCGAACGAGATGTCTCCGTGGGTCCCCTGATGACACAGGTCCCAGTCGGACTGCTGGAACGGGCCGATATCGGCGGTGTTGCCCGGCCCCGATCCGTTCGCCTGCGCCTCGTAGTCTGCGAGGTAGAACTCGCTGAACGAGGGGGCGAACGAGAAGGTGTAGTGGTACGTGTGAGCCTGGTTGCCGGCGTCTTGGGTGAAGGGGCGGCACAGGGCGTCGATGCCCTCGATGGCGGCGGGCTCGACCGCGACCATGGTGCCGCCGAGGAGCTGAGCCAGGCACGGCGTGATGCCCGTCCATCCGCCGCCGTCGGTCGTCATGTCGCACTCGACGTCGAACGGAACCAGGCCGCCGGGGCCGTCGGGGTCGATCTCGTAGGTGCCGTCTTCGGCCGCGGGATCGGTGAGCAGGATGTCGAGACACGAGGCGGGGATGGGCTCGCAGACCTGCTCGACGCAGTTGTCCGAGACGCAGTCTCCGTCTTGGGTGCACGTCTGTCCGTCGTCGCAGGGTGCACAGTCCTCGCCCCCGCAGTCGACGTCGGTCTCGGTGCCGTTTTGCACGCCGTCCTCGCAGCTCGGCGCGACGCAGGTGTCCTTCTCGCAGATCCCCGACAGACAGTCCGACGCGTCGAGGCAATCGTCCCCGTCGTCGCAGCCCATGCAGACGTCCCCGCCGCAGTCGACGTCGGTCTCGGTGCCGTTTTGCACGCCGTCTTCGCAGCTCCCGGATGCGCAGGTCTCGTCGATGCAGACGCCCGAGGCGCAGTCGGTGGGCTCGACGCAGTCGCTGCCGTCGTCGCAAGGGTTGTCGCAGACGCCGCCGCAGTCGATGTCCGCCTCGCCCTCGTCGAGGCGCCCGTTGGTGCAGGGGTCTCCTGCGGAGGCGGTGTCGGTGCCCGCCGAGTCGGTGTCGGTCCCCGAGTCGGTGTCGGTGCCCGCCGAGTCGGTGTCGGTGTCCGCGTCGGTGTCGGTCGCGTCGGTGTCGGTGCTCGCGTCGGTGTCGGTGCTCGCGTCGGTGTCGGTGCTCGCGTCGGTGTCGGTGCCCGTGCCCGAGTCGGACTCCGTGCCCCCCGTCGGCCCCGAAGAGGTGCCCTCGGTCTCGATCGGAATCGACGGGCCCCCGCTCGAGCCTCCACCGGCGTCGCTCACCGCGACCGCGCAGCTCTCCGGGGCGTCCTGTGAGAGACCATCGTCCTCACAGTCGCCCGCACACCCCGCCATGCCGATCGCGATGACCGCGGGGCTCACCCAAATTCCATTTCGCCAGTCCATATTCGAACGATGTTCAAGATACCTGCCAAACCCCGAGGCGTCTGTCTTCGGGACGTTCGTGAGCGCGGCACGGCCGCGCCGGGGCACGATGACCCGCCGCAAATCGTCACCGGGCGCGCTGCGGCACCGCCGAAGATGCCACCGCTTCGTACACACCGCGACGGTGTCACACACGACCGGGCGCGTCCCATGGGACAGTCGGTCTGCGGCTCGATGCGTGCGCGCGTAACCCGTTGAATTGACGGGCGCTCGCGCGGTGGTGCGCGCCATGCTCAATCGTCCCCCGATGGATGATGGACCGACCTTCGAGCCCCGCCCGTTGGAGCCGTGGTATCTGCCGGGTGTGCGTGATGAGAGCGTGACCGCGACGCAGACCGTCAGCGAGCCCCACGTCACGCGCAAGCCCGACGGCCAATCTTGGGCGCGACTGATGGTCGTCTCGCCGCCGTCGCTGTGCCAGGCGCTGCCAATCCCCAAGGCGGGGCTCATGTGTGGTCGCAAGCCCGGCGGCGAGGGCGTCGCAATCAGCCACAGGACGGTGTCGCGTCGTCACCTGCACATCCGACGCGAGGGCGCCGCCGTCTACTCGCTCGCCGACGCAGGCAGCCGCAACGGCACCTGGCACAACGGGGAGCCGGTCGGGTCGTTGCCACGGGTGCTCGGCCATGGCGACGTCATCCGATTCGGGGACGTGGTCGCGGTCTTCGAGTGCGGGGACCGGGGGCTCCGCGAAACACCGGAGGTTCGGCCGCAGGCCGTCTACGGTCGCTCCGCCGCGGCGGTGATTTTGCGGGAGGCGCTCGGACGGGCGGCCACAGACACCGCACCGGTGCTGGTGCAGGGCGAGAGCGGCACGGGCAAGGAGTCGGTCGCGGCCGAGCTGCATCGGCTCAGCGGTCGTTCGGGTCCGCTCGTGGTCGCGAACTGTGCCGCCCTGAGCGCGTCGCTGGTCGACAGCCAGCTCTTCGGGCATGAGCGCGGTGCGTTCACCGGAGCGGTCACGTCGCAGGAGGGGTTCTTTCGGGCGGCCCATCGAGGGTCGCTGTTTCTCGACGAGTTCGGGGAGCTTCCGCTCGAGGTGCAGCCCAAGCTGCTGCGGGCTGTCGAAGCCGGAGAGGTGGTCCCGGTCGGACAGGCCAAGTCCCACGTCGTCGACACGCGGGTCATCGCGGCCACGCACCGCGACCTCGAAGGCGACATCGAGTCCGGGCGTTTCCGCCGAGACCTCTTCGCACGCATCTCGCTGCTGCGGGTCCGCGTGCCGCCGCTGCGCGAGCGCCGGGCCGACATCCTCTCGTGGCTGCACATGTTCGTCGCCCGCTGGAGGAGCCGCCAGGGCTTGCCCGAAGCCGAGCTCGAGGTGACCCCGCGCGCGGCCGAAATGATGCTGCTCGCGCCCTGGCCCGAGAACCTGCGGGGGCTCGACCGTCTCGCGCACCGCTGCGGGGTGCTCTGCGGCGCGGAGCCGCTGCGGCCCGACGTCGTGCTCGAGGTCATCGGCGGCGGCGTGCCATCCGATGGCGAGTTGACGCCGCCGCGAGGCACCGCGGTCGTGCGCGAGCGGGCCGCCCCGCGCCCAGCCAAGCCGACCGCCGCAGAGCTTCGCAACGCCCTCGAAGCGAGCGGGTGGAACGTTCGCGCCGTGGCGCGCCAGTTCGATCGAGACCGGCGGCAGGTCTATCGCTGGATGGATGCCTACGGCATCGAGCGACCTGCCGCAGGCTGAGTCGGTCCGGCGGGCGTGACGGTCCCATGGGACGTGGCCGGGGCGTCTCATGGGGCAGGGGGGTGCGCGGAGGGCTGAGACATCGAGACATGGTGGGTCTCGCTCTGGCACGGTTCCTGTAACAACGCTGGGCATGATGCGCATCCGAACGCTGTTTTCCTACGTCCTATTGGCTCTGGGTTCGATTGGAGGCTGTGGCGGTCCGGCCGAGTCGCCCGCGGGCATGACCGCGACGGCGCGCAAGGGAACGGTCTTCTACGTCGGTGGGGGGTGGGGCTGCCCCACATGCGACTTTCGCAACTCTCCGCTCGTGGGTGCCTACCCCGTCCCTGCGGTCGCGTACGGGTCCGCCGCGGACCCGAACATGCCCTCGTTCACCGACGCGGTGAGCCCCTCGGGCGCCGTCTTTCCGGTCGACATCGACGAGCGGGGGCTCGTGGTCGTGGCGCCTGGCGGCGACATCGAGGGGCACGCGTTGGTCGGCTGGACGGTGCGCATCAAGGTCCCGGGCCAAGGCGTCGAGGAGGTGCTCATCTACAACTACGCGGAGGTTCCCGACTGGACCGACAACGGCGACCCGGTGCCGACGTTCGGTCTCTCGCTTCCGCATCAGGCCGACGGCGGCGTGAACCTCTGCCCGGGCATGGACGTGGACGAGACGTCCGTCGTCTTCCTCGATGGCGAGACCTACGACCTGTCGATGCCCGGCGCCGGCGCCGTCAAATCCACACCCGACGTCGCGACGCTCGCCTGCCGGGGGCATGCGCTCGCCAAGATGAAGCTGCTCGGCTACGACCCGGGCTCGCCCTACACCCAGACCTCGGCAGAGGAGCGTGCCGCGACGCTGCGCATGGTGACCGCCGACTACTGCGGCGACGGTCACCCCCACACCGTCCTGGGCACCGCCGTCGACTGGACCGACTACGCCGGCCACGTCCAATACGACCCGTCGAGGATGGGACAGAAGGTCGAGGCCGAGTGGACCGAAGCCGGCGCGTCGTGTTTCAACCGCCCCCGGGTGCCCGGCACCCAACCCTCGTGCAGCCTGCCTCTGTGCCCTGACGAGTTCGGCGGCCACGACGGGAGCAGCGTCTGGACCTCGATTCTCCCCTAGCCGGGCCGGCTGGTCTTGCCCGGGACGGGTTCGGCGACTTGCTCGGGAAAGACGCGGGGCGTGCGAAAGGCTTGCACCTCGGAGCCCGGCTTCGCCGCTGCGGCGGTGGAGTCGTAGGCCTCGAACACCACGGCGTCGAAGCGCTTGCCGATCTCGGGGTGCTGCATCTGCAGGTGGGCGAGCAAGGCGTCGGCTTCCTGGTCGAGGGCCTCTTGGATGAGGCCGGTCGGGGTCACGTAGCGCACGACGGCAGACAGATCGCTCTGCGTCGCGGTGACCGAGAAGCCCTCGATGTCGTAGTCGCGCCCGCCGACGTCCCACACGCCGAGCTGTTGCTGGTACTCGCGGCTGTCTGCCACGGCGCGCAGCTTGTCGGCGACCGACAGCGCGCGGTCGAGCTTGAGCGAGCCGCCGCGGTTGGCGAGCTGCTCGGCGAGGGTCAGTACGAGGTATGCCTCGACGGTGCGCTGCTGCTTGACGTAGGCGTCGGCGAGTCGCTCGTAGTCGGCGGCGTCGCGGCCTCGATACGTGTCGAGACCAACGTGCACGCCCAAGACCTTCCACGTCTTGCCGTGACGCCGCAGCTGAACCGTGGTGGCGTAGGAGAAGGGAGTGCCGGCCGAGCGCAGCACGACGACGGCCACGTCTTCGTCACCGGCGTTGGTGATCAGGGTGAGCCCCTCGCCCTCGTCGCCTTCACACCGGACCCGGGCGAGGGCCGAGGCCCCACCGGAGATGTCCACGAAGTGCACGCTCGTCACGCTCGGTGCGTCTGCGCCCGACCCCAGCCGTCGCTGCATCGACGCGAGCGCGCTCGTGAAGGCCTCTCGTTGCCCTTCTTGCCGGGCCTGCGGGTGAATCGAGCTCCAAAGCGCGTCGAGCTGACCCGCGCGCAGCCGCTCGAAGGTCTCGACGGCGGCGGTCTCGAGCGCTTCGCGGACCTCGGGGGCGGGCTCTTGGCAGGTCGCGTCGATCTTCGCGGTCGCCTTGGCGGGCGCTGCCTCGCCGCCTGCGGAGGCGCCCGAGTCTCCGCGCCCGCAGGCGCACAGGAGTAGGGTGGAGAGCACGGCCGTGCCGAGGCGACGCATCGGCCGGGTTCTAACAACCGCGCAGTCGGGACGCGAACCCGTCCGTCCCTTTGACGAGCGGCGTCGACCCCGCGATCCTGCACGCGCTCAGCCCGCGTGACAGAATGTCAGGCGCGGGCCGACGCGGTGACAAAGCGACGGGTTGGCGCCCTCTTGTGGTGTTCAAGTTGCTGAAATCAAGCGCCAAAGCCGAGGCTCGAATGTTGCTTTGTTCCTCGTCGCCGCCGCCCGGAGTTGTCCAGATGTCCACGCGCCTTCCTCCCGACCCCACCGTGCTCGTCGTCGACGACGAGGCAAGCATCCTCGAGGCCCTCGGCAAGGTCCTGGCCAAGGAGGGGCTGCACGTCGTCACCGCCAAGAACGGACGCGAGGCGCTGGACGTGGTGCGCACCCGGCCGATCCACGTGATGATCACCGACCTTCGCATGCCCACGATGGGCGGCGACGACCTGCTCAAGGCCGTCAAGGCCGTCACCCCCGAGGTCGAGGTCATCCTCATGACCGCCTACGGGACGGTCGAGGTCGCCGTCGAGGCGATGAAGCGCGGCGCCTACGACTTCATCTCCAAGCCCCTCAAGCGAGCCACCGTGGTCGCGACGGTCCGCAAGGCGTTCGACAAGGTCGGGCTGATGGCCGAGAACCGCGAGCTGCGGGCGCAGCTCGAGGACAAGCGCAGCCGCGAGATCGTGGGGCACTCCCAGGTGCTGCGCGCGACGCTCGAAATGGCCGAGCAGGCGGCGAACTCCTCGGCGACCGTGCTGCTGCTCGGCGAGAGCGGCACCGGCAAGGAGCTGCTCGCACGGCACATCCACGCCCACAGCCCGCGGTCGTCCAACGCCTTCGTCCCGGTCAACTGCGCCGCGCTCCCCGAGACCATCTTGGAGTCCGAGCTGTTCGGCCACGAAAAGGGCGCGTTCACGGGTGCGGTCCGCAGCCGCGATGGGCGCTTCAAGGAGGCCTCCGATGGCACCTTGTTCCTCGACGAGATCGCTGAGATTTCTCCCACCGTCCAGGTCAAGCTCCTGCGCGCCCTGCAGGAGGGGGAGATCGAGCCTGTGGGCGGTCAGCGGGCCAAGGTCGACTTCCGGCTGGTGTGCGCAACCAACCGAGACCTCTCGGAGGAAGTGAAGCGAGGCAGCTTCCGCGAGGATCTCTTCTATCGTATCAACGTCATCCCGATTCGAATCCCTCCACTGCGCGATCGCGCCGAAGACATTCCTCTGCTCGCCGACCACTTCTTGCGGATGTACGCCGCCAAACATCAAAAGTCCGCCCACGGTTTCGCCGAGGATGCGCTGCATGCCATGGGCAACTACGCGTGGCCCGGCAACGTGCGCGAGCTCGAGAACGCGGTCGAGCGCGCCGTCGTCCTGTGCCGCGGTGAAGCGGTCCAAGTCACCGACCTCCCGCCCGAGCTTCGCGACCCCGGCGCAGGGCAAGGACGCCAGATCACCTTCTCGGTCGGCAGCCCGATCGCCGAGGTCGAGCGCCGCATGATCAGCGAGACGCTCAAGTTCACCCGCGGCGACAAGCGGCTCGCGGCCGACCTGCTCGGCATCGCCACGCGCACGATCTACCGCAAGCTCGAGTCGGGCTTCGTCGCCGACCCGCATCGGGCGACCGGGACCACGCCGCCGGCCGCCACGGCGGAGACCAAGGCCGACGGCGACGCCGACGGGGTCCTGCACTAAGGCGCACACGGAGGTCCTTCGACAATGGAAGCCTTGTTCAAGAAGTACTTTTGGGTCGTGCAGGGGATCGGTCTCGCCGTCATCGCTGGGCTGGCCGCGAGCGCCGTGGTGACCCAGCTGGGCACGGTCTACGCCCTCGACACGTCCGCCGCGGGCGCCGAAGAGGGCGACACCGACGGTGAGGGCGATGAGGACGAAGAGGACGAGGGCGCGTCGAAGCGCAAGCGACTGCCCTCCTCGTCGTCGAGCGCGTTCAACAGCGCGTCCACGCTGGCCTCGGCCAAGCGTCGGACCGCCGAGGACGTGCAGAAGCACAACATCTTCTGCCCCTCCTGCGTGCCGGCCGTCGAGGCGCCGGCCGCCGACGCCGCGCCCGTCGACCTGGGGCGCCCCGACGGCATTCAGCCCGGAGAGGTGAAATCGAGCCTCGCGCTGCAGCTGCTCGCGACGATGGAGTCCACCGATCCGGACTTTTCGCTGGCGACCATCTACGACGCCGATGCGCAGATCACCGGAGCGTACCGCCGCGGTGCCGCCGTGCGCAGCGGCGTGGTCGTGGTCGGCGTCGACACCGGCCTGGTCCACCTGCGCAACGGTGCGCAGCTCGAGTACCTGACGGTCGATGACGACGCGCCCGTCGCAGCCCGCCCCTCCTCGACGCCCTCGACGACGAAGAAGAAGGACGAGCCCAAGAAGAAGTCCAAGTACGCCATCGATGGCGCGGACGAGGCGATCAACTGCCCCGACGAGAACACCTGCGTGGTCGACCGCGCCTTCGTCGAGCAGCTGATGGCCAACCCCGCCATGTTGGCCAAACAAGCCCGCATCGTCCCCTCACAGCGAGACGGTGAGACCCAGGGCTTCAAGTTCTACGGAATCCGCCGCGGCAGCCTGCCCAAACTGCTCGGCTTGAAGAACGGCGACATGCTGACCGAGGTCAACGGCGAGGAGATCCGGTCGGTCGACAAGGCGATGTCCTTGGCGATGAAGCTGCGCCGCGCAAGCAACCTTTCCGTGACGCTCGTGCGCAAGGGCAAGCCGATTACCAAGGAGATTCAGATTCAATGACTTTGCGACGCTCATTCCCCGTCGCCGCCCGGGCCTCCGTTGGCCTGGCGGCCGCGATGGCGCTGGGTATGCCGATTACGCCCGCGGCTTCGGCTGCGCCCCCGGCAACCCGCCCCAGCACCAGCCCCAGCGCCAGGCCCTCTCCGACGGCCAGCCCCTCGCGCGGCACGGCGGCGCCTCCCGGAGCCCCTGCAGGAGGTGCAGCCGTCGGCCGACCCGCCGCGACCGCGGCCCCCGGTGGCGAGCTCAGCGGCGACGAAGGTGGCGCGCTGGGCCGTAACTCGTGCCGCAAGCAGCCGCGCGGCGCCAAGTTCCGCATCACCCTTCCCGAGGAGGCCGAGCTCAAGGACCTCGTCAACTGGATGATGTCGATCAGCTGCCAGAAGTTCATCTGGGACCCCAAGGTCCGCGGCGGCAAGGTCACCATCCTCTCTCCCGAGCCCGTCACGGTCGAGGAGGCGTACGCCGCGTTCTATGCCGCGCTGCAGACGATGGGTTTGACCGTCGAGCCCTCGGGCAAGTACTTCAAGATCGTCGAGAGCACGGGCGCCGAGTCGCGCACGCTGCCCGTCTACGGTCCCGGAGGACGTGCGCCGGCGAACGACCGCTTCGTCACGCAGCTCATCCGGCCCAAGGGCGCCGACGTCGCCGAGATCACCGGCGTCCTCAACAAGCTCAAGACCAAGGCCGGCGCGGTCGAGACCGCGGGCGACCTCATCATCCTCACCGACACCGGAAGCTCGGTGAAGCGGCTGATGCGGATCATCCGCGAGATCGACGATCCCGAGAAGACCGACGCCGAGAAGATCTTCTTCTTTCAGCTTCAGGCTGCGGACCCCGAAGAGACCGCCGAGACCATCCGCGAGATCTTCGGCGAGAAGGACTCGGGCAAGAAGGGGGCTCGGGGCGCCGCGGGCAACGACGCGGCCGGGTCTGCCGCGTTCTCGCGCGTCGTGGTCGACGACCGCACCGGGACGCTCATCGTCGTCGCACCCGAGGACGACTACCAGGTCATCCGCCGCCTCATCGAGCGGCTCGACGTGCCCTTGGCGGGCGGGGGCGGGCGGATTCACGTCTACAAGCTCAAGAACGCCGACCCCGAAGAGGTCGCCAACGTGCTCACCCAGCTGGGCACCGGCGCCAAGGCGACCGCCAACCAGAACAACCGCCGCGGCAACAACCGCAGCGGCGGCGCCAACACCAACGGCAACAACGCCGCGGGCGCAGCCGAGCTGTTCTCGGGCGAGATCAAGGTGACCGCCGACCCGGCCACCCGATCGTTGGTCATCCTCGCGTCCACCTCGGACTTCAAGGCGCTGCTCAGCGTCATCGAGGAACTCGACCGGCCCCGCAAGCAGGTCTACATCGAGGTGTACCTGCTCGAGCTCACCACGGGGAACGTGCTCTCGGGCGGCGCGGGCGGCCACTTCGGTAGCCCCATCGACGCCCCCGGCGGCGAAGGCCTTGGCTTCGTCTCGAGCACCCCGACGCCCGAGCAGAGCACCATCGTGCTCAACCCCAGCGTGCTCTCGGGTCTTGCCGCGGGCGTCATCGGCCCGCAGGTGCCCAACAGCTCGGCGCTGCTCGGCACCTCGCAGGACATCCCGGCGTTCGGCGTCGTCATTCAGGCGCTGCACGAGCTCAACGACGTGAACTTCGTCGCCGAGCCGCACCTGTACACCGCGGACAACCACGAAGCCTCGATTGAGGTCGGCCGCAACGTTCCCACTCCCGGAGCGCTGTCGTTCGGCGGCGGCGCACAGGGTGGTGGCGGTCTCGTTCCGCTGCAGTCGGTGCAGCGCCAAGACGTCACGCTCAACGTCAAGGTCACGCCCCACGTCAACGACGGGGACCAGCTGACGCTCGACATCGAGATGGAGAACAACGACATCGAGAGCATCAGCGAGACGCTCGGTGTCACGACCACCAAGCGACGGCTCAAGCTCGAGCAGGTGGTCGCGCGTGACGACCAACCCGTCGTGCTCGGCGGCCTCATGCAAGAGGTCGAGCGCATGAGCACCTCGCAGGTGCCGGGGCTAGGCCAGATTCCGCTTCTCGGCTGGTTGTTCAAGTCCAAGCGACGCGAGCGCACCAAGGTCAACCTCATGATGATCCTGGTCCCGCACATCCTCGAGACGCCCGACGACGTGCGTCGCATTCACGAGCGCCGCATGAAGGAGCGTCTCGAGTTCCTCGAGCGCAACACCGCCTTCAAGCGCCGCGACCTCGACATCAACATCAACTACCGCAAGAAGTCCGGTCTGCTCTCCGCCGTCAACGCGGAGGCCATCCGCATGTCCGAAGAAGACGTGTTCCGCCAGCAGGCGGAGATGGAGCTCCAGCAGACCGAGATCACCGGCGAGCTCGGTCTTTCGCCGAGCTTCGCCGAGGAGGCGCCCGAGCCCAGCGATTCGGGAGCCTCGCCGGTCAAGCTCAACCCGAGCTCGAGCACCAGCACGGGCACTCGCAAGAGCACCGGCGCGGCCGGCAACGCCAAGAAGGGCAAGAAGCGCCGCAAGAACAAGGGGACCAACCCCAAGTAGGAGCACCGCGATGGCCACCGAAGTCGCCCAGCAAATCGTCCCGCCTCTGCTGCCCCCCGGATCCCTACGCCCGGATCCGCGTCCAGTGGGAGAGATCCTCGTCGAGGCCGGGTTCGTCACGCCCGAGCAGCTCGCCGAGGCCCTCTCGGCGCAGCACCTCGAAGACGAGCGGGTCGGAGAGACGCTGGTGCGACTCAAGCACGCCTCGGGGTGGCAGGTCTGCCAGGCGCTGGCGCGGCAGTTCGGCATGCCGTGTGTCGAGAAGATGAAACACGACGACGTCGAGGACGAGCTCGTCGAGTCGCTGAGCATCGGCTACGCGCGCGACAACATGCTCATCCCGATCAAGCACGACAAGGAAATGGCCGTCCTGCACGTGCTCGCGGCCGATCCCCACAAGCTGCTCGACCTCGACGACCTCGCGCGGGTCTACGACGCCGAGATCGAGGTGACGCTGATGCCCGCCGCCGAGGTCGGCGCGCTGATCAACGACGTCTACTCCAAGCGCGCCAAGGACGTCGACCTCGAGAAGAAGGAAGAGGCGTTCGACGAGGAGGACGAGGACCTCCTGCACGCCTCGGCCGAGGACGCGCCGATCATCCGCTTCGTCAACAGCCTCATCTTCAACGCTAGCAAGGAGAAGGCCTCCGACATTCACATCGAGCCGGGCGACAAAGAGGTCGTGGTGCGCAACCGGGTCGATGGTGTCTTGCACGAGGTCCGTCGCGCTCCCAAGGCGCACCTGCCCTCGATCATCGCCCGGGTGAAGATCATGGCGGGGTTGAACATCGCCGAGAAGCGGCTGCCGCAAGACGGCCGGATTCGGCGAAAGATCGCGGGCAAGGAGGTCGACATGCGCGTCGCGACCGCGCCCACCTCCAACGGTGAGCGGGTCACGATTCGTCTGCTCGACAAGAGCGCGATGGCGCTGAGCCTCGAGGTCATCGGCCTGGCCAAGGATCACCTGCACACCATCCGCGAGACGATTCACCGCCCGCACGGCATCTTCTTGGTCACCGGCCCGACCGGTTCGGGCAAGACGACCACGCTGTACTCGAGCCTCTCGGCGATCAACCGGCCAGACCTCAACATCCTCACCGTCGAGGACCCGGTCGAGTTCCAGCTCGCCGGCATCAGCCAGGTGCAGATCAACCCCAAGATCGACCTGACCTTCGCCAGTGGCCTGCGCTCGTTCCTGCGGCACGACCCCGACGTCATCATGGTCGGCGAGATTCGGGACAAGGAGACGGCCGAGATTGCGATTCAGGCGTCGCTGACCGGTCACTTCGTGCTCAGCACCATTCACACCAACGATGCTGCGACCGGCATCACGCGCCTGGTCGACATGGGCGTGCAGCCGTTCCTCGTCGCGTCGTCGCTGGTGGCGCTGCAGGCCCAGCGCCTGGTCCGCAGAGTGTGTCCGCACTGCTGCAAACCCCACGAGCCCTCGCCCGTCGAGCTGAACAACCTCGGCGTCGACCCCGACCGATTCTTCGCCGGGGAAGGCGCGGGTGCGCTGAAGGCCCCCGTCAACGACGAGCACGGGGCCCTGCTGCCGCTTACGCCGATGAAGAACTACACGCTGCCGCCGCCGGGTCATCTTTGGGAGGCCGTGGGATGCGAGTTGTGCAACGGGCAGGGCTACACCGGTCGAACCGGTGTGTACGAGGTCCTCGACATCACAGAAGAGGTGCGACGCCTTGCGATTCGCAACGCCGATGCGTCCGAGATCAAACGCTGCGCCATCGAGCAGGGGATGCGAACCCTTCGTGACGACGGCGCACACAAAGTCTTGTGTGGGACGACCACCATCGATGAGGTCATGCGAGTGACCTCGGAGGAAGGCTGACCCCACCAGGGGCCAGTCGCGAGTGAGGGAAACCGATGCCGGCGTACGAGTACACAGGCCTGAACGCGAAGGGCAAGAACACCAAGGGAGTGCTGTCGGCCGACACCGTGTCTGCCCTCAAGGCTGCCCTTCGGCGCGAAGGCGTGTACCTCACCTCCGTCAAGGAGGCGTCTGCATCTGGAGCGCCCACCGGTGCGTCGAAGGGCGGCTCGCGCGAGGTCGACCTCAGCCGCTTCGTCGACCGCGTCAAGCCCAAGGACGTCGCTCAGGTGACGCGTCTGCTCGGCACGCTGCTCGGCTCGGGCGTCACGTTGCCCGAGTCGCTCCGGGCGCTCACCGACCAGGTCGAGAGCCCGCGCTTCAAGGGCATCCTGTCTTCGATCTCCGAGCAGGTGAACCAGGGTAGCGCGCTCGGCGACGCAATGGCCGAGTATCCAAAGATCTTCCCCAAGCTCTACACCAACATGATCCGCGCCGGCGAGGCCTCGGGCGCACTCGAGACGGTGCTGTTCCGCCTCGCGGAGTTCATGGAGAAGGAGCTCGAAATTCGCTCCAAGGTGAACTCGGCGATGTTCTACCCGGTCTTGCTCGCCTTCCTGGGCGTGGTGCTGGTCATCGTGCTCATGGTCGCCATCGTGCCGAAGCTGACGAACATGTTCGACAGCATGGCGGCCGAGTTGCCGTGGAACACCAAGCTGCTCATCTGGATGTCCGACACGATGAGCGCGTACTGGTATCTGCTGCTGCTGGGCACCATCTTCTCGGTGTGGGCGTTTCGCAAGTGGCGGGAGACCGAGAGCGGTCGCAAGCGTGGTGATGCGATCCTTCTCAACGTTCCGGTGCTCGGGGACCTGGTGCGCAAGGTCGCCATCTCCCGCTTTGCTCGCACGCTCGAGACGCTGCTGGCCTCGGGCGTGCAGCTGCTCGAGGCGCTCGACATCGTGCGCACGCTGCTGGGCAACGTCGTCCTCGAAGAGGTCGTCGCCGAGGCGCGCGACAACATTCGAGAGGGCGAGGGCATTGCGCCCGCTCTCAAGCAGAGCGGGCAGTTCCCGCCTCTGGTCACCCACATGATCGCCGTCGGGGAGCGCTCGGGTCAGCTCGAGCAGATGCTCGGGGACGTCGCCGACGCCTACGACCGCGAGACCAACACCACCATCGCCCGCTTCACCGCCATGCTCGAGCCCTTGATGATCGTCGTCATGGGCGTGGGCGTGGGGTTCGTCGTCTTCTCCATCATGCGCCCCATCATGATGCTCACCGAAATGGCTGGGCAGAGCTGAGCGCAAACCCCTTCAGTTTCCACTCTCGTACCCAAGGAGTCCCAACGTGAAATCCCCAACGAGCCTTTACCAACGCCTGCTCTCCCGTCAGCTCGAGCTCAGCGCTGCGCGCACGCTGTCTCGCCAGCGCGGCATGACGCTCATCGAGATCATGGTCGTCGTCGCGATCATCAGCCTCGTCCTCGGTGGCGTCGGCCTGATGGCGTTCAACCAGTTCAAGCAGGCGCAGACCGACACCGCCCGCAAGGACGTGGTCCAGATTCAGCAGGCCGTCGAGCTGTACATGACGCAGAAGCGCGGCAAGTGCCCCAAGACCCTGCAAGACCTCAAGGCCTCGGGCGTCGCGGCCAAGGTCTCCAAAGACCCGTGGGGCAACGACTACGAGATCAAGTGCCCCGGTGAGAAGACCTCCGTCGACGTCATCTCCGCCGGCCCCGACGGCGAGCTCGGCACCGAGGACGACGTCAACAACTACACCGACGAAGCCGCCGACGAAGAAGAAGCGAAGTAGCCCTCGCGTCGCTCTGGAGCACCCCAACCATGCCCTCTCGTCGTCACCTCTCCCGTAGCCGCGGGATGACCATCATCGAGATCCTGATCGTCCTGGCGATCTTCTCGTTGATGGTGGCGATGATCGTGGTCGGGTTCGGGTCGACCCGAGCGGCCGAGGTGTCCTCGACGGTCAACAACCTCGGCAACGTGATCCGCTACGGCTATGACCGGGCGCGGGTCAACGGCACCTACCACCGCCTGCACATCGACCTCGACAAGGGCACCTTCACCCTGCAGGAGGGCTCGGACCGGATGTACCTGCCGGCCACCGATCGTGACGGCAAGATCATCGAGTTCGACCCGGCCAAGGCGGAGGAGCAGGCCGAACGGGACAAGCGGGCCGAAGACGCCTACAACCGCTCGATTCAGGCCGAGGTGTTCGGCGAAGGGGGCGGCGGCAGCGGCGGAGACATGCCCGCCTACGACCCCTACAAGGCGCAAGAAAAGAAGGTCCCGCGCCGCAAGCCGCCGCTGTTCGAGAGCTTCGAGGAGGAGAACGCGGTCAGCGGGCTGGTCAAGCCGATCAAGCTCCCCGACGGCGTCAAGATCACCTACGTCCGCACCGCGGACGACGTCAAACCCATCACCGAAGGCGAAGCCAGCCTGTTCTTCTTCCCCCGCGGCACCACGCAGGAGTGCCACATCCTTCTCGAGGACGAAGAGGGTGAGAACCGCTGGACGATCAAGGTCGCACCGCTGACGGGCCGCGTCACCATCATCGAAGGTCACGAAGAGCTCGAGGTGGTCGAGGTCGCCGGCGAAGACGAAGACGAACTCGGCCGCAGCCGCTCCCGACGAACCTTCTGAAGAACCCTCCCGTCATGTCCACACCCACGCCCAAGACCTCGGCTCGCTCCGAGTCCGAGACCGCGCCCCCGAAGAGGAGGGCCTCCCTCGCGGGGGGCTACGGCGCGCCCGGGTTCACCTTGCTCGAGGTGCTGGTGGCGGTGGCGATCCTCTCGATCTCGCTCACGTCGCTGCTCACCTCGCAGATGAACGCGTTGCGGGCCACCCGCTACGCGCAGAGCATCACGGCGATGGCGTTCCTCGCGGAGTCGAAGCTCGTCGACATCGAGTACCAGATCAAAGAAGAGGAGGACGGCTGGGGCGACAACGACAAGGAGTACGAAGGCGACTTCTCCGAAGAGGGATGGCCCGAGGTCACCTACAAGTGCGTCGCCGACATGATCGAGATGCCCGAGTACTCGGCGCTGCAACGAGCGGCCGACGCGGCCGACGCGGCCGAGTCGCAGGAGAGCGGCGTCGACGTGCAGGACGTCGGCGAGCAGGCCTTCGACAGCCTGGCGATGGTGTGGCCCATCATCAAGGAGGCGATCGAGCGCGCCATTCGCAAGTCGCACTGCACCGTGTACTGGAGCGACGGCAACATCGACCGTGAGTTCCGCGTCGACACCTTCTGGACCGACCCGGCCGCGCTCACCCAGCTGCCTTCGCTCGGCGGCGAAGAGGGCGAAGAGGGCGACACGGGCGACGACGATGGCGGTGGCGACGGCGGAGCCGGAGGCACCGACCCCGCTGGCGGCGGCGGCAGCGGCCGTCCGCAGATCAACACGGGCAACGGCCCCGCGACGCCTCCGAGCCGGAGGGAGAAATAGTGAACCGCAGGCGCCTGCGCGGCATGACCCTCATCGAGGTCATGATCTCCTTCGCCGTGCTCGGCATGATCGTCGTGTCGGTCTGGAGCTCCTTCTCGGGCACGCTCAAGGGCATCGAGACCACCGAGGAGATGCAGCAGCGCTACTCGATCGTGCGCAACGGCCTGGCGCGCATGACCTCGGAGCTGACGATGGCCTACCTGTCGAAGAACCGACCGCTCGACGACACGCGCCACTACACGATGTTCGAGGGGCGCGACAACTTCGACACCGACAGCCTCACGTTCTCCTCGTTCTCGCACCTGCGGGTGCGCAAGGACGCCAACGAGAGCGACCAGACGGTGCTGCAGTATTTCGTCGAGAAGGACCCCGATGACAGCAGCCGCACGCACCTCTACCGCCGCGAAGCTCGCCGCCTGACCGGCGACCTCCCCGAGGACATGGAGGAGTTCTGGCCCGCCTACATCGCCATCGAGGACGTCGTCACCTTCGACGTGAAGTATTGGGACACCAACCAGACCGAGTGGATCGACGAGTGGCGGACCACCAAGGTCGACATGCAGCCCGACCGCTTGCCCTCGCGCGTCAAGATCACTTTGGGCGTCAAGGACTTCGACGGTGAGATCGTCACCTTCACCTCGCAGGCGGTCATCATGATGCAGGAAGCGATCGACCTCGGCCAGCTGATTGGAGGCTCGTGATGGCCGATACGACGCCAAACGACGCCGTGCAGCCGCAGGCCGACGCCCCCGATGCCCCCGATGCCCCCGATGCAGAGGCCGCCGCGCCAGTCCGCGGCCAGATGGGCATCGCGGTGCTCATGGTGCTCGTGTGCCTGGCGATGCTGGCTCCGTTCACCGCCAGCTTCAACTACCAGTCTCGTGTCGACTGGCAGTCCGCGATCAACGTACGCGACGAGGTCGCAGCCCGACAGGTCGAGCGCGGGGCCATGCAGCTGTCGCTGCTGCTCTTCGAGATCCAGCGGATGGTGTTCAACCAGAAGCAGTTCCGCGACTTCATGGGCAACTGGGACATCACCCAGGTCGCGCCCTACCTCATGTCGGTGTTCGGCACCGAGGATGGTGCCGAGGGCATCGGCGCGCTCACCGGGTTCGACACCTCTGCGTTCGGAGACCTCGCGATCGAGGGCGGAAGCTTCGAGTACCGGGTCTACGCCGAGAGCGGGAAGATCAACGTCAACTGCCTGGGCAAGCAGGGCGAGGCCGGCGCGCGGAACAACCCCGCCGGTCGCACCGTCGAGTCGCTCGAGGCGCTGATGCTCCCCACGATCTACAACCCTCTCTTCGAAGAGGAGAAGGCCGACGGCCAGTACTACACGCGGGCCCAGATCCTCGCGGCGATGGCCGACTACGTCGACGACGACACGCAGCGGTTCGATCTGGTCAAGCTGCGCTCGACCTCGGGCAGCGAGCGCTACCGCTACAGCGAGCTGCACGACCCCTACCAGGCCCGCAACGGGTTCCTCGATTCGGTGGAGGAGCTTCACCTCATCGAGGGCATCGACGACGACTGGATGGCGGCGTTCAGCCACGAGCTGACCACCTACGGCGAGTGCAAGGTGAACCTCAACTTCGCCAGCGCCGAGCAGATCGCGCTCGTCATCCGCCACTCCGTTCAGAACCAATTCCGGGACAAGGTCGAAGGGGAGAACTTCATGCTCAAGGTCATGCCCCTGGCCAACTACGTGGTCGAGATGCGGGAGTTCTCGCTCTTTCAAGACCTCAAGGCGTTCAAGGAGCTGGTGGAGAAACCCGACCAGTTCATCAGCCCGCTCGCGGCGCTCGGCGGAGACGTCGAGGACAACCAGAACCTGCCCCGTATCCCCGAGGGCATCGGCGTGTTGGTCAACCCGCCGCAGGGTCAAGATAGCGAAGAGGGATCCGGAGGCTTGTCCGAGGTCGCAACCGTGAAGCCCGAGCGGACCTACACCATCGAAGTCATCACCGAGGTCGGCGCAGTGACCAAGCGCCTCACCGCCACCTACGACATGCAGTACTCGCGCTCCCAGACTCAGGGCAAGGGCGCGTGGCTCTACATCCGAGAGGACTGAACCCCATGGCTCAGAAATTCGTCGGTATCGATCTGGGCACCCACCACATCAAGGTGGCGGTCGTCTCCGCGGGCTTTCGCGGCGTCCAGCTCGTCGACACATTTGCAGAACCCGTCGGCGCGCTGCCGCCTCCGCCCCAAGGCGAGGACGCCGAAGATGCGCCGGATCCGTTCGACCATCAGCTGCGCACGCTGTTCTCGGCGCTGCGAACCCGGGGGCTGCTCGGCCAGACCACGTCGATCTGCTTGCCCTCGGGCGACGTCAGCTATCGGCTGCTCTCGTTCCCCTTCGCGGACGAACGCCGCATCGCGCAGGCGGTCGGTTTCGAGGCCGAGGGCCAGTTCCCGCGGCCCATCGAAGACCTCGTCTACGGTCACTTCGTCGTGCCGTCCGCCGAGGGCGGGGGGCGTGCGCTCGTCGCCGCCGCGCCGCGAGATCGCGTCAACAAGATGCACGCGGTCTTCGGCCGCACCTCGTCCGAGATCAAGGGTGTCACCACCTCGGCCGTTGCGCTCGCGGCGATCGGAAAGGTGACGCTGCCGCAGGCGTCGGCGAAGATGGCCGAAGAGGGCCGCAAGCCCTGCGTCCTGTACGTCGACCTCGGGCACAAGCACACGCAGTTCGTTGCGATGGGTCCCAAGGGCCCGCTCGCCATCCGCTCCACCCGTCGTGGCGGGCGGCAGCTGACGGCCGCCATCGCGCGGGCGTTCAACATGACGACGGCCGACGCCGAGGCTGCCAAACACACCGACGCGTTCCTTCCCCACCGCGGTATCGCTGGCCTCTCGGAGGCGCAGATGAACTCGGGCGCCATCGTTGCGAAGGCGTTCGAGCCGATTCTCCGCGAGCTCGAGCACACCCGGTTGTGGCTGCGCTCGACCTACCACCTCGAGGTGTCGCAGCTGGTGCTGCTCGGCGGGGGGTCCCGCCTCAGCGGCGTGCGCGAGTACGTCACCGAGCACACCGGGCTGACGGTCACGGCCTTCAGCCCCAAGGCGGTGGGCCTGAGGATCGAGCCGACGCAGGCGGCTGATCTCGGCGAGTTCGCCTCGGCGATCGGCGCCGCTTACGGGGCAGCTCGCCGCCCGCTGCTTCAGCTGCGCGACGCAGGCGTCGGGCTGCAAGAGGGCGGCTGGGTGCAGGAGAAGATGGCAGGCCTGGTGGCCATCGGCGTTGCGGTCATGGCCTTCGGTGCCCTCGACACGATCGCGCGCGTCAAGGCGGCCGACGCTCAGCTCGCGGCATACGAGGCCGAGCTCGAGACGGCCACCGAAGCCGCGTTCGGGAGCCCGGTCTCCGCGAACGAGGTCCGGACCATCCTCGATGGCGCAGAGGGAGCCGACCTCACCAGCTTGGTGCCCGAGCGTGGTGCGTTGGAGACGCTGGCGCTCATCGTCTCCGCCGCGACGCCCACGGACATCGCCGACAAGCCGGCGCCCGTTCCTGCCGCGGCGCCAATGGTGGGGCCCGATGGCCAGCCCGTGCCAGCGCTTCCCGGAGGTGTCGGGGCGCTCGACCCTGGCGTCGTCCCGGCGGTGGGTCCTGACGGTCAGCCGTTGGTCGGTCCCGACGGTCTGCCGCTGCCCGCCGAGCCCAAGCCGATCGGCCCGATCCCCGGCGACGCGGGCATTCTCCTCGTCGATGACCTCGTGCTCTCGATGGTCGACATTCGCGAGCTGAAGGTCGACATCAAGGCGGGCGCCAACACGTCCTCGGCCCAGGACCGACTCGCCACCAAGCTGGCCGAGCTCGGCTGCATCTCCAACGTCTCCAAGGGCAAGGTCAAGGGCGAGGCGCGCAAGACCTTCCAGATGGAGATGGACAACAAGTGTTACTTCAAGAAGGCCGAGCCCGAAGACGAGGAAGACGAAGAGTCTCCTGACGCCGGCGGGGACCTCGAGCCAGATCCTCGAGAGGAAGAGGAGGAGGAGTAGATCATGGCGACCGCAGCAGCTCCCAAGGCTGGGTTCCTGGCTCGGCTCTCGCCGCGCGAGCGCACCCTCGTGATGGCTCTGGTGCTCACGTTCTTCGTGATGGGCACGCTGGTCCTCTTCTACCTCCGGGCGCAGACCCTCCGAGAGACCGACGCGGCGATCGACGCCAACAAGGCCGCCTTGCAGGCGGTCTACACCCGAGGCGCGGTCTACAAAGACCGGCTCGAGGCCAAGAAGAAGCGCGAGAAGAACATCCCGTCGGAGGAGATTCAGTTCCTCACGCTCATCGAAGCGGCACAGTCGGGTGTCGAAGGCCTCACGGTCTCCGACCAGGAGCCGATCGCGCCCAAGACCCTCGAGGGCAACCTCATCAAGCGCTCGTTCAAGTTCAAGCTCCGTAGCGTGACGCTGGAGCAGGCGATGAAGTTCCTGACCTCGCTCGAGAGCGAGCCGGGCCGCATCATCCTCACCGAGCAGCTCTCGATCCGTTCACAGGATTCCAGAGAGGACCGTCTCAACCTCGACGTCGTCATCTCCACCTGGGAGCGCGAACCCGAGGAAGACCTCGAAGACGAAGAAGAGGAGGAGTAGACGATGTCGGACCTCTCCATCACCCGTGGTGAAATCCCAGCCGACGCTCCCGCACCCGTGCGCCGGGTCAATTGGCGGCGAACGCTCCGCCAGGTCCTGCTTTGGGGATCGCTGGGCTCGTTCTTCTTCCTGCTCTTTGCGTGGATTTCGTTGCCCACCGAGGCGATCGCCTGGCGCATCAGTCACGAGGCCAAGAAGGCCGGCTACGTCGTCGAACTCGAGGACATCTCGGTCATGCCGTGGGGCTCGGCCACGCTCGAGAACGTCACGTGGACGTTCGAGCCGAGCCGGCCGGACTCACCACCGCAGCAGTACTTCATGGAGGAGGTCGACATCTCGATCAGCCTCCTCTCGTTGCTCGCCGGCGACATCGATGTCGAGGTCGAGACCGAGCGCGAGGACGGCAGGATCTGGGCCCGCTACATTCAAGGGGGTTCCGAGTCCAAGGTCGAGCTCGACATCGACGGGCTGCCCCTGTACGACGTGCCCAAGGCCGCGCAGGCGCTCAACGTGCCGCTGTATGGCCTCCTGAAAGTGACCGCGGACATCACCGCGCCCGAGGGCAAGTTCTCGAAGGCGGAAGGAAAGATCACCGTCTCGTGCTCGGCGTGTCGCGCTGGCGACGGTGAGTCCAAGCTCTACGTGCCCGGTGGGAGCAAGTCGCTACGCGACGGCATCACGCTCCCGGAGATCGACTTCGGTACGGTCACCGGGGAGCTCGTCGTCAAGAAGGGCACCGCGACCATCGAGGAGCCGATTGCGACCGAGAGTGAGGACATGATCATGTCGCTCACCGGCAAGCTCAAGCTCAAGGACCCGTTCCAGAAGTCGCGCTTCAGCATGCTGATGAAGCTCGAGCTGACCGAGTCGTTCCTCGAGCGGGCCGAGCGGGTGGCGTTCATCTACCGGGGCGCCAGCGCCAACGCGAAGCTCGACCCGCCCGAGCGCGGCCTGGGGTTCAAGCTCGGTGGTCCGGTCTCGCGCCCGCGCTTCCGCGGGGTCAAGACCAAGTCCACGTCCGAGACGCTCGCCGAGCGCCGCAAGAAGCGTCGCGAACGCGACCGCAAACGGGCCGAGCGCCGCGCGGCGCGGGGCAAGAAAAAGAAGAAGCCCGCCGCGAAGGACGAAAAGGAGAGCAAGGACGACAAAGAGGAGAAGGACGATGAGCGTCCGAACCTCAACATTCGTCCGCTCGACGAGGAGCCCGAGGACGACGACCGTCGACCCGCGCTGCCGCCCCCGGACGAAGACGACGAGGTCGAGGTCTTCGACCCCAACGAAGATCGCGACGGCGAAGCACCGAGCGGCGATGAGCCCGATGGCCAAGGCGACGACGGCCAGGGTGACGGAGAACCCGTCGACGACGGCCAGAACGACGGCCAGAACGACGGCCAGAACGACGGCCAGGGCCAAGACGACGGGCAGGACTCGCAGCAGGCCGACGGCCAGGGCAGCGGCGGTCAGGCGCAGCGTCCCTAGTAGCCTCCGCTAGCCCGCCCAGTGCTCGGGCCGGCCCTCGACGAGGGTCCCGAGCACGGGGGCGTCGTGAATCGCACCGGGCGCGTCTTCTTTCAGGACGCGCCCGAAGCACGTCAGGTCGGCACGCATGCCCACCGCGACGCGTCCAAGCTCGTCCTCACGGTGGACCGCGAACGCTGCCTCTTCGGTGAACCCGCGAATGGCCGTCTCGAGACTGACCCGCTGCTCGGGCTGCCACCCCTGGCTCGGGTTGCCCGACGGGTCTTGACGGGTGATGGCCGCGTACAGCCCGTGGGTCACGTCGGGTAGCTCGACGGGAAAGTCGCTGCCGAAGCACACGTGGGCCCCGGCGCCGAGCAAGCTCTGCCAGGCGTAGGCGCCGGCGAGTCGGCCCTCGCCCAGCCGCTCGGGCACCCAGGACATGTCGGAGGTCGCGTGCGTCGGCTGCATCGAGGCGATCACGCCGAGCGCCGCAAACCGTGGAATGTCATCGGGATGGAGGATCTGGCAGTGCTCGATGCGCGGCCTGGGGTCTCGGCGCGCGGCGACACCGAGCGCCTCCTCGTAGGTGTCGAGTACGGCTCGGTTGGCGGCGTCTCCGATCGCGTGCGTCGCTACCTGCCAGCCGCCTCGCATCGCGCTGTGCACGACCCGATGCAGCGCCGCGGGGTCGTGCTGCAGCAGGCCTCGGTGCTCGGGGCGATCGGCGTAGGGCTGCAGCAGTGCCGCGCCGTGGCTGCCGAGCGCGCCATCGGCGTACACCTTGACGCCTGCGAGCGCGTAGCGGCTGCCCTCGAGGAGCGGGTCGGGAGCGTGGTCCTGGAGGTCACGAACGAACCACGGTTCGGCGGCATACGCGTGCACGCGGATGCGGAGGCCGTCGGGGTCGGCGGCGAGGCTGCGGTAGGCCGCGTCGCACGTCGGACCGATGCCCATGTCGTGTACGCCGGTGAGGCCGCGCTCGAGGACGTGTTGCTGGGCCGCTTGCAGCCGTCGGCGGACCTCGGCCTCGGAGGCTTCGGGGACGGAGACCAGACTCATCGCGGCGTCGATGAGCACGCCGGAGGGGGTCCCGTCCGCGCCTCGAAGGATCTCTCCGCCCTCGGGGTCGTCGGTGCGCTGGGTGATACCCGCGGTGCGCAACAACGCGGCGTTGCCCCACGCCGCGTGGCCGTCGATGCGGCGGAGCCAGACAGGTCGGTCGGGAAAGGCCTGCGTCAGAGGGTGGTGGGTCGGCATCGCCGCCGCGCTCCACAGGTTCTGATCCCAACCGCGACCGATCACCCAGCCTTCGGCGGGCGCGCCGTCTTGGAGCCGCTCGACGACCTCCTCGATCGATGTGGCGCCGCGAAGATCGACGGTGTCGAGCGACTCTCCGAGGCCGAGCAGGTGCGCATGTGCGTCGACGAGACCTGGGGTGACCGTGCCTCCGCCCGCGTCGAGGCTGACCGTGCTCGATCCCGCGAGGGCGCCGATCGACGCGTCGTCCCCCACCGCAACGATCACGCCGTCGCTGATCGCCACCGCCGACGCCCTGGGCTGACCAGGGTCGAGCGTCCAGATGTCGGCTCCGCGTACGATGAGGTCGGCGCTCGAGGCCACCCGCGCAGAGACGCCTCGCGGACGCGGCGGCGTAGGCCGTGGACCGCGGTGACATCCCGCCAACGGGGAGGAGAGCAGCATCGCGAGCATCGAGCGGCGGGTCGCAGGCACGGGCGGACTCTACCAAGCCATCCTTGACCCGATCGTGCGCAGCCGTCACCCTTGTGGGTGTCTTTCTTGGGTTGATCGTCGATGGATCTCAAACGGCTGCCACCTTCGCTGCTCGTCGCACTCGGTCTCGCAGGCTGTGGGCCCGCGGTCGACGACGATACGACCGACGGGAACGGAGGCACCTCGAGCTCCACGTCGACGACGGGGCCGGGTGAATCCATCGGATCGTGCCTGGATGTACTCACGGTCGGTCCGTGTCTAGAGCCGCCAGGCAGCACGGTCGGGCCGTGCCTCGACGTACCAGCCGGCACGACAGGGATCTGCCTCCAGCCGCCGCTGACGACCGGGACGAGCAACGACACGGACACGGACACGGACACGGACACGGATACCGATACCGATACCGATACCGACACCAGCGGCGGGACGGACGGCGGAACGACGGGGGGCGCGGGCGAGGGGCAGGCGGCAGACCCCCGCGGCGCGGTCCTTGGGCGGCTGCTCGATGCCGGCGTGTTGCCCCCGGACGTGGCGAGCAAGCTGCGCGCGAGAGGGGACGATTGATCGGAGCCGTCTTCGTGGCGGCTGGGGTCATGGCAGACTGGACGCAACGATGGATCTGAAACGGCTTCCGCCTTCGATGTTGGTCGCGCTGGGGTTGGCCGCCGCTCCGGCGGCGCCTGGATGCACCGTGAGTTCGTGTCTGGATGTCGCCGGGCCCGAGGAGGAGACCTCGAGTACGGGGAGCACCGAGGGCACGTCCACCGTGGGCCCGTGCCTGGATGTGGACCCGAGCACGGTTGGACCGTGTTTGGGGGTAGAGCCCGGGACGAGCTCGGGAGGTGACACGGAGACCGACGGAACCGGAACCGGAACCGGCACCGGCACGGACACGGACACGGACACGGACACCGACGGCGGCACGTCCACTGGGGGCGCGAGCGCGGCCGCCGACGAGCGGGGCGCAGTCTTGGGCCGCTTGCTCGACGCTGGCGTCCTTCCGCCCGACGTCGCGGCGAAGCTCTCCAGCGACGGTGGCGACTGACCATGTCAGTGCTCGAGATCGACGACACCTCGTCCTGCACGATCCCCCGGCTGGACTTCGAGCTGACGCCCGGGTGCGACCACAAGTGCGCCCACTGCTACAACGTCTGGACGGCCGAAGAAGACGACCCACAGGGTGGGTACGACACCGGCGGTCAGCTGCGCACGCCCGAGTTCAAGGCGATGATGACCGACGTCGTCGAGCAGACGGGCGCACAGCACATCACCATCACCGGCGGTGAGCCGCTGCTTCGCAAGGACGCGCTCGAGATCATCGAGCACGCGTGCGCGAGCGTCGAGGTGGTCACACTGATCACCAATGGCAGCCACGTCAGCCCCGAGACGGCCAAGCGCTTCGGGGCTGCGGGCCTGCGCCAGGTCCAGCTCACCTTGCTCGCCGGTGATCGTGCCGAGCACGATCGCCTCAAGGGCGCCGAGTGCTTCGACGATACGATCCGCGCTGCGGTCAACCTCGTCGAGGCCGGCGTGCCCGTGCAGGTGTGCTTCGTGGCGATGAACGAGAACTGGCATCAGTTCGAGCGGGTCATGGAGCTTTGTTACGCGCTGGGCGTCCGCGGGGTCTCGTACAACCGCATGTCGCCCACGGGCGGCGCAATTCACCACATCGCGCGCCTCATGCCGACGGTCGAGCAGATCGAGGCCAACCTCGAGACGGCCGAGCGCCTGGGCAAGGCCTGGGGCATCGCAGTCTCCACCGCCATGCCCATTCCGCCGTGTCTCATTCGCATCGAGCGGTACAGCTGGGTGCGGTTTGGCTTCTGCAGCACCGGGTCCGCCTCGCCCAACATCGTCATCGATGGCAAGGGCAACGTGCGCAGCTGCAACCTGGCCGGTGGGGTGATGGGCAACGTGTTGCAGCAGCCGTGGTCGGAGATCTACGCGGTCCCCTATCAGCGGGAGTTCAAGCGCAACGTGCCGCAGATGTGCCGTGGCTGCGCCTACGAGACCTCGTGCCAGGGCGGCTGCAAGGAGAGCGGGTTTGCGACCTTCGGCGACCACGCCCACCCCGAACCGCTGCTGTGGCTCGCTCAGAACCCGCAGTGGCGCGAGGGCATCACCGAAGATGTCAGCCAGTCGATCATCCCCCTGCGAAGGCTGACCCGGCCCCGCAAGCGAGCTTCGCAGGAGGCTCCGCCTCATGACGCGTGAGCCTTGCGTCCTGTTGATCTCACCGGGGATCATCAAGTGGACCGACATGGACTTCGGTCTGCCTCACCTGGTGAGCATGGGGGGCTACGTGCAGCAGCACACCGGGGTTCGCGTCGAGCTGCTCGACCTCAACTACGAGGGCGGAGACCACACGCACCTCTTGCAGACGATCGAGTCGCTGGGCCCTCATCTGCTCATCGGGCTGTCGACCTACTCGAGCTTCGACTACATGCGGGTGATGGCTCTCGCTCGCTTCTTGCGGCGGCACTTCCCCGACACGCCGCTGGTCACCGGGGGCTATCACGCCAGCGCGTTGCCCGATGACGTCGTGTTCGACGGGTCCCCGTTCGATGCCGTCATCGTCGGCGAAGGCGAGAAGCCGCTGCGTTCGATGGTGGAGACCCTGCTCGGCGGGCAACGCCTCGAACAGCGCGTGTGGGGCCCGGACCAGATCGAGGACCTCGACACGCTGCCGCCGTACCAGTGGCAGCTGCTCGACCGCTACTGGCCGCGGGCAACCGACATCGGTCGCAAGTTCCAGATCTACCTGGCGCGCGGATGCCCCTACCACTGCACGTTCTGTATGGAGCGGGCAAAGAGCGGCTACAAGTGGCGCGCCTACTCGTCGCAGCGGGCGGTCGACGAGCTGCGACGGCTCTCGAAGCGGACAGACCTGCGACAGTGGGTGATCAACATCGCCGACCCGCTCTTCGGGTTCAAGCGACGTTGGCGTCGTGAGGTGCTCGAGGGGATCCTTCGGCACGACCTACTGCCGCGGCAGTACTGGACGCTCACCCGCTCCGACGACCTCGACGACACCGACATCGAGCTGCTCGCAAAGGCCCGCTTCTCGATCGGCATCGGGCTCGAGAGCGGGAGCCCGACGATGCTCACCCTGATGCAGAAGGGCAACAAGCCCGATGCCTACCTCGGTGCGATGCAGCGGTTGGCTCGGCTGAGCCTCAAACACGGCCTGAACTGGGCGAGCAACGTGATCGTGGGCCATCCGGGCGAGACGCTCGCGTCGATGAGGGAAACCCACCGCTACCTCACCGAGCTGTTCACATCGGCCAAGGAGACGTGCGGCTGGCTGTCGATCGACCCGTTCCGTCTGTATCCGGGCGCGCAGGTGCACGAGATGATGCAGACCTACTCGCAGCTGCACGGCACGCGGTTCCACCACCCGCAGTGGTGGAAGAGTTGGTACGACGGCCCGTTCGCGGCCGAGCACATCGATCCCAGCCGAGAGGTCTCCTTCGAGGACAGGGTCGAGTTCATGCACGAGGCCTATGCGCCGCTGACCGCCGCGATCGCCGAGCGGTTCACGGGGCAGGGGCGCAGCGTCGACCGGGTGTTCCGTCGCAGCCTCAACGAGCAGGCGCGACAGATGAGCGACGAACGCAAGCAGCAGACGCTTCGACACGCGCAGCGCAGCCGAGCCCGGGCGAGTCGGGCGGACCGCGATGGGCCCATCGTCGGGTTCCCCGTCGGGCTTCACGTCCGTGACCCGTGGGTCCGTCAGCGCGAGTCGGCGGTTCGCCAGCTCCTCGACGATGGCGTGTTGCGGACCGCGGACCTGGTCGAGGCGATGCTGCAGGTCGCCCCCGAGGCGCACATGTCCAAGGATGCAGCGGCGCTCCTGCTCGGTGGGCACCATGCCGCCACCGACGCCGAAGGGGACGTCGCGATCGCGCTGAGCCTTCGAACCTACGCCATGGGGCTCGAGGCGCTCGAGCCCGCGTTGGGCGACCGCGTCGTGGATGCGACCGCGCGCTCGAGCTACCTGTCCGCCCTCCTGTCGCATCTGGTGGGCGAGCGTGGTGAGGTCCTGGCGATCCACCCCGCCGGCGGGGAGCCCGCGGAGTTCTCTCGCTTCGCCACCTCGCTCGCCGCGTCGCCCAACGTGATGATTGCGCGGGCCGAGACCGCGGGCGTCGCCCTGGAGGGCACGTGGGACGGCGCGTGGATCGGGGCTGCGCTCCCTCGTGTGCCCCATGGCGTCGCGCGTCATCTCGTCGACCCCGGAGGGCGGCTCATCACCTTCGTCGGACCACGGTTTCGGGCGCAGGATCTCGTCGCGCTCACGCGTCACGGCGACGCCCTCGAGGAACGCGCAGTGGCCCGTGTCGCGGTGCCCGTGCTCGCGGGCCCGGGTGGCTGGATCATGCCGCGACCTCGCGAGCGCGCCGAGGCCACCGCGCGGCCATGACGACGATCGCGTTCGTGCGCTGGGACGAGCCCGCGCGGCTGTTCGCCGTCTTGGCGCACCTCGACCTGGGCGCGGACGCGGCGTCCCTGTTCGACCCCAGCCTCCCCAGCCCTCCGTGGGCCCAGGGGCTGCTCGAAGCCTATCGCGCGGCTTCGGGGCGGCTGGTGCTGCACGGCATCGGGCTGTCGCATCCGCGTGGCCTGCTGGAGCGTCTACGCGGTGACCCTCCGGCCGCGTTGGCCGACGTGCCTGGCCGCGTGCTTTGTGCACGTACGGCCGACGCGATCGAGTCTCTGGCCGATCGGCCGGTGCGCTATGCCGCCGTGCCCGATGGGGTGGTCGAGCCGCTCGCGACCCTCCGCGCCGCCCTCTGGGAGCGCCACGGCGCACCGCCGCCGTTGACGGTCGCAGACTGCCCGGCGCTGGGGCGGTGCGGTCGGGCCGTGCAGACCGCCTCGGGGCGGGTCGTGGCCGTGTCCCTGGCACAGCCGGCCGAGCACGTACTGTGTCAGGTTCTCCACGAAGAGACGCACGCGGTCACCGATCCCGTCGTCTCGGCGTCATGGGGCGCGGGGCCCTCGCGAGACACCGCCGTGGGCTCGGCCGGGTTCGGTCGCCACCGAGCCCTGGAGCTCGCCGCGGTCGAGGTCGGTGACGCACTCATTCGAGCCCGCACGCCCCAGTGGCTTCCGGCGTACCAGCGCTGGCGCGCGCGCTTCGGGGTTTGAGGCGCGCGTCAGCCCAGCGAGATGAACTCGGCCTTGACGAGCAGCACGAACAGCACGAGCACGGGCGCGACGAAGCGGATGAGGAACGTCCACGCCTTGGCGTAGCCCGGACCTCTTTCTAGGTGCTCGAAGCCGGCCTCGCGGTCTTCCTTGGTGATGAGCCACCCCGCGGTCACGGCGATGAGCACCCCGCCCAAGGGCAACATCACGCGCGTCGTGAGGTTGTCGAGGATGTCGAGCATCGCCTTGTCGCCCTCGCCGAGGAAGCCGGACAGCGCGCCGGGGATGCCGAAGGTCAGGCTCGAGTTGGCGCTGAGCAGCCCCAGACCCCAGATCGCGACGCCGAGCCCGGCTGCGGCTGCCTTGCGGCTCACGCCAAAGCGGTCGACCAGGAACGAGACCACGACCTCGAGCAGCGAGATCGCCGAGGAGAGCGCGGCGAAGATCAGCAGCACGAAGAAGGCGATGGCGATGACGGTGCCGCCGGGCATCGAGTCGAACAGGTCGGGCAGGGTGACGAACACCAAGCCCGGACCGGCGCCGGCTTCCTTGCCCCCGGCGAAGACCACCGCGAAGATCACGGTGCCCGCGAGCAGGGCGACGCCCGTGTCGATCAGGGCGATCGTGACGCCGTCGCGGACGATGCCGCGGTCGGACTTGAGATACGACCCGTAGGTGACCATCGCGCCCATGCCCAGCGAGAGGGTGAAGAAGGCGTGTCCGAGCGCTTCGACCACGGCCTCCATGCTCAGCTTGTGAAAGTTGGGCGCGAACAAGAACTCGAGCGAGTCGCCCAGACCGCCGGTCACGCCGACGTAGACGAGCATGAGCAGCAGGATGCCGATGAGCCCGGGCATCAGCCGGCTGCAGATCTTCTCGATGCCGCCGTTGATGCCGCCCGAGACGACGACGACCGTGATGATCATGAAGACGGTGTGCCAGGTGGCCGACCACTCGAAGCTCTCGAACAGGGCGGTGAAGGTCGGCCCGGCCCCGCCGGGGGCCGCTGGAATTGCGCCGACCGAGACACCGAGGAAGTGCACGGCCCACCCGGCCACGACCGAATAGAACGAGAGGATGAACAGGCCCGAGAGCACCGCCATGATGCCCGCGACGCTCGAGACCGCCGCGCCCGCCGGCGAGCCACTCTTGGCGGTGAGGTTGCGGAGCGCTCCAAACACGTCGCTGCCTCCACGCCGCCCGATGATGAGTTCGGCGTACATGAGCGGCAGACCCACGATCACGATGCAGGCCAGGTACACGAGCACGAACGCGCCGCCGCCGTACTCGCCGGTGATGTAGGGGAACTTCCAGATGTTGCCCAGGCCGACCGCGCTGCCGGCCGCGGCCATGAGGAACCCGAAACGAGTCCCAAAACTCCCTCGGGAGGGGTCGACTTCGGTGTTCTCTTGGTCGGACACGGCTCGCGGAGAGTACTCCATGGAGCCGAAGGGGTGCCAGGCGGCCGCTGACCGGGCGTTCGAGGGGCTATGCTCACCCCATGCCCGAGCTCCCCGACGTGACGGTCTACGTGGAGCAGCTGGAGCGCAAGCTGGTCGGCCACCCTCTGCAGGAGATCAAGCTGCGATCGGTCTCGCTGCTACGCACCTACGACCCACCGCATACGGCGGCCTACGGCAAGCGGGTCACGGGCGTCTCACGGCTCGGCAAGCGCATCGTCTTCGCGTTCGAGGACGACCTGTACTTCGTGCTGCACTTGATGCGGTTGGGGCGGCTGCGATGGGCCGACCCCGGTGCCAAGGCGAAGAACGCTGGGGGCAAGGTGCTGCACGCGGTCTTCACGTTCGCATCGGGCACGCTGCACCTGGTCGAGATGGGTCCCAAGAAGCGCGCGAGCCTGCACGTGTTGCGCGGCGCCGCGGGCCTCGCCGAGCACGACCGCGGGGGGCTCGAGGTCTTCGAGATCGACCTCGACACCTTCGGCCAGCGGCTGCGGCGGAAGAACCACACCCTCAAGCGCGCGCTGACCGACCCGCGGATCTTCAGCGGCATCGGCAACGCCTACAGCGACGAGATCCTCCACGCCGCCGGACTCTCACCGATCTTGCTGTCGCAGAAGATGGACGACGACCAGGTCGAGCGCCTCTACCAGGCCACGCTGCGCACCCTCGCATCGTGGACCGATCGCTTGCGGGACGAAGCCGCGGCCAAGGGCTGGCTGGAGAAGGTCACCGCGTTCCGGCCCGACATGGCGGTGCACGGCAAACACGGCGAGCCGTGCCCGGTGTGCGGTGCCAAGGTTCAGCGGATCAAGTACGCCGACCGCGAGACGAACTACTGCGCCATGTGTCAGACCGGTGGTCGACCGCTGGCGGACCGAGCGCTCTCGAGGTTCCTCGGCAAGGACTGGCCCAAGACCCTCGAAGAGCTCGAAGAGCGCCGCGGCGGCCGTTGAGCGGTGGCAGCCACGCCGGTTTGCGCTACACAGGCACTGATGCGTCGCGCGTCACCCCTGCTCGTCCTGTTCGCCGTCGCGTGCGGCGACGTCGCCGTGTCGCCGAAAGCACGGGCCGAGGCCGACGTGATCTGGGCCGACCGCTGTGCCAACTGTCACGGACCCAAGGGGTTGGGCGATGGGCCCGGCGCGCGCGTCCTTCCCGTTCGTCCGCGCGTGCTCTCCGACTCGGCGTGGCAGGCATCGGTCTCCGACGACCACATCGCCACGGTCATCACCGAGGGCGGGCAGGTGGTCGGGCTCGACGCGAACATGGCCGCCAACCCGGATCTCAAGGCCAAGCCGGACGTGCTGCGGGCGCTCGTGCTCAAGGTGCGCTCGCTGAAGCCTTGAGCCCGCTATAGTCCCCGGCGTGACCGCCTGGCTTCAGGCTCGATCGACGCGAACCCTCGCCGCGATCGCCTTCACCGGTTCGCTCTGTTTCGGCCTCGCCTCGCCGCCGAGCGCCGTGCCTGCGCTCGCGTGGCTCGGGTTCATTCCGCTGCTGCTCGCCGCGGTCGGGGTGCGCGGTCGCAGCGGCAAGTCGCAGTTCTTCGTCGGGTGGGTCGGGGGGTTGTGCACCGGCCTCGTCGGGTTCCCTTGGATCGCGCTGACGCTCGAGCGCTTCGCCGGCTTCCCCTCGTGGCTGGCGTTCCTCGGGCTGTTCCTCTTCGCCGCGTTCACGGCGGTTCCGTACGGCCTGTGGGTGCTCTGCGTCGCCCGAGGTCCCCGCGCGGGCGTCTTGCGGTTCGTGTGGGCGGCGGCTTCGTGGGTCGGGCTCACCACGCTGTGGCCCGCGTTCTTCCCCTACACGCCGCTCATCGGCCTGGCTCAGAGGGCGCCGTGGATTCAGGCGGCCGAGCTGGGTGGCGTGCCTGCGGTCGAGTGGATCGTACTCGGGTTCGGCTACGCCGTGGTCGCCGCGTTGCTAGCCACGCAGACGCGCGTCCGACTCGTCGCCGGCGCGGTGGCCCTCGCCTTGCCGGCGCTGTCGTGGGGTCTGGGCTCATGGCGGCTCGCGGTCCTCGACGCGCAGGCGGAGCACGCCCCGGTCGTCACGTTCGGCATCGTCCAGCCCAACACGGCTCTCTTCGCGAACCGGCGGCTCGACAAGATGCAGCGGCTGTGGGCCATGTCCGCCGCGGCACAGGCGGAGGGGGCCGACGTCATCGTCTGGCCCGAGGCCGGCATCTACCCGTGGGTACAGACGCGCCCGTGGACCGAGGACGGCCAGGGGATGCGCCGCGTGCTCAAGGCTCACGAGCGCCCCACCATCCTCGGCGTCGCCACGCATGCGATGGGGGACCCCTACGAGTGGAACACCGCGGTCGTCATGAACGCGCAGGGGGAGATCACGGCCTCGTTCGACAAGACGGTGCTCGTCCCCTTCGGCGAGCGCATCCCGATCGTCGACCCGCGCTGGGCCCAGCGCTACGTGCCGGCGATGTCCCACAACCACGCGGGCGAGGACCCCGCGCTGTTTCCGGTCGAGCTCGCGGACGGCTCGGCCACCTACGGGGCCGGCCCGCTGATCTGCTACGAGGACATCTTCGCCGACTTCGCGCGGGAGGTCGCCGCGCAGGAGAGGGGCATCGAGTTCTTCGTCAACGTCACCATCGACACCTGGTTCGGCGACACCGCCGAGCCGTGGGAGCACCTCGCGCTGGCCCAGTTTCGCAGCGTCGAGCATCGCGTCCCCATGGTGCGCAGCGTCGCGGCGGGCGCCAGCTCGGTCGTCGACCATGGCGGCCGGCTCGTGGCGTCGCTGCCCGTCTCCGATCCGCAGCCGACGCGACCGGTCGGGCCTCAGCGGCTGGTGCACGCCGTCGCACTGCCGCGAAACACCGCCGATGCGCCGACGATCTACGCGCGGGGTGGCTGGCTGCTCGGACTGCTGTGCGCCGTCGCGACGGTGCTCGTGCCGCTGGGCGCGTGGGGACGCCGGCGCCTCGCCGCGCCGAAGGAGCCGCAGCCGTCATGAACGTCGTCTTGCTCGAGCCCTCCGAGGTCGACGCCCACGGGCAGGCCACACTCGAGGGGCGTCGTGCCGCACACGTGGCGTCGGTGCTGCGCAAGGCGCCCGGTGACGCGCTGAGCGTCGGGCTCGTTGGCGGCCGGATCGGCGAGGCCACGGTCGTGTCGAGCACGAAGACGACGCTCGTCCTGCGAGACTGCAGCTTCGATCGGGCGCCTGCGCCCAAGCGGCCGATCACCGTCGTGCTCGCGCTGCCGAGGCCGCCCGTCTTCCGGCGGCTGCTCCAACATCTCACCGCCCTTGGGGTCGAGCGGCTGGTGCTGCTGCACACCAAGCGAGTCGAGAAGAGCTACTGGATGAGTCCAGCGCTGGAGCCCGAGGCAATCGACGCGCAGATCCGCCTGGGGCTGGAGCAGGCCGTCGACACCGTGCCGCTGCTCGTCGAGCGCGCGCGCGGCTTCAAGGCTTTCGTGCAGGATCGCCTCGGGGCGCTGGCGGAGGGCGCCCGCCTGCTCGTGGCCCACCCCGGCGCTCACCCGCCGTGCCCCGCCGACGTGCAGGGCCGGGTCGTCGTCCTCATCGGCCCCGAGGGGGGCTTCATCCCCTACGAAGTCGATCGGCTCTGCGAGGCGGGCGCCGAGCCCGTGTCGCTCGGGTCGCGGGTCCTGAGGGTCGAGACCGCGACGGTCGCGTTGCTCGGGCGCTTGGGTGACCGCGCGTGACGGGCGGAGGGAAGCCGTGTATTCCCTCGCCATGCTCGATCGCATCGTGACGCACCCCGGCGGGGCCCACAAAGACGACCTGCTGGCGGTGTGCGTACTGGTCGCGCAGCACGGCGTCCCGGTCTTTCGGCGTGATCCGACCGAGGCCGAGCTCGACGACGCACGCGTGGCGATCGTCGACATCGGCGGGTCGCACGACCCTGCGCGGATGAACTTCGATCACCACCACTTCGACCGCGAGCACGCGCCCACCTGCGCGCTGAGCCTCTTGCTCGAGCACCTGGGGCTCTACGAGGACGCCAAGCTGTTCTGCGACTGGCTCGAGCCCGCCGAGTGGTTCGACAGCCGCGGTCCGGGCAAGACGGCGAAGTGGCTCGGTGTCCCTCGCCGGGCGATCTCTCAGCTCAACTCTCCGATCGACATGACGCTGCTGCGTCGCTTTGCGGGGGCGCCCGAGCATCATCCCGGAGAGCCGCTGTACGCGTTCATGCAGATGGTGGGGCAGGACCTGCTCGACTACCTCGGCACCGTTCGATCGCGTATCTCGTTCGTCCGCGCGCACGGCCAGCGCTGGCAGGTCCCCGCGGGCGAGGGCGCGATCGAGGTGGTGTTCCTGCCCCGGACCGAGCCCGTCGCCGACGAGCCCAGCGCCGCCGCGAAGAGCTTCGTACGCGCCGAGGGTCTCGAGAAGGTGGTCGCCGCCATCGTGTATCCGGATCGCCGCGGCGAGGGGTATGGCATTGCGCGGTACGAAGACCACCCCCGGCTCGACTTCACGCGGGTCGAAGGGGAGCCTGACGTGCATTTCGCCCACAAGAGCGGCTTCATGTGCAAGGTGACGGCGACCGACCCCGCTCGCCTGCAGGCGCTCGTCGCGGCCGCGTGGCGCTGATGGAGCGCGAGGGTGCTACAACTCCGCTCGTGCGCCGCTGCGGATCCTTGCTGCTGCTGCTGCTGCTGCTGTTGCCCGTCGCCGCGTGTTTTGGCGGCGAGGGCACGCTCGGTGGCGCGTGTGAGCGCGATGACGACTGCGGTGCAGACCAGACCTGCAGCCGCTCGGTGTGTGGGCTGTGTGACGACGGCATCGCGCAGGCCGGCGAGCTGTGCTTCGACGAGGCGGAGGCTGCAGTGGCACAGGCGCCCGACGTGGCCTCGCTCGCGCGCATCGACCTGAACGCCGACGGGGTGGCCGACATCGTGTGGGCCGACTCCACCGGCCTGGGCGTGGCGCTGGCCATGGGCGAAGGTTTCGAACTCGCGCCATCGCGGACGCTCGACGTCACCGCCGTATGGACGGGCGACGCCGACGGCGATGGGGTCACCGACCTGGTCACCCGTGATGCGGCTGGCGGCGCCAACCTGTGGCGCGTCGACGCGATGGGCGAGCTCGTTCGTGCCGAACTCGACCTCGAGCCCCTGCGCGGCCTGACGCTCGCGGTCGTGCGGCCCGAGTTCGGCATCGTCGCCGCGGGCGCGGGCACCGTGACCCGGGTCGAGGACGAGGGCACCACGATGGCGGTCGACTTCGACGACGACGTCACCCATCTCATCGCCGTGGACTCCGTCGACACCGACGGTGCGCCGGACGTGCTCGCCGTCGTTGGCCGGCGACGGATCGTGGGCATCGCGGCGACCACCGAGGGCTTCGAGGCCCAGCCTGGCCACCAGTTCTCCACCGACATCCTCGACTCGGACATCCTCGACGTCGCGTCCGTCTCATGGAACGGCGACGCGTTTGGCGACGTCGTCGTGCTCTTCGACCGCGGCGCGGCCGAGGTCTGGCTCTCGGATGGCCAAGGAGGCTTCGTCGAGGGTCCCTCGGCGGCGCTGTCGCTCAACTCGGCGGCGGTGCTGGCCTTCGACGCCACCGCTGACCGGCAGCCGGACCTGTTGGGCTTTGGCCCGCAGTCCGACCTACGACTGGCGATCGGGCGCGGGGACGCGTTCGACACGTCGATCGTCCTCGACGACGGTGCCTGGAGGTGGGTCTCGCCCTCGCGTGTCGGCGTCGACCGCTTCGTCGACCTCGTCGTGTACGACGGCACCTCGTTCGCCGTGCTGCAGGGGACGCCATGAGAGCCGCTGTCGCCCTTGGCGTCGCGCTGGCGCTCGCGACCCCCTCGGACGCGCGGGCCGCAGAGCCAACGCCCGTCGAGAGTGAGGCCGAGGGGCGTCCGCTGACCATCGCGGGCAGCGTGCTGATCATGGCGAGCGCGGGCGGCTACGTCGCGATGGCCGTCGGTCTGGGCATGGGCAACAACGCCGACGCTCGCGTCCGTTCGCTGCAGTCGAGCGAAGATCTCGAGCGCCGCCGCGAGGTCATCGATCGCGGGGAGCTCGGTAACCGGCTGGCGCTCGGCGCTGGGCTGGCCGCCGCGGCGCTGATGGCCGCAGGCATCGCCCTCGTCGTCGTGGGCCGCAAGAAGGCCGCAAAGCGTCGCACCGTGCTCGGGCCTCTGCCGCTGCAGCGCGGCGCAGGCGTGCAGCTCGGCGCGCGCTTCTAGGGGATCTCCGCGTAGAACGTCGAGCTGAACTCCGCGGTGGTGCCATCGTTCGACGTCAATGAGGCGGTCAGCGTCCCTGCCACAACCCCACCGTCTTGAATCTCGGCGTCGGTCAACGTCAGCGTGCCGAACGCCATCGAGGGGTCGAAGTACGCCATCCAGGTGTCGCTGACCTCGTTGAGGTTCATGTATGCGCCGCTGAAGTCCTGGGTGAGCGCCTGGCTGCCCACGCCGGAGGCCATCGGGATGTAGAGCGACCACACCGTGAAACCCTGGGCCTGCTGGTAGCGGAGCAGCAAGACGCCGCCATCGAGCGTCGCGTCGCAGAAGGCCCGGTCCTGCATCGTGAGCGTCTCGCTCGCGCCCCCTTGGGTGTAGGTGATCTCGGTCATGGCCCACTGGCCACGGGGCAGCACCGCGCCTGTGGACTCGCCCCCACTCGATGCATCCCCGACCTCACCCGTCGATTCGGCGTCGACCCCAGTCGCGGCGGTGGTCGCGTCGGTGGTCGCGCCGGTGGTCCCATCGTTCGTCTGGCCTGTTGACGAGGGGCCGCTCGTTGCGCCTGTGGAGTCGCTGCTGCCGTTCGAGTCCGTCGTCGATCCCCCGCTGGGCGCCGCACCCGAGCTGTCCGACGTGCTGCCGGCCGGGGGCTGCGCGTCGTCGTCACAGGCGAGCAGGAGGCAGCATAGATATCCGAGGATCGCTCGACGCATGCCTTCCCTGACGGGAGCGAGTCGCCCTGGTTGCGGCGATCAGGCCGCGCGGAGGAGCACGGACTCGACCACCAGCCCGCTCGTTCCACGGACCCGCGGCGGGTCGGGCAGGAAGGGGTGCACGTTCGCGGCCGGGAGGCGCCGGACGGTCGCTTGCTCGAGGTACGTCGCCACGTGCGCGTCGGTCGGGACCGGGGCGGAGAACAGGCGGGTCTCGAGGTCGGTGAGTCCAGGCAAGAAGGCGTAGGGGTCGTGCATCGAGTTCATGGCGCGCGTCCTGATGCGTCACCCATGATGCGAGTTCGGATCCGAAACGGGCCGGCGAGCAATTTCGCCGATTTGCGGCGGGCCAGCTGGCCGTTTCGGGCGGAGGGTCAGCGCGTCGACGCTCGAGCGTCATGGGACGGTCAGAGAACCGACGCCGAGCGTCAGCGCAGCTGCACCCGACGGGCCGGTCAGGTGTCGGTTTCGACGTACACCTTGCTGCCGGCGTCTTGGAACTCGCGGGCCTTCTCCGCCATGCCCGCTTCGATGCGCTGCGCCTCTTCGGGGTCCATGTCGCGCACGTCCTGGGTGAGCTTCATGGAGCAGAAGTGAGGCCCACACATGGAGCAGAAGTGCGCGGTCTTGGCGGCGCCCGCGGGCAGCGTCTCGTCGTGGTACTCGCGCGCCGTGACGGGGTCGAGCGACAGGTTGAACTGGTCGTTCCACCGGAACTCGAAGCGGGCGCGGGAGAGCGCGTCGTCGCGGTCCTGTGCGCCGGGGTGACCCTTGGCCAGGTCGGCCGCGTGCGCCGCGATCTTGTAGGCGATGACGCCTTCTTTGACGTCGTCCTTGTTGGGAAGACCCAGGTGCTCCTTGGGCGTCACGTAGCAGAGCATCGCGCAGCCGAAGCTGCCGATCATCGCGGCGCCGATCGCCGAAGTGATGTGGTCGTAGCCGGGCGCGATGTCGGTGGTCAGAGGACCGAGCGTGTAGAAGGGCGCCTCGTGGCACTCGTCGAGCTCGCGGTCCATGTTCTCCTTGATCTTGTGCATCGGCACGTGACCGGGACCCTCGATCATCACCTGCACGTCGTGTTTCCACGCGATCTTGGTCAGCTCGCCCAGCGTGCGCAGCTCGGCGAACTGCGCCTCGTCGTTGGCATCGGCGATGGAGCCTGGGCGCAGGCCGTCACCCAGTGAGAACGACACGTCGTACTTGCGCATGACCTCGCAGATGCGCTCGAACTCGGTGTACAGGAAGTTCTCCTTGTGGTGGTGCAGGCACCACTTGGCCATGATCGACCCCCCACGCGAGACGATGCCGGTGACGCGGTTGCGGGTCATCGGCACGTGCGCGATGCGGACGCCGGCGTGAATGGTGAAGTAGTCGACGCCCTGCTCGGCCTGCTCGATGAGCGTCTCCATGAAGACGTCGATGCCCAGGTCCTCGGCCTTGCCGCCGACCTTCTCGAGACACTGGTAGATCGGGACGGTGCCGATGGGCACCGCGGAGTTGCGGACGATCCACTCGCGGGTCTCGTGGATGTTGTCACCCGTGGAGAGGTCCATGACCGTGTCTGCCCCCCAGCGCGTGGCCCACTGGAGCTTCTCGACCTCTTCCTCGATCGAGGAGGTGACGGCCGAGTTGCCGATGTTGGCGTTGACCTTCACCAAGAAGTTGCGGCCGATGATCATCGGCTCGAGCTCTGGGTGCCGGATGTTGGCGGGGATGATGGCGCGTCCGGCCGCAATCTCGTCGCGGACGAACTCGGGCTTCACGTTCTCGCGAATGGCGACGAAGCGCATTTCCTCGGTGATGAGGCCCCGACGCGCGTAGTGCATCTGGGTGTTGTTGCCGTCGCTGCTGGCCAGCCGGTTCTCGATCCAGCTGTGCCGCAGCCGGGGGAGGCCCTTGCGCGGATCGATGCCCTGCGGGCCGCTGGTGTCGTAGACCTCCAGCGGCGCTTCTCCCTCGACCTCGATGCGTCGCACCGGGACGGCGAACTCGCCGACGTGGTGCTTGGTGCTGCCGGGAAAGTGCTCCTCCAGGGGAGGAAGCACGGTTACGTTCTTGGTGTTGTCATCGGCCACGCGAAGCCGCGTGCGCCCATTGTCGCTCGTGTCGGTCATTGTTCGCTTTCCTCCGCCGGTATGATCCGGGTCAGGTTCGAGGGGTCTCTCTCAGGCCCTTGGGCGCCAAGCGCGTCGGGCCACCCCCAGCGGATGTCCGCGTACTATCGTTGCTCCGCGCTCCGCGTGCAACCCAACCCGTGCCGGTCTATCAACTCACCGAAGAGCTGGTCTTCCCCGACCCCTCGCAGGCCGAGGACGAAGGGCTGCTCGCCGTCGGCGGTGACCTCTCGCCCGAGCGGCTCGTCTTGGCGTACCAACACGGCATCTTCCCCTGGTACAGCGAGGGGCGGCCGATCCTGTGGTGGTGTCCGCGCCCGCGGCTGTTGCTGCTGCCCGAGGAGCTGCGCATCGGTCGAAGCTTGCGCAAGGCGATGCGTCGCGCGCCCTACCGCATCTCGGTCGACACCGCGTTCTCGCAGGTCATCGACGGCTGCGCCAAGACCCCGCGACCCGACCAGGGCGGGACGTGGATCACCTCCGACATGCGCGCGGCGTACATCGAGCTGCATCGCCTGGGCATCGCGCACTCGGTCGAGGCGTGGCGTGGCACGCAGCTGGTCGGGGGGCTCTATGGACTCGCGCTGGGCACCGCCTTCTTCGGCGAGAGCATGTTCGCGCACGCGACCGACGCGTCGAAGATCGCCTTCGCCACGCTGGTGTTGCAGCTTCAGCGCTGGTCGTTCCGCTTGATCGACTGTCAGGTGGTGACCGACCATCTGCTTCGCTTCGGCGCGCGGGAGTTCGCGCTCAGCGACTTCCTCGGGCGGTTGGAGGTTGCGACCGACGAGCACCACCGTCGCGGCCCCTGGAGGTTCGACCCCGACCTCGTCACGTCGGGTTGATCGCGCAGGTGCGCTGCACGAGGGCGCACGAGAGCCCCGCGCAGGCGCAGGTGACCTCTCGGACCTCGCCGCCGCGATTCCAAAAGAGCGTGCGGGTCCAAAAACCGTCCCGCTGGTCGATCTCGTAGCCGTACGTCGGCGTCGCCGCGTGCACGTCGGCGAGGGTCTTCACGCTGCGCAGGGTTCCGCTTTGGCGCAGCTGGGCGACCTCGGCCTTGCGTCGGTTCTCGGCGAGCTGGCTCGCGCTGCAGGCGGGGGTGTCGGCGCACCATGTCGCCTCGGTGAGGAACGCCCCACTGCCATCCTCGCCGCGGACGCCCTGTACACGATGCTCGGAGCGCTCGGGGGCCGCGTCCGCGCCCTTCGCCGAGAGCGTGGCCAGGACGTCGGCGGGCAGGACGGCCAGGGTCGGCGGCGCCTGCAGGCTTCCGTCGCCCGCAGCGGTGCGCAACGTCTGGGGCGCCGCCTCGCCGCCGAGCACCGTGCCGGGGGCGAGCGCGTTGCCGGGGGCGTCGGGGAGACGGCACGACGGCGGCTGGGTGCAGCCGGTGCCCGCGCACTGGCACTGCGCCTCGACGAGTCGACCGTCCGCGTCGAGCCACGCGCGGGTACGGACGCGAAGCGGGACGCCGGAGGGGAGGGGCACGCTGTACTCGATCCGGATGGACGAGCCCTCGTCGTTCGTGTGCGGGGCGGTGCTCGCCTGCAGCGCGGAGAGGGCAGCCTCCACGCCTCGGAGCTGATGATCCACCCACGACTCGAGCGTGTGTCCGTAGACCCGCTCGCCTGCGGCGTGCGTCACGTCCATCGAGACCAGCAGTCCTTCGCCAGGGCCGCCCGCGCTGACCCACGCATCGAGCTGCACGTTCGTCGCGGTCCCTCGTCGCGCGCCTGCCTCGAGCGTCGCCGTGCCCGAGGCGTCCATCGGCGTGAACCCAGCGGGTGCGTGCAGGCGACCGTCCCATTGCTGCGGCTGCACCGGGGCGCTGGGCGGGGGCTGTGGAGCGGGGGCAGGGTCTGCCTCGCCACGCTCGCAGCTCAGGGCGCCGAGGAGGGCGGCAGCGATGACACGACTCTTGTGCACGCGGGCGCATCATACCCGGCGCTGGTGCGCCTCAACCGGTGGCGTCGCGCAGCCAGTTGCCGAGCGTGCTGCGAGGGAGGTCCAGCACCTCCGCCGCGCGGCGCTGGCTGCCCTCGCGTTCGATCGTGGTCTCGAGCAGCACGCGGCGCATCTGCGCGTAGGTACCGCGGGGGATGGCGAGGGTTTCACCGCTGTGTCGCATCGGTTGGGGGAGGAGCTGCGCGGCTTCGATCGGCGCACCTTCGGACAGAAACGCGGCCCGGTGTACGGCGTTGCGAAGCTCGCGGACGTTGCCCGGCCACGGCGCGTCCCGGGCGGCCTCCCGCGCGGCGGCGGTGAATCGTATCTCCCGGCCCACGTCGGCGGCGTGTTCCCGCGCGAAGTGGTCCAGCAGGGCGTCGATGTCGTCGGGCCGGGACCGGAGCGCGGGCATGCGGACGGGGAGCACGCTGAGCCGGTGGTAGAGGTCCGCGCGAAACAGGCCCTCGCCGACCATGGCCGCCAGGTCTCGATGCGTGGCGCATACGAGCCGCGCGTCGACTTCGACCTCGGTCTCAGCGCCCACCGGGCAGATGCGTCGCGTCTCGATGGCGCGCAGCAGCATCGCCTGGCTGGCCGCCGGAAGCTCGCCGATCTCGTCGAGGAACAGCGTCCCTCGGTGGGCTCGGGCGAACGCACCTCGGTGCTGCCCCACCGCGCCGGTGAAGGCCCCTCGGGCGTGCCCGAAGAGCTGGCTGGGCGCGAGCGACTCCGAGAGCGCGCCGCAGTTGAGCGCGACGAACCCTCCGCGCCGTCCGCTGCGCGCGTGCAGCTCGGCCGCGGCGAGCTCCTTGCCCGTGCCGGATTCGCCGAGCACCAGCACGGCGGCGTCACTGCGCGCGAACCTCCGGAGCGTGTCGACGGCACTTCGCAGGGCCGAGGAGTCGCCGACCCAGCGCGGGCTCGCGGTGCCTCGAGCCGGGAGCGGCGCCTCCTGGGCGTGTGCAGAGCGTGCGGTGGCGGGAAGAGGCGCGACGGAGGTGGGCACGTCTGCGCGGTCGACCAACGGGTGTCAGGTGTTGCAGGAAAAGATCCGACATGCACCGTGGGGCCAGGTCGACCTGTCCCTCAGGGCCCCTGTCCGATCCATGCCGCCCCCGACTGCGCGACTTCCTTCTTCCAGATCGGCACGTCGTCCTTGAGACGCTCGATTGCGGCACGGCACGCGGCGAACGCCTCGGCCCGATGCGGCGCGCTGGCGGCGATGACGACCGCCGTCTCGCCGATGCCGAGCACCCCGATGCGGTGGTGGATTGCGAGCCGCGCGCCTTCGATCTCCGCCTCGATGCCGTCGGCGATCTGCGTCATCACGGCGGTGGCCATCGGGGCGTACGCCTCGTATTCGAGGCGCTCGATTCTCTGGCCACGAGAGTGCAGCCGCACGTTGCCGGTGAACGTCGTCAGCCCACCTGCGCCCTCGTGCTCGACCACCGAGACCACGGCGGCCAGGGACAGGGGGGCCGAGGACAGCAGGATGCGAGGCACGCCGTCGTGGCCGCCGCTGACCGGGGGGATCAGCGCGAGCTCGCTGCCCGCGTCGATGACCGCGTCGGGACGCACGAACGCGTGGTCGACCGCGACCCGGCTCCCACCGACCCGGCCCGCGAGCGCGGGGATCTGCGCGTCGATGGCCGCGAGGAGATCTGCGGCGGTGCTGCCCTCGGGGAGATCGACCGTGACCGTCTGCGCCCTCGCGGCTTCGCGCAGGCCGGCGAACAACAGCACCGTCACCGCGGCCATGGGTCCTCCAAACGGGTGCGTGGGAGTGCAGGGGACACAAACACAGTGCTGAAGAGACTCGCACAGCGCCACAATCGAAAGAACCTCGCCAACTTTTCGCGGATCGTGAGGCGCCGCGCGATCCCGGGCACTTTTTCCCCACGGCCCGGAGGCGGATCTAAGCTTGGTCCACGCGAAGGCGATGACGTCTCGGCACGCCGGCCGAGGCCACGTTCGCCAGCGAATGGTCGCTGGCCGTCTCTCCTTCGCGATCTCGCACGCCATGATTCAAACTGCGCAAGGCCGCGAGCCGGCCGCATGCCGTGACGCCCGCTCTCCGATGAGCTCTTCGAACTCCCGCCCCACGCGCTCTCGCGCTCGCGCCGCCAAGCAGGTGCGGGCCGATGCGCCGCGGAGTGAGCAAGAGCCGCCCGAGCCCCTCGTCGATCCCGAGCTCGACGTCGAAGACCTGGTCGACCTCCAGCCCGAGGAAGTACCCGACGACGCACGGGCGTGGGCTTCGCTCTCTGCGCTCGATCAGGAGCAGCGTCGGGCGGAGCTTCAGTCGCGCCTGGGGGCCTACCTACGCAGTGGCCGCGCACGCGTCGTGCTCACCGACAACGTCTACTCGATGGTCACCATCAAACGCGGCGATGGGGTCTCCACGTTCCGCGTGCACCACATGTTCGCCGACGCGCCCGCCCGGGTGATCCGCGCGCTTGCCCAGTATGCCGACCAGCAGTCTCGCGACGCGGCGACGCTGCTGCGCGACTTCATCGACGCCAACGATGACCAGGTGCGCCAGCGCGACAGCCCTCGGCCGGTCACGGTCGACGTGGAGGGGCGACACCACAACCTCCAGGAGATCTTCGATCGCCTCAACGCCACCTACTTCGACGGGGCGATTCGAGCGCGCATCACCTGGGGCTCGCGCAGCAAGCGGAAGCGCTCGCGCGATTCGATCAAGCTGGGGAGCTACACGCTCGAGGACGAGCTGATCCGCATTCACCCGGTGCTCGACGCGGCCGACGTTCCGGCGTTCTTCGTCGAGTGGGTCGTCTATCACGAGATGCTGCACGAGGTTCACGACATGCCGATCGTCGACGGCCGGCGCGTGTATCACACCGCCGAGTTTCGACGGGCCGAGGCGCAGTTCGAGCGCTACGCCGAAGCGGTGATGTGGGAACGCACGCACTTGGTCAAGCTGCTCGAGCGGTGATGTGCACGGCCTCGCGCGGGTGTGCGCGGGGTCCTTCGAGCGACGGTTGCGGTACGCAGACGCCGCGCAAAGGTGTGCACACCCGCCGATGGGCGCCAGGGTTCCAGCCCCGGGTGTGCGGGGGAGCCGTTGACCGACTCCCGGCGCGTTGCTATCGCACGAGCACCCTCGGGGACTTTTGTAGTGCAACGCTTCAAGATCATCGGCACCGGCAGCGACGTCCCCGACAATGTGGTGACCAACGACGACCTCGCCAAGACGGTCGACACCTCCGACTCCTGGATCCGTGAGCGGACTGGGATCGGCGCGCGACGCTTCGCGCCCGCCGACGCTGCAACCTCCGACCTCGCCGCGGGGGCCGTGCGGCGGGCCTGCGAAGACGCAGGGCTGGACCCGGCCGAGCTGGACGCGATCATCGTGGGCACCTGCTCGCAGGACACCATCTTCCCCTCCACCGCATGTTGGGTGCAGGAGAAGCTCGGGGTTCGCGGCATGCCAGCCTTCGACGTCATGGCCGGCTGCACGAGCTGGCTGTACGGGCTCAAGGTCGCCGCCGACATGATTGCCGGCAACCCGTCGATGAAGATCGCCGTGTGCGGAGCGGAGATGTTCAGCAAGATCCTCGACTTCGACGATCGCCGCACCTGCGTCCTGTTCGGCGACGGCGCTGGGGCGACCGTCATCACTGGGGCCGACACCGACACGGGATTGCTCGCCTCCAACTGGGGATCGGATGGCACGCTCGCCTCCATCCTCAAGATCGCCGCCGGGGGCACCGCCAAGCCGGCCTCGCACGCAACGGTCGATGGCCGCGAGCACTTCGTCTACATGGAGGGCAGCAAGGTCTTCAAGCACGCGGTCACCGCGATGAGCTCGGGCATGCTGCAGGCGCTGTCCGACGCCGAGATGACCCCGGACGACATCGACGTCTTCATCCCGCACCAGGCGAACAAGCGCATCATGGATGCGTGCCTCGACCGCACGCGCATCGACGGGGACCGGGTGTTCTCGGTGCTCGAGAAGTACGGAAACATCTCCGCGGCGTCGATTCCCGTGGCGATGGACGAGGCGCGCAAGGCAGGCGTCCTCTGCGAAGGGCACACGCTCGCGGTCACCGCGTTCGGCACCGGGCTGACCTGGGCCGCGGGCGTGCTCCGCATGTAGCCGCAGCGCGTCTGGTACGCTCGGGGCGTGTCGCAACGCGTCCTGGGATTCGCAGTGCTTGGGCTCTTGGGTTCGGGGTGCGGCTCGGATTCCCCCGAGGACGGCACGACCACGCAGAACGCATCCACGGTCGGCATGACCAGCGGGGCGACCGCCACCGACGGCAGCTCGAGCGGTGAGCAGACGGGCGAGCAGACGTCGGGTTCGGGCTCGGAGGGGTCGGGCTCGGGGGGCACGGCCGTCGACTTCGAGGCGGACATCCAGCCGATCTTCACCGGGTCGTGTACGTGTCACCTCATGGGTGGCAGCGGGGAGATGGCCGCGCCGTTCCTCACGCTCAACCCTGGCATGGCGTACGCGGAGCTCGTCGGGGTGGACGCCGAGCAGGCGCCGCTCTCCCGGGTCGAGCCCGGCGCGCCGCAGGAGAGCTACCTCTACCTCAAGGTGACCGGCGAGCACCTGCCCATAGGCTCGGGCAACCGCATGCCGCAGATCGGCGTGCTCGGCGACGCGCAGATCGGGCAGATCGAGGCGTGGATCCTCGCCGGCGCCCCCGAGTGAGCGGCCGGGTCGAGGCTACGGTCTCAGCGCCGCGCGTGGCTCGCGGCGTAGGCCAAGGTCGTCCAGCTGCTGCCCGAGGATGACAGGCGCAGGGCCTGGCTCAGCGGCATCCAGCCCAGCACGCACGGTGACTCGGTGTGAATCGTCCCCAGGGTCAGCGTCTGTTCGGTGTCGTCTCGCACGGTGACCAAGGCGACGCGCTCGACACCCAGCGCTTGCGCGCGCAGCAGCGCCGGCTCGTAGACCTCGGGCCGGGCGCGACGGTCGACCGCCGCGACGAGGACGGTCTCGCGCCGGTCGCTGGGGGGGGAGGGGCGCCATTGGGGGACCGTCCCCGTCCGTACGGCGTCGAGCACGAGCTCGAGGGCGCGGTGCCGCTGGGGGTCGATGGCATGCTCGGCGCAGCGGGACGCCGTGGGCAGCTCGCCCACGCCGCGCAAGGTGGGCAACTCCTGGCCCTGCGTGCTGCGGTACTGGGCGCCCTCGCCACGATCGAGCGCCGTCATCGGGCCGCGGACGAGGTCCTCGTTGGCGAATCGGCTCGTCGACCACGCGGCGAGCCCGACGAGGAGCATGACCGCACAGAGCTGGCTGGTCCGGGGGCTGACGACGTGACCCGTGGACGCGGCGTGCATGACGATGGGCGTCGCGGCCATCAGTCCGACCGCGGCGGTCCCTGCAACGGCCCACTTGGACGCTTCGAGTGCGTGCCAGGCGGTCCAGATGGCGGCGGGGACCGACGAGCGCACGAGCATCGCGTCGGCCATCCACATCACCCCCCCGCACCCGGCCAGGACGGGCAGGCTCAACGCGAAGACGCTGGCGACCGAAGCACCGAGTGCGGCGGGCTCACGCCCGAGCTCGTGCCGCCATGCCGCGACCCACGACAGCGGGACCAGCACGGCGACACAGATGGCGACGGTCCTCTGCAGCGACGCGATCGAGGTCATCGCGGCCGTGGCGTCGACGTGGGTGCCCGCAACCCTCCGCAAGCCGTCGTCGACCGGGGCGAACGTGGCGTCGATGACGGCGTGGCTGATCAGCCACTGCCCGAGCGCCCCGACTGCGACGAGCAGCGCTGCGGTGATGAGCGCCACGAGCGGGTGCCCCAGCGCCTGAGCGCGGCGAGCCCGTCCTGTGGACGTTGCCAGCAGTCCGAACGCGCTCGCACCGACGGCGACGGCCGCGAGCACGATCGCGAGTGTTTGCCCGGTGGTGGACGTGAGCGTCGCGAAGTCCATCGCTCAGCGCTCCACCAGATAGGGAAGGAAGAGGTCGAAGCCGGTCCACTCCAGCGCTGCCGTCGCTGCGAGGGCGAGCCCACAGCCGGCGAACCACAAAGCCTTGAGGTTTCGCATCGCGACTATCAGAGACACCGCGACGACCCCTGAGGTTTGCGTCCTTCGTCACCGTGTCGAACGCGCCGTGTGACGTGCGCGGGCGCGCGCCCCCGGCGGTGGACATTCGGGGCGTCGCTGGTATCGTTCGCCGTCATGCCCGCCCGGTACATCGTTCGCGCGTCCACCGAGTTCTCGGCGGCCCACGTGCTGTACGGCTACGAAGGGGCCTGCAACCGCATCCACGGCCACAACTTCACGGTCGAGGTCGAGGTCGAGGCCCGCGCGCTCGACGGCGTCGGGATGGCCATCGACTTCACCCAGCTCGAGTCGCTGACCGCGTCCATCGCGCAGGACCTCGACCATCGGCTGCTCAACGAGATCCCGCCGTTCAACGAGGTCAACCCCACCGCCGAAAACCTGGGGGCCTACTTCTGGACTCGAACGGCCAAAGCGCTGTCGGACGGCTCCGAAGCCGACAAGGCGCGCGGCGTTCGCCTGCTCTCGGTCACCGTGCGCGAGAATGATCGCACGTCGGTGACCTACACCGAGCTCGCTGAGCGCTTGACATGAGCGGGGCGTTGGGCCACCTTCGCCGCCCCACGCTCGGGAGCGTCCGCTATGGCTCAGATCTGCATGGTCACCGGTAAGAAGCCCCTCACGGGGATGAACGTTTCGCACTCGCACATCCGCACCAAGAGGCGGCTGCTGCCGAACTTGCACAGCAAGCGTTACTGGGTCCCCTCGGAGAATCGCTTCGTCCGTCTCCGCCTCTCGGCGGCAGGCATGCGCATCATCGACAAGCTCGGCATCGACGCCGTCCTCAAGGACGTCCGCGGCCGCGGCTACAAGGTCTGAGGCCCACCGCACCTCTCTCGCCCGAGGGCGCTTCGCGATGCGAGGTGCCCTCTTTGCGTTGGGGGCGAGCTGGTCCCCCGAATGGGGCGGGTGGGCCCCCGAATGGGGACGGACTCAGCCCTCGTAGACGAGCCCGCCGAACAGGTCGTCGAACCACGCCGAGCAGTTGTCGTTGCCGGGCAGGTTGCTGTTGCGATCACACGAGAGGCGGATGCGCACCCGCCTCGTGCCGACCGGAAGGATCGCGTCGAACGCGGTCTCCTCCCAGCCGTCGTGGGTCATGTTGCTTCGGCTGCGGCTGTCGAGGACCTCGCCGGTGCCGTCGAGGAACAGCAGGCCGATGTCGTGCGGGTCGTCTTCCCAGAAGTCGTCGCGGGCGCGTGTCCACCCGCGAAAGCGGAACGACATCTCGAGCGTATCGATCGATTCTGCCCACGTCGTCAGCACGAGCTCTTGGGTCATGTGGGGGCTGCTGGAGCCGCCGGCGAAGAACGCGAGCGACCCCGCGCCGTGGTTGTGCTCTCCCGTGGTGTGAAACGTCGAGCCCTCCACATCCCATCCGGTGAGGATGGGGCCCGCCGGATCCGACTCCGCGTCGGCGTTGAGGATCATGTTGGGTCCTTGGCCGGTGGCGACCAGCTCGACGGCGGCAAACGCCGTGCCCGCGCCCACCATGTCATCGAAGCGAACCTCGACCGTACCCGTGGCCAGGCCCGGAACGCCCGCGCCGACGGCCAACGTGACCACGCACTCACCCCCGGGCGGGATGAGGCCCTGACAGTCTCCATCGGTGCCCGGGAACGCCCCGCCCGCCCAGATGAGCGGCGCTGGGGGATCTTCGCCGCCGAGGATGTTGGCCGCCGCGTCGCCCTCGTTGACCAGCTGGAGCGTCATGACGTCTTGGCCAGCCAGCGGGTGCTGGCCGAGGTCGACAGGTCCGGGTTCGACGAAGGTGAGGTCGGCCCGGGGCTGGGCCGCGTCGGTCGGGTCGTCGGTCGACGGTGCGGAGGAGCCGGAGCTCGCGTCGGAGCCCGGCCCGCTCGTGGCCGACCCCTGACCACCCGATTGCGAGCTGGCCGTGCTCGCACCGCTCATTTCGCCGTCGGCGTCACCGGCCGTGCCCTCGCCGTCGGTTTCGGTCTCGGACTCGGCCACCTCCGCGGTCGAGTTGGCCTCCGCCGTCGCGAAGACACACCCCAGCGGAAGTACACCGACGAGCAGCCAGTGCCTCGGATCCCCCACGCGGGCATTCTACCAGAGCGAGGCTGCGCGGGTGGGGGGCGCTCACGCCGTGGGCGCGATGACGCGGGTCTTGGTCATGCGGGAGAGGGCGCGCTGCATCTTGTCGGTCGAGCCGGCGAGGGCCCACGCCCAACTCGCGTTGCCCAGGCGCGGATCGAGCTGCTGGGCGATCCACGCGGCGAGCGGGTCGGGCCCCAGCGCCAGCATCGCCGCCGCGTCGGCGGCGAGGGCCCGTGGGATGTCGGCCTCGGTGGTCGCGAGGTCCATCGACTCGCTCCACAGTGCGGTCCAGTCCTCGCCCTCGAGGCTCGCCTGCACGACACGAGCCCCGAGCCACAGCTGCGCCGCCGTGAAGAGCCGCTGCGACGGCGACCGCGTGCGGCCCATCGCCGAGAGCGACTCGACCAGGGACTGCGCGCGCGACTCGACGCTCTTGTCGCTGACGGCCGTGGCGACCGTGAACACGCTCGTGGGGCCGGCGATGGCCAGGCGGGCGTCTTGGGACTCGCCGAGCAGCCGCTGGGCGAGGCGCGCGCTGGCTCGATCTCCGACCGTGGGGGTGTCGAGGCGGCAGCCCATGACCAGGTGCGCGCTGCCAGCGGCCTTCTCGGCCGGGAGCAGCAGCGCCGACCCTCCGTCGGTCATCACGTGTCCCAGGGCGCTCACGTCCTTGGGCGTCCAGCGCAGCCGGCCGAGACTGGAGTCGGGGGCCTCGCGCCGACCCGAGCCGCTCCAGCGCTCGAAGCCCGCGAGGACGCGTGGCGCCGTCTGGGGTGCCTGGGCTGCGTGGATGACGAGGGCGCAGCGGCGTGGGTCGAGCAACCGGCTCCACGCGTCGGCCAACACGTCGATGTCGAACGACTCGGCGCGGGTGGGGTCGATGCGCTGCGAGTCGAGCGAGGCGCCCAGGAGCGCGCCGACGGTGGCCGCCGTGGCGACCTCGAGCGTGGTCCTGGCCGCCGCGTCTCTTGCGACCCTGGCCCGCGTCTGGAGCAGGGCTTGGGTGAGGGGCCGGTTGCCCTTGGGGCTGCGGGAGACGGACAAGGCGAGCGCCGACACCATGCGCGGCAGCGCCTCGGTCGGGCCCGAGAGCACCAACTCCACGCGGCCGGCACGTCGGGAGCCCGAGACGTGTGCGCCCACGCGGCCCAAGCCGCGACGGACCTGCTTGCGCAAGCCGCCGAGGATCGAGCGAATGACCAGCGCCGGGAAGGGGTCGGTGTCGTGGTCGGGCAGCATCAGCCGCACGTGCGCGAGCGTGGCGCCAGGGTCGTGCAGCCAATAGGTGAGCAGCCCCGAGTCGAGGGTCGCGCGGGCGGGCGCTGGCCACGGCGGCGCGAGCTTGCCGAGGGCCTCGGCGCGCTCGGGCACGGGCGCTTCGTCCCACACCTCGGGCACGACCGCGTCCTTCTTGCGCTTGCACCCGGCCAGGGTGAGCGCGGTGGCGCTCCATAGCAGCGCGCGGCGACGCATCGTCATGCGCCCTCCTCGGGCTGCGTGGGCGCGGGCACGGCCTCGCTCGGCGCCACGACGTGAACCATCGTCGCGGAGTCGAGCAGCGTGCCGACGGGGATCGGGGGGCCGTCGAGCGCGTCGGCGCCGGTCATCCGCTCGACCGTGTTGGGCTGTGAGCGTGTGGCCGGCGTCGCCGCAAGCCGTCGGGCGAGGCCGAGGGGCGTCCCGATGTCGGCGCTGAGCGCCTGGCGCAGCCGCGTCCGTGGGGTGCGGAGCGTTCGCGTGGCCTTCGCCTCGAGCCGCTCCAGCCGCGCCTCGAGCAGCGCGCGAGGGTCGTCGGGTGTGCGGACGCGGACCGTGAGCGTGGGGCGGCGTGGGTCGTCATCGAAGGCGCAGCGCACTCGGTTGGGCTTGGGTTCGTCCTTGCCGCGTCGCTGTCGGCTGAGCACTTCGCACCACGCGTCGGCCCACAGCCGCGCTGCGGGGTCGCCGGGGATCGCCCAGACGAACGTGTTGCCCGTGGCCTTGGCGCGTTCAACCGATGCCTGGGTGCGCTCGATCGGGCGATCTGGCACCGCGCGTTCGCGTGGCGGGAGGTCGGAGAACGCGTCTTCGACCTGCGCCAGGGTGTCTTCGAGGGGCAGGGGGGCGACGACGACCAACGTGGTGTGCTCGTAGCGGGCCACGCGAGCCAGCTCGGTGGCGACGGCCGATGCGTCGAGTTCGGAGAGCGCGGGCTCCACGACGCGCGGGCGGTGGCCGAGGCCTTCGGCTCCGTGCGCGGCGGCGGCGGCCTCCCACGGGGTCGCACGGCGCAGCGGAACGTCGCGCTTGGCCGAGACGAGGGCCTCCTTCCAGAGGCTCTCGGTGACGGTCGGTGATCGAAACCGCCGGGCCTCCGCGTGGATCAGCTCGCCCAACAGGGTGACGGGGATGATCGACTCGAAGCGGATCTGCGCTGGGCCGGTGGCGAGGAACGCCATGCCCCCGGCGTCTTGAACCATGGCCGCGATGGCTCCGGGCGCGGTGTTGCGGTTGCCCATCAGCAGCTGGTAGGCGAGCGCGTGGTGCAGCCCGGGCAACGCGGCGGGGTCATCCTCGCTGCCTCGCTCGACCGCCAAGACGACCGACGCGACGGGGAGTGAGTCGTCGCGGGCTACGAGCACCCGCACGCCGCATGGCAACACCCGATCGAGGACTGGCCGGCCCGGCTGGGGCGCGTCTTGGGCGGCATCCTCGTCGCGGGCTCGCTCCGCAGTTCCCGGGTTGCCAGCGGGGGCGGTGCCGGGCTCGGCCGGGGCGTCGTCGGTCCCTGGCTCCGCCGCCTGGGCGTCGCTCGGCGGAGGTTCGGGCGCGGCGAGGGCCCAGGCGGGGACCGCCAGCGCGACCAGACCAAGGATGATGCTTCTCATGCGGGTGCGCCGAAGACTTCGGCCCCAGGATAGCGCGCGCTCGAACCCAGCGCCTCGGCGATGCGTAGTAGCTGGTTGTATTTCTCGGTCCGGTCCGATCGCGAGGCGCTCCCGGTCTTGATCTGACCCGACTCGACCGCGACGGCCAGGTCGGCGATGAAGTCGTCGCCGGTCTCGCCGCTGCGGTGGGACACCACGCAGGCGTAGTTGGCTCGGTGGGCCATCCGCACCGCGGTCTGGGTTTCGGTCAGCGTGCCGATCTGGTTCACCTTCACCAGCAGCGCGTTGGCGACGCCGGTCTCGATTCCCCGCCGCAGGCGGTCGGGGTTGGTGACGAAGAGGTCGTCGCCCACGAGCTGGACCTTGGCACCGAGCTTGTCGGTGAGCAGCTTCCAGCCATCCCAGTCTTCCTCGTCCATCCCGTCCTCGATGGACACCAGCGGGTACTTGCCAGCGAGCTCGACGTAGAGGTCGGCCAGACCCGCCGCGTCGAGCTCACGGCCTCCCTCGCCCGCGAGCGCGTAGACCTGCTTGTCCTTGTCGTAGAACTCCGACGCCGCGACGTCGAGCGCGAGTGAGATCTGCGTGCCAGGCTCGTAGCCGGCGCGCTCGATCGCTTGGGTCAGCAGCGCCAGGGCCTCGGCGTTGCTGGCCAAGTTCGGGGCGAAGCCCCCTTCGTCGCCCACCGAGGTGGCCTTGCCCGCGTCGTGCAGCAGCTTCTTGAGGGTGTGGAACGTCTCCACCCCGGCGCGCAGAGCCTCGGGAAAGGAGTCGAAGCCGTGTGGCACGAGCATCGACTCTTGAAAGTCCATGTTGTTGTCGGCATGGGCGCCGCCGTTGACGACGTTCATCAAGGGGACGGGCAGCGTGCGCGCGAGCGTGCCGCCGATGTAGCGGAACAGCGGGAGGCCAGCGTCGGCTGCCGCGGCTCGTGCGACCGCGAGCGAGATGCCCAGGAGGGCGTTGGCGCCGAGGTTCTTCTTGTTGGGCGTGCCGTCGGCTTCGAGCATCGCCGAATCGACGATGACCTGATCGGTGGCGTCGAGGCCCACGATGACGTCGCTGAGCGTCTCGAGCACGTTGCGCACGGCCCCGGTGACTCCCTTACCCTTGTAGCGACTCGCGTCCCCGTCGCGCATCTCGTGTGCCTCGAACTCGCCGGTGCTGGCGCCCGAGGGCACGGCGGCTCGGCCGACGTTGCCCATCTCGGTGGCAATCTCGACCTCGAGGGTCGGATTGCCGCGGGAGTCGAGGATTTCTCGCGCGTGAACGTCGACGATCGTGCTCATCGCCGAGGACACTACCCCCCGCCGACGCGGGGCTCAACGCCGCTCGTTCGTCGGTTGACGCCCCTCACGGCCGGCCGTACGGTGGGCCGCGACATGCGGGAGGTCGTCATCGGGCTGCTCGGGGCCGGCAACGTGGGAGGCGGCGTGGTGCGCATCCTCCAGGAGAACCAGGCGGACATCGAGCGACGCCTTGGTGCGTCGGTCAGGGTCAAGAAGCTGCTGGTGCGCAGCGTGGATGGAGACCGGGACGACTCGGTGCCCCGCCACCTCCTGACCACCGACCCGCGCGAGATCCTCGAGGACCCCGAGATTCGCATCGTCGTCGAGCTCATGGGGGGCATCGAGCCAGCGCTGACGATGGTGCTCGACGCCCTCGGTCGCAGCAAACACGTCGTGACCGCCAACAAGGCGCTGATGGCCACCCACGGGGAGCAGCTGTTCTCCGAAGCGCAGCGACGGGGCGTCTCGATCAACTTCGAAGCCGCGGTCGCAGGCGGCATCCCCATTCTTCGCGCGCTACGGGAGGGGCTCGCGAGCGATCGCATCGAGCGCATCACCGGGATCGTCAACGGCACCTGCAACTACATCCTCGACGCGATGAGCCGGACCGGAGCCGCGTACGAGGACGCGCTGAAGGCTGCGCAGGACGCCGGTTTCGCCGAAGCCGACCCCGCGCTCGACGTTGGAGGTGGGGACGCCGCCCAGAAGCTGAGCCTGCTCGCGCTGCTCAGCTTTGGGCAGCGGGTCGACCCCGAGGCGATCCCGACCGAGGGCATCACGCGGGTGCGTGCGTTCGACATCGCCGCTGCCGACGGGCTCGGCTACGTGATCAAGAGCCTCGCCGAGGCACGCCAGACGCCCGAGGGCCCGGCGCTGCGCGTACATCCGGTGCTCGTGCCCAAAGAGCACATCTTGGCCACGGTGCGAGGGTCGTACAACGCGGTGCTCGTCGAGTCGCGCGCGATGGGGCGCAGCCTCTATCACGGGCGCGGCGCGGGCCCGATGCCCACGGGCATGGCCGTCGTCTCCGACATCATCGAGCTGTGCCGGCACATGTTTGCGTTCGATGCCGGTCGGCCTCCGCCGGAGGCGTTTGCAACCGTCGAGACCGCGACCCCGATCTCGCTCGACGAGGTCGCGCACGAGAACTACTTGTGCGTCCACGTGACGAACGTGCCGGGTATCCTCGGTCGCGTCGCGTCGTGCTTGGGCCGACACGGCGTCAGCGTCAAGCGGCTCGAACAAGAGCTCGGCGGGGTCGGGGACCCGGTCGACATGGTGGTCGTGACCGAGCGCGTACCCGAGTCCAACGTGCGCAGCGCCGTGGCCGAGATCGACGGCTTCGACGAGGTCCTCGCGCCCTCGCATCGCTTTCGTATCCAAGGCCCGGACGGAGCGGAGTAGATGCCCAGGGTCGCCCCGCTGTGCCCCGCACCCTCCTCGCGTCTGCAGGCCGTGGCCGCCGTCCGGGTGCTCTACGCCGACACCGACAAGATGGGCATCGTCTATCACGGGTCCTACCTGCGCTACCTCGAGATGGCGCGTGTGGAGTGCATTCGGCAGGCCGGCGTCCCCTACACCGAGCTCGAAGACGAAGGCCTCGCGCTCCCGGTGAGCGACCTCGCGGTGCGCTATCACGCCCCGGCGCTCTACGACGATCGGATGACCCTCGAGGTCGGCCTGAGCATGGTCACGCCGGCCCGCGTGCACTTCGACTACCGGATTGTGGTGCTCGCCGGAGATCGGCGCGGGCTCTCGGCCGACCTCGACATTCTGGTCGCGCAGACGCGGCACGCGTGCATCGTCGTTGGCGAAGGGCGTCCCCGGGCGCTGCCAGAACGCGTCTTCGACGTGTTGCGGGCCCGCGTGACATCGCCGTGAAACGAACGGCACAGAGGCGCGAGGATGCGAGCTACCGCACCGCGTCCGGCTCGCGGGCGCGCTGCCTGGCTTTTCGGTGACGCGCCTTTCCTGCTACAAGGCCAGCGTCGTCGCTGGAGCCCCCATGGATCGTACGCTCGTCCTCGAATTCGTCCGTGTCACCGAGTCTGCCGCCATCGCTTGTTCACACCTCGTGGGTCGTGGGCAAAAGGATGCGGCCGATGCCCGCGCCGTGCAGGCGATGCGCCAAGCATTCGACAGGGTGCCGGTGCGCGGCACCGTCGTGATCGGTGAGGGGGAGCGCGACGAAGCCCCGATGCTCTACATCGGGGAGAAGGTCGGCCCGCAACGCGACTCGCTGCCCGAGGTCGACATCGCCGTCGATCCGCTCGAAGGGACGAACTTGTGCGCCGAAGGGGCCTCCGGGGCGCTCGCCGTGCTCGCCGTCGCCGAGCGCGGTGCGCTGCTCAACGCGCCCGACACGTACATGGAGAAGCTCGCGTGCGGGCCGATCGGACACGGCGTCGTCTCGCTGCAGCGCTCGCCCACCGAGAACGTCCGGGCCCTCGCGTCGGCGAAGGGGTGCAAGGTCAGCGAGATCGCGGTCGTCGTGCTCGAGCGTGACCGTCACCGCGCGCTCATCGACGAGCTCCGCAGCGCCGGCGCACGCGTCTTCCTCATCAGCGACGGTGACGTCGCGCCCGCGGTGGCCACGTGCATGCCCGAGAGCTCCATCGACATGGTCTACGGCACCGGCGGCGCGCCCGAGGGGGTGCTCGCCGCGTCCGCGCTCAAGTGCATGGGGGGGTTCTTCCAGGGGCGGCTGCGCTTCCGCAACGACGGCGAGCGCGAGCGTGCGATCGGCATGGGCATGGAGAACCCCGACGCCTACCTCGACATGTCCGACCTCGTTCGTGGCGAAGTCATCTTCTGCGCAACTGGGGTGACCTCGGGACCGCTGCTCAAGGGCGTGCGCCGTATCGGCGACCGCCTGCACTTGCAGACGCTCTCGATGCGCTCGTCGACCGGCACGATCCGCACGGTCGACTCGGTCGTCAAAGCCGCCCGGTTCTCCGACCTCTACGCAGGGTAGGGGCCGGTCGGGCAGCCTCACAGCGTCTGCGCGGTGAGGTCGTCGAACCAGGTGGCCGCGTCGGCCTTGGTCCACAGGCCGACCGAGCCCGGCCCGCCGAGCGTGTCGTCTTCGGCGACGAGTACGGACGTCTCGTCCATGAACAGCTCCATGCGCGTTCCCTCGACGATGACGCGCATGGTGTGCCAAACGGCGGGATCGAGGTCGATGTCTGCGGCGACGAGCGCGGTCCGCTGCTGTGCCGTGACGACGTAGAACTTCACGTTCTTCTCCAGCGGGTTCCAACGGGCGATGTAGTAGTCGCGCGCGCCGTTGGCCCGAAAGGCCAAGCCGCCGCCTTGGTCTTGCTTCCCGGTCGTGGCCTTCACCGAGACGGTCAACTCCACATCGGTGGCCTCGAAGTTGGGGGCCAAGGCCAGGTTGTAGGTCTGCCCGGAGTTCTTCGTCTCGACGACGCCGAAGGCCTTGCCGCCCGACGGTGCGCTGGCGTCATCGACGACGCCCCACGTCGCGAGCGTGCCCTTGGAGGCGGTCTCGAGCACGCGAAACCCCGCAGGGATCGAGCCGGCTGGGCCCGCATCGAATGACCAACGCCGCAAGGGGTCGGTGGGCGCGCGAGACGGGCCCGCCTGGGCCGGGCTCGGGCGGGGTTGGGGCTCGGCCGAGGCGTCGGCGCCGGTCTTCGGCGGCGGGTTCTCGGCTGCGCATCCGAGGCTCCCGGCGAAAATGAGAGCGATTGGGTATCGCACCGCCGCATGATAGCCCGTGCCACAGACGCTCTCGGGCACTCGCGGCGCTACCATGTGCGCCATGACGGAGCTTCGCTTCGGCGTCGACCTCGGGGGCACGAAGATCGAGCTCATCGCGCTCGAAGGCTCGGCGCAGCGGTGGCGCAAGCGCGTGCCGACGCCGCAAGCGGACTACACCGCGATCCTCGAGACGATCGCGGCGCTCGACCGCGAGGCCGCCCAGGCCCTGGGGCAGCGGGGGAGCTTTGGCATCGGGACCCCGGGGTCTCGCTCACCGCGCGACGGCAGGATGCGCAACTGCAACACCGTGGTGCTCAACGGCAAGCCGCTGCTGCGGGACCTCGAGGCCGCGGTCGGCCGCGAGGTTCGCATGGCCAACGACGCAAATTGCTTCGCGCTGTCCGAGGCGGTCGACGGCGCGGGCGCGGGCGCAGACGTCGTCTTTGGGGTCATCCTCGGGACGGGGGTCGGCGGAGGCGTCGTGGTCCACGGCCGCGTCCTGCGAGGCGCCAACGAGGTGGCGGGTGAGTGGGGGCACAGTCCCATGCCTCGGGCGCGTGACGACGCGTCGCCGGGGCGGCGCTGCTACTGCGGGCGTACGGGTTGCATCGAGCTGTTCCTCAGCGGCCCAGGCATGGCCCGCGAGCACGCCGCTTTGCACGGCGGAAGCCTCCGCGCGGAGGAGATCTTCGCCGACCCCGCGCACGAGGAGAGCACGGCGCGCTACGAGGCGAGACTCGCACGGGCATTGGGCCCGGTCGTCAACCTGCTCGACCCCGACGTCATCGTGCTCGGTGGAGGCATCTCGAAGGTCGAGCGGCTCTACGAGAACGTGCCCTCGCTGCTCGCCGAGCACGTCTTCTCCGACGTCGTGTACACCCGCATCGTCTCGCCCAAACACGGGGACAGCAGCGGCGTGCGGGGTGCCGCGTGGCTTTGGGGCGACGCTCTACCGGCGACGACGTCTCACGCCGAAGAGTCCCAGTAGCAGCAGCAGCCAGGCTGGCGCTGTGCGGCCCGGTTGCACGGCACATGTGCCGCCCGAGTCGCCTCCGCTGCCTCCTGCGCTGGCCGGGCCGCCGGTCGACCCCGCGCTCGCGCTGCCGCTCGTATCGCTGCCGGGGCCGCTGCCGGTGGTCCCCTCGTCGGTATCCCCGCCGTCCTCGGAGTCGGACCCATCCGTCCCGTCACCGCACCCGGGCATGCCGATGAAGCCGCCCTCGCCGTCGGTGTCGCATCCACCGGCGGACCCCGGGAGGACGTTGAGCAAGAACGGCATGTGCGCCTCGTAGCTTCGGCCGCTGGGATCGTTGAACACCAGCCTCACCAGCAGCGTGGGCGTCGAGTGGCCGCCACCGGGCATGAACTCGACCGTGAACGCGTCGCCGCCGACCGGCTGCCCCTCGACGACGTTCACCCACGTGGGCTGCCAGTCGGGTGTCGCGTCGTTGGGCGGCGTCTCGGAGAAGTACGCGTCGACCGTCGTGCCCTCGTCGGCGAAGACGCAGCCCTCGACCACGGCCGCCTCGTCCGAGTAGACGATGAGCTCACCGTTGGTGATCGCAGCCGCGGGGCCGACCGCGCTCGCATCACCGTCGTGCACGATCACCACGTTGCCGTAGCGCTGGGACCACTCGTTGAAGGCGGGCTCCCAGGTGTACCCCCAAAGCATGTAGACGCCTGCATCTGCGGTGCTCGTGTCCCACTGCACGGGTTCGGCGACGCTTTCGTGAGCGATGGGACGCCGCGCGTCATCGGGGGTGATCCGTACGAATCGCCCCTGCCACAGCGGGCTGGTCTCGAGCGTCTCGTCGGGGCCGACTGTGGTCTCGCTGATCAGGTTCTTCTCGATCGCCGCCGTGACGTCGGCCGGCGTGATCCAGTTGTAGGGGAACTCGGTCTGGGGGTTGCCTTGGCGAGAGAAGGCGAAGAACTGGTGGCGGCGGGAGTCTGCGACCTCGTCGGGGAGCAGCGCTTCGCCGGGGCTGGGGTCCTCGTCGAAGATCGAGTACTCGAAGCGGTACACGGGGTCGGCCGAGCGGTCGACGAACTCGAGGCACGGCGCCGCCGGCTCCCAGGTCACCGGGATGCGCGGCTTCACGCCGTTCTCTGCGACCGCGTCCTGGGGGACGAGCAGAGGCGCAAGAAGCGCCAGCGAAACGGCAACACTGCGCAACCGGCCCATGCACACAGTGTGCGTACAGGTTCGCCCATAAACAAGGCCCCCGCGATTTCTCGCGGGGGCCGTGCACGAACGGAAGCGAAAGGAAGGGATCAGCCGGCGGAGGCGCCGCCCGCGAGCGCGGCGGTGAGCTTGGCGAGCGCCTCGGTGCCCATCTTGGGCACGCCCATGACGGTGTTCTTCGCGTCGCCGATGGAGGCTTTGATGTCGGCGTCGACCTTCATCACCAAGTCGAGCTCGGCCTGGAGTTCGACCTTCTTGTCGGCTTTGAGGAGCGGGTTGGCGAGCTTGGCGTTGATCGAGGTGGTGAGCTTGGTGACCATTGCGGTCGACTTCACGCCCATCTCGGCCAGGTTGGCGGCGGCCGTCTTGGCGCGCGCGGGGGTCTCCTTGAGGCCGACGGCGATGCCCTCGATCGTGGTGAGCATGGCTTCGATTTCCGCTTTCGCCTCACCGGAGACGTCGGCGTTGAACTCCACCGTCCCGCCATCGAACTTCGCGCTCGCCATTGCCGTGAGGTCCGAGGCGTTCATGCCGTAGCGGGTCGGGATCGAGGTGAGCTGGTCGACCACGACCTCGACGTCGGTGATCGGCTGAAGGACGAGATCGAGCTCTGCCTGGATTTTTTCCGGCATGGCCTGCAACTCGGCCATCGGATCGCCGTCTTCTTGGGCAGCTTCATCGGGGTTGTCGGTCCCTTTGTCGTTCTTCTTGCAACCCATCGGGGTGACGGCGAGCGATCCAAGGACGAGGAGCGTAACGAGGCGTTTCATGGCGTGGTCTTTCTGCGTGAATGCGTGGGTGCTCCCCACGTTTCATCGGGAATGACGAGGCGAAACGCCTCGGGTTGCGCGACGCGGCACGAAAAAAGCCCGTGAGGGGACACGGGCTCTTCGAGCGGCGATCGGCTGCAACCCTCAGGCGCGTGCGTCGTCTTGCTGGGCCGCCTCTTCGTCGTCGCCGGTATCGGTGGGGTCGTCGTCTTCGTCTTCGCCCACGCGCTCGGCATCGCGCGGGTCAGCGTCCGTGCCCGCGGCGGCCTTCTCCTTGGCGATGCGCTCGGAGTCCCTGGCGTACTCGAGGTCTTCGGGCTTCGAGCGGCGGACGAACAGCAGCCACAACCCTGCGAGGAAGAAGCTCAGGGTGAACCACTGCGCGGGGGTGAGACCGGCGTATCGGGCATCGGGTGTCCCGATGACGCCGGCGGCGGCCTCGTCAGCGCGGGCGAAGTCGAGCAGGAAGCGGAACGGCGCGTAGGCGGTGGCGACCAAGCCCACGAGCCACCCGGGTCGCTTGTTCCGCCAGTCGACCACGAAGTAGACGACGCTCATCAGCGTGACGGCGAAGAGCAGCTCGAGCAGGCCCAGGTCGTATCGCCACGAGCCGTCGGGCCAGGGCCCCACCGCGAGGAACGTACCTTCGGCGACGACGCGCCCGGGGTGATCGTGCACGACCGAGCAGCCGGCGCGGCCGAAGCACCAGCCGAGCAGCAAGCCGAAGATGGTCGCGTCCGCGTAGACGATGATCGGCTGCTTCTTCAGCTTGAGGTAGACGGTCATGCCGACGAAGGCGCCGAAGAAACCGCCCACGCTCGAGAGCCCGTTCCAGATCCGCAGCAGGACCGTCCAGTCCTCTTTGATCTGCTCGGGGAAGTAGAAGATCACCGAGACCCAGTGCGAGATGACGAAGGCCGAGACGAGCATCCAGAACAGGTAGTCTCGGAAGAGGACCTCATCGATGTCCTTCTCCTTGGCGTACTTGAGGCATTGCCGCCAGCCGAGGATCACCCCGGTCGCGACCAGCGGCCCGAACGGCTGGAGCTTGAGCGGAGCGCCCATGAGCGGCGGGTCCTCGACGAGCGTCTTCGTCGGAATCTCGATATAGGGGATCAGCGCCTCGAGCATTGGGGTGGGCGAACCCTAGCCCAACGGCTATCGGTCGGCAAAACGGGCGCTCACGCCTCTGCGTCGCCCTCTGGCGGCGATCCGAAGCCTCCACCACCGGGCGTCAGCACGCTGACCGTCGCTCCGGCGGGCAACGCTGCGGAGAACCGACCCGGCTGGGCGACCCCATCGACGAGGGTCTCGCCCACGGCGCCCGAGCCCCCGCCCTCGAGCCCGTGCGGGCGGGAGACCCTCCGATCGGAGAGCATGGAGACCTGCAGGGGCGCGAGCAGGGTGAAGCGCCGCAGGACGCCGTCCCCACCGCGGTGTGCCCCCGCGCCGCCCGAGCCACGCCTCAAGCAAAACGCGTCGAGCCGCACAGGGACCCGGCGCTCGAGCGTCTCGGGGTCGGTGATACGGGTGTTCGTCATGTGCGTGTGAACGCCGTCGCGGCCGCTCGCGCTGGCCGTCGCCCCATCGCCCCCGGCGATGGTCTCGTAGTAGCCGAACGATCCATCGCCGAGCGTCAGGTTGTTCATCGTGCCCTGGCTCGCCGCCTTGCGTCCGACGGCGCCGAGCAGGACGTCGACGACGCGTTGCGCGGTCTCCACGTTGCCGCCGGCGACCGCACGCCCGGGGTCGGGGTCGAGCAGGCTGGGGGTGGGGATGCGCAGGGTGATCGGCTCGAGGCATCCCTTGTTCAGCGGGATCGGCTCGCCGACGAGCGTACGGAGCACGTACAGAACGGCCGCGACCGTGACCGCGCGGGGGGCATGCAGGTTGTGCGCCCCGCAGCCGGACGTCCCGGTGAAGTCGACGTGGAGGCTGCTGCCTTCGCGCCGCAGCGCGACGGCGATGCGCGCTCCGTCGTCGGTCGTATCCTCGAAGCTCGCCTGCTCGAACGGCAGCCCCGCGATCGCGCGACGGACCGCGTGCGTTGCATGAGCCTGCACGTGCTGCATGTGCGCGTGCACGACGTCGGGACCGACCTCGCGACACAAGGCATGCAGAAGCGCGACACCCGTCTGGTTCGCGGCCGCCTGGGCCTGAAGGTCGGCGATGTTCTGAGCCGGGTCACGGGCGGGGTAGGGGCCGCTGCCCAGCACGGCGCGCACGGAGGCGTACTCGAAGCGACCTCGATGCACGATGCGTGTCGCCGCGAACACGACCCCCTCTTCGTCGAGTGCCGTCGCGTGCGGTGGCATGCTGCCAGGGGTGATGCCCCCGACGTCGGCGTGATGACCCCGCGAGGCGACGTAGAACGCCACCGCGCCGCGGTCGAACGCGGGCGTGACGACCGTGATGTCGGGCAGGTGGCTGCCTCCGGCGCTGGGGTCGTTGGTTGCGAACACGTCGCCGGGCTCGGGGCTGGGGTGTGCGGCAGCGACCGCCTCGACCGACGCGCCCATCGCCCCAAGATGCACGGGCATGTGTGGCGCGTTGGCGACCAGGCCTCCGGCGGCGTCGAACACGGCACAAGAGAAGTCGAGGCGCTCACGGATGTTGGTCGAGACGGCGGTCCGGCGAAGGACCTCCCCCATCTGCTCGGCGATCGCCATGAATCGGCTTCCCATGACCTCGAGGGAGACCGGGTCACGCCGGGTCGAGATCGCCGCGGCGCTGGAGGGACGGAGGTCTTCGACCACCAGGACGTCGTCGGGACCGCGGCGGACCCTCCACCCGGGATCGATGATGACGGTGCCCGTATCCTCCACGATGATGGCGGGCCCATCGAGCTGGGGGGGCAGGGCTTCGCGGTCGAACACGGGGGCGTCGAGCCACCGCTCTTCGGCGTACAGCCGCCGTCGACCCCGAGGGCCGATGGAGCCCCTGTGCGTCGCAGCCGGAGTCCAAGGATCGCTCGGAACGACCAGCTCGACGCGGAACGCGACCACCTCGATGCCGTGCCCTTCCCGCGTGTACCCGAACCTGCCGTGGTGATGGCGCTCGAACGCCGCCTTCACGGCGCCCGCGTCATCGAGCGGCACGTCGATGGCCGTCTGCGTCCCCGCGTACCGCAGCGCGATGGTGCGAACGCTCGACGCGTCGCGCCCCAGCGCCTCGGCGCCGCGTCGCTCCAGGTCGCGGTAGGTCTGCTCGGCCTCGGCCAACGTGGTGCGCTCGAGTCGTTGGCTCCGGCCGTCCGCCTCGCCATGCCATCGCACGTCGGCGTGTCCGATTCCCCAGGCCGACAGCACCCCCGCGAGCGGATGAAGCAGGAGCGTGCGGATCCCGAGCGCACGCGCGAGCACGCATCCGTACTGCCCGCCGGCGCCGCCGAAGACGACCATCGCGTGGTCGCGCACGTCATGTCCGCGAGCGACGGTGACGGTGCGAATCGCCCGGGCCATGTTCTCGACGGCGATCGACAAGAGCCCCTGGGCGGCGCGCTCGAGCGTCATGCCCGCGGCGTCGGCGAGCGCCGCGACCCCGGCGGTGGCGCGGGCCTCGTCGAGCGGGAAGGGAAACCTGTCCGAGGGCAGGCGTCCCAGGGTCACCGCGACGTCGGTGAGGGTGGGCTCGCGCGCCTCATCGTGCCCGTAACACAGCGGTCCTGGGGTGGCGCCCGCGCTCTGAGGCCCCACGGTGAAGCGAAGCCCATCGAAGCGGCACAGCGACCCGCCTCCGGCAGCGACCGTGTGTAGCGACACCATCGGCACTCGGATGCGAACGCCTCCCACCGTGGTCTCGTGCACGCGCTCGAGGCTTCCACCCCAGCGCGTGACGTCCGTCGAGGTGCCGCCCATGTCGAAGCCGATCACGGCCGGCAGCCCGAGCTTCTCGGCGATGCGGGCGCACGCGACGACCCCGCCCGCGGGACCCGAGAGCACCGCATCCTTTCCGCGAAACGACGCGGCGGAGGCCAGACCCGCCGACGACTGCATGACTTCGATGTCGGAGCCGGGGAGTCGCGCGAGCAGGTGTTCGAGGTAGCGTCGCAGCGGCGGCGTGGTGTAGGCGTCGACGACCGCGGTGCTTGTGCGGGCGAGAAAGCCGGGCTCGGGCGAGACGTCGGTCGAGGCGACCACCAGCGTCAATCCGCGATGTTCCAGCCGGCGCGCGAGAGCGCGTTCGTACGCGGGGTTGGCGTGCGCATGGAGCACGGCCACGGTGGCGGTGTCGAAGCCGTCGCGGCGAAGTGCGTCCGCGATCGCATCGAGGGCCGCCTCGTCTTGTCGAACCATGACGCGTCCATCAGGCGCGAGTCGGGCGTCGATTTCGATGACGCGGGCGGGCAGGGGGTCGGGCTTTCGAAGCTCGAGGGCAAAGAGATCTTCGCGGCTCTGATCCCCGATGTGCAGAAGATCTGCGAAGCCACGGGTGACCAGGAGCGCGATCCGCTGGCCCTGACGCTCGAGCAACGCGTTGGTGGCCAGCGTCGTGCCCAAGCGCAGCGAGCACGGAGGCACGGGGGCGTCGCCGGGGAGTCCCAGGAGCGTGCGGATGCCTCGAAGGGGCGCGTCGTCGGTCGAGAGCAGCTTCGTGGCCGAAAGCGCGCCCGACCGAGGATCGAGACCGATGCAGTCCGTGAACGTTCCGCCGCGGTCGATCGAGAAGCGCCAGCCCTCAGCCATCGGTCCTCGCGTCTCGAGCCCGGTACTGGCCGACGCGTTCGACATACTCCTTCCAAGAGTACGCGATGAACTCGGTGTCCTTCGCGGTGCACGCTCGCAGGACCCGCATCGGGTTGCCGATCACCACGGTGCCGGCCTCGACGCGTTTCCCCGGCGGGATGACGGCGCCCGCGCCAACGATGCAGCCGGGTTCCACGACCGCGTTGTCGAGCAGGATGCTGCCCATCCCGATGATGCAGTCATCGCCGACGCTGCAGCCGTGCAAGATCACTCTGTGCCCCACGGTGACTCGATTGCCCACGGTCGTGGTGGAGAGTCCTTCGGTGTTGTGGATCACGGCTCCGTCTTGAATCGAGGTTCGAGCCCCGATCGTGATCGGGCCATCGTCGCCCCGCAGTGTCGCGGTCGGCCAGACGCTCGACTCGGGGCCGATGCGTACCTGTCCGATCAGCACGGCCGCCGAGTGCACGAAGGCGTCGGGATGAACCTGTGGGACATGCCCTTCGAACGACTCTTGCATGCGGCGCCTCGAATACCATGCTCACCCCGTGGCCGCCGCCGAGCCTGCAACGTCCGCTACGTGTCGGTCGAGAGCCTCGCGCAGACGCACGTTGGGCCGATCGAGAAAGTGCACGGGCGCCGCGTGCGTAGGGGCCATTGCGCTACGGTCGGCGCCGCGTACGTCGCGGAGCCGCCGTGTCGCGCTGGATCACTGCCGTTACGCAAACGGGCCGGCCTGGCTGCCAAGGGCGTAAGCCGCCCCCAACCCCTGGGCAGGTCGGTGGCCCCCAGTCGTCGCGTCGAGTTGGTGGTCGGGACAACGGCCTTCGACACTGTGTAGGAGCTGCGTGCCGCTCGTGTAGCGTCGCTCGCGAACTTAGGGGTTGAGCAATTTAGCGCCTGCCTTCATTCCTTCTCGCCATGAACGGGTTGGAGCAATCGGGTGTACTGCCCTTCAGGGGCATGATGTCCCTGAGTGGCATTTTGATATGTGTGGCGTCATGCTACACGGGCGTGCGAGAGATCGACGGAGGGATCCCCGAGCGCGATGGCATCGCGCTGGAGGACGTCGATGTAGAACGCGACCACCTACACTTCGCTGCAGGTGAGCACACGTTCGACCTGGAGATTCGACCCAACGCGGACCTCGTCGAGGGGGTCGTCGTCATTCGCGATGGCGCGCGGATGGCGTGGGGCGAGGCTGGCCTCGACATGCCGCTCGAGGGCGTGGTGGAGGGCGATCCGGACTCGTGGGCCCGGGTCCGCGTCACCGATGGCGAGCACTTCGAGGGGCTCATCTATGCCGACGAGCAGCTGTACGAGGTCCGTCCCGACGGCGCGGGTCTGCGGATGCGAGCCGTCGACATCGCAGACTTCGTGGCCAACCCCTCCGGCGAGCACCACCGGTGCGACGCGGGCGAGGACGAAGCCGCGCACGCCACGTATCTATCGGGGAGCGGAGCCTCGTTTGCGACGGGGTGCGCCGAGATCGAGATCGCGCTGGTCGGCGACTATACGCACGTGTCGGCGCTCGGCGGCGCCGTGGCGTCGGAGAATGAGCGTCTCGCTCGCATCAACGAGGCCGACGGCATCTTTCGGGCGGACCTCGACTACGGCTTCGCGGTGAAGGAGGTGGTCACGTTCTCCGCGCCCGGAGGACCCGCGTTCAACGTCTCCTCCGCCGGTTCGGCGCCGCTGTCTGCGTTTGCCGACTGGAAGCTGCAGAACGTCCCCGAGCGCGGTCTCGCCCACCTGTTCGTCGCCCGGACGACCTCGGGGTCGGTGGGCGTTGCGTACGTAGGGGCGACCTGCTCGCCCCGGTGGGGAAGCGGCGTGAGCAACTACCTGGGCAGCGGTCCTTCGTCGACCATCGTGGTGACCCACGAGCTCGGTCACAACTTCGGGGCCGATCACGACGCGTCCAACTCTCCGTATGTCATGCGCCCGAGCGTCAATCCGTTCGCGACCGAGTTCTCGGCGGGATCCAAGGCCCAGATGAACAGTCACGTCAACGCCGTCTCTTGCTTCGTTCCCTGCGGGGAGCCCGAGCCCGAGCCCGAGCCCGAGCCCGAGCCCGAGCCCGAGCCCGAGCCCGAGCCCGAGCCCGAGCCCGAGCCCGAGCCCGACAGCTGCGTCGATGCTTGTGGAGCCCAGGCCGCTGGCGGCTGCTGGTGTGACACGCAGTGCGCGCAATACGGAGACTGCTGCACCGACTACGACGCGGCCTGCGTCTCTCCCCCGCCTCTGCCCGAGCCGCCACCGCCACCGCCACCGGCGCCCGAGGGCGACTGCGTCGACGCGTGCGGTGCCCAGAGCCCCGCCGGTTGCTGGTGTGACGCCGCGTGCGTGCAGTACGGCGACTGCTGTGACGACGTCTCGGAGACCTGCGGCTAGCCGGTCTGCGTCTCTTCGGAGGACGTCATGACCTCGCAGATCGCTGACATCACCCGGTTGGGGTGAAACGGCTTCTGCAAGAAGACGCAGCGCGCAGACTTCACGGCGCTCGAGTCGAAGTCCTCGCCGGCGAATCCGGACATGAACACGACTCGAATGTCCGGTTGTGCGGCGAGGGCTCGTTGCGCGAGCTCATCACCGCGGCCGTCGGTGAGCAGGACGTCGCTCACGAGCACGTCGAACGTCTCGGCCTCGAGCAGCTCGGTCGCCCGCCGGTAGCCGGCCGAGGTCTGCACCGTGTGCTGGCGCAGCGCGAGGACGTAGGCCAGCGTCTGCCGCAAGGCTGAGTTGTCGTCGACCAGCAGGATACGCAGCGGCTTCAGTTGCGGCGTCGCGTCACGGCTGGAGCTGCGCTCGACCTGTGACTCGAGCACTGGCAGCCGCACCGTGATTGCGGTCCCCGAGCCCAGCCGCGAGTTCACGGTGACGTCCCCGCCTGCGCGCCGGACGATCTCCTGCACGGTCGACAACCCCAGACCCGTGCCGCGGTCCGCCGGCTTCGTCGTGAAGAACGGCTCGAACATCCTCTGCTGCACGTCAAGCGAGATGCCCGGGCCCGTATCATGGACCTGAAGCTCGAGCCTCTGGCCGTCGCGGCGTGTCCGAACCTCGACGCGGCCAACGCCGCCCACGGCGTCTCGCGCGTTGACGCAGAGGTTGAGGACCACCTGCCCGAGCTCGTGGGGCGCGAGTCCGACGACGACCCTCGGGGCGTCGAGGTCGAGCGTGAGTTCGACACGTTCGCCCAGCAGTGGAGTCAGGACGGATCGCAACGACGTCAGCTCCGCATCGGCGCAGACCAGCTTGGCCTCGTGGCCGTCTTGCCGTGATAGTCCCAGCAGCTGGCGACTGATGCCCGCCGCGTGCTCGGCACCTTGCATGATGACCTCGACCTGTGCGCGCGCGTCGTCCGGGAGATCATAAGTCTCCAAGATGGCGGCCGAGCACATGATGGGCGTGAGCACGTTGTTGAGGTCGTGGGCGACGCGTCCTCCGAGCCGGCCGATCGCCTCGAGCTTGTGGGCGTTGAGGGCACGGTCGGCGAGGGCTCGCTCCTCGGTTACGTCGCGACCGATCATGACCGACCCGAGCTGGTTGCCGTCTCGATCGAGGATCGCGTGGCCCGTGACGTTGAGGGCCCGCAGGGCTCCGCTGGGGCATTGGATGCGGTACTCGACGTTGATCGTGGTCTTCTCGATCTCGTAGCGTTCGATCGCGCCTCGCAGAGTCTCCATGTCCGCGGGCAAGACCGCCGCGGCCCAGCCGAAACCCTTGAACGTATCCCAGTCCATCTCGAAGAGGCTGAGTGTGTATTCGCTCGCGTAGATGCACCCCAGCTCGGCGTGGTCGACGAAGACGGCGAACTTCACGGACTCGAGAAGCTCCGAGAACGCCTCGGGGTTCGCCCCGAGCTGCTTCATCGCTTCGAGGTAGCTGGGACGCATCGCGTCCAGCCTACCGTCTTGGGACGTGTGCGACGCGGGCAGGGCTGGCATATTTCTCGATGGCGCGCGGGCTCTGCGTCGTGGACCGCGGGCCTGGAGTGCAGGAACACTGATTACACCCGGCTCCGGAGCCAAACCACGGTGCGAGGTCGGTGTGGCACGCGGGACCGCTCGGCGCGAAGAACCGCGGCGAGTTTGCACCGGCGGCTAGCTTTGGGCCGGTTCTTCTTCTTCGCGGAGGCGGATCGGCCCGACCTGGCTGTGTCGGAAGCCGCGGGGGTCGATGCTCTCGTAGAAGTCGCGGATCGTCTTCATGTCGGCGTGGAGGTCTCCGGTTGGGTAGATCGACGGGCCGAACCCGGCGCGCTTGCGCTTGAAGTCGAGGAATGCGGGGCAGATGGGCACGTTGGCGCCGACGGCGATGTAGTAGAAGCCCGACTTCCAGTAGTCCCGGTGGCTACGGGTGCCCTCGGGGGGAATCATCAGCGCGAGCTCGTCGCGCTGCTCGAACTCCTCGACCATCTGCTGCACCACGCCGTTGGCCTTGGTGCGGTCGATGAACACGCCACCGACGCTGCGAACGATCTGCCCGAGCACGGGCTGGTTCACGGCGTCCTTGACCATCCACGACATGGTCAGCCCCATCTTCGCGGCCATCATCACCATGAGGACGCCATCGAGGTTGGAGCTGTGGGGGTACGCGAGGCCGACGAACTTGCGCTCCGGCGGACGGTCGGTGACCTCCCAACCGAGGGCCTGCAGCGAGATCCGAGACGGGAACGCCAACAACGACATGGTCGTGTCGACGTATCACGCGCGATGCCAGCGTTCAGCCAGAATACGCACGTGCCAGGGCGGCGTTGACCAGGGCGGAGCCACTGTAGGCCGCCGTGTCGGGCTCACCGCTGCCCAGCGAGGCTGCGCCGACCTTGGCCCCGATGCCCTCGCTCGCCAGGCCCTTGTCGATGCGGTGCCGGAGCACCTCGACACCCTCTTCGTCGGTCTCGGGCAAGAGCATCACGAACGTGTCGCGGGTGTAGCGAGCCACGAGATCGACGTCGCGGATCGAACCGGCGAGGCGTCGGGCCACCCGGCAGGCGATCGCGTCTCGGTCGGCGGCCGAGGGAGCGTGCACGGCGAGGACCGAGAGCGGCCGACCGTAGCGGTGGGCTCGCGCGGCTTCCGTCGACAGGCGTTCGCGCAGGTAGGCCGGCGTGAACACCTGGGTGACCGGGTCCTTCGAGTCGATCTGCCCGCCGACCGGATGGTTCGCGGCTGGTGCTTGCGGCCACGCGGCGCCGTCCCCGTTGGTCGCGTAGTGGGAGTGGCCGAGGCGGACGAGCAGGTGCGTGCGAGCCAGCAGCTCGACTTCGGTCGCGCCCAGGCGGAAGAAGTCGCACCCCGTGCGGGCGTAGGCCTCGTCGATGATGCCCGAGGGCGCGTACTCGCCGACGAGCGCGACCAGCGGGACCTCTTTGGTCTTGGGGTCCGTCGCAAGCAGCTCGAGTGCTCCGAGGCACAAGGGCAGCGGTTGGTCCAAGGTCACGTAGATGAGGTCGGGGCCGAACGTCGCGGCGGCCAGGGGCAGCGCCGACGGTGAGCGCGTGATCGGCAGGCGTCCGATCATGTAGCCGGCGCCGCGGAGGCAGTCCTCGGCCGGGGTATCTTCGGCCGCACCCGTTCGTACGTGCAACACCCGCCCTCGGCCGGTGTGAGTCGAGAAGTCCTGAAGTTCCTCCGCGGTCCAGAACGGGCTGTCGACCGCGAACTCCAGGGGACGAACGGCTGATTGCATGGGGCCCACGGCACGGACATCGTCCGGGCGCGGGCCTACTTGAGCACGAACATGTAGACGGCTGCGCCCGCGCCGGCAGCGACGAGCAGCAGCACTGCGAGCAGCGGAACGATCGAGCGTGCGCTGCCGCCGCTCGAGGCGGGCAGGGCAGGGTGGCCGCCGGTTCGGTGGTAGCCCTCGGGCGCGGTGGTGCTCGAGGATGCGGCCGGGGGCGGCGTGGGCTCGTCGTCCCCGCGAGGCGGCAGCGCGTCGCCGTCCATCCCGTCCACCCCGTCGAAGCCGTCGAGTTTGAGCGGAGCCGACGGGTCGTAGTCGATGGGCATGTTGCCGGCCATCAGCGAGTCGAGCGGCTGCGAGCCGATCGCCGGGGCGTCCGAGTCTTCATCGAGCGACTTGAAGTTGGTGAACTCCTCCTCGATCAGCTGGAGGATGACGTTGCCCGGCTCGGCCGGCTTCTGCTCCGGGGCGGCCTCGGGCTCCTTTTGGCGGAGTTCGTCGAGCAGGCTCCGCAGGGTCCGGGCGCTGACCTTGAGCTTGCGGGAGAACAAGAAGCCCAGCAGGTCGTCCGCGAAGTCGGAGGCGTTCTGGTAGCGGTCGTTGGACTCGCGCGAGAGCGCGTTGCGAACGATCTCCTCCAGCTCGGCCGGGATCTCGGGGTTGATCGCTCGCATCGACGGGACCTCCGCCTTGCGCACGTTCTGTACGGTGTCGTAGTCGGTCTCGGCGAGGAACAGCCGCTGACCGGTCAGCATCTCGTAGGCCAGAATCCCCACCGCGAAGATATCGGCGCGGTGGTCGACCTCTTGCCCGTGCGCCGCCTCGGGGGCGAGGTAGGCGAACTTGCCTTTGACCACGCCGGGGTCGGTGGACTCGAGCTGCGTCGACGCCTTGGCCAGCCCGAAGTCGGTCAGCTTCACCTCGCCGTTCCACGACACGAGGATGTTCGGCGGCGAGATGTCTCGGTGCACGATGCCCAGGTCGCGCCCCGTGTTGGGATCGCGGAGCTCGTGCGCGTAGTCGAGGCCCTTGAGGATCTCGCCGAGCACCCAGACCGCCAGCGCGATCGGCATGGCACGCCGATGTTTGGCCAGGTACTGGAGGATGTACTTGAGGTTGGTGCCCTCGACGTACTCCATGACGATGAAGTACGCGTTGGCGCTCTTGCCGATGTCGAAGACGCTGACGATGTTGGCGTGGTTGAAGTGCAGCGAGAGTCGCGCCTCATCCAGGAACATGCGGACGAAGCGCTCCTCCTTGAGGAGCGACGGGAGGATGCGCTTGATCGCGACCTTCTTCGTGAAGCCCGCCACCGACTCGGCTTCGGCGACATAGACCTCGGCCATGCCTCCGGAGTCGAGCTTGAAGAGTGGGCGGTAGCGGTCGGCCATCGGTTCGGCTGCAGCGAGAGCGGCGCGGGCGTCGACGGCGGCTGGGGTCCGGGTCGAGCGTCCCGCCCAAGGGCGTGCGTCCTGCCGAGAGTGTAGCGGAGTCGCGCGCCAACGGGGGCCGATTTCGTGGGTCGTTCGACCTCAGGGCCGCTCGGTCGTGGGGGTCGACTTCGTCGCGCGGGGGGAGGCGTCGCGGGTCGGGCGCGGGGGCGGGTCGTAGGCGGAGAGTTCGAGGCGAATTGCGCCTACCCACATGTCGCTTTCCATGACGAGGGGGATTCTGCGCTCGTCGCCGCTGACCCAGGCCCGGATCGCGTACGCCTTCTTGCCCGGAATCGGCTGATCGTGCCCGTCGACCCGGGTCAGCTTGCCCTCGAGCTCCACGATGTCGTTGGGGCCGAGCTCGAGCGCGCGGGTGATACCGGGCAAGTGCGCAGGTGCGCCCCGACCCTTGGCCTCGATTTCCACCCGCATCAGCGTGGTCCCGTCGATCACGTGGGCCTTGTAGCGGACGCCCTTCTCGAACGGGAGCGTGCGGACCCACGCCATGGCCGACATGGGGTCGAACGTGTCGACCGGGACGACCTTGAGCTTGCGCTTCTCCTTGTCGTCCTTCGTGTCGACGATGCGCACCTGACCTCGTCCTTCGTAGCGCTGGTCGGTGACGCGGTGTTTGTACTTGGGCGCAAACCCGTCGTAGTGGAGGACGTTGACCGAGTGGACGGCCGCGCCGGTCTCGGCGTCGATGACCGAGCGGATCTCGTCGGTGACGGTGGCCAGCAGCGATACGACGCCCGAGGTCCGGGCACGCCCGAGGATCTGCAGGGTGGGGGCGCTGCGGGGGTCGGGCTCGCCCGCGACGATCTCCGCCTCCGCCAGACCGGCGGGGTTGCCCGCGAAGTTGACGTCGAAGCGAAACTTCTCGCCGGGCAGGAGCATGTGTCCGAACGGGGCGGGGAGGTGGGTGCGCGCCATCCGGCGTCGGCCGTCGGCGAAGGGGCTGCGCAGCGTGGCGCGGGTCCAGCTCGACGTGCTGCGCGTGGGGTCCGCCTTTCGGCCCTTGGTGTCCTGACCCACGACCGCCGGCGATCGCGTCCGAGGCAGGACGCTGCTGTCGCCCCACGGCGCCGCGTGGCCCGACGGCGCCGCGTGGGCGGTGCCGGTCATCGTGCCGAGGACACTGACCAAGAGGGCGGCGCGGAGGCGCATCGTCTCGATGGTAGGATGCCGCGGCGGCGCGCGCCATGACTCCAGCCACCTCACAGGCTCCCCTCGTGATCACGCAGGGGGATCCCCGCGGCGTAGGCCTGGAGCTGCTCCTGCGGGTCGCGGCCGAAGGGCTGATCCGCGATGGGGACCGGGTGTTCGTCGATCCGCGCGCGCTCGAGCGTCGCGCCTCGACGCTGCCCGACCCGTGGGCGCGAGCCGGATGGACCGCGTTGCAGCCGTGCATGCGGGGCGAGCCGGGCCTGAGCCAGACGGACGCGCTGGCGATGGGCGTCGACGCGGTGCTCCAGAGCCCGGGCGCGGCGCTGGTGACGGCCCCGATCGACAAGAAGGCCTGCCAAGACGAGGGCTTCGCCTTCCCCGGACACACCGAGTACCTCGCGCACCGAGCCGGTGACTGCGAGGTCGCGATGCTGATGGCGGGCCCCTCGCTCAAGGTCGTGTTGGCCACGATTCACATCCCGCTCTCGTCGGTGCCGCGACAGCTCGACCAGCCG
>JANSYI010000032.1 GCA_024742475.1 bacterium | reverse complement strand
TGCTGGATGGGTGCGGTGCTTTCTGCTAGTTCGTTCATGGGCGTTTCCTCGCCCTCGGTTGCAGCCGAGGGTTGTTCGTTTCGTGCTTGAAACGGAGGTTACGCCCGCTTTCACGCGCTCTGAAAAAGTTGCACCGTTCTATTTACGCTACCTCCAGAAAATGCAACGACCCTTCCTTAGGCTGTCGGCCGTCCTCGGAATCATCCCACTTGGGATCTCGTGCGGAAACACGTCACCCCCACCCGCGCAGTTCCAGACCTGCACCGACTCCCCCACCGAGCTCCTCCGCCTCGAGAACGCCGCCCCCTTCTACTCCGTCGACGCGTTCGATCTCACCGACGCGATCAGCGTTCACTACGCACGCGACCGAGAGCTCGAGCCCGGTGAGTTCAACGGCCCCGACACCTTCAGCGTGGTCGACAACTGCGGTGGCGACCCCATCCGACTCGTGGACAGCTTCAGCCTGCCCACCGGCGTGGCCTACGTCGGCGGCGAGGTCGTCTTGTGCTCCGGCATCAGCGACCTCGACGAGGAGGACGGCATGTGGACGCTGCTCGAAGACGGGAGCCCTGGCGACCGCCTCGAAGAGGGCGTGCGGTGCTACCGGGGCGTGCCCCCCCAAGACGAGCGAGAGCCTTCGTTTGGGCTCGTTCAGGGCCCGTCCGGGACCACGCAGCACCTGCCCGACGGCTCGACGCGGAAGGTCTCCTCGGGGGACGCGGGCTACCAGCTCGTGCCGATGGACGATGGCGCCGCCGTCTTCGAGTTTGGCGCGCCCGCGACCATTCACCCCGCCGATGGGTCGGCACCCATCACCGTCGACCTCCCCGAGCCCGTCCGCTCCCTGTGGTCCGCTCCAGGTGCGCCCGCCGCCTCGGACTGGATCGTCGCCTTCGCACACGACGTCCGGAGCTCCAACCCGAGCGCGGATCCCTACGGCTACGCGGTCGATCTACGCACCGGAGCCTGGTTTCAGACCCCCGAGCTCGACGAGAGCCTGGGGCGCGGCGACGACTTCAGCATTCGCGACGGCCTGATGGCCGCGACGACCAACTCCGCGGTCCTGGTTGCCCGAGCCGGCTGGATGCGGAGCGTCTCCCTCAGCGGTGCTGCCAACGTCGTCGCTGTCTTGGATGCGCAGCGCGTGTTCGTGCTCGACGACGAAGAGGCACGCATCTTCGAGATTCCCCTCGACGAGCCCACCTCCGACAGCGTGCAGTGGGAGGTCTCGTGGTCTCGGCCGCTCGAGCCCGGCGAGACCGAAGGGCGAGGCGGCGGATTTCTGTGGAACGAGATGGTCCTCGCTCGCCACCTCGACGTCAGCGCCGAAATGTGGGCCTACCCGCTCGACGGCCGCCCCGGCTTCCCGTTCGTGCCCGTCGCGCCTCGCAGCCGACTGCACGTCGGCGAGCACACCATCACCGGTCTGAGTATCCCGCCCGGAGGAGACGAGAACTCGCGGTGGCTCTACCAGCGGCGCTTCGACGGCGAGTTCGAGGTGATCGCCGAGAACCTCCTGGGCGGACGCGGCATCGGCGAGGCCAGCCACCCCTGGACCCCCGAGCTGGGCCGAGTGCTCTACGCCGTGCGCGACGGCGACGCCGTCAGCGTTCGCCAGCACGTCCTGCAGCCCTAGCCCGCCCTCGGGCCCCACCGCATGCCCCACGCCCCCCCGGGCCTGCTACGCTCTACGCGTGACTGCGCCCCCTCGCGGTGCTTCGGCCGTTCGTTCTCGGCAACCGCGCGTGGCGCGTGCCGCGTTTGCGCTCCTGCTCGCAGGCTGCTCGCAGACGCCCTCCGCCGGCCCCACCAGCCCCGCCGCGCGCGCGAACCCGAGCGTCGCCCCCTCCCCCGTCGCCGGCCCACAGGCTCGACCCGTCGGCACCGGGAACATCGACGAGGCCCGCGCGCGTGACGAGGCGGCGCGCATCCTCCAGGCCGTCGCCACCGCCAGAAACCTCGAGGTCAAATCCGAGGTCGATGTTCGTGTCACCAGCAAGAAGGACATTCGCGCCTACGCCCAGGCGCTCATGTACGAGCACACCACCCCCGAAGAGTTCGCCCTGCAGGGAAGGATCAGCGAGGCCCTGGGCGTCATCGCCCCGGGCGCCAGCCTCGAGCAGATCCACCTCGACCTCCTCGAAGACGGCGTCCTCGGCTTCTACGACCCCAAGGTCAAGGCCCTGTTCATCGGCGAGTACATCTCCACCGGCATGCTCAGCCAGACCGTCGGCCACGAGATCGCCCACGCCCTGCAAGACATGCACTTCGATCTCCAGCCCAGGATGGTCCCCACCGACCATCGCGCCGACCTCGACGAGGCCGAGCGCTTCTTGATCGAAGGCGGCGCCCAGGCGGCCTACTTCGCCTGGGTCACCGGCGAAGACGGCCTCACCGCCATCGACGACGCCGTGCTCGAGGCCGGCATCAACCAGAGCCTCGACATCGTCAGCATCATGAGCGAATCCCCCGTGCTCATGCGGGGTTTGCATTTGCCCTACACCGCCGGCACCGCCACGGTCGTTCGCATGGTCGTGCAAGACGGCTGGCAGAGCATCGACGCGCTCTACGAGGATCCCCCCACCACCACCGAGCAGATGCTGCACGTCGACAAGCTGCGCGCCCGCGAGCCCGCCCGCGGCGTCCACTTCGACCACGACGCCCTCGCCCAGGCCTTTGGCAAGCCGGTCGTCTGGCACGACGAGCTCGGCGAGGCGCAGTGGCTCGCCCTGCTCGCCGACGTCGAGCGCTCGTCCGTCGCCCGTCGCTCCGCCGCCGGCTGGGGCGGCGATACCCTCGTCGCCCTCGAGACCGAAGACGGCGACATGTCGGTGGCCATCGCCGTCGTCATGGACGAGCGCCGCGACGCCGAAGAGCTCGAGGCCAGCCTGCGCAAGTACGCCGACGAACGCATCGAACGCCCCACCGTGCTCGAGCGCCGCAAGGACACCGTCGTGTTCATCTCCGGCGTCGAGCCCGGTGCCGGTGGCAAAGCGCTGACGGGCGCCGTGTGGGCCGCGCTCACCGTCGATGCCCCCGCGAAGAAGAAGACGAAGCGAGGTCGTCGGTGAGCGCACGCCCCTCCGCCGCCATCGGGAGGCTGCTCGGCGCCGCCCAGCGACGGGAGCGTCTCGCCGACGCCGCCGTGGGCCTCGCCCGCGTCGCGCTGCCTGCGGGCCTTTGGATCGCCGCGCTCGCCGTGCTCGGCACCCGCCTGCTCGGCTGGCCGCCGCTTAGCATCTGGGCCTGCGCCCTGCCCGTGCCCGCCGTGCTCGCCTGGGCGAGCCTGCGGCCCCGCTCCCTGCGCAAGACCGCCCGGCGCGTCGACGAGCACTACGGCCTCGGCGATCAGATCGGCTCCGCCCTCGAGTTTCGCGCCTCGCCCCCCCAGGCGGACGACCCCCGCACCGCCCAGCTGGCCACCTACTTCTGCGAGCGGGCCGAAGCCCTCGCGGCCGACCTCGACCCCGCCCAAGTCGTTCCCCTGAGCGTGCCCGCCCCGCGCTGGGTCGACGGCCTCGGGCTGGCCGCGGTCGCCGTCGCCATGCTCGTCCCCCCGCCGCAGGCCAACACCGCGCAGGTCGGAGGCTGGGCCGTCGTCCCGCCCGCCCTCGCCGTCGCCAGCGAGCGCGCCGGGGTCGACATGGCCCTCGCCGAGCCCCTGCGCCAAAACCTCCGCTCGCTCACCGAAGACGAGGACGAGGTCGCCGCCATCGCCAAGCGCATGCTCGAGATCTTGGACGCGCTCGAAGAGGGCACCATGGATCGCGCCGACGCCCTCGCCGAGCTCGAAAAGCTCGAAGAAGCCCTCGCCGAGGCCGAGCAGAAGCTCGAGATCGATCTCGACGAGGACCCCGGCATGCTCGCCGACACCGTCCGCGAGCTCGCCGACGCCCTGCAGGAGCACGAGATCACCGAAGAGGCCGGCGACGCCTTCGAGCAGAAGACCCCCGAAGACGCCGAGCAGGCCATGTCCGACGCCGCCGACGCGGCCGAGGCCGGCGGCAAGGAGACCGACGAGGCCCTGCAAAAGGCCATGGAAGAGGTCGAGCGCCGCCTGAGGCAGGCCGCGAAGGACCAGGCCGAGCAGCGCAAGAAGACCGACGAAGCCCTCGACGAGGCCGAACGACGCCTTCGCAAGGAGCAGAAGCGCAAGCCCAAGGACGAAGAGGACGAGCGCCGCCTGAAGAAGAAGCAGGAGGAGCTGAAGAAGCGGGTCGAGCAGCTGCGCCGGCAGCAAAAGCGCGAGGAGGAGGCCCAGCGACGGCTCGACCAGCTGCGGCGCCAGGCCAAGGACGCCGCCCGCAAGGGCCAGAGCCCCAGCCAGCGCAAGCGCTCCACCCAGAAGCTCTCCCGCTCGGCCGCCGACGCAGCCCGCAAGGCTCGCAACGCCCGCCGCAGCAAGTCCGCCCGCGACGGCCTGCAGGAGGCCAAGTCGTTCATTCGCCGCGCCGGCAAGCAGGGCGAGGGCCAAAACCGCCGCCGCCAGCAGTTCAAGCGCTTCTCCAAGGCCGCCAAGGGCAAGCAAGGCAAGCAGGGCAAAGACGGCAAGGGCGGCAAGCAGGGCAAGTCCACGCTGCTCGTCGAAGGCCAGGTCGGCGACGGCCAACCCACCATGATGATGGAGGGCGAGGGTCAAGGCGAAGGCCAGGGCCAGGGCGAAGGTCAAGGCCAGGGCGAAGGTGAAGGCGAAGGCCAGGGCCAAGGCGAAGGTCAGGGCGAAGGCCAAGGTCAGGGCCAGGGACAGGGCCAAGGCCAGGGTCAAGGCCTCGGCGACGGCATGGGCGATGGCAGCCAAGACCCCATGGGCGAAGACCGAGCCCTCGCCACCAACAAGACCACCGTGCGCGTGAAGGCCAAGGAAGGTCGGGGCGTGTCCCGGGCCGAGGTCATCCGCGACTCCAGCCAGCAAGGCTTCGCCACCGAGGCCTATCGCGACGTCTACACCGACTACCGCGGCTTTGCGCAGAGCGCTCTGGACAACGAGGCCCTGCCCGCTGCGCGCCGCCGCGCGATCCGTCGGTACTACCAGCTCATCCAGCCTCGACAATGACGACATCTTCATGACCGCCGCCGCTGCGAACACGACACAAGACATCGACGCCCTCCAGCGAGACCTCGCCGCCCTCACCGAGCAGGTCGGCAAGGTCATCGTGGGCCAAGACAACGTCATCTCGGGGGTCATCACCTGCCTGCTCGCGGGTGGTCACGGCCTGCTCGAAGGCGTGCCTGGCCTGGGCAAGACGCTGCTCATTCGCACCCTCGCCGAAGCCGTCGACCTCGACTTCGCCAGGGTGCAGTTCACGCCCGACCTCATGCCCGCCGACATCGTGGGCACCTCGGTGCTGCGGCAGAGCGACGGCGACGCCGACGGCCGCGCCGGCATGCTCGAGTTCCAGCCCGGCCCGGTGTTCTCCAACATCGTGCTCGCCGACGAGATCAACCGCGCCACGCCCAAGACCCAGTCGGCCCTGCTCGAGGCCATGGCCGAGGGCACCGTCACCGCCGCGGGCGAGACGCGAAAGCTCCCCCAGCCGTTCTTGGTGCTGGCCACCCAAAACCCGCTGGAGATGGAGGGCACCTACCCGCTGCCCGAGGCCCAGCTCGACCGGTTCCTCTACAAGATCCAGGTCGCCTTTCCCTCCGAGGACGACCTCATGCAGATCCTCGACCGCACCACGGGCACCCACGCCGCCACCGTCGAGCCGGTCATCGGCGGGCGGCGGCTTTTGGAGATGCGCGCGCTCGTGCGGGCCATCCCGGTCACCGAGAGCCTCACCCGCTACGTCGTGCGCGTGCTCCGAGCCACGCACCCCGACGACGCCCGCGCCCCCGAGCTGGTCAAGCGCTACGTGCGTTTCGGCGGCAGCCCCCGGGGCGCGCAGTCGGTGCTGCTCGCCGCGCGCATCCGGGCGTGCCTGCACGGCCGCGCCCCGAGCACCGACGACGTCCGCGCCGTCGCCCTGCCCGCCCTGCGCCACCGCGTGATCCTCAACTTCGAGGGCGAAGCCGAGGGCGTCTCCATCGACGACTGCATCGGCCAGGTCTTGGACGGGGTCCCAAAGGACTGACGCCTTGGGCCTGAGGGAGAGACTCTTCGGCGCGGCCAAGGCGGCCACGCCCAGCACGGACGACCTCTTCGACGAGGCGTTCCTCGCTCGCCTGGAGCTGCTGCAGGTCATCGCGCGGCGGCTGTTTCGGGGGCGTCAGCGCGCCGAGCGAAAGACCCGCAAGGTCGGCAGCGGCATCGAGTTCGCCGACCACCGGCCCTACTCGCCCGGCGACGACATTCGCAACCTCGACTGGACCGTCTACGTCCGGCTGCGGCGCACGCTGATCCGCCTGTTCGAGGAGGACGAAGACCTCCCGATCCGCGTGGTGGTCGACGTGAGCGACTCGATGTGCCTGCGCGGCGGCGCCAAGCTCCGCTACGCCCAGCAGGTCGGGGCCGCGCTGGCCTACGTCGGGCTGGCCAACCTCGACCGCGTGGGCCTGACCTGCATGAGCCAGAGCACCCACGTCACCCTGCCCGCCATTCGCGGCAAGGGCCGCATCTTTCGGGTGTTCGACTTCCTGCGCGGCGCCCAGACCGGGGGCGCCACCGACATTCGCGCCGGCTGCACCCGCGTCGCCGCGCAGAGCAACCAGCCCGGGCTGACCATCGTGCTCTCGGACTTCTACGACCTCGAGGGCGCCTTCGAGGGGCTCAACATGCTGCGCTTTCGCAAGCACGAGCCGGTCGCCATTCAGATCATCGACCCCACCGAGGCCGACCCCACCGGCTCGGGCCTGCGCGGCGACGTGAAGCTGCTCGACTGCGAGGGCGGCACCGAGCGCGACGTCACCCTGTCCCCTCGGGCCCTGTCGGCCTATGCCGAGGCACACGAGCGCTTCTGCGCTCAGCTGCAGACCAACTGCCGCACGCGCGGCATCGGCTACATCCGGGCCGACATCGACGTGCCCTTCGACGACCTCGTGCTCCGCCTGTTCCGCCAAGGAGGCATCCTGCGGTGAGCTGGGCGGGATGGAGCCTCTCGCAGCTCGCGGTGCTCTTTGGCGTCGGCGGTGGCGCGATCACGCTGCTGTATCTGCTTCGCATGCGGCGGCGCAAGGTCGTCGTGCCCTTCGCCGCGCTGTGGGAGCGCGTCACCCGAGACTCCGAGAGCCGCAAGATCTGGCGGAGGCTGCGACGGCTCCTGTCGTGGCTGGTGCAGCTGCTCCTGCTCGGGCTCGTCGTCGCGGCGATCGGCGACCCACGCACGAACGCCTGGGTCCGCGACCCGATGACGGTCGCGATCGTCGTGGACGCCTCGGCGTCGATGGCCGGTCCCTCCGAGGCGAGCACCGACGACGCGCCGCTGCGCCGCATCGACGCCGCCCGGGAGCGCGCCGCCGCGCAGGTCCGCGGGCTCGGGCCCTCCGATCGCGCCGTCGTCATCGTCGCCGCCGAGGAGGTCTCGGTGGCCAGCCCGCTCTCGGGCGACATCTCGGCCCTGCTCGCGGGCATCGAGACCATCGAGCCCACCCACGGCGAAGCCGACCTCTCTCGCGCGATCACCTTGGCCGGGCACGCCGTGCGGGACAACCCCGGCGCACAGATCCTGCTGCTCACCGACGGCGCGCTCGACGTGGCCGGCGCGTCGGCCCTGCAGGCGTGCGTGGGCGGGCCGACCCCCTGCCAAATCGACGTGCACACGGGCCCGGCGGACAACGTCGCCATCACGGCCTTTGCCGCCCGGCGCTACCCCGAGGCCCGCGACAAGCTCGAGGTGCTCGCCGAGGTCCAGAACCTGGGCGAGCAGCCGGCCACGGTCACCCTCGACGTCACCGCCGATGGGGTCTCGGTGGGTCGACGCGCGCTCACCCTGGCGCCGGGCGAGACCCGCCGCGAGGTGCTCTCCGACCTCGACGCGGCCCGCTCCCGCTTCGAGGCGCGGCTCTCCGCCGACGATCCCGCCGCGCTCGGGCCTCGCTTCGACGACGTGGCGTTCGCCGTGGTGCCTCCGCTTTCGCCCCTGCGCGTCGCCCTGATCAGCGACGGCACCAACCTGTTCCTCGACGCGGCCCTGCTCAACCTCGGGGACCACGTCCGGCTCGACGCCGCCACAGGCACCGACGACGACCTCGCCGAGTACGATCTGGTCGTCTTCGATCTGGGCAACAACCCCTTGCCCGCGCAGCTGCCCGACACGCACATCGCCGTGTTCGATCCCTGGCGGTTCGAGGACTCGCCGTTCCCGATCGAAAAGGCGCGTGACGTGGGCCGCCCGTTCCTCACCGAGCAGGCCCGCAAGCATCCTCTGCTGCACTACGTCGTGCTCAAGGACATCAACATCGGGCGCGGCACCACGTTCGCGCTGCAGCCGGGCGACGAAGCGCTGGTGCGCAGCCTCGGCGACCCGATCGTCGTGCTGCGGGAGGACGAGCACATCACGCTGGGCGTAGGCTTCGACCCGCGCCAGTCCGACTTCCCCATGCGGATCGCCTTCCCCCTGTTCATCGACAACCTCGTCCGCTACGTCGAACAGCGTACGCCGGGCTTCGTCGCGAGCGCGCCCCTGGGGCTGAGCCAAGCGCTCGGGCTGGCCGACCTGGGCCTCTCGCCCGAGGGCATCGGCCGGGTCGAGGTTACCGGCCCCGACGGCGTCCCGCAGACCCGCCCCGTCGAGCGCGGCCGCTTTCGCATGCGCGCCCTCGTGCCGGGCATCTACACGATCGCGGCCCTGGACGGCCCCGCCGCGGGCGCCCAGGTCGAGGTCGCGGTCAACCAAGCCAACCCCGACGCCTCCGACCTGCACTCGGTGCTGGCCGCGATGGAGCTGCCCGAGGAGACCTCCGCAGGCCCTGCGCCCGAGCCGGCGCCGCTGACCGAGGGCCCCCTGTGGACGGCCCTGATGCTCGTCGCCGCCGGCCTCATCGCGCTCGAGTGGGCGACCTACCACCGGAGGGTCACGGTATGAGCAAGCGCGAGCGCCTGCGCGCCACGCTGCGGCACCCCGGGGTCGACCTCGCCCTGGGCGCGCTGCTGGGCGGGCTCGCGGTGGGCGTGCTCATGCTGTTGCAGCCGTGGCCGTCCACGCTCTCGGTGCCCCTGCCCCTGGCGCTGGCCGAGGTGCTCGGCGCGACCGAAGGCACCGACCCCGTGGCGACCCTGGCCCGCCCCGAGGCCCTGTGGCTGATGCCCGCCGCGGTGCTGCCGTTCTTGGTGCTCGTGCTGCGCCGCTCGCTCGTCGACGTGCCCCGGCCGCAGGTGCTCGTGCAGCTTCTCGCCCGGCTCGCCCTGCTCATGGCCGTGGCCACGGCGCTGGCCCAGCCCAGCCTTCGCAGCCCGATCCGCGGCAAGACGCTCGTGTTCGCGGTCGATGTCTCCGACAGCATCGACGACGCGCAGCTGCAGCAGGCCCAGGCGCTGCTCGAGGACGGCCTGGCGCAGGTGCGGGCCGAAGCCGACGCCGACGTCGACCCCGAGGACCGCACCCGGCTCGCGGTGGTGACCTACGCCGAGCGGGCGCAGGTCCGCACCCTCGACGCCGACACCTCGGCTGCCGACCTGCTGCAGCGAACGGACGCGGACGAGGGCCGGCTGGGCAGCGACCACGCGAGCGCGCTGCGCCTGGCCGCCGCCCTCGTCGACCCTCAGACCGAGGGCCGCATCGTGCTGGTCACCGACGGCGGGGGATCGCTCGCCGAGCGCGAGGACCTCGGCGCCGCCACCACCGAGCTGCAGGCGCGCGGCGTTTCGGTGCACGTGCGGCGGTTCGAGCCGGCCGCCCGCGGCGACGTGCTCGTCGAGGCGGTGCACCTGCCCGCCGAGATGCGCCTGGGCGAGACGTTCAACGTCGCCGTCGACCTCTACGCCACGGCGCCGGGCAGCGTGAACGTGACGCTGCAGCGCGACGGCGCGGCCAACCCCTTGGACCCCTTCAAAGACGTGCAGCTGCGCGGAGGTCCCCAGCAGATCACCTTCGAGGCACGCGTGACCGAGCCGGGCCCGGTCGTGTTCGAGGCCTCGCTCGACCCGCAGACGCTGCAGGGCCCCGACAACCGCCGCACGGGCAACGACGCGGCCGCCGTCGCGGGCGAGGTTCGCGGGCGCCCCAAGGTGCTGCTCGCGGGCTCGGGCGGCAACGCGCCGCTGGCCTCGGCGCTGAAGTCCGACCACCTCGACGTCACCGTGACCGGGGGCGGGGGCGTGCCCGAGACGTTCGAGGCGCTGCGAGAGTTCGACCTGGTGATGTTCTCCGATCTGGCCGCGGGCTCGGTGAGCGCCGCGTCGAAGCAGGCCCTGCAGCGCTACGTGGTCGATCACGGCGGCGGGTTCATCATGGTCGGCGGCGACCAGTCGTTCGGCATGGGCGGCTGGGGTCGCGGCACGGTGGGCGACCTGTTGCCGGTGCGCTTCGAGGGCGAGCGCCAGCGCGAGCAGCCCAAGCTCGCCTTGGTGCTCGTCATCGACAAGTCGGGGTCCATGTCCTCGGAGGACAAGCTCGACCTGGTCAAGGAAGCCTCCCGCGCGACGGCCCGCACGCTCGACCCCAGCGACGAGATCGGCGTCATCGCGTTCGACTCTCGCCCGCACGTGCTGGTGCGCCTGCAGCCGGCGAGCAACCGAATCCGGATCAGCTCGGACATTCGCCGGCTGACTTCGGGCGGGGGCACCAACGCGCTGCCCGCTCTGCGCGAGGCGTACCTGCAGCTGGCCGGCAGCAACGCGCTGGTCAAGCACGTCATCCTGCTCAGCGACGGCCAGTCGCCCGAGAACGGCATCTCGGCGCTGCTGGGCGACATGCGCGACGCCGACATCACCGTCAGCTCGGTGGGCGTGGGCGCGGGCGCGGGCAAGGACCTGCTGCGCCGCGTGGCCCGTCGCGGGCGCGGGCGCTTCTACTACAGCCACGACGGCACCGACGTGCCGCGCATCTTCTCCCGCGAGACCCGAGAGGTCACCCGCAACGCCGCCAAAGAGCTCGCGCTCTACCCCCGCGTCGCCAAGAACGTGCAGGCCCTGCGCGGCATCGACTTCACGGGCGCGCCGGGCCTGCGCGGCATCGTGCCGGTCAAGGCCAAGGCGATGACCGAGACCCTGCTGCGCACCCACCTCGGCGACCCTCTGCTCGTGCGCGGCCGCCGAGGCCTCGGTCGCACCGCGGCGTTCGCCAGCGACGCCAAGGCCCGCTGGGCCGCCACGTGGCTGCCCTGGAGCGGCTTCGCCAAGCTGTGGTCGCAGCTGGCCCGCGACACCATGCGCCAGGGCGCCACCTTGCTCGGCGGCGCGTCGATCGCCATCACGCCAGCGGGCGACGGAGGCTACGCGGTCGCGGTCGACGTCGACACGGTGACCGGCTTCGCCAACGATCTGCAAGGCGAGCTGGAGGTCATCGACCCCTCGCAGGACGAAGGCGCCCCCGAGCGCCTCGTCACCATCCCGCTGCGCCTGTCCGCACCCGGCCGCTACGTCGCCGACGTGGGCACCGTCGAGGCGGGCCAGCGGCTGGTCAAGGCCCGCCTCTACGACGTCAGCCAAGAGCCCCGCCGACTCGCCGCCGAGGCCGTCTCGCAGGTCTCCGTGCCCTACCCCACCGAGCTGCTGCCCAGCGCCACCGGCGAGCCCACCTTCGTCGCGGACCTGCCCGTCGCCTCCACCTCCGGAGCCTTGGAGGCGGTCATCGAGAGCCCCGGCGACCCCGGCGGCCGCGAGCGCCAAAAGCCGCTGTGGCCGTGGGTGCTCGCGGGCTTGGTGCTGCCGCTGCTCATCGTCGACCTGCTGCTGCGACGGGTCTCACTCGGCACCCGCCGGCTCGCGGTGTAGCGTGCATCGCTGACGCCTCGGTGAGACCGCGCAGATGATAGGGCGACTTCTGATGATCCTCGCCGCGGCGGCGTTCCCCGTAGGCGATCCCGGTCTCCGCGACTCGTCGATGGTCGTGCATGGCACCTCGGGTTCCGACTTCATCGCGGGTCGGCACTCCGTCCTTGCGGGCCGGGGCGGCCACGACGTCCTCAGAGCGGACGGCCCGCATGCGCAGCTCGCCGGTGGTGCCGGTTTCGACGTGCTGCTGCTTCCGCACGGCGCGGACAGGGCCGCGACGGGACGCAACGGAGGGCTCGTATGGGCCCGTGGGCAGACGACGGTGCAGCTGGGCCACGGCGTTTCGATCGTCATCGGATCCGATGCCGACGACGAGGTGCACGTTTGGGGAGGAACGAACCTTCTCTTGCTCGGCGGCGGCGACGACACGGTCGTCGTCCATCGCCGCAGCACCGTCATCGCGGTCGGCGGGTCGGGACACGACGTCGTCTGTCTCAACCCCGGGCCGGGACGGGACCGGCTGCTCGTCGGGTTCGAGGAGCGGTGCACCGCCGACGAAGTCGTCTCCGACCGGAAGGCAGACGTGGTCGGAGTCCTGCACCCCGCGGGGGTCGTGTGGGCGCGGGGCGAAGCGATCATCGAAGACCCGACGCCAACATCGCTCGGAGGCCCCTGCACTCGCTACGCGCTCGAAGTCTGGGCGGTGCTCGAGGGGGCCGACCCGGGCGAGGCTGCGTTCGTGGTGCGGCCGGGTGGAAACTACGTGTGGCCCGATGGGACGGGGCTCGACTCGCCGAGCCAAGCGAGCCCCGTTCCGGTTCAAGCCCCCACCGAGCTTGCGCTCTTCGCCAACGAGCCCGGCGGATTCTTGCGATTCGACGCGCGATCTACAGCCGATGGGCCCGTCGTCGACTTCTCTGCCGCCGGTTCAGCGCCGAACACCAGCAGCAACCCGTAGCAGCGGTCGTGAAGCCGAAGGTCGGTCTCACTCGGCACCCGCCGGCTCGCGGTGTAGCGGGCATCGCTGACGCCTCGGTGAGACCGCGCTGCGACCGGGCCGGGCGGACGCGAGCCGCCGGTTGCGGTACGGTCCCTTCATGAGCTGGGCCAAGATCGTCAAGAAGTACTGCAACAAACAAGCGATCACCTACGATGGCGACAACCGCGAGGGGTTCGTGCCGTCGCGCAGCCGGGAGCCGCACCTGCACATCGGGTCGGACCACGTCACCTTCACGGACGTGGGGCACAGCCACACGAGCGTGTGCGATGGCAACGGCAGCCGCTCGGGCGCGAGAGATCTGGTGGACAGCCTGGGCGAGTCCTCCGACCCCGACGTGCTCAACATTCAGCGCGTGGTCAAGCACCTCGTCGACGAGTACTGAGCGGCTGGCGGCGACGGTGATGGCACGATTCGTCGCGCTCCTTCGAGGCATCAACGTCGGTGGCAAGCACAAGCTGCCGATGGCCGAGCTGCGCGCGCACTTCGAGGGCGCGGGGGCGCAGGCGGTGCAGACGTACATCCAGTCCGGCAACGTCGTGTTCGAGGCGGCCGCGCGCCAGGGCCCCAAGCTCGGGGCCGCGGTCGCGAACACGCTGGCGGCCGACAAGGGCTTCGCCGTGCCCGTGCTCGTGCGCTCGGCCGCCGCGTGGCAGGGCGTGCTCGAGGGCAACCCCTACGCCGACGAGGCCGAGGCCGACGCCAAGACGGTGCACGCGATGCTGCTCTCGGCCGCGCCCACCAAGGCGGCGCGCGCCGCGTTCGACCCCGACTGCCGCCTCGGTGAGCGGTGGACGCTGGGCAAGGACGTGCTCTACCTGCACGCGCCCGGCGGCACCGCACGCTCCAAAGTGACGACGGCCTACGTCGACCGGGTGCTCGGCTGCATCGCGACCGCGCGCAACTGGAGGACGATGCGCGCGCTGCAGGCCAAGCTCGAAGCGGTGTAGTCTGCTGAGCATGTCGCGTCGGAGCTGGATGCTCGTGCTCGCCGCGTTCGCGGGCTGCTCGACCGAGCCCGCCCCGGACGCCTCGCCCGCGTCCACCTCCACGAGCGCCTCGAGTACGGCGTCCGAGTCCGGCGCGCCCGGTGCCTTCGTCGGCCTCGCCTTCGAGACCCTCGAGGCCGAGGGCGACTGGGGCATGGTCACCGACGCCCGGTTCATCCCCGGCACCGACGACCTGCTCGTGCTGGAGAAGTCGGGCCGGGTCGGACACCTTCGGCTCGAGGGCGACCGGTTCGTCCTGCGGGGCACCTTCACGCTTCCCTCGGCCTACTCGCACCTCGACTGCGGCCTGATCTCGCTCGCGCTCGACCCCGGCTTCGCGTCCAACGGCTTCATCTACGTCGGCATGTGCGTCTCGGAGCAGGACTCCGAGATCCACCGCTACACCTTCGACCCGGCCGACTACGGCGCCATCGCCCAGAGCAAGGCGCTGATCCTCGCCGCCGGCGATGCCCAGGCGCCCAAGCCCTGGCACAACGTCGGCTCCTTGGGCTTCGACCCCGACGGCACGATGTGGGCCCTGCTCGGCGACAAGAAGGTCGAGCGCAACGGCCAGGACGCCAGCAACACCCTGTCGGCCCTCGTGCGCCTCGTGCCCAACCGGGAGCCGGGCGGCGAAGGCTACACCGTGCCCGAGGGCAACGCGTTCGCCAGCGAAGACGAGGGCCACCCCCTGGTGTACGCGACCGGACTGCGCTCCCCGTGGAAGGGCATTCGCGACGCGGCCGGACGCTACTGGTTTGGCGACGTGGGCGCGAACACGATGGAGGAGATCAACCTCGTCACCGAGCCCGGCCAAAACTTCGGCTGGTCCGAGGCCGAGGGCCGCTGCGCCCTGGGCTGCAGCGGGCTGCGCGACCCGATCGTGCAGTGGCCCCACCAAGGCGTCAGCGACTACGCGGCCGAAGACCCCGACGTGGTGCCGACCAACGCGCGCGTCGCCTACGTCGCGCTGGAGGTGCAGCCGCAGGAGGGCGACCCCTACTTTGGCGCGCTCGATGGACACGTGCTCTTTGGCGACTACTGCCAAGGCTGGGTCCGAGGCGTCCGCGTCGATGACGAAGGCGCCGTGCAGGCCGATACCCACCTGGGCCATCTGTCGGTGCCCAGCGCCTGGCTGCGGGGCTCGGATGGCTACATCTACGCCGCCACCTTCGGCAAGTGCGAGACGCCCGGCATCGACGAAGACGACCCCCCCCGCAGCACGTTCGTCCGCGCCGTGCCCGTCTTCGAGTGAGCTGTGCCATGCTTCGCCGCGTGAGCCGTTTCGCCTGCGCCGCGCTCCTGTCGACCCTGCTCGGGTGTGACCGGCCCGCGCCGCCTCCCGCCACGCAGCCTGCCGCGCCTGCGCCTGAGCCCGCCCCGGCCGAGCCCGCCGAGCCCTCTCCGGTCGCCGCCAATGCGCCCACGGCCCCCGCCGCCCGCCCCAAGGCCGCTGAGCTTCACTACGTCGAACGCATCCTCGGCGACGCAAAGCCCGACGACGCGCTGCCGATGCTCGTCGCGATTCACGGCCTGGGCGACGACCCCGACAACTTCGCGCACCTCTTCGACGCCTACGGCGGCACCGCGCGGCTGATCCTGCCGCAGGGCGTGGACGCGACCGACAACGGAGGCTGGTCGTGGTTTCCAATCCGGGCCCGCTCCGGCGACATCGAGGGCCTGGCCAAGGGCATCGACGCTTCCGCCGACAAGATCGCCGCAGCAATCGACGCGCTGAAGGCGTCGCGGCCGACCGTGGGCGACCCGATCGTCACCGGGTTCAGCCAAGGCGGCATGCTCGCCTTCACCCTGGCCGTCGAGCACCCCGAGCAGGTCGGGTTCGCGATCCCGATCGGCGGCTGGCTGCCACCTCCGCTGTGGCCCGAGGCCGGGCCCACCGCGTCGCACCCCAAGGTCGTCGCGTTGCACGGCACCGCCGACAACGCCGTCCTCTACGAGCCCACCAAGCAGGCCGTGGAGGCGCTGGTGGCCAAGGGCTACGACGTCGAGCTCGAGTCCTACGAGGGGGTCCGCCACGCGATCCCGCCGCAGGAGCGGACCGACCTGTTCGACCTGCTCGACGACGCCCTCGCCGCCGCACGCGGCGAACCCAAGGAGGACGCGCCATGAAGCTCAAGACGTTTCGCCACCTGTCCAACGAGGACGTCATGCACCCATGGGACATCAAGGCCTCCAAGGTCTTGGGCAAGGTCCCCGGGCTCGAGCTGCTCACCCGCAAGGTCATGGAGTACGGGTTCGAGCGGGTCTACTACCTGGAGAACACCGCCGACAACGTCCGCGTCACGCCCGACATGTTCCCGCGACTGCACCGCTACCTGCAGTATGGGTGCAAGATCCTCGGGGTCGAGGAGCCCGAGATGTACGTGACGATGGACCCCGAGCCCCGCGCGTACACCTACGGCCACAAGCGGCCGTTCATCGTGCTCAGCTCCGGCCTCATCGACATGCTCGACGAGCAGGAGCGGTTCTTCGTCATCGGCCACGAGCTCGGGCACATCCGCTACGGGCACGTGCTGTACACAGTGCTCGCCGAGAACCTCGCCACGATCCTCGAGCTCATCGGCAAGGCCACGCTGGGCATCGGATCCCTCATCGGCTTTGGCCTCGCCCTGCCGCTGTTCGACTGGTACCGCAAGACGCACCTGTCGTGCGACCGCGCCGGCGTGCTGTGCGTGCAGGATGCCAAGGTCCCCTTCCGCGTGTTCATGAAGCTCGCCGGCGGCTCCGAGACGCTCTACGCGGAGATGGACGAGGCCGAGTTCATGCGCCAGATTCGGGCCTACGAAGAGGCCGACGAGTCGACGCTCAACAAGGCGTACAAGGTGATGCTCACCGCGTTTCGCCCACACCCCTTCCCCATCATGCGCGCCAAGCACCTCGACACCTGGCTGCGGGAAGAGGCAGCCGAGCTCACCGGGCTCGACCTCGACCTCAGCGGGCCCGCACCCGAAGACGTACCGACCGAAGGACCCGAGGTTTAGTAGGAGAGTGAGGGCCTCAAGCACGCGCCATCGACACTGCACCTCAGCAGGAGAGCGAGCAGGGCCACAGGCCCGCGCAGCGGAAAAGATAGAAAGCGCCCGAGCGCAGTCCCCCGCCTCGAGGGGTTCGGAAGGGCCCCCTCACCCGCAAGGGGGGCCCTGAAGAACCCCGGGCGCAGGCCACCCCCGCGAGGCGGAGGCGCTAGCCGGCGAAGTCGTAGTAGTCGATGCCGAGGTCCTGAAAGCGGTCCTCGTAGGTCTCGCCGACGCGGGAGATCACGAAGCCCGTATCGCCGGGCAGATCGTCGGTCGGCTGCCCATCGTGCAACCCCTCGTACTGCGCGCGGGTGAGGTCGTGCGCGCCGGCGAGCGACTCGGCAAAGCCCAGCTTGGCCGCCGCCTCGCGCCACTGCGGCACGACCTGCAGCGGAATGGCCTCCGCGGCGTCGCCCGAGCCGTAGCCGACGGCGAGGATCGTGCGCTCGGCCAGGTCGCGCTCCTCGGCGTAGGCGGTCTCGAACGCGGCGCCGAGCCACGCGGGCAGCGACGCGGTGTAGAGGTTGCCCAGGTCGGCCGTGATGCGGTTGCCCAAGCGCAGCTTGTCGGCGGCGAACGCCTTGAACGCGGCGCTGCGGCGGAACGTGCGGGTGAGCGCCATGAAGCTGGGGAACGCGGACGCGCTCACGCCCTCGGCCTGCACCTGCGCGAACAGGTCGGGCGTGCTGACGATCTCGGCGTAGACCGCCTCGGGGTCGAGGTCGGTGCCCTCGCACATCGGCGCGAGCCCTTCGGCGCCCGAGTCCCGGGCCGCCGACCAGACGAGCGCCGACGCCATCGCCTGCATCGGCATGTGCTCGTAGGGGCGGTGACAGCACACCGACGCGAGGCGCTCGAAGAACGCGGCCCGGCTGCCCTCGATGCGATCGAACATGGCGTCGATGGCCCTGACCGTGGCCTCGACGTAGCACTGCGTGGAGTAGGCCCCGTTGAAGATCGGGAAGTCGTGCAGGCGCTGGGTCGAGGCGGCGTAGCTGGGCGCGCGATGACGTGCGAACGGCTTGCGGAAGTCGATGCCGCGGTAGGCCGAGGCCGATCCGCTGTGCGCCAGGTCGAGGGAGCACAGCGCCGGCTCGGTATCGAGCAGCATCGCGACCGCGCCCGCGCCCTGGGTCTGCTCGCCCGTGCTTCCGCGCTCGTACTCGGCGATGTCCGAGGCGACGACGATGGCGCGGCGGCCCCGGCCGTCGGCGGCGAGGTACCGCGCGGCAGCCTTGAGCGCATACACACCGCCCAGGCACGCGTGCTTGAACTCGGGCACTTCGCACGCGCGCGCGATCGGTGCGCGACCCCGAGCCGGCAGCGCTTCGTCGAGCATGCCGCGCACGAGCACCGCGCCGGCGGCGTTGTCGGTGCTGGACTCCGTGCCCAACGCCAGCATGCCGATGTCGCTCGGGTCGACGTCGAAGCGCTCGATCAGGTCGAGCACCGCGTCGGCCGCGAGCGTGTAGGCGTTTTGCTGCGGCGAGCACACGCGAAAGCTGCGCCCGACGACCGCTTCGATCTTGCCGGGGTCCGCACCGGTCCAATCCGCCCACGTGCCCAACGGGACGCGGAGCTGCGGGACTCGCAGGGAGAAGCCACTGATACCTGGAGCATTCGACATCGTGAGATCCAAACTCATGGTGGTGCGGGAGACCCGCCCCAATCGTGAAGGGGCCAACCCTGCGCGCTGGATCACGTCGCTGCAACCGCCGATGCACCCGATGGTGATCGTGGTCACCGTGGGTGCTACCGTCCCCAAACTCGCGGAGGAATGATGTTCCGAAGCCCCTTGACCTTGATTTCGACCTCCTCGGCCCTGCTCGCAGCGGCCTTCCTCGCGGCATGCAGCTCGGGCGCATCGGGCAGCAGCGGCACGTTCAACGCACCGGCCACCTCGGGCGACGACTTCGGCTCGGACGGCTCGAGCGCGCCGGTGACCTCCGACCCCACGGGCGAGGGCGAGACGACGCTGACCGGCTCGACCACGCTCGACCCCGAAGAGACGAGCAGCACGACGACCGGAGAGGATCTCCCCGATGGCGCGGCCCTGCTGCAGTGGAGCATCGACGGCAACGCCATCGACTACGGCTCGATTCCCGTCGACACCTCGACGACGACCGCGATCGTGCTCGAGAACGTCGGGGGCAGCACGGCCACCTCGATCGCCACGGGCCTCATCGCGGGCGACTTCTCGTTCCCCGGCGGCTACCCGGGCACGGACGGCGACTGCGGGACCGAGCTCGCCCCCGGCGAGACGTGCCGCCTCGACCTTCGCTTCGGGCCCACGCGCGTCGGCCCGACCCAGTCAGGGCTCGTGCTCGAGTACTACGACGGCGTGAACCTGGGCGCGCCCACCCAGACCGAGGCCCTGGTGCTCGCCGGGGCGGGGCAAGGCGAGTCGGGCAACCTGCTGGTCAACGGCGACGCCGAGGACGGCGCCGTCGCCCCGTGGGTGGTGGGGTTTGGGCAGGCGAACTGGCAGATCTCCGACCAGGCGTTCGGGGGGATGCACGCGTTCGAGCCCACCGGCGCCATCGCGGTCACCTCGCTCGAGCAGACGGTCAGCCTCGCCAGCTACAACGACGAGACCACCGCCGCAGGGCTGCGCTACCGCGTGCGTGCCCGCGCGCGGAGCGAGGGAGAGCACACCTACCGCGTGTTCATCAACACGCAGGGCGAGAACAACTACGAGCCGGTCGCCAGCGGCACGCAGACCGAGTGGACGCTGGTCGAGCACGCCGCGGAGCTGCCCGTCGAGGCCACCGAGTTCATCGTTCGACTCGAGTGCGCCAACGGTGGCTTTGCGGCGGGACCGTGCAACATCCTCTTCGACGACGTCACGCTGCAGATGGTCTACCCGTAGATCGCAGCAGCCAGGCGAGCCCGCCCAGGGCGATCTGCATCGCGCCCGCGGCCATGAACACACCTGGCCACCCCAGCGCGGCGAGGGCGTCGGGAGCCAGCGTCGGGGCCCACACGCGCGGCACGTTGAGCAGCGACATCAACACCGCGTAGTGGGTGGCGCGAAACGCCGGGTTCACGCGGCTCATCAGCCACGCGTACAGCCCGACGTACAGCAGCGCCGTGGCGATCAGCTGCACGACGATGAAGGCGTAGTTGAACGCGACCGAGGGCCACAGGTCCTCGAGCAACGCGAACCCGATCCACACCAGGCCGAGCGCGACGCTGCCCACGGCGGCCGATCGCGCGTGCCCGATCCGGTCGACGAGCAGCGCCGCGCCGCCGTAGCCGATGGCCTGGCCGGCGAGCACCACCCACGGAAAGGTGGTGGTGAGCCGCTCGATCGGCCACTGCAGCCGCTGCATCAAGAACTCGCCGGCGAGCGCGCCCGTGCCGACGTCGGCGATGAGGAACACGCTGGCGAAGCCCCCGAGCAGCCACGTCGAGGGCGATGCGAGCACCTCGCGCAGACCTGCCGACTCTCGCGCCACCGCGCCGCGTACCGACGAGCGAGCGGCCCAGATCCCCCCGGCCGCGACGAGCCCCGCGAGGACCATCAGCGCGGGGCCCATGCCCGCCCGCGTCAGCACGGCACCGACCGCCGCCGCGCTGAGCAGGGTTGCGCCGATGTGGTGACCCGCCCACATCACCCCGTTGGCGCGGCCGCGTCGATCGGGAGGCACCGCATCGATCGCGAGCGTGTCGGCGCAGACGTCTTGGGCCGCGAGCAGGATGTTGATGCCCAGCCACGCCGCGCCGAGCCCGGCAAAGGTGACGAGCCCCTCGCGCAGCGACGCGAGCCCCAGCAGCACCGCGGCCAGGCCCAGCATCGCCACGCCCGCGGTCCGAGCCGCGCCGGGCCGAAGCCGGTCGAGGGCCAGCGCGATGGGTAGCTTGAACACCCACGGCAGGCTCGCCAGCGCGAGCACGCCCGTCTGCGCTTCCAGGGAGACGCCCGCGGCGGCGAGCTTGGGGATGAGCAGGCTGCCCGTGAAGCCGAACACCAGCCCCTGGACCGCGTACAACCCCCCGAGCAGCGGGAGTGGGTCGAGAGTTCGCGCCACGCCAGCGCCAGCGTACCAACTCGCGGACCAGACTAGCGGACCAGGTGGAGCAGGCGTCTCCACCACGCCGACGCGCCCGCGCGCAGGTCGTCGAGGTATGTGTACGTGACGGGTACGACGACCAAGGTAAGCACGGTGGCGGTGGTCATCCCGCCGACGAGCGCCTTGCCGAACGGACCGTAGGGGATGCCCTCGCCCGTGTATGCGCTGAACGCCAGCGGCAGCATGCCCCCGATGGTGGTGAGCGCGGTCATCATGATCGGACGGAAGCGCAGCTCGCCCGCCGCCATGATCGCCTCGTCGCGCCCCAGGCCGTCGCGCCGCGCCTGGTTGACGAAGTCGATCAGCACGATCGCGTTGTTCACGACGACGCCGAGCAGCAGCACGATGCCGATGCCCGCAAGCGCGTCGATGTGCTCGCCGGTGATGAACAGGAACCACCACACGCCCACGAACGACAGCGGAATCGAGGGCAGCACCGACAGCGGGAGCACCAGCGACTCGAAGAGGAAGCCCATCAGCAAGAAGATGAAGATCGACCCCAAGATGAGCGCGCCGCCGAGGTCGCGCTGCATGTCGTCGACGCTCTTCTGCTCGCGGTCGGCGTCGAAGCTGAGGCCCTCGGGCAGCTCGTAGTCGTTCAAGTACGCGACGACGCGCTTGGCGGCCGCGGTGCGCTGCTCGGGGTCGAGTTCGAGCCGGATGAGCGCCCCCACCCGCTTGTTGCTCCGCGTCAGGCGCGACTCCCCCTTGCGAACCTCCTTGTCGGCGAGCACCGAGATCGGGATGGTGTCGCCCTGGGCGGTGGGGACCCGGTAGCCGAGCAGCTGGTCGACGTTGCGGCGGTCCTCCTCACGGTAGCGCAGCCGCACGTCGACCTCGCGCTCCTCGGTGTGAAAGCGCGGCAGCGGCGTGCCGCGGATCGCATAGGCGACGGTATTGGCCACCACCTGCCCGCTGACCCCGAAGCGCTCCGACATCGTCCGGTCGATCGACAGGGCGAGTTCGTTACGCCGCCGGTCGTCACCGCCGAACTGCTTGATGCCGATGACCCCCTCGATCTCGAGCAGCTGGTCCTCGAGCAGCTCGCGCGCGTCTTGGACCCGCTCGTGTTCGTTGCCGTAGATCACGACCGGGAACGAGTCGTCGCGGCCACCGTCGGCGTCGCCGAACTGCGAGCGCTTGCGCCAGCCCGGCGGCGTGGGCAGCGAGTCGGCGAGTTCCTTGGCCACGGTCTCGAAGTCGGGCTCGCCGGGCTCGGGCGGTTGAAAGAAGATCTGCACCCTGCCCGACGCGTCGTCGAAGCCCACGTAAGCCCCGTCGACCTTGGACTCCGACGGCATGGCGTTGATGCGGGCTTCGATCTTCGAGAAGAAGGCGTTGGCCTCCTCGAGCGTGGTGTCCGAGGGCATCGAGTACGACACGGTGATGTTGCGCGTGCCGAACTCGTTGCCCGAGTTGCACTGCACGTTCATCGCGGGGATGACCATCGAGCCCATCGCGAACAGCGACACCACCACCACGTCGAAGCGGCGCCGAAGCACGAGCCGCAGCAGCGCGGCGTAGCCCCGGCCCAGCCGGCCCATGGTCTGCTCGTAGGTCCAGCCGATGACGCGTTTCCACGCCGCGTCGACGCGCTGAAGGACGCCGCGCCAGCCCCCTTGGTGCACCTGCCGGTCCTTCCCATCCGCCCCATCGTCGGCCAGCAGCGTGGCCGAGCTGAGCGGGATGAGCACGAGCGCGACGAACAAGCTGGCCACGAGCGAGACGCACACGGGCGTCACCATGCGCACCATGAAGAACTGCGTGGGCCCGCTCGAGAGCAGCGCCGCGGGCAGGAAGACGACGATCGTGGTCATCGTGGCGAGCGTGATCGCCAGGCCGACCTCGCTGGCGCCCTGCAGCGCCGCCGCGTAGGGCCCGAGGCCGCGTTTCCGATAGCGACCGATGTTCTCGGCGACCACGACCGAGTTGTCGACCACCAGCCCGATGCAGATCATCAGGCCGATGAGCGAGACGAGGTTGACCGTCTGCCCCGAGAAGTACATGAAGGGCAGCGCCAAGAAGAGCGACAGCGGAATCGCCAAGGAGATGATCACCGTCAGCCGCAGGCGCCGCAGGAAGAACAGCAGCACGAACAGCGCCAGCAGGCCGCCCTGTTTGCCGCTGTCGACCACCTGCTGGAGGCTGTAGCGGATCGTGTCGCCCTGTACGAAGATCGACTGGACCTCGACGCCTTGCAGCAGCGGGTCCTTCTTGGCCTCCTCGGCCACCGCCTTGATGCGCTCGCTGACGTCGACCGTGTTGGCGGTGGACTCCTTGACCACGAACAGCACCATCGAGGGGCGCCCGCGGTAGCGGTCGTAGCGGGTGCGGACGGGAAAGTCGAAGGTGACGGTGCCGATGTCCTTGATCTTCTTGCCGTCGGCACCGACGGTGAGCTCTTCGATGTCCTCCGGTGAGACCCAGGAGGCGACCGAGCGCAGCAGATACTGGCCCTCGTCCTCCTCGAGCGTGCCGCTGGCCATGGTGAAGTTACTGGTGCCCAGCGTCTGGGCGATCGTCACCATGTCGATGCCGTAGGCCTCGGCGAGCCCGCGGTCGATCTCGATGCGGACCTCCTTCTCCTCTTCGCCCCAGACGTTGACCAGGCCCACGCCCTCGATGCGCTGCAGCGGACGGATCAGCGCCTGCTCGATGACACCCTGCGGATCGGGCAGGTCGGCGTCCCACGCCACCGAGTAGAACGCGACGGGGATGGCCTCGGCGGACTCCTTGCGGATCTCGACCTTGTCGACCTCGTCGGGCAGGTCGCCGCGGACCCGCGTGATGCGGTCGCGGACCTGGCGGTACGCGATGTCCATGTCGACGTCGTTCTTGAAGACGATGGTGATCGAGCTGCTGCCCGAGCTCGACGTGGCGCTGAGCTGGTCGATGCCCGGGGTGGTGGCCACCGCGTCTTCGAGCGGCCGGGTGATGCGCTCTTCGACGTCCTTGGCGGTGGCGTCGGGGTACTCGGCGGCGATCCGCAGGAACGGCGGCGAGAAGCCCGAGGGGATGAGCTCGAGCGGGATGCGGGCCAGCGCGATGCCGCCGAGCACGAGCATCGACAGCAGGACCATCATCATGGTCACCGGCCGGCGCAACGACAGCCGCACGAGCGTGTGATCCGCTGCGCCCTTCACTGCGGCTCCTCCTGCCCGTCCTCGCCCTCGTCCTCGTTCGGGCCGGCGGCCTGCGGCGCTTCGAACGTCTCGGCGGTGAGCTGCTCGGGGCGCACCTGGGCGAGCTCGGCGTCGAGGCGCTCGGCGGTGGAGAGCGTGCTTGTTGCGCCGCGCAGGCGGTCGACCCCTGCGTAGAGCGTGGGGATGACGATCAACGTGAGCACGGTCGAGAACGCCAGCCCGGAGATGACGGTGATCGCCATCGGCGTGCGAATCTCTGCCCCATCACCGAGGCCGAGCGCCATCGGCATCAGGCCGAGGACCGTGGTCAACGTCGTCATGAGGATCGGCCGCAGCCGGACCTTGCCGGCGATCTCGAGCGCCTCCTCGGTGCCGTAGCCGCGCTGCTTGAGCTTGCCGACGTAGTCCACGAGCACGATCGCGTTGTTGACCACGATGCCCGCGAGCATGATCGCGCCGAGGAAGACGACGACCGACAGCGGCATGTCGAGCAGCAGCGCCACGGCCACCACGCCGACGAACGCCAGCGGAATGGTGAACAGGATGAGGAACGGGTAGATCAGGCTCTCGAACTGCGAGGCCATGATCACGTAGACGAGGAACACCGACAGCCCGAGCGCCAGCAGCAGCGAGCGCGAGCTGGTCTCCCACTCTTCGCTCTGCCCGGTGACCACGGGCGTGACCGAGGCGGGCAGCTCGACGTCTGCCATGGCGGCCTCGATGGCCCCGGCCGCGGTGCCGAGCCCGATGCCCTCGACGTTGGCCGTGACCAGGCCGACGCGCTGCTGCCCGATGCGGCGGATCTCGTTGGGCCCGCGACCGATCTCCAGCGCGGCGACGGCCGAGAGCGGTACCGGGCGCGCGCCGCCGGGGTTGACGACGAGGTTGCGGAGGTCTTCGAGCGACGCCTCGCGAATGCCCGACAGGCGCACCTGCACCGGGATCTTTCGGTCGATGCGGTTGAACTTGGTCGCCTCGGCGCCCTGCACCTCGTCCCGCACGCGCTCGGCGACGGTGCGAATGTCGAGGCCTCGGCGCGCGAGTTCGTCGCGGTCGTAGCGGATGTGAATCTCGGGGCTGCCGGGTTGAATGGAGCCCTTGACGTCGCGAAGGCCCGGCACCGCGGCGAGGCGCTGCTCGACCGCTCGCGTGGCGTCGCCGAGCTCGTCGAGGCTGAAGCCGCGGATCTCGACCTCGACCGGCGTCTTGAAGGAGAACAGCACCGGCCGGGAGATGTTGACCTCGAGGTCGGGCACGCCCGAGACGGCCTCTCGGACGGCCTGCAGGGCCTCTTGCTCGATCTGCTGGGCCCGGGCCCGGACGTCCCCGCCCAAGCCGAGCCGGGACTGCAGCGTAGACTCCTGGTCGTCCTTCAGCGTGACGCGCATGCGCGCGGTGTGTTCGCCCCGCTGCGCGCCATCGGACTGGTCGGGCTCGCTGCCGATGGTCGTGGTCAGGTTGCCCAGGTGCGGCGTCGTCTCGGCGACGATCGTCTCGAGTGGGCGGACCGTCTCGTCGGTGCTCGCGAGCGGCGTACCGACCGGCAAGGAGAGCTCGGCGGTGAACTCCCCCTGGTGCATCGCGGGGATCAGCTCGGTGTCCAGCTGCGCCGCCCCCCAGCCGACGAAGCCCAGCGAGCTCAGGCCCACGAGGTAGACGACGACGCGGTTGCGCAGAGACCAGCGGATTACGCTGGGGTAGGCGCGCTCGACCCCATCGATGAGGGCGCCGAAGAGCTTCAGCGGCGCCCAGGCGAGCAGCCCGATGAGCTTGAAGACCCCCCACACCAGCACGACGACGAGCCCGAAGACGGGCAGCAGCAGCGAGAGCACGACCTTGCCGAGCAGCTCGAAGACGAAGTGCAGTACCAGCCGCAGCAGGACGTAGGGCAGCAGCAAGACCCGCGCGACCGCGCCGCGCTCGCGCATCGTCGCCGTGAAGTCGGCCCACGACGCCCACCGTCGCCACATGCGACCCAGTGCCCGCACCGCTGAGGTGCTCGGGGCTCCGCCCTCCTCAGCGCCGAACCTGCGCGAGGCCAGCATGGGGATGAGGAACAGCGCCACGGCCAGCGAGGCCAGCAGGCTGAAGACGACCGCGAGCCCGAGGTCGCCGAACATCTGGCCGGCGACCCCCTCGACGAAGACCATCGGAAAGAACACCGCAATCGAGGTGAGCGTGGCCGCAAATACGGCGCCGCCCACCTCGGAGACGCCCCGCAACGTGGCGCGCACGAGGTCATCGCCCTCTTGCCTGCAGCGATGGATCGACTCCAGCACCACGATCGAGTTGTCGACCAGCATGCCGATGCCCAGCGCGAGCCCGCCGAGCGACATGATGTTGAGCGAGACGCCCGCGAGCGAGAGCGGGGCGAAGGTGATGAGGATCGAGACCGGAATCGAGACGGCGACGATGGCGGTGCTGCGAAGGTCGCGGAGGAAGAAGAACAAGACCGCCACCGCCAGCAGGCCGCCGAAGAGCGCCGTGTTGCGGACCTCGTCGATGCTCGACTGGATGAACCGGGAGCGGTCCGAGCTGACCGAGATCGAGGCCTCGTGCTGCTGCTCGAGCCGCGGGCCGACGCGCTCCTCGATGCGATCGCGCACCAGCGCCGCCATCTCGACGATGTTGGCGTCGGCTTCCTTGTAGACCTCGACCTCGACCGCCTCGACACCGTCGACGCGGGTGATGACCTCGCGATCCTTGTGGGACGCCGACACGATGGCCAGGTCGCGCAGACGCACGTCTCGGTCGTTGCGGCGCGTGATGACGATCTCGCCGATGTCATCCAGGTCGCGAAACTCGTTGACGGTGCGGACGAGGTAGCGCGTGCGGCCGTCTTCGAGCTGGCCCCCGGCGAGGTTGATGTTCTCGGCCGAGAGCCGCTGCATGACGGTGTCGATGCCGATGCCCGTGCGCCGCAGCTGGCCCTCTTCGAGCTCGACGGAGATCTGCTCTTCGAGGCCGCCCTTGATCCGGACGGCGGCCACGCCTTCGACGGGCTCGAGCAGGCGGCGGACCTCTTGGTCGGCGACGCGGCGAAGCCGACCCAGACCCCCCTCGCCCGCATACCGATCGCCGTTGCCCTCGAGGCTGAGGGTGAGCACCGGGTCGAGGGTGGGGTCGTAGCGGAGGATCAGCGGCTGGTCGACACCATCGGGCAGCGAGGGCGTGACCTGATCGAGGATCTCGAGCACGTCCTGGTTGGCGTCGTCCATGTCGGTGTCCCAACCGAACTCCAGGATCACGTCGCTGTAGCCCGCCCGCGAGACGCTCTCGATGCGCGTGACGCCCGTGACGACGCCGAGCACCTCCTCGAGCGGGCGCGAGACGTTGTTCTCGACCTCGGCCGGCGCCGCGCCCTCGTAGTCGGTGCGGACGGTGAGCTTGGGATAGGAGATGTCGGGCATGAGCGACAGCGGCAGCATCTGCGCGCTGAAGGCTCCGAACACCAAGATGGCGAGGAAGACCATCGCCACCGCGACCGGACGCGTCGCTGTGAACGAGAACCGCTCGATCAGACGCTCGACGCCCGAGGGCACCTGAGTGCGGGCGCCCGGAGGCGGGGCCGACTGCGGGGCGACGTCACCGGGCGGGACGTCCGAGTGGGCCTCGGGGTCCTTCGGGGCCGGCGGGTCGTGCGACCCGCTCACTGCCCCTCCGACCCATCGCTCCCGTCCAGCGGCTCACCGGAGGCGTCGACCAAGACGACCTTGCCGCCGTCGCTGAGGCCCGCCTGCCCGGTGACGACGACCTCCTGGCCCTCGGAGAGGCCCGAGAGCACCTCGGCCCGCTCGGCGTCTTCGAGGCCGATGTCGATCTTGACCCGCTTGGCGGTGTCGTCGGGCTGCACCGTGAACACGAACACGTCGTCGTCTTCGCGGACGAGCGCCCGCTTCGAGACGAGCAGGACGTCGTCCTTGCGCTCGGTGGTGAGCCGGACCTCGGCGTACATGCCCGGAAGGAAGCCCTGGTCACCGCCGGCGAGCTCGGCGGGGAGCCCCACGGTGACCTTGACGGTGCCCGTAGTGGCGTCGACGACGGGGGCGATGCGCTTGATCGTGCCCTGACCTTGGCGGCTCCGTGCGGCCTTGCCCTGTACGAAGGCGGGCTGTCCGACCGCGAGCCGGTCGAGCTCTCGCTCGGGGACGTAGACCCGGGCGACGAGGGTGTCGAAGTCGGTGATCGTGACGAGCTGCGCGCCCGCGCTGACGAACGCGCCCTTGGTGACGAAGCGCTCGGTCACCGTGCCGCCGAACGGCGCCGTGACGCGCGTGTTTCGGATGTTGCGCTTGCTGTCGCCCACATCGAGCGAGGCGGTCTCGTAGGCGAGCCGGGCGGTGGCCAGCTCGTCGTCGGAGGCGTGGCCTTGCGCGTGCAGCCGCTCGACGATGTCGAGGTCGCGTTTGGCCTTCTCGAGCGACGTCTTGGCGCGATCGAGCGTGGCGGCCTGGCTGTCGTACTTGATCCGCCCCACCGACGCGCCCTTCTTCAAGGTGTCGCCCTCTTCGAGGTCGAAGCTGATCAGCCGGCCGGTGGACTCGGCGTGCACCGTGACCATCTTCTCGGCCTCGATGGTGCTCGCTGCCGTGAGCGCCTGCTCGATGCTGCCCCGCGAGACCTGCTGCGCCACGATGGGGGTCTTTTGCTCGACCTCCTCCTCGGTCGCGCTGTCGGACTCCGCGCGGGCGCGATCGCAGCCCCCGACCAGGAGGACGGAGAGCAGAAGGATGCGGGATTGCAGGGACATGGCAGATCAGGGGGTTAGCACGCGCTCGGCCGATGGGGGAACGACACGGCGAATTGCCGTGTTGCAGCGGGCCGCGGGCGTTGAGACCCCGCAGAGGCGGCGACGGTTTCCGAGCACGAAGAAGGGCTGCCCACACTGTGTGTGTGAGCAGCCCAACGGCCCCGCTGCGGGCGGGAGCGAGCGCTAGAGCGTCTGCTCGAGGGGCGTGTAGGCGAGGCCGTGCGCCTGGGCGACGGGTTCGCAGACGCACGCGCCGGCGCGGGTGTTGATGCCGCGGGCGAGGTGAACCGACGCCTTGGCGGCCGCGGCCACGCCGTGGTTGGCGATGGCGAGCGCGTGGGGGATCGTCGCGTTGGTCAGCGCGATCGTCGAGGTCTGCGGCACCGCGCCGGGCATGTTGGCGACGCAGTAGTGCACGACGCCCTCTTCGACGAAGGTGGGGTCGTCATGCGTCGTGGGCCGGCAGCTCGCAATGCATCCGCCTTGGTCGACGGCGACGTCGACGACGACCGAGCCGTCTTCCATGGTTTGCAGGTGCTCGCGGGTGACCAGCTTGGGCGCCGCCCCGCCGGGCACGAGCACCGCACCGATGACCATGTCGGCTTTGCGCACCGACTCGTTGACGGTGTCCGGGTTGGAGTAGAGCGTCTCGATCGCGTTGCCGAACACGTCTTCGAGGTAGTGCATGCGGTCGGCGTTGATGTCGAGCACGGTGACGCGCGCGCCCAGACCGATCGCGATGCGGGCCGCCGCGGTTCCGACGATGCCGCCCCCGAGGATCACGACCTGAGCCCGCCGCGTGCCCGGAATGCCGCCCATCAGCAGGCCCTTGCCGCCGCCAGAGCGCTCGAGGCACGAAGCGCCGACCTGCGAGGCCATGCGCCCGGCGATCTCGCTCATCGGTCGCAGCAGCGGCAGCGCCCCCTTGGCGTCGGTGATCGTCTCGTAGGCCACGCCGGTGACCTTCTTGGAGAGCAGCTCCGCGGTGAGCTCGGGGAACGCGGCCAGGTGCAGGTAGGTGTAGAGGATGAGGTCCTCGCGGAAGTAGCCGAACTCGTCGGGCAGCGGCTCCTTGACCTTGATGACCATGTCGGACTCGTTCCAGACGGCCGCGGCATCGCCGGCGATCTGAGCACCAGCGGAGACGAACGCCTCGTCCGCGAAGCCCGAGCTGATCCCCGCGCCGCTTTGCACCGACACGGTGTGACCGGCGGCGACGAGTTGCTTCACGCCGGTCGGGTTGATGCCGACGCGGTACTCATGAGTTTTGATTTCCTTGGGGACGCCGATACGCACGCTGGAGAGCTCCTCGTAGATCTTCGAGGCGCAATGATAGGAGCAAGCCCGATGCCGCGCGCCAGGTCGGGCGACCACCTTTCCACGCCCGACCGTGCGGTTTCTCCCGGGTCCCCTGCACGAACGAGCGCCCCCTCCCCCGGGAAAGGACACCGTGGGTGCCCCGAGCCCGGAGACTCTGCTACGGTCCACGCGAGTTTCGTCATGCCGCTCGACCTCGAGCCCGGAGATGTCTACGCCGGGGGCATCCGAATCAAGGGCATCTTGGGCGTCGGATCCTTCGCTCGCGTCTACGAGGTCGAGGTCCCCGGATACGCCCAATCACTCGCGCTCAAGTTGACGCGCGAGCCGGTGACCGCGGGCGAGGAGGCGCAACGTGCCCTCCGCGAGATCACGATCCTTCGCTCGCTCACCAACCCCCACGTGGTGCGCACGTTCGACTGCGGCTTGCGGCCCGACGGCCACATCTACCTGCTGATGGACCTGCTGCAGGGCGACACGCTCGACCAGTGGCACGACCACACGGCGCCGCTGCATCCGGCCCAGGCGGTCACCATCATTCACCAGGCGTGCCTCGGCCTCGCAGAGGCGCACGCGATGGGCATCGTGCACCGCGACGTGAAGCCGGAGAACCTCTTCATCGAGAAGAACGGCCACATCAAGATGCTCGACTTCGGCTTGGCCAGATCGTGGGACGGCACGCCGGTCATCGGCGTCAACGCCAGCGAAGCCCACATGATCGTCGGCACGCCGCATTACAGCCAACCCGAGCAGCTCAAGACGCGCGTGCTGACGCCGGCCAGCGACGTCTACAGCCTGGCGACGATGCTCTACGAGCTGCTCTCGGGTCGCTCGCCGCTCTTCCCCGACAACACGCTCCCCGAGACGGTCGAGACGCTGCGGCACTCGCCCAAGCAGTGGCTCGCCGCCCACATGCGCAACGAGCCCAGACTGATCAACACCATGCCCGGGTGCGAAGACCTCCCCGAGGCGCTGGTGCGGGGCCTCGACCGCGCGCTGGTCAAGGACCCCGCCAAGCGGCCGCCCAACGCCGGCGCCTTGGCCAACATCTTGGGGCTGGTGCTGCACCGCGAGATGGACATCCCCGTCGCCGCGCAGCTTCGAATGCTGCATCCGGACGGCACCTTGAACGACCAGCTGTTCCTCCCGGGCAGCTACCGCATCGGCAGCGGAGAGCGCTGCGAGATCAAGCTCCGCGACGACGAGGTGCTCTCCGTCGCCGCCGTGCTCGAGTGGAGCGGCAACCCCAACCTTCCGCACCTTCGCCCCCTGGGCAGCAACGACCTGGTCGCCGTCAACGACGAGCCCGTCGGCGGCACGGTCCAGCTGCCGCGCGACTGCGAGTTCTCGGTCGGGAACACTCGACTTGCTGTGATCTATGAATAGAGGGGAACCTCTCGGTTCCCCTCACTTCGGGCGGCAAAGCCGCCCTGCGTTTCACCCCTCCTAGTTCGGGCGCGGGGCGCCCTCGCTCGCGGACCCGTAGGGTCCGCTCCTTCGCCTCCGGGCTTCGGTGGGTTCGTTTCTTTCGGCGCCCCCTCGTCGGTGGTTGATGCGGGGCGCCCTCGCTCGCGGACCCGGAGGGTCCGCTCCTTCGCCTCCGCACGTCGGTGGGTTCGTTTCTTTCGGCGGCCTCTCGTCGGTGGTTGACGCGGGGCGCCCTCGCTCGCGGACCCGGAGGGTCCGCTCCTTCGCCTCCGCACTTCGGTGGGTTCGTTTCTTTCGGCGCCCTCTCGCCGGTGGTCCGGCACGGCTCACCGCGCCAGCGAGATTCGTCGTGCGCGGCGAGCAACGCGAGCAGGAGCCCGACAGGGCGACCGTTTGGGGGGGAGCGCAGGGCGGCTTTGCCGGCCGTAGCGGCGGGGGCCTTTTTGAAAGGCCCCCCTATGGACGAACCCGGCTTTGCCGGCCGTAGCGGCTGGGGGCCTTTTCGGAAGGCCCCCTAGAACGAACGAAAACCCTCGAGGAGTCGTCCTCGAGGGTTTCTTGGTCGGGGCGAGAGGATTTGAACCTCCGACCTTTCGGTCCCGAACCGAACGCGCTACCAGGCTGCGCTACGCCCCGTGCTTTAGGGAGCGGTTTCTTAGTCGAACGCGGGGCGGTTGTCAAAGCCGCTGTTTGCGCATCGTTTCTCTTCGGGGGCGGTCACGAGATCGTGTCGCGGGCACCCTGGCTCAGGAGCGCGGCGCCGCAGAGGCGGTGCAGCACCCGTGCGCCGACGTTGCCGTCCCACTCGTCCGCGGCGCACGACGGGCCGGACGCTGCGACCCGCGGCGGCGGGGCCACCTCGACGAGATCGAAGCCGACCACGCGGCGACCGCTGGTGCCCAGGACCCGCAGCAGCGTCATGGCCTGGCCGAAGTCCAGACCGCCGGGAACCGGCGTGCCGGTGTGGGGGCACAGCGACGGCTCGAGGCCATCGATGTCGAACGAGACGTACACCTCGCTGGGTAGCGCGGCGACGATCGCCGCGCACTGCGACTCCCACGTCTGGCCACGCGCGCTGCGGAGCGCGTGATCGAAGAACGTGTGCAGCCGCGGGTCCGCGTCGATCCGACGTGCCTCCGCCGCGCTGAGATCGCGAATGCCCACCTGCACGATCTTCGACACGCCCGGCACGTGCTCGAGCACGTTGTCCATCACGCTCGCGTGCGAGCGCGCGAAGCCTTCGTAGGCGACGCGCAGATCGGCGTGCGCGTCGACGTGCAAGATGCCCAGGCCCTCGTGGGCCTGCGCCGCCGCCTCGATCGCGCCGAACGACACGGAGTGGTCCCCGCCAACGACGCCGACGATGCGATCCTTGGCGTGCCAGTGGCTCGTCGTGCGATGCACCCACGTGTCGAGCTGCGCGCCGAGCTCGTCGACGCGCTTGGCCGACGCGTCACCGGCAGGCACGCCTCCAGCGTCGACGATCGGCGCCGCGAGCCTGCACGCCGTCTCGTTCCAACCGCGAACCCGGTCGTCCTCGGGCAGCATGTTCACGCCGAAGACCCACGGCCGGGCCAGACCGTGCACCGCGAGCTCGGCATCGTACAGATCGAGCTGGAGCGATGCGCTGCGGATCGCGGCGGGTCCGTGCACCGTGCCCCGCCCGTAGCTCACCGTGGGCTCCCAAGGCACGGGCACGAGCACGACAGAGCACTCGTCGGCGGAGTACGGGAGCCCGAAGATGCTGCCGCCGGGGTCCCCCGCCCCGTCGACGTCGAAGCGAGTCGTGTCGATGCGTCGCGGTGCCATCGCGGATCGTCAGTAACCGGGCCGGGCGTCGGAGCGGCGACCCGGCAGCATGCCGCGGACCCACGGGGGCCCTTCGCTGAACAAGTGATCGCGGACCGCTCGGGCCGCGCCGCCGACCCCGCGGGGCAACGCGCGGAACAGCACGTCGAGGTGCCCTTCATCGCTCTCGACCCCGTGCACCGTGACCAGCGAGGACACCAGCCCCAGCGCCCGGCGAACCGTTCGGCTCTTGCCGATCTTGGGATGCTTCATGAGGTCGATGACCAAGCGGTTGCCGGTGGACTCGCTGAGCAGCGCGCCGACCTTGGGCATGTGCGAGGCGAGCGAGCCGCTCTTGGTCAGGTCGAGCGCGCCCGACTTGATCAACGCGGCGACCGGTGACTCGGCGTCGTCGTCCAGCACCCGCAGCGTCGTGCCCTCGAGCCGGATCTCGAGCCTCAGCTCCTCGTCCGACGCCCGAATCCGCTCGATGAAGATGCTGGTGAGCGCCCGGACCGGCACGCCCATCATGTCGAGCGTCGCAGCGACGCGGATGCCGGGAGGGTCGGGATCGATCTCGACGTCCTTGGGGCCCCCGTCGCCGCCGCGGGAGGCGAGCCACCGCAGCCCCGCGATCGGGACGCCGACGCGCAAGCCCATGGCGTTGCGCAGGAGTCGGGCGAGTTCTTCGGGATGGCTTCGCAGGTAGTTCGTCGCGGCTTGGAGCAGGGCTTGGCGAGCAACCATCGCGGCCAGGATACGCCCCGCAGCGCCGGCGTGGGGCGCCGATGCGGGAGGGATGGCAAAAAACCCACAGCCCGGCACAGCCCCCTCCTTGCAGCGCGTCACCAGCGACGTTATCCGTGATCGGTGAGATCGGCACGCTGCCTCGCGACGCTCGCTGCTGTGACCCTGCTCGGATGTGGTGAGGCGGACGAAGGCAACCCGCCTCCACTGCTCACCAGCGGGAGCGCGACGTCGGGGGCCACGCCGCCCAACCCCACCGGCGCGCTGCCCAGCACCTCGGCCGCCACCGACAGCGGCGGCGGCGAGGTGACCCCAGCGCACTGCCGCCCGGGCGACGGCGAGGGGACGGGGTCGACGACCTCGGGCTCGAGCACCACCGACGACGGCTTCAAGTTCGACGTGGGCGCGCCCGATGGCGGCGTCACGTTCGAGTTTGGATGCGACGAAGCCAGCGACTTCAGCACGAACCTCGGCTGCGAGTTCTGGGCGGTCGACCTGCCCAACGACGACCGCGGCACCTTCAACAGCCCCCCGGCCGCCGACCAGCAGTTCTCGGTCTCGGTGGGCAATCCCTCCGGCCTCGCCCCCGCGCTGGTCGAGGTCTACCTGCCCGGCGAGGACGTTCCATTCGCCTCGGCTCAGGTCGACCAACGCACGACCCACACCTTTACCCTGCCCTCGGCGTCGGTCGAGCCCAACTTCGGCAGCTTCGACGGGCTGGCGTATCGCATCGCCAGCGACACGCCGATCGTCGCGTACCAGTTCAACCCGCTCGACAACACCACCGAGGTGTACTCCAACGACGCGTCGCTGCTGCTGCCCACCCACGCGCTCGGCGACGACTACGTGGCCGTGACGGGCTCGGCGATCCTGCTGTCTCAGGGGCCCACAGACCCGATGCCGCGCAACGCTGGCGCCTACGTCAGCGTGGTCGCGACGCAGGACGGCACCCAGGTCACGATCAACCCCACGGCCCCGCTGGCGGGCGGGAGCGCCACCGAGCAGACGCTGGACGCCGGGCAGGTGTGGACGATCGTCTCGGTCCAAGACCTCGGAGAGGACGGCAACCTCTCGGGCACGCGCATCCGGGCCAACGCGCCGGTCGCGGTGTTCGCTGGCAACGTCGCCACGATCGAGCCGATCGACGACGGCCTGTGCTGCGCCGACCATCTCGAACACCAACTCTCCCCGCGCACCGCATGGAGCAGCCGCTACGCCGTCGCCCCACCGCCGAGCGTCTCGGGCAATGGCGACGACCCTGCCCTGTATCGGCTCACCGGAGCCTTCGACGGCACGCAGCTCCTGTACTGCCCCAGCGCCCCTGCTGGCGCGCCCACGGAGATCAACGCCGGCGAGACGCTCGCGTTTCAAACCGACCAGCCCTTCACCGTCGCGGCGCAAGACCGCGAACACGCCTTCGGCATGGCGCAGTTCCTGCTCTCCAACCAGGTCCTCTCGGAGTCGGGCCTCGGAGACCCGGCGATGATGATCATCCCCTCGGCGCTGCAGTTCGAGTCGCGGCTGGCGTTCGTGGTGCCCGCCGGGTACGTGGAGACCCACATCTCGATCGTCGCCCAGGGCGAGGGGACCGTCACGCTCGACGGCGACGACCTCCCCGAAGACCGCTTCGAGTCCCTCGGTGTCCTCGACGGCGAGCGCTTTCGCTACGCCCAAGTCCCGGTCGACGAAGGCCAGCACATCATCGAAGCACGGGGCCGCGTGGGGGTATCGGTCTTCGGCTACGACGAGGCGGTCAGCTTCGCGTACCCGGGCGGCGCAGGCCTGCGGGTCGTCTCGGTCCCGCCCGCGGCCGGCTGATCGCGCCGCCGCCCTGCAGATCTTCGGGGTCCTCCGCGCCCACCGCGACGGGCTGTGCTGGTACTCCTTGCGCGCCATGATCGTGATGAAGTTCGGCGGCAGCTCCGTCGCCAACCGCGCCCAGATCGAAAAGGTTCGCCACATCGTCGCCGCGGCGCGAGACCGAGCTCCGGTCGTCGTGAGTTCCGCGCACAAAGGGGTGACCGACGCGCTCATCGACACCGCGCGCGCGGCCGCCGAGGGCAAGGACGATGGCGGCGAGGCAGTCATCGCCAAGCAGCACGCGATCGCGGAGTCGCTGGGGTGTCCGGCCGCGCTCTTGGCCGAACACTTCGCGGAGATCCGAGACCTGCTGCGCGGCATTCGACTCGTCGGCGAGCTCTCCCCACGAAGCCTCGACTACATCTCGAGCTTCGGCGAGCGCATGTCCGTGCGCTGCATCGCCGACTTCTTTTCCCGGCAGGGCGTGAAGGCGCAGGCGTTCGACGCGTGGGACCTGGGCTTCATCACCGACGGCAACTTCGGGCGCGCGCGGCCGGTGGCCGACTTCCCCGAGCGCCTGCGCAAAGCCTTCGACGAGAAGGTCCCAAGCGGCGTCGTCCCGATCATCACCGGGTTCGTCGCCAAGAACGAGGGCGGTGTCATCACCACGCTCGGCCGCAATGGCAGCGACTTGACCGCGTCACTGGTCGGCGCCGCGCTGCGGGCCGAGGAGGTGCAGATCTGGAGCGACACCAACGGGGTCATGACCGCCGACCCCGGCATCGTCGAGGGCGCCAAGAGCATCCCGCACATGCGCTTCGACGAGGCCGCAGAGCTGGCCTTCTTCGGCTCCCGCGTCTTGCACCCCGCGACGCTGCTGCCCGCCATCGAGGCGGACATCGTCGTTCGGGTGCTCAACACCAACCGCCCCGACCACCCGGGCACGGCCATCTCGGCGAACCCGCCCGAGCGCAGCGAGGCGTTCACGTCGGTGGCCTACAAAGAAGGCCAGACCGTCCTGACGATCGCCGAGCCCCGCATGTTCGAGTCGGTCGGCTTCTTGGCCAAGGTGTTCACGCAGCTGGCCGAGTCCGGCGCGGTGATCGACATGGTCGCCACCTCCGAGGTCAGCGTCTCGGTCACCTCGCACGACGGTGCGTCCCTGCGGGCCGCCGAGCGTCACCTCCGAGCGCTGGGGGAGACGGACCTGCGCGAGGGCATGTCGATCCTCGCGGTCGTCGGTCGCGGCATCCACACCACGCCCGGCATCGGTGCCCGCGTGATGAAGGCGCTGGGCACCGCGGGGGTGAACATCGAGATGCACAGCTTCGGCATGGCGAGCAACAACATCTCCTTGGTGGTCAAGGACGGCGCGATTGCGCGTGCCGTCCCCGCGCTGCACGACGCGCTGTTCGAGGCATGAAGCACGAGACCCTTCAGCTCTGGCAGACCAAGGACCCTCGCCGGCCTCGCACCGAGGACGGGCGCGTGATGGAGGTGCCCGCGGGCTGGGAGCACCTTGCCCCCGGGGACGCAGCGCTCACTCGCCGGGTCAAGGCGGCCGGCCCGTCGTGGACGGTGCGGGCCAAGAAGGGGCGCCGCACGTTCTCGCAGGGCGTATGGGCGCCCGCCGAGACGATCGCCCGTCTGCAGGCCGAACGCGCGGCGGAGCAGGCCGACCCCAAGTACACCAAGCGCCTCGAAGCCGGCCGCGCGCGCCGGGCCAAGGAGCAGGAGGCCTACGTCGAGGAGTTCACCGCCGCGGTGGCGACCTTCCTGGCCTTCGCGCCCCGCTATACCGACCTGCAGGCGCGCATGGCCAGGGCCATCGCCGAGCACGCCACGCCCGTGGGCAGCGGCACCGTCGCTCGAACGAAGCGCATCGACGTGCAGCGGCGCGCCGAGGCGGCCACGATCGCGTGGATGCGGCACCAGACCACCGCCTACGACGACATGAGCATCCCGCGGGTCAAGGGCATGCGACGCGAGGTCCGGCGCATGCTCGCCGAGCGCTCCCGCAAGCTCCTGGCCCGCTACCGCCGCGGCGAGTCGATCGAAGGCCGATGCCCGCTGAGCCACGCGCTCGAGCAGGTCGAGACCACACCGAGCGCCGAGCACGAAGAGGCCGCCGCGCTCATCGAGATCATGATCTGAGCTACCAGGGCTTGCTGCCCGGGGTGAGCTCGATGCTGACCGGACCGGCGACGTGCTCGCCGCAAAACGCGTAGACGTGCCACGTGCCCGGGGCCTTGGGCAGCGGGTTGTCGCCGAGCAGGTTGACCGAGAAGGACCCCGCGCCGTCGGCCTCGACCGCGCTGACGAACGCGTCTGGACCGCCGAGCGCGACGATGTGCACCTGCGTGGACGCGGGCGCCGTGCCGGACAGCGTCACCGTGCCGCCGGGTTCGGTGGGCGCCGACGACGGACCCTCGAGGCTGACCGACGTCGACCCCCCGGGCGCAAGCGGGGCCTCGCCCCCGACCCTCACCGTGACGCCGTTCGAGAGGTAGGGGCCGTAGCCGACCCACAGGCGCGTGGGGACCGCGAAGTCCACGGACGACAGCCGAGCGAGGGCATCGAAGGCAAAGTTGGATCCGCGGATGACGTCGCTTGCGGGCCGCTTCTTGCCGCCCTTCATCTTCGGGCTGCGCAGCGCCGGCTGCACCGTGATCGCATCGCCTTGGGTGGCGATCACCGCGACCTCGTTCTCGAACGCCTCCCCCGCTTCGGGCACGCGGACGAACGCGCCGACGACCGGAAGCGCGGTGGCGCCTGCGTCGACGACGAAGGGCGCGTCGATCCGAAGGCCGGTTTGGTCAGCGTCGGTCAGCCCGTCGAGCAGCACCTCGAGCGCGTCGTCGGTGTCGTCCCCGGAGAGGACGGCATCGGTCGCCCCCGAGATGTGGGTCTGCGGCTTGCGGTCGGTCATGCGGTCAGGCTTCCGATCAGTCATGGGAGGGCTCGCTTCAGGTGCAGCCTCGTCGCCGGAAGGCGATTGTCGGGCAGCCGGAGGCTCGCTGGGGACCGGCTCTTGGGTGGCCGCCGAGTCGCACCCGAGCGAGCACAGCACCGCGGTGAGCAGGAGAGCGCGGGTCGTCATGGGAGCCTCGGCGGAATGCCCAGCGGAACGGGACCGTGGGCGTGTTCGCGAGAATACGCGGTGAAGAAGTACGTGCCCGGGGACTGCTGCACGCCGCTGACCTGAAACAGGTCGAGGTTGAAGAACCCCGTCACCAAGCCACCCTCGGGCGGGACCACGTCGAAGGTCGGCACGCGCAGCGGAAGCACGACCGGCCCGACCACCTTCGTCCCCGTGGCCACGATGTGGATCTGCAGCACGGCGGTCGCCCCCGGAGCGCCCACGTCGAGCAGTCGGCCCGTCTCGGGGTCGAAGGGCACGCGCTCGAGGTCGGTGGCCGGGAGCCTGAACGAGCCCCGCAGTACACACCGACGCCCCTCCCCGGGCTCGGCGACGCGGTCGATCGTGAAGGCGATGCCAGCGCTCGCAGGAAGAGGCGGAGACTGCTCGCGCTCACGGTAGTTGGGGAACGGATCGACGCCGCCGTCGAGCGTGCGTTCGATCGCCCCACGAATGACCGGCAGCGGCGGCCACACCGACGGAGGTGGAGCCTCCGCGGCCTTGCGCCGGCGCGCCTCGACGTAGGCCTCGACCGCGTCGTCGTGAAAGTCCGTCCGCAGCGCGCCGATGCGGCTCTGGCACGGATTCGACCGGCGTTCTCGAAGCAGCAGCTCCATCGTGTAGGTGCCGCGCGACCAGGGGATGCCGATCTGCTCGACCGCGTCGGCGACGAAGAAGCTCCCCTTGACGCCAGGCTTCGGCGGGTTGTCCACCGGGTTTGCGCCTGGCTTCTTGTCCTTGCGTAGCGCCGGTCCGACGAACAACGCGTTGTCCTCGTGGCGAACGGCGACGAGGATGAGCGCGCGCTCGGGGTCGAGCGCAGCGGCCTCGTCGAGAGACCGAACGTAGAGCGTGCCAAACGGCAGCGTGTCGCGGTTGTCGATCGACGCCTCGCGAGGCGCGTCGAGCACGAGCGCGTCCTCCTCGGCGTCGATCTGCGCGTCGATGAGGTCTTGCGCCGACTTGCGGGGCTCCGCCCAGAAGTCGTGGTCAGTGAGACCGAATCTCCCGTTGTCCATGCGTGGTTCCGTCAGTGCAAGGAAGCGACCGAGTCGGCGAGCACGAACGGTTTGCACGTGTCGCAGAACTTTCCGGTGCAGGCCGTGTTGTCCTCACCATACATGACGCAGGTGCATTCGCTCTTGCTCTCGAAGTTGCCTTGATACGCGGTGCCCGCCTTTCCCGCGCCGCCGGCGTAGTTGTCGTCGGACATGCCGTCGGCACAGTGGCCCCCAGTGTGGCCGTTGCCGGTGTAGGCCCGGGCGTGGGTCTCGGTCTTCAGCCCCGGGGCCTTCTCCCCTGCGGTCGTCGGGACTTGATTGAGCGAGTGACCGAGCTCGTGCGTGAGCGTGTCGTTGATGCCGATGCTGGTCTGGTCGATGACGATGAGCTGCTTGTAGTCGTCCGACTCCCCCAGGTACGGGCCGGCCATCTCGTAGACGGTGACCTTGACCTTGACCTTCTTGCTGGCGTCGGTGCCGAGGTAGTCCAAAGCCGCCTGCGGCAGCTTGACGGTGAACCAGCCCTGGTCGATCCACACGTCCGCCTCGGCGAGACTGCCCTTCTCAGCGCTGCCGACTGCCTTCCAGCTGCCCTTGACGAACGCGGAGGCGTCGGTGTCGAGCCCCTTGGGAAAGAGCGCGGAGCCGACGTTGTGCTCGACCCCGACGACGTCGCTGCCGTCACTCCACGAGACCTTGTCGTCCTTGCCGCACTCGAGCCCCCCGTAGGTCTCGTTGCCGCCCGCGTCGAACTGACGGTGGCAGCACAGCACGTGCACCTGCCAGGGCGTGTGCGTATCGACGAACTTGGTGTGAAAGTGCGCGCGATTGTAGTCGCCGATGTTGAGCAGCTTGTCGGCTTCTCCCACCCACGCGCCATCGAACCACGAGATGCCGCTGGGGGCCTCCTCGGTGTCTTCGATTTCGACCGTTTCGCCTTCCTTGAGGTATTCGATGTAGACCTCGGCGAGCGCGTCGACCATGCGCGTGAGGTCGGGTTCGGCTGCGCCCTTGGGCATGGTCAGCTGGTACCAGAGGCGTCGCCAGTTCTCGACGTACAAGGTGGAGTCTTCGCAGGCGTCGGTGATGCCGACCTTGATCTCGGCCTTGTCTCCGCCGGCCTTGCCGAGCTCGACCTCGAACTGCGCGACACCGTTCTCGTCGAAGGTGACCTTGCCCTTCGCCTCCCCCGACGCGTTCGGCTCGACCGTGGAGCCGCCGGCGATGAGCGCCGGCTTGGGGGAGTTCCGCTTGGAGTTGTCGGCGTGGAACTTGACGGTGATGTGCACCTCCTCGCCGGGGATGCCGGGGATGCACTCCTCATCGGTCTGGCCCCCGACGGCGAGCTTGATCTTGCTGGCCTGGTTGGGGTTCTTGCCGTCGTCGTTCTTGAGGTTGACGAACTGCTTGTGGGGCGAGTCCTCGGCCGTCGCGGACGCGTCCGGCGTCGAGATGATCGCCTTGTATTCTTTCTTGGTGACCTTGGCTTCTCGCAGCCGCCCGACCTCGGTCGTCCACTCGTCGACCGAGCATGGGGAGTGCACGGTCACGATGCTCGGCCCCGTGGCGTTGATCGGGAGCGGGCACTCTCCCTTGCTGTCGGTGACGTAGATCTTCTCGGGCGTCTGGTTGAAGCTCAGGGGCACCCCCTTGAGCGCCGCACCGTCGGCGTCGACGGCCTTGAACTTGGCGGTCTTGAGCCAGATCTTGAAGTCGCCGCCGGGGTACTCCGCCCCGTTGCACTCGACCTTGTAGCTGAGCGTGTAGAAGTCCTCGTCGTCCTTGCACTTGGGCAGCGTGACGGTGGTGGAGACCTTCTTCGAGCCGCCCTCCTTGCCACCGAGCTCGAGCTCGGCGGCCTCGACCGTCTCCGAGCCCCCCTCCTGCTCGAAGATGAACTTGGCGCTCGCCCGATCGCCCTTGCCGCGGGCGATGTTGGCGGACAGGGTCAGGGTGCTCTCCTCGAAGACGTTCGCGGTCATCGTGCAGCTCGGCCTGAGTTTCACCCGCATTCATCGTGGTCACAACCTCACACCGGTTTCGCCCGGGCGTGCTAGCTTGGCTTGGTGCGGCTGTACGACGGTTTGCAGCGCTTCGAGCTGTATGGTCCTCGGGACTCCGCCCCCCAGGCCGGAGACCCGGTGGTGGCCGACGAGCTGGAACGGGCCCTCCGGTTCGCGCCCCCCGACGCCCTCGACCGCGTCGTGGACTTCCTGGTCACCGAGTTCTCGTGGCACCCCGCAGACTTCGACCGGCACGACGCGGCGCTGGCCCGGCTGGTCGAGCTGATCCGCGACGGTCAGGTCGACGCGCACCAATTTCGCCCGTCCGGGAGCGAAGCCGGCGAGGTGCCCACCGAGGACGAGGCGCAGGCGCTCACGGACCTCGTCGAGGACGAAGACGAGGACGAGGTCGCCGCTCGCCTCTCCGTCGCCCCTCCCATGGGCATCGCGGCCGACAGCGAGCTCGAGCCCCCGCCCATGCCGGCCTTCGAGTTCGAGACCGAACCTCCGCCGATTCCCGAGTTCGACTTCGAGGTGGCCGACCCGTTGGTCCCCGCCTTCGACTTCGAGGCGGCCGCTCCCGATCCCGCCGACGATGCGGCCAGCGCCTAACCACTACATCGCTTCGTCGCGGCACCACCCGCGCTCGAGCACGACGTTGGGATCGAGCGTGCGCGCCCGCCCGAGGCTTCGGCACGCAAAGTCGGGCTCGTCGGCGGCGCGTTGAACCCGTGCTCGCAGCAGCCACGCCTCGGGGCTGCTCGGCAAGCGCTGCGTCAGCTCGCGGGCGATGGCCCGGGCGCCGTTGGTGTTGCCCAGCGCGAGCCAGGCGTCGACGGCATCGCTTGCGGCAGCCAAGACGGTGAGCGCGTGGGCGTCGGACCGAAGCGCGCTCCAGCCCTTGAACGAGAGCTGCGCGGCCTCTCGGACCTCGCCGCGTTCGCGCAGGACGTTGGCGAGCGCGAGGGTGACCACGGGCAGCTCTCCGCGCGCCAGCGTGCGGCGGGCTCGCTCGACGTGATGACGCGCGGCTGGGAGCCTGCCCTCAGCGCCGAGGGCTTCGACGGCCAGCGCGACGATGGCCGCGTCGTCTCGGTGGCGTAGGGCCAGCGCTGACGCCTGCGCGCCGACACGCTCGCCGCGAGCAAGCCGGGTCCGCAGCCGCAGACGCTGCACGTCCTCTGCAGAGGCGCCGGAGGCCAGCGCCGCGTCGAGCCAGGCCCCGATCTCCACCGGGATCTCGGGCGTGGCCTGCCCGCGGCTTCGCACCAGGGCCAGCTCGACGAGGGTCAGCCATGCCTCGGGGTCCCGCGCGGCGTCCTGGGCGGTCGCGAGGTTGGCCCACGCCTCGCCGAGGCGCCCGAGATCGGCCTGAACCTCGCCGAGGGCCAAGCGATGGCGCGCCTCGGTGGGGTCGAGCGTGGCCGCCATCGCCCACAGGTGCAGCGCCTCGTCGGGCGATGCCGTCCGCGCCAAGGCTGCAGCGGCGCTCGCGGGCCGGTGCTCCACCTCCAGGGCGCGCTCGTACGCGGCCGTGACCTCGGCGGCAGGTCGACCGCTCGCGGACGCGGACTCCGCGCGCGCGGTCCACAGCCGCGGCGCCCATGGTGCGCGCTCGCTCAGCGCGACGAGGCGGCGATGCGCACCCTCGGGGTCGAGCACGTGCCCCGCCACCCAGGCGCCGAGCACCTCGGGCTCGACGCGTCCAGGCATGCCCCGGCGGGCGGTGGCCGCGAGCCGCAGGGCGTCGGTCCACCGACCGCGTTCGGCCGCGGCGTAGCCCAGCACGTAGGCGACCCACGGTGCGCCGGAGTCGTGGGAGGCCAGCGACGAGACCGTGTCGTCCCACGCACCCGCGCTCGCCTGGGCGTACGCGGCCGCAAGCGCGCGGACCTGCGGCGAGAACCGGGCATCGGCCGACCACGCCCGCAGGCCATCCGCGTCGGCGGCCAAGAACGACAGCCGCAAGCCGGTGGTCGTGGCGACGGGGTCCCACGGCAGCATCGACGCCCGCGCCTGGGCCAGCGCCACGCGAGCCGCCTCGCGTTCGCCGGATTCGACCTCCGCCTTCGCGCGCAGCAGCGCCGCGCGGCCGGGCGCGCCGACGGCCGTGCCACCACCGGGGCGCGTCAGCGACTCGTAGAACGCGGCGTCCGCCCGCGCGCCCGCGGTGCCCGTCGCATCGAGCGTCTGCAGGGCCGCCGACACGTCACCGAGCGAGAACTGCAGCGCAGCCAGGGTCCGCGACGCGCCTGCAGGTCGGTGCGCTCGGCTCAGCGCTTGGACGGCCGCGGGCAGATCCTGCAGCGTGCGTCCTGCGGTGATTGCCGACGCCCACGCGCCCGCTGTGGTCGCATCGCCTCGCATCGCATCCACCAGCGCCGCGGCCTGGTCGTGGTGCGGACCCTCGGCGCCGCGCGAGGCCATCGAGGCTTCGGCGGGCGCGGCCGCACCCCACACCGCTTGCTGGGCGCGAGCCAAGGCCCGTCCAGCGCGCGCGCGAGGCGTGTCGGACTCGACCTGCGCGAGCGCGTCGTCGAGCACCTCGAGGTCTCCGAGGGCGAGCGCCTCGTCGAGCGCGTCGAGGTGCGGCGTCTGCAGGGACCAGGCCCCCACCCCGCCGGCGAGCGCCGCGAGCACGCACCCGAGCGCGGCCGCCAGCGCGAAGCCCACGCGGCTGCGCTGCTTCGATCGCCGACGCCCACGCCGGGACGCCTCGCGCCGCGCCTCGTCTTCGAACACGGCGGCGAGCAGCGACATCGTGCGCTGCCGCGCCCCGAGCAGGCGTGGAATGTCGCGGCCGTCCGACGTCTTGCGCGGAGCCATGGCCCCACTCTTGGAGCGAAAAGGCGCGGTCTTCAAGGCCCGCGCCTCGTGAGTTGGCATCGTCCGATCGGCCGGTGACCGCAGCTACAGGCGCGTCACTCGGCGGCGCCGCAGTCCGAGCACGCCGAACAGACCGAGCAGCCACAGAGCCGGCCCCGTCTTGCCTTGGCCGCCGACCGCACAGCCGCCGCCGTCGTCGGTGCCGCCCGCCGAATCGGCCCCCGACGACCCGTCGTCGCCGTTGCTGTCATCGCCCGAGCCGCCGTCGGTCACCGTGACGGTCACCGTGGCCGAGGACCCTCCGCTGACCGTCGCGTCCGTCGGGTTGACCCCGGTCTCTTCGCCGCCGCCCCCGGTCGAGCCCGAGGCGCCCGTCGGGTCGCCGGTCTCCTCGCCGCCGCCGCTCGACCCCGAGGGATCGCCGGTCTCTTCGCCGCCCTCGTTGAGCGTGCAGTCGTTCGCGCACTCGTCCTCGTCGTTGTCGTTGCCGTCATCGCAGTCCTCGACCCCGTCCTGCACGAAGCCGTCGCCGCACGTGGCCGACACGCACGCGATGCACGCGTCGGTGTCGTCGTCGTTGCCGTCGTCGCACTCCTCGAAGCCGTCTTGAATCACCCCGTCGCCACACGTCGCGGACTGGCACAGCGAGGTGCAGCCGTCGCCGTCCTCGGTGTTGCCGTCGTCACAGGCCTCACCGGGGTCCATGTTGCCGTTGCCGCAGATCGCGATGGGGTCCACGATGATGTCGTCGATCGCGAACTCGTCCCTCGAGCCCGTCCCGTCGACGTCATCACCGACCCAGCGTAGGTAGAGAAACTCGCCTTCGCCGACGCCGAGCATGTCGATGGTGTCCACCGTCTCGGTGCCAACCCAGCCCTCCGCGTCGGCGGCCGCCGGGGAGGTCACCGTTGCGCCATCGACGGGAAGCCACGTCTCGTTGTCGGTCGAGTACTCGAGCGACAGACTGTTCCCCCGCCCCTCGTCGTTGAGGTAGAGCATGGTGCTGGCAAGTTCGACCGAGTTGAGGGTGCCTCCGGTCTGGTTCTCGAGACGCAGCACGAACGCGCCTGGCGTGAAGTCGCCTCCGATCGGCTGTACGCCGAGCGCGAAGTTCGTCACGCCGTCGTCGGGGGTGTTGTCGACGTCGAAGCCGTAGACGCCGCCGCCCGACACTCCACCGACCGTGACGCCGCGCGCGTAGTCACCAGTGTCCGCCGTGGTCGAAAAGTCGAAGTCGCCGTCGCTCAGCCCCGTGACGATCCAGTTGCCCGAGTCGAGCTGTCCAGCGGCGGGAGCGTCGGCGAACCCGGATCCAGTGAACGGACTCGGGTTGTCGAAGTCGATCACGTAGCCGTCGACACCGAGCACGTCCGTGGCGCGGGCGGTCCCCGGAACGAGGGCCATCAGAGAAGCAAGGGACAGGAAGACAAGACCACGGGACATACGGTGTTTATACCTGCGGGCCGGCGCGGGGTGCTCGCCCATCGAGCACGCGCGTCGGCTCGCGCGAGGAGTGGACGGAGCGCTCTCGCCCCGGTTGCACGCCCCAGCCCTCAATCCACCGCGCGGGCCAGCACCGAGGCCAGATAATCGCCCTCGGGGAAGCCCAGGAGGCGGGGGTGATCGGGCGGCGCGCCCCAGCGGTCGAGGACCTGCAGGTTGCGGCGGGCCTTGTCGGAGGCCTCGATGAGGCACATCTCGAAGTCCTCGCGTCCCACGTGGCTGCTGCACGAGGCCGCGAGCAGGTAGCCGCGCGGCGCCAAGATCCGGCAGCACGCCTGGTGCAGCTTGCCGTAGGCCTTGAGGGCCCCCGGCTTGGCGGCGTGGTTGGGCGCGAAGCTGGGCGGGTCGGCGATGATGAGGTCGTAGCGCCGGCCCGCCTCCTGCTCGGTCTGCAGGAACTGCGGCACGTCGGCACAGACGCGGGTGTGTGTCGCCGGGTCCAGCCCGTTGAACGACCACGTCTCGGCCGCAGCCTCGATCGCGCCCTCGGAGATGTCGACCGTGGTCACCGACGCCGCGCCCGCCAGGCCCGCCGACGCCGAGAACCCGCCGATGTAGCTGTAGAGATCGAGCACCCGCAGTCCGCCCGCGATGCGCCGCACGGCACGACGCCCCGTGCGGTGGTCGATGAACATGCCCGTCTTTTGCCCGTGCACCAGATCGACGCTGAGCTTGAGGCCCTGCTCGGTGACGATGACCTTCTGCGGGCACAGCTCCCCCCACGCCTGCGACACCTTCTTCTGCCCGCGCCGACCCGTGCGCAGCATCAGCCCCTCGACCCCCTTGGCCTTCAGCGTGGGGATGAGCGCGCTGACGATCGCGTCGCGCCACACCAGCGTCGCGCTGCCGTCGAGCTTGAGCGTCGCGTAGCGCCCGTACACGTCGCAGACGACGCCGGGGATGCGATCGCCTTCGCCGTGCAGCAGCCGGTACGTGTCGGTCTGCGGCGGCACCATGCGGGTGCGCAGCGCCGCGGCGGCTTCGATCCGTTGCTGCAGCAGCGCCTTGTCGACGGCCTCGTTCTTCGTGGTCAGCACGCGCACGGCGATCGGGCCCTCCTCGGCCCAGCCGCGGGCGATCAGCCGATCACGCTCGTCGAGAATCGAGACGACGTCCCCGGGCTTGCAGCTCAGCCGCGCCAGCGCGTCGCGAAACACCCACGGGTGCCCGCGGCGAAGCGTCCGCCGCAGGGGCTTGCGCAGTCGGACGTGCACGTGCTCGGGACCAGCCACAGGCGCCGGTTGTAGCAAGTTCTGCCCCGGCGCGTTTTCGCGCAACTCGCGACAATATGTCGTATTTGCGGATGCGACCGAGGCTGTCGCGTCGGCCCGCTACACGTCGAGCAGCTCCGCCTCCGAGGCGCGCTCCATGATGAACGAGTACCGCGCCGAGGTGTCCTTGCCCATGAGGTCGGAGATCGTCCGGTCGGTCGCCAGCTCGTCCTTGATCGCCACCTTGATGAGTGTGCGCTTCTTGGGGTCGAGCGTGGTGTCCTTGAGCGTGGCGGGCATCATCTCGCCCAGCCCCTTGAAGCGCATGATCTCGGGCTTGCCGCGCTTGATGCCCGCGATGATCTTCTGCAGGTCGGCGTCGTCGGCCACCCAGTGGGTCTCCTTGCCGATGTCGACGCGGTACAGCGGTGGCTGGGCCAAGAACACGTGACCACGCCGGATGAGCTCGGGCATGTAGCGGTAGAAGAACGTCAGCAGCAGCGTCGCGATGTGATGGCCGTCGGAGTCGGCGTCCATCAGCAAGATGATCTTGTGGTAGCGCAGCCGGCTGGCGTTGAACTCCTTGCCGATGCCGCAGCCGAGCGCCTTGACCACGTTGCCGAGTTCCTCGTTGGCGAGCACCTTGTTCAGCGAGGCCTGCTCGGCGTTGAGCACCTTGCCGCGCAGCGGGAGGATCGCCTGGGTCTTGCGGTCGCGCCCCATCTTGGCCGAGCCGCCCGCCGAGTCGCCCTCGACGATGAACAGCTCGCACTTGCGCGGGTCGGAGCTGGCGCAGTCGGCCAGCTTGCCCGGCAGGTTCAGCCGCGCGCTGCCGGCCGTCTTGCGGGACACCTTCGACGAAGCCGCCCGCGAGGCGGCCCGCGCCCGGGCCGAGGCGATGACCCGCGCCACGATCGACTCGGCCGTGCTGCGGTTCTCGTGCAGCCACTGCTCGAGCACCGGACGCATCGCGCCCTCGACCTGCCCGGTCACCTCGGGGTTGTTCAGCCGGTTCTTGGTCTGGCTTTGGAACTGCGGATCGAGCACGTAGACCGAGAGGATCACGACCATGCCCTCCTTCATGTCCTCGAGGTTGATGTTCAGCCCCTTGGGCTCGAGCTTGTGGGCTTGCATGTAGGCGCGCAGCGCCTTGCCCAGCGCGTTGCGAAAGCCCTGCTCGTGGGTGCCGCCATCGGGCGTGGGCACGCCGTTGACGAACGAGTAGATCGCGTCCTCGGTAGCCTCGGTCCAGCAGAACGTGGCCTCGAGCTTGGGGTCTTCGGCCCGGGCAAACTCGAACTGCCCCGGATGCACCGCCGCCTTGCCGCGCACGGCGACCAGCTTGCCCAGGTACTCCTTGATGCCCTCTTCGTGCAGGAAGGTCTCGGGCTTCGGAGCCTTGGGGTCGATGTAGTTGATCTTCAGCCCGCGGTGCAGGTAGCTCTTCGACTCGAGCCGCGTGCGCACGAGCACGGGGTCGAAGGCCACCTTCTTGAACACCGCGGGGTCGGGACGCAGGTGCACCGTGGTGCCCGAGCCGCGCGACTTGCCGAGCTTCTTGAGCTTGCCCACCGGCCTGCCCTGCTCGAAGTCGGCCTGCCACCGGCCGCCGTCGCGCCACACCGTCACCCGCATGGTCTCGCTGAGCGCGTTGGCCACCGCTGCGCCGACCCCGTGCAGGCCTCCGGAGTGCTTGTAACTCTCACCGTCGAACTTGCCGCCCGCGCCGAGCTTGGTGAACACCGCGACGACGCCGGGGATCTTGAGCTTGGGGTGCTTGCCGACCGGGATGCCGCGGCCGTTGTCGGTGATGGTGATGCCGCAGTGGTCCTTGTCGAGCTCGACGTCGATCTCGGTCGCGTGCCCGTTGATCACTTCGTCGACCGCGTTGTCGAGGATCTCCCAGATGAGGTGATGCAGGCCGTCTTTGTTGACGCCGCCGATGTACATGCCGGGGCGCTTGCGAACGTGGTCGACCCCCTCGAGCACCTGCAGCGAGTCGACGGTGTAGCCGGCCTTCTTGCCTGCGGTCTTCTTCGACGATTTCTTCTTGGTCGTGGCCATGCTCTTACTCCTCCTCGTTCAGCTCGGGCACTTCGGGCAGGGGCAGGACCAGCTTCTTGACGCTGCCGCGCTTGAACACGGGGCGGCCCTTGCCGCCGCGCGAGGTGGGCTCTCGGTCGGACCCGGTGAGCTTCTGGGTGCCGCCCGAGGACTTCTGAATCTGCACGGCCGTGTTGGCGGGGAACGACCCCACCACGTGGTCGGCGGCGTCGGTCTTGAGGAAGATGACCCCCTTGCCCGGCCCCGACAGCAGGTTGATCTCGACCGCTGCGCAGCACAGCAGCCGCCCCTTGTGGGTGAGCGCGCAGACGTTGTCCTCGGCGTAGACCTTGTAGGCCGCGACGATCTCGTCGTCCTTGGCCACCCGCGAGAACATGCGACCGCGGCTGTTGCTGGGGTCCTTGTGAGGCCACAGCGTGAAGCGCAGCGCGTAGCCCCGCTTGGACACCGCCAAGATGTGTGGGTAGGGGTCCTCGTACTCCTCGCCGAGGTCGGGCTTTTCGAACCCGAACTCCGGCATCACCCGCGGGTCGGTGCCCACCGCCCCGACCACGCGCTCGCCGTCCTTGAACTTGAACAGCTGCTGCACCGGCGTGCCGTGCCCGGTCGAGGCCGGCACGTCGTTGATCCGGGTGACGTAGGCGGTGCCCTTGTTGGTGAACAGCACCACGCAGTGGCGCGTCGAGCCGCCGACCAACGCCAGCGGCGCGTCGCCCTCGCGCATGCGGGTGGTCTCGAGGTTGATGTTGCGCTGCCGCTTGATCCACCCGTCCCGGGTCACCAGCACCATCGCGTCCTCTTCGACGATGAAGCTGTCGGCGGTGAACTCTTCGGTGATGTCCTCGGCGTTGATCTTCGTCCGGCGCGCGTCGGCGAACTGGTCGATGACCTCTTGCAGCTCCTTCTTGACCAGCGCGGCCATCTTGGCCTTGCTGCGCAAGATGCCCTGGATGCGCTTGGCCTCCTTGCGCTTGGCCTCGAGCTCTTCGCGAATCTTCTGAATCTCGAGCTTGGCCAGGCGATAGAGCTTGGTCTCGAGCACCGCGTCGGCCTGGATGTCGTCGAGGTCGAACGCTTTCATCAGCTTGCCCGCCGCGTCGGCCTTGCCGTTGCTCTGGCGGATGAGCTTGATCGCACGGTCGAGCGCGTCGAAGATCTTCTCGAAGCCCTCGAGGATGTGGATGCGCTCGAGCAGCTTGCGTAGATCGTGCTCGAGGCGGCGCCGAACCGTGGCGAAGCGGAAGGCGTTGAAATGCTCGAGGATCTCCTTGAGGTCCAGCCGAGCCGGCGCGCCGACCTCGGGGTTCTCGGTGGGCACCAGCGCCGTGAGGTCGACCTTGACCGAGGTCTGCAGCCGCGTGTGCTTGAAGAGGTAGGCCATGATCAGCTCGGGATCGACCTCGCTCTTCTTGTCGAGTTCCAACTCCACGCGTATGTCCGTCGTGGACAGGTCGGAGACGCCGACGAGCACCGGAAGCTTCTTCTTGAGGATGATGTTGCCGATCTCCTCGACGATCGTGCTCTTCTCGACGCTGTGTGGGATCTCGGTGATGACCAAGACCTGCTCACCGCGCGGCTTGGACTCGAGCTTCCACCTGCCGCGCAGCTTGAAGGTGCCCTTGCCCGACTCGTACACGCTGCCGATGTCCGCGCGCGTCGCGACCAGCGTGCCGCCGGTGGGGAAGTCGGGCCCCTTGACGTGGCGCAGCAGCTTGCGCACCGACAGGTCCGGATCGTCGATCAGGGCGATGCAGGCCTTGACCACCTCGCCGAGGTTGTGCGGCGGGATGGACGTGGCCATGCCCACGGCAATGCCCGTGCCGCCGTTGACGAGCAGCTGCGGGAAGCGGGCGGGCAGCACGACCGGCTCGGTGCCGGTGCCGTCGAACGTGTCCTTGTGGACGACCGTGTCCTTGGGGAGCTCGGTGAGCAGCTGGTCGGCAATCTCGGTCAGCCGCGCCTCGGTGTATCGATAGGCCGCCGCCCGGTCGCCATCGATCGAACCGAAGTTGCCCTGACCATCGACCAGCGGCGCGCGCATCACGAAGTCCTGCGCCAGCCGGACCATCGCGTCGTAGACCGCCGTGTCGCCGTGCGGGTGGTACTTACCGATGACGTCCCCGACGACCTTGGCGCTCTTGCGATGCCGCGCGTCGTGCCGCAGCCGCAGCTCGTGAAACATCGTATAGAGGATGCGGCGGGCCACCGGCTTGAGGCCGTCGCGCACGTCGGGGATGGCGCGCGCGGTGATCACCGACAGCGCGTAGTTCAGATACTTCTTGCGCGCCTCCTCGGCGAGGTCTCCCTCCTCTTCTCCGCCCGATCCGGCGGGCGGACCTCCGGCGGGCGTACTCGTTCCGCGGGCCGACGGAGCGTCGGGCTCCGGCGTGGGGGAGCCCGATTGCAAGGCGGGCGGCAACAATGACAGCTGCGACATGGACGGCACTCGGCCCGACCCTGAACGTTTGGCAGATCCAGGTCAATTTCTTGGCGGAACCCGGCCGATGTGCCGCTCGGCGCCGCGCCATTTGCGCGCCGTCGGGCTCGCGGCCTCGCCTCAGAGGCCCAGATGCGCGCGGCCACGACCGGCGGGCAGCTCGATCACGATCTGGTCCGCGCGGACCCGAAGCCGGGCGCCCGAGGTGTGGAGCATCGAGCGCGCCGCGTCGATGTCGGGCGAGGCCGTGTGCACCGACGCGTCGCTGGGCAGCATCAACGAGAACCCGATCATGCCGACCTCGCGAGGCGCCCGCGGGCGCACCGGGATGACCGTCCCCTCCGGCACGCCGCTGGCGATGGCGTCGAGCACCCGCGCGAGCGCGCGCGCAAAGCTGTCGCGCTCGACCCACCCGACGCCGAGGTCTTCACCGACCCGGGCTTCGATGCGGACCGCGCGGGACCGCTTGGCCGCCAGCGCCTTCTCGAGCTCGCCGAGGACCGACGCGGCGTGTCGTCGTCCGCTTTGGGGCACCTCGATCTCGGCCGTGTCGGGGAGGAGTCGATGCACGCCCACCAGGCGCGCGGGTCGGCCCTCGTCATCCCGCTCGACCACCGTGGCCTTGTCGAGCACGCGTCGCCACCCGCCGTCGGCTGCCCGCAGCCGCACTTCGACCTCGTAGTTCGGCGACGTGCCTCGAACGAAGGCGTCGAGAGCGTCTCGGGCTCGCGAGAGGTCGCCGGGGTGCACGAGCTTGCCCCACGCGCCCAGATGCGACCCGATGGAGCCCGCCTCGTAGCCGAGCATGGTCGCGCACCGGTCGTCGTAGTGGATCTCGGTGGTGCGCAGGTCGTAATCCCAAAGCCCATCGCCGCTGGCGACGAACGCGATGGTGCGCGGGTCGAGAGGCGGGCTCCGCTGACGAGTCCGCCACACCGCGATGCTCGACGCGGCCGCGACGATGCCCACGAGCAGCGGCACGCCCACCACGAGCGGCACGGGGCCCGCGAGCGTCCCCGTCGCGACGAGCGTCGCGAAGCCGGTCCACACGAGCGGATGCGACGCGCGACGGAGGATGGCCCCTCCGTCCCACGCCCCACCGATCGCCGACCGCAACATGGGGCCAACTGTACGGGCCGAATACGCCGATTCCCATCAGGCCGAACGCGGTTCTCGGGGTCTGTCCCGACGTGGGACGGTCGACACGGCGCGGCCACGATCGGAGTCGCGCATGATGCTCGCAAGCGCACGGGTTCGCTCTCCCCTTTGCCGACATGGTCGCGGGAGGACTGATAGGGTGCGGCGATGCGGCGCGCGCCCGAGATCGGTCGATTTCAGACCTTCGAGATCGAAGACGTCGGACCCGAGGGTGCACGCCTGGCCTCGAGCGGGCCCGCGCTGCTCTTGCCCGCCGACGAGCTCGACGCCCAAGCCCGCGCAGGAGATCGCGTGCGCGTCTTCATCTACCAAGACCGCACCGGCGCGCCCTGCCCCACCACCGCCCGGCCAGCCGCGGCGCTCGGAGGCTTCGCCCCGATGCGCTGCGTGGCGACGACCCAGGCCGGCGCGTATCTCGACTGGGGTCTGCCCAAGGATCTCTACGTCCCACCGCACGAGCAGGCCCAGCGCATGCACGAGGGTCGCGACTACGTGGTGGTGGTGTGCCTCGACCGCAAGAAGGAGCGGCTCATCGGCTCGACGCACCTGGCCAGCCACTTCGACTACGACGTCCGCTCGGTGCTCGAAGACGACGAGGTGGAGCTGCTGGTCTACGGGCGCACCGACGCCGGCGTTCAGGTAGTCGTCGACCAACGCCACCGCGGCATGGTCCACCACAGCGACGTCTACGGCGCGATGAAGCTGGGCAGCACGCACACCGGCTACGTCCGCTGCGTCCGCGACGACAACCGCCTCGACGTGCGGCTCAAGAAACGCGGCAAGGCGGGCATGCTCGACGCGCGCGACACCGTGCTCGAGGCGCTGCGAGACGCCGGCGGCTTCCTGCCCCTGCACGACCGCAGCACGCCCGCCGACATCGAGCAGCGGCTGGGCATGAGCAAGAAGGCGTTCAAGAAGGCCGTCGGGCTCCTGTACAAGGCCCGGTCCCTCGAGCTGCGCGAGCACGGCATCGCGCTGTCGTCGACGCCTGCGCCCGAAGAGTGACGGTCCGGGGAGGGCCGCTCAAGCGACCGCGTGCTCGCGCTCGAGCCACGCGATGATGTCGCGGCTCTCGGGCATCCACTGCGCGTCCTCGCCCTCGGCGATCTGCAGTACCGGCACGGTCCTTCGTCCGGTCGCCTCGACGAGCGCTTGCATCGCCTCGGAGTCGCGCAGGATGTCGCGCATCTCGACCTCGACGCCGAGGCGCTCGATCGCCCGCTCGACCATGGAGCAGAACGGGCACCCGCGAAACTGGTAGAGCGTGAGCTTGCGTGGTTCGGTCACATCAGATCCTGTCGACGCAGCTCGCGGCGAATCTTGATGAGCGCCTGTTCTTGAAGCTGGCGGATGCGCTCGCGAGACAGCGAGTACTGCTCGCCGATCTCGCGCAGGGTCATCGGCTCGCCCTGGTCGAGGCCAAAGCGTTTGCGGATGACGTCGGCTTCGATGGGGCGCAGCCGATCGAGCAGCTCGCGGACCTTGTCGCCCATGGCCCGCGCCTGCAGCATCTCGGCGGGCAGCGGCGTGGTCTCGTCTTCGATGAGCTCGCCCACGGTGCGCCCCTCGGCCCCCGAAACGGGGCTGTCGAGGCTGGGGCCCGCGTCGAGCAGGCACTGCCGCAGCCGCTGGATCTTTTCGATCGGCACCTCGGCCTGTTGCGAGAGCTCCTCGTCGGTGGGCTCGCGTCCCTTGAGCGTCGCGAAGCGCTGCCGGGTGCGCTTGAGCTTGTGATAGACGTCGATCATGTGGACGGGCACGCGAACCTCGCGGCCCTTGTCCGCCAGCGCGCGGCTGATCGCGTGCCGAATCCACCAGCTGGCGTAGGTGCTGAAACGAAAGCCACGCTCGGGGTCGAAGCGGTCGACGGCCTTCATCAGCCCGATGTTGCCCTCTTGGATGAGGTCGGGCAGCGGGAGCGCGCCGCGGTTGTAGCGGCGCGCCATCGTCACGACCAGGCGAAGGTTGGCCCGGACGAACTGGTCCTTGCGCCGCCACAGCACCGCGCCCGCCGTCCGCACGCGGTCGACGTACTTGGCGAACGGAGCCGAGCCCGTGGGTGGAAGCGTGACCTGCAGCTTCACGTCGTTGCGTCGCCCCTCGAGGATGTTGTTGAGGTCCTCGAACACGGGCTCGCAGGCGAGGCCGTCGGTGTCCAGACGCGCCATCTCGCCCGAGAGCTTCTGGCAATCGAGTTCGTAGGCGTCCTCGTTGGCCCGCGTCTGACGGTCCCGGTACTTGCGAGACGTCCGCTGAATGCTCTCGAGCAGCTCGCCGGGCCGGTCGTCTTCGTTGAACGTGTCGCAGACGACCGCTGCGATGCCCGGGATGAAGGGCGGGTAGGAGAAGATCGCACGCCAGTACTTGGTGCGCGCGTCGAGTATCTGCTCGGCGGCCTCGCGCTCTTGCTGCGGCGTCATCACCGAGACGGCGGCCATCTCCCGGAAGTAGATCCCGAGCGCGCTCGCGTCGTCCCCAGGATCGGAGGGAGAGACGCGACCGCGCCTCCCCCGTCCACGCCCGCTCTTGGGCGCGCTCGTCTCCTTGGAGGCTTCTGCCGAGTTCCCGCTCTTGGGAGAAGTCTCGCCCTTTTGGGCCGTCACGCCGCGATGCTACCGCACCCCACGCGCCTGGGGAACGCTTCCCTGCGCAGAGGCCGGGGGGCGAGTGACATCTGGTGGTGGCAGCCGTTTTCTGGGAGGATTGCGCGTCGCGAAAATGTCGCAATCGGATGCCAACCCGCCCCTTGGAGGCGGCGCGCTCCTCTCGGGGCTGCTGTTCGGAGCCTGGCTGGGCGTCTGCGACAGCTGGGTCAAGGTCCTCGCGCGGGCGGGCGCGTGCCCAACCACCTCCACGTTGGACGATGCGCTGGCCGCCTTGTGGACGATTCCCCCCGGCTGCTCGGGTGTCGCCCTCGTCGGCGGAGCATCGCTCGAACCCACTTCGCGCAGCGGCGCGACGCCGATGGATCTCGCCGTGCCCGAGGGCATGGGGCCGCTGTACGGGCTGGCGCTGCTCGCCGTTGCGACCGTCGTGGGCATCCTCGTGTTGCGCTGGAGTCGTCGCACCCGCGGCGACGCGCTCGCGCTGGGCACCTTGTGGGGCGGCCTCGTCGTGCACGCCGTCCCTCGCATGATGGACGCGGGCACGAGCTTCGCGGAGTTCTCGGTCGCGGGCCTGCACCTGGGCTTGGCCGACGTGGCGGTCGCCTGGGCGGCGGTGTGGTTGTTGTGGCGAGCGCTGGCCGAGCTTCGAGGCTGACGCTGCTCGCCTGCCTGGGCTCGGCGTGCGCATCCCCGGCCCCGGCGCTGCGCGTGGCGACGTTCAACGCGTCGCTATATCGCGCCGAGGCCGGAGCGCTGCGCTCGGACATCGTCGCCGGTGACCCGCAGGCCGCCGCCGTGGCACGCGTCCTCGTGGAGGTGGACCCCGACATCGTGCTCATCAACGAGATCGACCCGGACGCCGCCGATGTCTTCGCCGAGGCGATCCCCGGTCGGCCCTACCCTCACCGCTTCGTCCCGCCGAGCAACACCGGCGTCCCGACGGGCCTCGACCTCGACCGCGACGGGGCGAGCGATCTGCCCGGCGACGCGCGGGGCTATGGGCGCTACCGGGGGCAGTACGGCATGGCGGTCCTGTCGCGCCACCCGATCCGCGAGACCCGGTGCTTTGGTGACCTGCCCTGGGCGTCGCTGCCCTGGGCGCGCTTGCCCGACGACCCGAGCACCCCGGCGCCGGCGGACTACTACTCCGCACCGGCACGCGCCGTGCTGCCCCTGTCCTCGAAGAACCACTGCGACGTACTCGTCGACGCGCCCTTGGGTCCGCTCCACCTGCTGATCAGCCACCCCACGCCCCCCGCCTTCGACGGCCCCGAGGATCGCAACGGCCATCGCAACCGCGACGAGATCCTGTTCTGGGTGCACCACATCGACTCGATGCCGCCAGCGGCTCGCTTCGTCGTCCTCGGCGATCTGAACGCGGACCCTGTCGACGGCGACGCGATCTCTGGCATCGCGGCCCTGCTCTCGCACCCTCGCCTCATCGACCCGCAGCCGCGCTCGGCGGGGGGCGTCGTCGCCGCCTCGAGCCAAGCGAAGGCCAACGCGACCCACCGCGGCGACCCTGCGCTCGATACCGCCGACTTCGACGACGAGGTCGTCGGCAACCTCCGGGTCGACTACGCCCTGCCCTCGCGCACGCTCGCCGTGCGCGACGCGGGCGTGCACTGGAACGAAAACGAGGGCGCGTCCGCAGACACGCCCTCGGATCATCACCTCGTGTGGGTCGACGTCGTCGCTCGCTGAGGTGCCCAGTCAGCCAGCGCTAGAAGCAGTCGGGGAACTCCGCCACGCACTCTTCTTCGGTCAGCTCGAGCTTCTCGCAGAGGGCCCCGACGCCCTCGCACGCTTCTCCGCCGCCGCCTTCGCCGCCGCCGCCTTCGCCTCCGCCCTCGAAGCAGTCGGGGAACTCCGCCGCGCACTGCTCCTCGGTCAGCTCTTCTTGCTCGCAGATCTCCTGCGCCTCGGCGCACTCGTCTCCGCCGCCTTCACCCCCGCCTTCGAAGCAGTCGGGGAACTCCGCCGCGCACTGCTCCTCGGTCAGCTCCTCGAGTTCGCAGATCTCGAGCGCCTCGGCGCACTCGTCCCCGCCGCCTTCTCCGCCGCCCTCGAAGCACTCGGGGAACTCCGCCGCACACTGCTCTTCGGTGAGTTCTTCGAGCTCGCAGATCTCGAGCGCCTCGGCGCACTCGTCTCCGTCTTCGCCGGTCTCGCCGCCTTCGAAGCACTCGGGGAACTCCGCCGCGCACTCTTCCTCGGTCAGCTCCTCGAGTTCGCAGATCTCGGCCGCTTCGGCACACTCGTCGCCCTCGTCGTCGCCGGTGTCCTCATCCTCGCCGTCGTCGTCTTCGCCGTCGTCGTCTTCGCCGTCGCCGTCGTCTCCACTGTCGGCGCCATCACTCTCTCCGCCTTCGCCTTCGCCGTCGTCGTCCTCGCCGTCGTCGTCCTCGCCCTCGCTCTCGCCCTCGTCCATCTCGGCCTCATCGGGCTCGACTTCGCAACCGAGCGAGAGGGGTGCGAGGAGAAGGGTGAAGCCAAGGCCAAGGTTTTGAATGAGTTGAAGCGTCTTCATGGTCTCGGGCAGTCCGTCACCCGACCCGGCCGCCGATTACAGGGCGAACGCTCTTTTTTTCCACGAATCCACGGTCGGGAGAAATGCGTTCAAAGGCTGTAATCTTGGTTTGCGAGGGGGTACGAACCGTCGATGGGACCACGAGCCACGCCTGGCCACGCGCCAGCACCCGACCACGACGGCAGCGAAGCCGGGCTGGTCGAGCGTGCGCGCGGTGGCGACATGCAGGCGTGGGCCGTCCTCTACCGCACCCACTTCACCCCTCTGGTGCGCCACGTCCGATTCCTGACGGGCGACGCCTCGGTGACCGAGGAGCTGGTGCAGGAGGCGTTTGCGAGGGCGCTGGTCAAGCTGCCCTCCTTCGATCGCCGCGCCACCTTCTCCACCTGGCTGCACGGGATCGCGCTCAACGTGGTGCGCAACCACTGGCGCGCGCAGCGAAACACGGCGACCGCGCACGAGCGGCTTCGCACCATGCACGCAGCGTGCGACGCCGCGGTCGCCCCCCGACTCGACCAGGCCCACCTCAGCCGCAAGAAGACCGAAGCGCTCTACGCGGTGCTCGAGACGTTGCCCGAGAACCTGCGCGAGGCGTTCGTCCTGCGCGACCTTCAAGGCAACACACCGGCGGAGGCCGCCGAAAAGCTCGGCATCACGCCGGGCAACCTCTCGGTCCGCGCGTCACGTGCCCGCGAGAAGATCCGGCGCGAGCTCGAGCGACTCGGCTGGCTCAACCCCAAAGGGGCCGGCCCATGACCGACCACGACCACGACCTCGACGCCTTCCTCGGCGACGTCGCCGCTGGCGTCGAGGGAGAGCTGCACGCCGAAGACATCCAGCCCGACTTCGAGGCGATGATGGCTCGCGCCGCGGGCATGGCCGAAGCCGAAGCGCCCGACGCAGAGTTCGACGCCCTCGTGGCAGAGGTCGCGGCGCGCGTCGAGGACGACGACGGCAGCGTCGCGCCCGACTTCTTGGCCGTGGTCACCCGCGCACACGCGCTCGACCCCGCTCGTGTGCCATCATCCGCCGTCGAAGAGGTCGGGAAGTACGCGCCGATCATCTCGCTGCGTGACGCGGCCAGGGTGCGCGATGGCCAAGACGACCCCGCCCTCGACGCGTTCGTCCGCGACGTGCGGGGCCATGTCGATCACGCGATCGCGACAGGACGCGCCGCGCAGGCCATGCGGTCCGAGCCCGCCAGCGGTTGGCGCGGCGTCTACAAGCTCGGTGTCGCCGCCGGGCTCCTCCTGGCGCTCGGGGTCGGTGCCGGGGTCGCGACCTGGGTCGGATCGCGCGGGGGAACGCTGTGGGGTGCGCAAGACGAGGCTCCGAGCGAGGCGATGCTCTCGCCCAAGCCGGCCCCATCCCGCGAGAGCCAGGTGCTCGAGGAGCACCCCGACCCCCCTCCCACGCCGCAACCGGAACCGCAACCTGAACCGCAACCGGAACCCGACCCCACCGAGCTCGCCACGCCCGACGAGCCCGCCGCGAAGGTGCGGCGCGCACCGAGGGCGCCGTCTCGACGCGAGCGCTTGTCCGCGCTCGAGCAGCAGGCCAACGCGGCCTGGGCTGCGGGCCGCCTCGCGGAGGCGGAGGGCGCGTTTCGAAGGATCATTGGCCTCGATCCCCGCGGAAGCTGGGGAGAGAGCGCCTACGGCGAGCTGTTCACCCTGCAGCGTCAGCGCAAACGCTCGCCCGTCGCCCTGTGGAGGGCGTACCTGCGGCGCTTCCCCAGCGGCCGCTTCGCCGACGACGCTCGCGCGGGGCTGTGTCGTCGAGCCCGTGGGTCCGACAAGACGGCGTGCTGGCGCGACTACCTCGAACAGATGCCGCGCGGTTCGTTCCGGCAGCAGGCGCAGCGAGAGCTGAGCGCGGGCGACGAGGGGGCCCCGCAGTGAGAGCGTCTCTCCTCGCGCTGGCCGTGGCGGTCTCGGGATGCACCGCGGACTTCTTCGTGGGGCCCGAGGTCGACGCCTCCACCGGTGCCAACGCTTCGACCTCGGCCGACGACGACGACGACGACGCCGGAGGCCCGACCACCGACGGGCCCGATCCGGGCACGACGAGCGCCGCGAACCCAGGCACCACCGAAGACGCGACGTCCGCCGACCCCACCTCGACGACGCAGGGCGACGAGGACGGGACGACCAGGGACCCCGAGTCGAGTTCGTCGAGCGGGGGGCGGGGCGGAGAGACCGAGGAGCCATCAGACTGCCTTCGCAAGGAGGTCGACTCGTGCGAGCTCGCCTTTCCCGTGTGCCTGTGGGACGGCGAGAGCTGCACCATCAACGAGTGCGACGCCGCCGAAGAGTCGCAGTGCCTCGAGTTCGCCCCCGAGTGCATCTGGGAAGAGACCAGCTGCGTACCCAGCGATTGCGAGTTCGAGGCCGAATGCAGCGAGCTCGAGGTCGGGCTGTGCGGTAAGACCAAGGGCTGCGTCGAAGTGCTCGAGACGTGCTTCTCGCTCGCCTGCGCCCCGTGTACGGAGGTGGTCGACCCGAAGCTGTGCACCGAGCTGCCGAACTGCGCGTACAATGAGAAGCGCGAGGCCTGCCTGCCTCAGTGATGCTCGAGTTCGTCGCAAGCGCATGTCTGGCCGCGCTCGCCCCCGAGGGTGACGCGCGGATCGAGCTGCTCGCGCTCGACGTCGAGGGCGTGGACACAGGCGCCCTCGAGGCCGCGCTCGCGACCCGCTTGCCCGACCGCCCGCGGATTCCCGCCGGCAACCCCGACGCGCGCGCCGGCGCCCACTGGGGATACGTGCTCGTGCGGCCGGTCGAGCGCGGGTGGTCCTTGGCGCTGATCCTGGACGACGGCCGCGCCTACTATCGCTCGGTCGCCGACCACGAGGGGGGCGAGCCGGCGCGGCTGGTCGCGAGCACGCTGGCCAACCTGATCGCCAGCGTCGAGGAGGACGCCATCGTCGCCGACGCGCAGGACGTCGTCGTACCCGACGAGGCCCTGCCAGAGACAGAGCCAGAGCCAGAGCCAGAGCCAGAGCCAGAGCCAGAGCCAGAGCCAGCGCCCGAGCCCGCGCCGCAGCCCGAACCCGATGCCCGGCCACGCTTCGGCGTGCGCCTCGGTCCGGTGGCCCTGTGGGCGCTCGGACCTCCAGCGCCCGGCGGCTTCTCGGGCGCGGGCGCCGAGCTCGACCTGCACGTCCGATTTCCCAGCGCGCTGGTGGTCGGCGCAGGCCTGGGGGGCTTGGGCATCCGCGCGGGCGGCTACGGCCTGGGACGCACGCGCGTCGCCGTCCACGTCGGGCACGGCGTGCGGCGGGGTCGGTTCGAGCTGCTCTCCCTCGTGGGCGCCCGGGCCGAGCCGTGGTTCGTTCGCGCCGACGGGGATGGAGCCGCGCTGCGAGCCGGCGATGACCCGCGCGCCCTGTCGATCATCGCCGGGGGATTCCTGCAGCTCAGCCCGGGCGTGCTGATCGACGCCGGCCCGACGACGCTCCGCCTCGGGCCCACGCTGCGGCTGGCGGGCAGCAGCGCGCTGGGCAACGGCGGCGGCGTCGCTCGGGTGCTGCGCGCCACCCAGGGCGGAACGCAGGCCCTCTTCCGCCTCGGCGGCCTCGAGCTCGAGACCGCGTTGGACCTGACGGTGTGGTTCAGCGGCGGCTGATCGCGTCTTTGCCGAAGTAGGGCCGCAGGGCCTCGGGGACCCGCACCGTGCCGTCTTCTTGCTGATGGTTCTCGAGCACGGCGAGGATGGTCCGCGTGTTGGCGATCGCCGTGCCGTTGAGCATGTGCACGAAGCGGTTCTTGCCCTTGGACTTCTTGCCGTCCGCCGGCGCCTCGGTGCGGTAGCGGACCCGCAGGCGTCGCGCCTGGTAGTCGGTGCAGTTGGAGGTGCTGGTCACCTCGCCGTACTCGCCGCGCCCGGGCATCCACGCCTCGATGTCGTACTTTCGATACGCCGGCCCGCCCAGGTCGCCGCTGGCGATGTCGAGCACGCGGTAGGGCAGCTCGAGCTTCTGGAAGATCTCCTCCTCGATGTCCCGCATGCGCTCGTGCATGGCCTCGGAGACCTCGAGGTCGCCCTCGACGAAGGCGAACAGCTCGACCTTGGTGAACTGGTGCACGCGGTACAGGCCCCGCGACTCCTTGCCCGCCGCGCCGGCTTCGGTGCGAAAGCAGTGCGAGAGCCCGGCGACGAGGATCGGCAGCTCCTCGCGATCGAGGATCGAGTCGGCAAACATGCCGCCAAGCGTGATCTCGGCCGTGCCGACGAGGCACAGGTCGGAGTCGGCGATGCTGTAGACCTGGGTCGACTCGCCGCGCGGGTTGAAGCCGAGGCCCTGCAGGATGTCCACGCGGGCCAGGTCGGGCGTGATGTGCAGCGTGAACCCGTGCTTGGCCGCGATGTCGAGCGCGAAGCGCTGCAGCGCGAGGTCGAGCAGCACGGCGTCGTTCTTGAGGTAGTAGAACTTGGCGCCGACCACCTTGGACCCGGCGGCGAAGTCGACGAGGTCCAGGTCTTCGGCGATCTGCAGGTGGTCGCGCGCGGCGAAGCCCTCGGACTCGAAGTCGCGCGGCGTCCCCCAGGTGTGCGTCGTCCTGTGGTCGTCGTCGGTGTGCCCGCGCGGCGCGTCGGGGTGCGTGATGTTGGGCATGTGCCCCCACGCCTCGTCCCGAGCGTTCATCGCCGCCTCGGCCTTGACCTTGATGTCCTTCTCGCGCTCGCGCAGCACCCGGCCCGCCTCGATCAGCGGGGTACGGGCGGCCGCCTGCTCCTCCTTGGGGAGCTTGCCCACGGCCTTCATCGCGGTGGCGTTCTCGTTCATCTCCCGCCGGATCGACTCCTCCTCTTGAAGGAGGCTCCGGTACTGACCGTCGAGCTCGGCGAGCCGGTCGACGGACGCACGCGCCCAGTCACCCTCGGTCAGGTCTTCGAACAGCCGTACCCCACGGTCGCGCAGGGTCGAGACCAGCAGGTCCGGCTCGGTACGCAGGAGCTTGATGTCCAGCATGCGGGCCGAAGGTAGCGCCATCGGACGGCCGCTGGTCCGATTTCTTGGACCGGAGATTACACACTGCTACCTGTAGGTACACCGAGCACACAGTTCACCTCGCTCGGCCTGAAGGCCGCCATGTTCCCCCGTTCTCTCGCGTTTTCCGCTGCGGCAGTGCTCGCATCCAGCCTGCTCCACCCCACGCAGAGCGCGGGCGCGCAAGACGGGGCTGCGGCGGCGCTCACCGTGGCAGCCGCCGCGCTGCCCGAGCCACGGCCCGCCCACGAGGCGCCGGCTCGCACGGCATGGCAGGTCCGCATCGACGCTCGCCTGGACTCGCTGCCCGAGGTGCCCAGCGCGTCGGCCTCGCGTGCACACCCCGCGCTCGCCTCGGCCCTGCAGCGGCTGGCCGCGACGATGGACGACGAGGCCGAGCTGGGCATCGCGGTGAAGGACCTGCGGACCGGCGAGACCATCTTCGAGCACCACGGTCAGCGGCCGCTCAACCCCGCGAGCAACCACAAGCTGCTCACCGCCACCGCCGCGATGACCCTGCTCGGCGCGGACTACCGCTTCGAGACGGCCGTGCTTCGCGACGGCGACACCCTGATCTTGCGTGGCGGCGGCGACCCGTCGCTGCAGGTCGAAGATCTCCAAGCGCTGGCGTCGCAGGTCGACCCCGAAGGGATCGCGCGCATCGTGGTCGACGACACCATGTTCTCGGCCCGCACCTTCGGCCCCGGCTACGATCCCTCAGGCCCTGGCTTCAGCTACATGGCCCCCAGCGGCGCCCTGTCCCTGCAGTACAACACCGTGGTCGTGCACGTCAGCGGAGACCGCGTGCGGCTCGACCCGCCCTGCCCCCACCTGCAGGTGGAGCGCGGCCGGAGCCGCGGGCCGGTGTTCGTCTCGACCCGCAGCGAAGGCGAGCGCACGATCGTGCGCGTCGACGGCCGCTCGCGCGGTCCGTTCAAGGTTCGCCGCCGAATCACCAACCCGGGTCGATTCACCGCCAGCGTGTTCGCGACGGCGCTCGGGCGGCCCGATCTCGCCATCGAGTCGGGCAAGACGCCCCCCACGGCCGCCGTGCTCGCGCGGCACGAGAGCGCGCCGCTGCCCGAGGTGCTGGGCTCGGCCCTGAAGTTCTCCAACAACTTCACCACCGAGCAGGTGCTGCGAACGCTCGGCCACCGCGCCAGCGGGGCGCCGGGAGACTGGGACAACGGCGCGGCGGTGTTGCGAGCCTTCTGGGACGCCACCGGACAAGACCCCGAGGCCATCACGTTCGAGAACGCCTCGGGGCTGAGCCGTCGCGGTCGCGTCACGCCGCACGCCATGGTCGACCTGGTGAGCCTGTGGGCCTCCGACGCGCGTGCCGAGCCGGTGATGGACGCCCTGCCGGTCGCCGGACGCGAGGGCACCCTGCGCTCGCGCCTGCGCCGAAGCGGCGGCCGCGTCCTCGCCAAGACCGGCACCCTCGCGAACGCCACCGGCCTCACCGGCGTGGTCACCGAGCGCGACGGCACCCCCCGCTACGCCTTCAGCGTGCTGGTCGGCACCGACCGCGTGGGCCGAGCCAAGCGCTTTCAAGACCGCGTGGTCATGGCGCTGCTCCAGCACTGATGAACCGCGCCGCGGCACACTAGTCGAGGAGGGTTCGTGACCAGAGCTGATTCGCGCTGCGCTGCCACACGACGAACCAACCAACCTCGAGCGCTGCGATGGCGGGACGAGAGACCGTGAAGCTCTCCCCGACGTCGACGGCATCGATGCGCACCGGCGCTCGAGCATCGGAGAGGTCGAATCGACGAAGCCGGACGACGCGTGACGCTCCGGAGCGCTCGACCGAGACGAGTCCGGCCTCCCCATCCGCGCTGACCGAGATGTCGAAGTCGTACACGCCCGAGGCGACCTCGACGTGATGGCCACCGGCGACGGCATGAAGCGTCGCACCCTGCCCCGTGTCCTGGAGACCCAGCGCAAAGGCCCACGGCCCGTGGGTCCCAACGCAGCGCGCCAGCGTGTTCGACCCGTGCCCGGCGTCATCGACCGGACTCCGTCGCCATCGTTCTCATCCACAGGCTCGAGCCCGACTGCCAGACGATGGTGTAGCCCGCGCCAGTCCAGGCGATCGCCGGCCGGGTCCAGTCGTACATCACCCCGACCTCCACCTCTTCGCCCACGCGGGTCAGCGCATCGCCCGTACGCTGGAGCTCCTGAAAGCGAACCATGCCCGACTCCCCCGGTGCGGGGACGTCGTAGTAGGCCACGCCGATTCGGCCATCGGGCCCCACCGCAACCCGCCCGCCGCGTTCCCCTCGTCCATCGAGCCCCAACCTGATGGGCTCACCAAGACCGACGCGGACCTCGACATCGGACAAGCTGTCGTCGTAGGGCCACTCGCCCACATTGAAGTGCGCTACGAGGATGGGAAACGCCTCGGTGTCTTCCGTCGTCCGAAGACGCAGCGACCCCATGTCGTCCTCGGGGCGCCATTGCAGTGGCGATGCGGACCCCTGCAGGTCGTGCAGCGTCGGGGTCCACGTGTCCGCCGCCTGATCTCGGTCGTAGTACGCGAGCCATCGGCCGCCGGCGCTGACGTTCGCATTGGAGAAGTATCGGTCGTAGTTGCCGTCGGCCGACGGTCCAACAGGTGGACGTGACGGCACGCCTTCGGAGGACAACGGAAGCGTATGTACGACGCTCTCTCCGGAGTCCGAAGACCCCGTCGTGGCGATGCGAAAGCCGCCCGAGTGCGACACCGCGTCGACGCGCCCCGTGTAGCTCCATTGAAACTCCTGCGGCGACTCCGCGATCGTCTCCAGGCTCACCCCGTCGAAGACGACGTAGTGCGAGGTCGACTGGTCGAAATCTGGTTCACGGTAGAACGAGACGAGCACGGCGCCCTCGTGGACCGCGACCCCAGGATCGACGTGGTCTTCGTAGTCTTCGTGCGAAAAGAGCAACGGCGGCTGGTCGAACACGTCGTCGCACGACACATGGCCGACGTGAAGGTCGTGATAGAGGAACTCATCGCCAACGACGCGTCGATGAACGAGCCAAAGGCCCGTCTCGTCGCGGGCGATGGCCGGGTTGGCCGCCTCGGTTTCACCCAGGGCATGCATCTCGATGGCCGCACCTGGTGTGAACTCGCAGGGGAGTTCGCTGTCCCCACCGGTCGACCCCTCCGTCGCCCCTGTGGTGTCGTCCCCCGTCGATGCGCTCGTCGCGGAGCTCGACCCCCCGGTCGAACCCGGCCCAGTCGTGGACTCCCCACCACTCCCCTCGCCGGTGCTCGCGTCAACCGACTCGGTGCCGCCGGCAGCGTCCGTGCCGAACCCACCCGAAGAACTCGAGCCACCCGAGCCGGGGGTCCCGTCTGCACCGCACGCAGCGGCAAGCGTTGCACCCAGGAGAACCCATCGTTTCGTCGTCGATCGCACGGATACGTATGTGTCGCGCAGTGTCACTTCGTTGCCTCGCGACGAGACACGCGAACTCACCTCGCTCGATTGAATATTCGCGAGCGCGCTCGACCGCAGCGCAGCAGCCCCCTCGTGTGGTGCTCACCGCGGCGTCCAGTTGAGCAGCCGCAGCGCGGGCGTTTGGTCCCACCAGTCGAGCACCGACACCCCCGCGTAGCTCTGCTCGAGTGCAAAGATCGCATCGTCGGGCATGCGCAGCGCGTCGGCCACGATGATGCGCCCCACCCCGCCGTGGGAGACGAGCCCCACCGCAACGCCCCGGTACGCGTGGCGAAGCGCTCGCACGCCCTCGAGCACGCGCGCCTTCATCTGCCCGAAGCTCTCTCCGCCGGGAAAGTGCATCGTCGTGGGCGAGCGCATCCAGTCCGCGTACGCCTGCGGGTGCGAGGCCTCGATCTCCGCGTAGGTCCGCCCCTCGAAGGCGCCGAAGTCGATCTCGGCGAAGCGCGGATCGAGGTGCAGCGGGGCGTCCACGGCGTCGGCGAGGATCTGCGCGGTCTGCTTGGCCCGCACGCGGGGACTGCTGATCACAGCGTGCAGATCGCCCTGCGAAAAGGACGACGCTGCGGCCACGGCCTGGGCTCGGCCCGCCGCCCCGAGGCCCACGTCGAGCTTGCCGTAACACCGCCCTCGGGTCTGCGCGACGGGCTCGGCGTGACGCATCAGGACGACGCGGTGCGTCACGCCCTCGGGCAGCGTTCGCAGCGAGGACCAAAGCCCCAGCATCAGTGCACGCTCCCCACCGCGACGACCAACGTCGCCAGCTCGCACGCTTCAGTCGCAGCGCCCATCGTGTCCCCGGTGACGCCGCCCACCCTGCGCATCGCCGTCCACGAGAACCAGGCCCCGACCGCGAGGCAGACGAGCACGCCCCCGCCGGCGATCCCCGGCCCGAGCCAGGCCCCGATGCCGACCGCAGACGCGCTGGCGCCCACGCACTCGCACAGCCCGATGTGGTCGGTGAGCGCCCTGCCCAGCGCCTTGCCCTCGGCGTGCGCGTAGGGAAACGCGGCGCCCATGAGCACCGACGGCCAGCGACTCAGGGCGCCCGCGGCCACGAGCAGCCCCCACGCGCCCGCGTCGATCAGCGCCGCCGTGCACCCGACGCGCACCAGCAGCGCCAGCACCAGGGCGACGGTCCCGTACGCGCCGATGCTCGAGTCGTGCATGATGCGAAGCACCGCCTCGCGCGTCAGGCCCCCGCCGAAGCCGTCGACGAAGTCCGCCAGCGCATCCTGGTGAAACGCCCCCGTGCACCGGATCGTGACTGCGACGGCGAGGGTCGCCACGAGCCACGTGGGCAACGCGCCCTCGAGCAGCCATCCCGACGCCGCCGTGATGCCGCCGACGATCGCCCCGACCAGCGGAAAGCACAGCGCGCCCCGGCCCACCTCGCGCGGGCCGAACGACGCGGCGCCGGGTGCCGGTAGCCGGGTGAGAAAGGACAGCGCGGCGAAGAAGCGCGTCACGATCCCCGCTCGACTCCGGCCGACGCGAAGGTCGCCATCTCGCCATGCACGGCACACGCGGCCCGCAGCAGGGGCAAGGCCGCCGCCGCGCCGCTGCCCTCGCCCAGCCGCAGCCCGAGGTCGAGCAGAGGCTGCAGGCCCAGCGCCGCGAGCAGGACGTCGTGCCCCGGCTCGCTCGAGCGGTGCCCCGCGAACACGACCTCGGCGACCTGCGGCCTCGCGCGCACCGCCGCGGCGATGGCCGCCGTGCTGATGAACCCATCCGCCACGACCGCGATCCCCCGCGCGTGCGCGCGGTCGGCCGCGCCGGCGAGCGCGGCCATCTCGAGCCCGCCCACGCGGCGCAACCACTCCAGGGGCGAGCGTTGCGGTCCGTGTCGAGCGATCATCGCCTCGACCACGGCGACCTTGCGCGCCCGCATCGCCGCGTCTGCGCCCGTACCGACGCCGGTGACCTGCTCCGCGGGCCGATCGAGCAGCCCCGCCGTGACCGCGGCCGCGGCCGTGGTGTTGCCAATGCCCATCTCCCCCAGCGCGACCACGGCCACCCCCTCGTCCGCGGCCCGATCGATCGCGTCGGCCCCGACGCTCCACGCGGCGTCGAACTGCGCGGGAGACATCGCGGGGCCCTCCACCGCATCGGCGGTGCCCAGCGCGACCTGGGCATGCACGACCCGCACACCCTCGCGCGCGGGCACTTCGGGCGCGGCGTTGGCCAGCCCCACGACCAACACCTCGACGCTGGCCCCTGCCGCGCGGGCCAACGCGTTGATCGCCGCCCCGCCGCCGGCGAAGTTGGCCACCATCTGTCCGGTCACGGCCTGGGGATAGGGGGACACGCCGCGGTGGACGAAGCCGTGATCGCCGGCTGCCACGATCACGCGCGCCGGGGAGGCCACGGGGGTCTCGGTCCGCTGCATGCCCGCCAGGCGGCACGCGATCTCCTCGAGGACACCCAGGCTGCCAGGAGGCTTGGTCGGGGTGGCCTGTCGATCTCGGGCAATGCGCGCCCAGTCGGCGGGGCTGGTTGCTTTGGAGGGCATGGCGGCCTCTTGCCACAGCACCTCCGGCCGGCATAGCGACGCAGCGTCGCGTCGGTGTGCCCCCGACCAGCCGGGTGACAGGGCCGGGGAAAGCCACGACAATGCGCCTCGATGAGCCGCACTCGCTTGGCCGTCCTCTTTGGCGGCATGTCGTCCGAGCATGAGGTCTCGCTCCGCAGCGCGCGGTCCGTGCTCGACGCGGTCGACCCCCAGCGCTTCGAGGCCGTCCCCGTGGGCATCGGTCGCGACGGGATCTGGCGCACGGCGACCGACGCCTCCGACCTCGCCGCGATCGTACGCAACGGAGCCCCCCTCTCAGGTGTTCGCGAGCTCGAGGCCGACCTGGTCTTTCCGGTGCTGCACGGACCCAACGGCGAGGACGGCACGATCCAGGGCCTGCTCGAGCTGGCGCGGGTGCCCTACGTCGGCTCGGGCGTGCTCGCCTCGGCGAGCTGCATGGACAAGGCGGTGCAAAAGCACCTCATCGCCGCGCTCGCCCCCGACATCGCGCAGGTGCCGTTCGTCACGCTCGACGCGCGCGCGCTGCAAGACGCGGACAACCGCGAGGGCGCCATCGCCTCGATCGAGGCGTCGCTCGGCTATCCGTGCTTCACCAAGCCAGCCAACCTCGGCAGCTCGGTCGGCGTGTGCAAGTGCACCGACCGCGCGCAGCTCGACGCCGCGCTGCGCGAGGCCGCGGGCTTCGACACCAAGGTGGTGGTCGAGCAAGGCGTGAATGCGAGGGAGATCGAGCTGGCCGTGCTCGGCAACGGAGGCCCCGAGACGATCGTCAGCGCGCCGGGTGAGATCATCCTGCCGCCGGGCACCTGGTACGACTACGAGACGAAGTACGTCAGCGACGTCGCCTCGTATGCCATCCCGGCCGACCTCCCGCCCGCGCTCGCGCAGCGGCTGCAGCGAGACGCGAAGCGGGCCTTCGTGGCGCTGGGCTGCTCGGGGCTGGCGCGCATCGACTTCCTGCTCGACCGCGACAGCGGCGTCGCCTACCTCAACGAGCCCAACACGATGCCCGGGTTCACCTCGATCAGCATGTATCCCAAGCTGATCGAGCACGCCGGCGTCGACTACCCGAGCCTGGTGTCGAGGCTGTGCGACCTGGCGCTCGCGCGGCATGCCGAGCGCGCCGCGCTGCGCCTCGATCGGTGAGCGCCCCCGTCCACCTGTGGTCGGTCGCGTCGGCCCGTGACGCCGCGCTGCTCGAGCCGCTCGCGCGGGCCGTGTTCGGCGACGGACAGCGTCCACGCGGATGGTTCGATAGAAAGCTCGCGCGGGAGTGCGTCGTGCCCGAGCGCTCGCTCGTGGTGAGCCGCAGCCGCGACCCTGCGGAGGCTGGCGCGTGGATCGGCTACGGCCTGCTCGGTCGACCGGCGTCGCTGGGCTCGACCGCGCGCACGGCAGGCATCGGCCTACGGCCTGCGTGGCGCGGCCGGGGTCTGGGGCGCAGGCTCGTCGGCGCCCTGCTGGAGCAGGCACGAGCCGACGGCGCAGACGCCATGCTGACGCCCGCCTCCGAGGACGCCGTGCCCTTCTACGAGCGCTGCGGCATGCAGCCACACCAGGTCACCCACACCCTGCTCGCCTTCGGTCGCGGTGCCGCCACGCCGCCAATCTCCGAGCCGTGGGACGCGCCCACGCCGGGGCCGACGTGCAGCGGATGGTTTCGAGAGGCATGGGAGCGAACCCGCGCACGCGCCACGCTCCGCGTGTGTGGCGGGCGCGATCGCTTCGACGTGTCCTTCGAAGGCACCGCACATGTCGCGATGCGCTGGACCTCGGCGGACGGCCTGCCGCAGGGGCCTCGGGCGTGGCTGAACGCGGTCCCCGAAGGCGCGCCAGCCCTGCTCCACGAGGTCCCGGCCGACGCGCCCTTCCTCTCAGGCCTCGTTGACGGCGAGTGGACGGCGGTGCAAACAACCGTCGCCATGCGGGCGTCGTGGGCGGAATCGACTGCTGGGTAGACCGCGAGACCGCCCCGGGGGCATCATCCAGTCCTCGGACGATGACGATGTTGCGGTTCAGCTCGATTCTCTCTCTTGGCCTGGCAATCACCTTGTGCGCGTGCGGAAGCGCCGTCGACGTCGGTGGAGACACCGACGAAGGCAGCAGCTCGGGCGAGGGGACGAGCGGGACCTCGGTCACCACGACGTCCCCCGGCGTGACGACGGCGGGCTCGGCCACCTCGGGCACGGTCACGACCGCTTCGCCCACGACCGGGCCTGCCGAGACCGGCGACGACGGCAGCACCGGCATCGACGACGGCGGCTTCATCATGCCCGACACCGGCGACGAGACCTCGGTCGACCCGCAGCCCAACGGCGCCCAGTGCTCCGGCGCCGACGAGTGCGAGAGCGGCTACTGCTACACGATCCCCCAGGCCGGCGGCGTCTGCTCCGAGTGCCTGGTCGACCAAGACTGCGGCATGGGCACGTGCAGCCTCGATGCGGTCGGCTACGCGATCTGCACCGACGGCAGCCAGGGCGTTCAGTGCAACACCGACGAGGGCTGCATGGGTGAGCTGGTGTGCACCGAGCTCATCGACACCGGCGGCATCTTCAACGCCAGCTTCTGCTCCGAGTGCGGGCCTCAGCTGCCGTGCACCGACGGCCAGCTGTGCACGCCCTTCTACGACCTGGAGAACCTCGGCGGCTCGTTCATCTGTGCCGATCCCGGCTCGGTCGACAACGGCCAGGGCTGCCCGATCGAAGGCGGCGAGGGCGTCGGCGAGGCCTGCGCCTCGGGCCACTGCGGCGTCGCGGCCCTGCTGGGCTTCGCCGAGCTCGGCGTGTGCGGCGAGTGCTCGGTCGACGAGGACTGCCCGATGGACGGCCAAACCTGTGTCCCCGCCGAAGCGGGCATGGGCGGCCTGGTGCCGGCGTTCTGCGAGTAGCGGCGGCGGGGGGCGACGCGGCGGGAGGTTCCCGCTATCGTGCGCGGGTCATGACCAAGTTCGTGCTCCCGCTGTCCCTCGCCCTGTCCCTCGCTGCATGCGACGGTGAAAAGAAGGCGGCCCCCAACGCGGCCGCCGACAGCAAGGCCCCCGCGACGAAGGCCCCCGCCGACGCCAAGGCGACCCCGCAAGCCCACGGCGGTGGCACCCCCGCCAACCCGCACGGCGCTGCGCCCGGCAACCCCCACGGCGGCGCTGCGCCGAGCAACCCGCACGCGGGCATGAAGGCTGGCGCGCCCAAGCCGGCCGAGCCCGGACCCCCACGCGACGTCACGCCCAGCGGCGAGGTCACGCAGGAGACCCTCGCGGAGTTCAAGGTCGCCGTCCCCAAGGAGTGGGAGAAGGGCCAGCCCAGCGGGATGATGCGCATGGCCCAGTGGGTCGTGCCCGGCCCCGGCGGCGACGCCGAGCTGGTCGTCTACCGCTTCAAGGGCGGTGCCGGCGGCGTCGATGCCAACATGGCCCGCTGGAAGGGCCAGTTCACCGCCCCCGAGGGCAAGTCGATCGACGACCTGGCCAAGCAAGACGAGAAGACCGTCGGCGCGCTGACGCTGCACACCCTCGACGTCACCGGCCACTACACCGCCGCGATGATGCCCGGCGCCTCCGAAAAGCACGACAAGCCCGACCACCGCATGCTCGCCGCCATCGTCGAGGGCTCGGGCGACCCGCTGTTCTTCAAGGCCACCGGCCCCGCCAAGACGCTCGAAGTCTGGGCCGAGCCGTGGGGCACCATGCTGGGCTCGGTCAAAGCCGGCGAGTAGGGGCAGGCTCCTTCACGAGCCCGGGAACGGGCCGTACCCGAAGAGGGTCTCGCGCTCGACCTCGTGCACCGTGCCGAGCGCCTTCAGGGCGTCCATGCCGACTCGCGCGCGGTCTCCGACGACCGCGAAGACGGCGGGCGCGTCGGTCCACGCTGCCGCGAACGTCTCGAGGGTGGTCGCCTCGGCGGCCATGACCTGCGCCCACTCCCACGGGCGGGGGTCGGACGCCTCGCCGCGCTCGTCCCAGGCCACCACGTTCCAGCCCACGTAGCGCGGGTCGAGCCGGGTGGCTCGGTAGTCGTGGTCGAGTGACTCGCGGGCCTCCTCGACGCGGGCCTGCGACAGCGGTGGCGAGCGCAGCAGCGCCATGAACCGCGCGAGCGCGTCGGGGGTCTTGTCGGTCTGCGTGCTGAGGCTGCCGAAGAGGGCAGAGGCGTCCTTGGGCGTGCGACCGGGGCTCACCCGCGCGGAGGCCGAGTAGGCCAGCCCGCTCGACTCGCGCAGCTCTTGGAACACGGCCGCGCTCATATTGCCGCTGAGCACGTGCGAGTACAGCGTCGCGAGCGGACGCTCGTCTCGCGCAAGCGGTGCGGCCGGAAACGCGAAGCGCACGTTGGCCTTGGCGACCTCCTTGTGCAGGAAGTAGACGGTCGGCCCCTCGAGCGGACGGAAGGTTCGCACCCACGCGTCGCCGGGGTCGCGAAAGCGCGTGCGCCCCTTGGACGTCTTGGGGATGCCCAGCAGCGCCGCCGCGTCGTCGGGCGTGCGCGTGCCGAAGTACAGCGTGCGGCCGCGATGGTCGAGCATCGTGCGGATCAGCGAGCGCAGCGCCTTGGGCTTGGCGGCCGCCAGCGCGGCGTTGGACGGCGCGACCTTCCACGCCGAACGCTCGCCGTACTTGGCGTAGGCGTCGAGCGCAGCGGTGAGGTACTGGTCCTTGTCCAGCTGGTCCTTGCGCGCGCTGAGCGTGTTGGAGAGGTGCCGGTCGAGCAGTGCGGGGCTGAAGGTCGGGTCGTCCAACCAACTACGCACCAGCGCGACGGTGGGCTCGAGGTTCTCCTCGAGCCCCTCCATGGTGATCGAGCTGTACTCCGCGTCGCAGCGCGTCCACACGGAGGAGCCGAGCGCGTAGAGCTCTTTTTGAAGGTCTTCAGCGGAGGTCTCCCCGCGCCCCGAGAGCTCGAACAGGTCGAGCGCATAGCAGAGCAGCGGCGCCTTGCGGTAGCCACGCTTGATGCGGATCGTGACGCTGAAGAGGTCGTTGCGGGGGTTTCGTGCCGCGATGAGCTCACCGCCCGGCAGCGCTCGGCGCTCGTAGTGCGTGCCCTCCTCGGCCCACACCGGCTGAAGTTGCGGCGCGTCCATGCCCTCGATGCGCTCGAAGAACGGGCTCTTGCGCGAGGGGTCGATCGGCACGGGCGTGATCGACGGCTTGTCGAGCGTGGGCAGCTCGGGCTGTCCGTTGCGCTTGAACACCACGACGCTGTCCTCACCGAGGTACGCGTTGGCGACCCGCACCACGTCCTGCGCCGTGACCGCCTCGACGGCCTCTTCGTAGGCCACCACCTCGTCCCAGGGGCGGTGGGTGACGAACGCGTCCATCATCCGGCTGGCGCGAGCGCTGCTCGACTCGAGGGCTTCCTTGCGCGCGAGGCTCCAGTGCAGCTTGGCGGCCTCGACGTCCGATGCACGCACCTTGCCCGATCGCACCTGCGCAACCACGTCGCGCAGCATCGCCTCGACGTCGTCGAGCGACTGCTCCTGCCGGGCTTGCGCCCACACGTAGAAGTAGCCCGCCTCGATGAACGTGCTGTATCCCGAGCCGACCGCGGGCAGGCGCTGCGTGAGCTCGAGCTGCGTGTTCAGCCGGCCCACGCTCGCGTCGTCGAGCACGCGGTCGAGCACGGCGAGCGCGGCTTCGTCGGGGTGCCCCACGGGAACGGACTGCCATGCGATGCGAACGCCCGGCTCGCCGTCGCCGAGCACTTCGCGGACCTGCCGGCCCGCCACCGGGGGCAGCTCCGCGGGCGGAGGCACGGGCACCGGCCGTGGGTGCAGGTGGCCGAACGCCTTCTCGAGCGCCGGAATCGCCGTGGCTGCGTCGATGTCTCCGGCGAGCACGATCGCCATGTTGTTGGGCACGTACCAGCGCTCGAAGTACGCCGCCATGTCGTCGTACGCGGGCGACTTGAGGTGCTCGACCTCACCGATCGTCGTCTGGTTGCCGTAGGGGTGCTCGGGAAAGAGCCCGCGCAGCATCGCGTACCACGCCCGCGAGCTGGGCGAGTCGAGGTCGAGGTTCTTCTCCTCGTAGACCGCCTCGAGCTCGGGCCAGAACAGCCGGTACACCGGGTTGGTGTAGCGCTCGGCCTCGATGGCGGACCACTGCGCCAGCCGGTTGCTGGGCACGCTGCCGATGTAGACCGTCTCTTCGTCGCTGGTGAACGCGTTGACGCCCTCGACCCCGATCGACGCGTACATGCGATCGATCTCGTTGGGGATGGCGTACTTGCCCTGCGCCTGCGTCTGCGCGTCGACCTTGGCCAGGATCGCCTCGCGCTGCGCCGGGTCGTCGGTCGCCCGCAGCTCGCGGTACAGCGCGGCCACGGCGTCGATGTGGGGCTGCTCCGCCTCCATGTCGAGCGTGCCGAACTCGTCGGTGCCCTTGAACAGCATGTGCTCGAGGTAGTGCGCGAGCCCGGTCGAGTCGGCCGGGTCCATGCGGCTGCCCGCCCGCACCCCGACCCACGCGGTGAAGCGCGGCTGCTGCCGGTCGGTGCTGACGTAGACCGTCATCCCGTTGCTGAGCCGATGGATGCTCACGCCCATCGCGTCGCTCGGCAGCGGGCTGGGCAGCGGTTCGGGCAGGTCGCTGCCCCCGAGGATCTCCTCGATCGACAGCGCGGGCTCGGGATCGACCGTCGCCACCTTGCCTGGCCCCGGCGGGTTCTGGGGCGGTCGCGTGTCCGTGCCGCGACAGCCCGCGAGCAGGCACAGAGTCAACCCCAGCGAGGCGGCGATCGAACGCATGGCCGCGGGATATCAGCCCGCCCCTGGGCCCGCAATCACTCGAACGAGGCGAGCACCTGGCCGAGTAGCCAGGCTCGCTGCTCTGCGCCTTCGATCGACTCCAGCGGCACACCGAGCGCGAACGTGCTGCCCGTGCCCGACCAGGCGACCGCGGCCGTGCCGCCCGCACCCCCGAAGTAGCGCAGCACGGCCTCGCCGCCGCCGACGGGCGCGAGCTGGTCGGGGTAGTCGACCACGATCGCGTCGCGGGTCGAGAAGCCCAACACCCCCGAGCCTGAAAGCGGCCCGGAGCCCTCGTGGAGCCACCACGTCGCGGCGTCGTCGCCCGCGTAGGTGACGTGCAGCACGTCGGCGAGGAACGCGGCGTCCTGCGGCGTGCCGACCGAGCCGAGGTCGTAGGCGAACTCCGCCCCCGAGACCATCAGCGCGCCGCCACCCTCGACATACGAGGCCGCGACGTCTTGCTCGAGGTCGTCGAAGCTCAGGTGCGCGTCGCTCTCTTCGCCGAGCATCCACAGCACCGCGTCGTAGTCGGCCAGCGACACCACCTCGTCGCCGACCATCGCGGCCGAGGCGGAGTCGAAGCTCACCGGCAGCGCCTCGCCGTAGCGCACCACGAAGTTGTGGCCCACCGCGCGGGGGTTCTCGGACACCCGCTGCGCCTGCCAGCGCTCGTGCCCATCGACCACCAGCACGCTCGCGCGACCGGGCGCCGCGGTCGCGCCGTACACGTCGCTGGCCACCGAGTGCGTCGCGCCGGCGTCCTCGGTGAAGGCGGTCACCCGCACGTACGTCGGATCGAAGGGCAGCTGGCCCGCCCGAAACTCCGTGCCGTCCACCCGGCGGGCGTCCTCACGCGACCACTGCTCGCCGTCGGGGCTCAGCCACACGGCGTAGCCCGCCGCCCCCTCCACGGGGCTCCATGCCAGCTCGACAACGTCGGAGTCGGCCCCGAGGGCATGGTCCAACTCCGGCGCGCCCGGTCGCGCGACGCCGTGGTGATTCTCCGCGACCGCGGCGACGAACTGGTCTTGCACGCCCCGCGCCGAGCTCACGTTCGGCACCCCGTTGAAGAGCATCGACACCGCGTAGCGGCGCCCGTCGTCGCGGTGAAACAAGATGCCGCTGAGCGCGACCACGCCGATCGACGGCAGCGTCCCGGTCTTGCCCCAAAAGCGCCCCACCGTCGTGGGACCCGTCATCCGGCCACCGATCGTGCCCCGCACGCCCGCGATCGCCATCGACCGCATCCAGCGATCGGCCTGCGGAGAGTTCTCCATGCTGGCGATCAGGTCCACGATGTTGCGCGCCGAGGTGCGGTTGCCGTGAGAGAGGCCCGAGCCGTCGTTCCACACCGCCCCGGTGTTGTCGGTGGGCAGCGAGGCCATCCAGTCCACCATCGCGGCGCCGCCGGCCTCATAGGTGCTCTCGCCCGCCTGCGCCCAGCCCAGGTGTCGCAGCCAGATGTCCGCGAACTCGTTGTGGCTGCGCACGTTGATCGGCACGGCCATCGAGCTCAGCGGTGGCGATGCCCACGTCAGCAGCTGGGTCGACCCGCCCGGGGCCTCGAACGACGCGCTCGAGCCCGTCGCCCCCTGCACGGAGATGCCCGCCGCCGCGAGGGCGTCTCCGAACCGCGTCGCGGCGGCCGCTCGGTAGTTCGCCGCGTTGTACGTGCCCAGCGACGCACCTTCGTAGATGAACTCGCCGTGCACGATCGCGTCTCCGGTGATCGTGCGAACGCCCTGGGCGTAGAGCAGCTCGGCGATGCGATCGAGCGGCTCGCGAGGGCCTGCGTAGAAGTCGGTCGACCACGACACGTCGTGGTGCCCCACCAGGTACACATCGCCGCTGATCGTCCCCCCGCCGTCGGGATCCGCGTCGGCCCACACCTCGGTCTGCATCCGCGTGTCGGGGCCCAAGATGTCGAGCATCGCCGCGGTGGTGAACATCTTTGCGTTGCTCGCGGGGACCAGGAGCTGGTCGGCGTTGCGCTCGAAGAGCACCTGGTCGGTCTCGAGGTCGACGACGAGCGCACCGACGGTGGCTCCGCCGAGGGTGCCGCTGTCCAGCACCCCCGCCAGCGCGGCCTGCAGCGCGGCGACCCCATCGTCGTCGAGCGGCTCGGGTTCGGGCACGGGCTCGAACGGATCGCCGGGGTCATCGGGAGGCTCGCCGGTACTCCCTGCGGTGCCGTCGGTGTCGTCCGTCGGGTCCTCGGAGGCCGCACCCCGCGTCGATCCCTCGCTGCCCGGCGGCGAGCTGTCGGTCGTCGTCGTCTCGGTCGGCGCGGCCTCGGTGTCGGTCTCGCCGGGATCCCAGCCCTGCGGTATCGCCTCGGCGCTGCAGGCCAGCAGCAGCATGGCGCCTGCAATCACGAACACCCGCCCAACCACCTTCATGTTCGGGACGATAACCCGAGCGGCCGGCGCTCCCCAGATGGCCGCTGGCGTCGCCGCCCGAGTCGCGGTACCACTCCCCCCTACCTTAGCCTTGTCCCCCTCCCCCCCATCGACTCCGCCCAGCCCGGAGCCCGCACGCGAGGGCGTCCTCGGCCGCATCCTGGCGTGGCTGTGGACCGAACGCTGGCTGATCTGCGTCTTCTTGGGCGCCCTGGCCGTTCGCCTCCACTGGAACCTCGAGGTTCACCCGCTGGGCGACTACGTCTACTCGGACATGAACGGCTACGTGCAGAGGGCTGAGCGTCTTCTGCGCGACTTCTCCAAGCCGCACGAGTACTCGGCGTTCTTCCCGTTTGCGACCCACTGGATGGTCGCGGGGCTGCTCTGGCTCACCGACGGCACGCTCGACCCTGGCGTCAGCATCCTCTACGCGTTCATCGGCGCCTCCTCGGTTGCGATGGGCTACGCGGTCGCGCGCCGCATGAGCCCCTTCGCCGCGGTGCCCCCCGCCGTGGGCCTGATCGGCATCCTCTACTATCCGCACTTCTCCAACGGCGGGTACATCCTCTCCGAGACGCCGTTTTGTTTCTTCCTCACCGGGGCGGTCCTCGCCGTGTTGCGCACGGCCGACCACGGGCGGCGCCGCGACGCCCTGATGCTCGGTGTCTTCGCGGGCGTGGGCGCGCTCTTTCGCCCGCAGATCCTCTTGTCGGCGGCCTTCGTCGGCCTGTACTGGATCGTGCGGCGCAAGGCCCTGCCCAAGATCAGGTTCACCCACCTGCTGCTCTCCGCCGTCCCGCTGGGCCTTTGTTTGCTCGCCGCGTCGGTGCACCTGCACCACAACACCGGCCGCTACGGGCTCGTCTCCGAGAACGGCAGCTTCAACCTGGTGATGGGCCGCTGCCACAACTCGAAGATCGAGTCGCTGCCCGACGGCAAGGGGCACGGCAAGGTCCACTTCCGTCCGCCGCCGCTGCTGCAGGTCGTCAACGCCGAGGCCCGGGCGAAGCGTGAGCGCACCGAGCCGGGCATGCGCATGAACGCCGCCTTCGGCGACACGTTCAGCTACGAGGGCTACATCGGCGACAAGGCCCAGCACCACGAGTACATCCGCAAGTGCATCGAGAAGACCGGCTGGGGCCAGCAGGTGGCCTACTCGTGGGACAACATGTCGCTGCTGTGGTTCCACAACATCCCGTGGCCCGACTCGGGGCCCAAGGCATGGAGGGCGCCCGCGCAGTGGTGGAACGACCAGGTGATGTACTGGCTGATGGTGCCCTCGTGGCTCGGCCTGCTGTGGGTCCTGGTGCCGGGCCACCGCGCGGCCAAGCGAGGTCTGCTCTCGGTGCAGATCCTCGCGCTGCTGCTGCAGTCGGCGATCTTCTTCGGCGGCACCCGCCACCGCATGCCCTACGACCTCTTGCTGATCGCGCTCGCGGTCGAGTCCTACGCGGTCGTCGCTTGGGGCGCGTGGACGCTGTGGAAGCGCCGTCAAAGCGGCAGCGGCAAGTCGGCGCAGGCGAAGGTCTCCTCGTAGAGGAAGCCCGCAAAGCTCGCCTCCGCCTGCCCCGGCTCGAACACCGCGACCGCGAGCGGTCGCTCGCTGAACCCCGAGCGACACAGCGAGCGCGAGAGCAGGAACCGGCGCACACCCTTGGCCTCGGCGACGGCCTGCTGCGATGCCCCGCCCTTGGCGGGCACGAACGTGGCGAGCGTCCGCACGGGACCGGTCCCGGGCAAGAACACGCGGCCCGTCTCGACGTCCCACCGCCCCGACTCGTCGAGCACGTCCGAGCCCAGCGCGCGTTCGACCCGAGACAGACGGACGCGGGCGTCGGCCAGGTCCTCCTCGGCGAACCGTCGCCGCCGGGGCGAGCACACGTCGTCCAGCGCCTCGTAGACGACTCCCATCGCTCCGAGCCGATCCGCGAGCGTCACCCAACGCGGCTCGAGCTGCGAGACCGTCTCGACCGCGGCTCGGGTCGCGATCTCCTGCAGCTGTGCCTCGACGCGAAGCGGCACCCGATCCCGGCAGTCGTCCGGGCTCCACGGCGGCGCGGCCATGGCCACCGCGACCCCACCGCGCAGCACCATGCGCGGTCCGATCGCGCACGCGTCTCCCCGCAGACACGCCTGTGCGGCCTCGACCCGCTCGTACAGCGCGTGTCCGCAGGCGTGCGTCTGCTCCTGGTCTGACGACGCGCCCTGCTCGGCGATCGGAGACTCGAACGCGGTGACGTCGACCCGCATCGAGTCGATCACGCCGGCGAGTTCGGCCCGAAAGCGCAGGCGCAGCACGGTGTCGGCGTGGTCGAGAAAGGGCTCGAGGTAGGCGAGCGACTGCTCCTGTGCCAGCGCCAGCGCATCGAAGGCCGGCTGACACGAGCCCGAGGCGGCGACGGGCAGTGCCCTCCACGCTCGAAGATCGACGTGCGCCTCCCCGAGCACCAGCGTGGTCTGGGTGACCGCCTCCTTGGCGGATACGCCCCCCGCGGGGTAGAGCGGAGACGCGGTGTCCGGCTGGCGGCGAAGCGCCGGCATCCCCTCGACGACGTCCTGCCACGCCTGGGTCTCGACCGCCCAGGCACGCTCCGGCGCGAGCTGCGAGAGCGAACGTCGGGTGGCCGCGCCGTGCCCCAGCCGCGCATCGACCCACGCCGTCGCGGGTCCACGCCCGCCCAGCGCGTCCTGCAGCGCGCCGAGATCGCCAGCCACAGCCCGCGCCGGCGTCCACGTGCTGCCGAACTCCACCATCGGCAGGCCGTGCTCGGGTGGAGGTGGGGGCTCGGGCAAGGACGGGGCCGCGGTCGGGACCTGCGCGGTCTCGGATGAGGGCGTGCACGCCGGGACCAGGGCCACGAGCGCACAAAGCGGGAGCAAGCGCGACACTTCGCAGGCAGGCTACCAACCGCAGGCACCGCCGAACATCGACGCGTGAAGGTTCGACGTGTCGAAGGTTGCGGGCGCTGCGTCCGCCGATTCGGCCGATTCGGGGCCACCAAGCGGCGATCGAGGGGCGCGAGACGGCCTCGCGTCGCTATACTCGCCGCCATGCGATCGCGACGCGCAGCACTTCGCTGGTGCACGGGGGTCTTGGGTTTGGCCCTCTCCCCCTCGCTCGCGTCGGCGGCCGAAGGTGACGTGCTGGTGGAGTTCCACTTCCAGCCCGTGCCCGGGGCCCAGATCGCGATCTGGCTCGAAGACGCCGAGGGCAACTTCGTGCAGGACGTCTTCGTCACGCAGGCCACCGGCACGCTCGGCATCGGCAACCGTCCGGGCCGCTGGGACTTCCTGTCCAGCTGGCGCTTCCCCTACGGCCCGCGCCCTGGCGTGCTCCCCGTGTGGGCACACGCCCGCGACACCACCTACCCCAAGCTCGTCTTTCACGACGACAACCCCGCCGACGCAAACTCGCTTGGCTGGCACGAGAACTCGAGCTCGCCCGAGCCCTACTTCTGCCGACCGCTCACTGCGGACGAGCACGAGACGATCTCCACCGACACGCTCACCTGCCCCTCGCCGGCGGTGTTCCAGTCCGACAAGGGCCGCTTCTCCGACGAGACCAGCGTCTACCCCCCGCGCTCCGACCTCGTAGAGTTCGAACAGGATCACGACCACGCCGACGTCCGGACGTTCGCCGAGCTCAACGACCTCGACGCGGTCACCCGCGCCACGCCCTCGGGGTACGTCCCCGAGCTGGTCACGTTCATGCTGCCCGCCGACGCGGCCGGCCAGCCCCTCGTCGCCCGCATCGAGATCAACGTCGAGAACGACCAGAACGGCATCTGGGCCTACGACCGCGAGGACGACCACTACGTCGACGCGCGCCTGGCCAGCTTCGGCATCCCCTACCTGGGCCAACCCTCGGTGATCTACGAGGTGCCCTTCGACCCCACCGCCTCGGGCTTCACCTCTACGGACATGTACGCCGGCTACGGCGACCTCGAAGGCAACGACGGCGAGCTCAACCCGCCCGACGACACGATCAGCACCGAAGGCGGAAGCGGAGCCGATCGGCTCGAGCTGTTCACGCTCAACGAGCGGACCTTTCGCTTCGGCGTCTACAGCCACGGGACCGAGGGCGGCGGCGAGGGTGACGGATCGGGATGGGGGAGCTGCCAAGACGTCGCGCTGCCGCCGATGACCGACGTCGACGTGGAGCCGGTCGACTTCGATCGGGTCCGCGTGCACTTCACCGTCCCCGCGCTCGAGGGCGCCGACATCTCCGCGGTCCGCCTGTACTACCGGCAGGGCGACCAGCCGTTCACGCCCGACACGCTCAGCTCGGCGATCCAGCAGGTCGCCACCGACGAGGACTGCGGCGAGCCGCTCGCGCCGGGGGTGAGCACGTGGTGCGAGGTCGACGAGCTGTTCGGCTCGACCAACTACCAGGTCGGCATCCGCTACGAGGACCGCTGCGCCAACGCCAGCGACGTGACGCAGATGGAGGTCACCACGCCGCAGCAGGAGTTCGCGGTGGTCGAGGGCTTCTGCTTCGTGGCCACGGCGGCCTACGGCGCGCCCTGGGACAACAAGGTCCAGGCGCTTCGCTGGGTCCGCGACCGCTACCTGCAGCGCTCGGCGCTCGGCCAGTCGATGGTCGACTTCTACTACTACGCGTCCCCGCCTGCGGCCCGGCTGATCGCCCGCTCGGAGATCGCACGCAGCATGGCTCGGCAGGTGCTCGGCCCCGTCGCGGAGCTCGCCGAGCTGGCCACCGCATCCGAGCGCGGGTCCTGGGGCAAAACAAGCCGCGCGTCCAACCACTAGGCTCGTTTTCGCGCCATTTCGTTGCCTCGGTGGTAGGTGCCCTTACCGGCGCTACGCTATCGCGCGCCGCACGCATCGGTTCGATGGGGGTGTTCGCACACTCTCACCGATGTTGGAGCACATGTAGGAACTACGGTAAACGGCCGATAGAACACGGTTTTCGGGACTCGCCAAATTTTCTGCGCTTTTCTCCCCGCTTTCCCGGAAACCCGGGGCCGAGGGGAGTCAGAGTAGGTGCAGGGAGGACAGTGATGGCGAGCACGTACCAAGCATTCATCACCAAGACCGCGCTTTTTGCGGCGGTCGTCGCCTTCGCATCTGGTTGCGACACCACCGGCGAGACCATCGGGCCTCGCGGCGGCACCCTGGTCTCCGAGGACGGCCGCTTCAGCGTCGACATCCCCGAGGGCGCGCTCGACACCGAGGTCGAACTCTCCATCGAAGAGGTCGAGTGCGAGCTCGGCGACGCGCTCGGCTCCTGCTACGCGGTCCTCCCGACCGGCACCACCTTCCTCTACCCGGTCGAGGTCGCCTACGAACTCGGCGACATGGACGTGGGCGAAGACACCGCGCAACACATTGCGGTCGTGGCCGAGGCCTCCGACGGCTGGCGCGTCCTGCCCGACCGCGGCGTCGACCTCGAAGACGCGGTCGTCTACGCCTCGGCGATGTACCTCAGCGAGTACGCGCTCGCCGAAATCGAGTAGCGCGCCGACCTCGTCCGCCACGTGACAGCCCCGCCCCTCGCGGGGCTCTTTCGTTGGTTGCCGCGCCTTGGTCCAGGCGCCGATCGACTACGATGCCTCGGTGAGGGAGGAGCATCCCGCCGACGAGGGCCTGCACGCGCTTCGTGCCCGCATCGACGCGCTCGACCGGCAGATCGTGGAGCTGCTCAACGAGCGCGCGCGCGTGGTGGTGGACGTGGGCAAGGTCAAGCAGCAGACCGGCGGCCCGATCTACGCGCCGCACCGCGAGGCCGCCGTGCTCTCCCGCGTGCTCGGCCTCTCCGAGGGCCCCCTGCCCGACCGCACCATCGAGGCCGTGTATCGCGAGCTGATGAGCGGGTCGTTCGCAATCGAGCAGCCCCTGCGCATTGGCTACCTCGGCCCCGCGGGGTCGTTCTCCCACGCGGCCGCCACCGCCCAGTTCGGCGCGTCGGTCAGCTTCGAGAACCTCCGCGAGATCGAAGGCGTCTTCACCGAGGTCCGCCGCGGTCACGTCGACTACGGCATGGTGCCGATCGAAAACTCGACCGGCGGCGGCATCACCGAGACGCTCGACGCGTTTGCAGACGCGGCGGGCGAGGTGCTCGTCTACTCCGAGATCGCGCTTTCGATCCGGCACAATCTGCTCGCCGACTGCGAGCCCAAGGACGTGCAGCGCATCTTCAGCAAGCCGGAGGTCTTCGCGCAGTGCCGCGGCTGGCTGAGCACCCAGTACCCCAAGGCGCAGCTCGTGCCCGCCGCGAGCTCCTCGCAGGCCGTGCTCGACGCCAAGGCCGACCCCCGCCCCGGCAACGCCGCAATCGCCTCGTCCCTCGCCTCGAAGCTCTACGGCGTGCCCGTCCTCTTTCCCAGCATCGAGGACAACCCCAACAACATCACCCGCTTCTTCGTCATCGCCCGCACCCCCGCCCGCCCCAGCGGCGACGACAAGACCTCGGTCATGTTCACCACCTCCCACGAGCCCGGCGCGTTGGTGCAGGTGCTGCGCGCCTTCGCCGACGCCGGCATCAACCTCACCCACATCGACAAACGGCCGTCCAAGCGTGAGAACTGGAGCTACACGTTCTTCCTCGACGCGCAAGGACACCGCGACGAGGCGCAGATGGCCGCGGCGATCGACGCTGCGCGCGGGCACTGCCAGGCGCTGTTCATCCTGGGGAGCTATCCGCGAGCCAAGCGGATCTTGTGAGGCTTGGGTTCCGAGGGCGGCGCCGTGCCGACGCCACTCAGTCGAGCACCCAGTTCCAGCCGCCGAACGGGTCGAGGACCAGCGTCGTCAGCGCGACGAGGACCAGCGTGATGCGCGTGGCGAACGTCGCGAGCTTCCACTCTCCCTTGGACATCCACACTCCCAGGACCGTGGTCAGCACCCAGATCGACGAGCCGTAGAGCGCGACCGCGAGGAGACAGCCCGTCGTCCAGCTCGCGAGTTGAAAGCTCCAATGGTCGATGTCATCGAGGCACGGACGCGGACGGTGGCCGAGCGCGATGGTCAGCCAGGACCCGAGGCCGTGGATCGCGAGGACGCCGGTCACGAATGCAGCGGTGATGACCCCATGAACCACCGACACGACGCGTTCCACGCGGTCTTGGACGCGGCGGCTCTCGGCCTATTCAGCCGCCGCCGGCTCAGTGCAGCGGTGCCGAGGTGACGCGCGCGCCCTCGCCCACCTGGTCGACGAGCCCCTGCCCGGGCACACCGGCGAGGGTGTACTGCTCCTCGAGGATCTCGAGCATGGTCTTGGCGCGCGACTCGTCGGCGGTCAGGGCGAAGGTGGTGGGGCCGGCGCCCGAGATGCTGCAACACAGGGCGCCCGCTTCGAGGCAGGCGACCTTGGCGTCGAGGTAGCCGGGGATCAGGCGCGCGCGATGGGGCTCGGCGATGGTGTCGACGACAGCCTCGCCGAGCATTCGCAGGTCGCCCACGTGCAGTGCGTGCACGAGCATGCCCAAGCGGGCTGCCTGGCCCACGGCGTCAGCGACGGGGACGGTCTTGGGCAGGACGGCGCGGGCGTCGGCGGTGGCAACCTCGCATCCGGGCGTGTAGACGGTGACCCACAGCCCCTCGGGCGTGGGCAGCGGGACCAGCCGCAAGGGCTCGAGCGAGGGGATGAGCACCATGCCGCCGACGATCGCCGGGGCCACGTTGTCGGGGTGTGGGCTCCCGCAGGCGACGCCCTCGGCGTGCCGCGCCGCTTGGACCAAGGCGTCCTGGGGCAGGTTCAGGCCCAAGGCGGCGTCGGCGGCCACCACGGCCGCGGCCGCGCTCGCGCCACTGCTGCCCAGCCCACTGCCCAGCGGCAGGCCCTTCTTCAGCTCGAGCTCGATCGACGCCTTGGGGGCGAACCGGTCGAGGACGTGCTGGACCGCGACCGCGGCGGTGTTGAGCGCGGCGTCGAGCGGCAGCCGCCCGCCGTCGCCTTCGATGCGCAGCACGCTCGCTCCGGGAGCCTCGCCCTTGCGCGCTCGCACCGTGTCACCACGCTCACGCAGCGCAAGCCCGAGGCAGTCGAAGCCCGGGCCGAGGTTCGAGACGGTCGCGGGCGCAAACGCCTCGACCCAAGGACGAACGACGTTCATCGCAACTCCCCAAAATGCCCAGGCATGCTGCTAGCGCTTGAGCGCGTCGTCGATCCAGCCCGACAGCTCGCCGCCAAAGAGGATGTAGCGCCCGTTGGCGCGGCGACCGTTGACGAACACCGCGGGCGTGCCGTCGACCCCCGCCTTCTCCCCGTCGGCCTTGTCGGCCTCGACCACCGGCTTGCCCTTGCGAGCGTTGTAGCTCGCCTTGAACTTGTCCATGTCCAAGCCGATCTGCGAGGCGTACGAGAGGATGTCGCCGTCTTCGAGCTTGTCTTGGTTGGCGAAGACCTTGTCGTGCATCTCCCAGAACTTGCCCTGCTCGAGCGCGGCCTCGGTAGCGATGGCCGCCGCCTTGGCGCGCGGGTGCCCCTGCAGCGGGAAGTGCTTGAAGATGAGCTTGGCCCGGCCGCGGAACTGGTCGACCGTCTTGCGGATCTTGGGCGCCTCCATCTTGCAGTGCGGGCACTGGAAGTCGGCGAACACCACGACGGTGACCGGCGCGTTCTCACTGCCGTAGACCGGACGCCCTTCGACCGGGATCTCTCGTGGCTGGAGAGCCTTCGTGACTTCTTGCAGCCCGGTACGGACCTCGCTGGTCGGCGCGCCGGCCTCGAGGTAGTCCGCGACGAACTGCGCGGCGATGAGCGAGTCGCGACACTTGTCGTCGTCGCGCAGCGACGTGGCCAGGGAGTGCGGTTTGTCGCACGCGCTGGGCTCGGAGTTGATGATCTGGAAGAAGGTCGAGCGCTGAGACTCCGAGAGCTTCGAGAGATCGACGCCCTTGGCCTCCATGATCATCTCGCCCTTGGGCAGCGGAGGCGCCTTCTGGCGGTCCTCCTTGGGGTCCTGGGCGTCCGCTCCGCCCGCCTCGGCCGCCGCGCCGTCCTTGTCGGACGCACCGTCGGGGCTCTTCGCCTCGGGGGGCGTGCACGCGGGGCTGCACGCGGTCATCGCCAGAAGGCCTGCAATCAGCACGAGACGTGTCAAAGCTCGCGGAAGGTAGCCCACACCAAACGACCCCCGCAAGCCAACCGCGCGATCCGCAGCCAGAGCGCCCGGACCTGCAGTTTTGCAGGCGTCACGAACGTTGACGGCGGACGCTAGGCACGCAAGTCTCCGCCACGAAAAAGGAGGTCGCCCCTTGAAGATCTTGGTGACGGTAAAACGGATCCCGGACCCCGATGCGAGCGTGAAGTTCGCCAATGGCGCTGTCGACACGTCGTCGGCCAAATGGGTCCCCAACGAATTCGATCAATACGCGGTTGAAACCGCCCTGCGTCTCGCCGAAGACGCGAAATCCAAAAAACGACACGCGGAGATCGTCGTGTGCAGCGTCTGCCCTGCGGCGCAGCGCCAGCACATCACGACCTTCCTTGCGATGGGCGCCGACCGTGGCGTCGTCGTCGACGCCGATGACACGGCGCTCGACTCGCAAGCGGTGGCCAAGCTGATCGCCGGCGTGTTCAAGAAGGAAGGCGCCGACCTGCTGGTCTGCGGCAAGCTCTCGCAAGACACCGAAGGCAACGAGGTCGGTCAACGCGTGGCGGGTCTGCTCGACCTGCCGATCGCCTCGTTCGCGGGCGGCGTCACGTGGGACCAGGACGGCAAGGCCATGGTCGTCTCGCGCGAGGTCGACGACGGCGTGGAGACCAAGAAGGTCCCCCTGCCCTCGGTGATCACGTGCGACTTGCGAGTCGTCCTTCCGCAGAGCGTCAAGAACGGCGTCACGCCCGACGACTACACCTACAACGAAGGGCCTCGCCTCGCCTCGCTGCGCGGCATCACCATGGCCAAGCGCAAGAAGGTCGAGCAGCTCAAGCCTGCCGACCTCGACGTCGAAGCCGGGAGCGCCATCTCCAACACGGGCGTCAACCCACCCCCGGCCCGCGCCGCGGGTCAAATCGTCGAGAGCGTCGAACAGCTGGTCGAGAAACTGGCCACGGAGGCGAAAGTTCTATGAGCAAGGTACTCGTCGTCGTCGAAACCGACGGAAACGCGATCAAGTCCGCGAGCCTCCCCGGCATCACCGCCGGCGCCCAGCTCGCTCAGCAAGGCGGTGGTGAGCTCCACCTTCTGGTGGTTGGCGCGGGCGTGGGCGATGCAGCCAACGCCATCGGCCAAGCCGGATACGGCGCGGCTGGCGTTCACGTGGCCGACCACGCGGACCTCGCTCCGTTCACCACGGAAGCTTGGACCGACGTCGTCGTCGGCGCGGCCAAGGCCCTCGGCGCGACCGCGCTCGGCGGCACCGCCACCTCCACGCTTCGCGACGTGATCCCCCGCGCCGCAGCGCTGCTCGACGCACCGCTCGCCTCGGAGGTCACCGCGGTCACCGGCAGCAACGCCTTCCGACGCGAGATGTCGGCAGGCCGCGCGGTCGCCGACTTCACCGCCTCGGGTTCGGTCGTGTGCTTCACCGCGCGCGCCTCGGACTTCGAGCCGGCGACGCCGGCCGATGCCGCCCCGGTCGCGGCCGTCGACGCGGGCACGCCCAACAAGCGGGGTGCCGAGGTCGTCAGCATCGAGAAGACCCAGAGCGCTCGCCCGGCACTGACCGAAGCGAACGTCGTCGTGGCCGGCGGCCGCGGCATGGGCTCGGGCGAGAACTTCAAGCCTCTCGAGGAACTCACCGATCTCCTCGGCGGCGCGCTCGGAGCGAGCCGTGCGGCCACCGACGCGGGCATGGTGCCCGCAGACCTGCAGGTCGGGCAGACCGGCAAGGTCGTCGCGCCCAACCTCTACTTCGCGGTCGCGATCTCCGGCGCCATCCAGCACCTCGCGGGCATGAAGGGCTCCAAGACGATCGTCGCGATCAACAAGGACCCCGAGGCGCCGATCTTCCAGGTCGCCGACTACGGCCTGGTCGCGAAGTGGGAGGACACGCTCCCGCAGCTCATCGAAGCCGTGAAGGCCAAGAAGGGCTGACCCAAGGGGTCACCAACGGCGGGTCCTGCCCACCAACTGTCCGGATCTGCGGACACATCTGAACGTCTGGCGCCCGAGACCGTCCCCACGGCTCGGGCGTCGTCGTTTCGTTGATACCCTTGCGGACGTGGAGGGGAGTCGCACATCAGGCCCCTCGGACTACGCGGTCCGAGCCCTGGTCGTGGTGCTGGGTGCGGCCGCCGTGCATGGCGTGTTCGCCTCGATCCTGCTGCGCCTGCTCACCGGTCCGGGCGAGCTGCCCGGCCAGGCACTGAGCGTCGCGTTGTCGGTCCTGCTCACCGCGCTCGCCGAGCTCGCCTTCCTCTACGTTCGCACCCAGTACGCCAGCCCCGACCACGTCGCCCGCACGCTGCCGTGGGTCTGCTGGGCCACCCCGCCCATCGCCTCGGTCGCGCTCGCGTTGGTCGCGGTCCCCGTCCCCGACGGCTCGCTTTCGACGGCCCTGCTCCAGGCGGTCGGGCCGGTGTTTGCGGCGTGCGTCTCGGTCGGGCTGATGGTGGGCATGCTCGTCGACCGCCTGCTGCGAATCCTCGCGGCCGCCTACCCGCGCACCGCAGCCGAGCCGGCCCTGCTCGCCCCTGCGCCTCCGACCCTCGCCTACAGCTACGTCCGGGTGGTCTTCGTATCGGGGCTCGCGTCGACCGTCGTCGCCCTGGCGGCCGCCTCGCTGCCCGGCTCCAGCCACATCCCCGCCGAGGAGGGCTGGCTGTGGGCCCTCGCCCTGCTGCTCCTGCTCGGCTGGGCGCCGCCGGCCGCCATGACTCTGGGCATGAGCCCCGGCAGCGACATCCGATCGCTCGCGCGACGGCTCGACACCTATGAGTACGACGCGGCCGGTGCCACGGGGCGACCCGTGGTCGTCACCCGCGGCGACGAGGTCGGAGCGCTGCTCGCCAACCTCGAGGCCCTGCGCATCAAGCTCCGCACCGAGCTCGACACCTACGACACCGCGCTGCGACACACCAAGGACGCCGACGCCCGCAAGTCGGACTTCCTCAGCGCGGTCAGCCACGAGCTCCGCACGCCGCTCAACGCCGTCGGTGGGTTCGCCCAGCTGCTGCTCGAAGGCTACGACGGCCGACTCAACGAGGCGCAAGCCGAGGACGTCGGGCTCATTCGCGACGGCGGCCGGCAGCTGCTCGAACTGATCAACGACATCCTCGACATGTCGATGATCGAGTCGGGCGAGGTCCGACTCTCCTTCGAGAGCACCGACGTGGCGTCCCTCGTCCGACAGGTCGTCAAGATCCACCAGCCTCTCGTCGACGAGCAGCGCGTACACCTGCACGCCGAGATCGGTCCGAACCTGCCTCCGGTGATCTGCGACGCACGCCGCCTGCGGCAGATCCTCACCAACCTCGTCAGCAACGCGATCAAGTTCACCGAACAGGGCTCGATCGCGCTGCGTGTCGCGCACGACGCTCGCCGCGACGCCGTCGTGATCCGTTGCATCGACACCGGCGTCGGCATCGCCGAGCACGACCTCGTCGCGATCTTCGAGGAGTACCGCCAGGCGGGGTCGGTGAAGCGGCGCTCCAAGGGCACGGGCTTGGGTCTGGCGATCGCCCGCCGCATCGCCGGCTATCACGGTGGCACGCTGCGCGCCGAGTCGACCCTGGGCGAGGGCTCGGTGTTCACGCTGCGTCTGCCGCTCGAGCCCCCCGACCGTCCCGACACCATCGACATCACCAAGGAGGACGCGCGGGCCCGCACCCAGCGCTTCCTCGAGCAGGAGGCCAGCAGCACGTGACCGGGTCGTCGCGACTGCGGGTCGAGCTGCGCCTGCTGGGCGCCCTGGGGCTCGCGTGGCTCCTCGGCTGCGGTCAGTCCGCGCTGTGGGCTCGGATCGTCCTGGGCCCCGAGGGCCTCGGTCCGGTGCCGTGGTCCACGCTCGCGCTGCCGCACGCGATCGCCCTCGTCGTCGCCGGGCTCTCGCTGTACAGCGATGCGCCCCAAGGGCGATGGCCCACCACCGTGTCGCCGAGCCCGGCCTTCTTCATGACCGCCGGGTTCCTGACTCTGCCTCTGGCGCCGCTGTTCATCGCGCGGGACCGCAGGCTCACCGCCGCGCCGCCGCAGTCCAAGGAGGTGCTCGAGCACGGGTTCGCCCGCCTGCTCCGACTCCCGCGCGCCGTCGGGCTGCGCTTTTGGACCTGGGTCGCCGCCGCGCTGGCGGTCAACGCCCTGACGATCGGCCGCGCCGTGGGAGCGCCGGTGGGCATGACGCTCGGGCTGCTCACGCTGTGGCTCGTGGGCATCACCCCCGCGGCCTTGGTCCTCACGGGCCTGTCGCGCACGTTCGTCCGCCCCCAGATCCTCAGCGCCCCCCACCGCGTCACCGCGTTCACCTCGCGCTCGGTCTTGCGCGAGCGCATGACGATGCAGGCCAGCCTGGCCTCGGGCGCCCTCGTGCTCGCGCCGCTCATCGCCGCCGGCCTCGTCGCCTATCGCGATGGTCCAGCGGGTTGGCCCCCGTGGGGCGGCCTGACCTTCGCCGGGTTCGTCTTCGCCAGCGCCGCCGTCGCGGCGAGCGTGCTCGTGGCGCGCTCGGTCCATCGAGACGTCGTGCGGGCCACGACGCGAATCCACGCGGTCGTTCGAGACGCCCCGATCGCCGCCGTCGACGAGGTCAGCTTCGCCACCGCCGAAGCGCGGACCTTGGTCGCCGCGGTCGACCGCATGGTGGGCCTCATCTCCGAGTCGAACATCGCCCACTACGTGGCGATTGAAAAGGCCAAGGAGGCCGACCGACTCAAGAGCCAGTTCCTCGCCAACATGAGCCACGACCTGCGCTCGCCGCTCAACGCTATCCTGGGGTTCTCGGAGCTGTTGCTCTCGGGCATCGATGGCGACCTCAACGCGCCGCAGCGCGAGATGGTCAGCCTCATCCTGCGCAGCGGCAAAGACCTGCTGCGCGAGATCGACGACATCCTCGACACCGCCAAGATCGAAGCGGGTCGGCTCGAGCTCGCCCCCGAGCCCACACCGGTCGCCAACCTGGTCACCCGCGGCATCGCGCTGGCCAAGAAGCAGGCGCCCGAGCTCCCCGAGTTCGGCGTGCGCTTCGCCCCGGGCCTGCCCGCGGTCGTCTGCGATACGCAGCGGACGGTGCAGGCGCTCGCCAACGTCCTGCTCTTCGCGCACGAGGGTACCGACTCCCCCGAGGTCGGCATCGACGTGAAGCTGGGCTCCACCGAGCGAGGCCGCGCCGTCTTCGTGGCGGTCGCCGTCGAGCACCATCCGGCCTCCGCCGAGGACCTGGCCCGCGCGCGCGCCGGCTTCTTCCGCATCCCGGGCCACCGCGGGCTCGGCCTCGGCCTTCCGCTCGCCGCGTCCGTCCTCGAGCAGCAAGGCGGCGCGCTGGACATCGAGGCGCTCGCCGAGGGCATGGTCTTCTCCATCGAGCTGCCCGCGGTCGTCCGTCGTCACGGGCGCGCGAGCCGACCCAACCCCAAGCGCGCGCTCGGCCGGCGCACCGCGTCGGCATGACTGCTACGGTGAGCCGTGCTCACGCTCCTCCCCGAAGAACTGGCCACCTACGTCGAGGACCACGCGCCGCCGGAGCCGGCACTGCTCGCCGAGCTCAAGGAGGCGACCTACGCCACGCTCGAAGACCCCCAGATGCAGGTCGGCCGGGTGGAAGGCGCGCTGCTGCGCATGCTCGCGATGCTCCTGGGTGCTCGCCGCGTGATCGAGATCGGCACCTTCAGCGGCTACTCCACCCTCAGCCTCGCCGCGGGCGTCCCCGAGGGTGGCCGCGTGATCACCTGCGACATCGATCCCGTCGCGACGGACCTCGCCAAGACGTTCTGGGCCCGCAGCGCGCATGGACACAAGATCGAGCTTCGCCTCGGCCCCGCCATCGAGACCCTGCGCTCCATGTCCGACGACGCGCCGGTCGATCTCGCCTTCATCGACGCCGACAAGACATCCTATGAAGACTACTGGGAGGCGCTCGTCCCGATGATGCGACCCGGAGGGCTCATCCTCGCCGACAACGCGCTGTGGAGCGGAAAGGTCCTACATCCCCAGGACCCCTCGGACCACGCGCTGGTCTCGTTCAACGCTCGCGTGCGCGCCGACAGCCGGGTGGATGCGGTGCTCTTGTCGGTGCGCGATGGGATCATGGCGGCCCGCAAACGCGACGAGGGCGATCCTGGCGGCCACTGAGCAACGCTCGCGCCGCCGCTGACGTACACTGGGCACGGTGTCTGCTCCGGCTGCCAACGCGCCCCGCCCCGCTTCCACGCCCGTGGCCACGGCCGCCGCGATTGCAGACGCCGTCCGGAGCGCGATCGCGGGCAAGGACGAGATCATCGACCTCGCCCTTGTCGCCCTGCTCTCCGGTGGCCACCTGCTCCTCGAAGACATGCCCGGCGTCGGCAAGAGCACCCTGGCACGCTCGCTCGCGGGCGCCGTGGGAGGGGTGTTCCGGCGTATCCAGTTCACCGCCGACCTCCTGCCCGCCGACGTGCTCGGGGTGAACGTGTGGCGACCGCAGCGCGAGGCGTTCGAGTTTCGCGAGGGTCCGCTGTTCGCGAACTTCGTGCTCGCCGACGAGGTCAACCGAGCGCCGCCGCGCACCCAATCGGCCCTGCTCGAGGCCATGGGTGAGCAACAGATCTCCGTCGACGGCGTCAGCCGGCCGCTGCCCGAGCCGTTCATGGTCATCGCGACCCAGAACCCCCTCGAGCACTACGGCACCTACCCCCTGCCCGAGTCCCAGCGCGACCGCTTCGTGCTGCGGCTGTCCATGGGCTACGCCGCCGCCGACGTCGAGGCGGCGCTGCTGCAGGGCACGAACACCGGCGAGGCGCCTCAGGCCGTCGTCTCCCCCGAGGACGTGCTCGCCGCCCAGCGGGCTGCGCGGGACGTGTTCCTCCACGCCGACCTGGCCACCTACGCGCAAGCGGTCGTGCAGGCCACCCGCGAGCATCCCCGCGCCCGCCTCGGCGTCAGCACGCGCGGCGCCCTGGCCTGGGTGTCTGCCGCGCGGGCCCGGGCGATGCTGCAAGGCCGCGAGCAGGTGGCGCTCGACGACCTGCAAGAGCTCGCCGTCCCTGCGCTGGCCCACCGTGTCCTACCCAGCCTCGCCTCCGACGAGGCGAGCGCGTCCTCCGAAGAACTCATCCGCGAGGTCACGGCGAACGTGCCCGTGCCGCGCTAACCCCCATGCCCGACGCCACGCCCGCTCGCCCCCGCCGACGCCGCGGTCGATTGCTGCGTCGCATGCTCACCGCCCGCGGGCGCCGATTGGAGATCACCAAGTCGGGGTGGCTGTTCATCGGCCTCACGCTCGCGGTCGGTTTCGCCGCGATCAACTCGGGGTCGAACCTCCTGCACGCCGTCTTCGGCGCTCAGATGGCCCTCATCATCGGCAGCGGCATGCTCTCGGAGCGCGCGGTCTTTCGCGCCGAAGCCCGCCGGGTGCTCGCCGAGGCGGTGCACGCCGACACCCCCACTGCGCTGCGGGTGGAGCTGACCAACCGCAGCGACGCTGGCGAGCTGTTCTCGGTCAGCGTCGAAGACGACGACGGTGATCAGCCCGGCGAGTGCGGGCCCGTGTTCGCAGTTCGGCTCGCGCCCAAGCAAACCGCCACCTTGCACACCACGGTGACGATGCCCGCGCGGGGTCGTCACCCGCTGCCCAAGGCGGTCGTCGCGACGCGTTTCCCCTTCGGCCTGTTCGTCAAGCGGCGTGACGTGCAGGCGCAGCCCGAGGTGACCGTCTACCCCAAGCTGCACGCGGTCCGCGTCGAGGGGAGCGCGGTGCATCGACCCGGCACGGGAGAGGCATCCGGACGCATCGCGCGGGCCGGAGAGTTCTTTGGCATGCGGGAGTATCGCGAAGGCGACGACCCGCGGCGCATCGACTGGCGCGCCGTCGCCCGAGGCCAGCGCCCCGCCGTGCGTGACTACGAGGCGCTCGGCGACGACGAACGCATGCTCGATCTCCCGATGGGCGTCAGCGGCGATGCCCGCTTCGAGGCAGAGGTCTCGCGCGTCGCTTCCTTGGCGGTCGCGCACCTGCAGAATCCTGGCGTCGCTGTCGGCCTGCGCTACGGCGGCGAGGTCGTGCTCGAGCCGGCCTCGGGCGCGCACGCTCGGCACACGCTGCTCGAAGCGCTCGCGCTCATCGGCGAGCAACCCAAGGCGGCCTCATGACCTTGCGGGCGCTCCGGGACCGCCTCTCGGCACTGCAAGCGCTGCTGGCCTCGCTCGCCGTCATCGCCGGCGGCGGCATGACGTGGACCAGCTTCGGCCTCGCCGCCGCGCTGGCGGCCTGGGCCTTCTACCGCCCCCGCCCCGAGGCGCCGTCCAAGGCGAGCAGCCGCGCCTGGACCTTGGGCGTCGTCCTCGCGCTGGCCGCGACGTTGGCCCGGGTGTTCTTCATCGGCGACGTGCTCGACGCGGGCGTCGACTTCCTCCTGCTGCTGATCGTTCAGCGCCTCTTCAACCGCCAGAAGGCGCGTGAGCACATGCAGCTGCTCATGCTGGGCTCGCTGCTCATGGTCGTCGGCGCCGTGGTCAACACCGGGCTGACCTACCCGCTCCTCTTCGCGGCCTACACCGTCATCGCGGTCATGACGTTGGTGGTCAACCACCTCATGGCCGAAGGCGAGCGCCTGGGTCCGCGCGTCATGGCCGACATGGCCCGGGCCGCGATGCGCTCTCGGGCCATGCTGTGGCGGGCCGCGGCGGGCGTCGCTGCGCTCGCGGGCGTGGGCGCGCTGCTCGTCTTCCTGCTCTTCCCGCGGTGGGGCGCGGGCGTCTTCTTGCGCGGCGCCTTCGCTCGCGACACCCGCAGCGGCTTCTCGGGCGAGGTCGCGCTGGGCGAGTTCGGACGCATCAAGTCCGACGCCACCGTGGCCGCGCGGTTGCGGCCCAAGACGCCCATGCCCACGGTCCAGCGCTTGACCTGGCACCTGCGCGGCGGCGCCTTCGACGTCTACCAAGACGGCCGCTGGTCCAACGACAGCAGCAAGGCCGAGCGCGTCCCCCTGCGCGGCGTGGGCGGCTACCGGGCGCTCGCTCCCGACAAGCAACCCCTGCTCACGCCGGTCCGGGGCCGCAGCCCGGGCAAGCTCTCCGTCCAGTACCGCGCCGCCCCCAACCCGTTTCTCATCGACGGTCGACAGGTCCACGTCGAGGTCCTGCTCGAAGACCTCGGCGTCGACGCGATGTTCGTCGCCAGCGACCCGATCGCCGTGCGGCTGGCTCCGCGCGGGGCCCTCGAGCAGCGCGACTTGAAGGTGCGCGCGGGCATGCACCGAACGTTTCGCATCGACAAGCCCCCAGGGCCGGTGCAGTACGAGTTCGTCGCGCAGCTCGGCGATCCCGACGTGGCCGCCCTGCAACGTCTCGGCGACCCCGACGTCCCCGAGGACTTCGAGGGCTATCTGCGGCGCACCGAGGGGCTCTCCGCCCAGGTCGGTGCCCTCGCGCAGCGGGTCGTCGGCGACGCGGACAACCGATACGACAAGGTCGCGCTGCTGATGGAGCACCTGCGCGGCTTCGACTACACGACCGACCTGCAGCCCTCGCAGCGCGTCGTGGACGGCGCAGACCCGATCGAGGGCTTCTTGTTCGATACCAAGGCCGGACACTGCGAGTACTTCGCGACCGCGCTCGCGGTCCTCGGACGCGAGGTCGGGGTGCCGACCCGCCTGGTCAACGGCTACTACGGTGCTCACTACAACACGCTCGGGGAGTTCTACGCGGTGCGCCAGGCCGACGCGCACTCGTGGGTCGAGGTGTGGTTTGGGCCCGAGGCCGGGTGGGTCACCTTCGATCCCACGCCGCCTTCGGGCCGTACGGCGGGCGACGACGCGCCGATCTTCCCGGCGCTCGACGAGGCGTTCGACGCGTTGCGCAACGCGTACCTCGAGTACGTCATCGACTACAACCTCTCGAAGCAGATGGGGCTGCTGCGCAACCTGGGCATGAGCCGCGGCGACCGGCACCCTCGCATCGACTGGCGCGGGGTGGGCACGTGGTTTGGCGTGTTCGCGGTCGCGGGCCTTGGCGCGTGGTGGTGGAGGCGGCGGCGGCGACCCAAGCTTCCCGACACGCAGCGGCTCTACGAGGACGTCCTGCGGGCGTTGGCGCGGCTTGGGTTCGAGCGCTCGCCCAGCGAGAGCCCTACCCGGTTCGCGCGTCGCATCGCGCCCGAGCTCGACGACGCCGCACCGCTCGTCCGCTTCGCCGAGCGCTACGAAGCGGCGAGGTTTGGACGCGGGACGCCCGACACGGCGGCCCTTCGCACCCACGCGGCCGCCGCAAAGAAGGTCCGACCCAAGGCCTGAGCGCGCCACGCTGCTACGCTGCCCGCCGTGGCGACGGTCGCGACAGCCTCCTCCTTGATCGAACGGTACGACGCCTTCTTGCTCGACGCCTACGGCGTGCTGGTCGACGGCACCGGCCCTCTGCCCCACGCCGCCGAGTTCGTCCGCACCCTCGCCGAACGGTCCAAGCGTCGACTTCTCCTGAGCAACGACGCCTCGCGGACGCCCGGCCAGGTGATCACGCGGCTGCGCGGCTTCGACATCCTCCTCGAGGACGACGAGGTCCTCACCAGCGGCATGATGCTGCAGCCCTGGGTCGCCCAGCACGGGCTCGAAGGCGCCCCCGCGGTGGTTCTGGGGCCCGAAGGCTCACGGCGGCTCGCGACCGAGGCATCGCTGCGCTGTGTGCCACCCGACGATCGATCCGCCCGCGTCGTGGTCGTCTGCGACGAGGCCGGATACGACTTCCTGCCCACGCTCGAAGCCTTGCTCACGACCCTGATCGCGCGGCAGGGCGCGGGCGAGCCCACGGCGCTCGTCCTGCCCAACCCCGATGTCCTCTACCCCAAGCTCGCCGGCGCGGTCGGCCTCACCGCTGGGGCGGCGGCCTGCGTGATCGAGCGCGCGCTGCTCGCTCGCTTTCCAGACGCGGCCCCCCGCTTCGATCGCCTCGGCAAGCCGCACGCGCCCATCTTCGAGGCCGCGCTCGCGCGGGTGCCCGGGCCCGTTCTGATGATCGGCGACCAGCTCGAGACCGACGTCGCCGGCGCGCGCGCGGCCGGCATCGACGTCGCGCTCGCCGAGACCGGCGTTGGGCGACGCCCCCCGCCGCAGGCCACCCTGCAACCGACCTGGATCCTCGAGTCGCTCGAGATGCGCTAGCCGCCGAGGTTGGCACGGACGCGCCCCGCCACCGTGGCGATTCGCCGAATCTCCGGTCGGCTGAACCCCTCGAACGCCTGGTCGAGCATGGTGTTCGAGACCGCGATGAACGTCGGCAGCGTGCGGTAGGCCTTGTCGGTGGGGCGCACCAGCATCGCCCGCGCGTCGTCGGGATCGGGCTCTCGAGAGACCCACCCCTGCTGCTCGAGCGCCTTGAGAAAGCGGCCGACCGTGACCTGCGACAGCTCCATGCGATCCGCGAGCGTGCGGGCGTGAAGCGGCTGCTTGGCCGCGAACAGGATCATCAGCGCGTTGGCCTGCGCCGGCGTCACGTCGACGAGTGCGTGGGCCTGAAACTGCGCGGCGATGTGTCGCTCCAGCGCCCTCGCAATCGCCACGAACGTCAGATACGCCTCGGCTTGCACGCGCCGAAGCTCGAGCAGCTCGGCATCGACGCCAGCCTCGCCTGCGTCGGTGGCTGCAGCAACGCCGACCGTCGGCTGCGAAGGTGCAGTGGTGGGCTTGGTTCCCATTGCACCGAGATACTAAGCATGCTTAGTATCGATTCGCCAGCCCCAACCCGGGCGGCAGGAGTCCACCCGTGCCCGACGCCTACGTCTACGACGCCGTCCGCACGCCGCGAGGTCGCGGCAAGGAAAGCGGCAGTCTCTACACCACCCGTCCCATCGATCTGCTCGCCCAAGCCCTTCGGGCGCTCGGCGAGCGCAGCGATCTCGACACCTCGAAGGTCGACGACGTCGTCGTCGGCTGCGTCACCCAAAGCGGCGACCAGGGGGCCTGCATCGCTCGGTTCGCGGCCCTCGAGGCCGGCTGGGACCTCGACGCGCCGGGCGTCACGCTCAACCGCTTCTGCGGCAGCGGCCTTCAGGCGGTCAACGACGCGGCCGCGATGGTCGCCTCGGGCTTCTACGACTGCGTCGTCGCCGGCGGCGTCGAGAGCATGTCCCGCGTGAAGATGGGCAGCGACGGCGGCGCAATCTTCGACCCTGCCACGCTGTGGAGCGTCGGTTCGGTGCCGCAGGGCATCAGCGCCGATTTGCTGGCCACGCTCAATGGCATCACCCGCGGGGACTGCGACGCTTTCGCCGCGCAGAGCCAGCAGCGCACCGCGGACGCCGTCCGGGACGGCCGCTTCTCGCGGAGCCTCGTCCCGGTCACCGATCGCCTCGGCATCCCGCTGCTCGAAGCCGACGAACACCCGCGTCCGGGCACCACCGCCGAGAGTTTGGCCGAGCTCACGCCGAGCTTCGAGGTCATGGGGCGACAGTTCGGCCTCGATGCGCTCACCAAGGAGCGCTACCCGCAGGTCGAGCGCATCGACCACGTGCACCACGCGGGCAACAGCTCGGGCATCGTCGACGGCGCGGCGGCCGTGCTCGTCGCCTCCAAAGATGCCGGAGACGCCATGGGGCTGAAGCCGCGGGCCAAGATCCGCTCGGTGGCGGTCGTGGGCACCGACCCGATCCTCATGCTCGCCGGACCCATGCCCGCCAGCCGCAAGGCCCTCGCCAAGGCGGGCATGACCCCAGAGGACATCGACCTGTGGGAGGTCAACGAGGCGTTCGCGGCGGTGCCGCTCGCGTTCATGCAGGACCTCGACGTCGACCCCGCGCGCGTCAACATCTACGGCGGCGCAATCGCCATGGGGCACCCGCTCGGAGCGACGGGCGCCATGCTGCTGGGTACGGTCCTCGACGCCCTCGAAGACCAGGACAAGACCACCGGCGCCGTCACCTTGTGCATCGGCGGCGGCATGGGCATCGCAACCATCGTCGAGCGCGTCTGAGAGGAACAGCGAACATGACCACCACCGAGAATCAGACGGTCCGCCTGGACTTCGACGCAACGTCAGGGGTCGCCACGCTCACGCTGGCGATGCCCAAGGTCAACCGCATCGACGCCGCATTCGGCGTCGGGCTCAGCCAAGCCCTCGACTGGGCGCAGTCCCAAGACGGCCTGACCGGCATCATCATCGACACCGCCCACGACGACTTCTGCGTCGGCGCCGACCTCGACACCCTCTTCCCCGAACGCGACGCGTCCGCGCTGCTCGAGCGCGTGCGCAGCCTCGGCGCGCTGTACCGCCGCCTGGAGACGCTGGGCGTCCCCGTCGTCGCGGCGCTGACGGGTTCCGCGCTCGGCGGCGGCTACGAGCTCGCCCTGGCCTGCCACCACCGGATCGCGCTCGACGACGCGCGCATCCAGGTCGGGCTTCCAGAGGTCACCCTGGGCGTTCTGCCGGGCGCAGGCGGAACGCAGCGGCTGCCTCGACTCATCGGCATCCAGGCCGGGCTCGACGTCATCCTCCAGGGCAAGATCCTGCGCGCTCCCAAGGCCAAGGCTGCGGGGCTCATCGACGCCTTGGCCAGCGACCGCGACGCGCTGCGTGCCGCTGCGCTGGCCTTCATCGCGGCCAACGCGGGCGCGCAACAGCCCTGGGATCGAAAGGGCCGAATGCCCGGGCCTCGTCCGGGGTCGGCCGACGCACGCAACCTGTTCATGGCCGCCTGCGGCATGCTCGAGAAGAAGACCGCGGGCGCCTACGCGGCCCCCCGCGTCGCGCTCGCCACCGTGCAAGAGGGCCTCGCCGTCCGCTTCGACCGGGCCCTCGAGATCGAAGCGCGGGCGTTCGTGGAGCTGGCGATCTCCGACCAAGCCAAGGACATGATCCGCACGCTGTGGTTCCACCGCAACGCGGTCAAGAAACACGCCGACCTGCCCCGGGCCGAATCCGACGACATTCAGAAGGTGTCGGTGCTCGGCGCGGGCATGATGGGAGCCGGGCTCGCGTTCGTCTGCGCCAAGGCGGGCTACGACGTCGTGCTGCGGGACATCAACCCCGAGACGATCGAGACGGCCAGGGCCCACTGCGCAGCCCAGGCCGCCAAGCTCAAGCACCTCGATGATGAGGCGCGAAGCGCCCTGTTGGGCAGGATCAACGCCACCGTCGACCTCGAACCCGTCCGCGGATCCGACCTCATCATCGAGGCCGTGTTCGAGGACATCGACCTCAAACACAAGGTCATCGAAGAGGCCGAGCCCCTCCTCGCGCCCGGCGGGATCTGGGCGTCCAACACCAGCGCGCTGCCGATCGGTGACCTGGCCAAGGTCAGCCGCGACCGGGGGCAGTTCATCGGTCAGCACTACTTCTCACCGGTGGAGAAGATGGAGCTGCTCGAGATCGTCGTCGGCGCCGAGACGAACGAGAGCGCCCTCGCGCGGTCCCTCGCGTTCTCCCGCCGCATCGGCAAGCTGCCGATCGTCGTCGGCGATGGCTACGGCTTCTACACCACCCGCGTGTTCTCGGCGTACATCCTCGAGGGCGCGCAGCTGGTCGCCGAGGGGCACGATCCCGTGCTCGTCGAGTGGGCGGCCAAGAGCGCGGGCATGGTGGTCGCGCCGCTGCAGGTCTTCGACGAGGTCACGCTGACCTTGGGCACCAAGGCGGTCACCATGGGGCGCAAGTACGGGCGCGACCTCGACACCGAGGGCGTCGCGCTGGTCGAGTCCCTCGTCGCCGCCGGCCGCAAGGGCAAGGCGGCAGGCGCGGGCTTCTACGAGTACGCCGACGGGCGACGACGCGGCCTGTGGAAGGGCCTGGCCGACCTCGCCAAGGGCCCGCCCGCCCACAGCAGCGTCGAGCTGCTGCGCGACCGCCTGCTGGGGATTCAAGCGCTCGAGGCCGCGCGCGCGGTCGCCGAGGGCGTCATCATGCGGCGCCGCGACGCCGAAGTCGGCGCCATCTTCGGCATCGGCTTCGCGCCCGGCACCGGAGGGCCCCTCTCGTACATCGACCGCATGGGCGCCAAGGCGTTCGTCGAGCGCATGGACGCCTTCGCCGACCAACACGGCAACCGCTGGGCCGTCCCCCGCGAACTGCGAACCATGGCCGACAGCGGCGACACCTTCTTCCCTCCCGTGTGAGCCGCCCCCGCAGCAAGGGGAGTCGCGCCAACCACCAAACGCCCACGCACGAAGTATCGAGGGCGCCCCGCGCCCGAACTTGGAGGGCGAGCGAAGGGCGGCTTCGCCGGCCGCAGCGAGGGAACCGAGAGGTGCCCCATAGCAACATGAGCGAAGCGACGAGCGAGGGCGCCCTGCGCCCGAACTTGGAGGGGTGAAGCGAAGGGGGCGCCTCCCACCACCGCAGCCCCGAATGCGGAGGAGGAGCGAAGCGACGAGCGAGGGCGCCCCGCGCCCGAACTTGG
>JANSYI010000097.1 GCA_024742475.1 bacterium | reverse complement strand
AATTGGGTTATACAATCAATTGACCGTAATCAACAAAACTCGGGTTCCAAAACCAATTATTCCCGATTTTCAAAGGCAGGCTTAATTCCTAATCGTTTGTTTATCAGCTTTTTATTCCCGAAATGGAGTGCGCCCAACGGTCTTGTGTATGTGGCGTGGCGGGCTTTTGCCCGACATGAACACATACACGTTGTTAGGCTCAGTTTTTATTCTTTTTCAATTTACAGTCTGTTCTCAAACTATCTAAAATTTCATCTTGCCTTTTATTCATTCTCCATTTTGTCTTATCGTCATAAACCTTATTTGTTTCAACGTATTTTTCTATGAAGTTGGTTTTGTTATCTCCGAAGCTACCATAACCTCCTCCATAAACTCCAATTATTTTTTCAACTCCGATTGTATCTTTTTCATCTTCTTTTGTTGCCCAAAATTTTGATTCGATTTCTACTAATTGGCCGTTCTCTTTTTTTATGTAATTCTTTTCGTTTATGTATCCACTTTTTAATTCACCGTCAAATAGATAAATTCCATTTTGAGGAATTTCGAATTGTAATCTTCCATTTATAATTTCAGGTTTTAACCCACATTCTGATTCTACGACTTTAATTGTTCCTTTGAAATTTTCTGAAACTATGTAATCTCGTTTTTGAGCCATTGTTGTTCCTATTGTACCTGCAACCCAAAAGAGTCCAATCATTAGAGGATACCAAATTACAATTGGTGTTATTGTCCACAATAATTTAGATTTTTTCGTCTTTTTTGTGCTCCAATAAATTAATGCTCCAATTAAAAATATTGGTCCACCAATGAAGATTATCAAATATGGATTGAGACTTACTACGAGTCCAATTATTATCAATATTTTTCCAATTAGTGAACGTTTCATTTTTCTTAATTGAGCCTAACGGCCCGGCTACGCGCAGGCTGGGATTCTAAATTTACTCTTTTCGTCCGATTTCACAAATACTAGCGCAGGCAGCAAAAGGCGAAACTGGCGAAGCCTGGCTTTTGCTGACTGCAGCGGGCTTTTCATTCTCTTTTTT
>JANSYI010000074.1 GCA_024742475.1 bacterium | reverse complement strand
GGGGTTCGCCGACCTCGACGAAGAACGGGGGCGGTTGTACGCTGACTTGGTCTTCCTCCACCTCTCGGACGCGGCGCAAGGAAAGTTGAAGGCACTGATGGACATCGAGCAGTACGACCTGCAAAGCGACATCGCAAAGAAACTCGTCGAGCGCGGCCAGGTGCAGGGCAAGGCCGAGGGCCGAGTCGAGGGCCGAGTCGAGGGCAAGATCGAAGCGGTGCTGCTGGTGCTCTCGGGTCGAGGGCTGGTGGTACCGGATGGCCTTGCCGAAGCGCTCGCGGGGCTCTCGGCGGAGGACCTCGACGAGGCTCTTCGGCGCTCCGCGACGGTGGCCTCGGCGGACGAGCTGCTCGAAGGCTGAACCCGTCGCGGGATGTCGCTGCGTCCGGGGTGGTGTCGTGGGGGGACGACGACCGGCATCGACTGGACGAGGAGACGGTGGGGGGCGAGACTGTCGTGTATGGGTACGACAGCGGGGGCCGGCTGACGGCGATGGGGGCGATGACGGCGACGTACGATCCGCAGTCGGCTCGGCTGGAGACGACGACGCTCGGGAACGTGACGACGACGGTGAGCTACGACGGCTTCGGAGACGTCTCGGGGGCGGTGTACGAAGCGTCGAACTCGGCGTTCTACGAGGTGGCGTACACGCGAGACACGTTCGGGCGGGTCGAGACGAAGACGGAAACGCGCTCGGGGGGCACGGCGCTGCGGTGCTACGAGTATGACGGCTCTGACCGCCTCGCTGCGGTCTACGATGCGGCCGACTCGAACGGATGCACGGGGACGCAGCTCGAGGCGTACACGTACGACCTCAACGGGAACCGAGCGAGCGTGACGAACAGCGCGGGGACCGTGGGGCCGGGGGACATCCTGACTGGTCCGCAGGACCGCCTGTTCGAGCACGGGGACTGGACGTACGCGTACAACGACGACGGCCAGATGCAGAGGCGGACGGATACGTCGAGCGGTGACGTCTGGGAGTACACGTACGACGTGATGGGCAACCTGCTCTCCGTGGACCCGCCGGGTGCGGACCCGACGATCACCTACGTGACCGACGCGCGGAACCGGCGAGTCGGGAAGCGGGAGAACGGGGTGTTGGTGCAGGGGTTCTTGTACGGGGACCAGCTGAACCCGATCGCCGAACTCGACGGATCGGGCGCGCTCGTCTCTCGGTTCGTGTACGGGACGAGCAACCATGTGCCCGACTACATGGTGCGGGGCGGAGTGACGTACCGGTTCATCACCGACCACCTCGGCAGCGTCGTGGGGGTCTACGACGTGACGAACGGCGCGGAGGTACAGAGCCGCGAGTACGACGCATACGGGAGGATCGTGAGCGACACGACCTCGCCGGGGTTCTCGCAGCCGTTCGGGTTTGCCGGAGGGTTGTATGACGAGGACACCGGGCTCGTGCGGTTCGGCGCGCGGGACTACCGGCCGGAGGTTGGCTCGTGGGCGGCGAAGGACCCGCTGCGGTTCGATGCGGGGGATGGGTCGCTGTACTCGTACTGCTTTGGCGACCCGACGGACTACATCGACATCGATGGCCGGAACCCTGTCGCAATCCCGATCGGATGTTTGGCCAACCCCGCATGTGCTGCAGCTGTGGCGAACCTCGCGGCTCACGCCATTGGTGCGACGGCTGCTGCGGCTGCGGCCATCTGCATCTGGTCGGGCGCCTGCACGCCGGAGGTGGCGTACCCGGACGACGACGACGTCTGTGACCCCTCCGAACGATCAGCGAATGGTCCGAGATACTCAGACCCCAAGCCGTCTTGGCCGCTAGGGTATCTCGATCGAGGCGGGGATGGTGGCGGCGGTCCACCAGACTGCGATGAGGTGAGCGACACCTGCTACGATGAGTGCGAGCACTACCTCAGGGGCGACGCATTCGACCAGGGGCATCCGTATCGCACGTGCTGGCGTTCATGCATGGATCGCCATGGCTGCTAGATATTTTGACCCTCTTGACTGCTTGCGGAGTGGCCATGGATGAACAAGAAGATCCGGTAGCGTTGCTGGTCGAGAAACTCGGTCAAATCTTTTTTCGTCTCAAACAGGCTAGCGTGATGGTTCGTGCGCTTGGCTATTCCCGAGAGCGCGAGAAGATGCTCTTGAAGGGGATCGCTTTCTCCATGACCGAACTCGACAAGACGCTCATACCGCTACTTCGTGAGCGCCCAGACCTCGATCTGGGAGGCGGACGTGTCAGGATCCCCGAAGACGAGGACTAGCCGCAGACCAGTCGCTCCATAAGAGTCCACTCAATCAAGTCTTGCCCGCCGCCGCTACGCGGCCGGGTGTGCGGTCCCATCGGCAATTGAACGCGGAGATGCACCCGGCTGGACGAAGAAACACTGAGCAGCGACACTGTCATCGATGAGCCGCGAACCGAGGTCGCCATCGTTCATGCGCAGCCTGCTGTCCGGACTCGCGGCGTTCGCCGGCCTGTTCGCGCTCGTGACCGGCTACTCGGCGCTGGGTGGAGGAGGGTTCAGCATCACGGCACCGGGCGCGGGCGGTGGTGTCCCGCTTCCGACCGGTTGGACCGGTTTCTCCGTTCTCGCCCTGACGGGGTTGTTGCTGTACGGCGCCTCTCGAGTGTGGGACAGGCCCGGCTTCGAGGCCTTCCGCCGCCGACGTCCCTGGGTCCTCCCCGCCCTGGGCGTCGTCTCGCTGCCCGTTGGGTTCGTCATGGCGATCGCGCTGATGCACTGAGCTTGCGGCGGGATGGGCACGCCGACTTCACGTGCCCACCCTGTCCCTACTCGCGCTCGAGCTGTGCCGACTGCGGCGGCGCAGCCTAGGCTGCTCGGCAGTGCCGTCGCTGCTCCACGAAGTGCTCGCCGACATGCTGCGGCAGCACCCCTACGTCGCGGCGGTGCTGGTCGAGCGCATGACCGGGCTGCCGCTGTCGTCGATGCAGGCGAGCACGAGCGACGCGAACTGGAGCGAGCTGGAGCCAGCGGAGCTCCGCGCGGACCTGGTGCTCGAGTTGCGCGAGGCCGGCGAAGCGACGCCGAGCTTGGGCCTGATCGTGGAGGTGCAGCTGCGGCGAGACGACCGCAAGCTGTGGACGTGGCCGATGTACCTCGTGGGGCTGCGGCGGCGACTGCAGTGCCCGATGCTGCTCGTGGTGCTGACACCCGACGCGGCGGTCGGTGCGTGGGCCAAGCGGCCGATCCACCTCGGCCCGCTGGGCCTGAGTACGGTGCAACCGCTCGTGCTGGGGCCGGCGACGATCCCGGAAGTCACGCGGCCCTCGGACGCGGCAGCGCGGCCGGAGCTGGCGGTGCTGTCGGCGATCGCCCACGGGGAAGGCCCGCGGGGGGTGTCGATTGCG
>JANSYI010000014.1 GCA_024742475.1 bacterium | reverse complement strand
TTTCCTCGGGGAAGCCGCCCTGCGCTCACCCATCCAAGGTCGGGCGCTTGCGCCCTCGCTCGCTCGCTTTGCTCGCTCCTCGTTGAAGTCGCGGTTTCCTCGGGGAAGCCGCCCTGCGCTCACCCATCCAAGGTCGGGCGCAAGCGCCCTTGCTCGCTCGCTTTGCTCGCTCCTCGTTGAAGCACACGGAGAGGTCGTCACCATCGCAGAACCGGCGGGTGCCCTCGCACGAAGGGGTGTCCTCGGGAAGGCAGAGCGCCTCATGAGTGTCCGGCAGGGCTCGATCGTCGTGAGCCCGCCGTTCCTTCTTCGAGGAGGGTTATCCGCCGCGGCACATGCCCGAGACCACTTGGCTGAACGCGTCGAGCGTGACCGAGAAGCTGTCCGCGCACACGCTCCCCACGACACCCCTCTCGCCCAGCATGGACGCCAGAGCTCGGATCGAGGGCGCATCTGCACCTGCGCCGTTTTCCTCCTCGAAGCAGAGGGCTCCAGGTTGCCCCGCGTCGCCGATGATCGCCGCAAGCGCCAGCTGCTCCGGGTCGCGCTGCGAGCCTTCGAGCGCCGCAGCCCAATCGCCGGGCGTCCCCGAGGACTCGGTGTCGGCCTCGTCGGTTACCACGACCACCGCGAGGCCGGCGCCCGGGCGCAGGAACCCCTCGTTGCAGGCGGCAGCCTCTCCCATGTTGGCGACGGCAGCGAGCAGAGAGTCCATGACGCGCTCGTCTTCGGTCGCGGCAAAGCCTACGTTGGCCGCGCACGTGAGGGCGTCGGCAAAGCTCGGCTCGGTCGCGTCGATCCATCGCTCGCCCGATGTGAAGCCGCACGGCGCATCGTCGTTGCCCTGTTCGACCACGAGGCCCGCGCCAAGCGTCACGTCGCAGACGGGGGGAGGCGGAGCGTCGCAGTCGTGCCCGATGCATGCGAAGCAGGGCACGAGGCACTCCGGATTGGCCGGCAACCCAGGCCCACAGGCCCCTGCGTCGTAGCATCCGGTGCCGCAGCCACCGACGCAGGCCGCCTGAGGGTTGGCGTCGGCGTCGACGACCATTGCGCGGAGGTCGATGCCGTCCAAGCCGTCGATGAACCCCGGGAGCGCCTCGAGCAGCGTTGCAAGGCGCGGCTCCATCGAACCGGAGTTGTCCACGACGAACACGAGGTCCATCGCGCAGCCCATCTGCTCGCCCGAAGACGATCCGGCGGTGGACTCGTCCCCTGCGCTGCTCGACCCGCCGGTGGTGGTCGACTCTGGAGCCGTGGTCGAGCCTGGAGCGACGGTCGTCTCGGCGCTCGACGTGCTCCCCGTCACGTCGGTCATCGGTTGCGTCTGCGAAGCGGTCGACCCCTCGGCCTCGCTCGTCTGCGCCCCCGTGCTCGAGGCCTCGGTCTCGCCGGACGTCTCGGATTCGCTCGGGCATCCGACCAACAGCAACCAACCCAGCGCAATCAACCGCCTGTGCATCCATGTCCACAGACGTGCACCAAGCTCGCACATTCATGCACGGCGGCCTGTGGACTTCCCCGCCGTGTTCGCCCACCATCGACGCCGCCCGATGCAGCTCGAACGCATAGGCCTTCGCGACTACCGAAACTTCGAGGCCGCCGACATCGAGTTCGCGGAGCGGTTCACGGTGCTGCATGGGCACAACGGCGCGGGCAAGACGGCGGTGCTGGAGGCGATCTACCTCCTCAACACGCTGCGGTCCTTTCGAAGCTCGGACATGGGGCCCCTCGTTCGCTCGGGCACCAGTGCCGCGCTCGTCGAGGCCACCGTGCAAGACGCGGTGGCGGGCATCCCCTCGAAGCTCGAGGTGCGGCTGCAGAAGGGAGAGCGCTCGACGCGGCGCACGGCCAGCGCGGACGGCAAGGTGGTTCGCTCGGGCGCCAAGTTCTACGGGCGGGTGCGCGCCATCCTCTTCACGCCCGAAGATCTCGCGGTGCTTCGAGGCAGCCCTTCGGGGCGGCGTCAGTTCCTCGACCGCATGGTGTTCGCGCGCGACCGAGGGCACATCGCCGACATCCAGGCGTACGAGAAGCTGGTCCGCTCCCGCAACCAGGTGTTGAAACGCGAGGACCTCTCTTCGACCGCCCGGAACGACCTGCTCGACACGTACGAGACGGGGTTGTCCGAGGTCGGTGCACGCGTGTGGACGCGCCGCGTAGAGATGGTCGAATCGCTCGCGGATCCCTTCGCCACGGCGTTCGCAGGCATTCACGGATCGATCGGCAGCAGCCCCGGCGGCGGCACGGCGATGCAAGCGTCGGCACACTACGTCTCGAAGATCGAGTCCGCCGCCGACGCGCGTGAGGCCGCGTTGAAGGACGCGCTTGCGCAGCGCCGATCCGAGGACCTTCGCCGGCGCGTCACCACGGTCGGCCCTCACCGCGACGATCTCGACGTCCGCCTCGATGACAACGCCGCCGCCGACTTCGCCTCGCAGGGGCAGGCGCGCGCGCTGGTGCTCGCGTTCAAGCTGGCCGAGCTTCGCGCGGCGCGAGAGCAGTCCGGCCAGCCGCCGCTGTTGCTGCTCGATGACGTCTCGAGCGAGCTCGACCCGACGCGTACGGCCATGCTGTTCGAGACGCTGGCCTCCGACGCGGGCCAGTGCGTGATGACGACGACCGACGCGGCGTTCATCCACCTGCCTGTCGACTCCGCGGCTGCCACCTGGCGCATCGACAAGGGCACCGCCGCGCGAGAGGCGTAGACAACGTAGCGGCTCATACCGAGAAACCTGGGGATATCCGGGGCGCTCGGCTGACTTAACGCGGGTGAGGGTCCGACTGACGAGCGCGGCGTGGCTCTTCGTCGCCGGCTGCTACGCCGGTTCCGAGGGCGCGATGGACACCGACGCAGAAGCGTCGACGGGAGAGGGGGTAGGCACCGAAGGCGCCGACTCCACGGGCGAAGACGTGCCCGAGCCCGAAGATGTGCCCGAGGCCAGCGTGCCCGAGCCCCTCGCGCCGCGATTGACACACCGCCAATACGCCAACGCCGTGCAGGACGTGCTCGGCGAGCCGCTGACCGACGCGGAGTCGTCGTCGATTCCAGCCGACATCCCGGTGGGGTCGGCCTACTCGAGCACCGTGCAAGGCCAGTTCTTCAGCGCGCAGTACGTGCTGGCCTACGCCGAAGTCGCGCGCTCGGTCGTCGGCCGGATCGGTGCCACCACCTTGGTCGAGCGCTTCGCCGACTGCAGCCCAGAGCAGGAGGGCTGCCTCGAGACGTACGTCTACGCGCTCGGAGAGAGGCTGCATCGACGGCCTCTGACCGACGACCAAGCCGGGGTCTACCTCGAGCTCGCGGCTGCGATCGAGGCCGAGGCGAGCTCCGAAGACGCCGCGGCGGGCATCGCCGAGGCAATGCTGCAGTCGCCCTACTTCTTGTACCGGCTCGAGGACGAGCGGACGGGCGACCCTGGCGCGGTCTACCGGGTCGACGGATACGAGCTCGCGAGTCGGCTGTCGTTCTTCTTGTGGCAGTCGGCTCCCGATGCGGCGCTGCTCGACTTCGCCGCCGGCCCCGAGGGCGACGGTTCGTACGACGAGGACGCGCTCGCGAACGAGGTCGACCGCATGCTCGCCGACCCGAAGTTCGCGCGAAGCCGCCGGCAGTTCTGGGGGGACTACACGCTGGCCTCGATCTCCGGGTTTTCCGCGGCCGACCCCGAGGTCCGCGAGCAGCTCCGCGAGTCTCTGCTCGCGACGCTCGATCGGATCTCGGGCGTGGACCTTCCGCCCGAAGACCTTGCGACCCTCTTCACCGGGACCGAGTTCTTGCTGACCGGCGACGTCGCCGCGCTTGCAGGCGGGGTCGCCAAGGGCGACGGGCTCGAGCTCTACGAGGCCGGAGAGCTGCAGGAGCGCTACGGCGTCCTCACGCACCCTGGCTTCCTCGCCGCGCTGGGCACCACGTCCTTCGTGGGTCGCGGGTTGTTCATGACCGAGCGGCTCTTGTGTCAGCACATCCTGCCTCCGCCCAGCGACGAGGGCACGGCAAACGCGATCATGGACACGGCGATGCAGACCGAAGAGCTCACGCCGCGCGGCGCAAGCGAGTTTCGCTTCGGGCTCGAGCCGGTGTGCCTGACGTGCCACACGCAGTTCGAGCCGATCGCCTACGCGTTCGAGCGCTACGACATGCAGGGCGGGTACACGCTGACCGACGCGCAGGGACGAGACCTGTTCTCCGACGGAAACCTGCCCCCCTTCAAGGAGCGACCGGAGATTCCATTCGCCGACGCGCACGAGCTTTTCGACGGGCTCGCGGCCACCGACGCGACGTATCGCTGCTTGGTCGAGCAGATGATGGAGTACGCGACCGGGCATTCGGCAGCGCTGGCCGAAGACTCTGTCCTCGAGGGCCAGGCGGCGTTCGAAACGGAAGGACGCACCTTCGACGCGCTCGTGCGAGCTGTCGCCGAGAACGCGCAGCTCACCTACAAGCGCACAGCACAGGAGCAAGACTGATGTACGGTCCGCGAAGCAAACCCCTGCTGTCCCGCCGGATCCTGCTCAAAGGCTTGGGGTCCGTCGCCATCGGTCTTCCATTCTTGGAGGAGTTCTCGCCGCGAGCGCGCGCGTCACAGGGCGAAGACGTCCCGTGCCGCCTCTTCACGCTCTCCTTTGGACTGGGCATCGAAGAGGCGATGCAGCTCGAACAGTTCGACGGGCCACTGCAGACGCTGCAGCCGTACGCCGAGCACACCGCGTTCTTCACCAACGTCGATGCAGGCCCGCTCGCCTCTTCGGGCACACCTCACTTCACCACGGGCGCGGCCACCTTCACCGGGGTACCGCAGCGCTCGGAATCCGACGACTACCACGCTGGTGGTCCGAGCATGGAGCAGGTCATGAAGCGAGCGCTGCACCCCGAGGGCGTGCCCAACGTCTCGCTCCCCGAGCTCTCGGTGGGACTTTGGAGCCGCACCGGCGCGGTCTCCCAGTTCACGCGCCATTGGAACACCGACGGCAGCCCCGGCATGCGACCCGAGCGGCGGCCGTCGGCGATCTTCGAGGCGCTCTTTGGGTCGTTCGAGCCGCCCTCGCCCGACGGCCCGAGCCCCGAGCAGCTGCGTCGCAACCACGTCAGCCGTAGCGTGCTCGACTCGGTGATGGGCCAATACGAGTCGCTGATGGGCCCGAACTCTCCGCTCGGCGCGGCCTCGAAGGCGCGCATCGACAACCACCTCTCGGCCATTCGCGACGTGGAGCTTCAGCTCGCGCCGCCCGATGACGGCGGCATCACGCTCGAGTGCGAGGTGCCCAGCGCCGCGCAGTTCGACGACCCCGAGGGATACCCTTTCTACGACGCGGCCGAGGGCGCAACCGGCTCGGGCGCGCCGATCGTCGACTGGGAGGTCGCCGACCAAGTCATGGAGCGCATCGGCCGGCTCATGGCCCTGGCCGCGTCATGCGACGCCCTTCGCTTCGGCAGCTTGATCTGCGTCGGCGCGGGCGGCCACGTACGACTCGACGGCACCTACGAGGCCCTCGGCGAGAGCATCGACTTTCCCGCCACCTTCGGCAACGGCACCCCGCACGATCGCATCTTTCACGACTACAACCGCGACGCCATCCGCCTGTACCAGCACTTCGCCATCCGCCAGCTCTCCCACATGCTCGGCGCCATGCACGAGATCACCGAGGTCAACGGCCGCACGGTCCTCGAGAACTCCCTGCTGCTCATGGGCACCGAATACGGCGAGAACCACAACGCCTCCCACGCCTTCCACGCCGTCATCGGCGGGGGCGGCCGCTTCAACCCCGGCTGGTACGACCAGCCCCTGCTGCCCTCCGACGTCTACCACCAGGCCCTCGCCGCCTACGGTGTCGACTCGGAGATCGGCGATCGCTGGCCGGAGTTCGAGCCTACCGAGATCACGGGCTTCCGCAACGTGTAGGTGGCCCTTCGGTCGGACGAGATTGGACAGCCAGCCGCGGGCGCACCATGATCGCGTCGTGGTGGGCAGGAAGCGCATCCCGGTCGAGATCTTGTTGCTCGCGTTCGCGGCGTGTGGCCCTCGCGTGGAACTTCCCGCGGAGGACCTGTCGTGTCCCGACACGCGGGTCGATACCCGAGGTTGCGACTTCGCCGTGGTGCCGCCGCTCCACCTCGTGCCCGGCATCTCGAGCGACGCGGGTGTTCGTCGCTCGAACTGGGAGCGCGATGGGGTCCTCGTCATCAACGACGGGGCATCCGATGCGCGCGTGCAGCTGGTCGAGGCGGCGGACTCGTCGCGTGCCGTCAACGACGCCGAGACGCTCGGTCCCGGGCAGACGAGAATGCTTCGCCTGCCCGCGGGCACCGACGCACCCGTCTCGGGCGAACTGACCGCGCTTCGTTTGACGACCGACGCGCCCGTGTCGGCCGTCCTGTTCGCGCCCTACCGCTCCTTCGTCGGCAACGACAGCGGACTGCTCATCCCGGCCAACGCCTGGGGTACCGACTACGTGGTCAGCGCGTACGCACCCCACGGTGTGCAGTTTCAAGGCCTCGGCGACCCGACCTTCTTCGACGTCGTCACATTGGAGCCCGGGGTCAGCGTTCGATGGCAACCGCGACTCGCCGCGACGGCGGCCGGTGGCGACGTCGGCAGGGTCGAGGCGGGTGCCTGGTCACCCCGAGTCCAACTCGAGCCGGGCGTCGCGCTGCGGGTGATCGCCGAGCGCATCGAGGCCGACCCGCATGCCGCGGATGTCTCCGGGACGCGCATCGAAGCGAGCGGGCCCGTCTTCGTGCAGTCCGGGTCTCGTTGTTCTGCGGTCCCCATCGAGACCGAGCCGGTCTCCGGCTGTGACCCGCTGTTCGAGCCGCTTGCCCCAATCTCCTCGTGGGGCACGCGCTACGCTCTGCCGCACCCGCCGCTGCGCTCGACCGAGCAGCATCACTTTCGTCTGTTCGCCGGGCGCGACGCGATGGAGATCCTCGTCGAGAGCGATGGTGCGCTCGAGGTGCACGCGCTCGCCGAGAAGGGAGACTTCGTCGACCTCGTCGTCCCCCACGGGGCCAATGTCGTTGCAACGGCCGAGGCGCCCTTCATGCCCGTGGGTCTCCTCGAAACGCGCGCGCTGCCGCTGCAAGTGGGAGATCCCGCGATGTACACGCTCCCTGCGCCCGAGCGATTTCAGACATTCCAGCGCGTGGCGACCGGTGTCGAGTGGTCGAGCCACTGGTTGCAGGTCGTCCGTGAACGCTCCGACGAACCCCTCGAGCTGGACGGTGAGCCCGTCGCGGGCTGGACGCGGTTTGGGGACTTCGAAGTCGTCAACGTCGAGGTCGGCGAGGGGACGTACGACCTCGCCAGCGCGCAGCCGTTTGGCGTCTTGCAGTTTGGCTGGACCAACGAGGTGCACGACGCGTGTGCGCCATTCGCCAGCCAAGGCACGTGCCAGACATCCTATGCCCATCCCGCCGGGTTCGGAGTCGCGCTCGAGTAGCGCTTCGTTTTCGGGGACGGAAATGGGCCGTCGGGGTCACTCACCACCGATGCGTCGATCCAGCTTTGCTTCGTGGTTTGCCTGCGCGTTTCTCGTGGTCGCATGTGACAGCGACTCCGGGTCGGAGGGGGCGACGGATGGAGCGGGGACGGGGTCGACGGGGGGCGTGACCGGTGAGGCGTCGAGCAGCTCGGGGGGTGCGAGTGGGACGACGCAGCCTGGGACGACCGGAGGATCGACGGGGGCGGGCGATACGGGGTCGACGTCGGTGCCCTCGACGTCGGGCGAGGAGACGGGGTCGGCCGAGAGCTCGTCGGGCGGGGCGTCGGTGGGGGAGCCGATGTGGATGGTCGTGGGGAACTGGGGATACCGGTCGTGGACGAGTGATGGGCAGACGTGGGAGGTGGAGGCGAACCCGAAGCAAGGGGACGACCACACGCCAGACCTGATGCGCGGGGTGGGGTGGGGCAACGGCTACTTCGTCGCGGTGGGGGGCGACCAAAACTCGATGGTGATGCGCTCGGCGGATGGGCAGGCGTGGGATGTGGACCTGCACCCCAGCGGCACCCAATGGAAGGGCGACGTTGCTTATGGCGACGGGAGGTGGGTCGCCGTCGGCGGGGTGGGCACGGTGATCAGCTCGGACGACGACGGGCAGACATGGGTGGACCACGAGGAGCGGCTGCCCGCGGCAGGGCGGAAGATCGAGTACGCGGACGGGGTGTTCGTGGCCGTCGGCGACGGCGGGATGATCGCCGTGTCCGACGACGGGATGAGCTGGGCTGACCAAACGCAGCCCGGGACGCAGTCGGGCTCGGCTGCGTTCGCGCACGGCACCTGGGTCGTCGCGGGGCGGCAGTGGAACGGCTCGGGATTCGACGCGTCGTGCGTGCTGTCCACCGACGCGCAGACGTGGTCGGCGTGCCCGTTTGGCGGGGAGTACATTCGGGCGATCGCCACCGACGATCGTCTTTTCGTCGTCCGCGACGGCGGCTATGCGGTCACGGACGACGGCGCCGCGTGGACGGAGCATGACGTGTCCACTCCGGACTTCTTCGCCCGCGGTGGGGACGTCTGGGTCGGAGCTGGCGGCAGCCGCCGCTACCTGGGCGACGGCGTCGACGCGCTCGAGCAGGTCCTCTCGGAGGAGAGGGGCATCCGCGACTTCGTGATGGGCTACGTCGACTAGCCTCCCGTCACCAACAGCTCTCAGGGCTGGGATCGCAGCGTCCACAGGCTCGAAAGCGCCGTGGTGCACTCGCGTCCGAGAATCGTCCGCCGGCACTACTCTTCAGCAAGCGCGCACGCTGCCTCTACACAGTCACACTCGTCAGGGGCCGACGCCGCCCAGCAGCTACGATACGGGGACTCTGGAACTTCGGGGTTGCCGAAGTCGCCCCACGGACCGAGCGGGCCAGCGATGTAGGTGCTAGTCCCCATCGACACGAGTTCGCCATTCCCAAACGACCAGGTGACGTTACTATCGCAGGCAGGGCCGGGATGAGCAGACAGAAGCGTCGAAGCCCGCGCCTCGCACCGGTACCCAACTGATCCAAGACCGCATGTCTGGGCATCGGTCAACGGGACGGCCGCAACCCAACCGCAGCTAGCATACCGACCCGTGCCGTCAAACAAGTACGGCTCGTTCCCTTCGCACTCCTCCTCCGTCGTAGCAGACGAACACCACGAGCGAAGCGCAGTAGGACAAGCAAGCTCGCCCAACGCACCATCCACGAGACACTCCGTTGGGGGCCATTGAGGACCAATACCCCCGGTCGTTGTCGTCCCCCCCGATCCGCTGTCGATATCCGTCGACGAACCTTGGCCGCGCGTCGACGTCTCACCGTCTCCACCGGTTGTACCCGAGAGCCTTTCTGCGCCAGCTCTATCGGCGCAAGCCGCAGCGACAGCAGCGACAACAAGAAAAAGTGCGACCTTGGCTAGTTGCACAGCGCATGGTCTCCGTGGGCGCTCTGCTTCGGCGCATAGGCGATCCAGGTACAGACATCCCCCTCCTGGCCGGATTGACCATCTGGGCCGGCGTCGCAGGCGACTAACACAGTAACACACAGCATGGCTCTCAGAGACAGATCCTTTGTCGCTGTCATACAGTACCACAGAGCTTGAGCCATTCGTGACAGGCGAAGCGCGTGAACCCGCCCTACACGCGAGAGTGTCTGCATTCTCAGACAGCAAGGCTCACACCCGGCAACGAGCCTACGAACCACGCTAGCCGTCAGATGGGAGCAGCAGTCACGGTGACGTCGATGCAGTCTTCTTGGCGGCCGTCGACGACGACGTCCATGCAGGCCGAGCCCGGGTTGATGCCCACGATGACGAACTCCTCGTGGTTGGGCCGGGGGTAGACCTCGAACACGTCGCGGTCGGCGGAGTAGAGCTCGAGCTCGCCGCGCCCTGGATAGTCCTCCCGGGTGCGGCTGACGAGGTCGGCCTCGATGACCACGGCGATGCCCGTGGGGAGCTCCACCCGGTTGCCGCGGATGTTCACGGGGGCCGGAGGGTTGCTCTCGGCCTCGATTCGCACGGTGTGATAGTCGGGGGTGCACCCCAGCGTGATCATGCCCAGCGCCGACAGGGCGAGGGTGCGGAGTGCGGTCTTCATGATCCAGTGCCTCCGTCGGTGTCGGTGTCGGTGCCCGTGTCCGTATCGGGCGCTTCGCCGCTCGAGCTCCCCTCGTCGGACGTCTGCGCGCCGTCTTCGGTCACCTCGATTGCGACGGGCTGACTGAAGCCGCTGGTCTCCACCGTCAGGATGGTGGAGCCCGTCGCGAGCGCTTCGATCGTGACGTCGAAGTCCTCGTCGATGCTGGCCACGGTTGCGACCGCCTCGTCTTCGGTCGACCACGTGTAGTCGAGCGACCCGGCCAACGTCGAGCGCAGTGCGTCTTGCGGCACGGCGCGGACGGTGATGCTATCGCCAGGCGCAAGCTCGATGGTGTCGAGGTCTTGGCTGTCCATCGTCCGCACCGCGATGCGGTCGAGGTTCGCGGCAAAGATGTGCTGGATGTCGACGACCTCGCTGTCGTTGGTCACCGCGAGGAACACCTGGTAGCCGGCCTGCTGGATGAAGAACGCGTCGAGCTCCCGCCGCACGACCGCCTCGTTGGGCGCGTCGAGCCGAAGGCCGACGCCATCGGAGAACGCCGTGTCGTTGGGGTTGTAGTCGAGGCCGAAGCGAGCGCCGACCGCGATGCGCTCGGGGAATGTCTCGGCGATCGAGCCCCCCTCACACAGGGGGTCCGAGTCTCCGACGCAGACGTAGACGAAGTCGCCGGCGCCGAGCTCTCCGGGGCGGGACGGACGGTCGTCGCCGTCGTCGGTGTCGAGGACGCAGGCGCCGACGGCGAGCGCGATCAAGGCGCTCGCAAGGGTTCTTTGAATGTTCAAGGGTCGTCTCCGAGTTCAAGGCAAGGAGCGACGAAACGTGTCGCTCACTCATCGGTGGCCGCTTCGACCCCGAAATCATGAGGCGGAGAGGAAAAAACTCAGGGCGCGAAGCGGTGCGCGATCCTCCGGACCACCCCGGGCAGCCACCGCGACAGATGGATCGCGGCGATTTCCTTGCCGCCCACGTGGACCTCGGGTCGGTCGCGGGCGATGGCGTCGACGATGACGGACGCGCAGCGCTCCGGTGGCAACCCGCTGTCGACCGGGTCGGATTCATTGGGATCGCGCCGCCCCGATCCGACCGCGGCCTTGTTGATGCTGGTGCGAATGTAGCCGGGGACGATGATGCTGACGCCGACCCCGGTCCCGTGCAGCTCGGCCCGGAGCGCGTCGAACCACCCGCGCACGGCGAACTTCGAGGCGTTGTACGTCGAGCGCATCGGCGTGGAGACGTATCCCGCGACGCTGCCGACCACCACGACGCAGCCACGGCCGCGCGCGAGCATTGCGGGCACCACGAGCTTGGTCAGCGCGACGGGCACCATGAAGTTCAGCTCCATCAGGCCACGAACTTCGTCCATCTCGGTGTCGAGGGCGGTGGCGCGCTGCGACCGACCCGCGTTGTTGATCAACACGTCGATATGGCCAAACGCTTGGCAAGCGCGGGCGTGAAGGCGCTCGAGCCCGGCCGTGTCCATGAGATCGCCGGGCAGGGCGACGACACGCTCGCGGCCGAAGCGATCTTGCAGCGACTCCAGCGGGTCCTTGCGGCGGGCCGTGACGACGACGCGCGCACCGGCGGCGACGAGGGGCTGCACGAGCGCGTGCCCGATACCGTCCGAAGCCCCGGTGAGCCAAACGACCGCGTCGCGGAGTTCCATGTGTTTGGGATGCCCCAGCGGCCGTGCAACGTCAACGAAACCCTGCGACAGTGTGCCGATGCGGATCGAGCGGATCGACGAAGACGCGTGGTCGCGGCTCGCGAAGATCCGCTTGGCGTCGCTGCTCGATGCCCCCGACGCGTTCGGAACGGTGCACGAAGACGCCGCGAAGTGGACCGAGGCGTCGTGGCGCCGGCAGCTGCGCGACATCGCCACCTTCGTCGCGGTGCTCGACGACCTCGACGTCGGCATGGTCCGAGGTGTGCGCCACGCTGACCTCGAGGACACCGTGTATCTGATCTCGATGTGGGTCGACCCGCGAGCGCGACGGCGGGGTGTGGGTTCAGCGCTCATCGACGCGGTGATCGCCTGGACCCGATCGATCGGTCGCCGGCGCGTGTTTCTCGACGTTCGAACGAACAACGCCAGCGCGGAAAGGCTCTATCGCGCCAAGGCGTTCGCCCCGACCGGTGTGATGCACCGAGACGGGGCGTTCCTCGAGCGGCAGTATGCGCTGGAGGTCTGACGTCAGTCGGTTCGCTCCGCGCCCACCACAGCGCTCACCCGGCGTTGGTTGCGATCGTAGACGTGCACCGGGCCGAGGTCGTCCTGCAGCAGGAGCCACCGGTCGTCGCTGGTGAGGTTGAGGTTGGTCGGGATGATCGACAGCGGGAGGCTCGACAGGATCCGCTCGCCGATCGATAGCTCATAGGCGCCGTCGTCCACCAGGTACGCGTACTGCGAATCCGCCGTCATCACGAAGTTCTCCAGGCGGATGTCGGGCCCCAGCACGGACTCGATCTCACCCGAGGCCAGGTCGAACACGCGCACTCGCTCGTCGTCGTACCAGGCGTTGGCGTCGACCAGCAGCAGCTTTCCGTCGGGTGTCGGGGCATAACGAGGCAGGCTGTCGCCGAGCTCGACCGACTCGAACTCGAGCGTCTTGGTGTCGATGAGCATGAGGTGGTAGCGGCGGTCGCCCTCGGGCGTGGGGTCGCCCGGCAAGAACAGCGACTCGTCGAGATTCTCGAGGTCCATGAACGCCACCGCGACGTCTCCACTGGCCGCGAGCGACACGGGTCCGAAGCCGGGCAGGTTGCGAACGAAGGCGCCTGTGCGAAGGTCGATGACGGACACCGGGTCCTGCTCGCAGCGCGTTGGCGCCATGAAGGCGTAGCGTCCATCGGTATCCATGACCGTCTCGTCGGCGCAGTTGGGCAGCGGCGTCTCGCGCGTCTCGAGCGAGGGGAGGTCCAGGGTCACGAACGGGGTCACCGGGCCTTCGTCCACCCACTCGTGGCTCAGGGTCACGTAGGCCGCGTCGCCGCTGGGGTCGAGGTCGAAGTCGACGATCTCGCGTCCCGCTCTCCAGGTGTCGACCGTCTCCCCGGTCTGTGCGTCGTAGAGCGTCACCTCGTCGTGCGTGATCACGGCCAGATGGCGGTCGTCTGAGGTGACGTGAAGCCAGGGCCGGTCGTCGGCGGTGCCCCAGTCCCACAGGTAGTCTTCGCCGCCGGGCACGTGGGCGCTCCACAGCTGCGCGTCGTTGGAGAGGTCATGGGCGCGCAGGCGGTTGGGGCCTCCCGTGATCACGTAGATGACGTCGCGCTCGGGCGAAAACACCATGCGCTCGGGGTCTTCGAGTTGGGAGAGCTTGCGCCACGAGCCGTCGACGTCGCCGTGCACCAGGTCGCGATCGATCCGAGCGAGGAACGACGTCCCGTGAGGCGCAACGGCGATGTTCCCGGCCCGCAGGGCGACGCCGTCGTCACCGTTTCCGGGCTGCTGCTGACCATCGTTGGCACCGCCATCTCCGATGTCGCAGCCACCTGCGAGGCCGAGGGTCATCAACGAGGCGAGTAGGGTGGAGCGAGCGTAAGTCATGATGGCGTTCCGTCCATGAGTGGCTGCTCTGCCCTCGGATTCGTGAATCGCTCTGGACTTTTTTCTGCGGTCCGCCAATGGTTCGATGCGCGGTCTGGGTGCAACCAAGTTCGCCGAGTCCCGACTACCTAGCCCTATGAGCTTGGCTTTGACAGCACTGCTGGCACTCGCGACGGGGGTGGCGACCGGCCCCTCCGAGGAGCCCGTGCGCGATGACGAGGCCTCCGCCGTCCGGCTGGTCTGGGATGCGCCGACCGAATGCAGCGACGCGGCGACGATGCAGGCGCGTCTCGACGAAGCGATGAAGCTTCAGCTCGATGATGTCGCGACCCGGCAGCGGTGGGTCATCGCCCGGGTTCGCAAGGACGGAGAGTCGTGGACGCTTCGGCTGTGGGTCGCGCCCGAGGGTGCGCTGTCCGAGCGAGCCCTCACCGAGACGTCGTGTGCCGAGCTCGAGCGCGCGACGCTGACCATCGTCGCGATGCTCATGCCGCCGGTCATGGTCGAGCTCGATGCGACGCCGCCCCCGAGCGCCGGGGACATGGAGCCGCCACCCAAGGCAGAGGCCATGGGCGCCGAGGAGCTCGAGGCGCTCATCGCCGACGCGCCGGAGCCCGAGGCCCCGCCGCCCGATCCGGGAGGTCCAGACATGGAGCCCCCGGCAGCGTCGAAGCTGCGCGGAGCGGTCGGGTTCTCCGGAGGCTTTGGTCGCGGCACCATGCCCGCGGGCGCTGGGGGGTTCGCCATCACCACCGCGCTGCTCATCCCCAACGGCCGCTTCGAGCTGGTCGGCAACTTCTGGTCGACCCGCAACATCGGGCTTCCCGCTGCGCCGGACGCACGAGCGCGCTACCGCCTGCTGTCGGCGGCGCTACGCGGATGTGGTGCGCCGCGGATCAGCAAGCGAATCGAGGTGCCGGCGTGCGGGGGCATCGAGGTCGGCAGCGTGCTCGCGGAGGTCGACGGCGCCGCCCTGCTCCACGGTCCGGGCCAGGCGGTCGCGCTGCTCGGCGCCGACTCCGGCGTTCACGTCCTGCTGGCGCCATCGGTGGCGCTGAAGTTCGTCGCGCATGGCTGGGTGGCGCTTCGACGCGCCCAGCATCGGGCGCTCGATTCGACCCTGTCGACCAGCGACCGGTTCGGCTATCGCTTCAGTGGAGGCATCGAGTTTCGGTTCGGCGGTGCGCCAAAAGCGCGGGCGCTGAAGCAATGACGCGGGTACGCAAGAGGACGATCGCCGAGATCCACGAATCCGAGGCGATGGTGGACACTCATCCACGTATGGCCGGGAGACTCCGACTCGCGCTGCTGCTGGCACCCCTCGCGTGTGACCCGGGCCCGGCGGCGCAGTCCGTCCCCACCATGTCCGGGGAGCTGCAGCGCGGCGAGTTCGAGTATCGCTGCGCCGGGAGCAATGACGCGTTCTGCCAGGACTTCGTCGCGCAGCGCTTCCCCCAGAGGTTCGCGGTGGGTGGGTTCTTCGAGGTCGCGTTCAACCCCAGCGTCGACGTCGTGGCCGTGCCCGCGGTCGAGTCGTCGGCGCCGAGCCTCCTCGAGCCCACCTCCAGTGGCGGCGTCTCGGAGTTCCGGTTCATCCGTCCGGGCACGGCGGGCTTGATCGCCGTGATCAACGGAGACGAGATCGTCGACTATCTGCACATCACGGCCGAGCGCGTGCTCAGCTACGACTTCAGCGACGACCGCGGGGGCACGGCGCTGACCGAAGTGGTCATCGAGCCTGGCGAGCTGAGGACGATCACCGTCGAGCCGCGCGGGGAGCAGGGGCAGATCCTCGCGGGGACGCTCGAGTACGCGTGGTCGACCGACGAAGCCGAGGTCGCTCGGGTCGCGAGCCAGACGACGGCGCGAAGCGTACAGGTGCAGGGCGTCGCGCCGGGCACGACCCGGCTGCTCGTCGAGGGCGGCGAGGTGATCGGGAGCGTGCAGGTCACCGTCACCCAGCTCGACGCCACGACGTCCTCGTCGACTACGGGGGTGGAGTCGACGGGTGCGAGCAGTGACGCGAGCACGGGCGGCGACTCGGGCACGGACACGGACACCGACACCGATACGGACACCGACACCGACGGAGGGGCACGGTGAGGCGCGCGGGAGCTCTGCTGGCGCTGTGCCTGGCCGCGTGCGGCCCAGACTACGGGGGCCTCGCAATCGAGGTCGAGGGCGCTGCCTTGCCGGGCGACGCCGTGGAACCGCGCCGCGTCAGCTTGGTGCTCGGGCACGTCGTGCGGGTGCACGCCCGTCCTCGAAGCCTCAGCGCACAGGTCTACGAAGACCCCAAGCGCTTCGATCTCGCCTCGGCAGACGAGACCATCGGACGGGTCTACCGCGACGCCGAGGACTGGCGATGGGTCATCGTGGCGCGCTCGGTGGGAACGACATGCCTCGAGGTCCTCATCGACGGTCGTCGGGAGGAGTGCGTCGAGCTCGAGGTCGAGGCGGAGGCTGGATGAGCAAGGGCGCCGAGCTGAGCTTCGAGCAGCTCTACCGCGACAACTTCGAGTTCGTGGTGCGGAGCGCTCGACGGCTGGGCGTGGAGCCGGCGTGGATCGACGATGTCGCGCAGGAGGTCTTCGTGGTGGCCGCCCGCAAGCTGGCGAGCTTCGAGGGGCGGTCCAAGGTCCGAACGTGGCTCTTCTCGATCACGCTGCGGGTGGTGCAGGGACACCGACGATGGTCGCGGCGCCACGATCGTCGCAAGGACGCGCTCGCTCGTGAACCCAGCCGCGTCCACGACCCCTACCCGCGGGCACGCGCCGCCGACACGTTGGTCACGCTGCTGCAGACGCTGCCGGAGAAGTACCAGACGGTGTTCATCCTCGGCGAACTCGAGGGCATGACCTCGGCCGAGATCGCCGAGGGTCTGGGCCTCAACCCCAACACCACCTACTCACGCCTGCGCGAGGCGAGGAAGAAGATGGCCCAGGCCGTCTCCGACCATCGCGCAACCGAAGGGAGCCTCAGCGCATGACCACCTCGCCCACCGACGAACTCGAGCTGCTCATCGCAGCCGAACGCGAACGACCCGATGCAGGGGCCGAGGCTGCCGACCGCGTCTTGGCTGGCGTGCACGCTCGGCTCGACGGCGCGCCCCCTCCTGCCAGCGTGCCGGCCAACACTCCGTGGGGCCTGCTCGCGGTCGTCGGTGGGTTGCTCGTCGGCGGGCTGGTCGTCGGCGGGCTGGTCGTCGGGGATTGGGCGGCATCCCTGCCTCCCGAGCCGGCCCACTTCGAGCCGCTGCCAGCCCCAGCGCTCGCCGTGGTCGCCGAACGACCCGTCATCCCCGAGCTTCGCGAGGAGCTGCCCCGGCCCGACACGCAGCCGGGGCCCGCGACGTCTGCCGAGCCGGCGGCGAAGCGACCCAAGCGCGAGAACGCGGGGACTGTCGCAGACGAGCTCGCGCTCATCGAGGGAGCGCGCGCGGCACTCGACGGCGGCAAAGCTCGCGCTGCCCTGGGGACCCTCGACAAACATCGGCGCCAGTTTCCCAAGGGTGCGTTCCGCGAAGAGGCGGCCGCGCTGCGGGCGTCGGCGCTGTGCAAGGCGGGCAAGGTCTCCGCGGCGCAGAAGGCATCGGCGAGCTTTCTGCGGCGGTATCCCAACTCGGTCCACCGCAACCGCGCCCAGGCGTGCCCGCACTAGCAGCCGCGCTGCAAGCTGTTACGCTCCGCATCGTGCGGGCGTCGGTCCTTCTGCTCGGAGTGCTGCTCGGCGGGTGCGCCGAGGAGACGTTCGAGTTCGTGTGCCAGACGAACCTGCAGTGCGACGAGGGCGGCGAGGGTCTGTGCGTAGAGCAGTGGTGCAGCTATCCCGACACGGGGTGCGCGAGCGGCTACCGCTTCTCTGCAGACGCCGACGCGTCGGTCGCCGAGCAGTGTGTGCCCGAGTCGGCGGTGCCCGCCGAGTAGTTGGTATCCTGCGGCAGTGGGAGAGTGGGACGCGCCGCCGCCCGACAAGCTCGGCCGGTACACGCTGCTGGGCAAGCTCGCCCGGGGCGGCATGGCCGAGCTCTTCCTCGCGAAGTCCGAGGGGATCGAGGGCTTCGAGAAGATCGTCGTCCTCAAGCGCATCCTCCCGTCGTTTGCCGAAGACGAGGAGTTCATCGAGCTATTCCTCAGCGAGGCGCGTCTGGCCGCCCAGCTCGACCACGCCAACATCGTGCACGTGCACGACATCGGGCGCGACGGGGCGGACTTCTTCTTCACGATGGAGTACCTGCACGGCCACGACGTGCGCCGGCTGCTCAACGAGGCGCGGCGGCGGGGGGTACGGCTTCCGCTGCAGTTCGTGCTGTCGATCGTCGCGGGCGCGGCCGCGGGCCTCCACTACGCCCACGAGCAGGTCGACTTCTCCGGACGACCGCTCCACATCGTCCACCGCGACGTCTCCCCGAGCAACATCATCGTCACCTACTCCGGGCACGTGAAGGTGCTGGACTTCGGCATCGCCAAGGCGGTCGCCCTGAGCCAAGCGTCGCGGTCGAGCTCCCTCAAGGGCAAGGTCGCGTACATGTCGCCCGAGCAGTGCAAGGGTGCCGACATCGACCGGCGCAGCGACGTCTTCGCGCTGGGCTTGGTGATGCAGGAGATGCTCACCAATCACCCGGTGTTCGGCACGTTGGGCCACGTCGAAGCGCTGCACGCCGTCGCGGCAGGGGAGGCCACGCCGATCGCCGAGCTGTGGCCGGAGTGCCCCGCCGACCTGGCGGCGATCGTGGGCCGCGCCCTGCAACCCGTCCCGGTCGAGCGCTACGCGACGGCCCGCGAGCTGCAGCGGGACATCGAACGCTTCGCACACCAGCATCGCATGATGCTTTCTTCGACGGAGCTCGCGGAGTTCCTCGAGGACGTCTTCGGCACCAAGCGCTTTCCGTGGCTCGACGCGCAGACGCAGGTCGATGCTGAGGAGCCACCCGACCAGACGGCAGCGAGCGCGACCGTCGACAAGCGGGCGGAGATGGGTTTGCCCGGCGGCACCCGCGTCGCGACGATGCTCGCGCCCGAGCCCACCATGGTCGTCGACCTGCCGCGGCACGATACGGAGGTGGGCGCGGGCTCGCAGACGGGGCTCTCTCTCGAGTCCGCGCCTCGTGAAGCGCGAGGGCGCCCGCTGTGGCCTTGGGCGGCGAGCGCAGTGGTGGGCGTGGGCGTGATGGCGGCCGTGTGGTCCTCCGGTGCCCCCGCACCGAAGCGGTCGGAGGTGCCTCGCGCCGCGCCCACCGAGGCGCCCACCGCCGTGGTGGCCGAGCCCGAGCCGGCGCCCGAACCTCCCCCGAACGTGAAACCCACGCCACAGCCCGACGCCGGTCTCGCCTCGCCCGAGACCGACACGCCCGAGCCGGCGCCGTTGCCCGAGCCGGCGGTCGAGGCCGAGCCCCGCAAGCCCAAGCCACGCCCCGCGAAGCCCAAGAGTCGCCCGCCAAAGCCGAAGCCGAAGCCGAAGCCGAAGCCGAAGCCGAAGCCGAAGCCGGATCCGGAACCCGCGCCCAAGCCCAAATCCGATCCGAACGCGATGCTCCCACCCTGACGGTTGCCGCGCGGGGTCGGCCGGGTGATCCTCACCGCGATGCGAGCCGTCGCGCTGCTGCTCACCCTCGCCGTCGGGGACCCCAGGCTCCAGACGCCGGAGGCGCAGGCGGCGTTCGGGGAGGCCGAGCAGGCTTTTGCGGCCAAGGATTTCGACAAGGCCGCCGAGGCGCTCGCCCGGGTCTACGCGATCGAGCCGCTCCCCCACCTCCTCTACGCGCGCGCCCAGGCCGAGCGGCTCGCGGGGCGGTGCGAGGCCGCAAACCCGCTCTATATCGAGTACCTCGACACGCGTCCCTCACCGGAGTCGGCGGCGCTCGTGCGGTGGAATCTCTCGGTCTGTCTGGCCTCGATGTCCCTCGACGCCGGGTCGTGCGAGCAGGCGCGGACGCAGCTGAGCGCGATGCGCCCCGAGGCCGACGGCGATCCCACGCGATCCGAACAGCTCGCCGACCTTGAGGCCCGGCTCGAGGCGTGTAGCGCTCCCGCGCCCGAGCCACTCCCCGAGCCCGAACCCGAGCCGCCGCCCCCCATCGTGGTCGAGCCTCCGCCGGATCCTGCCCAGCCCCCCGATCGCCGCCGAGTCGACCCTTGGGGCGTGGGGCTGGGCGCAGGATCCCTGCTTGCCGGCGGAGCCGCGGTGGGCCTCTTCCTCGCGGGCAACGCTCAGATCGACGCAGTGTCCTTCGAGGGCACCCACGCACGAGCGCGCGAGCGAAACACGCGCGGGCGCACGATGCAAGGCGCGGCCATCGGAGCCGCCGCGACCGCAGGCGCGCTGGCGATCGGAGCGGTGGTGCACTGGCTCGTGTGGCGCCAGGGAGACCGGCGCGCTACCGCGACCGCGCGTCGCTGACCCGCTTGGCCAGCGCGGCACGCGAAGGGATCTCGAGCTTGCCGTAGATGTTCGAGAGGTGCGTCATGACGGTGTAGGGGCTGATGTGTAGCCGCTCGCCGATCTGCGCGTTGGTGAGGCCCTCGCCCACGAGCGCGGCGACCTCCCGCTCGCGCTTGCTCAGGCCTTGGAGTGGGTCGACCGCCGGTGCGGCCTGTCGTTGGGCTGGCGTGCCGTAGCCGAAGCGCAGCACGACGTCGGGCCCCAGCTCGATGCGGTCGCCTTCGCGGACGAGGGCGACGTCGATGGGAGAGCCGTTGAGAAACGTCCCGTTGGTGCTGCCGAGGTCGACGAGGTTGACGATGCCGGCCTCGCCAAAGAGCAGCTTGGCGTGCTGCCTCGAGACGCCGTCGTCTTCGAGCCGCACGGCGGCCTTGGAACTGCGCCCGATGATGCACTCGGCCGCATCGAGGGCGATGGTCTCACCGCGTCGCAGGCCCGCGAGGACCTCCACGTGCGGCGCCTTGGAGCGTCGCCGCTGCGGCACGCGCGGTTTGATCTTGGTGGGTCCTTCGGCCATGCGTGGGTTCACATGTTCCAGCCGTTGCACTCGGCGGTCTCGCTGAGCCACTGGTACGCGTCTTCGTAGAGGCGGGTCTTCGCGCAGAACTCGACATCGAAGAAGCCGTTGTTGCACGCGGCCGTGGCCTGGGTGCAGCCCATGTCCGTCAGGTCGGCGATGGAGCAGGCCTCGGCCAAGAAGTCGTCGCAGTCCAAGTAGCCCGGGAAGTAGCCGCTGATGCACGCGTCGATGCCGTCGTAGCAGACCTCGTAGGCGAACTGCTGCTGGCACTCTTCTTGGAACCAGGTGCACTCGCCGACCTCGGGAAAGCACTCGGGCGCGTCGGGGTGCTCGAAGCTGCACTGGCCGATCTGCAGGCCCGAGGCTTCGCAGTTGCTGCGGAGCTCGTCGCACTGTGATCGCGGTGGGGGCAGGTTCTCGCAGTTGGTGATCTCGGCGCACAGCTCTTGCTCGCCGAACGAGTTCACGCAGATGTTCATCGCGCTCTCGCAGTCACCAGCTTCGCAGGATGCCTGCATCTCGAGGCAGACAGACTCGTCCCCAAAGACCCTCATGCAGTTCTGAAACTGCGCCTCGCACTGCTCGCTGGGGTTGCAGTCGGGGTCGTCGGGTTCGCACGTGGCGTCGGAGTCTCCGCCTGTGCTGCCTTGGGGCTCGCAGTCGGGATCTCCGAACACGCACAGGCCGGTCGTGCCCACGCCGGTGGGGTCGGGTGGCGAGCACTGGTCGAGCAGCGGCTGACATTCCTCGGGGCTGCCGCCGCCTTGCAGGCAGTCGACGTAGTCCTGCTCGCAGCCACCGTCGGGCACCGAGCCCCCCGTCCCGGTCTCGACGACCGACCCCTGGCAGAACTGGTAGACCTCGGTGCAGCCCGGCGACTCGCCCGCGAGCTCGACGCACGTCTCGAACAAGTCCAGGCACTCCGCGTCGGCGCTGCCGTCCCCGCCGCGCTGGTCGACGCGAATCGTGCACGCGCACAGCAGGGCGCTGGCAAACAGTCCGATGCGGCTGGACAGGGTCATGACGGCGAAGCTCCGCAATCGTAGCGCGCTCTCGCTCACGCAAGAAGGCCCCGCCGCCAGGTGTGCGGCAGGGCCTCGGCGCGGCGACTCAGCGCGCGGCGACTACTCCCAGCCGTTGCATCCGGCGAGCTCCTGCAGGAACTGCGAGGGGTCGTCGGTGAGCGACCCGCACAGCTCGACGTCGTGGAAGCCGTTCCAGCAGGCTTCTTCGGCCTGGTTGCATGCCGAGTCGCTGATGTCCCAGCAGTAGTCGGGGAAGACGTCGCTGCACTGGAACTGCTCGGGCAAGAACCCGACCTCGCAACCCTGCGCAGCCTCGTCGCAGAACTGGTGGGCGAACTGCGAGTGGCATTCTTCGCCGTAGTACCACTCGCACCCGCTGGGCTCGGGCGGGTCGATGTCGTAGCACTCCGGGTAGAGCTCGACGCAGACGTCCTCGTCGCCGAACTCGTCGTAGCACTCGTTGAGCAGCGCTTCGCAGCCGTCGACGGGTGGCGGAGGGTCTTCGACGTAGCAGCCCGTGATCTCCTGGCAGACGTCGCCCTCGCCGATGATGTTGTAGCAACCTTCGAGGAGAGAACCGCAGTCGCCGTCTCCCTCGTAGCAGATGTTCACGAGCTCCTCGCAGGCCGCCTCTTCGCCCGTGTACGCGGCGCAGTTCTCGAAGAGCTGCTCGCAGTCGGCGGGGTCTGGGGGCTCGCACGAGCCGTCGGCGCAGGGGTCACACTCGGGGTTGTCGGGGTCGTCGCAGCCCCCCTCGTCGCCGCCGCCCTCGTCTCCGCCGCCGTAGCACTCCTCGAGGAGCGGCTCGCACTCATCGGGGCTCAGACCCTCGGAGAGGCACTGGATGTACTCGTCCTCGCACCCGGGGTCGGGGTCGCCGCTATCGCCTCCGCTGTCGGAGTCGGAACCCGAGCCGGCGCAGAACTCGAAGACCGCGTCACAGCCCGGCGAGTCGCCGACCTGCTCCACGCAGGTCTCGAACAGCTCCAGACACTGCGCGTCTCCGTCGTCGCCTCCACTGCCGCTGGGGTCGAGGGTCACGGTACAGGCGGTCGCCAGCAGGGCGCCTCCGAGGGTGAGAAGCAGGGCGTTGAGGGTTGCGCGGGACTTGGTCATCGTTTCCTTTTCCGTTCCGAGCGGGTCAGGCTGTGCCGCTCTGTGGTACTCAGCTTGCGAATTCCGGCGTTTCGTCGGTATCCCTCGATCCCACCGTTCTCCACATGAAGTTGTTCGCCCCCTACTTCGATCGCAGTAGTTCGGCCCCCGTGGCGGCACTCCTGAGCGTCGTTTTGGGCTCGTGCCAGCCGGCAGAGGCGTTCGAATGCAGCCGGGACGCGGACTGCACGCTCGCGGGTGCGCAGGGCATCTGCGCGCCGACGTCTCGCTGCGCCTATCCGAACGAGGACTGCGCCTCGGGCTACGCCTACCCCGAGGGCGCGGGCCCGAGCTTGGGGGGCGTCTGTCTGCCTCCGGGGGCGGTCGAATCGGGCGGAGCCGGGGACACCGACACCGAGACCGACACGGCCTCGAGCACCTCGTCCACGGGCGATTCCGGGACGGGGGGAACCTGACCGAGGCCCCATTTCGCGCCGTCCTCGACGGGGCTTCAGAACGCCGTTCTGGGCGCGAATTCTGGGCTGTTCGGGCTAGGTGAACACTCGCGCTCCGTGGTATCTTTCCGCGCATCGCCGGCAGCCTCTCGACCCCCTCGAGACCCGGCTCGAGCGCCCTGATGAGCGACGAAAACCAGACTCCCAATCCGGATGAAACCGGCGACGACTACGGCGCCGACTCCATCTCCGTCCTCGAAGGTCTCGAGGCGGTGCGCAAGCGCCCGGGCATGTACATCGGGGACACGAGCGACGGCTCGGGTCTTCACAAGATGGTCTACGAGATCATGGACAACTCGATCGACGAGTCGCTCGCTGGGCACTGCGATCGCATCGAGGTCGTCCTGCACGCCGATGGGTCGGTGTCCGTCGAGGACAACGGTCGCGGCATCCCCACCGGGCCCAAGGAGTACCAGGGCGAGATGGTCGATGCGGCCATCATCATCATGACCGTGCTGCACGCGGGCGGGAAGTTCGACAACAACAGCTACAAGGTCTCGGGCGGACTGCACGGCGTGGGCGTCTCGGTCGTCAACGCGCTCAGCGAGTGGCTCAAGCTCGAGATCTGGCGCGACGGCAAGGAGCACCGCATCTTCTTCGACCGTGGTGCGCCCCGTGGCAAGGTCGAGGTGCTCGGCGCCACGGAGAAGCGGGGCACCAGGGTCACGTTCAAGCCCGACCCGCTGTCGTTCACCAACACCGACTTCGACTTCGAGGTGCTCGCCAAGCGATTCCGCGAGCTCAGCTACCTCAACCCAGGCGTCAACATCTACCTCAAGAACGCCAGCGACGGCCGCGAGAAGCACTTCGACGGCGAGGGCGGTGTCGCGAGCTTCGTGCAGCTGCTCGCGCAGAACAAGACGTCGATCGGCGAGCTCGTCCACTTCACCAAAGATGTGGACTTCGAGTTCGAAGGGCAGAACGCCACGCTCGGGGTGCAGATCGCCCTGCAGTGGACCGACGCGTACCAGGAGAACATCCTGTGCTTCACCAACAACATCAACAACAAGGACGGCGGCACGCACCTCACCGGCCTTCGCACGGCGTTGACCAAGGTCGTCAACAGCTACGCGACCGAGAAGAACCTACTCAAGTCGCACAAGGGCAGCCTCTCGGGTGAGGACGTGCGCGAGGGGCTCTTCGCCGTCATCTCGGTGAAGCACCCCGACCCGAAGTTCAGCTCGCAGATCAAGGACAAGCTGGTCTCGGGCGAGGTCACCAGCCTGGTCTCGAGCGCGGCCACCGAGGAGCTCGGTCGCTACTTCGAGGAGAACCCCAAGAGCGGCAAGCTCGTGGTTGAAAAGGCGCTGCTGGCCGCGCGCGCCCGTGCGGCCGCTCGAAAAGCTCGCGAGACGATCACCCGCAAGGGCGTGCTCGACGGACTCTCGCTGCCCGGCAAACTCGCCGACTGTCAGAGCAAGGACCCCGAGGCGTCCGAGCTGTTCCTGGTCGAGGGTGACTCTGCAGGTGGCTCGGCCAAGCAGGGCCGAGACCGCGGCACGCAGGCGATCCTGCCGCTCAAGGGCAAGATCCTCAACGTCGAGAAGGCGCGCCTGGACAAGATGCTCTCCAGCCAGGAAATCGTCACCCTGATCACCGCGCTCGGGACCGGGGTTGGCGACACCTACGACGTCGACAAGCTCCGCTACCACAAGATCGTGATCATGACCGACGCCGATGTCGACGGCTCGCACATCCGCACGCTCTTGCTGACGTTCTTCTACCGCCACTTCCCCGACGTCATCGAGCGTGGCTACCTCTACATCGCGCAGCCTCCGCTCTACAAAGTGAAGGCGGGCAAGAAGGAGACCTACCTCAAGGGCGATCCCGACATGGATCGCTACGTCATCGACATCGCGATCGACAACCTGTCGCTCTCGGTGGGCGAGCACGAGGTCAGCCAGGAAGTCTTGGGCGAGGTCGCGTCCCGCGGTCTTCGCTACAAGGCGCTCGTCGGCGCGCTCAGCCGTGACCACCGCCGGGCGGTGATCGAAGGCTTGCTCGACATCCTCGAGGACCGCGGCGCCGACGCAGGGGCCGAGGCGTTTGCCGACGACGACGGGCTGTCGGCGATGGGCACCACGCTGGTCGAGAAGGCTACGGCGGGGCTGGAGCGCGCTGCCGTCTCGTTCGAGCTGGTGCCCGACGAGGACGACCCAGCACTGAAGGCCATCCGCTTGCGCATCGAGCAAGACGGCGTGGCGCAGTTCGAGACCATCGCGAAGGAGCTCGTCGTCTCGCCCGAGGTCGAGGAGCTTCTCGCCGCTCGGCGCTACGTCGCGACGCTGGGTAGCGGCGACATCGTGCTCAAGCGCGAGGACGAGGTCCTGGCCGAGACTCGCAACCTCATCGAGCTCGTGCGGCACATGGGCGAGGTGGGCCGCAAGGGGCTCAACATTCAGCGATACAAGGGTCTGGGCGAGATGAACCCGGACCAGCTGTGGGAAACGACGATGGACCCCGAGCGTCGATCACTGCTGCAAGTCCGCGTGGGCGACAACTTCGAAGCCGACCAGATCTTCACGGTCTTGATGGGCGATGAGGTCGAACCTCGGCGGGAGTTCATCACCTCCAACGCGCTCAACGCCCGGAACCTCGACGTCTGATGCGACGCCTCGCCTTTGCCCTCGTACTGCTCGTCCCCGGCTGTGACGACGACGCACCCGCCGTCACCATCCGCGACCAGGCCGCGACCGTTGCCGAAGCCGCGTGCGCGGGCGCGTTCGCATGTGACTGCGGAAACGCGTTCACGGCCGACTACGCCGACGAGACCTCGTGTGTCGAGGGCATCACCGAGCTGTTGGTCGACCGTGCGCTCGACGATGTCGGGCTGAGCTTCAACGGCGAGTGTGCCGACCGAGTCGCGGCGGCCCTCTCGACCTACGCGTGCGAGACCGTCGACGCAGCCACCAGCAGCGAGGCCCTGTTCGCGGCGGCGGACCAGCTTCGCGAGTGCCGTTTGTTCTACGGGACTGCAGGTGCGGGCGACTCGTGTCAGCGGCTCGATGGCGGGCTCGGTGACAGCTGCGACATCGCCCACTTCTGCGCGGACGGGACGTGTGTCGCTGCGGGGGAGGGCGCGTTCGAGGACCCGTGCGAGTCCGACGCGGACTGCCAGCAAGCGTACCGGTGCGACACGGCCGACGACATGCAGACGCGCTGTCTCGCGCAGCCGGTCGCAGGTGAGCCCTGCAGCATGAGCGGCGACTGCGGGGCAGGTGCCTACTGCAACTCCGCGGCGACCTGCATCGCGCTGCCGGCCGCGGGACAGGCATGCGCGGCTTCGCCCTCGCAGAACGGCCTGATCTGCGCCCCGGGCAGCGCATGCGCCAACGGGGTGTGCAACGCGGGCGCTGCTTCGGGTGAGCCGTGCGGCGTGACGTGTGCGGCCGGCCTGACCTGCGAAGGTGGGTTCTGCGTCACGGCTGACGCAGCGGTCTGCGTCTACGAAGTCGACGCGGTCTGAGCGGGCTATGGCATAGTCCGGCCCGACGTGGGTGTGCGACCCGATGAAGCCCTCCTTTCGGAGTGGAAAGGCGGCGACAGGCGGGCGGGGAACGAGCTGTTCCAGCGCCACTTCGAGCCCATCCGTCGCTTCTTCTCCAACAAGACCGACGGAGAGGTCGCCGAGCTCGTGCAGACCACGTTCGTTCGATGTCTCGATGCGGCCGATCGCTTCGAGGGCCGGGCGAGCTTTCGGACGTTCCTCTTCGCCATCGCCAACAACGTGCTTCGGGAGCACTACCGTGCGCGCACCAAGGCGCGAAAGCAGGGCGACCTGGGTGACATGTCCGTCGTAGACATGGGCGCCGGGCCTTCCACGGTGCTCGCAGGAAAGCGCGAGCAGCAAGTCCTGCTGCGCGCGCTCCGTCGAATCCCCATGCGCGACCAGGTGATCCTCGAACTCTACTACTGGGAGAAGCTCACCGCCGGTCAGATCGGGGAAATCATGGACGTCCCCGAGGACACGGCGCGCAGTCGCATTCGCAACGGCAAGAAGCGACTGAAGCTGGCGATCGAGAAGGTCGCGGGGGAGCCGGGCGTCGCGGCGAGCACCGCCAACGACCTCGAGGGCTGGGCAGAGCAGATTCGCCTGCAGCTCCAGTAGCTGCTACCCCGGGCAGTACTCGCACGAGCGCGGCTCGCCCCACGAGTCGTGGTGGAAGATGTCGCAGTACGCCTTGGGGTTGACCCCGCCACACATGGCCGCCCACGCGGCTTTGCACTGCGCGTCGCGCTGCGGCTGTTCTGCTGGCCCATCGTAGGTACCGCAGTCGCCCATCGGCGTGACGGGCTCGGGGATGCAGACGGGCAGCGCCGGGTCTTCGCCGTCCCACCGGCATGCCGACGAAGCGTCACACTCGGCCTGAGCAAGGTCGGCGCACGAGGTGTCGAGCCGGAACTCGCACGAGCCGTTGAACTCACGGACTTCGTTCGGGTCGCCCGAAGGCGTCGGCCCGATGTAGCCGGCCTCGAAGTGAAAGCTGCACAGACCGCCCTCGGGATCGACGAACTGCAGGCTGTACTCCTCGAACGAGCGCTCCCCGTAGTCGAGCTTCATGGTCGCTTCGTTGCCGCCATCTCGGGTGTACGTCCAGCTCTGCGTCGCGAGCGTGTTGTGACCCTGCCCAAACACCCGCGTGTTGCTGAGAAACCGGTAGACGGCGGTGGTGCCAGGGATCGCGGCGGCCTCGTTGTCGCTGCTGAGGATGGTCACCGAGACCGCGCGCCCGAGCATGTCCTGAGGCACCGCGTCGCCGTACTGCGCGTCGTCGCAGCCGCCCGACAACGCGGCTGCGAGCAGGAGCCAACGCTTCAGCAGTAGGGACACGCCGCGCCCCCGTCGTTGGCGAAGCTTGCCAGGATCCCGCAGGTCTCATCGCCTGCGCCCGTCTCTCCACAGGCGTAGTAGAGGCCGGCAGTCCAGCAGAACGAGTCGACTTGCACGTCGCCGTAGTAGGGCGTCATGTCGTTGAAGCTCTCGCAGGTTCCGTCGCCGCCCTCGCCCGCGGCGTCGCCCGTCTCGCTTGAACCCCCAGAGGACTCGGCTGCGTCGGGCTCGTCGGTGGGGTCGGCGTCGTCGTTCGTGTCTCCGGTTTCCCCGCTGCCCACCGAGGACGCACCGGTCGGGCTCGACTCTCCACTGCTGTCCGAGTCGTCTTCGGACTCACACGCGGCGAAAAGGAGGGCTGCAAACAAGGCGTAGCGTTTCATCGCACGCAGTAGTGAGCGCGCGTGCTCGACCCGTCACACCCAACCAACGAAACAGCCCCATGTCCCTCAGGAGCATGGGGCTGCTGCGCGGAGACGCGCGCTAGCGGGGCACGCAGACGCGGGCAGTGCTCGCGCTGGCGCTGCTGTTGCCGATGTAGCGCTCGCGCTCTTCCATCACGAAGTGATCGTACGCGTCGCAGTTGCCGTTGCTCGCCTTGGCCTGCAGGACACAAGCGCCCGAGTCACCACCGTCGAGCGACACGCAGAACGTGGTCTCGGTGCCTCGGTCGGGGCAGAACCCTTCGCACTCGAGCGTGCAGAAGGGCGTGCTCGCGCCTTCGGGCAGCGCACAGACGCCGTCGTGACCGCCTCCGAAGACGCAGTCGTCGTCGCCGTCGCAGGTGTGACCGACCCACGGTGGCGTCTCGCCGTTGAGCAGCGGGAACACGGACGTGTCGTCGAGGTTGGTGAAGCTGTAGCCCTCCGCCCGCATGCTGTCGATGATGCCCGGCAGCGCGTCGGCGGTGAACTGGTGGATGTCGTGGAAGAGCACGATGCCGCCGCCCTTGGAGCGGACCTGCTGCATCGTCCACGCGCCCATGTCGCTGCGGAAACTGTCGGGCACGTGGCGGAAGCGCGACGCTGGGCAGTGGCCGTTGTCGGGCGCGTAGCACCAGTCGCCGCTGTCCACGTTCCAACCGGTGATGATCTGCTCGAACTCGTCGCGGACCACGGACGCGGTGTTGCAGGTGCTCGCGCCGTAGGGAAAGCGGAAGTACTTCGGCGTCTGCAAGCCCTCGATGATTCGGTGCGTGCGGTCGACCTGGTCTCGCACCGTCGAGAGGCTCTGCTGTGACAGGTTCTTGTGCTGGTGCGAGTGGTTCGCGAGGATGTGCCCCTCGTCGATGATGCGCTGAAGGACCGGGCGCGTGCTGTCGTTGACCCGGTTGCCGTTGATGAAGAACGTGGCCTTGATGCCCTCTGCGGCCAGGGTGTCCAGAACCTGCGGGGTGCTGGTGGTGTTGGGGCCGTCGTCGAAGGTCAGCGCGATCTTGCGGTTGAACCCGCTGCGGTCCGGGGTCAGCACGCCGGAGCAACCGTTGTCGTCGGCCTTGCCTTCTTCGAGCTCGTCGAACGCTTCGCTGAACGCGGCAGCTTCCTCAGCCTCGTGGTCGGAGCACCCTGTGGTCGCGAAGGCGAGACACAGAGCGGTGGCGAGCGTCGATCGAGTTCGGTTCCCCATTCCAGGTGTGACTATGTAGGCCTAAAGCGCACGTGTCCACACCGAATGTGCGCGGGGCGCGGTTTCGCTCGCGGCGAAATCGCACGGAGCGTCAGCCGGCGGGGATTTCGTCGCTCCACTGCAGCTTGTCGCCGCAGTGCAGCATCATCGCGCCTTCGTAGGGGTTCATCACCTTGCCCTCCTTCTGCACCCACGCCGCGCCCTTGCCGGCAAACGTCATGGTGCAATGCACGATCATGGTGCCGTCCTGCTTGTCGGGGTTGGCCTTGGCGTACTCGATCATGCCTTCGCTCATGGTCTTGAACGCGGAGCGGGCCGTGGCGATGTCTTGCGCCGCGATGCGCCCGGCGCCCTGGAGGAGTTTGTCGACGCCGGGTTTGTCCGCCTTGCCTTCGGCGGCCGAGACCACCGCCGCGCCGAGCTCGGCGAGGTTGTCGAGCTCGTCTTCGGCGAGCGTGGACTGGATCTGCAGGTAGGGGGTGAGCAGAGTGCCGTCCGCGGCGGGTTTGTCGGCGTCTTTGGAGTCGCAACCGACGGCAGTCGCCAAGAGGAGAAGGGCCACCCGAGCACGCATGCGGCTCTGATAGCACGCGGTTTGGAGGGTGGGGTAGAGTGCGCCCGCCCGATGGCGCATTGGACCCTCCTCTGGCTTGCGTTGCTCGCGCCCCCGGACGCCTCCCCCGACGCTGCCGAGGTCACGGAGCCCACTTCCGAGCCCTCGGCGCCCGAGGACTCACCGCAGCGGCCCGCCGAGGAGGCCGAGCCTGAGACCGAGGCCGAGGCCGATCCTGAGACCGAGCCTGAGCCCGAGGCCGAGCCCGCCGAGGACGACTCGTTCTTCAACGACGAGACCACCAGCGACACGGCCGCCCCGCCTCCGATGCCCGAGGTGGAGGAGCTGCCGTCCAAGGGGGGCATGGCTCCTGCACCCAAGCGGAAGATCTTCGATGTGGGCGGATCGGACCGCCCGCCCGCCGGAGCCGACGGCGGCAGCTTCTTCGACCCGGGCAAGATCGCAGACGTCGGGCCTTCGGGCGGCGCCATCCAGATCCGCGGCTTCGTGGCGGCCAACTTCTTCGTCGCCCAGCGCACCAACACCTTCTCCCGGGAGGCCGACGGCTCGTTCACGCAGCAGCGGACGCTCCCGTACTTCGACCTCAGCTCGGCCACGCTGTACGTGGGCGCGCCGATCTTCGCCGACGTGGTCTACGCACGGGTCGGCTTCGAGTTCCTCTCGGCGGGCGTCGTACCCCCAGCGGGCATCGACCCAGACATCAGCGGACAGACGCGTCGCTTCGTCGCCTTCGAAACGGGCGCGCTCGAGATCAACCCGTTCGCCCTGGCCGAAAAGACACCCCGATGGTTTCGGGAGGGGTTCAAGATCACCGCGGGCATCTTCATCCTGCCCTTCGGCCTCGAGGACGGAGACCACGCGGCCCCCGTGAACTGGTTCATCACCCGCCCACTGGCGATGACCAACAACCGCGTCTACCCCGGCACCTGGTCCGACGTGGGCGCGTCGATCAAGTGGAAGCCGACGTTTGGCGAAGCGTCCCCGATCCGGCCGATCGAGATCGACGTCGGGGTGGTCAACGGCGACGCGTGTAGCCAGACTCGATTCCTCGACACTTTGTTCGCCGACCCCACGCTCGTGCCCTCGTGTGAACGCGTGCTGCGAGACGGCGAGGTCGAGAACCTCGGCATGCGCCAGACCGGGACGGCCCGCATCAATGCGCCCGGGGGCCTCATCCTCCCCGACAACAATCAAGGCAAGTCGGTCGTGGGCCGGGTGCAGATCTTCCCCATCGGTTCGATCAACCTCGGAGGCTCGTTCGTCTGGGGCACGCATCCTCCGGGCGACATCTCCCCGGCCGCAGGCGAGTCCTCGGCCGACTTCCGCCAGGCTCCGTCGTGGCGTGCGGGCACGCACCTCGAGCTCAACTTCGAGGAGATGTTCGAGAGCCGGATCCCGCTGCCGATGATTCGTGGAGAGTTCGTGCTCGGTCGTGACGACGCGGTGGCCCGCGATGCGCCCACGCTGACGCACCGGCGAATGCGGGGCGGATACGGGCAGATCGCGCAGCCCCTGTTTCGGCGCAAGAAGACCCGATTGCCGGGACTCATCCTGCAGTACCGCTTCGACCAAGCCGACCCCGACGCCGACATCCCCGGCGTGGTTCGCGGGGTGGACTCCGACGGCAACCCGACCGACATCGAGCTGAACTCGAGCTTCGGCAACAACCGCCGCGAGTCCGCGTTCCAGTCCCACACCATCGGCTTGCGCTACCCGATCTTGCCGCGGTTCACGCTCAAGGCCGAGTACACGATCGCTCGCGAAGACGGCGGCGCGCGCAACCAGCTCGCCAACGATATCTTCGGGCTCGAAGCTGTCGCCGACTTCTGAGTCTCAGCGCAGGTCGAACACGTAGTTCGTGTCGTAGGTGCGCACGAAGATCTGCGAGCCCTTCTTCAGCACGTAGTCGGGGCCGCTCTTGACCCGGAGCTTCTGCACCGTCTTGCCGTTCTTGGCGTCGATGACGTACATGAAGTCTGGCTCGGCGGTGAAGCCGTAGCCGGAGATGAGGTAGCCGTCTTCGTAGAGGAAGTTGCGCGCGTTGCAAACCAGGGGGTCGCTGCGCCACAGCAGGTCTCCGGTCTCCAGGTCGAGCGCCGAGAGATAGCCGGTGAGACCACCGGAGCTCTTCGCGTAGGTCCCGTGGCCCGTGCACACGAAGAGAACATCGTCGCGAACTTGCGCCCAGTTCACGCCCTGGTCGGTGAACTCCGCGTCGGACGCCCGGTCCTTGGGCGTGTGTGCCCAGGCACCGAAGTCGAAGGAGCCTAGCACCTCGCCTTCGGTGTCGAGCACGAGCAACATGCGGCCGCCGGAGTATGCCTCGCCGTACGAGGCGAGCAGATGAGGTCCATCTTCGATGGCGCGGGCCAACCGGAGTCCCTCGATGTGAGGGGGGATCGTCGTGGGCACCTCACCGGGTGTCCCCATGCGCTCGTTGGGTAGCTCCAGCATGGGACGGCGAAGGCCGTTGTCTCGGAACCAAGCGTCATCGTCGGTGATGGCGTTGGGCACCTTCGACGCCACGACCAGCTTGGGAGGTTTCGGGGACTGCTGCACCGGGGCCTCGGAGACCGCGCGACGGCGGAACGGCGCAGGCTGAACTCGCTTGGTCTTCAGTGACTCGAAGGTGAGAGGACCGCGTCGCGCACCAGCCTCGGCCTCTGCGAGCAAACCCTCGAGCTCGGCGTTGCCGGGATATCGGTCGAGCAGGCCGGAGAACACCAGGCGGGCTTTCTCGAAGTCCTTGCGCTCGAGCGCAGCGCGCCCGCTGTGGACGATGATGCGATCGGCACGATCGATGGCGTTGGCATCGGCCGATCCCTGCGGCGCTCGAGTCTGCGGAGCGGAGGATTGGGCGTCGGGCGTTCGCGCCTGCGGCGTGGCCTCGACCGGGGCAATTGGAGACGGCCCGCGCTGACAAGACGCGAGCCCAAGGAGGCAGAGCAGGGCGAGCGGTCGAACGACCATCGCCGCAACGTTAGCTCACGCAGCCGCCAGCGCGTCCATCGAAGTCCAACGAATGGGCCGGTCCATGAAGATCGACGCGCAGACCTGGCGAGCGTCTCCTTCGGAGCCCTGCACGAAGAGGGAGTCGAAGCCCGGGACGGGCGTCCATCCTCCGACCTCGATGCCGTCGCTGTTCCACATGAGCCGCAGCGTCTTGTCGCCCAGCCGCGTGTAGCCTTCCCAGAGGCGCTCGGGGTTGGGCACGCGGAAGAGGAACTCGCGGTCCGGGGAGAGCTCGGACCACAACAGCTCGAACATGTCGCGGTCGATTGGCTCGGCGGAGGGATGGGTGAGCATCGAGTCCGCGTTGACCGGGCTGCACATCAGGATGTCTTCGGGCGCGAACCGGCAACCCTCTGCATGCACCTGGACATGACGGTGAACCCGCCCGCTCGAGTCGATCTCATAGAGCGTCATCCAAGGTTCGGACGTCTCCCCTCCAAAGCAGACACGCACATACTGAAAAGCAGCGGAGGGGTTGGAAAACGGAAGTGGCGTCACGGCACTGGATGTATCGGTCACCCGGGCAAAGGTCTTGAGGCCTACGAAAGATCCGGCAGACCATCGTTTTGGGCCGTCTTCTCACGCGTCTGCGGGCAGGCCGCGGCTGGGTGTCCGCAGGAGAGGACAGTCCCGCACTGGTTCTCAAAGAGACAGTCGGCCTGCCGATTCAAAGAGCATGAACCGACGACGCAAGTCTGGAAAGGCGCGCCGAGCTCCTGGAGCCTCTAATACGGGCGCCTCCCCCATCGCGGCGTCGGTCGCGCGGATCGTGCAGATGACGTCCGACGCCGAGTGCAGCGTCGCCGACCTGGGCGAGGTGATCGCGATCGATCCCGTGTTCGGTCTTCGCGTCCTGTCGCTGGCCAACAGCTCCGCCTTCTCTCTTCGGCGCCGCATGTCCGATGTTCGGCAGGCGGTCTCGGTGCTCGGCCTGCGCAGCGTTCGAAACCTCGCCTTGGGTCTGCTCGTGTCCGACATGGCGCCGCAGACCGACCATGGTGAGAAGCTGCTCGAGCAGTCGATCCGCCGCGGGACCGCATGCCGCCTGATCGGGGAGCACCTCGGCGTCAAGGAACTCGACGAGTACTTCACCGCAGGTCTGCTGCTCGACGTCGGGTTGCTGACGCTCGCGCGGACCGATGCCTCCTTGGCTGCGGAGCTCTCCGCCATGACGAGCGCGAGCCGGGCCGTACGGGAGAAAGCCCGTGGTCTCGCCCCGCACGCCGAGGTCTCCGCGACGATGGCTCGCGAATGCTCGCTGCCCGAGGCGACCATCGCCGCGATCGAGGCGCACCACGACCCCGAGGCCGGCGAGAGCCCCCTCGAGCAGGCGGCGTGGCTGGCCGAGCGAGTTGCGGCGCTCTTCGACTCTGCGCTGGTCGGTCGAGACCACCAGATCCTCATCGAGTCCGCAGCCTCGATTGGCATCACCGCCGAGGCGCTCGATGACGTGCTCGAGCGAACGCCCGTCGACGTTGCCGAGACCGCAAGCGGGTTCCAGCGAACGCTGCCTCCGCAGCAGACGATCGACGCGCTCGCCGAGAATGCGTACGACCAGCTGGTCGAGCTCAACCGTGAATACGAGACGATCGTGCACGAGCTCGAGCAGGCGCTGGCGGTCAAGTCTCGCCTCGAGGCCGACCTGCGACTCGCAAACCAGCGCCTCGAAGGCCTGGCGAGCACCGATGAGCTGACGGGTCTACCCAACCGCCGCGCGCTGCAGGAGTCGCTCGACTACCAGCTGACCGTCACCGAGAGATCCGGCCGCCCGCTGAGCTTGGTGATGATCGACGTCGACCACTTCAAGTCGTTCAACGACACGATGGGTCACGCGGCGGGCGACGCCGTGCTGCGGGTCCTCGGAGCGCTGCTCGCCGACCTGGTGCGCGGTGGTGACTTGCCCGCTCGCTACGGCGGCGAAGAGTTCACGGTCATGCTGCCCGACACGGATCGGGATGGGGCCGTGGTCGCAGCGGAACGGATTCGATGCCGGCTCGAAGAGACTCGGGTGACCGAGGACGTGCCACGACCGTGTCAGGTCACCGCAAGCTTCGGCGTCGCGACGACGACCGGAGGAGAGAGCTCCGAGAGCTTGTTCCAGCGGGCGGACGCCGCCCTCTACGATGCGAAGCGCGAGGGACGAAACCGCGTCTGCGTGGCTGCAGAGAAGACCGCGGACGCCGAAGCAGAAGTCTCGGCGGCCTGAGCACCTCGGGTCCCGAAGAGGCGCGCTACACTGGGCTCTGTGGCGTCCGGCGAGCCCACTGCGACCCTCGAGGAATACCTGACGCTCGAAGCCGGAGCCAAGGTCAAGCACGAGTACGTCGGCGGTCACATCGTGGCGATGGCCGGGGCCTCGCCGCGTCACAACATGATCGCCAGCAACCTCCTGCGCCGCTTGGCCGAAGGGCTCACGACGGGCCCTGTCGCGTGTTCACGAGCGACCAGAGGGTCCGCGTGTCCGAGACGGGAGCCTACGTCTACCCCGACCTCAGCATCGTGTGTGAAGACCCCCGGCTCACCGACGAGCAGCCTCGCTCCCTCGAGAACCCCCAGGTCATCGTCGAGGTTCTCTCTCGCAGCACCGTGGAGCAGGACCGCGGGGCGAAGCTCGCCCACTACCGCCGCCTCGCGAGCGTGACCGATATCGTGCTCGTCGAGCCGAACGAGCGCCGGGTCGAGCACTACCGCCGCACGTCCGCGTCGACCTGGGCCCTTCACGACATCGCCGACGCTGCGGTCGAGATCGCGAGCCTCGGGGTGTCGCTGCGGCTCGAGGATGTCTACGCGAAGACCGACGGGCTTCCGCTCGACGCCCCGTAGGGCTCACGGCAGAACACTCCGGAAGGGGCGCGCGCATCGGTGTCTATGGGTAGACTGGGTCGAACCCTCGTCCCGGGCACCCATGCGCGTTTCTCAGAATCTCCGTCCACTCGCGTGTCTCTCCGCCGTGGCCCTGTCATGGGCCTGCTCGGGGACGCTCGACCAGGGCGATCCGGCCGGTGGCAAGGACATCGGAGCCTCTGGCGGCTTCGTCACGTCTTCTGACGGTGTCTTCACCATCATCTTTCCTCCAGGTGCCCTGACCGAGCCCACCGTCGTCAGTGTCGCCGCGACGGTCGAGGCCCCCGAGTCGCTCGGGACCGCCTACACCGTGCAAGGTCCCAGCGCGCTCGAGATCCCCGTGCTCGCCGAGTACCGCTACTCGCGGCTTCAGGTTCAAGGCCGCGACGTGCAAGACCTCACCATCGGGGCGTCGGCTGGCACCGGGTGGGACCGCCTCTCGCGGGTCGCCCTCGACGAGAACACGCAGACGGTCACCGCCGAGGTGCCCACGCTCGCCGGGGCTTTTGGGCTGATCGAAGGCGCGGGCTCGTCGAGCACCGAGTCGGACACCGAGTCGGACACCGAAGCGAGCGACACGGACGGCAGTGACACCGAGCCGGGCGGCACCGACGACGTCACGACCGGCGACACCGACCCGGCGTCTTCATCGGGCAGCGAGACGGCCGACGATCCGACGGGTGATGCGAGCTGTGGCGATGGCAACGCGGACCCTGGAGAGCTCTGCCTCGAGCTCGCCGCGCCCCTCGTTGGCAAGGGGTTGGGCGCGGTGGCGTTGGGCTCGGGCGACCTCGACGCCGACGGTGCCGACGACCTCGTCGTCGCGATCTCGGGGAGCAACGGCATCGCGGTGTGGCGGAGCGACGGAAGCGTCCCCGCCTCAGAGACGCTCTACCCCCTTGCGGCGGCTCCGGTCGCGCTGTCGGTGAGCGACCTCGATGGCGACGACGCGGTCGACGTCGTCGCAGCCAGCGCCAACGGCCTGGCCGTCCTGCTCGGCGACGGGAGCGGCACGTTGGGCGAGGCCGTCCCCTACGCGGTCGCCGGTGGTACGGTCGATCTGGCCCTGGGGGACACCGACGAGGACGGGACGACGGACGTCGTCGTCGCGCACGGCGCACAGATCGGCGTGCTGACGGGGAGCGCGCTCGGGTTGGCGGAGGAGGTGCTCTTCAGCGCCTCGACGGGGACGGTTGCAGCCGCCCTGGCCGACGCCACCGCAGACCGCAACGTCGACGTACTGACGGCCGACGGCGCGGGAATCTCCGTGCTCTCGGGCAACGGCGCAGGGCTGTTCGGTCAGCCCACCGTGTCACCGATCGCCGCGACCATGGGTGGCCTCGCGACCGGCGATTTCAACGGCGACGGCGCGATCGATGTGGCAGTGCTCGATACTGCGACCGATCGGGTCGTCGTATCGTTCGGCAACGGCCTCGCGACCTTCGGCGGCGCCGTCCCCTACGCCGCGGGTCTGGGCGTCTCGGGCATCGTGGCGGCCGACCTCGACCGCGACGGAGCGCTCGACCTCGTGGTGTCCTCCGAGGACGATGACGGAGTGACGGTGCTGCTCGGCCAAGGCAACGGCAGCTTCACTGCGCAGCCACCGTTCGTGGTCGGCATGGCGCCCGTTGCGGTGACGGTGGGGGACTTCAACGCAGACGGGCAACTCGATGTCGCGATTGCGCAGTCGGGCGACGACTCCTTGGGCCTCCTGCTGTCGGCGCCGTAGTCGCCTCTCTACGCGTTCTCCTTCATCGCGGCCTGTACGACCCGCGCGATCGCCTTCGCGTCGGCGGGGCCGAGGCCGGCGGCGTAGAGCGCTGGGAACTGGCTGAGCGCCTCGGCGCGTTCGTTCGCATCGTCGGCCTCGAGCTTCGCGGCATGGTCGGCGATCGACACCGCCAGCGCGACTTGGGTCAACGCACCCGCGGTGTTGGGAGAGTGGTGGTACTTGGCGCCGGCGCGCACGGTCTCGCCCAGGCCCCATGAACGAATCAGCCTCTCACCCAGCGCGCCGTGGAGGATTCGCCGCGCGCGCTGGACGAAGACCGGCTCGATCAACTCGGGCTCCTTCCGTGCGTACTGGCTGAGTGCGACGTACAGGAGCAGCGCTCCGATGTCGTGCAGCATGCCGACGAGGAACCCCTGCTTGCTCCCGATCCCCATGCGCTGAAAGATCTCTGCGGTCCCCAAGCCCACGGCAAACGAGTGCATGTGCTCCTCCTTGATGAGGTGGTCGAGGCCCGGCGCGCGAAACACTCGGCCCGATGCGATTGCGAACGCCATGTCGCGCAGCTGCAGGATGCCGACCGCCATCGCGGCTTCGTTGAGGTCCTTGGGAGGGCGGCGCGCCATCGCGGGCGATGCGGCCACCTTCAGGACACGTTCCGCGAGCGCAGGGTCGTGCTGCAGCGCGGAAACCGCGTCGTTGATGCTCGGGTCGGGGTCCCGGGCGAGCTCCGCGAGCCGCAGGGCGGCCTCGGGCAGCGGCTTGAGCTCCAGACGGCCCGCGCGCAGGTCTTTGACGATGCGCAGGCCGAGCTCTTTCTTGATCTCCTCGGGGCCCCAGCCTTCATGGCCCTCGATGACGAAGGTCTTGGTTGGGGGCGGGATGTGGCGGCGCTTCCCGGGGTCCATCTCTCCTTCTTTGCGGCCGTGAGACCGGCGTACCAGGGCCATTGCAAGCGCACGCCTCCGTGGATCGGCCCAAGTTGGAGCTGCCAAGTCGGATCGATGGCCGCACGTAAGCCGAGGAAACCACCGTGGACATCGCCACCATCATTGGCCTCGTACTCGCCGCGGGTCTCGTCGTCGGCTCGATCCTCATCGGGGGCGACCTCAGCGCGTTCATCGACGTACCCAGTCTTCTCATCGTCGTCGGGGGCACCGTCGCGGCGGCGCTCACCGCAGAGTCCCTGGCAAACTGCATCGGTTCGATCAAGGTCGCGATGAACGCGATCAAGCTCAGGGCCAACGACCCGATCGAGACCATCGGCAAGCTGGTCGAGCTTTCGACGGTCGCCCGCCGCGAGGGCATCGTCGCGCTCGAGAACGCGAAGGTCGAGGACGAGTTCTTTGGGCGGGCGCTTCGAATGGCTGCCGACGGTGCGAGCGGCGAGGAGATCGACGCGACACTCAACGGGGAGATCGGCGCGATGAAGCTCCGCCACAAGCGTGCGGGCGCCCTGTTCAAGTTCTGTGCTGGCAGCGCTCCTTCGATGGGCATGATCGGAACGCTCATCGGCCTGGTGCAGATGCTTCAGGCCCTCGACGACCCGGCGGCCATTGGCCCTTCGATGGCTGTCGCGCTCCTGACCACCATGTACGGCGCGATCATTGCGTTCATGATCATGAGCCCCATCGCGACGAAGCTCGAGCATCGCAGCAACGAAGAGAGCACGCACATGAAGGTCGTGGTCGACGGCGTCGGCGCGATCGTGGCGGGGCTCAACGCCCAGGCGATCCGTGACCGTCTCGAGGCCCGACTTCCCCCGGCCATGCGCCAAGACCAAGACGCGGCCTAGCCCCGAACGGCGAAAGGAGGAGGCAGCATGGAAGAAGAATGCGAATGCGAAGAAGAAGGTGGTGGAGAATGGATGGCGACCTTCGCCGACCTGTCCACGCTTCTGCTGACCTTCTTCGTGCTCCTGCTCTCCTTCTCCAACATGGACGTCAAGCAGTTCCGAGAGATGCTCGGATCCGTGCAGGACGCGTTTGGCGTTCAGAAGCAGATCGCCGGCTCGGTCGAGGCTATTTCGTCCTCTCCCGTCGAACTGTCGATGGACCAGAACGACGGCGCCGGCTTTGCGTCGAAGCCCGGCGAACAGGCCGAGACCGACGCCGAGATGATGGAGCAGATCTCCCAGTACGTGGAGAACCAGGACCTGCAGGACGACGTCGAGGTCAAGCAGACACCTCGTGGCATCGTCGTCCGCGTCAAAGAGGGCGCGCTCTATGGCTCGGGCAGCGCTGAGCTCGACGAGAAGTCGAAGAAGATCTTGGACAAGATCTCCGGCATTCACGGGAAGTTCGCGGACAGCGTGCAGATCGAAGGGCACACCGACAACCAGCCGATGCGCTCGAAGAAGTACCCCTCGAACTGGGAACTCTCGACCGCGCGTGCCATCGCAGCGATGAACTACATGAGCGACAAGGGCGGCGTCGACAAAGGCAAGATCGGCGTCGCAGGCTACGCCGACTCCAAGCCGATTGACACCAACGACACGCCCGAGGGCCGGGCGAAGAACCGTCGCATCGAGTTCGTCTTCCAATCCAACGGCAAGAAGACGACCGTCACCACCAACTCTGACATGGGGATCAAAGCTGACGGTGCGGGCGAGGAGTCGGCCGCGAGGGAGCCGGAGAGCAAGGCGTTCGCGCTCCCGATGAGCGCGACGCCGAGCGGATGACCTACAGCAGCGACAGTGCCATCGACGGCAGCTGGTTCGCTTGGGCCAGCATCGCCGTACCTGCCTGGGACATGATCTGGTTCCGGGTCAGGGCGGCGGTCTCGCGGGCAACGTCCACGTCTCGAATCCGGGAGTTCGCAGAGGTGAGGTTCTCTTCCTCGGTGCGAAGGTTCTGGATGGTGATCTCGAGCCGGTTCTGCGACGCACCGAGACTCGCTCGGGTGGTCGAGAGCGCATCGATCGCGCTGTCGATGGTGCCCAACGCCGTCGACGCGCCTGCAGCGGACGTGAAGTCCATGGCGTTGACACCGAGCGTGGTGCTGTCGGTTGCGGTGAACGTCACGTCGATGGTGTCGTTGGCAGTGGCATCCTTGCCGACCTGCATCGCGAACGCGCCGGCGTCGCCGCCGAGCATGTTGAAGCCGTTGAACTCCGTGACCTGGGAGATCCGCTGGACCTCGCCCACGAGCTGCTGGGCTTCGGCGTCGATGTACGCACGCTCGTTGTTGGAGATGGCACCGTTGGCGCTTTGCACCGCGAGCTCGCGAAGGCGGCCCATGATGTTCTGCTGCTCGTTCATCGCGCCTTCGGCGATCTGAATCATCGAGATGCCATCGTTCGCGTTTCGTTCGGCTTGGCCGACACTTCGGATGTCTGCGCTCATACGAGAGGAGATTGCGAGGCCTGCGGCGTCGTCGGCCGCGCTGTTGATGCGCATGCCCGAACTCAGGCGGGTGATCGACTTCCCGAGGGCTTTTTGGGTCGACATCAGGTTTCGCTGTGCGCCCAAGGAGGTCGCGTTACTGACCATGGAAAAGGACATGGGTTTTCTCTTTCTGGGATTGGGGTTGGGGTTTGACCGGGCGGGTAGGTGCCCTGTCGCTGATCCAATCGGCGCGAGAGAGGCCGCCTTTAGTGCTCGCGCAGGCGCGCCATGGCCAACGCGGGCCCAGGGGCGCCATCTCGGGCCGGATCGCCGTCCGCGACCGAACCACCACGCGAGATCGCTCGATCACCGCGCCCTCCCGGGACACCCGCGCCGCGCTCGAGGGCTGTTCTGGGCTCGTGATGCGCTCGCGGCACCGCCCGCTGGGCACCTGAAATGTGGCGGAGACGAGCCGCGAGCCCGTTCGGTATCGTGTGCCTCGGATGATGTTGGGGACGCTCAGTCTTGCTTGGGGTGCGCAGCTCGCTTCCCTCTCTCTCCTCGCGCCCGCTGATGCGTTCAGCTCCGCGCACGCCTGTGGGCTCGAGCCCCCGCACGCTCAGAGCACGCGACCGCTCGAGCAAAAGCCAAACCCTGCACCCACCGGCGCCAGCGCCCGGCCGTTCGTGATGCGCGGAGAGCCGCAGGCCGACCGCCCTGCGGGCATCCTCTCGGGCAAGACGGTCTACGTCTCCGCGGGCCATGGGTGGGTGCGCACGGACTTCGGCTGGCGAACCCAGCGCGGCAACACGAACGACATCGTCGAGGACTTCGTGTCGATCGAGGCGGTCAACGAGTACTTGATCCCGACTTTGCACGGGATGGGTGCGTACGTCGTCCCCGTGCGAGAGCCCGACGTCGGCAGCCCGCGCGTCATCGTCGATGATGTGGACGCCACCCTCGAGGGGTCGGCGACCGAGGGCGCGGCCGCCGGGACCGGGTGGGGCACGGTCACGCTGCCCATCACCTCGGACGCGACCCGGCCCTTCGACACGGGCGACGCGCGGTCGCTCGTGACGACGGCCGAGGGCGGGGGCGAGCTTCGTTACGCGCTCTCGCCGCCCGAAGACAACACCTACAACGTGTATGTCTCGTATGTACAGGGCCCAGACCGCGCACCCGATGCGCACTGGGTCGTCCGGCACAGCGGAGGCGAGACGAGCTTCCGTCTCGACCAGCGCCGGCACGGCTCGACGTGGGTGCTGCTCGGGCGCTTTCACTTCGAAGCCGGGGCGCCCGTGTCGCAGGCATCGGTGGCGCTGCTCGATGACAGCGAGACGCCAGGTGCGCTGGTCTCGGCCGACGCCGTGCGCATCGGGGGTGGCGAGGCTGTGCATGATCGCGGCGACGGGCCGCACCCCGGTCCGCTCAGTGACCAGGCCGCGCGCTACTACACCCAGTTCTCGGGCGCTCCCGACTCGGTGTTCAACGCGGGCGGATCCGACCAGAGCGATGACGTGAGCTCTCGGTCGCGCTTCACCGCGTGGGAGCACGAGGATGGCGAGGACGCGGTGTACGTCGCTTGGCACACCAACGCGCCGAACCCCGGGCGAGGCACCGACACGTACACCTACAGCAGCAGCGCGCCCAACGGGTCGCTGGGCGCGTTCTCGGGTGTGGCGGGCTCACGCGAGCTGCAAGACGCCCTGCACGCGCAGTTGATCGAGGACCTGCGTGCGGAGGTCGACCCCGAGTGGCCAGACCGCGGGCGCCACACGGCGTACTTCGGAGAGGTCAACCCGAACAACAACCCCGAGACGCCGGCGGTCCTCATCGAGGTGGGCTTTCACTCGACGCCCACCGACGCCGATTTCCTCCGGGCGCCTCACACTCGCCGCGTCGCGACGCGGGCCATCGCGCAGGGCATCGCGCAGTACTTCGCGCAGGCCGACGGCGTGCCCCTGGTTCTGCCGCCCGAGCCACCCACGGCCCTGTGGGTGCAGAACATCGGCGAGGGTGCGCTGGAGATCGGCTGGGACGCGCCGGTGCAGCCAGAGCACGCAGGCGACGCGCCCTCCGGGTACCTCGTGCAGACCTCTCCCAACGGCTACGGCTTCGACGAAGGGGTCGCCGTCGATGGAACGTCGGCCACGCTCGAGGGGTACGCCGCCGGCGAGCTGGTGTTCGTGCGGGTCGTCGCCTTCAATGAAGGTGGGCACTCGCTGCCGTCGTCGGTGGTCGGCGCGGGCGTGGCTCCCTCGGGCAACGCGAGCGTGCTCGTGGTCGACGGCTTCGATCGCCTCGACTCGGGACTGCTTCTCGACCAAGACAACAGCGCGTGGGACATCGGCGTCGTCGACCGCATGCAGCTGCGCAAGATGAACGACTTCTCCTACGTTGCGCGGCACGGCGCAGCCATCGGCGCGGCGGGCTACTCGTTCGACAGCGCGACCGACGAGGCGATCGAGCGCGGCACGGCGAGCATGCTCGGCTATCAAGCGGTCGACTGGTACGCGGGCACCGACTCGTCGCTGAGCGGGCCCTTCCCCCTCGAAGCACGGACCGCGGTCGCGAGCTACGTCGGCGAGGGAGGCCGGCTGCTGGTGTCGGGCAGCGAGCTCGGCTGGGCGCTGGACAACCTCGGCGAAGCCGACGAGCAGGCGTTCTACCGAGAGGTGCTTCGCGCGGTGTACGTGGCCGACGACGCACAGACGGGCGAAGCCAGCCTCGACGGGGTCCTCGGCCCGCTGGGCCCGCTGTCCTTCGAAGATCCGAGCACGTACACGCCTCGGTTCCCCGACGTGCTCGAGCCCGCGCGCGGAGCCGAGGCGGCTATGCTCTACGCCGATGGCCTCGACTCGGTGGCGGCGGTCTCGTGGGACGACGGCGACGCGCGCGGTGTCACCATGGGCTTTCCCTTCGAGACGATCGACGACGCCGCGACGCGGGCGGACGTCATGGCGGCGGTGCTCGGCTTCTTCGACGTGGTCGAGGAAGACGGGCCGGACACCGGCGGCACGGGCGGAGTCGACACCGACGGCGGCGTGGGCGACAGCAGCGGCGACGATGGCGGGACGGCGCTCTCCGGTGACGGTGGCGGCACGGGAGATGGGGATACGGAGGGCAGGGACAGCGACGCGCTGCCGGGCGCTGACGGTGCCGACGACGGGTGCGGTTGTCGCCACGGCGGTGGCGGCGGAGCTAGCCTGGTGTTGTTGCTGGGTCTGCTCGGGCTGCGCCGCCGCGAATAGCGGCGACTACTTCACGCCTTGGCAGTCGGTCTCGTCCACCCCGCACTTCATGCGAATGTGCAGGTGGGCGTTGTGGCCCTTGGAGTGCGAGATGATCGTGCCGATCCTCGCCAGCTCGCGGGGCGTGGCGCCCATGTCCTTTGCGGCGGCGCGGAGCATGCCGTGCAGGCGCCGGCTCAAGAAGATCACCTGGACCTCGCCGGTGTCGATGAACGCGCTGATCAGCGCCCAGGCGGCGTGCCAGTCGGTCTGGGCGTGGTTGGGATGGGCACCGCTGCCGTCGAGTCGAGGCAGGCGAATGTCGACGTCGCGACCGGACTGGTGCGACTTGTGCGGGGGGAAGTGACCGCCGCCGAACTTGCTCATCGAGCCGATCGTCAGCGTTCCGTCCCACCCGGTGCGTTGCCTGAACGTGGCGATCGCCTCGACGACGACGCCGACGGCGTGCGTGCTCCCGTAGGCCCACTCGGGCTTCCACACGTCGAAGAGCTCGGTCTGGGGGAGAGCGACGCCGTTGACGAGGGTGCCGTTGTTGGGGCTGCCCGCGCTCAGGCCACCGAGCTCTAGCTCGACGGACGGAGCGCTGGCACCTTCGCGGCCCTCGTAGGGGTTCCAGCCCTGGGTGCCCAAGGGGCGAGGGAGCACGATGCGCGTGCCTGGCTCGAGCCCCTTGCCGGTGTTGTGTGCGTCGCCGTCGCGGACGAAGTACACGGCGTTCATGACCTTGACCGGTCGCTTCTTGGCGCGAAGCTGAATCACACGCCCTGGTTTGAGCCGGCCCTCGCCGGGCCCGACCCACGGGTTCCAGGTGCGAACCTGTGCCTCGGAGACACCCCACCGCTTCGCGACCTTGGCGACGGTGTCTCCGCGTTCGACCTTGTGAGTCATCCAGCGACCCTTCTGCGCGGTGGGGGCCGCGAGAAGAGCCGTCGTGAGCATGAGCGTGTGGAGCATCAGGACTATCGCTTGAGGTTGGTGACCTCGGTCAGCATCTCGTCGGCCGTGGTGATCGTTCGTGCATTCGACTGGAACGCGCGCTGGTAGGCGATCAGCGTGACGAGCTCATCGCCGAGGTCGACGTTCGACCCCTCGAGCGCGTTCGATGCGATCGCGCCGCGGCCCGACGTCCCGGGCTCGCCGAGCAGCGCCTGACCCGAGTCGCGGGAGGCGACCCAGAGCTGGTCACCCTGACGCCGCAGGTTCTCTGGCGAGCGGAAGGAGGCGACGGCGACCATGGCCAGGTCCTCTTGCTCGCCGTTGGAGAAGATCCCGGAGATCGTGCCGTCATCGGCGGTGACGATGTCGAGCAGCTGACCGGGCTCACGTCCGTCCTGCGAGATCGACTCGACCGCGGACTGGCCCGCCACCTGCGACGACCCTTCTCCCGTGCCCCCATCGGTGGTGATGGCGTCGCCAAAGTCGAACTGAATCACCTGTCCGGGGGTCGCGCCTTGGAAGTCGGCCGAAGACGCGTTCATGACCTCCGTGTCGAGGTTGCCGTCGGTGTCGAAGCCCAGGGTGCCGTCGGCGATCTCGGTGAGGGTGCCGGGGGTGCCGCCGTTGAGCTCCGACCCGTCGACCATGGCGTGCCATTCCCACGCGCCGGCGCCGTTGTTGACGAAGAACAGCTGCACCTCACGCGAGTTGCCGAGCGAGTCGTAGACCGTCGTCGAGGTCTGGTAGTCGGCGGAGGTCTCGGGGTTGAGGGGATCCCACGGCCCAGCGCCCGTGGCGTTGGGGTCGAGGTTGGCGTCGAAGTCGACCGACGTGGTCGCGGCGGGGTCGGATTGCCCTCCGATCGCGAGGTCTCCCGGTGCACCGAATGGTTCACCGTTGGCGTCGAGCTGGTAGCCCTGCAGGCGCAACCCATCTTCGTTGACGACGAGGCCGTCGGCGTTGAGGCTGAATCGGCCGTTGCGGGTGTAGTAGTTGTTCTCGACGCCGTTGTGTTCGCCGGCGACTTCGAAGAAGCCGCCACCTTGAATGGCATAGTCGAGCGAGCCGCCGCTTTGAATGAAGCTGCCTTGGCCGAACGCCTGGGAGACTCCGCCCATCTTCACGCCCGCGCCGAGTGATTGGCCGCCAGGGATGCGGCGACCCAGCACGTCGTTGAACTTGGCCGAGCCGGCCTTGAAACCGACGGTCGAGACGTTGGCGATGTTGTCACCGACCACGTTGATGGCGTCGCTGTGTGCGGTGAGGCCGCTGCGGCCGGTGTAGAGGGAACTCCAGATGGACATGGTCTTCTTGACTCCTTGCGGGTTGGGGTGGGGGTCTAGGCGTCCGGTTCGGTCACCGCGGTGAGAGAGAGAATCGAGCCGGGATCGAGCAGCAAGGAGCCGAAACCGAACATCGTGGCGCCGTCTTCAGTGAACTCTACGGAGCTCGCGGTCCCCGAGACGATGGCGCGGGCGTCCACGCTCCCCTCCTCGGTGGTGGCCGTGATCTCCACGGTGTAGTTGCCGGGTGGAAGCGGCTTGCCATCGCTTCCCATGCCGTCCCAGCTGAAATCGCTCTCGCCTTCGCCTCGCTTGCCGAGATCGATGCGGTGCACCGGGTCGCCGTTCTCGTCCTTGATCACGACTTCCACGTCGTCGGCGGGTCCCTCGAGGTCGAGGCGCAGGTCGAGTGGTGTCGAGTCTTCGGTGAGGCGGAAGGCGTTGAACTCGGCGTCGATCGACTTGCCGACCAGATCCATCATCGCCGCACGGGAGTCCGACTGGCCGCTCGCCTGCAGTCCCGCGAGGCGCTCGTTGGTCTCGAGACCCAGCTCGATGTTGGTGAACTGCGCCAGCTGGGCCACGAAATCCGCGCCGTCTTGCGGGTCGAGCGGATCCTGGTTCTGCATCTGGGCAACGAGGAGCTGAAGGAACTGATCCTGCTCGGTCTTGTTGTCCTCCGGCAGCTCCGGGGGCGTGTACAGAGGGTTCTCGCTGGTGCCTTCGACTCGCATGGGCTCTTCTCCTGGTCAGGTCCGGGTCAGGTCTTGGTCTCGGTCACGCGACGACGCGGAACCCGGTGGGCACGACCCATGTCTGGCGGCCGTCATCTCCGAACCCGACGTCTCGCTCCCCGTGTTCGGGCGCGGGGACGATCGATGGAGGCTCGGCGTGTCGAGGTTGGTCGGACTGGCCTCCGCCTCCGCCGCCGCGAGGCTCGTTGAACGAGAGCTCGGTCAGCTCGAGGTCGTGGCGCTCGAGGGCGGAGCGAAGCGCGTCGAGGTCGCGCTGAATCGCGTCGTTGAAGCCGCCTGCGGTGGTGGCTTCGACCATCACGTGTTTGCCCGCGGTCGTGATCGCCAGCTCGATCTGGCCCTCGTCGGTGTCGACCGTGATCGCGGCGCGGTTGAGCGCGGTGCGAAACACCTCGACGTTGCGTGCGACGGGTCCCTCGGGATCGGCGGCGGTGAACATGTTGCCCTCGGCACCGTAGGTCGGGCCCGCCTCAGGGATCACGGTCGGTGCTGCCGAGAGAAACGATGGCGTGTGGGCCGGGGTCTCCACCGGCGTGTCGAAGTCGGCCATGGGAAGGAAGTTGGCGGCTTCGTCGTCGATCGGCGCCGCGTCGTCTTCGACGGTGAGCGCAAACTCCAACGCGCTGAGCGCATCCTCGAGGTCGACCATCGGCTCCACGCTCGGATCGAGCGACTCCCAGCCGAGCTTTTCGGACACCTCGAACTCCCCGTCGCCCTGGACCAGGGCCGCCATCGCCAGCACACCTTCCTCTGGCGGTGTCTGGACGAGCTCAGGATCGGGGCCACGACTCTCACCCCAGTTGGGCGCGGGGGGGAGCCAAGGGTCGTCGGACATCGCCCGAACCGGGACAGGATCGGGGTCGACGGCGTCGCGGCCGAGGTCCGAGAACGTGGGGATCCGGACGAAGGTGCCGCGAGTGCGCGCGTAGGGCAGCGTCTGTTTCTGAATGCGTTCTTCGCCCGGCTCCTCGCGACCTTGCGTGGGCACGCGCAGCTCCATGTCTGCGATCACGGTCCCCGTGGGGCCTCGCAGATCGTCGAAGTGAAACTCGGTCGACGCGGCTTCGTAGCGGGGCTTGGCCTTGGTCTTGGCTTTGGCCTCGGCCTCGGTCTGGGTCTCGGCCTTGGTCTCCACCGGGGGCTTGATCGTCGCCGCGGGCTGCAGCTTGGTCTTGCCCTTGCTGGGGAACCCGGTCTGCTCGTCGAGAATCTCCGCGAACCCGGCGGGGGCCTTCTTGCGGAGCACGTTGCGCTTTCGCGGCATGACCGCGTCGGACTTGGCGGCAAAGTTGGTCTTGGTCATGAGTCCTGACTCTTCTTGAGCACGCTGAGGTCGTCGGTGATCGTCTGCTCGAGTCGCTCGAGCGTTCTTCGGAGGCGCTGACGGTGAAGCAGCACGAGCTGCTCAGCCGCGGAGAGGCGGGCGTCGTGAGCTCGAAGCTCGTCGATGGCCTCCTCTTGCGCCTGCTGGCCGTCTTCCACCTCTTTGTTGTGGGCGACGACGTCTCCAGTCCTCGCCTCGCGGCGAGCGAGCGCCGCCTCGAAGCTGGAGATCGAACCCCATCGTGGCGACTGCTCGGTGAACTCTCGGTCACCGTCTTCGATCGCGCGTTCCGCTGCCGCGAGGGCCTCGGTCGCTTGGTGGATGCGTTCTTGCGTCTGGGCGACCTTCATCGAAGCCCGGCTCTGCTCGACCAGGCGAAGCCGCACCAGTTTCTTCGCGTTGCGCAGCTGTCGGCGGGCGTCGCTCATGACGGACCCCCTCGGGACACCGTGGTGTACCTACCGGGGAGCTCGCGCGCCGCGTTGGCTACTGCGTCGGACAGGTCGTCAGCCTCCACAGAAACTGTGTAGAGACGCCGAGATCGATCCACCAGACCGAAGAGGGGCCACCCGGGCTGCCAACAGCGGCAGGCGCGCTGAAGACGACGAGGGGCGCCCGATCTTGGCCGGACGGCTGAAGACGTGGCGTGGACTGAGTCGGCCGCACGCCCGAGGTGTTTACCCCGGACGCGTGCTTCTTCCGAACGCGCATGTCTACGGCCGCCCATGGGACGGGTCGCGTCACATTCGAACAGCCCTCGCGTGCTCGAACTACGCACCCGACAGGGCGGTGGCCAGCGCTTGCAGGGCGCTCTCACGGTCGCTGTGCTCCTCGGGCCGCTGCGTGGCCCAGCCGTCCAGGCTCGCTCCGGTCTGCATGACGCGATCGAAGTCGGCGTTTTGTCCGGGCTGGTAGGCGCCGAGTCGGCGGAGATCTTCGACCTCCGAGCGGTTCGCGAGCAGCGCCCTTGCTTGGCCGGCAAGGTCGAGGGCCGTCTCGTCACACACCTGCCGCATCACACGTGACGCGCTGGGGAGGACGTCGACGGCGGGGAAATGCCCGCGCGCTGCAAGGTCTCGCGACAACACGATGTGTCCGTCGAGCAGCGAGCGGGCGGAGTCCGCGACGGGGTCGGAGAGATCGTCGCCCTCGACCAGCACCGTGTAGAACGCGGTGATCGAGCCGCCGGATCGCAGAGGCGCCACCCTCTCGAGCAGCTGCGGGAGCAGGGCGAAGACCGAAGGCGGATAACCCTTGGTCGCCGGGAGCTCGCCCGCGGCCAGTCCCACCTCGCGCCGTGCCATGGCGTAGCGCGTGAGCGAGTCGACGACGAGCAGGACCTCCTTGCCCTCGGCGGCAAAGGACTCCGCGATCGCGGTGGCGGCCAACGCACCTCGCGCGCGCTCGAGCGGCGAGCGGTCCGAGGTGGCGACGACCAGGACGGAGCTCTCCAGGTCGAACTGGTGCATTACGTCGGCGACCTCGCAGCCTCGTTCACCGATGAGGGCGATCACTTTGACGTCGGCCTTGGCTTGGGTCGCGATCTGCCGGATCAGGACCGTCTTGCCGACGCCTGCGCCCGCAAAGAGGCCGACACGTTGGCCGCGACCGGCGGTGAGCAGCCCGTCGATCACGCGAACGCCCGTCTCGAACGGCTCGGTGATGGGCCGTCGCTCGTGCGGGGCCGGTGCGGGCCGCTCGAGCGGCAATGACCCGACCGTGTGTGGCTTCGGTTTGCCATCGAGTGGTTCGCCGAAGGGGTCGATGACCCGGCCGATCAGCTCAGGGCCGACCCCGACCATGGCCCCCAGACCGCGGACGCGGACGCGTGCACCTGGACGCACGCCCTCGATGCTGCCGTAGGGCATGAGCAGGCCGGCGCCTCCCTTGAAGCCGACGACCTCGGCTTGCACGCTGCCGTGCTCGACCATCACCTGCACGATGTCGCCGACCTGCACCGACGGGAGCTCTGCCTCGAGCACCGTGCCCGAGGCGCGAATGATGCGACCGTATCGATTCCCGAGGTTGGGGTGCTCGAGTGCGGTGCGGAACGCCGACAGTGCGCGGGCGGGGATCATGCTTCGGGTTCGTCTTCCGCGTCGGGCTCGAGCTGTTCGTCGCTGCGCACCGTCGCCGCGAGCGCCTCTCGCAGGTTCTGCACGCGTTCGGTCAGCCGCGAGTCGATCACGAGCTGCTCGGCTTCGACGCTCAAGTCTCCGGGGGACAGTGCGTCGTCGCCGTGGACCTCGATGGAGGTCGCGCCCTCGGCTTCGAGGTGGGCGCGGATCGAGTCGGCGTCTGCCGGGGCGACGCGGACCTGGACCGGATGCTCGGTCGAGAACTCTTGCAGACAGCTGTTCATCAGGGTGATCAGCTGGCTGCGGTCGACTTCGAACGCCTTCGCGGCCAGGGCGTGTCCAATCTCGATGCCGAGCATGACGGCGTCCTTCGCCATCATGCGGGCGGCCTCGACCCTCGAGCGTTCGATGACCGAGAGCGCGTGTTGGTAGCGGGACTTCTCGGTCTGCAGGGTCTCCGCCTGCGATACGGACTTGGCCTGCAGGGCGTCCACCTCCTGCTGGGCCGCGTCGAGCATCGCCTGCAGGTCGACCTCGGGGGCCTCGTCGTGCAGAGGCGGGGGGACGAACGCGCGGTTCGAACACGGCGTCTGGGGGCTCGACTCGGCTCGGACCGGGAAGGCGGGCACCGACGTGGTCGCGCTCGTCGGGCGTGGCGCAGGCGGAGGCACGAACGGGCGCAGCTTCGTCACACCATCTCCTCACCACCCGCACCGGGGAGGTTGATCTGGCCGGACTCGGCGAGTCGGACGACCACCTCGACCGCCTCGCGCTGGGCCTTCTCCACCTCGGAGAGCTTGGTGGGCGGGAGGAGAGGAAGCTCCTCGCGAATCTGCTTGGCTGCTCGCGAAGAGACTCCGGACAGGAGGTGGTCGCGCAGGTCGTCGTTCGCGGTCTTGAGGGCGATGAGGATCGTGTCCTTGTCGACCTCGCGCATGAGGAGCTGGACTTCGCGGACGGAGATCCGGGCGAGGTCCTCAAAGGTGAACATCGCGTCGCGGATCTGCTGAGCGATGCTCGGCCCCTCTTCACCGTCGTCGCCGTCGCCGTCGTCGTCGTCGTCGAGGTCGTCGAGGTCGAAGTCGTCGTCGTCTTCCTCGTCGCCACGCTCGCGCTCTTCGATCCCTTCGAGGATGGGCTCTCGGAGCTCGGAGGTGATCTCGTTGAGGACTCCCGCGGTGAATCGGATCGCGTCGAATTCGTTGCGTGTCTCGAGAGAGGCGATTCCGCCAGCGGCCTCGAGCGCGTGGGCGAGCTCCTCGGAGACAACCTCCACCTGTTGCATGGGCACCTCCTCGAGCTCCACGATGCGCCCGAGCAGATCGAGGCGCTTGTCGTTGGGGAGCACCTCGAGCACTTGCGCGGCCTTGTGGGCGGGAAGCTGGGTCAGGAGCACGGCGGCGGCCTGCGGATGTTCGTCGGCGAGAAGCTCGGCCAGCGTAGGGGCGTGCGCTGCCCGGAGCGCCTCCAGAGCAGGTGGCACCTCGCGGGGTGGCTCGAACAGCTGCAGCGCACGCTCGAGGCCGACCGCCTCGGTCACGAGCTGTCGTGCGTACTCGCCACCGGCACCTGCGCTCAGCGGCACCTTCATCGCCGAGCAGAACATGCTCGCAATCTCTTCGAGTGAATCCGACTTGACCTTCGGCAGGCTCGCGGAGATCTGCGTCAGCTGACGCAGCTCGACGTCATCGAGGTGCCGAAGGATGGTGCGCGCGACGTCCTGGTCGAGGCTGAGGATCAGCGCCGCCGCTCGTTGTTGCTCGGTGAGGGCTGAGGTGCTCATGCGGCCTCGCTATAGTCCTTGGAGTTGGCGGCGGGGATGGTCGGCTTCGCGCCTCGCTTGGTGCTGGTCAGCCAGCCGCGGAGGACGCGAGCCGCAATCTCGGGGTCGGCGGCGGCCATCGCCGTGGCGCGCTCGAGGTTGCTGGCGTCTTCGTCGAGGTCTTCGAGTCGAGGCTTCTTCTCGAGAGAGCGCTCGTCCCCGGCGGCGTCTCCGGGCAGCTCCGCTTCGAGCTCCTCGACCGTCTTGGGCAGCGTACCCGCTTCGAGCTCTTGCGCTTGGGCTTCGGCCTCGGCCTCGGCGGCTTGGCGCTTCTTCTTGCGCCGACGCATCATGATGAACGCGAACACGATGATGATGAGCAACGCTGCGCCCGCGGCCGCGGCCATCATCCAGACCGGCGGAAGCTCGGCCCCGGTGACGTCGGCGGGCGCAACCTCGACCCCAGCTTCGAGGTCGGGCTTGACGAAGGGCACCGAGAGCAGCTCGATGCCGTCTCCGCGCTGGTCGTCGAGCCCTGCTGCCTTGCGTGCGAGCGCTTCGAGGCTCTTCAGCTGCTCGGGCGTTCGCGTGACTGGAGCGCCCTCTTCGTCGACTTCCTCGTTGAGCAGCACGGCGACGTGCAGGCGTCGGACACGCTGACGAGGTCCAACCGTGCGCTCGATGACTTGGTTGACCTCGTAGTTCTTGATCTCGTGCAGGTTTTGGCCGCCTGCACCCGCGCCGCCACCACCACCGCCGGCACCTTCGGCGCCAGGAAGGTTGCCGCGTGCACCCGCGACGCCCCCGTTGTTGCCGACGGCGTTGCCACCGCTGACGTGCCGTTCTTCGCTCGCCAGAGCGATGTTGTCGGGGCCTTGGTCGTACTTTCTCTCGGTGCGCTCGACCTGGGCGCGGTCGACGTCGGCGGTCACGGTGACCTTGACGTTGCCCGGCCCGACCACGGGCTCGATCATCGCCTCGACGCGAGCGGCGAGCGTGCGCTCGAGCTCCATGGCGACCTCGGCTTCTTCCATGTCGGAGCCGGGTGTGCTCAAGGCGTTGCCGTTGCCGTCGACGAGCGCGACGTTCTCGGCGGTGAGGCCATCGACGCTGCTGGACACCAGGTTGACGATGCCGCGGCGCTGCGCCGGGTCGAGCGTCGTCCCCGGCTTGAGTGAGACGACGATGGAAGCGGTGGGGGGGTCGTCCTTGCGGGCGTACAGCGAGCGCTTGCCCGTGGCGATGTGAACGCGTGCACGCTCGACGCTCGCCAGCGAGCTGATCGTGCGAGCGAGCTCCCCCTCGAGCGCCCTGCGAAAGTTCGTCTGCTCGACGAAGTTCGTCGCGCCGAACGACTGCCTGTCGAAGAGCTCGAACCCGACGCCGGTGCCCCCGGACGGAGATGCACCGTCGGCGGCGAGCGTGAGGCGGAGCTCGTGGACTTGGTCCTTGGGCACCTCGATTGCGGTGCCGCCCGCGACCAGCTCGTAGGGGACGTTTCGGGTCTGCAGCTCTTGCACGAGCCTGCCCGCGTCTTCCTGCGACAGGTTGGCGAAGAGGATCTCGCCCTGCATTGGCGCTTCCCTCATCGACATCCACGACAGGCCGGCGATGAGGGCCACGATCGCGACGATCCCGACGACCTTCTGGCGGACACCCAGCTTGTTCCACAGCCCGACGAACTGACCCACGGGGGTCGCACTGGTCGTCGAGGGGGTCTCTTGGGGCGTCTTGTCGTCTTGGTCGGCCATGGAGGACTAGTCGTCTACAGAGGCGTGTTCATCAGATCGCGATAGGCTTCGATGGCCTTGTTCTTCAGCGTCACGGCGTAGCGCAGGGAGATCCCGGCTCGCTCGGCGGAGATCATCATCTCGTGGATGCCCACGGTGGGATCTCCGGCGGCGAAGCGCTCGCCGAGGTCGTTGGCCTGAGTCTCGGCATCGCGGGCCTTTTCGAGGCCGTCGGCGAGGACGTCGCCGAAGCCCTTGTCGTCCGTCGACTCCTCCCGCGGCACGCTCTGCGTGCGGGAGATCGGCAGGTGCTTGGAGATGGTGGTCATGCTCAGCCGCCGATCTCCGTGGCGCGCTCAGCCATCGAGACGGCCGTGTCGAGCGCGGTGACGCCGGCTTCGTACGCACGGCTCGCGGTGATCATGTCGACCATCTCCTCGACCACGTTGACGTTGGGAAACGCGACGTAGCCGTTGATGTCGGCGTCGGGATGACCCGGGTCATATTCGAGGCGCGGCGGGTTCTGGTCCTCTTCGATCGCGGCGACGCGGACCCCCTTGCTGGTGCCCTCGAACACGTTGTCGAAGCTGAGCGCTGGCCCACGCATCACGTCGACCGACTCGAGAGATACGGTCTTGCGAGCGTACGGTCCGCCATCGGCGCTTCGCGTCGTGTGGGCGTTGGCCATGTTGGAGGAGGCCATGTTCATCCGCGTGCGCTCGGCAGCGAGCCCAGAGGCGGAAACTTCCATCGAGGTGAAGAAATCCATCGGTTCTCAATCAGCCCATGCCGTCGGTTGCCGCGTAGCGGAGGGCCGCGAGGCGCTTGGAGATCATTCGGGAGGTGGCGGTGTAACGGACGCGGTTGGCGTCGACCTTGGCGAGCTCGCGGTCGACGCTGACCGTGTTGCCGTCGAGCCCCGGCTCCGCGCCTTCGTCGTCGAAGAAGGTCTCGCCCCGGCCTGGGTCGGTGGTGCCCGCCTCGGGGAGGTGGAGCTCGCTCGTTTGCTCGAGGCCGAGCTCGAGCGGTGATGCCTTGCCGCGCACCAGATCCAGCGGGCGATAGCCCGGGGTGTCGGAGTTGGCGACGTTGCCCGCGAGAACCGCGTGGCGCCGACGATGGAACGTGAGGCCGTTGGCCATGGCGTCGGTCGTTTTGTTGAGGCCGTTGATCATGAGGAAACCTGCTTTGCGGGGATCAAAGACAATGCAGTGCAGGATGCGTGCCGACGCTAAAGCTTGGATCGTGAGGCGGGGTTGCGAGATCCGTCGGCTCAGGCGTCAGGACTGCCGTCGGTTTTGACGACGATCTCATCCGAGCTTTCGGATCTTCTCGACCAGGGTCGTGCGGTTGAGCCCGAGGATCGCGGCGGCTTCGGTCCGGTTGCCGCCCGCCTTCTCGAGCGCGCGCGCGATGAGCTGGCCCTCCACCTTCTTGATCGCGGTGCGAAGGTCCAGCTCTTCGGGGACGGAGGGGCCGGCGGGCTTCGTGCCGGTCTTGACGGGTTCGAGCCCGAGCGCCGTCACGTCGAGCATCGGCGACGATGAAAGCACGACGGCACGCTCGATCGCGTTGCTCAGCTCGCGAACGTTGCCTTGCCACGGGTGGGCGGCGAGCGCCGCCGCGGCCTGGGGCGTGATGCCTTCGACGCTGCGTCCGGCTCTCTCGTTGAACATTGCGATGAAGTGCTCGGCGAGTGGGACCACGTCCTCGGGGCGCTCGCGAAGTGGAGCCGCGTGCACTCGGATGACGTTGAGGCGGTAGTAGAGATCGAGACGGAACTCACCGGCCTCGACCATCGCCTTGAGATCGCGGTGGGTGGCGGCGACGACTCGCACGTCGCATGACACCGGGGTGTCCGAACCGACGGGGGTGACCTCGCGCTCCTGCAGGGCGCGCAGCAGCTTGGATTGCGCGGTGAGCGGTAGGTCGCCGACTTCGTCGAGGAAGAGGGTCCCGCCTTGGGCCGCCAACATGCGACCCGAGCGGCTGTTGTTCGCGCCGGTGTAGGCCCCTTTGGCGTGGCCGAAGAGCTCGGCCTCGACCAGGGACTCGGGGAGGGCGGCGCAGTTGACCGCGACGAACGGTCGGGCGCTTCGTTTGGAGCCTTGATGCACGGCGCGGGCGAGCAGCTCCTTGCCCGTGCCGGACTCTCCGGTGATCAGCACGGTCGAGTCCGTGTCTGCGCACCTCTCGATCAGGTGCAGGGAGAACTCGAGCGCGGGGCTGTGTCCCACAACCTCGGGGGCAAACCGACTACGCCAAGAACAAGGGACGACAACGCGCGCTTCCATCGCATCCCGATCTGTAGGGTTGCCCAATCACCGGGGCAATGGTGATCGGCATTTCGGGACGCAACGCGGCGCGGCTCGGGCGAAGCGCGCCCGAACAGCGTTCGTTCTCTGACGCTGGGCGTCTATTGAATGACGAATTCCGTCAAATAAAGCCCGGCGAGCGTGTTTGCGCCGGTTTGCTTCTCGACCCGCGCGATCAACTCGTCGCGGATCTTCAGCTTCTTCTCTTCGCCTGTCGTGTCTTCGACCTTCAAGCCCGAGAGGTAGCGGAGCAGGTCGGCTCGGATCGCGCGCTTCTTGGACTCGATCAACGCGACCCGCTCTTCGCCGTGGACCTCGACCTCGATGGTGGCCTTGAGGTAGCGGCTGGACTTGGGCTCGTTGAGGTTGACGACGAACGGGTCGAGCGGGACAGGCGTGGGTGGGATCGAGGGGTCGATGACCTCCTTCTCCACCGGCTGCGGTCCCGCGTTGGCGAACACGAGATAGCCGACAGCGCCCGTTGCCAGGATGTTGACGAGCGCCAGGAGCATCGGGAGCTTGGATGGCTTGGGAGCGTCGAGCTCTTCGCCTTCCGCTGCGTCTTTGTCCTTGTCCTTGTCTTTGCTCATGGGGATTGCCTCGTGGGTGCCACGACGACGTCGATGCGTCGGTTGAGGGCTCGACCTTCCCGCGTCTCGTTGGTCGCGATCGGGCGGTACTGCCCGTAGCCGGCGGCGGAGAGTCGTGCGGGGTCGATACCGTGTACTTCGACCAGTTGAAGGAGAACTTCAGTGGCTCGGGCGCTCGAAAGCTCCCAATTGGAGCGGAAGGCCCAAGTCAGGACGGGCAAATTGTCGGTGTGTCCCTCGATCGTGATGCTCCCGTCGAGCTTTCCGAGGGCCTGGCCGAGCTTGGCGATCGTCTCGTGCGCCGACTCGAGCACCTTGTCCTTGCCGGGTTTGAAGAGCACCGAGGTGCCCAGGCTCAGGCGAACGCCGCGAGGGTCGGGGTCGAGCTGGATGCGGCCTTCGAGGGCGGGGTCTCGAACGAGCGCGCGCACGATCTCGTCGAGCTGGAGCTCCTCGGGCGTTGGGGGGGTAGGCGGGTCGCGCTGGGGCATGGGAGGCCCCGAGAACCCGATCGGTTCGTCACAGGCGAGGATCACGGGCTCCGGTTCCGGCTCCGGCTCCGGCTCGCGATCGACCTCGACCTCGACGACCACCGGAGGCGGGTCGGGTTTTTGCACCTCGAGCGAGTACAGGCTCGCAAAGAAGGCGAGCAGGAGCGTGACGAAGTCGGAGTACGACACCGTCCACCGCTGTGCGTCACCCTCGGCGTTGCGCCGGCCGATCGACCGCCGGATCACGCGACGACGCCTCGCTTCCCTTGCTCACGGGCGAACGAGGCCAGCGTGCGTTCGACGAGCTTGGGCTCATCGCGCCGGGCCAGGGCACAGGCGCCTTCGATGATGAGCTCCATGTCGTCGAGCTGCGTGCGGACGCGCGCCTCCATGCGTCCCGCGAGCGGGAGCAGGATGAAGTTCGCCAGCCCGAGCCCGTAGATCGTGGCGACGAAGGCCAAAGCGATGCCGCTGCCGAGCTCGCCGGGGTTCTCGACCACGCTCATGATGCGGACCAGTCCGAAGACGGCACCGAGCACACCCATGGTCGGCGCAAAGCCTCCGCCCGCCCGCAAGATCTCCACGGCAGTCGCGGCGCGCCGGTCCATGCGCTCTGCGCTGAGCTCGAGTGTCGTGCGAATGTCTTCGACGCTCGACCCGCGTCCGACGAGCTCGACCGCGTTGTAGAGGAGGCTGGATTCGGCGGCGACGTCCGCGGCCACGCCGAGCACCGCTCGTGGCCCGCGTCGGTGGACGGCGCCGGCCATGGCGACGAACAGCCGGATCGTCTCTTCGCGCGACATGTGGTGGGCGTTGCTCGCACCTCCGTCGCGAAGATCCGCGAACACGGTCCGCAGCGCGCTCCAGGAGTATTGGACGGCCAGCGCGGCCATCGTGCCTCCAACGACGATCAACGCGGCCGAGGGCTGGAAGAGGAGACCGAGCTCCCCCCCGTCGAGCAGGTGAGTGCCGACCAGCGCCAGCAAGGCGAGCAGGAATCCTACGACCACGGTCACAGGCTCTTCATGGTCCGGCCGCCTGCCGCGTACCAGCGTGATTGCAGCGCACCACAGGCCGGATGTTGGCCGTCGTGGGATTTGACGAGCATGCGTCGGATCGCGTGACGGCGAGCAATGGGAACCACGGAAAAGCACGTGGCCCGGAGTTGGCCCGCCGGTTGCACAGCACTGCTCCCGTGGACGAGAGCCTCACCGACGACGAACGCGACGCGCTGCGAGAATCGATCGCAGCCAGCGTCAGCCCGGAAGCGGGCTCGAGCTCCCAGAAGAAGAAGCCTTCGGCCCGACCGGTCGCGCTCATCGCCGAGGACCAGGCGGCAGAGCGGGTGACGCCGCTGGCTCGCCGGGTGGCCGCGCGGTGGGGCACACATGTGGGCCGAATCATCCCACCGCTCACGGGAGTGAAGGTCTCCATCAAGGCCATCGAGGAGATCGAGACCAACAGTGGGGAGATTCTCGAGCGGCTGCGTTCGACGTGGGTCTGCGAGATGAGGGCCAAGCGCAGCAACGCGGCGGTGGCCGTCGCCGTGTCGGGCCGGATGATTCCCGATCTCGCCGCGACGATGCTCGGCGGCACCTTCAAGCTGTCCGAGGAGAGCAAGCCCACCCCGGCGACGATCCGCGTGTTCGAAAAGCTCGGCGAGCGTCTCGCCGAGGCCGCGTCGGTGGCGTTCGAGCACGAGTGCGGTGGGTCGCTCAAGCGGGGCCGCTACCCCCTTCACGTGGAAACGTGGTCACCGCTCGTGGACGGCGAGCCGATGCTGATGGTGTCGGTCGGCGTCGAAGGAGAGACGGAAGGTCAGCTCCATCTGATCGCCTCTCCGGACGCGCTGCATCGCCCGCGCACCGACGCACGCGAGTTCAAGTCGGTGCGGCCGCAGGTGCGTGAGCTGCTCGGGCAGCTGGAGACCGACGTCTCCGTGCAGCTGGGGTCGGCCAAGACGACGGCAAGAAAGTTCGCCGCGCTCGGCCCTGGTGCCGTCGTGACGCTCGACGCCCTCATGGGCGACAGCGTCCGCATTTTCGTAGGTGGAGAGCTGCGAGCCACGGGGCGCGCGGTGTTGATGGGCGAGATGGTCGCCGTCGAAGTGAACAGCGTGGTCTGAACGGGAGGTCGTCATGGGAGAAGCAGCAGTCAAACAAGAAGAGATTCAACAGGCGTCGGAAGAGACGCCGACCGAAGCAGCGAACGATGTCCCGGCGGCCAACGGCGCGCCGCTTCCGTTCGAGAAGCTTCTGGCCGACGTGCCCCTACAGATCACCGTGGAGCTCGGTCGCGTCCGACTTTCGTTGCGGGAGATCGGGCAGCACCTCGTCCCTGGCGCGGTCATCCCGCTGTCGAAGGTGACGGGGGAGAGCCTCGACATCCGCATCAATGACCGGCTCGTCGCGCGCGGCGAGGCGGTGGCGATCGGCGAGCGCTACGGAATTCGCATGGTGGAGATTCTCGACGGAGTGGACGAATGATCGACTGGAAGAGCCTCGTTGTTTGTGGCGCCCTCGCGGCCGCCGTGGTGCCCAACGTCGCGCAGGCGGCGGAGCCCGAAGCCGCCGACGCGCGCTCCTCGGCCCCGCTGGTCACCGTGACCACCGAGGACAGCGTAGAGATCCGCGTGCAGGGTGTGACGCCCGACGGTGAGGACGTCGAGTGGAAGTGGGGCAAGCTTGTCGTGCCGATCGAGGACAAGCCAGCTGCCGCGTTCGCCGAGTCGTACAGCGACGAGACGGTCAAGCGCGTTGCCCTGGTCGGGGGTGAGCTGCCTCGGCTCATCGTGATGTTTCGCCACGGATCGAAGACCGCGAAGAAGCTGACCGACAACGCGACCATCACCAACACCGGTGATGGGTTTCGCGTCACCATCCCCCGCAAGCACGCGCTGACGAAGGCGGCCGAGCCCGAGCCCGAAGAGGTGGTGGTCGAGGCCGAGCCGAAGGCGGCGCCCGTGGTCGAGGCCGAGCCCGAGCCGCCGGTCGAAGCCGAGCCCGAGCCAACGCCCGCCGTGGCGGGGGCTGTCGAGCCCGCGCCGCAGAGCGAGGGTGAGCCGCTGAACCTCCCGGACCCCGGGGCCGAGCCGACCGCGACGATGGCCGCATCGAACCCGAGCATGTACGGCACGATCGGCTTCACGCTCATTCTCTTGGCCGTCGGTGGCGGGTTCATGTACTGGAAGCGCCGCACGGGCACGACCCCAGGCGCGCCACGTGGCTTCACCGTGATGGGCAACCAGGTTCTCGGGCCGAAGTCGCGCATCGTGCTGATGGGGCTGGGCGACCGGCGAATGCTGCTCGCGGTGAGCGAGTCGGGCACGACCGTCGTCGACAAGTGGAGCGAGGGTGAGGGCCACGTGCCGTCCACTTCGGTCCGCGCCGCGGGCGGTCTCGACGAGCAGTCGCTCGCCGCCATCGAGTTTGGGGGCCCCATCGAGGCGCCTCAACCTCGGCAGGCGACGCAGCGCTCGCAGACCTTGGCGGCGTACCAGCCTCCGGCTCCCGACGCGGACCTCGAGTTCGAGAACGCCGAGAGCACGGCCGTGCGCGGGCTGCTCGCGCTGCGTCAGCGGATGGAAGAGGTCGAGGAAGACGCCGACGAAGACGACGCGTGGTCGAAGGCTCTCGAAGCTCGGATGCGGAGCGCCTGATCCATGTTGCTCGCCTTCGCCGACCCGCAGTCGATCACCCTCAGCACCGAGGCGTCGCCCAGCATGATCCAGCTGGTCGTCGTCTTCGGGCTGATGTCGCTGCTCCCCGCGCTCGTCCTCACGACGACGTGTTTTACCCGCTTCGTCGTGGTGTTCTCGTTCCTCAAGACGGGGCTGGGCACTCAAGGTGCGCCCCCGAACCAGGTGCTCGTGGGGCTGGCGCTGTTCATGACGGCGTTCGTGATGGCTCCGGTGGCGACCGAGCTCTACGAGGACGCGGGCGGGCCGTACATGAACGGTGAGATCGACGAGGGCGAGGCGTACTCACGCGCCGAACCGGTGGCGCGCAAGTGGCTGCTGCCGCGCACGCGCCCCGAAGACCTGGCGCTGTTCTACGAATACACCGACGACCCCCGGCCGGAGACGGCCAATGACGTGCCGCTGCGCATCGCGGTCCCGGCCTTCGTGCTCTCGGAGCTCCGCACCGCGTTTCAGATGGGGCTGCTCGTGCTTCTGCCGTTCTTGGTCATCGACCTAGTCGTGGCGACGGTGCTCTCGAGTCTCGGCATGGTCATGCTTCCGCCAACCCTGGTGTCGTTGCCCGTCAAGCTCTTGGTCTTCGTGATGGCCGATGGGTGGAACATCTTGGTGATGTCGCTGCTGCGAGGTGTCGCAACGTGAGTGGCGACCCGATGGTGCTCGAGCTCCTCTACGGAGCGATCATGACGGCGGCGAAGATCTCGGTGCCGATCCTGGCGGCCTCGCTCATCGTCGGCTTGGTCACCGCCCTTCTTCAGGCGGCGACGCAGCTGCAAGAGAACGTGATCTCGTTCGTGCCCAAGCTGGTGATCGTCGGGCTCACGCTGGTCGTCTCGGGCGAGTGGATGCTGGCGACGCTGACCGACTACGGCCGCTTGGTCATCCAGCGCATGGGCGAGCTGGGCACTGTGCCCGGCGCGATGGCGCCGTCGGAGGACGACTACGAGTGATCGGCTGGCACGAGCTCCCCGGGTTCGGGCTCGTGCCGGGGTTCCTGCTGATCTTCGTGCGGACGGCGGCGTTCCTGTGGGCCGCACCGCTGACGGGTGACGGGCGGCTTCCCCCCAAGACGCGCGTCGCCGTGGCGGCGCTGGTGGCGATGTCGTTCTCGAGCCTGCACGATGTGGAGGCGAGCCCGCAGCTGGGCCTTCAGCTACCGCTGGAGATGGGCGTGGGGTTCATCGCTGGGTTCACGGCGCGGGTGCTGCTGGCAGGACTCGAGGTCGGCGGCGAGCTCATCGGCATGCAGATGGGCCTGGGCTTCGCAGGTGCGTTCGACCCTTCGCTCGGAGACATGGCGCTTCCGATGAGGCGGATCGTGTTCGTGATCGCCGGGTTCGCGTTCGTCAGCGTGGGCGGACTGCACAACATCGCCCGCCTGGCGCTGCTGCCACCGGTCGACTTCGCGGTGCTGTTCATGTCGTTCGGTTCGCTGATGCGTGCCTCGGGCGAGCTGTTCTTGGTGGGCATCCACTTTTCGCTGCCAATCATGGTCGCCGTGACGGTGGCCAACATCGCGATGGGCCTGGCAAACCGGGCCGCGCCCGCGCTCAACGTCTACTCGGTGATGCTGACGCTCACCGGCCTGATGGGCGCGGGGGTGATGCTGGTGACCTCGCCGATGATGGCCTCGGAGATCATGGCGCGGGCCTATCGCGCGGCGGCGTCGCTGCCGGGGCTCTACTGAAAGGGGGTGTGGGGTGTCCGAAGAGAACAAGGACCAGAAAACCCAAGACCCAACGCCACGGCGCAAGGAGAAGGCCCGGCGCGACGGCGACATCGCGCGTTCGAAGGACCTCACCCTGTGGGCGACGCTGGTCGGAGGCTTCGTGGGCGCGGGCTCCTTCGGCGAAACGAGCGTCGGCATCCTCATCTCGTACATGCAGCACCGCCTGGGCGCCCTCAACGGCGCCGTCGACCTGCCGGCGATGATGGAGGCGTTCTGGACGTTGCTCCAAGCGGCGGCCCCCACCGCGGCTGGCGCTGCGACGGGGTGGGCGATCGCGGTGGCGGCCCAGCTCGGGTGGCCGCCCGCGCTGAGCAAGCCCAAGTTCAACATCACCAAGATCATCACATTCTCGGGAGCGAAGCAGATCTTCGCGCCCAAGGAGGCCGCGATTCGGTTGGGCATGGCAGGGGCGAAGGTGATCTTGGTGTTGGGCGCGGCGTGTGCCGCGATCTACAAGGACGTCGACCTCATCGGCTCGATCCCCGCCCTCGCCCCGGGCGCGCTGGCCACACGGCTGGTGCCGGTCGTTCAACACGCCCTGCAGTACGGCGCCGGCGCCCTTGCGCTGCTGGCCGCGGTGGACTTCTGGCACCAGCGGCGCACGCACGCGCAGCGCCTGAAGATGACGCCCGAAGAGGTCAAGCGCGAGATGAAGGAGAACGAGGGCGATCCTCAGTTCAAGAACAAGCGCCGCCAGCGAGCGCGCGACTTGGCCAAGAAGCCTCGCCCCGAGTTCGTCGTGCCGACTGCAGACGTCGTGATCGTCAACCCGACCCACTACTCGGTCGCGCTGCGATACGACAAGAACAAGGAGAACGCGCCGCGCGTCGTCGCCAAGGGTGTCGATGGGGCTGCGGCGAAGATCCGAGAGGTCGCCCGCAAGAGCGGCGTGCCGATCGTGGAGCGACCTCCGCTCGCGCGGATGATGCACAAGCTCGTGGACGAGGGTGAGACGATCCCCGAGGATCTGTACAACGCCGTGGCCGAGGTGCTGGCGTATGTGTACAAGCTGCGCGGGCGCGTGGGGTGACGCCGTGTCGGGGTTCGCCGCGGGTTGGTAGGGTGCCGCTCGGATGATGCGAGTGCGGGAGTTCGCGGTGTTGGGTACCTCGTCGAGCTGGCTGCTGACGTTGACGCTCGCTGGATGTCAGAAGGCTGAGCAACCCGCCGCTGCGCGGGTCGAACCGGACGCCGTCTCTTCGGGGGCGGAGCCGGACGTCGGGGCGGCGGTGGTGCTCTCCGATGCGGCTTGGCCGAGCGCGCCCGAGGAGGATGCGAGCTGGCAGACGATCCGGTACGAGACGGTGCATGTGCGGCTCGCGGTGCCCAAGGGTGCGAGGGTCGAGCGGCAGCGCATGCCGTACGGACATCCCAGTGTGGTCGTGGTTGGGGCCAAGGGCTCGGTGCAGATCACGTACTCGAGTGGGGCGGGTGTCTTCGCTCGTGGTCTCGGGGAGGAGCCCCCAACGGTCGCGGGGCTTCCGATCGAACGCATCGAGCGGACGCCGGAGAACACGACGGTTGCGTACGTGGTCCAGGGGATTCCGCGGGTGGTCGGGTGGGTGCGGGGGGCGGAGTGCAAGGTCGAGTCACTGGACCCGGAGGTCATCGACTTTGGTTTCTCCCTGTGCGCCTCGATGCGCGTGCCGAAGCCGGGCCCGCTGGTCGAGGCGAGGCCTGGCGCGCCGTTCTCGGCCGTGCCGTCGGACGCGGTGCTCCTCGAGGACCGAGTCCCGCTGCTGTATGCGGGGCACTTCAATGCGAAGCGCACACCCGGCCCGTGCGCCTCGGAGGCCGAGATTCGCGAGCATCAGGGGGAGCGCTTCGAGCTCGAGAAGAGGCCGGGGGAGCGCGGCGAGATCTTGGTCGGACGTGCCTTCTCCGAGTACGACGGGGCGGTGTTCCCTTCGACGACGAGCGTCTGGGCCACTCGAGGGGGGCGCTGCTGTGTGGCCACGATCGCCGAGGCCATCACACCGCCGACACGCGCCCAGGTCGACTACGTGGCACGGCTGTGTGACGGCTGAGGGCGGATCGGTTCTTTGGGCTGACGGGGTTGTCGGATCCGCGACAGCGACGTCATGGGTTCCGCGGGCCAGGTGGCTCTAAAGCGCTGAACCGCCGCGTTGGCCCGATACGTGAAGGGGAGGTGGCGCATGCAACGCTTGCTTCTGTTGGCCATCGTGCTCCCCGCCGCCGTGTTGGGCGGCAGTCGTGTCGCCGAAGCCTGTGACTGGGCGCCGGGGATTTGGACCGCGTATCCGGAGTCCGAGACTGCGCTCGCGGCCAACGACCGCGTCGTGCTTCCAGTGCTCGAGGACGACATCGAAAACTACGATGTGCGAGTTCGGGTCGACGGGGCCGAGATCGGTGTCGACTTCGCGCGACTCGCCGAGGAGCGCTCGGTGTTCCTGTCCAACGACTACGTCGCCGTGAGCCCGTCCGATGGTGCCTGGCCCGAGGGCTCTGCGGTCGAGGTGGTCGTGCTCAACGACGCGGCGGAGGAATCGGTGCTCGCGAGCTACACGGTGGGTCCGGCCGACGAGTCGGTGACCCTCGCGGAGGAGGTCTCGGCGACGCTGGCCATGACCTTCGAGCCCTTCGACGAGGCAGACTCGTGCGCCGTCGCCGACCGCTACGCCGCGACGGCGACCCTGGACAGCCCGCTGACCCAGACCGACGGAGAGCGCAGCCGCTTTCTTCAGCTTGCGTTCCACCCGGCCGACGGGTCCCTCGACGACGCCGTCGGGCTCTCGGTCGTGCCGCTTCGCTCCGAGTCCTCGGAGATTTACGCCGACTTCGCGGCCGAGGAAGACCCCGCCACCCTCTGTGCGCGCGTCTCGGTGATCGACGCGCTGGGCGACGAGGTCGTGCTGCATGAGGACTGCGAGCTGTGCACCAGCTTTCCCGAGCTCTGCGACGGCGGCGGTGAGACGGACGGCGGCGGAGAGACGGACGGCGGCGGAGAGAGCAGCGGTGGTGGCGAGAGCGGCGGCGAATCGGCCGGGGGAGCCGAAGGTGGGTCCTCGGGTGGCTGCACCGTCGGTGGCGGTCCCGCCCCGCTCGCGAGCCTGATGCTGCTGGCCTTGTTCGGCGGTCGTCGCCGACGCTTCGGCGGCTGAGCCCCGTCGCTCAGCATGCCCGAACGTCCGAACTGCGGACGTTCGACGGGTCTGAGCAGCGCTCAGCATGCGCGAACGTCCGAATTGCGGACGTTCGACGGGTCTGAGCCCGGGCGCCCGCCTCAGCCTTCGAGCTCGGGGTAGTGCCGGAAGATGCCGTGCTCGTTGAACGGCAGTGCTCGCGAGGACGCCAAGTAGGCGGCGAGGCGGGGCCGCGCTTCGACGCGGTCGGCGAGCGCGAGCAAGGACGGGATCTTCGCTCGAAGTTGGTCGAAGGCCTTGGGGAATGCGTACGCGATGCCGCGCAGCACGAAACGGGCCTGCAGGTCGACATAGGTGATGTCGGGACCGACGTGCACGCCGCCAGCGTCGGAGATGATGTCCTCGAAGTGTGCCAGCCACTGCGCGAGGCGGCCGTCCAAGAAGCGATCGGTGCGTTGTTTGGCGGCTTCGCGCTGCTCCTCGTATCGCAGCCCGACGGAGATCGGGTGGTGGGTATCGTGAACCTCGCCAACCAGGTCGGCCCAACCGAGGAAGTGCTGGTCTGCGAGCAGCTTGCCGGGCTCGCTGCGCGGCGCGAGTCCGCAGGGCTCACAGAGATAGCGGGCGATGACGGAGCTCTGACTCAAGACGAGCTCGCCGTGCCTGAGGACCGGTGGCGCAAACGGGACCACGCCCCCAAGGCCACCCTGGCGCGCCTTCACGACCGCCTCGATGCCCTCCTCCCGCGCGACGTCGCGATAGTCGACCCCGGCATCCTCGAGCATCATGCGGAGCACCTCGCCGCGGCCGGGGAGCATGGGCCAGTAGTACAGCTCGTAGAGGGCCATGCTCCGCAGCCTAGCAGCCCGACGCTTCGCCCCGACCGCTACTGCGCCGCGAGGCGCTCGGCGCCGGCGCCCATCTGCAACTCCACGGTCTGGGTCGGGAAGGCGAACTCGATGCCGGCTTCGCCGAAGCGCTCGAGGATCTCCTCGTGCACGAGGGTGCGGTGGGCGAGGAAGGTCCACCAGTCTCTTTCGACCTCGCGTTCGATGAGGTCGCGCTCCTTGTCGTCGCCGGCCTCGCCCATGAAGTACCAGTAGTAGACCTTGATCGTGAGCACGTCGGCGGCGAAGTCGGTGAAGTGGATCTGCGGAGGGCGCTGGTCGAGGCGGAAGTAGCCTTCGCTGGCGACGGGGTCACCGTGCATGATGTCGCGGAGCAGCTCCATCGCTCGCTTCACGTCCTCGCGCGAGCAGCTGTATCCCAGCGCGATGTCGACCTCGCCACGCAGGAAGGCGCGTGCGGAGAGGTTCTCGATCGAGTTGGCGACGAACTTCATGTTGGGCACCGTCAACCGCTCGCCGGTGAGCAGCTGGATCTGGGTGCTTTGGGTGCCGAGCTCCATGATGTGGCCCAGCTCGCCCTCGAACTTGACCAGGTCGCCGAGCACGAACGGGCGGTAGAAGAAGATCATCAGCGCGCCGAAGACGTTCTTGATCGAGTCCTGTGCGGCCAGACCCATGGCCAAGCCGAGCACGCCGATGCCCGCGACCACGGGCGCGACGTCCAGCCCGAAGACGCTCTGCAGCGTCATGGCGGCGAGCGCGACGACCAGCCCGATCTTGAGCAGGCGGTGTGCGATCTCGGCCGCCATCGTATTGAGCTTCTGCTCCTTGTTGCGGGCGCGCGTCTTGTAGCGGACGAAGATGAAGTCCACCAACTCGACGGCGAACCACCCCGCGGCGACGAACACCACCAGCTCGAGCACCCCCCAGCGCAGCTGGTCGAGCACCCCGGTGAGGGACAGGAAGGCCAGCCCGGTCGCAAGGCAGGCGGCGAAGACGATCAGCGCGCTGGGCATCGTCAGACCTCGGACCACGCTGGCGGTGACCGAGAGGCCGCGTGCGACCAGGCCGTCGGCGAAGCGCACCCCGAGCTTTCGCACCACGATTGCCAACACGATGCCGACGACGAGCCCGCCCGCGGCGGCGAGCCAGCCCCACCAGGTAGTGTCCGAGACGGTCGGGTCGAAGACGCTGACGTAGGCCTTCTCGTGGGTCTTGTCGTACTTGGGGGGCAGCGGCGCGAGGCTCTCGTACAGGGCGGTGAGGCCCTGCTGGGTGTCGTTGGAGAAGGTCCAGCTTCCGTTGCGTCCCCGCACGAGCGAGACGGTCCCTTCGGGAGGTTCGTCGAGCGACTCCCACACCCAGCCGTGGTCGACGCCCCGCGGAAACACCTCGTAGCGGGTCATGCCGCTGCGCTGCACGTCGGTGGCTCCGGGCAGCGAGAAGGGGTCGAAGCTGCCCACGCGCAGCAGCACCTCATAGAGCTCTCGCGCGCGACGTCGCGCCAGGCCAGGCTGCTCGGTGTTGACCTTGCCCAACGTGGCCAGCGCGCGCGGCCAGACCTCACCGTGCCCCTGCTCGATGTAGTGCATCGTCTCCATGAACGTCTGCACGGTGTGGCGCGGCGACTCGAGCGAGTTCCAGCGCGGGTTGTCGGCCGTGGTGATCTCCGAGGGGCGCACCATCTCGATGAGCACGCGCCCGCCCGACTCCAGCGACTCCAGCAGGTCGCGGAACATGCCCGAAGAGGTCTCGTGTGGTCGAGCCCCCACACCCGGTCCGGAGGGGGCGGCGATCGCATCGAAGGCTGCAGTCCAAAGCGCTAGCGTGAGGACGAGTAGCGGTACCAGGCGTCTCACGCGTCCGGACTAGTTCATGCGGCGCGCGGCGCAACCGCGCTGCCCGTGTCCGCTTCGGGGCCGCCACCGGGCTCGCCGTTGCGCACCCACGTGGCCTCCGTCCTTCGTTGCGCGCTTCGTGCTCGACCTCGTCCCACAAGCGGACGTCCCACTCCCGGATCTTCGCGATCGCGACGGCCCCAGGACTGGCCATGAGGAATCGGCCGCCCAATAGACGAGTTTAGTGGCAACGACACAAGCCAGTGATCGAGCACGAAACCTTGGGGACGCCACCGGCGCGATTCTCATGGTCGGCGTGCTCGCGCTCGCGGTGCTTCCGCTGCCCCCGGTGATGCTCGACCTGTTGATGTCGGCGAGCCTCACGGTATCGCTGCTCATCTTCCTGGTCGCGATGTACGTCGAGAAACCACTCGAGTTCTCGTCGTTCCCGTCGCTGCTCGTGCTCGTCACCTTGTTCCGGCTGAGCCTGAACATCGCCTCGACGCGCAACATCCTCCTGCACGGAGGCGAAGGCTTGGACGCGGCCGGTCAGGTCATCGCGGCCTTCGGCGAGTTCGTCGTGGGCGGCAACTTCGTCGTCGGCGCGGTCGTGTTCCTCATCCTCGTCTTGGTGAACTTCATCGTCATCACCAAAGGTGCCGACCGAATCTCCGAGGTCGGGGCTCGCTTCACGTTGGACTCGATGCCGGGCAAGCAGATGGCGATCGACTCCGACCTCGTCGCGGGGCTGATCGACGAGAAGACCGCGAGGAAGCGCCGCGAAGAGGTCCAGGCCCACGCCGAGTTTCACGGTTCGATGGACGGTGCGTCCAAGTTCGTTCGCGGCGACGCGATCGCGGGCTTGATCATCGTCGCGATCAACGTCATCGCGGGCATCGTCGTCGGCGTCATGCAGCACGACCTGACGCTGCTCGAGTCTGCCCACACCTACAGCATCCTCTCGATCGGAGACGGTCTCGTCTCGCAGCTCCCCGCGCTGCTCGTCTCGACCGGCGCCGCGTTGCTCGTGACGCGCGACAGCTCCTCGAGCGGCGGCATGATGAGCTCGCTGACCGGGCAGCTCATGCACCGCCCCAAGGCCGCCTGGGCCTCGTCGGCCGTGCTCGGCGTGCTCGGCATCGTTCCCGGAATGCCTCACTTTCCGCTGCTGCTGATGGCGGCCGCCGCCGCGGGCGTGGGCTACATCGGTGACCGCAAGCTCCAGGGCGGAGCGACCACCAAGGGCGCCAAGGTCATCGACGCGCGCAAGAAGGCTGAGATGGACCGCAAGCGGCTGACCGACCCCGAGGCGCAGAAGCAGGAGATCGCCGAAGCGCTCCCGGTGGAGCTCGTATCCATGGAGCTTGGGCTGCAGCTCCTCCCGCTGGCCGACCTCGACCGCGACGGAGAGCTGCTCGGCCGCATCGCAGGCGTGCGCAAGCAGATGGCGAAGGAGCTCGGCTTCATCGTGCCGCCCGTCTCGATTCGCGACGACATCGCCGCCAAGCCCACCAGCTACAAGCTGCTCATCTCCGGGGTGAAGGTGGCCGAAGGCGAACTTCGCGTGGGTCGCATGCTCGCCATCGACCCCACGGGCGAGGCCACGGCCAACCTCTCGGGCGCGCTGGTGCGCGAGCCCACCTTCGGGCTGCCCGCAAAGTGGATCGCTCCGGGCCAGCGCACCATGGCCGAAGCCGCTGGCTGCACCGTCGTCGACGCGTCCTCGGTCATCGCGACCCATCTCACCGAGGTGGTGCGCAACCATGCGGCAGAGCTGCTCGGACGCAAGGAAGCGCAGGAGCTCATCGACCTCGCGGCCAAGCGCAACTCCAAGGTGGTCGAAGAGCTCATCCCGCACCTGCTCAGCCTCGGGCAGGTCATTCAGGTCCTCCGCTCGTTGCTGACCGAGGGAGTGTCCCTTCGAGACACGCGTTCCATCCTCGAGACCCTCGCCGACAACGCCGCGCAGACCAAAGACGTCAACGAGCTGACCGAGCTCGTGCGTCAGCGACTGTCGCGAAGAATCACCGAGCAGTTCGTCGACCCCTACGGCCGCCTTCGCGCCATGGTCCTCGAGCCCAAGGCCGAAGACCTCCTTCGCCGCGGTCCGCGAGGCGGCGATGCATCCCAGCTCACCCGGCTCACGCAAACGCTGGGCGATGCTGCCGAGCTCGCTGCGCAACGTGACGAGCCGCCCGTGTTGATCGTCGCGCCCGACGTTCGCCGCACGGCCGCCGCCATCGCCCAACGCCATGTTCGGGGGCTTCGGGTCATCAGCTATCGAGAAGTCGACCCTTCCGTTCCCCTGTCTGCAACCCGCGTCATCGACACTGATGGCGTCCGAATGCCGGAGGCCGCATGAAACTGCGAAAGTTCAAAGCGGAGTCGATGCGCGAGGCGCTCGCTCGTGTGAAACAAGAGCTGGGCCCCGACGCGCTGATCATTGCGACGAAGCCCGTCAAAGGGCCCGGCGGCAAGCGCATGCTCGCGGTGACCGCTGCCGTCGACGAGACCGAGGGCCAGGCGAAGTCGAGCGAGGAGAAGCCGGTCGTTCAAGGGGTGTCGCGCGCCGAGTCGGCGGCCGACCTCGCCGAGGCGATGCAGCCACTGCGCTCCGAGCTTCGCGCGCTGCGTAGCCTCGTTCGCAACACCCGGCCCTCGAAGAACGTCAATCAGAAGGCACTGCTCGACCAGGTCGCCGAGCTCAAGAAGATGGTGGCCAACATGACGCGGCGCCCGCCCGTGGACCGCGAGGCGCTCGAGCAGGCGGCCAAGGGCCACACGCTCGCCAAGGCCTCGCAAGCCCGGGTCCGCGCGATCATCGGTCCGACGGGCGTCGGCAAGACGACGACCATCGCGAAGATCGCCGCCAACGCAGCGCTGCTCGAGCGCAAGCGGGTGCACATCATCTCGCTCGACAACCACCGCGTCGGGGCGCCCGCGCAGATCAAGGCCTTCGCCAAGATGATGGGCGTGCCGCTCACCGTCGTGCGGCACGCGGCGACCGAGCTCCCGATGGCGCTCGAGCAGTCCGCCAACGCCGAGCTCGTGCTCGTGGACACGGCGGGCCGAAGCCTCCAAGACCTCCGCGCACCACGTCGCGTCGAAGAGCTCATGAACCGGCTCCCCAAACCCGAGATTCACCTCGCGATGGCCGCGGGCACCAGCTCTTTCGACATCGACACGATCGTCGCTCGCTACGCGCCCATCGGCGTCTCTCGCTTGCTCTTTACCAAGGTCGACGAAACCGCCGACCTTCGCGAACTCGTACTCGCCCCTGCTCGCCACAATCTTCCCGTCAGCTACGTGACGGGGGGACAGAAGGTCCCCGAAGACATTCATGTCGCTACCCGAAAACTGCTCATGTCCATGGCAATCGAAGGTCAAGAACTCATGGAGGTCGCGTGAATACGATGGCTGACGTCATTTCACTCGACAGGTTCCGCACCGCCCAACGTCGTGGCAAGCCCACGCCGGGCACCACTTTGGCCTTCACGGGCGGCAAAGGAGGCGTCGGAAAGAGTTTCGTCGCAGCCAACGCTGCCGTGTGGATGGCCAAACACGACATGAAGACGCTGACCGTCGACGGCGACTTCGCGATGGCGGATCTCAACCTGTTGTTCGGCCTCGCGCCCGAGCGGTCGATCCTCGACGTCCTTCGCGGGGCGCCCGTCGCAGAGGTGCTCGAGAGCGCCCACGGTATCGATCTCCTCCCGGGATTGAACGGCAACTCGATGCTGGCGAACCTCGACGCTGCCCAGGCCGCGTCGATCTACGTCGAGATCGAATCGATGCGCGACCACTACGACGCGACGGTCATCGATGCGCCCGCCGGCCTCTCCGACGTTGGCATCGAAATGTGCGCCCTCGCGACGCACGTCGTCTTGGTGCTCTCGCCCGAGCCCACCTCGCTCGCCGACGCCTACGCGTGCCTCAAGGCGCTCACGGCACGCGTGGGCCTGGACAGAGCGTTCGTCGTCGTCAATCGGTCCGACTCCGAGAGCGACGCCAAAGACGCCTTCGCCCGGCTCGAGGCCCTCGTGTCTCGCTTCCTCGGCGTCGAGCTGTGCGAGCTGCCCTACGTTCCCAGCGACCCTCGCGCGTCTACGGCGTGCGCCTTGGGGAGTCCCGCGATCTTGCAGTACCCCGACGCGCCGTCGTCGCGGGCGCTGTCGTCGATGCTCTCCGCGGTCGTGGAGATGTCGCCGTCGACCTTCAACCACGACGCGTTCGTCGTGCCGAGTCACGAGGACTTCACGCGAACGGCATCGTTGGAGGACGTGAGATGACCGGCTACGGGCATCTGGGTCGGGGTGCTCCGCGCCGCAGTCTCCGCGACCAGCTGGTCGTCGAGCATGCACCCATCGCACGGAGGATCGCGCTTCGCATGGCGCGTCGTCTTCCGGACCCGGTGCTCGTAGACGACGTCGTGGCGGCCGCGTACCTGGGGCTGACCCAAGCCGCGGAGCGCTACGACGCCAAGCGAGGCGAGCCCTTCCTCGGGTTCGCCGAGCGTCGGATTCGCGGCGCCGTCTACGACGAGCTGCGTCGGGCCGACGTGCTTCCCCGGAGGCAGCGGCAGAAGGCGAAGCGGGTCCAGGACGCGATCCGTCGCGTGGAGCAGAAGCTGGGGCGCCCCGCGGAGGACCAAGAGGTCGCCGAGGATCTCGGCGTGTCCGTGGCCGAGTACCGCCAGGAACTCGAGGGCCTCACGCACGTCGCGATCGTCGAGTTTCAGGAGCACCCGTGCCCCGCGGAAGCTCAGAACTCGCCGGCCAGCGTGGCCGAGAAGCGCGACCTGGTGGCGAAGGTCATGCAGGCGCTTCAGCTGCTCGCGCCCCGTGACGCGCAGCTGCTCTCCCTCTACTACATCGAAGAGCTCACCTACGCCGAGCTCGGCGAGATCTTCGACATCTCGGTGGGGCGGGTGAGCCAGCTACACGCTCGCGCCATCACGCGCTTGCGCGCCAAGCTGGAAGAACCCGCGGTCATCACCGAGGAGGCAGCATGAGCGACGGACTCTACGTGGCGATGTCGGGCGCTGTCGCCCAAGAGCGCGCCCTCGACGTGACGGCGAACAACGTCGCCAACGCCAACACGGCGGGTTTTCGCGCCGAGCGCGTGACCTTCGAAGAGGTCCTCGGCGGACAGGGCAACCTCTCGTTCGTCACCGCCGAAGAGGCCACCGTCGACCCGACCCGAGGCGAGCTGCACAGCACGGGCAACCCGCTCGACGTCGCGGTCGATGGCGACGGATGGTTCGCGATGCAGACGCCCCAAGGCGTCCGCTACACCCGCTCGGGCGAGTTTCGACTCGGACCGGGCGGAGAGCTCATCGATGCCCGTGGCAACAGCGTGATGGACGTTGGCGGCAACCCGCTGATCGTCCCCGCTGACGCCAAGGACGTCTCCATCGACAACGCCGGCCAGATCCTCGCCGACGGCCTGCCGGTCGGGCAGATGCGACTCGTTCAAATCAACGAAGCGAACCTGCGCAACGAGGGGGGCAACTACTACACCGCTCGTGGGGCGGTGAACCCGGTCGAGAATGCCCAAGTGGTCTCCGGTCACGTCGAAGGGGCCAACTTCGACCCGGTCCGCGGGATGGTCGACCTGATCCGGATCTCGCGCAATCACGAGAGCCTTCACCAGATGATGACTACGTACCGCGAGATCGACCAACGCGCCGTGCGTGAAATCGGCGGGCCCAAGTAGGCCAACAAGGAGCACCAAGCATGATTCGAGCACTCTCAACGTCCGCAACGGGCATGAACGCCCTGCAAACCAAGCTGGACGTCACGGCGAACAACGTCGCCAACTCCTCCACCGCTGGCTTCAAGAAGGGTCGCGCCGAGTTCGAAGACTTGATGTACCAGACCCTCCGGGCGCCCGGAGCCAACGCGGGCGCCAACAACCGGGCCGGCACGGGACTACAGGTCGGACTCGGCGTGCGCGTGGGTGGAACCTCGGTCGACATGAGCGAGGGCGACCTGCAGCAGACGGGCAACCCCTTCGACCTGTCGATCAAGGGGCGCGGGTTCTTCGTGCTGGCCGACCCCGAAGGCAACCCCGTGTACACGCGCAACGGCGCGTTCCACCTCGACGCCGAAGGCCGCATGGTCAACGCCCAAGGGCTCGGGCTCGCGGCGGAGATCGTCGTGCCGCCCGACGCACAGAGCGTGACCGTGGGCGAGGACGGCATCATCACCGCGAGTATCGCTGGTGAGGCAGAGCCGATCGAGATCGGACAGATCGAGGTCGCGAACTTCACCAACCCTGCGGGTCTCCAGGCCGAAGGCAAGACGCTGTTCACCGAGACGGCAGCGTCCGGCACCCCGATCATCGGTATCCCCGGAGCCGAAGGGTCGGGTGCGATTGGCCAGGGCATGCTCGAGATGTCGAACGTCAAGGTGGTCGAGGAGATGATCAACCTGATCAGCGGACAGCGCGCCTACGAGGTCAACTCGCGGGTCGTGCAAGCCGCCGACGAGATGCTCCAGCAGACCGCGAACCTCCGCTAGGGACTTGCCATGATGTTTCGTGCACTGCTGCTGAGCGCGCTGATCTGCCTGGGTGGTCCCAAGCCGGGGGACGAGCCGACCGACCCGTTTGCCGAGACGCGCGAGGAGGTCCAGCGGACCATCGTCGAGCAGCTCGAGCCCGACTTGCCCACCAACCTCCTCATTGGAGAGGTGTCCGTGCCCGCGACGTTCGTCCCGGGGGAAGACGACGAGGTCCGCGCGAAGTGGCGACGGGTCCCCAAGGAAGGCAACGCCTTCGCGCTCGTCGAACTCGAGCGCAACGGGCTGGTGCAGCGACGAGCGTTCGTCCGCATCAAGCTGGTCGCGGTGCACGAGGTGCTCGTCGCCCAGCGCGAGCTCGCCGAGGGTGACGTCATCTCCGAAGGGGACATCGCGCTCGAGCCCCGCATCGGCGACGACGGGATCGCGCTCTCGCCGGTGAGCCTCGTCGGCTCCACCGTGCTCGAAGACGTCGAGTTCGGCCAGCTCATGAACGCGGCCAATCTCGAGCTGCCTCCGCCGGTGGCGCGCGGGTCGTCGGTCAAGGTCGTCGTGCGCGTGGGCGGTGCCCGCATCGAGAGCCATGGTCGGCTCGAGGTGACCGCGCGTCCTGGGGAGCAGGTCCGTGTCCGCGTTCGGGCCACGCGAAAAGTGGTCAAGGGCCTGTTGGTCAACGCCAAGACGGTCGAAATGGAGAGTGAAGGCGCATGAACAAGGCCACCATTCTCGGGCTCGTCACGCTGCTCGCCGGCTGCGCGGGTCCGCCACGGCACATTGCTCCGTACTCTCCCAAGGAGAGGGACTTCGACCCGGGCGCGTACGGCGATCCTCCCCAGGCGGCGCCGGGCAGCTTGTACGCCGACCAGCGCGGCCTGCTGGAGGATGACCGGGCCAGCCGCGTCGGCGACCTGCTCGTCATTCAGATCGACGAGCGAGAGACGGCGTCACGGACGTCGACGACACGCCTGCAGCGCCGCGGGTCGAACTCGATGAACGCCCCGAAGGCGATGGGGCTGATGGCCAAGCTGCAGAAGAAGTTTCCGCGAATGGACCCCACCGATCTGCTCAACTTGACGTCTGAGCATCGGTTCGATGGCAACGGGCAGACGCAACGCAGCGGCCAGCTCACCGCGACCCTGCCCGTTCGCGTCAGGGAGATCATGCCCAACGGCGATCTCTTCGTCGAAGGGACCAACGTCGTCATGGTCTCCAACGAGGAGCACCACCTCTACGTCAGCGGCATCGTCCGTCCGGTCGACATCAAGGCCGACAACACGATCTCGTCGTCTCGCATCGCCAACGCGGAGATCGAGTACATCGGGCGGGGTGATGTCAACGACCAGCAGCGTCCCGGATGGGGCTCCCGTGCGCTGACACGAGGTGCTCCGTTCTGAGATCGGCGCGGCGGGCGGGACCAACGTCCCCATGTGAGGCTGGATCCCCAGCTGCGCGGCCGTAGATGGATCACGAACCCATGCGCAAGACCCTCCACAGTCTCCTGACCGCTCTCGCGCTCACCGCTGCATCGCTCGGCTACACCGAGCCCGCGAGCGCCTCGCGGCTCAAGGAACTCGCCGACGTTGAGGGGTTCCGCGAGAACCCGCTCGTGGGCTACGGCATCGTGGTCGGCCTGCAGGGGACCGGAGACAACAGCTCCGATGCGGCGACGCGGCAGTCCCTGGCGCGACTGATGAACCACCTCGGGGTTCAGGTCGAACCCGACCAGATCAAAGCGAAGAATGTCGCGGCGGTCATCGTCACGGGACAACTCCCCGCCTTCTCCAAGCCGGGCGCGAAGATCGACGTGACGGTGTCTTCGTTGGGTTCGGCCAAGAGCCTGCAAGGCGGCACGCTGATCTCCACGCCGCTCAAGGGCGCTGACAAGAAGACGTACGCGGTTGCTCAGGGAAGCCTGTCGCTCGGCGGCTTTGCCGTCAGTGGCAAGAGCGGCAGCGGCACGACCAAGAACCACCCGACCGTGGGCAAGATCCCCAGCGGAGGGGTGCTCGAGCGCGCCGCGCCGGGGACCATGCCCAAGGGCAAGGTCGTCCTGCTGCTGCGCGAGGCCGACTTCACCACCGCCACGCGAACGGCCAAGGCGATCAACGCCCGGATGGGCTCGAAGATGGCGGCAGTCCGAGACGCCGGCACCGTCGAGGTCAAGATCACCCCGACGTGGAACAAGCGGGTCAGCTCGCTGGTCGCGACGATCGAGTCGGTCGAGGTCGTGCCCGATACGCCAGCGCGCATCGTCGTCGACGAGCGCACGGGGACCGTCGTCGTTGGGGCGCACGTCACCATCTCCGAGGTTGCCATCGCGCACGGTGGCATCACCGTCCGAGTCAGCGAGCGACGCAACGTCTCCCAGCCCAACGCGGGGATCCTCGGCGGCGGTAAGGGCAAGACCAAGACCACCCCCGAGACCGAAGTCGAGGTCGAAGAAGGCGAGGGCGAGCTTCACCTCATCGAGGACGCGGCCAATGTCGGCGACGTCGCGGCGGCGCTCAACAGCCTGGGCGTGAAACCCCGCGACCTTGCGGCCATCTTTCAAGCCCTGCAAGCCGCAGGCGCGTTGCGAGCGGAGATCAAGTTCCTGTGAGCGGCGGAGGTATCGACGGGGGCGCGGGTGAAGCCGCGAAGCAGCTCGAGGCGTACTTCATGCGCCAAGTGCTCTCCACCATGCCCAAGGGCGCCATGTTCGGTGGCGACAGCGCCGCGGCGTCGACGATGCACGGAATGTTCACCGAGGCGTTGGCCGACGCCATCGCCGAGGGTGGCGAGGTCGGCCTGGCCGCCGAGCTGCAATCCGCAATCGAGGGCACGGCGCCCCGAGAACTGCCGCTCCCCGAGAGCGAGCGTGACCCCATGACACTGGCCGACCAAATCTCTTCGGCGCGGGTTCACGCAGCCACCAGTTCCATCGAGTCGACCGCAGACGGAGTAGGACAATGAAAGTCGTAGGACAGCAGATTCGTAACGATATCTCCTCGCTCGGGGATGCCGACCGTGCCAAGCGTGCGCGGACGGACGGCCCCGCGCGCACCGAGTCCGACAGCGTCGTGAAGATTTCGGACTCGGCCAACGAGGCCAAGGTCAAGCTATCGTCGGACGCCCCGGTCGCCTCCGAGCGCGTCGCCCGGATCAAGGCGGAGATCGAGTCGGGCGGCTACCCGATCGACTTCGAAAAGCTCGCCGAGAAGATCCTCGACGACGAGCTGGGACGGTGGCTGTGATCGAAGCGCTACGAGAGCTCCTCGAAGGCCTGGGCAACGTCCTCGAGGCGGAGCGGTCGGCGATCTCCACGCTCGACCTGCAGACGCTCGAGTTCCTCACGTCCGAGAAGAGCGAGCTGACGCAGGCGCTCGAGCTCGCGCTGGTGCGTCCCGAACTCCGCGACGATCCGCATCGTCGGCGCGAGGTCGCCAGGGCGGTGTCCAGCATCCGTCGGCAGGCGGCCGTCAATGCGATCCTCCTGCAGGATGCACAGGTGATGCTCTCGCGGGTGCGGCCCGAACCGAAGGTCTCGATGACCTACAGCCCGCGTGCGTGCAACGTACGAGCACAGGCGGCCAACGACGGGCGCGAGCTCGCGCTCACGGGAGCCCATGACTAGCCTCATCGGCTTGCTGGGCCTCGGCGGACGCGCCTACGGAGCCCACTCGGCGGGCGTCGCCACCATCGGCAACAACGTCTCCAACGTCTCCACCGAGGGGTACTCGCGGCAACGCGTCGACCTCTCGGCCAATCTGATCTTGGGAGGCGTGCGTGCCGACGGAGCCTTTCGTGCCGAAGACTTTCTGCTCTCCATGCAGGAGCGCGACAACGCAGGCTCGCTGGGGTTCGCCTCCTCGAGCACGAGCGCGTTGCTGGGCCTCGACGGGGCGCTCTCGCTGGGGCCCTCGGCCCTGCCCGAGCAGATCTCCAACTTCTTCGACGGTCTCAACGCGCTTCAAGGATCTCCGCTCGATGGCGCACGACAGCAAGATGTCGTGCAGCGGGCCAACGCGATGGCGGAGAGCTTCTCCGAAGCGGCCAACTCGATCTCGGGCGCTGGTCACGACGCACAGTTTCGGGCCAACCTCCTGGCCGAGCAGGCCAACGAGTTGGCGAATACGATCGCCAACGCCAACGAAACGCTCGCCCTTTACAACGACCCCGCGCTCGCGGACAAACGCGACCTCGCGGCAGCGGAGCTTGCCGAGCTCGTAGGGGGCCAGGCTCGTATCGACTCCGACGGGAAGATGCGCTTCGTCGCCAACGGCGGTGCAGTGCTCGTCGACGGCAACACCGTCAACGCGCTCTCCGTCACCACGGACCCGGCCAACCCGGCTGCCGTGACGATCACCGCGGGGACCGGTGCCGGCCAACGCGACGTCACTCAACAGCTCGGTGCGGGTCGCCTGGGCGGCGAGGTCGAGTTCATCACGGGCACGATCGCCGATTCGCTGGCGCAGCTCGATCAGCTCGCGTTCGATCTCGCGACCGCGCTCAACGGTGTGCACGCTTCCGCTCAGGCTTCCGACGGCACCACGGGTCTCCCGCTGTTCGACATCCCGGTCGGTCCTGCGGGCGCGGCCTCTGCCATCTCCGTCAACCAGGTCATCGTGGATGATCCATCGCTCTTGGCGACCGGAACTTTAGGAGAACCTGCAGGAGATATCGGAGGGGTGACCAGCCTTCTGAGCGTGCGTGAGGCCCTCACCTCGGGCGGGGGCACCCGCACTGCCACCGACGAGGCGATCCATCTGCTCGCAGGCATCGGACGGCTCGCGACCGATGCCCAGTCCGCACAAGATCTTCACACAGCGCGCGGGGACATGCTCGCCGCGAGCCGAGACGCACTCTCAGGGGTGAGCATCGAAGAAGAGATGCTCCGCCTCTCTGAGTTTCAGCGCGCAGCAGAAGCCGCCTCGACCTTCGTCTCGACGGTCGACCAGATGCTCGCCAACCTCATCTCCACCCTCTAGCCAGGAACCCAGCCCATGCGCATCACCGAAACGCGAATGCTCCACCTGATGGGCGGCCGCACCATGGAAACGCAGTCCAGCATCGCCAAGGCGGCCACGAAGGTGAGCACGGGCGTCGCGGTGAATCGGCCATCCGACGACCCGATGAGGTGGGCCGATGGCATGAGGACGAAGCTCTCGATGGATCGCCGCGACGCGCACGAGTCCACCGTCGAGCGTGCCCGCGACAACCTCACGCGGACCGACGTCGCGCTCTCCGACATGATCGACGGCCTCTCGCGGATTCGAGAGCTGGCCATCCTCGGCGCGAGCGACAGCTACGACGCGCAGGGCCGAACCGCAGCGGCGACCGAGATCGCCGAGCTCTTCGAGGGCATGATCGCCTCGGCCAACGCGCAGTCCGTCGAGGGGGAGTTCCTGCTCGGCGGCAGCGAGAGTGACACGCCACCCTTCGACCCGGCCGGCGTGTATCAGGGCAACGACGTTGCCCGCGAGATCGAAGTGGGCGACAACCTCTACAAGCAAGCCAGTGTCCCGGGTTCGCTGCTCACGGCCGCGTCGGGGCTGGATATCTTCGGGACGATCTCCTCCGTGCAAGGGGCGCTCGCGGCCGACGACGCACTTGCGACGCGAGCGCTGTTGGACGACCTCGTGCTCGCTGTGGACCAGCTCTCCTACGCGCGGACCGAAGCGGGCGTGGCATCGAGCTCGCTCGAGCAGTCACTCGGCACATTGTCCGACCTCGAACTGTCCCTCGCCGAGTCCCTGGAGACCTCGGTGGGGGCCGATCCGATCGAAGCGGCCACGCTGCTGGCCAACCTTGGCAACCAACTCGAGGCCAGCCGCCTCGTATCGGAACGGATCATCTCCATGATGGCCCTTCAAGGCTGATCTTCCTCGGGGGGGTAAACGGTGCTCCGGCAGGGTCGAACCAATCCGTGAAGCCGGACTGACCCGGCTCCGAAACCGACCCCCAACCCCCCCGAACAGAGGAACAAGACGATGACCTTCTCGATGGTAAGCAACGCCACCAGCCTTGGCGCCCAGAAGAACTTCATGATGACCCAGAAGGCTCTGGGTAAGTCCATCGGCCGCTTGAGCTCCGGACTCCGGATTCGAAGCGCTGCCGACGACGCCGCTGGAATGGGCATCTCGAACGTCATGACGGCCGACATCCGCAGCGTCGGCCAGGCAGAGCGAAACGCGAACGACGCCGTTTCGATGATTCAGATCGCCGAAGGCGCGATGAACGAGCAGACCAACATCATGGCTCGTCTTCGAGAGCTGGCCGTGCAGAGTGCGAACGGAGCTCTCTCCAACAACGAGCGGGCGTTCATCGACGTCGAGCAGCAGCAGCTCGTCGGCGAACTCGACCGAATCTCGGCAGTGACCGAGTTCAACAGCTTCAACATGCTCGGTGCCGACGCAGGCACCTACGCGATGCAGGTCGGCAAGGACGCCGTCGCGGGCAGCGACACCATCGACGTGGTCTTCACGGCCACCGACTCGACCACCCTCGGCGTCAACGCGATGGACTTCACGTCTGCTGCAGGAGCACAGACCGCCCTGGGTGTCATCGACACCGCAATCGCGACGCTGTCCACCAACCGCGCCACGCTCGGTGCTTCCCAGAACCGCCTCGAGGTCACGGTCTCGAACCTGCGGGTCGAAGAAGAGAACCTCACCTCCGCAAACTCGCGGATCCGTGATGTCGACGTGGCCCGCGAATCGGCAGCGCTCACCCGCGCTCAGATCATGTCGCAGGCTGGCACGGCGATGCTCGCCCAAGCCAACCAGCTTCCCCAATCCGCACTCCAGCTTCTCGGGTAACTGAGAAGGCTCGGTTTCGGGGCGGCGCCTCTCCCCCAAGAGGCGCCGCCGTCCCCCTTTCACCCACAGGTTTCCTGACGCACCATGAGCATCTCCTTCGGCGGACTCTCATCCGGACTCGACACCGCAGCCCTCATCGACGCATTCGTAGGCGTCGAAGAAGCGCGCGCGTCCCAGCTCGAAGGCGAACAGTCGGCCTCTCGGCAGCAGCAGGCCGTGGTGCGAGACATCTCCGATGCGGTCGAGGCGCTGGCCGCCGCGGCCGAAGACCTCGACACGGCCGACGAGCTCCGGGTGCTCACGGCGTCGTCCACCACCGACCAGATCAAGGTCACCGGGAGCTCGAGCGCCCTCGAGGGCGTCTACGACATCTCGGTCACCAACCTCGCTCGCGCAGAGACCAGCCGCTCGTTCGGTTTCGCCGATGACACCGCCGGCGTGCTCGGGGGTGCAGGCACCCTCTCCATCACGCAGGGCACCGATACGTACGACATCGCCTACGACAACACGATGTCGCTCACCGATGTTGCGCAGGCGATCAACGACTCCGACGCGAACGTCTCCGCGTCCGTGCTGTTCGATGGTTCCGTCTATCGGCTGCAGGTCACCTCTGCGGCCACGGGCACCGAGAACGCGCTTTCATTCGCCGATACCGCGGGCCTCACCGGGCTCGACGACGTGGCCGCCGAGGTCGTCACCGCTGAAGATGCGGTCTTTACCGTCGCCGGCACAACCGTCACCCGAGCGTCCAACGTGGTCAGCGACGCGATCGCCGGCGTGACGCTGGAGTTCCTCGCCGAAGGCGTTACCGACGCGCGCATCGACGTGAAGGTCGACCCCGAAGCGATCAGCGAGAAGATGCAGGGCTACGTCGATGCTCTCAACGCCGTCGCGGGACAGATCCAGCGACAGATGACGCTGGTCGGCGACAGCGCGTCTCCGGGTTCGTTGTTCGGCGATCGCACCTTGCAGATGCTGCAGCGGGATCTCACCAACCTCACCGGTGGGAGCTTTGGCACCAACAATGTTCGCCTCACCGACTTCGGCATCGAGGTCAACGACCAAGGGGAGTTCGACTTCGACGCTGAGGCGTTCAAATCGGCCGTTGCCGGAGGGACCGAATCGCTCGAAGAACTCTTCGTGGGTGCGTCGGGCTTGCAGGCCGGCTTTACCGAACTCAGCGATCGCTACACCGACTCGGTCGACGGGGTGCTCTCCGTCAAGGACGATGGGCTTCAAGATCTCATCGACCGCCTCGATGACCGCATCGTCCGTATCGAAGACAGCGCGGCGAGGTTGCGTGATCGACTGACCGCCCAGTTCACAGGACTCGAAGAACGCCTCGCCGAGATCAACGCGCAAGGCAGCCAACTTCTCGCCTTCCTCGGCTCCGGCCAGGCCTAGCAAGTCGTCATGTATCAATCCCGCGCGAATGCATACAAAACCGTCGGTGTTCAGTCGGCGTCGCCCGAACGCATCCTCGACGAGGTCTTCCAGCGGATCCGCGTCGACTGCCAGCGCGCCTTGTCGGCGCTCGAGAGCAACGACGTCGACACGCGTTGCAAGCAGATCTCCCACGCGATCAAGCTGGTCGACGCGCTCGAGAGCAGCCTCGACACCGCCCTGGCTCCCGAGCTGTGCGAGAACTTGGTCAGTTTGTACGGCTACGTCCGGCGCCGGCTCTTCGACGCGAACGCCAACGCTGACAAGGGCGCGATCGAAGAGGCGATGGAGCTCATCGGCGAGGTCCACACCTCGTTTCAGTCGGCCCGCAAGGCCGCGTAGTCGCGCCGACTCAACCCCGCGCGGGGTTGGGGACCTCGGGGAGTCCGTCGTAGACGGTGTCGTCGAGGAGTCCCAGCCACGGGTCCGCCGGTGGGGTGGCGAACAGCTCGGTGTAGATTCGCTCGTTGAGCGAAGCGAAGGCGCCGTCGACTTCGCCGCGGATGTACCACTGGTGAATCTGGTAGTGGAGGCGCGCTTCGTTGAGGGCGGTGTCCATGGCTACGTTGTCGGCCGCAGCCGCGAGGAGCCTCGCTATCCTGGCGTCGTAGTCCTCGTGGCTCTCTGCGTCTCGTCGAGGACGGTCGCGACGGACGAGCGCGATGGCCTGCGCTGAGAACACCGCTGGCTTCAGCGTTTCGCGGAGCGCCTGCTCGGCGGAGTCCCGCCGGAACGTGGGCGCGCGCTCCAGCGCTCGAAGCGTGGGAACTTCGACCATGGACTTCGACATCGTGAAGCGTTGGGCGTCGAGTGCGGGCACGGGTTCGTCGTCGGTCTGCCCTGGTGGGCGGATCATCCAGGCACGTAGCGCAGGCGTCATGATCGTCGCGAGCCGCCCCTCGAGGGCCGCCGCGGCAGCACGGTGGTGTGCAGCGATCAGTGCGTCTCGTTCGTCTGGAGCGCGAAGCGTGGCCGCGTGGAGCTCAAAGACGCCTTCCAGTCGCTCGCGGAAGGTCCGCGCGTCGTATAGGCCGGGCAAGACGTCGAGAACCCGTCCCGCGTGGTCGAGCACGTAGTGCGCCGAGTTTCCCGTCGTCGTGGTGTGGATGATACGTCCGTCGCCGAAGTCGATCTGCACCTGGGGGACGGGTCGCTCGGTCGACCAGTGCAGGACGAAGCGCTCGTCGAGGAACTGGGACAGCTCGGGGTCGGTGTACAGAAGCGTCCGAAAGAAACGACTGTTGGCGCAGCTGTACTCATCCGTGAGCCCTCCGAGCATGCGAAGCGACAGCACGGGTACGCCGCGTTCCCGGGCCTTCGACAGGGCTGTCTCGAGCTCGGTCTCCCAGTAGAGCCCCGACGCGCTCGCGTCACGCTGCTGGGCGACGGCGTCGATCAACTCCGCGGGTGCGTCACGTTCGAGCAGCCGAGTGAGTGCGGCTCGGCCCTCGCGTCGGAGAGCGTCGATATCGTCGACCGCAGCTTGCCGACCCGTCGGGACATCTGTCGCTTGCTCGCAGGCGGGCAGGAGGACGAGGGCACAAACGAGGGCGAGCGCTCGGGGCACACCTCTACCGTGGAGGCGCTGGGCGCCCGCGCGGTATCGAGTTTGTAACGGCGTCGCCGCCCTGGAGCCAGCGGCGGGCCTGATCGGGATCGCTGAAGACGCGGACCTTGTGTCCGTATCCATCCTGAACGATGTGACGGTGGACCTGAAGCGATCCGACGGCAGTCTCGACGACGACCGCGGTCTGCTTGAACCGCTCGAACAACTCGTGCCGGCGCTGCTGCAACCCTGCCTCGAACTCGGGGTCGTTGCGGCCCACGGCCGCGCGAAGGTCAATCAGCAGCGCGAAGGAGTCTGCGTCTCGCCCGGCGAGTGCGGTGAAGATCCCATCGAAGCTCGCGAGGAACGCGGGCATGTCGTCTGGCCGCTTGTCGGAGCGCCACAGAATCACCGTAGAGTCGTCGTGCTGGAGGAGCCAGTACCCATCGAGCTGGACGGTCGCTGCTGGGGAAGCCTCGATGAGCCCCGAGGCGGCGGCTTCTTCCATCGTTTCGTGGGGATCAGACATCGAGTGCGTTGCGCTCAACAATGCGGTCCCGACCCGGACCGGTTCGCGCATGCATTGCTACATGCGTCGAAGTCGTCGACGTTTCCATCGTCGCACTCCTCCCGCGGGTCGTCTACCTGCCCGTTGCCGCAGGATGCGACCCGAGCGCAGCACAAGGCTGCATGCATGCCTTCGTTGCATCCGAGGTTCGTGGGGCAGTCGGCGCGAGAGCTCCCCACTTCGCAGCTGTCGGGACCGTCGACATTGAAGTCGTGGCTGGTGTAGTGCCCCGAACCACCCTGCGCGCGGCAGCGAATGACCCCAATTGCGGCGATCTCGCCAAGGTCGATCAGCACGCCGTCGTTGAGCTGGAGGTGTTCCGTCGCCGAGCAGAGGTGCCACCCCGGGGCGCACAAGCTGCCGAAGTCTTGCTCGCAGGTTGCGTCTGCGGCGTCCTTGCAGACTCCGATGCCCTGCGCCACGTCTTCGCCGACGATCGTCACGCCCGGCGCGCACGCATGCTGTTCCGCGGCGCAAACCTCACTGCATCCGTCGCCCGAGCGAGTGTTTCCGTCGTCGCAGTCTTCGCCGGGGTCGCGTGTGCCGTCCCCGCACATGGGGTCCTCTAGCTCGCCTGTCGAGGCGGGATCCTCGGCGCCGCCTCCCGTCGACGAGCCCGGTTCGCTCGTCGACTCGATGGGAACGGGCGGTGCGCCACCGGTGAAGACGGCCGAGTCGGTGGAGACGTCGTCGCTGTCGGGGATGACGTCCTTGAAGCAGCCAGTGCAGAGCGCGGCGGAGAGGAGCAGGAGTCTCGAGTGAGTCATAGCCATGGCGGCGGGTTGGCGAGGTGCAGGGCACCCGTGTCGGTATCGGTATCGGTATCGGTATCGGTATCGGTGTCGGTGTCGGTGTCGGTGTCGGTGTCGGTGTCGGTGTCGGTGCCGCCGGTACCCGTCGCCACGTCTCCCGTCGTCGTGTCGATCGGGGCGCCGCTGCTCGAGCCGGCGGTCACGCGCGGCGCGTCGCCGGTCGACGTGCTGCCCGTGGTCTCGGCACCGGCACCGGAGGTCGAAGCGTCGGCCGTGGGCGCGTCGGTGTCCATCGGAGGCGTCGTCGCGTCTGTGTCGGTGTCGGTGTCCGTATCGGTGTCGAGGGCGAGATTCTCGCCGCAGACGCCCGCCTGGCAGGTCATCTCTTGCGGACAGTCCGAATGGCGGAGGCACGCGACGACCTCGCAGCTGCAGCTCGAGAGCAACGAAACCGTGAGAAGGGCGATGAATGAACGCGTCATTAGAAGCTCACTCGAATCCCGGCGCCGCCGTCGAGCTTGATCAGAGAGCTGCGGTCGGCGATGTCGTCCCCGCCGAAGTAGAAGGTGGGCCCGAACTCCGCGACCACGGCGAAGTGCCGGTGCAGCGGTATGGCCATCCCCGCACCCAGTCGCGCCCCCATGAGCTTTCGTGGTGCGACGAACGCCTCGATGCCGCCGAGCGCGTAGAGGCGTAGCGGCCCGAGCGACGTGAACGCGCGCAGTCGAAAGCCCAGGCCGAAGTTCTGACCTCGTTCGAACTCCATCATCAGGGACGGCGAGAACTCCAGCCACTGGTGCTCGGGATGGAAGAATCCGAGGTCGAACAACAGCATCGCGGGCGAACGCATGAGATGGGTACGGTTCGCACCCGGCGCCATGCTGGCCCCCGACACCGCCAGCGCCGTCGCGCTGACCTTCTGACGACCCAGGTCTTCTTTCTCCGCTTTGGCCTCGGGCGCCGAGCCCATGAGGAGGAGTGCAACGGTCCACAGCATGCGTACTCTAGACAGAGCAATCGGCGTGCCATCGTGAGGTCCTTGAAACACGCGGCCTTTCGGCGCCGCCGGGGGCGACCGTCGTCAACGCTGACGATTCCGTCGGTGCCGGCCTCAAGGTCGTCGCCGCTTGGCCGATGGCTCCATCGTGGGCCAGCGAACGACCATCGTGACCGACATGCACACCCTCGTCGAAGAGAGCCGTTGGGAACGACTCTCCCGCGGCCTGCTTCTGAGCGCGCTACCGCTGAGCGTGTTCGCGTTCGTCGCGATCTAGGTTTCCGCGAGGGCTCAGGCCGCTTCGCCGTACTGCTGCTCGAGCAGCTCACGCGTGTCGCTCGGAGACACTCCGAATGACTCGTCCAGGCTGTGAATCAGCCGCTCGACGTCGGCGCCGCTGGGCCGTGGTGCTTGGAGGAACGCGACCGCTCGTACGGCGTCGGGGACGACGAGGTCCTCGTGCACGTCGCGGTGGTGCGCGATCACGGCTGAGGTGATCGGGTCGGGGAACGACCACGCTTCACACATCCAGCCGCCGAACTCGCCGTGGTCCCACCCAAAGGCGTCGCGCTCGTACTCGTCGAGCGTGTCCCAGTCTCCGTTCGCCGACTCGAGGACTGGCTGGTACTGCTTGCGCATGACCCGGGCGAGCATGGGGATCGCCATGTCCTGCAGAAGCGACGCAGCATAGGAGATGCCGGCTTCGGAGGGGTTGATCTGCCTGGCGATGCGCTCGGCCAGGGAGGCCCGCTGGATCGCAATGTTCCAGAACTCCTCTTGCGAGTAGCCGGTCGCCTTGGGGTCGGGCAAGGCGCTGCGCGTAGCGTGTGCGAGCACCATGTACTCGAGGTTCGCGCGTCCGAGCAGACCGACCGCTTGCACCGGGTCGGCGATGCGGCGGTTGCGAGACGTGGCCGCCGAGTTGACCGACTTGAGCAGGTTCATCGTCAGCCCCGGGTCCTGCTTGATGCACTCCCCGATCTCCTGGTTCGTGGAGCGCTCGTTCCGCAGCAGGGCCCGAACGTCCATCGCAACCTTGGGAAACGCAGGGAGCTTGAAGTCCCCTGCCATGGACTTGAGCTGGGCCTTGGGCTTCTTGCGGAAGAGTTTCGTCAGGATGCCCATCTCAGCCAGCCCTCCGCGCCATCTTGTTGGAGAAGATGGAGAGCATGCCGCCGAGCATCATGTATCCGATCGCGACCTCGGCCATGACCATGACCTGTGCGCTCATCGAGCGCGGTAAGACGTCGCCGTAGCCGAGCGTCGTGATCGTCACCAAGCTGAAGTAGAACGGCGAGAGCAGGGTCTGGTTGTCCCCGAAGTCGACGTCGACGAAGAGGTAGCCCAAGCCAAAGAAGACGGCGACCATGGCCGTGCAGACGCCCCAGCGGAGCATGCTTCGGCCGCAGTCCGAGGTTACCCACCACACCCAGTGCAGGATTCGGTGGCCACGGCCTCGGTTCTGAAACTCGTGAAGGTAGTTCTGGTCGAGGATGTGCCGGCGCAGCAGATAGGCGCCCGTGAAATCTACGGACGTGATCTCGGCTTCGAGCCACGATGCACGTTCGGCACCTTCGAGCTCGCGCAGGCACGCGCCGGCGAGCTTGGCACGGTTGAGGTTCGTGCCGAAGCACGACGACCCGCGGGTGGAGGCGCCGGTGAGCGCGGCGCACTCGAGGTCGGCCTCGTCGAGCGTGCAACGGACCATGCGGGCTTCGGTCAACGCCGCGTTTCGGAGATCGGCGCTGGTGAGGTCGGCGCCCGAGAGCGTGGCGCTGGTGAGGTCGGCGCCAAACATGCGGCATTGCTTCATCGATGCGTTGCCAAAACATGCCCGAGTCGCCCGCGCCTGCTCGAGGTTCGCGCCGTCGAGCGTCGCCCCCGTGAACTCGGCCTCGGAGACGTCGGCTTCGTAGAACACGGCGCCCGTCAGGTCCGCCCCGGCAAAGTTGGCCCCCACGAGGGATTGCCCGGTGAAGTCTCGACCGCGCAGGTCCTGCCCTGCGAAGTCCACGGCTTCCCGTGCGTTTTCGGCCGCGCTCGAGGCACTCATGCGACCTACGTGCGGCGGCGCGCGACCAGGATCAACGACCTGGCCCCGATCGGGTCGCCTAGCACCACAGGCTGCTCTAGACCTCGGCCGTGCGCATGAACATGGGCTGGGCCAGCAGCCACAGGCTCAGCATGCTCATCAGGATCATGCCGACCATCATCACCAGGTGGACGCGAAAGCTGGCCTTCTTTTCGCGGTACAGCCGGAAGGCCGCGCGCTGAGCCACGATGATGCCGTAGATGTGCCCGATGATGATGAGGGCGACCTGCAGGTACCAGATGCTCTCGGGGGTCCACAGTGCCGACAGCGGCGCACGAGCGGTGCCGAAGAAGTCGTGCCCCCAGCCCAGAGGGTCACTCGCCAGGCGGCGCAGCTTCGACCACTCGTAGAACACGTGGGTCGCGTTGTGGGCCAGGTGATAGAAGAGCGCGACGGGCAGCAAGGTGTAGGCGAACTTGATGAACAGCTGCCGCGTCGAGTAGTCGGTGCGCCCGCTGGCGGCTCGCATCGCCCAACACAGGCCCCAGTAGAGGAGGCCGGGGATGAAGATGCAGCCGAGCATCATGACGGTGAAGGTCAGCATGCCGCCGTGGCTGCCGCTGAAGCCGAGCACCTCGCTGCCAAACACGGCGGTCTGCGTGTCGATGATCCAGCCGCGCAGCGCGTCCTCCCACTGCATCCACAGCGGAATCATCGCGGCGCCATGAAAAGCGCTGACGATGAAGACGAGCACCGCCATGTACGCTTCGTCGGGCTTGGAGCGGTGGGGGTGCAGCACGTCCGCGCCGCTGCTGCGAACGTTGAGCGCGATGTTGTCGTGAGGGCAGCTCTTGACGCACTCGGTGCACAGCGTGCAGTACTGATTCTCGTTCATGCCGCCCATGAACTCGTGCGTGGGGCAGGGCAGGCCGTGGCCTTCGCGTCCGTGATAGCAGTCCTTGTTCTCGCAGGAGCGGCAGATGTCGCGGTCACGGCTGCGCAGCTCGAGCATGCCCATCATCGCGTACTGGCCGCTGACGCGCCCCACGAAGCAGACGTAGCGGCACATCGCCTTGCGCTCGTAGGTGAGCAGCAGGACCCAGGCCAAGGCGATCATGCTCAGGCCGATGACCGAGGTCAGCCACGGGCGGTTCGCCGCGTCGAACACGATCTCGAGCCAGGTGACGAACGCGAACAGGATGATCGCCGGCCACATCCACGCCTTGGCCTTGGGATAGCGCTTGCCCAGGCCGCGGATGCGCTTGGTGCTGGTGAGCGAGAGGCGCATCACCCAGTCGGGGACTGCGGTCCACGGGCACATGAAGCACCACAGGTTGCCAGCGAAGAACACCGCGAAGATGAGTCCGATCCACCAGATGTTCCAGGTGAGCACGGGGGCGATGTTGCGGCCGGGGTCTTGCGAGCCGACGAGGCCGATGACGATGACGCCGAGGAACCCGAGCACGACCGGGATCTGCACTGCGGGCTGGAACCACCGGCTCTTCATCGCGCGACGCAGCCACGCAAACCGGGTGAGCTCGAATCTCCAGTAGTTGCGGGCGTACGAGCGGGGGTTCTTGGCCTTGCCGTACCGCTCGAACACCACGAACGACAGCAGCAAGATGACGATGCCCGCGCCGAAGAACACCTCGTTGGGCAGGCCCGGCATCAGGTGCACGTAGGCCTTCTTCTTGACGGTCTTGGCGTCGTCGAACGCGTCGGGATCGAAGAACCCGCCTTGGTCGAGGTCCTGCTTCGTTCCCGCGTCGACACCCACGTTCTCGTCGCCACCTTCGTCGAGGATGATGGCGCCGGACTTGGAGCGCTTGCGGCCGAATCGGTCGACGGTGTACGTGTCGTCGTCGGCCTTGGGGGTGACGTCCTCGACCGGAGGCATCGGAGGCGCCGCCTTGGGGGTGATGTCTTCGACCGGAGGCTTGGGCGGGGCCGCGGCGAGCAGCGTGCCCTCGACGCGCTCTTGCAGGTCGGAGTGGACCTTGACCACGGCGTTCTCGGTGCTGCGCGCTCGCACGCGGGAGGCACCGATCCAGTACAAGCCCACGACCGCGAGAAACAGAGCGAAGCCCATCGCGAACCGCCCGCCCCGAACGAGGGCCAGCGGGTCTTCTTCGGGCTCGCGGTTCTGCCCGAGGACGGGGAGTCGCTTCATGCTCCCTGAACCTCGGTGAGCGTGACGACGATCGGCGAGCGCCGCCAGGTCTTCTCATCGCCGCCGAGGGGCGCGGGTGCACGGCCGGCGCCGCCGTCGGTGAGGTCGACGGCGGATGCGGTCATCGTGCACGGGTCGCTGGCCCCGCTGAGCGTCACCCACAGCACCTTTCCGTAAATCGCGTTCTGGATCGAGCCGACCTGGGCCGTGGCCGCGCCGATGAGGAGGTGCTCTCCGTCGGGCGCTACGGTGATGGCGTATGGGGAGAGGCGGTCGCCATCGGTCTCCCACGCGTCCTCGAGGCCGGGCAACGTGTTGCAGATCCCGTCGGGCGCGATGACCTGCACCCCGCGGTCGCCCTCCGGAGCGAGTGCGCCCTGGGCCAGCAGCCAGTGCGCGGCGCCGAACGGAACGAGCTCGCCCAGTTGCCCGTCGCTATCGGCGACCTGGATGGGTTCGAAGGTGCAGTCCGCGGGCATGGAACCTGGAGTGACCGAAAACACCTGGCTCGCGATCGAGGGGTTGATAGAGGGCCCAACACCGACGAGCACTCCACCGAATCCGTCGTGGGCAAGATAGCGGACGCGGCGGTCGCTCGGGAACGGCAGGTCGCAGTAGCTGCCGGTGATCCCGTTCGCTGCGTCCGCGACGGACCCCGACAGGTCCCCCAGATCGAGGAACGCCACCCCTTCGTTGCCGTCGCAGGCGACGGCTGCCGTTTGGTCGTCCTGAAGTAGGATCAGCTGTGACGCGCCGAGGCAGTCACCGCCCTCGAGCCCGTTGAGGGTTGTGAGCGCGAAGTCGGACGGATCGGCGGCGTCGACGACCGCGAGCTTGCCGGGTGACGTCCACGTTTCCTCGCCGGCGAAGAGGTCGTTGGCAAACACGCTGACCAGCAGTTTTCCCGATACCGGGCGGGGGAACGCGAAGATGGGCTCCACCTCGTCGAACCGGGTCTCGATCACGCCATTGTTGAACGCTCCACCGAAGAACTCGTCAACGTCGATGAGCCCCGCGTCGCGCCCGTCAAAGAAGGCGCTGGGGAAGCTCAGCATCGCGCCACGCTCGGTCGATGGGTAATGCCCGGTGATGACGTGAAGTCCGGTATCGGACAAGACCATGCCGAATGGCTCGTCGAGCGGGCCGATCTCGGTGCCGGGCTTGAGGTCGAGATCGATCGCGCCGCGATACGCTGGCTCTTCGCCCGCGGGCGCGCCGAAGATCTCGACCCGGTCGTCGAGCGTCTGGGCGGCCAGCACGACCCAGCACGTCTCGCCCGCCGGGCAGCCGATCATGTTGTCGGCGGCAGGGACCCCGGTCGTCTCGGACGGGTCGTCGGTGTCCTCGGTCGTGTCGCCGCCGCTCTCGGCGCCACCACCAGGGTTTTCGGCGAGGCAGCTCGCTACGAAGAAGCACCCGAGTGCAGCGCCCAAGCCCGATCTCATGTGCGAGACGGTAGCAAAGCGCCGAGCGCACACAAAGCGGCGCGAAAGGGCATGGCGCTTCTCAGCGTACGCGCAGGCTCCGTCGGATCCGACGAGCGGTCGCTCGAAGCTCGTCACGCAGCTCGGGGGGCGACTCGACCTCGAACTCGGCGCCCGAGACCACGACGGTGATGGCGGCGTGGGCGAGGTGGGCGGCCTCCATGGTGAGGCGGCAGCGGTGCTCGTCCACGGGCTGCAGACGCCGCCCAAGCCCAGGGGTGCGCGCTTCAATCTCGGCCAGCGGCGCGTGCAGGATCACCGAGACGCGGATCGGATGCGGCATGGAGGTGATCGAGTGGGCGACGTAGCGGCTGACGTCGCCGTGGGGGATCGGCCGGGGGGGGAACCGGGACCCGGTGCGAATCGGTCCGGTGATGCGGTCGATGCGAAAGGTCCGCCAGTCTTCGCGGGTCTCGTCCCAGGCGGCGAGATACCAGCGACGCCCGGTGAACACGACCCCGTGCGGCTCGACCCTGCGCCGCGTTCGGACCCCTTGGGCGTCGGCGTAGCGAAACGACGCCCGCTCGAGGTTGCGGCACGCGGCTGCGACCGCGGACAGCAAGGTCGCGTCGACGCGCTGTCCGTCGAGCACGAGCGGGGCGAGCGAGCGCAGGGCGTGCACACGTCGACGTAGGCGGGCTGGCATCATCTGCTCGAGCTTTGCGAGCGCCCGTACGGCGGCCTCCTCCAGGCCCGACACGGTACCGGTGGCGGCGGTCCGCAGGCTGAGCGCGACGGCCTGGGCCTCGTCGTCCTCGAGCAGCAGCGGCGGCACCGAGGCCCCGGCGCCCAGCTGATACCCGCCCGCGACCCCGGTGCTCGATCGGATCGGATACCCGAGGCTGCGCAGGCGATCGACGTCGCGCCGGACGGTCCGCGGGGTGACCTCGAGACGATCGGACAGCTCGGCCCCGGTCCAGAACCCGCGTGCCTGCAGCAGGGCCAGCAGTCGGAGCAGGCGAGCAGAGGCGACGATCATCGCCACGAATCCTAGCGTCTATCGAGGACCGATTCTGTCCTCAATGGGTTCTAGGCTGCGTGGCGATGAAGATCACCTTCTACACAGCCCCCAACTCCAGCGCCATCCCGGTCGATCACGCCCTGCGCGAGCTCGACGTGCCCCACGAGCGGGTGGTGTTCGACCTTCAGGCCGGCACGCACCTCACCGAGGCGTTCGGAAGGATCAACCCCAACCGCAAGGTCCCCACCCTGGTCGTCGACGGCACGCCGCTGTTCGAGGCCCTGGCGATCCTGCAGTGGCTCGGCGACACGTTCGGGGTGAAGCGCGGGCTGTGGCCGGCCTTCGACTCGCCGCAGCGGCTGGAGGCGGTGTCGTGGACGACGTGGGCGTACACGGCCTTCAGCCCAATGCTGGGACGCTTCAACGTGGCGGGCAGCGAGATGGTCCCCGAGGCGCTGCATCAACCCGCCCAGCGCGAGGCGTTCGGCAAGGAGCTGCAGAGCCTGTTCGGCGTACTCGAGCAGCGACTGACCGGGCGCTCGGTCCTGGTTGGAGAGTCGTACTCGTTGGCGGATCTGGTGATGAGCAACGCGCTGGCCTGGGCCGGCATGTGCGGGGTGAAGCCCGAGGGATTCGAGCGGGTGCAGGCGTGGCTGGCCGCGGCGCTGGACCGTCCGGTGGTGCGGGAGATCTGGGGCGACTAGAGATCGCTTCGCGTTGGCACGCGAAGGGCTCGCCTACGCCGCGAAACGGTGCAGTTCTTCGACGGCCCCAAACATCGGGAGGTCTGCGTGGCCGCGCTCGAGCGCGGAGCGGACGTCACCGCCCGCGCCGACCAGCGAGACCTGTCGGTGCGCATACTCCTGCTGCCGAGCCGTGCCCACGAGCACCGCGATGCCCGAGCGGTCGAGGTGGTCCACCTCGGACAGGTCGAACACGATGTGCTCGCTGCCGTCGACCAAGATGTCGCAGACCGTGCGCTTGAGGCTGGGCGACGTGTAGAAGTCGAGCGATCCTTGGATCGAGACGACCGAGATTCCGTGAACGTTGGCTGTCGAGAGCTTCATGGCAGGGTCTGCGACTCGGGGTCGTGTACGGCGAAGGGCCGTCTTTGCAACCATTCGTCCACAATGGGCCGAACCTTGAGCGCTGGGGGCGAGAAAGGGTCGGGGGCGGCGCAGCCAAGCATGCGCGAGGCCGGTCGAGAGCTGCGCGAATGCGCCCCATCGCACCTCTCCGGGTCGACGTCGTCGACGCGCCAACCCCCGACTGAGCGCCGATTTCGGGACTTGGCAGGGTTTCTTCGTCGAGTTCACGCGCCGGGGGAACTCCGACTTCGAACGACATGAGGCGCCGACGGTTCAGCCCTGCAAACGGTGGCCGTCGCCCGCTCTCGACTCTCGAAACCACGACGAAGGCAAACAAATGGGTACTTTCACATTCTACTCGAAGGACAATCTTTGCGGTTCGGTGCTCGGAACTCTGGATGATGCCAATCCGCGCAACATGAACCTGAAGAAGGAGCGAAACTGGAAGAACGACGAGATCCGATCCGTCGGCTTCTCCGACATTGGAGGGGGCACGATCCTCGAGTTGTGGGACTCGCCGGACAAACGCGACAGCGACGACTGGATTCGCGTGGAGTTCACCCAGCAGGTCCCCAGCGGGAAGATCAAGAACGTCGAGCGGAACCCGAATCTGCCGGGCGTATCGTTCCGAAAGACGGGCTCGGGCAACCTCGCGGGCAAGGTCTCCCAGATCGTCATCCTGCCCCATGGCAAGGCGTCCCAGGCTTATCTGGGGATCGAGTCGTCTCGAAGCTGGGCGGCCAAGGATGGGCGCGCGTTCGAGTACGAAGTCAGCGATTCGAACTTTCGCGTCTGGAAACCGAGCGTGACGCGATCGACCGGTGGAGTGGTCCTCGTCTTCAAGCTCGATCACATCCGCGGGCTCGCGAAGGACGATGCGGCAGCGGTCACCATGGTCTTCGACGGCGCCGGGATTCTCCAATCCGAGAGCGTCGAGCTGAAGTTCGCGGGAGAGAACCCCGTGGCGCAGGCGCTCGATGCTCGCAATGCCGCCGCGAAGGAGCTCGCCGACGCGGCGACCGACCCTCGCGCCAAGGCGTTGCTCGTGTTCGGGGCGATGGTCGGTGCCATGCAGTCCTCGCTCGTCACCTCGGTGGCGGGACTGAGCCAATCCGGGGGTCGGCAGCTCTTCCCGGGCGTGATCACGGCGCAGATGAAGGAGCTCGGGGCGATCGTGCGCGACGCACTCGTCCCGCCCGACGGTCACGAGCACTGACCGGCGCCTCGCGCTCGGCCAGCTTGGGCGCGGATCCGAGATGACGTGCTCGGATCCACTCCGCCTTCGTGCGGGTTCGCTCCTGCCTGTCCCTGGGTGACACGGTCTGCCCGCGGTCGCGGTGTCGGTGGCGTTCGTACAGCGCCCCTCTTGGAGCGCGGCGCGTTTGCAGCCTACGATCACGAGCGGACGTGGGGGACGACGCGCATCTCGAACATACGAGGACGGTTCCATCGCAGGGGCCGAGTACGGAGCCTTCGCGCTCGGAGCCTCCGCGGCGCTCGCTGACGCGGGGCAGCACGATCGGGCGCTACGTCGTGCTCGAGCCGCTCGGCGAAGGAGGCATGGGGGTCGTGTATACGGCGTACGACCCCGAGCTGGATCGGAAGGTTGCGATCAAGCTGCTCCGGCCAGGCAGGGAATACTGCCGCGACCAGGATGGGCAGCGCTTGCTCCGGGAAGCGCAGGCGATGGCCAGGCTCACCCACCCGAACGTGATCACCGTGCATGACGTGGGTCGCCACTGGGACATGGTCTTCATCGCGATGGAGTTCGTTCGCGGCCAGACTTGGTCGAGCTGGCAGAAGGCGCAGATGCGTTCGCTGGAGGAGATCCTCGAGGTTGCGCGCGGTGCTGCTCGAGGCCTACGCGCGGCTCATGACGCTGGGCTCGTCCATCGGGACTTCAAGCCCGACAACGTGATGCTCGGAGACGACGGCCGAGTGCGGGTGATGGACTTCGGTTTGGCCCACATCGGGGACGAGTCGGAGGAGGTCGACATCACGAAGCCGATCGAGATCGACGGCGCAGAGTCGACGGGCCGCCGCTCGGCACGGCTCACGGAGGCCGGTGCGGTGATCGGAACGCCGGCGTACATGGCACCCGAACAGTTCCTCGGGCACCTTGCCGACGCGCGAACGGACCAGTTTGGTTTCTGCGTTTCGTTGTTCGAGGCGGTGTACGGACAGCGGCCGTTCGCGGGGAAGAGCGCGCTGACGATCGGTGTCGAGGTGATGGCGGGCAATGTCGAGGTGCCTCCGTCCGACGATGTGCCGACGTGGATTCGTGACCTGCTGCTCCGGGGCCTCGCGGTCTCGCCCGACGATCGATGGCCGTCGATGGCAGACGTCGAGCGAGCGCTGGCCCACGACGAGGCGCCGACGAGACGCCGAGGATGGCTGCTCGCCCTCGCCCTGCTCCCGGTGGCAGCCTGGGCCGCGGCCTCCTCCCCCGATGCGCAAGAGCAGCCGAGCGTCTGCACGGGCGCCCACGATGAACTCGGCAGCGTCTGGAGCCCGGACAGAGCGGCCGAGATTCGGCGGGCGTTCGCGGCGAGCGACCTCCCCTTCGCTCGAGACGCAGCAGCCCACGTGGTGGCGCGGCTCGATACGTATGCGGCGGAGTGGGAGGCGGGGCACACCGAGGCCTGCGAAGCGACGCGGGTTCGTGGCGAGCAGTCGGCCGAGCTGCTCGACGCCCGCATGCGCTGTCTCGACAACCGGCGGCGTAGCCTCGGGTCATTGGTCGAGGCGCTGGTGGATGCCGACGACGACGTGGTGGCCAAGGGCTCGGACGTCGCGGCACAGCTTCCGTCGGTGCAGCGTTGCGCGGAGGTCGACTACGTGACCGCGCTCGTCGAGCCTCCGGACGATCCTGAGCTCGCAGACGCGGTGAGCGTGCTTCAGAACCGCCTGATGGGAATCGATGCGCTGGAGGCCGCGGGCAAGTACGCCAAGGGTTGGGAGATGGTCGAAGCCGTCGAGCGAGACGCTGCGAGTCTCGACTACCCGCCTCTGCACGCTCAGGTCGCGCTTCACAAGGGCATGCTCGGACTGCGAACGCGGCACTACGAGGAGGCCGAAGCGGCGTTTCGTACCGCGTTCTTCGACGCGCGGCGGGTGGGCGATGACGAGACACGAACCCGCGCTGCGGTGTTCTTGGTGCGTACGCTCGGGCTATTCGCGCACGACCACGAAGGCGGACTGGAGTGGGCGCAGCACGCCCAGGCCGAGGTCGATCGATTCGGCGACCCGAGACTGCGCGGCGACCTGCTCAACCACATCGGGGTGATTCGCCACGACCAAAGAGACTTCGAGCAGGCGATCGCCCTGCATTCCGAGGCGCTCGAGGTCCGGCGGACAGCGCTGGGGGACGACCATCCCGACTGCGGCCGCTCGCTGATGGAGCTCGGCCTGAGCTACCACGAGAGCGGAAAGTGGGAAGAGGGCATTCGCAACATCGAGGCATCGGTCATCGTGATGCGAAACGCGTTCGGCGAGGAACACCCGCTCGTGGCCAAGGTCTACGGGAACTTCGCGGCGACCTCCGCGAACAGCGGCCGATGGGGCGACGCCACGACGTACTTCGAACGGTCGGCCGAGGTTTGGATCCGGGCACGAGGGCCACAATCCATCGATGCTGCCGGGGCATTCGTGAACGCAGCCATGACCGCCCATCGAGGTGGGGACCACGCGCGAGAGGTCACGATGTTCGAGCGGGGTATCGCCGCGTACGAGCGCATCGACGGCCCCGAGGCAGCGGCCGAGGCTGCCTTTGCTCGGGTGAACCTCGCCATCTCTCGCATGGACGACGGGGACGTCGAACAGGGCGTTCGCGAGCTCGCCGAGCTCGCACGGGACCTGGAGGACCGAGCCGCCGAAGAACGGCCCTACACGTATACGTGGCTCGGCATCGGCTACGGCCGCCTCGGCCGCCACGACGAAGCGACCAAGCCACTGCTGCGCGCGATGGAGCTACACACGGCCGAGGGGACCCAAGGACCCGAGCTGGGACGGACGCTCTTCGCCTTGGGCCGCAACCTCGAGGCACGCGGCAAACGGGACGACGCCCGCGATCACGTCCAGCGAGCATTCGACACGCTCCCTCCGCCTCCGCCCGACGGGCACGACGGCTGGGGCGGACAGAGGACGAAGTGGTCGACGTGGCTCGAGGCTCATCCGCCGGCGTCTTGATTCGGGCGGGCGGGTGGGTTCGTGACTCGGCTGCTCGGCGGGCCATGTCCTCGCGGGGGCACATCCCTTGCAATCGGGCCTCGCATGCCCGGACCATGTCCGCAGACTCATGCCCAAGGACATCCGGGTACATATCGACACGCTCGAGTACACACGAGCGGGGCTGAAGACGAAGAAGCGAATCAGCCTCGAGGTCGGCCACCACAACCGGATCGTCCTCGTCCGGCCCGAGCGCGCACCGTCGATCGGGGCCTCGTACGGCGGGTGTTCGCAGCGAACCTCTCGTTTCCAGGTCCAGCCGTGCTGTCGATGCTGCTGCACGAACACGTCGCGCTCGATGGGCGGAAGACGCTCGCCGAGCGGCTGCAATCCGGTTCGACCCTGCAGCTCTTCGCCCACACGGACACCACGGGCTCAGAGAGCGACAACAAGGAACTCAGCGATCGCCGGGCCGCGTGCGTGATGGCCCTGCTCACCCACGACGTGGACACGTTCGTCGAGGTCTCGAATGGCGAGGGTTGGGGCCTCGATGTCCATCAGGTCATGTTGCGAGCACTCGAGTGCGACCCTGGACCGATCGACGCTGAACTCGGCGAGCTGACGCGAGCGGCCGTCGAGCGCTTTCAGTGTCGGTACGTCGAACGCGCGTTTCACGAAGAGTCGGATCCTCTCCGGGAGCCCGAGGTCAGCGTGCGCGGGACGGAACGACTCGAGGCGGTGGCCAAGGGTGCCGAGATAGCGCTCAAGGTCCTCGATGCCATCAACTTGGTCTTGGCGGTTCGAGAGCTTCACGAGATCTCGGAGTCGAACCCCAAGCTCCGCAGCGAGGTCATGCGGGATGCCATCTTCCAGTCGCTCGACTTGGTCAAGTCCGTCATGGATTTCGCGCTCAAGGACGCGAAGGGCGTCGCGCGACTCGCCCCGCGGATACTCGGAACCGTCCTGGCGGCTCGCACGGCGTGGCGGTCCATTGTGAAGGCACATGAAGCCCTCTCCTATGGCGACATCAACGCGTTCGCCGCGATGGCGGTTGTCAGCGTTACGAGCCTCATCGCCGTCGGCATCGCCGCCGTCGGCCAAGCTGGTGCGGCTGCCGGTCACTTTGGGGCGATCGTGGCGGCGGTCGGTGTGCTTGCGTCGCTGCTGTATACGTGGGCGAAAGACACTAAGCTTCAGACGTTCGTGGCGCACTCGAGCATTGGAAACAAGGCGTTCAGGTCGTTGTCGACCGGCGAACCGGGCTGGGCGACGGTGCGGCTCAACAAGCTCGCGAGTTCATGGGACTCTCAACTCGAGGCATTGGCAGCGTTGCAGGGACAGTTTTCACTTTACACCGACGCGACGATGCACCATCAGGGTGCCGACATGAACAACGTCCGCCTCCGCCCGGGCGTGTTAGGGTCGGGCAGTCGTTTCGTTGCGACTTGGACGTGGCGGCCATTCGGGTTGGCCTCCGACACACCACTAAAGTCGACGACGATTGAAATCGAAGGTGCGGTAGGGATGCTCCGGGATAAAGATGGCTTGTTCATCGACCTCACCATTCCCAATGAAGTCTTCGATAAAGGTAGAGATGCGGGAAAGCCTATTCCGCGCGAGATCAAGCTCACGGTGCAGCGCGAAGTGTATGCTGCCGACGGCGTGAAGGTTGCGTTGCCGTTGCATAAAACGGTGGAGATCGACTGCATTCGGACTGGCAAGTCCCAAAGCGAGAAAATCAACAGCATTGATTTCACCAAGGATAGCTGACGGTTTGCCATGAGACTCGCATATTTCGTATTCATTGCGAACCTGTCGATCTGCGCCACCGCCCCATCAACAACCGACGAACCAGCCTCCCCCTCGGTCCCAAAGCTGAAGCGTGAACTTGCAGTTTCTCTCCAGCAGCGCACGGCGGGAGAACCAGTTGCGCTCGTCGGTGGGAGCGAGATGCTGTGCGCGATCCGGAAGGATGCGCCAGCTGCATGCATCGGAGAAATTGGGCTTCCGCTGGCGGCCGCGGATCGGACGTTGGACGACGGGCGGTACTCGCGGACTCATGCTGAGTTGCCGGTCGCGATCGCAGATCTCAATCTTCGGGGTCTGGACGCAACAGATCCGTACATCCGTTGCACGTTGGATCCCGAGAAGGGACGCGTCCGATGCTGGTGGAGAGACCTTGCCGCGCGGAGGGGCAACCTGCCGAAGGAGCTGCCCGCACGAGACGTGGTCGATATCGCCGCGGATTCGCAGGTCTGTACAGTCGACAAGTCGGGTACGGTCCGTTGCACTGGCGGAGCGACGTGTTTCGGGGAACACGACCCGGAGTATGACCAGAACCGGCCGATCGACGTCCCGGCTGTTGGAGCGGCCCGCCGGGTCTCCAAGGGGATCCACATGGGCTGCGTGGTTCGAACGGACTCGACCGTCGCATGTTGGGGAAAGACAGCGCGCGGCCAGTGTAACCCTTCAGCCGTTGCAGTTCCCGACCTTCGCGACGTGGTAGATATCGCTACGGGCGACTACTCCGCGTGCGCTCTTCGTGCCGACAACCGCGTCTTCTGCTGGGGCGACAATGGCCGGGCCGAGCTCGGCGACCCGGGCGCTTCATTCGCGACGACGCCGATTGAAGTACCGCTCGCGCATCCCGCAGTGAAGCTACGTAGTGCCGGGCGCGGATTCGTCGCCCTCAGGGCCGACGGCTCTGTCGTCGGGTGGGGGCACAGCGTCTTCGGAGATAGGAATACTCCGCCGGCGAAGCTGAAGTTCAAACGCCCTGCGGTTGACTTCGTGGCAATGCGCGGTCTCGTTTGCGCTCTTCTCGACACCGGGTCGGTCGAGTGCGACGGGTACAAGGTTCGTTTTGCAGAGGCCGAGGGCCGGCCGCGTCCACCGTTCGAGGGGAAGGAGCCGTGGGTCAACGCGCCGCTGTATCGCCTTGCGGCCGAGCCGTCGGGGTAGACCCCGGCTGAAGCCGACCCCGCTCAGCCGAAGTCGCGCGGCTGGGTCAGCGAGAACCAGTTGCCGGAGTTGTCCTTGAACATGGCTTCGATGCCGTAGGGTCGCTCTTGGGGCTCGCCCATGAACTCGACGCCGCGGGCTCGGAGTTCCTCGTAGGTGGCCTTGCAGTCGGCGGTGTTGAAGACGCCCGCTCCGAACGCGCCTTTGGAGAGCAGGTCCTTCATCTGGGCGACGGTGGCCTCGTCCATCATGGGGCTGGGGGCGAGCTTCATCAGGACGATCTGCAGGTCGGTCTGGTCCTTGGGGCCGACGGTCAGCCAGCGAAAGCCGTCCATGGTCATGTCGGTGCGGACCTCGAAGCCGAGCTTCTCGGTGTAGAAGGCCAGGGCTTCATCCTGGTCGTGCACGTAGAGGGCGGTGTGGGACATCGACGAGATCATGGCGCGAGCGTAGCCATCCTCTCCGCGGCGTGCTTCTCCAAAATTGCGGTTCTCGTCCGCTCAGGTCGGCGAGGCGTATCGGGCGAGAAAGCACGCGGGGACCGGCGGGCAAGCGGGCAGGATGCCCAGGCTCTGCACGAGCGTGCGGCGGAACGCTCTGGGGGAGACGCCGGTGTCCCTGCTGAAGCGCCCGCTGAACGACCCCAGGCTCGAGAAGCCCACGTCCATGCACACTTCGGTGACGCTCCGGGTGGTGGTCTGCAGCAGGCGCTTGGCGTGCTGCAGGCGCACGTCGATGAGGTACTGCCGCGGCGTGACCCCGAACTCCCGCGCAAATGCGCGAATGAAGTGCGACTGCGACATGGCGGCCTGCTTGGCCAGCGTGGGCACGACGAGGGGTTCGTCGTAAGCGTCGTGAATCAACGAGCGGGCGCGCTCGAGCTGGGTGCGCACGGTGGTGGGTCGCTCGGCGCCGTGCAGACCTTCGAAGAACCACCGCCATCCCTCGCCGTGCACCAACGCAGCGTGGGACAAGGCTGTGGAGCCGTCAAGCCCGAAGAAGGCTCGGAGATCGGCGAGGCACGGCGTCGACCTGACCTTTCGAGACATGCAGGCGACCGGCCCGTGGGCAAGTGATCCGTGACTCACGACGCGCCGCGCGGCGCTGCAAGGTATGCTCAGCGCTGCTGGGTGACGGTGACAACGGTTGAAGACTCCGAACTCGAAGGACCCGGTGGCCTGGGGGCTCCTCCGGTCGACACCAACGACGAGTTGATCTCGGAACGCGACCGCGTCGCAGCAACGTTGTTCGACCGCCCCAACCACCAAACCCGGGTCGGCCGATACGTGGTCGAAAAGGAACTCGGCGCCGGTGCGATGGGGGTCGTCTACGAGGCGTGGGACGAAGAACTGGAGCGTGCCGTCGCGCTCAAGGTGATCCGCAAGAGCGCGTGGGAGAGTGAAGACGTCGTCGGTCGGTTTCGCCGTGAGGCGCGAGCGCTTGCGAAGCTCTCGCACCCCAACGTCGTTACGATTCACGAGGTCGGGCAGCATCACGACCGAGACTTCATCGCCATGGAGCTGGTAGGCGGCAAGACGCTGCGCGACTGGATGGGGGGGGAGAACCCAGACTGGCGGAGCGTCATCGAAGTCTTCGTGCAGGCCGGACGCGGACTCGAGGCCGCGCACCGGGCGGGGCTGATCCACCGCGACTTCAAACCGGCAAACTGCATCCTTGGCAGTGACGGCCGTGTCCGCGTCCTCGACTTTGGCCTCGCCCGAGGGCTTGCCAATCCAGATTCCGAGGCCACCGAGTCCAGTCCCTCGGCGGGGTTACTCGATGCGACGTTGACCGCGACGGGAGCGTTGGTCGGAACCCCCGCCTACATGGCCCCTGAGCAACTCTGCGGCCAAGCGGTCGATGCTGCGAGTGATCAGTTCGCGTTCTGCGTCGCTCTGTATGAGGCACTCACCGGAGCCCGACCGTTCGAAGCGACGACCGCCGTCGGGTTGTACAGCAACATCAGAGACGGAACGATTCGCGAGCCCGACGTGGCGAGGTCTCCAAACCCGCCGCGGGCACTGATGTCCCTGGTCGTCCGAGGGCTCGCCTATCGACCCGAGTTGCGCTGGCCGGACATCTCGGAGCTCCTCGACGCCATCGAGCGGTATCCGGTCCGTCGGCGACGTCGACGGGTGCTGGTGCTCGGGACGACGGCTGGCGCCGTTGCCATCGGAGCCACCGCGCTCGCTGGAAAGGACGCGCCCTGTGATGCCGTGTCGGGGCGTGCGCTTCCAGCCTGGTCCAACGAGCGGCAAGACACCGTGCGCGAGGCGATCCTCTCGAGCGGGCCGAAGAGCGAGGCCGTGTGGAGGACGTTCGAGGCTTCCGCCGATCGTTGGGCGGAGGGCTGGCTCAGCGCCCGCGTACACGCGTGCGAAGAGGCTCTCGTGCGCGGCACGACCTCCCCGGGCATCTACGACCGACAGCTCGTCTGCCTCGATCGGCACGCCGACACGATCTCGACCTACCTCGAAGAGCTCAGCGGTGACGAGAACGCCTGGAGGACGGCACTGGACTTCGCGGCTGCCTTCCCCCCTCTGGGCTCCTGCACCAACCCGGCGCAGATCTTGGCACGTGACGCACCTTCTCCCGCGATCGCGAACGAGGTTGCCGAGATTCGCCGCCTCATCGACCGGGCCCACGCCAAGCAACTTTCCGGAGACCTGGGCTCGGCCCTCACGGGCGCACGCGCGGCCGTCGAACGCAGCCAGGAGATCGCCGACCCGCGCAGTCGTGCCCGGGCGAACCTCTTTCTCGGTCATCTCAACGAGGTCGCGGCCGAGGACGCCCCGGAACCCTTGCTGCTCTCGGCACTCCGCAACGCCGAGGAGGCGAGCGCCGACGATCTCTCCGCAGCGGTGGCGATCGAGCTCATGGTGTTCGCGGGAGCCAACCATCACGTGAACGCGGCGAAAGGCTGGGAGGCCCTTGCCTCAGCCAAGCTCGCGCGCACCGGCGCTCCTCCGCCGAAGCACGCAGAGCTCGCGCTCGCGTCGACCGAGCTCGCCCTGGCACTTGGAGACCCAGCCGGGGCGGCGCGGCATGCCTCCCGGGCGGAAGCCCTGTACCGCGAAGGCGGTGGCCCCGATGCGATTCAAGCGGCCCGCACGGCTGCAATGCGTGCGTTGGCCTTGGAGCTCTCCGGTGATGGTGACGCCGCGCTCGTTGCTCACGATGAGAACGTTCGCGCGCACGAAGCCGCCTTCGGACAGCACCCAGCGACTGCGAACGCGCTGTTTCTCCGGGCGAGCTTCCGCAGCAACCTAGGCAAGCACGATGCTGCCGCCGCGGACTACGAACAAGCCCTGGGCATTTTGGAAGGTGTCGCGGGCGTCGAACGCCTTCTCGCCAATGCACGAATGGGCTTGGTGTTGGTGCGGTCGATGTCAGGTGACCTCGAGCTGGCCGAAGTCGACCGAGCGACCGAACCCCTAAAGCGCCTCCCGCCCGACGATCCGCTGCAGATCGTCGCGATCGAATGGCGTGCTGCGGTGCTCCAACGCATCGGACACCCCCAGCTCGCGCTTGCGGAGTACGCCCGAGCGGCACGGAAGCTCGAAGAGCAGGGAGACACGCCCGAGCAAGACCTCGCGATGCTTCAGAACAACGCTGCCGAGTGCGAGCTGGCGCTCGGCCGCCTCGGAGACGCTCGAGGGCACTTCGCCGACGTACTCTCCACGCTTGAACGCACCGTCGCTCCCAACGACCCCCGACTCGCCTATCCGCTCGCGGGTTTGGGCCGGGCAGAGCTTGGTTTGGGCAATCCGAGCGCGGCGAAACCGCACTTCGAACGCGGGTTGACGCTCCTCGAGGACGGATGGGGTGACACGCCGCTGCTGGCCCAGCTCCACTGGGGCCTCGCCCAGTCCCTGCCGGATGCGAGCCTGGAGTCCGCCCGGCGCGCCGCAACCGAGGCGGCCGACCTCTTCGAGAAACTCGGCGACGAAGGTCGTGAAGAGCTGTCAGCGGTCAACGCGTGGCTCGAAGCTGCGCGATGAAAAAAAAACGCATGGCATGTGATCTCATCGGCCACGAGGCGGGCTCCCCCAGTGTCCGAGCAACATCGACACCCTCGGAGAAAGAGCAAGCGACCCATGGCAGACATGAGCTTCAGGAACTTGGCGGAGTTGGACTTCCAGGTAGTCTGGTCCGAGACGGCAGGGCAACCCGTGTTGGTGTGTAGCGAGAACAGCGAAGACCTGGGCGACCAGGATCTTGCGTCGAACTCGACGACTGCTGACATCTCGCAGCCCGCGTCCGTCACCGTCCTCGTGGCAGCGCAGAACCAGGACGACTTTCCCGAGTGCAACGTCTACGACTACGATGGGGAGCCGAACGCGTGGCCGAACGGCAGGAAGACGATGTCGCTGAGCATCGGTGAAGAGAACGAAGAACTCACGTTCACCGTTGCCGTCACCACCCGAAAGCCCAAGGGTCCAGGGCCATACACCGACGGTTGGCGGGTCAAGGGTGAGGACGGTCCACAGACGACCTGGGTCCTCGACCCCTACGTGCGACTCATCCGTGCCGGGTATCCGGTGAAGACGAACCCGCCCTCGCCCCTGCCGAAACGGGCCTGACTACGCCCAAGCCGTGACCGCAGATCCAGCGCTCCTGTACCGACCGCGAAACTGGTGCTCTCGCTGCGGTACGATGTGCGGGCCCCGATGCCGAGTCCCCCCATCCCGCCGCTCGTGCCTCCCGGGGCCGAGTTCGCGTTCGGAGAAAGCCCCTTTCGGGTCAAAGGGATCTTGTATCGGGCGACGCGGTCGTACTTCGAGACCAAGGTGCGCGGTGGGTATGCGCGGCTCCTCGATGCGCTCGAACCGGCGCCGCTGCGAGCGTTCATGGAGCAGAAGTTCGCGGCCTCGAAGCGGTACGACGTCATGCCGGTCCCGGCGCTGATCGCCTACGAAGCTCGCGTCGTCGACGCGTCGCTCGAAGCCTACCTGCTGGAGCGGACGCGCTGGCAGGCTGCGCAGGACCTCGGCGGCGTCTACAAGCTCTTGCTCAAGGTCGTTCACCCGGCGATGATCGTCGGCCGGCTGCCGCGGGTGCTCACGGCGTTGTTCGACTTTCCCACCGTCGACGTCGCGATCCGGGGCGGCAATGAGGTCGATGCCACGTTTCACGGCATCCCCGCGCCACTCGAAGCATGGCTTTCGATCGGCTTCTCCGTCTACACGAAGGCGGCGATGGAAGCCGCGGGGGCTCGCCGCGTACAGACCGATTGGTCCGCGACGTCCGATGAGGGGTCGCGCGCTGGACTGGTCCTGCGTGCGCTTCGCATGAACGTGCGCTGGAGCTGACGTCGACGCGACGACGCCCGTGCGGGTGTGTATGTCCGCCGCCTGCGTATCGAATGCACCTCCGGGGTGCGTCAGATCTGCGAGTGGCGGACATCTGTGGGGGTGTCATGCTCGAAGTCGTTCGTGTCCGCCCAGGTTCTTCCGTTCGTCGAGGTTCACGACCATCTGCGCGAGTTCGTTCTCCGCACGTTGGCTGCAGCGGGGGTGGGTGCGGCCGAGGTCGACGACGTCGCGCAGGAGGTGTTCGTGCTCCTGCACCGCAAGGCCGTTTCGTTTGCGGACCTGCGATCGGCTCGTTCGTGGCTGTACGAGGCTTCGCGCAAGCTCGCGCGCAACCACCACCGCGGCCGGCAGCGATCCCTTGCCCGCCGTCCGGCGTGGTCGCCCGCCGCGGCGCCAGATCTCGAGGCGCAGATCGAGGCGCGCAGGTCGTTGGGTCGCGTGGCCGAGGCCACAGAGGCGCTGGAGCCGGCTGCCTGCTCGGCGTTCACCCAGGTCGAACTTCGTGGTCTCAGTGCCGCCGAGGCTGCCGCAACACTGGGGCTCAACGTCAACACCACGCGCTCCCACGTGCAGCGGGTCCGCACGCGCCTTCGGCGGGCGTTGATGCTGCTCGTCATCGTCGCGGCCGGGCTCTCGACGCTGCTCGCGGGCACCTGCAGCTCCGAGCCTACGGTTGCCGAGGTGTCCGATGATGCTTCCGCGCATCCCGTACGTCGAGGTTCCAACGCTGAGCCTCGACCTGCCGCTGGCAGGCGAGATCACGCTGGGGATCTTCGGGTTGCTCGTCGCGACGGGCATCGCGGTGGGCAGCCGTCTCGTGACCCGATACGGACGCCAGCGCGGGCTCGATCCGCATGAGCTTCAGCGGCTGATCACCGGGTGCGTCGTCGTTGGTCTTGCGTGTGCGCATTGGGTCGCGGTCCTCGGCTATCACCCGGGGCGAGTTGCAGCCGATCCGTGGGTCCTGATTCGCTTCTTCGATGGGATCTCCAGCGTCGGCGGGTTCATGGGCGGGGTCATCGCCTTCGCCTGGTTGACCCGAACGGCGCGCGATCGTTGGTCGTTGGCCGATGCGATCGTGTACGGCTTGGTCGCGGGGTTCGGAATCGGCCGGTTGGGGTGCGCACTCGTGCACGACCACCCCGGTGCGCTCGTCGATCCGCATCATCCGCTCGCCGTGGGACCGTGGCCCGACGGGAGCGTGCGCCTCGACCTCGGACTCGTCGAGGTGCTGGGCATGAGCGTGCTGGCCTGCATCACCTACATCGGTCGCTGGCGCACCCCGGGGCGTCTGACGCTGACGATCGCGGGCCTCTACGCGGTGGGGCGGTTCTGGCTCGACCATCTCCGCGCGGTCGACATCCGCCACGGTGGGCTCACGGTGGCCCAATGGGCCATGCTCGCGCTCCTCGTGCTGTGCGTCGCGGCGTGGCGGTCTCAGAACCCAGGGTCGACAGCGCGCGGAACCCGAAGCCCATGACCTACCCAACCGATGGATGCTCGCGCTGGCATGCGCCCTGGATGCGCTCGCTGATCGAACGCCCGGATGGCTCGACATCAAGCTTCAGGTTCTCGACGCGGGCTGTGGGTTCGACCCGCTCGACCAGAGTCCCGACGCCACCAAACACCCTCTGTGATCTCGAAACCGCGGCGAGTGCCCCTGACCGCCGGCCGGCTGCGAGCAATCACCCCGGGTTACACTCGCCGCTCGATGCCTCGAACGCTCGTGCTCGCCAGCGCCCTGCTCGCCCCAGTCCTCGTCGGCTGCGCTCCTCCGCAGCCGGTTCTCGTCAGTCCCAAGGGCATCGAAACGCCACTGCCCAAGCCGAAAGCCGTGGCGAAGACCGACGCCGCGGCGGCGGGGGTGGCCGGACGAACGGTGGTCGCCTACTGCGTGAACAGGGAAGGCGCGACCGAAGACATCACGGTGAAGGAGTCGTTCACGCCCGACTTCGACGCGCTCGCCGTTCGAACCGTCGAGCGCTGGACCTACGAGCCGGCGACGCGTGATGGCACGCCCGAGCGGCACTGCACCGAGGCGACGATCGAGTTCAGACCCTGAGCCTCAGGCCTCCTGTCGTCGCAGTCGCGCGAGGCCCAGGCAGGTGCGTCGTAGCTGTTCGACCTCTCGAAGCCGAGCGAGGATCCCAGCGGTGGACATGTCGATCTTCCCATGGAGACGACGTTCGGTCCGCAGGTCGGCGAGGTCCGATGCGATGCGCAGGCGCTCGGTGAGCGCTTCGGGCGACATGGAGACGGTCATCGGTCGAGCTCCGTGAGCCGTTCGATGTCGGCGAGGTCCTTTGCGCGACCGGCTTGGACCTTCATCGCAATCAAGGCCTCCCGGCCAACGACCCATAGATGCCGACCATCGCCGGCGTCGTATCGCTCGCGAGAATCCCAGACTGCCTGCAGGGCGGGGTCGGCGAGCATGAAGTCGACCGTGAGTGACTCACCGTGCTCGATCCGCGTGACCCGACGGAGCCGCATGCCGTCGCTGAACTGTTGCGGAAGCCCCTCGAACTGAAAGCCGGCCTCCTTGGCGAGCGCAACGGCGCGGTCCGCATCGTCGGGCGAGATCAGGAGATCGATGTCCGTCGTTGCTCGAGGCGCTCCGTGGACGGCAACGGCGAGGCCACCGACCAGCCCGTAGTCGATGCTGGCGCGCTCGAGGGCGCCGGTCACGACGAACAGCGCGTCGAAGAGGTCCGTGGACACTCCACAAGACTAGCAGTCCGCGGTGAAGCCCGGCCACGTCGTCACGGTGACCTCGAGCCGCACGAAGCCGCCGGCGCGGTACAGTTCACCCGCATGTACGTCGTCACCGGAGGCGCGGGTTTCATCGGGTCGCAGCTCGTGCGCGACCTCCTCGCGGCCGGTGAGCGCGTGGTGGTGCTCGACGACTTTTCCTCGGGCAAGCGGGCGAACCTGCAGGGGCTCGAGGGCGAGCTCGAGGTGATCGAAACCAACGTCGTCGACGGGCTGTGGGCTGGCCTTGGCAAGCTCGACCCTCGGTGGGGAACGCCGACGGCGATCGTGCACCTGGCCGCTCAGGTGTCGGTTGTGGCGTCGCTGCAGAACCCTCTCGAAGACGCACGCCGCAACCACGGCGCGACGCTTCAGGTGCTCGAGTACGCGAGGCAGCATCGCGGAGTTCGGGTGGTGCTCGCGTCCTCGGCTGCGACCTACGGCGATGTCGACGAGGTCCCGGTTCGCGAATCGTCCGCGCGCTGGCCCTTGAGCCCCTACGGATTTCACAAGTTCAGCTCCGAGCTCGCGCTGCGTGCCTACGCGACGACCCACGGCGTCCCCACGGCCGCGCTGCGCTTCTTCAACGTCTACGGGCCTCGCCAAGATCCCAGCAGCCCGTACTCGGGCGTGATCTCCATCTTCATGAAGCGGGCGCTCGCCGGCGAGGGGATCACGATCTACGGCGACGGCGAGCAGACCCGCGACTTCGTGTTCGTCTCGGACGTCTCCGCAGCGCTGCGCAAGGCCGCCTCACAGGACTTCGCCGGCGACGTGTTCAACGTGGGCACCGGCGCAGAGACCTCGATCAACGTGTTGGCGCAGACCGTAGTTCGCCTGGCGGGGTCGGCCTCCAGCATCGGGCACGCGCCTGCGCGCAGCGGCGAGGTGCAACGTTCGTGCGCCGAGCTCAGCCACGCTCGCGACGCACTGAAGTACGAGCCCAGCGTGGGGCTGGACGAGGGCCTGGCCGCCACGCTGGCGTGGTACGCGAGCTAGCGGCGACCGAGCGCGGTCTTCATCAGAAGCAGCGCCTCACGGCCCGCGTTGGCGACCAGCTGGCTCTCTTCGGCTTCGCCCTCGACCGGCTTCAGCCCGTCCTTGCCCATCGTGTAGTTCGAGTCGAGGGTGCGCCCCTTGAGCTGGTCGAGAAACGCGTCCTTGGTGAGCTCGACGTTGCCGCGATAGTCGTAGACGCGGATGCGGCTGATCTCGCCCTTGGTGTTGACGCCGATGCCGACCTCGAGGGTGAGGATGCCGCCGTTGAGCACCTTGGGTTTGGTGCGCGGGTCGATGAAGATCGCGACGCCGAGGAACTTACCGTCGGTGTCGTGCGCGAGGTAGAACTCGGGGGTCTTGTCCTCGGGGTACAGGTCGAAGCCCAGCTCCTTCTGGAGGTACTTCACCTCTTCGTCGTTGAACTGGTAGCGCTTGATCTTCCAGCCGTTCGGATCCGCGTCGGGGAACAGCTTCATCAAGTTGCGGTGGGTGATCTCCCAGCTCCCCCACTTGGCCAAGTGGGCCTGGACCGGCGCGGGAGGCACGGCGAACAGGCCCCCGAGGGCAAAGGCGAGGACGAGCTGTTTGGCGAGACGCACCATGACGACGAAGACCGATGTTCGCGGTCCAGGGACTCAGACGTCAACCGCCCCCCAGTGTTCATTCCGTAGTGCAAACCTCCACTGCGGACAACGCCCCTCAGCAAGACACGAGCCTCCCCAACATCGCTCCGAAGCAGAAGAGCGAGCGCCCCGGAGGGGCGCGCAGCGGAAAAGATGGAAAGAGGGGCGAGCAGACAACCCCCCGCAAGGGGTTCGGAGTGCCCCCTCACCCGAAGGGGGGGCACGCAGAACCCCGGTTCCGGCCCCCGCCGAGCCCCCTCACGTCGCGTACTTGATCTCGACGATGAGGTCGTTGTCGATTGCGACCTGCGTCTCGTCGGAGGTGCCGTCGCAGTCGAGGTTGTTGCGGACGTACTTGCCTCGCTTGGGCCCCGAAGAGCAGCGGATGTACGTGTGCACGATGGCGTTTCGGCCGTCGCGGTCCCGGGTGAGGGTGTCGGCGGGCGGCCCCCACGCCATGAACAGCGCGAACTCGTGATAGCCGACGCTGACCTCGCCGCGCGCGGCGTCTTTGCGTTCCTCGGGCGGCAGCGCGGACCACTCTTCCCAGAGCCCGTGCTTCTCGAGGAACGCCTGCCGCTCCTCCTCTTCGACGTTGAGAAACGCCTTCTGCAGGTCTGGCGTCTCCATCACCTCGTAGAAGCGACGGTCCAAGTTCGGCAGACGCTCGGGCGTCATGGCGCAGGCGCTCGCGAGCAGGGCACCCACCACAGTCGCACGCAGTGGCGCACGCACGAGCCGCAACTGTTCGTAAACGCTGCCGAATCGCATTGCGGCGGAGATTAGCACGCCCGGCCGGAAAGCCTGCAGAACCGGGCGATTTCACTCGTTTCCGCGGAGGTTGCGTGATGCACGCCACGCCATCGACCACGGCGGATTTGCCTGCTCGCACCGGCGCGCCCTCGGGCTACAATGAGGGGACGCCCTCCGGCGTCCGCCCCTTCGTCCCCGCATGTTTCCGCCCACCGCGTCCGAGTGCACCGCGCACGCTCCGTCTCTGGGGTCGGCCTTTCCGGGTCTGTCATTGACGGAAATTGCGGGAGCTGCTAATTACACGCCGCCTACGTTGCCGATCGTGCGGCGTGAATTGCGCGAATTCTCGCGCCCCAACAAGTGCTCTTGCGGAGGGGCCCGCCAAGGAAGCGACAGACATGGCCGATAACTCGTTCAATGTAGGCGAAAAGACGGTTTACCCGGGCCACGGCGTTGCCGAGGTCGTCGGCCTCGAGGAGCAGGAAATCTCCGGACACGCGCTCGTGTTCTACGTCCTGCGCGTGCTCGAGAACAACATGACCGTCCGGGTTCCCAAGCACAAAGCCAAGGCCGTCGGCCTTCGTCGCCTGGTCAAGGACGACGAGGTCGGTCAGGTCTACGAGGTGCTCAAGCACCGGGGCGACAAGATCTCCACGGCGACGTGGAACCGCCGCTACCGCGAGTACATGGAGAAGATCAAGACGGGTTCACTCGTCGAGATCGCCACCGTGCTCCGCGACCTGTGCCTGCTCCGCTCCGACAAGGAGCTCTCGTTTGGCGAGCGCAAGATGCTCGACACGGCGCGCTCGCTGCTCGTGCAAGAGCTGGCGCTGGCCAAGGGCCAAGAAGAGCCTGCCGTCGCCAAAGAGCTCGACGAGCTCTTCGCATAGCGCCGGCCCCGACCGCAAGAAGAAGGCGCGATGTCCATCAGGGACACCGCGCCTTTCTTGCTTCGTTCGTCGCTCAGCCGAGTTGGATGTCGCCCGAGAGGAACTCGAGGATCGTCGGCACTGGGAAGCCACTGCCACCCGCCGTGGTGACGCCGTGCGCCTTGTTGGCCATCGCGGGTCCGGCGATGTCGACGTGCATCCATCGCTTGCCCTCGATGAACTCGCTGAGGAAGAGCCCCGCCGTGAGGGCGCCGCCCCAGCGCTCGCCGGTGTTCTTCATGTCGGCGATCGGGCTGCGGAGCTGCTCTTTGAGCTTGGCTTGAAGTGGCAAGCGCCACATGTGCTCGCCGGTGCGGTCCGCTGCCGACATCCAGTCGGTCGCGAGCCGCTCGTCGTCGGTCATGACGCCGGCGATGTAGGGCCCGAGCGCGACGATGCATGCGCCGGTGAGCGTTGCAAAGTCGATCATGATGTCGGGGTCGAGCTTCGAGCCGTAGACGAGCGCGTCGGCCATCGTCAGGCGGCCTTCCGCGTCGGTGTTGTTGACCTCCACCGTCTTCCCGTTGGACGCGGTGAGGATGTCGCCGAGCCGATACGCCTTGCCCCCGATCATGTTCTCGGTGGCGGCCACGAGCACGTGGACCTCGTATGCGACGCCAAGGGCGACCAAGCCCTGGAACGAGCCCAGGACCGCCGCGGACCCGCACATGTCGAGCTTCATCGCGAGCATGCCGTCGGTCGGCTTGAGGGAGTAGCCACCCGAGTCGAAGGTGACGCCCTTGCCGATGAGCACGATGCGCCCCTTGCTGGTGCCCTTGGGCTTGTAGGTGAGGTGGATGAAGCGGGGCTCCTCCGCGCTGCCTTTGGCGACGCCGAGGTAGCACCCCATGTTTCGCTTCTCGCACTCCGCACGGTCGAAGACCGTCAGCGAGACGTCAGCGTCGCCGGCTCCGTCCACGATCTCCTTCGCGGCGTTGGCGAGGAAGGTCGGCGTGACGAGTTCGCCAGGACCGTTGGCCAGGTCGCGTGCGCGTGCGACCGCGGCGGCGATGATCTGCCCGGCGTGGGTGCCCTCGCTCGGCGCCGTGGTGTCGGCCCAGACGGTCACGCTCTGAACGGAGCTCGGCTTGCGGTTGTCTTCGGAGAGGAAGCGGTCGTACGCGTACGTGCCCAGCTCGAGGCCTTGCGCGAGCAGTCGACCCGCCCGCTCCGCGTCGTCGCCGACGTTCCACGCGGCCGTGTCGGCTTGGAGGTCGAGCACGATCGTCGTGGCACCGACCTTCGCCGCCTCGCGGACGACGTCGTGTCCGATCTGACGGAGCGCCTCGGGGTCGTCGAGGCCGTCTCCCACGCCGAACAACGTCACGCGCTCGAGCACGTCGCCGTGACTGCGCGTGAAGTCGAAGGTGGTGGACGCCTTGCCCTTGAACTTCGCGGCGTCGAGGGCAGCGCGGACGCCTGGACCGAAGCGGGCCTCCAAAGCGTCGGGTTCGAACTCTGCCCGCACGGGTACGGCGAGCACTTGACCGGCCGCGGGTTGCGGCTGATCCGAGGTCCACTGGATATCGAGCATGAAATTTTTTCTCGTTCGGAAGGCGGGGCGCGAACGTCGCACTCAACCGCGTCGCGGCGCCACTCTAGCCCACGAAAAGCCGTGTGCGAAGTGCGCGTCAAGATGAAAAAGCTGTGGATCTACGGAATCTTGCGCGGTTCCCGACCTTGTGTGCATCTGTGAGACATAAGAGACCTATAACTCGCTATCACGATCACTCAACTACCCTCCACGATCCATTACCTTCGCCTAATTGCATGACAAAGAGGGCTAATTATTATTGACATGCGCTGATCCCGACCGTAAGGTCCGAGCGTACCGTTGCCCCTTGAAGGAGGGCCAGATTCCTATGTCCGCAGCAGCATCAGGGGCCAAAAAGGCCACCCGCAAGACCGCCAAGAAAAAGACCGCCAAGAAGAAGGCCACCAAGAAGAAGGCCGCCAAGAAGAAGGTAGCCAAGAAGGCGACCAAGAAGAAGGCGACCAAGAAGAAGGCCACCAAGAAGAAGGCCGCCAAGAAGAAGGTAGCCAAAAAGGCGACCAAGAAGAAGGCGACCAAGAAGAAGGCCACCAAGAAGAAGGCCACCAAAAAGAAGGCGACCAAGAAGAAGGCCGCCAAGAAGAAGGTCGCCAAGAAGGCCACCAAGAAGAAGGCCGCCAAGAAGAAGGCGACCAAGAAGAAGGCCACCAAGAAGGCCGCCAAGAAGAAGGTCGCGAAGCGTCGCACCAAGAAGTAGTCCGTCCGGACAGCTTCCACGCCGCCGCCGCCGTTCTTCGGTCGGCGGCGCTGCTCGTTTAAGGGGAGCGGTACTCCCGAGCAGACGGGGGCTAGCTGCCGAGGCTGTCGGCGGTGGCCTCGAGGTTGGCCAGCGCCTTTGGGCCCGCGAACACGAAGGTGGGGCTGGTGACGACGTCGGCGTGGTCGGCGATGGCGTCGAGCTGGTCGGCGGAGAGCCGCGGGCGACGGCCCATGGCGTCGACACGGAGCCAGGCAGAGCGGTGGTAGAGGACCTCGGGGTCTTCGTCGGTGTTGGGACGTCCGGCGACGAAGGCCGGGCCCATGGCGGTGATCTTCAAGGAGGCGGCAAGGTTGGCGGCCTCGCTGGGCGACCATAGACCTTCGGGCTCCCAAACGAGCTCGTACCCGTCGGCGCGACGCTGCTCGACGAAGCTCTGCAGCCGTTTGCGCCCCACTGCGCCGGGGGTGAGGCTGGCGGGGGTGCGTATGACGATGCGCTTGGCGCCGAGGGCTTCGTAGCAGGGACGGACGGCCTCCCATGCGCGTGCGACCTCGTCGCTGCTCTGCAGGCCGCCAAACTTGTGGGGCTGGCCCTCGAGCGAACGGGAGCTGAGCCCGCGGAGACCGTCATCGGGGCCGTGCGTGAGCAGGTGCCACCCGTAGGGAATCACCTCCGCGTTGGGGAACAGCCGGCGGACTTGCGTCGCCCAGCGGCCGGCCGCGCTCGCCCGCGGCGGCTCGAAGAGGGTGCGCTCGAGCAGCACCACGTCGACCAGGGGCATCGGTTTACGTTGGCGACGGGCGTTGTTGTCCGATAGCAGAAGTCCGAGATTGGCGCTCATGCGGAGCCGGGCACGCTAGCAGGCCGGGGTCTGCCTCGCCACCGCTTCGAGCACCCGGTCAATCATCCATCTCGGGGACCTCGCAGCCGAGCTCGCCCGGCAGATAGTCGTCCGAAGTGGGCGCTGCGGGGGCTCCCTCGGGCAGTTGTGTGTCGAGCAGCGCCACCGACTCGGCGTAGCGCGGGTCGTCCACGACATTGGTCCACTCGTGAGGATCGGTGGTGTGGTCGTAGAGCTCGCGCGTGCCGTCGTAGTAGCGCGTGTAGCGGAGATCGCGGGTGCGGACCGAATGGTTGCCCGCATCCCACGTGGTGATCGCCCCGTGCGAACGACGGGCGCGCGGGTCCTCGATGAGCGGCATGAGGCTCGTGCCTTCGAGGTGGTCGAGGCCGGGCAGCTCGAAGAGCTCGACGAGGGTGGGGAAGATGTCGAGCAGGCTGACCGGCTCGAAGCACTGGTGGGAGCGCGCGCCCGGCAGGCGGACCATCAGCGGGACGCGCGTGGCTTCCTCCCACAGCGTGAACTTCCGCCAGTGCAGCTTCTCGCCGAGGTGCCAGCCGTGGTCGGACCAGACGACGACGGCGGTGCTCTCCGCAAGCGGGCTCGCATCGAGGGCGTCGATGACTCGGCCGAACATGGCGTCGGCGAACGCGATGGTGGCGAGGTAGCCGTGAATCGCCTCGCGCCACGCGTCCGCCCCGGTGATGCGCTCGTGGTCGCCGAAGTAGCGGAACACCTCACTCGCGGCGGCCGGGATGTCGTCGTAGTCGTGCGCCAGGAACGGGGGACCGCCGATCTCGTCCTGGTCGAACAGGTCGAAGTAGCTGAGCGGGGCGTACCAGGGCAGATGTGGGCGAAAGAGGCCGCACCCGAAGAAGGTGGGCATGCCGTCGTGCTTGGCGAATTGCTCTTGGATCCACTCGGTGACCCGCGCGTCGCCCATCACCGCGTCTTCTTCGAGCGGACCCCAATCCATGCGGCCCGAGCCTTCGATGCCGTTGGCGGGCTGGATAGTGGGCTCGGGCTCGTTCGGACGCGCGTTGCAGAACGCGGGGAAGTAGTCGTGCCACGACAGCGGCTGCATGGCGTTGCCGTGAAAGAGCTTGCCCGCGCCGAGCGTACGGAAGCCGGCGTCGCGAAACACCGAGGGGATCGTGGGCGTGTCGCCGAGCAGCGGAAACCAGGGGTTCTCGTTGCGATAGATGCCCGTCGTCGAGGGCCGAAGGCCCGTCATCACGGACGTTCGCGACGGGTTGCACGACGGCGCGGCGCAGTGCGCGTTCATGAAGGCGACCGACGAGGCCGCGAACTGATCGAGGTTGGGCGTGAGCGCCTGGGGGTGCCCACCCATGAAGCCCACGTAGTCGTTGAGGTCGTCGATGGAGAGGAACAGGACGTTCTCGATGCCGACGGGGCGCGGATCGGGCTCGGGGGGAACCGGCTCGCCGACGTCGACCCGAACCTCGGGCTCTGGCGGGTCGACGCGGCCGGGCGGCTCCCCCATGTCGGGCGGCGGGAGATCGGTGCGGAAGGGCAGGTCGGGCGGTGGCAGTGGCGGATCGCCCGTGGTCGTGCCCTCCGCGGGGATCGACGCGGGCGGATCCTTGCACCCGGCGACGAGCGACGAGAGCACCCCCGCGGTGAAGGTGCGGCGACGAAGCTTCATACGGAACACCATCCTGGCTCCTCTACGCTAGCACCAATGCGGCGCGGCGAAGGGGGATGCACCGATCTCGCCATCAGTGGCCAGGTTTGTACCGGGGGACCCACACCGTCACCACGGTGCCTCGCTCGCCGTTCTTGTCGAGCGTCACGCGCCCCTTGAGGCTGCGCACGATGTCGTTGACCACGGGCAGCCCCAGTCCGGTGCCCCCTGAGCCCTTCGTGGTGAAGAACGGCTCGAACACCCTCGCGCGCAGCTCCTCTTCGATTCCGGCGCCATCGTCGCAGACCTCGAGCACGCCCCAATCGTGCTCGTACCAGGTCCGAATCTCGATGCAGCCGCGCTCACTCCCGTCGCCATCGCCGAGCGCGTCGATCGCGTTGGTGATCAGGTTGAGGGCGATCTGGTGCACCTCGTCCTTGTCGGCGTGCACGATCACGTCGTCGTCTCCGCGCTGCTCGAACGACAGCTTGATCCGTCGCAGCTTCCCCGCGCGTCGCAGCAGGGCCAAGATGCCGTCGACCGAGTCGCTGACGACGACGGCCCCGCGCGTACGCACTCGCGGTCGGAGCGGCTCGAGGATTTGCTCGACGTGTTCATGCACGCGTCGAACGCTCTCTCGCATGATGCCGATCATGCCCGAGCCCACCGGGTCGGCGTTGCCCTTCTCGATCATGGTGAGGTAGCCCAGCAGCGGTCCGAGCTCGTTCTTGATCTCGTGCGCAGCGCTGCCTGCGAGCAGCCCGATCGTGGCGAGGCGGTCGGCCTGCTGCAGCTGGCGACTCAACTGCTCGTAGGCCGTCTCGTAGTAGAGCAGCGCGATGACGTAGCGGGTGCGATCCTCGCCGTCGACGGCCGGCGTCTCGCAGACCGAGAGGCTCATCTTGGCGGGCAGGTGCCGTCCCCGCCCCGCGTGCACGGTGACCTCGCCACGCCAGTGGCCCGACGCCACGGGGCCCTGAGCGAGCGCGACGACGCGATCTTGAATGTCGCCCTCGGTGGGGTGCGGCTCGAACAGCTCGCGAATGTCGATGTCGAGGACCTCGTAGAGGGGTTCGCCGACCAGCGCCACGAAGCTCTCCGACGCGTCGACGAGGCGGCCGTCTTCGTCGAGGACCAAGATGCCCTCGACGGCGCGGTTGTAGAGGACCGACAGCAGCATCGCGGTGCGCTGGTGCCGAATCGCCAGCTGTCGGTGTTCTTCCTGCAGACGCTCTTGCGCGTGCTTCTCGACCGCAGACTCGACGCGCTGCGCGATGGCTCGGCTCACGGTCTCCAGCAGCTGGTTTCGCGAAACCGGCTTGGTGAGGTAGTCGAACGCGTGCTCCCGGACCGCCTCTGCGGCGGCTTGAACGCTCTGGTCGGCGGTGACGATGACGACCGGGAGGTCGGGGTCCTTGGTCTCGATGTGCTTGAGCAGCTCGAGCCCCGTACCGCCGGGCATCAAGAGGTCGGTGACGACCACGTCGAAGTCGGAGTTGGCGTTGAAACGGTCGAGCGCTTGGTCGTAGTCCCCCGCGACCGTGACGTCGTAGCCGCCTTTGCGCAACGACAGAGCCAGCGCGTGCACGACCAACGGATCGTCCTCGACGAGCAGGACCGAGTTGCCCAGCCGTGGGACTTCGGTGGTGCTCATCGGACCGGCGACTCCATGCGCAGCGTGACCGTGCCATCGTCGGCGGAGGCGACACCCTCATCTCCGCAGATGTCGTCGACCGACTCCACGACCTCGGCTGGCCATGCGCAACGCGAACCCTCGGCGTCGGTGAGCGTCACGGTGAGCGTCGGGCCGTCGACGACGATGCGCGCCTCGAAGGGGCCCTTGCCAGCCTCGGCGGTGCGAATCATGGCGAGGAACAGGGAGACGAGCCCCAGGCCCGTCGACGGCGGCCCTTCGAAGTCTCGCTCGACCCCCGTCGCAAGCGCGATGCGGTGCCGCTCGCAGCGACGAGCAAACATCGCGGCGGTCCGCTCGAGCGCCGCCCCGACCTTGGTGGGTCGGTCTGCCGAACGGACGAGGGCAGAGTAGGCGTGGAGGAGATCCCGCATGCGCTCCGCGGCCTGCAGGGACTGCTGTGCGCGACGCGGACCCTCGCCCGGCTCATCGTCTTCGATCGCAAGCTCGCAGAGCACCGTCAGGGACTGCAGCGGGTTGCTGAGGTCGTGCGTCAGAATCGCTGCCAGGCTGAGCAATGCGTTCCGCTCCGCAGCGGCCTTACGAGCAGCGACATCCCCGTTCACGCCTCGACTCTATCGGGCCCCCCTCGGTCAAACCAGCGTGTATGGTCGCGCTTCCACAATGGGCCGCCGCGTTCGACAACACGTCAATCCGCTTGCGCTCAAGTACACGACCCCGCGGGCTGTGCCCGTTGACCGACCGTCCCACCTTGGGCCGGACGCTCCCGTGGACGTCGAGCTGGGGTGCGCTGATGCGCAGTTCAGCTTTCAGCTCGCGCAGGCGCACCCCGAGCGGTTCGTCGTCGGGCTCGAGATCCGCGAGAAGGTCGTGGAGGCCAACTGCCGCAAGGTCGCCGAGGCGGGCATCCGCAACCTCGCCTTCGGCTACGTGAACCTCGACGTCGACCTCGATCGCGTTTTCGCGCCACGCAGCGTCGACCGGTTTCACATCCTGTACCCCGACCCCTGGTTCAAGAACCGCCACCACAAGCGGCGCGTGGTGAAGCTCGAGCTGTGCAGAGTGATGGCGACGCAGCTTCGACCCGGTGGCGAGCTGCACTTCGCGTCCGACGTCTACGAGGTCGCGCTCGAAGCTCTCAGCGAGCTCGAGGCCCCCGAGGTCGGCGCGCTGGGGTTCACCAACTTGGCAGGCGAGTGGAGCTTCTGGCGCGGAAACCCGTATCCCGCGGCGTCCAAGCGCGAAGACACCACCATCAAGCGAGGGCAGCGGCCCTGGCGGATCCGCTACCGGTTCGACCCGCCTCACTCGTAGGGAGGCGCGAGCTCGGCGGGAGCGGGCAGCTCCTTGGCGTCGCCGAGCGCCTCGCAGTTCTCGTAGTTGTTGGCCGCCGAGCGGCGCTGCGCGGGCTCGTCTCCCGCGGCATTCATCTTGTCGACGATGGCGTCGACGCAGGTGCAGTACGACAGGGAGTCTTCGCGCAAGCCATCGTCACAGCGTGACTGCTGCAGGTCGGCCGCCCACGCGTTGAAATGGGGGCGGCAGTCGAGGCTGGGGAACTCCACGCTCCAGACGCAGCCGCACAGACCCTCGTCGCGCGCGGTGTCGATCTGCCCGGCGCACAGCTCCCGCATGTACCGGTCGGTGGCCCGGAGCCGTTCGTCCAGGTCGCTTGCACCCGAGAGGATCGTGCCGACGAACGTGGGGATCACCCAGATCGCGAAGACGGCGACGACGGGGGAGGCGAGCGCGAGCCCCAAGAGCATCCCGGGAAGCCGCGAGCGGGGCGGATCCTCGATGTCGGCGAGCATCGGCATGGGCACGACAGTCTAACGGGCCAACGGGGCATTCGCTTTCTCTGCGCGGTGTGCGCGGTCACAGCTCGAGGACTCATCCCAGGCGTGTGACAGCTGCGTGCCGAACCCCTTGTGAACCCAAGGGCCGCGTACGATACTCCGCCACCAGCTTCTGGCCGAGGCTCCCCGTTCCCATGCGCATTCACGCCGTCATCGCCAATCTGACGTCCCCGACCCTCGCATGCGCGCTCGCGCTCGCGCCGACCGTTGCGTTCGCGGCGCCCGAGGAAGCTCCGGCCGACGCCGCCCCTGCCGAAGGTGAAGCCGCGCCCGCCGAGGGCGACGCAGCACCCGCCGAGGGCGACGCGGCACCCGCAGAGGGAGCCGAGGGCGAAGCAACCCCCGCCGAAGGCGAGCCCGCCGAAGGCGAGACGGCGCCGCCCGAAGAGGGCGAGGTCATGCCCGAGCCGCCCCCCGAGCCCGAGCCGGAACCCGAGCCCGAGCCCGAGCCCGAGCCTGAGCCCGAAGCGGAGCTCGAGGGGCCGGCCGAGCCCGAGTACGACCCGGAGTCCGAGAAACCCGAAGAGCCCACGATCAACGGCAAGCCTCGCACGGGCAAGGGCATGATGATCGCCGGCGGTTCTGCGCTGGTCGCTGGCATCGGCCTCACCGCGGGCTTTGCCGCCATGACGCGCGGCTGCAGCCTCGACGGCCCGCTTCAGTGCCGCTACGAGAGCCAGGACCAGTTCCTCATCCCGCTCGGCGCTGCCGTCATCCTCACGGGCACCATCTTGCTGTCGGTCGGCGTCGGCTATCACTTCCACTACAAGAAGTGGGAGCGGTGGTCGCCCGAGGCCGACAAGAAGAAGCGTCGCCGTCGCGCGGCAATCCCCATGCCTTCGCTCGTCAAGGGCGGCGGCGGCCTGGGTTGGGCCGGCAAGTTCTAGCCCGTACGCGCACGGTGCCGACGGCAGCCCGGGCAACCTGGCTGCCGTTTCTCATTGGGGCCGGCGCCGGTGCACGACCGCATAGGCGAGGTCGCCGAGCAGCTCGAGGTCTTCGAGGCGGGCTCGATGCACCAGGGTGCTGAGCTTCGCTCGCGCGACGCCCTCGGGGGTGGTCTGGCTGACCTCGTGCGCTTCGGGAAGCATGGCGCCCACCGAGATGCCCATCCCGTCGGCGATGCGCAGCAGGGTGCGAAGCCCGGGGCTGCTGTAGTGCCCGTTCTCGAGTCGCGAGACCATGTCGGTGGCGATGCCGGCTGCGCGCGCCAACGCGTTCTGCGTGAGGCCGCGCTCCTCTCGAAGCGAGCGAACCCTCTGCCCCAGCTCGAACATGTAGCTGCGCTCGTGGTGACGACGGCTCATCCCGTCGTCGTCGGCGCCGTCCGGGGCCTGGTTCAGATCGTTCGCCATCGCCGAGGCGGATAGTGCCACGTTCTGCGCGGCCGCGGGTTCACGTGCCGAACTCGAGCTGGCGGGCTTCGAGGACGTGGATGCGGTCGCGGACGCGGGCCGCTTCTTCGTAGCGCAGGTCCTTGGCGAGGCTCTGCATCTCCTGGCGAAGCTCGGCGATGCGGCCCTCGATCTCGCTGGGCAGCAGGTCGGTGTCGCGGATCTCCCCGACACCGACGGGGATGACGTCGGCGTCCTTCTTCTTGCCGCGCCCTTTGCCGCGCCCCTTGCTCGGCGGCGGCGTCATCTCGGACTTCTCGTTGGCCACACGAGAGATCGAGCGTTTGACGCTGCGTGGGACGATGCCGTGCTCGCGGTTGTACTCCTCTTGCACGGCCCGGCGGCGGTCGGTCTCGGAGATGGTCTCCTGCATGCTGTCGGTGATGCGGTCGGCGTACATGATGACGCGTCCCTCCGCGTTGCGAGCCGCGCGACCGACGGTCTGAATGAGGCTTCGCGCCGAGCGAAGGAAACCCTCCTTGTCGGCGTCGAGGATGGCCACGAGGCTGACCTCGGGGATGTCGAGGCCTTCGCGCAGGAGGTTGATGCCGACGAGCACGTCGTAGTCGCCCTGACGCAGGGCGCGGATCAGCTCGATGCGCTCGAGGGTGTCGATGTCGGAGTGCAGGTAGCGAACCCGAACGCCGAGGTCCGCGTAGTACTCGGTGAGATCTTCGGCCATGCGTTTGGTCAGGGTGGTGACCAGCACGCGCTCGCTCTTGTCGACGCGCACCTTGATCTCGTCGAGCAGGTCGTCGATCTGCCCCTGAATCGGTCGAACCTCGATGGGAGGGTCGAGCAGCCCGGTCGGGCGGATGATCTGCTCGATGACGGCGCCTCCGGTCTTCTCGAGCTCGTAGTTGCCCGGCGTCGCGCTCATGAACACGGCTTGGCCGATGCGCTCCTCCCACTCCTCGAACTTGAGCGGTCGGTTGTCCATGGCGCTGGGCAGGCGAAACCCGTGGCTGACGAGAGTCTCCTTGCGGCTCCTGTCTCCGCGGTACATGGCGGAGACCTGAGAGATCGTCTGGTGGGACTCGTCGACGACCATGAGGAAGTCGTCGGGGAAGTAGTCGATGAGGGTGGGCGGCGCCTGCCCGGGCTTCCTGCCGGTGAGGTGGCGAGAGTAGTTCTCGATACCGGCGCATCTGCCCATCTCCTGCATCATCTCGATGTCGAACATGGTGCGCTGCTCGAGGCGCTGGGCTTCGAGCAGCTTTTCGCTCTGGCGCAGGGCCTGAAGCGTGACCTGCAGCTCGTCTTGAATGCCGGAGATCGCCTTGCGCAGCCGAGCACCGGGTGTGACGTAGTGGCTGGCCGGGAAGAGGGTGATCTGAGGCAGGCTCTGCTTGGGCTGACCGCGCAGCGGATCGATCTCGCGGATGGCTTCGACATCGTCACCGAAGAACTCGATGCGGATGGCGGTGTCGTCTTCGTAGGCGGGGAAAACCTCGACCACGTCGCCGCGCACCCGAAAGGTGCCGCGGTGAAAGTCGATGTCGTTGCGCTCGTATTGCATCTGCACGAGGCGGCGCAGCAGCTGGTCGCGGTCGAGTTCGTCGCCCACGCTGATCTGCGCGACCATCCCCAGGTACGCTTCGGCGGCACCGATGCCGTAGATGCAAGAGACGCTGGCCACGATGAGCACGTCGCGGCGGCTGAGCAGCGAGTACGTGGCCGCGTGGCGCATGCGGTCGATCTGCTCGTTGATGGTCGAGTCCTTCTCGATGTACGTGTCGGTGCTCGCGACGTAGGCCTCGGGTTGGTAGTAGTCGTAGTAGCTGACGAAGTACTCGACGGCGTTGTTTGGGAAGAGCGAGCAGAACTCCGAGTAGAGCTGGGCGGCCAGCGTCTTGTTGTGGGCGAGCACCAGCGTGGGGCGCTGCACCTTCTCGATGACGTTGGCGATGGTGAAGGTCTTGCCGCTGCCGGTGATGCCGAGCAGCTGCTGGTACGCCTCTCCGGCCTCGAGGCCCTGAACGAGCTTTTCGATGGCGTGGGGCTGCCCGCCGGCGGGCTGGAACTCGGAGACGAGCTCGAAGGGCCTCTCGAGCGGGGCGGGCAGCTCGACGAGGTTCGCGTCCCAGTCGTCGATCGACGGGTCGACGGACGCGGGGGCGGCGAGGCGATCGCGCACGGGCATGGACGGGAGGATACGGCGCCCGAGGAGCCGCCGCTCGGGGTGGGGGACTCTCTGGTGACAGAGGGGTGTCAGGATACTCGCGGCGAACGCGGCGCCAGCAGGCCGGGGCGAAATTCGAGCGTGGGGCTGATCGTTCCGCCGGCGGCTGGCACTACCGGGGCATGACTCGCTACACCATGTCTTCCCTCCTCTGCTCGCTTGGGCTGTGTCTCCTCGTCGCAGGCTGTGAAGCGGAAGGTGAGCCTGGGGAGGTGCAGACGAGTGAGGTCAGCGGCGTTCGGAGTTTCTGTGTCGAGCCTGGCTCCGGCCCAGATGGTCCGAGCTTGGAGGTCTCCGTCGTCGTCGACACGTGCCTGAGCTCTTGCGACACGCTCGTATCCTCGGAGTGCGGGGTCTCCGAGGTCGAGGGAATCATGCTTCTCACCGCGTCGGCGACGATCGAGTCGGAGGGCGACAGCTGCTCGGCGGACTGCGGCGACGCCACGGCGACGTGCACGATCCCGGTCGAGGAGGGCGAGGTGTACACGCTGCGCGACGATGACGGCGACGAGGTGGAGATCGCCGGCGGAGCCGACGAAGGCGCGTGCTCCGTCGAGCCGATCTAGAGAGCCTCAGTCGTCGAGGCCGAAAGCGACGTCGTCGTTGCTCACCCCGTCGTCGGCGCGTGTGCCATACTTCTCTCGGTGGTCACCTCGGCGCATCGCGTTCGCTATACGTACGCGCAATATCGGGCGCTCGAGGCCGCGAGCAACGTGAAACACGAGTTTCTCGATGGGCAGATCTTCGCGATGGCAGGAGGAAGCCGGGAGCATGCTGCGCTGGCCGCTGCCGTCGTCGGGCTCATCTACGGCCAGCTCATGCGCGGCCCTTGTCGTGCGCACTCGTCCGATCTCCGCGTTCGCATCCCGGGCACCGGGCTCGCGACGTACCCCGACGTCACCATCGTCTGCGGTGAGCCTCGGGTCGACGAGGACGACCCGCAGGCCGTCACGAATCCAACCCTCGTGGTCGAAGTGCTCAGCGACAGCACGGCGGAGTATGACCGCGGGGAAAAGTTCGACCACTACAAGACCCTGGGCAGCTTGCAGCAGTACGTGCTCGTGTCCCAGGGCACCAAGGACGTCGTCGTGTTCACCCGGGGGTCGAGTGGTTGGACCGAGGCTCGCCACGGGGCGGGCGACGACGTGCACCTCTCGTCCGTGTCCGCGACGCTGAACGTAGACGACCTCTACGCGGGCGCCGAGCCGGGCTAGCCGTTCATCATCTCGGCGAACCTGCGCTCCATCTCCGCGGTCCCCACCTCTTCGATCTGCGTGTGCACGAACCATCGGTGCCCGAACGGGTCGATGATGACGCCGACGCGGTCACCGAAGAACTCGTCCTTCGTCTCTCGCTCCTGCGTTGCGCCGGCTTCGAGCGCGGTCGCGATGACCGCGTCGACGTCCTCGACGTAGATCGCGAGGCTGACGGCGGTTCCGCCGAGGCTGCTGGGGCTTCGGATGCCCATGTCGACGAACTCGTCGGAGAGGTAGAGCCAAAGGTTGGGCAGCCCGAGCTCCGCATGACCGACTTTGCCGTCGGGCATCGTCAGCACGGTCTCGACCTCCATGCCGAACACGTCTTGGTAGAACTGGATCGCCGCTCTGGCGTCGCTGCAGGCGAGGTAGGGGCGCAAGCGGGGTCCTGGTGGGATCGGCGTGGCCATGCAGGCATGGTAGCCGGAGACCGACCGTTGCACTCGCCGCGTCGCCACGGGACCATGGGTCGTGGGTTCGGACACGAGCGGGAGCGAGCCGACGACGGTCGTCGGAGATGCCGGCGACTACCCGCCCCTCGCCTTCATTCCGCCCTCGAAGGTCGACCGGTACGAGATCGGTCGGGAGGTGGGCGCGGGAGGACTCGGCGTCGTGTTCGAGGCGTGGGACCCGAAGCTCGAGCGATCGGTGGCCGTGAAGCTGGTCCGTCCGCGCGCGGGCAACCCTCGCGGCGCGGAGAGGTTCCTGCGAGAAGCGCAGGCGTTGGCGCGGCTCAACCACCCCAACGTCGTGTCGGTGTACAGCCACGGCACCTGCGATGACGCGGCGACTGTCTACGTGGTGATGCAGTTCATCAACGGTCAGACGCTGGCGCAGTGGAGTGAGGAGCCGCGATCGTTCGAGGAGATCCGAGACGTGTACCTCGCCGCCGGGGAGGGGCTCGCCGCAGCGCATGCGCAAGGCGTCGTGCACCGAGACTTCAAGCCTGGCAACGTCATGATCGACGCGCGGGGCAACGTGCAGGTCCTCGACTTCGGCCTCGCTCAGGTCGCGGGGCCCGGCACCCGAAGCGCCGTCGATTCGGACGCTTGGCCCCTTGACCTCGACGAGAGCGCCGACGAGCGGCTCACCCAAGATGGCGTGGTCATGGGGACGCCGCGCTACATGGCGCCCGAGCAGCACATGGGTCGGCACGTCGATGCGGCCTCCGACCAGTTCTCGTTTTGCTTGGCGATGCTGCGCACCCTTCGGCGAGGGCGAGAGGTGTACGACGCGAAGGGCCATCGCGACCTCGCGGCGGCGAAGCTGCGGCAGCAGGTCACTGCGAGAGCGTCCGGGGATCTCGCGCCCGAGTGGCTGGAGGAGGTCCTGCTGCGCGGACTCTGTGGAAAGCCTCAGGACCGATGGCCTTCGATGAAGGCCCTGCTCGATGCATTGCGCCACAACCCTCGTCGGGTGTGGCCGTTCGTTGCGGGGGTGGGTCTGCTGTGTGCGGGAGCGATCGGGCTCGCGATGCCCTCGGATGACGTCGACTGCACGCGTGGCGCCAGCCGTATCGCCGCCGCTTGGGCCGAAGTCGACGAAGACGAGGTGCGCGCCGCGTTCTCCAGCGACCTCGGACCGAAACGAGGCGCCGAGGCGTTCGAGCGTCTGCGCTCCACCTTCGAAGTCGACGCCGAGGCTTGGGCCGACGTCTATACGCGCACTTGCACCGAACATGCCGCAGGGAGGCTCGAGAGCGTCGCGTTCGACGGCCGCATGGCGTGCCTGCGCAGCCGGGCCGGACAGCGCGAGGCCCTGCTGGGTCAGCTCGGAGAAGGCGACGGCGTTGCGGCCCGGCTGGTGCAGCTGGGGCCGATCGCCGACTGCACCCAGGACGACGCCCTCGCAGATCGCAACCCGCTGCCCCAGGGCGCGGACCTGCGTGCCAAGGTGATCGACGTTCGCGCAGAGCTGTCCAAAGTGCCCGTCCTCGCGCGAGACGGGGATTTCGAGGGCGCGCGCGCGGTCCTCGAGGCGCAGCGGGTGGCCGCCGAGGAGCTCGGGTTCGCACCGCTCTCCGCCGAGATCCACAAGGCGGCCGGTGAGCTTCGCTCCGAGCGTGGCGACTACGAGCCGGCTGCCGAATCGTTCGAAGAGGGCCTCTCGATCGCAGTGAGCTCGGGGCACGATCTCATCGCGGTCGAGTGCGCGGCCGCGCTCGTCCACCTCTACGCGCTGCGACTCAACCGCATCGACGACGCGAAGCAAATGCTCGCCCGTTCGAGGGCCCTGCTCGAAAGCGCGGGCGATCCTGCCCACCTGCGCTGGCGCGTAGGATCCGTCGAGGCGCTGCTGCTGCATCGCGAGCAGTCGTACGAGGAGGCGAAGCGCGTCCTCGAGAGGCTCATCCCGACCCTGCCGCGAGAGACCCAGTGGCAGCGCTATCAGCTGACGACGCTGCTCAACAACCTGGGCCTTCAGTACCAGCAACTCGGCGAATACGACAAAGCCGTCGAAACGCTCGAGGAGGCCCTCTCGTTGCGCAGTGCGCTCTTCGGGGCCGATCATCCGAAGAACGGCGCGTTGCACCTCAACATTGGCAACACCCTGACCCGCGGAACGAAGCCCGAGGAGGCCGAGCCTCACTTCGACCGAGCAATCGAGCTGATGACGATGGGATACGGGGAGGACCACGTGGAGTTGTCGCGCCCCTACATCTCTCGCGGCGTCGTCCGAAAGAAGCAGGGCCGTTTCGAAGAGGCCCGCGCGGACTACGAACACGCGCTCTCCCTGCTCGAAGGCAAGGGCTCTGCCCAGCAGGAGGCGATGGTGCTCGCGAACCTCGGCAACTTGGACAAACGAACCGGCCGCCTCGAGTCGGCGTTGCAGCGGCACCAGCAGGCACTCGCGATTCGGGAGGAGCAGCTCGGCCCGAAATCGATCGAAGTGGCGGATTCTCTGAGCGACATCGGGTCGCTGCACCGGGGGGCGAAGCGCTACGCGCTGGCGCGGGAACACTACGCGCGTTCGGCCAGCATCAAGCTCGATGTGTACGGCCCCGACCACCCTTCGATGCTCGCAGTGCACCTGAGCGCGGCGAACCTCGCCCTCGACGAAGAGCAGCTCACCGAGGCCAAGGTGGCGCTCGAGGAGGGGCAGCGCATCATCGAGCGCAACGGGTCGCGCTCGAGCACGGTCGGGCTGACTCTTCAGGCGTTGGGCCGCCTTCGAATGGCCGAGGGCGCCGAGGATGACGCGGTCGACGCGCTCGAGCGTGCGCTTTCGATGCTCACCGAGGTGCGCGCCAGCTCCCAGCTGCGCGGTGGGGCGCGCTTCGAGCTGGCGAAGGCGCTATGGGCCACTGGAGACGCCGCGCGGGCTCGCGATGCGATCTCCGCGGCTCGGGTCGAGCTCCGCGAGGGTGGAGCGGGGTCCGCCGATGCGCTGGCTGAACTCGAGGATGTCGCCCTGCGCTGGGGCGCGGCGCGCTGAGAGCAGCGCTACCCGTGGAATACTCCGCCATGCTCCAGGTTATCCTCGCCACGTGCGAGGCCTGCGAATCTCTGGCGAGCTCGGAGCCGGGGCTGTGGCGACCGTCTATCGGCTCGAGAACGACGCCGGAGAGGCGTTTGCGGGCAAGGTGCTGCATGCCTCTCGCTCGGCGGAGGCCGACGCCGCGGCACGCTTTGCACGCGAGGCCGAGGTCGTCCGCGGGGTGGACCACGTCAACGTCGTTCGTGTGTACGGCCGCGTCGAGGTCGGCGGCCGCGACGTGCTCCTCATGGAGCTGGTCGAAGGCCCGACCCTGCAACACGTGATCGCGACGGATGCCCCACTGAAGGCTGACCGGGTCGTGGCGCTGGGGCTGGGCGTCGCGCGCGGCCTCGTCGCGGCCCATGACGCTGGCGTGATCCACCGTGACCTCAAGCCCGCAAACATCCTGTTGGCCCCAGGGGACACCCCCAAGATCGCCGACTTTGGCATGGCGCGGGCGTCGTCCCTCGCGGGGGTCGATCGCAGTGCAATGACGGTACTCGGGACGCCCGACTACATGGCGCCCGAGTCCATCGACCCGCTTGCGGTCGATGCTCGGTCGGACCTCTATGGTCTCGGCTGCATCCTGTTCGAGCTCGCCACGGGGCACCCACCGTTCACCGGCGCGACGTCGTTTGGAGTGCTCGAGCAACATCGCGTGGCTCCCGTGCCCGCCATGCCTGGGGTCGACGCGTCGCTGCAAGCGGTGATCGGCGAGCTGCTCGAGAAGGCACCGGCGGAGCGGATTCAGAGCGCGTCCGGCCTGGTCGAGGTCCTCGAGGGGATTCAACGCGGGGAGACGGCGATCGCCACCGCGGCGTCGGCGATGGACTTGGGACGCTGCGCGCACTGTGGCGCGCCCTTGGTCGATGCTCTGAGGATCTGTCTCTCCTGTCAGGCACCCGTGCCTCGACTCAGCGACGGGGAGTACACCGTGTTCGTGACGGGCCCCGGCGAGATCGCCGGCAAGTTCGACTCGAAGCATCGGACCACGCTCGTGGCATGGCTGCGCGACAACGCGACGTTGGGCATCGACGTCAAGGGGCTCGAGAAGAGCATCCCGCGGCTGCCGTTTGCCCTGCTCGGCGGCGTCGACGAGGCCGGCGGTGGGCAGCTGGTCGCCGCGCTCGAACAGCTGGGGTTGCAGGCAAAGCTGGCCAACGGCGGCGTGACGGCGCTCCCAGAGGCGAGGAAGAAGGCGCGCGTCATGGCGGGCCGCGTGGCGGGAATCGTCGCTACGTCGATGGCGGGTGTGTATTCGAGCATCGCCCAGACGCCCTGGTTGCTCTTGCTGCTGCCCGTGGCGTTGCTCGTCGCCCCGGGCATCGTCGCCGCGCGTACGCTCCGGGCCAAGGCCAAGCGCACGCGCGGACAGGCCGCGCTTCCAGCAGCGGTCACGAAGCGCATGGACGCGGTCGCGACGGCCGGCGCCGGCATGCAGTCGAAGCGTCACCGCGAAGCGCTCCGCGGCGTGGTCGCTCGCGTCATGGCGCTCCGCGAAGCGACCGGGGCCGATGGCACGCTCGACGACGAGATCGGCGCTGCGATCGATCAGGCGCTGGTCGCTACGGGTCGCCTCGACGCTATCGATGCCCAGCTCGGCGATGCGGACCTGCAAAACCCCGACGACGAGGATTACGCGCTCATGCACGAGCGCGACACCTGGTCCGCGCGGCTGCACGACCTGGTCGGCACCCTCGAGTCGATGCGAGTCAGACTCGCCGCGACGAAGGGGCGAGCCGGCGCGGGCGACGAGGCGCTCGAGGTCCTGCGTGCCAAGGTCGAAGCCCTCGAGGAGGTGCAGCGAGATGACTGACGCAACCTGGCCACCCTCTGCCTCGATCGCCGAAATCCACGGGGAGCCGCACAGGGTCGGCTCCGAGCAGCGCTGGTCGGTGACCCTGGCCGACGGAGGCCGTGGGGTGCTCGCCCAGCTACTCCCCGAACTGGCTCGCGACGAAGCCGTGCGGCGCCGCTACGTCGGCGATCTGTCGCGCGCGGAGGCTGCCCAAGTGCCTGGCGTCGCTCGCTTGCTCGACCGTAGCGCCGACGATGCTCCGCAGCCGTGGCGTCTGCGGGAAGACCCCACAGGCGAGTCGCTGCAGGCCTGGCTCGACGCCCGCGCGCCGGCCCCCGTGGACGCCGTGGCGGAGTTGGGCGCCGCGCTCGCGGACACCCTGCATGCGCTCCACCAGCGGGGCGTCGTCGTTCGAGACCTGCATCCGCGGGTGGTCGTGATGACGTCGGCCGGGCCGGTGCTCACGGATATTGGCCTCGCGCGCGTCGACCTGCTCAGCACCAGGACGGCGGCCAGCCTCGTCCTCGAGGGCACGCCCTATGCCTCCCCCGAGCAGCTGCGCAAGACGTTCGTCGACCAGCGATCCGACCTCTATGGGCTCGGCGTGATCCTGTGGCGTGCGTCGACGGGGACGCTCCCCCACGGCGACGACATCGCCTTGCTCGCCGACCCCGACGCGCGCCCGTCCTTGCTCGCGCTCCGTCCCGAGACGCCGGAGCCGATGGCCCGAATCGTGGAGCAGTGTGTCGAGCACGACCCCGAGCGCCGCCCCGACTCGGCCGCATTCGTCGCGTCCGTGCTGCGGGGTGAGGCTCAGATCAGCGAGGCGCTCGCGCGGGTGCCTTGCCAGAGCTGCGGCGCGTCGCTGCTGCAGGGCCAGCGTCTGTGCTCGAGCTGCGGCAAGGAGGCGATCACATTCAAGCGCCGAGCGGGCGGCAAGTTCCGCATCACGTTGCGCAAGGTGTCCGAGCAGGTCGAGACGCAGGAGGGGCTTCGGGAGAAGCTCGCGCCGCTCGCCGAGACGCTCCCCGAGCTCAACTTCATTCACGGCGACGCGCGAATGTACTCGAAGGAGGAGCGCAAGCGCCTGATCGCTCTGCCCACCACGTTGTTCGCCGATCTCGACGAAGACGACGCCGAGCGCCTGAAGAGCTACCTGGCGATCCCGGGCGTCAAGGCGGTGGTCAGCTCCCGAAACATGGCCCGGGCTGGGTTGCTGTTGTTGTTCGCCGTGCTCGGGGCAGGGGCCGTCGTCGGGGTCGGGGTCGGTGTCCCCGCAGGCATCCTGCTCGGCATCATCACCGTGCTCGCGGCCATCTCGATCGGGATCGCCATGGCGGTCAAGAAGAAGCGCGACAAGAAGCCTCCGCTGCTGAAGCTGCGCGAGGGGCCGGCGGCGCTTCCCGCCTCGGACCCGCTCGTCGCTCGGCTCGCCGCGCTCGGACAGCGAAAGCTCGCCGCCGACGTACGCGAGCGGCTGGGTCACCTCGCCCTGACGGTTCAGCAGGTCGTGGACCATCGAGGGATGCTCCCCGAGGTGGAGCGCAAGGAGGTCGACGTCGTGACCGAGCCCATGGCTGCTCTCGTGGGCCTGATCGAGGCGGAGGTCACCCGGGTGTCCGAGATCGATGCTGCCCTGGCCGAGCTCGACGAGGGGGCGCTGGTGCGGGCGTTGTCCTCGGCCGCTGCGACCGGCGGCGACACCGACGCGATCCTCGATGGGCTGCATCGGCTGCGGGACCTCGAGCAGTCGCGAGCCGGGGCCATGCATCGGCTGCTCGAAGCCACGACGCTGCTGCGTCGCGCCGCGGAGCTCGGCCTGCGCGTCCGTGATGACGCGGCCGCGCAGGATCGTGAGGTGCAGCTCGCTCTTGCGGCGCTCGGCGGCACCGGGGGGTGAGCCCTGCTCCGCTTCGATGGTATGGAGCCCGCCATGCGAGGCCTGTACGCCATCGTCGACTTGCCCGACCCGCACGGGCATGCCGCCGCCGAGCTAACCCGCGCCGTTCTCGCTGGGCGAGGCCGCGGGGGTGCAGGGGCACGAGTGGTGCAGCTGCGGGCGAAGGCGGCTTCGACCGAGCAGCGCGTGCAGATGCTCCGCGCCATGGCGCCGCTGTGTGCAGAGGCTTCGAGCCTGCTCGTGGTCAACGACGACGTGGACGCGGCGGCGGCGGGAGTCGCGGGCGGCCTTCACGTCGGGCAAGGCGACCGGGGGGCAGACGACGTGCCCAGCCTCAGGGCGCAGCTCCCCGCGGGGGTGCACGTCGGCGTCTCCACCCACGATCGGGGCCAGCTGCAGCGCGCCTGCCAGCACAAGCCCGACTATGTCGCCCTGGGGCCGATCGCACCGACCGGGTCGAAGCAGAACCCAGATCCGGTGGTGGGGTTTCCTGGGCTGCTCGAGGGCTGTCGCCTGACCACCCGCCCTCTCGTCGCCATCGGGGGCCTCGACCGGGACAGCGGCTGCAAGGCGATCGAGTTCGGTGCGGCGGCGGTGGCCATGATCGGCGCCCTGCGGCATGAGCGGCTCTCGGAGGTCGAGGCCAGGGCTGCGGCCCTCGCCGAGGCGTTCGAACGTGCCAGTGCGCCGCTGTCCTTCGACGCGGTCTGCCAGGCGGTGCCGGTGTTGACGCCCGAGCAGCTCCGGGACATTGCTCGGTGGTCCGACGACCTCGGCTTGCTGGTCGGAATGGGGCTTCCAGCCCGCTTCCGGCCGACCGACGACGGCTCCACCGCCCACTATCGGCCGAGCGATCTCCTCGATCTGTTGTTCGTACTCGACAAGCGACCCAGCGAAACATGGGACGCGTGGTCCCGCCGCGTCGACGAGCCACCCGCACTGGTCCAGCTGCGGCGCTGATGAAGCGCATCTGAGCTCGGCGGCAAGTGTCAGACCGATGTCATCGAGGTCGGCGCTCGTCGATTGTTCTTTTTTTTGCGTTCCCCGAAACCATCCGTCACGCTGAATACATCGGGGTATCGGAGATGAAGCGGGGACAGACAGCAGCGTTGGAGCGGGCGAGGCGGGCCACTACGGGACCCATGCCGCGCGTGCCAGTTGCCGCGATGCGCCGGGCGCAGACGCTCGAGTCGCGAATGCCGCTCCTTTTCGGCGCCGCGTTTGGGGGCCTCGTCGCCATTCAGGCGTGGCTGGCCCTCGGCTGAGCTCCGCCCGGCCCACATCGACGCCGCTCGTTTTGCCGAGCGTGTGTTGCTGATCGCACCCCAATCCGTCCGAGGCACACTGGACGCGCACACTGGCGCGTTCGCTCAGGTGGCGCTCCGGTTCGGCGCCGCCGTATGATTTCCCCGCCCGAACGGGTCGGAGATCTCCTTTGGCAGAAGACGTGCCGCCCAAGCCACCGCGTGTCCCCCCAGCTCCGAAACGGAAGGCTGGAGGTCCAAAGGACGAGAAGCGCTCGTCGCGAGAGACACCGGTCGTCAAGAAGCGACCCAGTGGCGAGGTTCCGGTGCCTCCACCTGCGCCGCCGTCGATCCCTCGGCCGGCCAAGAAGCCAGCGAAGCCGAGCAAGCCGGCGCGAGCCCGCCCGCCCGAGCGACCCGGAGCCGAGCAGCGCGGCAACGTCGTTGCACCCGTCGCGGGGGAGATGCTCGTCGGACTCAGCGAGGACGACCGCACGACGCTGCACAAGATCCCGCCCAACGTCAGCCGCGGCGAGTTCGACGAGGAGGCACATACCCTCACGCATCGGCCGGTCGAGGGCTCCGCCGCGATCCTCGAGGCGTATGCCGAAGAAGCCAAGGCTGCGCTCGCGCACTATCAGGAGGCGCTGAAGACCGAAGAGGAGACCCCCCGTCGCGGTCGCCTCCACTACGAGATCGCCCGCATCGCCGAGAGCATCCTCGGAGACTCGCGGCTGGCGGTGGAGCACTACCGCAAGGCGCTCGAGGCCACGCCCGACCGCCTGCCGGTGATCACGGGCGCCCGCCGCGTCATGCTCGCTCGCGACGAGCACGCCGAGGCGCTGGAGCTCTTCGATCGGGAGCTGCGGCTGACCGCCGACCGAGGCACCAAGGCCGCGCTCATGTTCGCCAAGGCGCGCGTGCTGGAGACGAAGCTCGGTCGCGCAAAGGAGGCCCGCGACCTCTATGTCTCGGCCGGTGATCTGGTGGCCAGCGACCCCGTCCTCATCAAGGCGGTGGAGCAGACCGATTGGACGCTTCGGGACTGGACGCACCTGGCCGACGCGTACGCCCAAGAGGCCAACGCGGTGGGGTCCGACGCCAAGCACAGGGCGTCGCTGGTCGTCCGTCGGGCTCGCCAGCTCGAGGTCCACGCCGACGATCTCGACGGCGCAGCGCAGCTCTACGAAGACGCGCTCGACATCGACAACGCGGCGCCGGGGGCCGTGGAGGCGCTCAAGCGGCTCCACTACGATCGTCGGCGCTGGCGCGAGCTGATCCGCGTGCTCGAGACCGAGGGGCAGACCGCGCAGGACCTGCCGCTGCGCATCGCCTCGATGTACCGCGTTGGACAGATTCACGCCGACCGCCTCGGAAATCGCCGAGAGGCGATCTCCGCCCTCGAGGCGGCCGCCCGCGAAGCGCCCGACCAGCCGTTCGTGCTCGACGCGCTGGCGCGCTTGTATGAACGCGCGGGCTCCCACACCGCGCTGGCCAACACGCTGACTCGGCTCGTCGAGTCGACACACGACCCCCGAGAGCGCCTGGGCTACCTGCATCGCATCGGAGAGCTGTGTCGCGACGAGCTGCACGACGACGAATCGGCGATCGAAGCCTACGAAGCCGCGCTGGAGATCGACCCCACGTACGTGCCCGCGCTCCGTTCGCTGGCGCCGATGTACGCGCGCAAGGAGAAGTGGGACCTGCTCGTGCAGATGCACGAGCGGGAGGCACGGGCGACGCACGACCCGGCTCGGCGCGCCGTCGCCCACGCGCGGGCCGCCGAGATTCTCGAGCGCGCGAACCGGCGGGTCGAGGCGATCGTGCATCACGAGCGAGCCCTGACGCTCGATCCTCAGCTCGCGTCGTCGTTTCGTGCGCTGCTGCGGCTGTACGCGGCCACCTCGGAGCACCACAAGCTGGTCGAGCTCTACGAGCGCGCGCAAGGCAGCGTGGACAAGGCGCGGCGCATCGAATACCTGTTCTCGATCGGCGACCTCTATCGTGGGCCCCTCAATGATCCCGAGTCCGCCGAGGCGGCCTACTCGCGGATCCTGGAGCTCGACCCCAAGCACCTCGGAGCCGTACACGCGTTGCAGAGAGCGGCCGAGCAGGCGGAGCGCTGGCGAAAGCTCGTCGAGGCGCTCGAGCTCGAGGCAAAGATCGTCTCCGATCGCAAGGAGATCGTCGCGCTCCTCTACCGCGCCGGCTCGGTGCTCAAAGACCGTCTCGACGCGCGAAACGAGGCCGTCGCACGCTTCAAGCGCGTGCTCGAGCTCGACCCCAGGCACAAGCAGACGCTGGCCAGCCTGGGACGTATCCACCACGCCGAGGGCCACTGGGTCGACCTCGTCGAGGTCTACCGTCGTGAACTCGACATCTGCGATTCGGCGAGCAAGGTCGCGCTGTTGCACAAGATGGGCGAGGTCTACAGCCGGTTCCTCGCCGACGCGACGCGGGCCGCAAAGTGTTTTCAGCAAGCGCTCGAGATCGACGATCGGCACGCTCCGTCGTCGCACGCGCTCGCGCGCATCTTCACCGACCGCCAGCAATGGGAGGCGCTGGTCGGCCTGATCGAGCAGGAGCAAGCCAACGCCCGGGACCCCAAGTCCGAGGCGGTCGCGGCGTTCCGTGCCGGCGAGATCTACGAAGAGCACCTCGACGACGGGGCCAAGGCGGAGAAGGCCTACGCGCGAGCGACCGAGCTGCGGCCCGACGACGACGCCGCCGCCGAAGCGCTCGCTCGCGTACGAACCCAACTGGAGCGCTGGCGTGCGCTGGCCGAAGATCTGGAGGGGAGGGCCGACCGGACCGAAGACCCCGAGCGCGCGATCTCGCTGCGGCTTCGCGCGGCCGAGGTGTGGTTCGACCACGTGGGCCTCGTGGACGAGGCGATCGCCTGCTACGAGGCGGTGCTGGCCAAGCGCCACGACCACCTCGGTGCCCTCTTGGGGCTCGAGCCCCTGTATGCGCAGGCGAAGCGCTGGCAGGACCTCGCCGACCTGTTCGCGCTGCAGGTCCGCGTCTTCTCCGACCCCGGGGCCAAGGCGGCGGCGCTCACCGAGCGCGCTCGGCTGCTCGAGCACCACGGGCTCGGCACCTCCGACGACCTGGTCGAGTGCTACTCGGCAATCCTCGCCTTCCGTCCATCCGACCGCGGCGTGTTGGAGGGCCTCGAGCGGCTCGCGCTTCGCAGCCAAGACCCGCGGGTGTTGGCCGAGGTCGACGCCCGGCTCGCGGACGCCGCCACCGATCCCGAGCTCAAGTCGGCCCACCTCACCCGGCGTGCCGAAGCGATGGAGACGTCGGGCCAGCCGCAGGCGCTCGACGTGTACCGTCAGGCGCTACGCCTCGATGAGGACAACCTGGGCGCCGTTCGAGGGCTCTCGCGCATCGCCGAGCTGATCCAACATGGGCCGGCGCTGGTCGAGAGCGCCGAGGCGCACGCTCGGCTCGCGCGCAGTCCCGAGGCCGCCGCGGGTCACTGGACGCGCGCTGGCACCGTTCAGCTCGAACAGCTCGAGGACCGATCGGCGGCCGTGCGGGCGTTCGAGCAGGCCCTCGTGCTGTGGCCCGATCATGTCGAGGCCGCCGAGAAGCTGACCGATGTGCTGGAGCACGGCGGGGAGTACGAGATTCTGGCCGAACGGCTGGGGCGGGCCGCTCAAGATGCGAAGCAACCCCAGCGTCAGCACACGCTGTGGGTCGACGTGTCACGCATCCACGCGCGCGAGCTGTCCAACCTGGGCGCGGCTCTTTCGGCGCTTCGAAAGCTGGTGGAGATCCAACCCACCAACGGCGCCGCACACTTCGAGCTCGGGGCGCTGCTCCACTCGGACCGCCGCTTCGAGGAGGCGATCGACGAGCTGACCGCGTGTCTGGAGAATGATCCCGGCGACGAGGTGGCTCGAAAGGCGCACACGCACCTCGCGTCGAGCCATGAGGCGTTGGGCAACAGCACGCGCGCGCATCGTCACTACGAGATGGCGCTCGAGCTGGCTCCCGAAGATCACGAGCTGTTGCAGCGCGTGGTCAACCTTCAGATGGCCGACGGGGCGTTCGACCGCGCCGTCCCCACCGCCACGCGTCTGGTCCAGGTGGCGCGCAACGACGCCGAGCGCTGCCGCAGCCTCGTGCTGCTCGCACGCGCAAAACGAAAGAACGACGCGTTGGCCGACGCCATCGGGCACCTGGCCGATGCCGTCGTGCTGGAGGGGCCACGGGGCCGAGCGCACGCGGAGCTGCGCCGGATGGCGACGGAGCCGGAGCACTGGAAGCTCTACATCGACGCCCTGAGCGCTGCCATCCGCCGAAACACGCCCTCCGACGAACTCGCGCCCTCGCTACACCTCGAGATCGCCAGCGTGCAGCGAGAGCAGCTCGATGATCCCGCCGCGGTGATGAAGACGCTGACCGACGCGCTTCGGGCCTGCGACTCCTCCCCAACGATCCGATTCGCCTTGGCGAAGGAGCTCCGCCACGCGGGGCGCAACGAGGAGGCGGTCGAGCAGTTTCAGTATCTCCTCATGGACGAGGTCGATCGCGCCGAAGCGTGGCGCGGGCTGTCGCAGACCTACGGAGCGCTCGGCCTCGAGCGACACCAGGGCATGGCTTTGGCCGCAGTCTCGGTGCTCGACGCCGCCGAGCCGTCCGATGCGCCCATTCTTCGGGCCTGGAACCCACACACCAACGTGCTCGGCGCGTCGGTGCTGCGCGACGACGTGCTCGCGGACATCGTCGTCGCGAGGGAACAGCAGGCACCCGCGGCTCAGCTGATCGGGGCGGTGGCCGAGGGGCTCTCTCGGCTTCGGGCGCCCGACCTCACCAAGCATGGCGTGAGCGCCCGCGACAAGATCTCCACGCGTTCGGAGCACCCGTTTCGATCCCTCGTCGATCGGCTGGCGCTCTCGTTCGGGATCGAGGAGTTCGATCTCTACGTGCACCACATCGTCGACCGGCCTGCGGTCATCGAGAACACCTCCCGGCCAGCCCTCATCCTTCCGAACTGGATGGGGGAGCTGCCGCGTGCCGGGCAGGTGTTCATGGTGGCGCACGCGCTCCATCTGCTGGCACGCGGGCTGTACCCGATCGGCTTGATGTCTCCGCGGGAGCTCGAAGTGGTCTTGGCGGCGTCTGCTCGGCACGTCGCGCCCCGATATGCGTACGCGGGCGCCTCGTCCGAGACTCTCGAAGAGCACCTGCGACTGATCCTCCGGGGCCTACCACGGCGACGACGCCGAGGGTTCGAGGCGGCCGCAGACGTCTACGCGCGCTCGCGACCCCTCGACATGAACACGGCGATCCCGTGGATGCAGCAGACGGCGCGGCGCGTCGCGCTGATCGTCGCGGACGATCTGGGCGCGGCCCTGTCCACGTTGGCACGCATGGAGGGGCTGGGCTCGACCGACCTGGCGACACACCCCGTGATCAGCGACCTGATGCGCGTGTGGATCTCCAAGCCGGCCATGACGGTTCGCCAGCGGCTGGGCATCCTGGCGGTGCCTCGACGCGCAGGGCCACCGCCTCCGGTGCGTTGAGTTCGCTCAGAGGCTCAGCTCGCGCATGCGCCTCCAGAGCGTGGAGCGGCTGATGCCCAGCAGCTCCGCCGCGCGGCTCCGCTGGCCACCCGATTCGCGGAGCGCCTCGCGGATGCGGGCCCGTTCGTCGTCGTCGGTGCCGCGTCTGCCGGTCTGGAACTGCTCGCCCCGAAGCTCCGGCGGCAGCTCGCCGGGTTCGAGGACGGGGCCTTCGCCGACGGCGAACGCGTACTCGACCACGTTGAGCAGCTCGCGAATGTTGCCAGGCCACGAGTAGTCGCGAAGCAGCTGCATGGTCGCCTCGCTCACGCCCTCGACCGCCCGGCCGCCGCGCTCGTTGAACCGGTCGATGAAGTGCCACACCAGCGTCTCGATGTCGCCGGTTCGCTCCGACAGAGGAGGGATGAACAGCGGCACCACGCGGATGCGATACATCAGGTCCTCCCGAAACCTCTTCGCCTCCACCTCTTGGCGCAGCGACTTGTGGGTGGCGGCGAGTAGGCGGATGTTGGTGGAGCGGGCGGTCACGCCACCCATCGGGACGAAGGTGCGCTCTTGAAGGACGCGAAGCAGGCGCGCCTGGATGTCGAGTGGGAGCTCGGCGACCTCGTCGAGAAAGACGGTGCCGCGGTCGCCCAGGGCGAAGAGGCCCTCGCGGTCCGAGATGGCTCCGGTGAAGGCGCCCTTGACGTGCCCGAACAGCTCCGACGCCGCCAGCTCGGGGGTGAGCGTCGCGCAGTTGATCGGGCGAAACGGCCCGTTGGCGCGGGCGCTGAGCTCGTGGAGCGCTCGGGCTGCCAGCTCCTTGCCCGTGCCCGTCTCGCCGCGCAGCAGCACCGACGTGTCGGTTGCGGCGACTCGCTCGATCAACCGAAACAGCGCCAGCATCTCCGGGGCCACGGTGACCATGCCGTGAAACTCGACGAGCTCGCGATCGGGGCGCTTGACGAGATTCACCACACCCTGTTGATAGCAGACGTCAGAACTGTAGCGGGAGCTGTGGAGGCGCTTCGTCGCGGAGGAACTCGAGCGCGGCGCGGTGCTCGGTGCTGGCCTCGAGGGGCTGCATGCCCGGGGCGCTCACGCGCAGGGTGCAGCGAGCCAGCTTCGAGTTGAGGCACGCCTTGTGACCGCCGGGCGGGTTGAGGTAGCGCAACGCGACGAACGCCTCGGGGTCGGCGTCGAAGGTGGCCGCGATGGATCCGTTGCGGCCTGTGGTCTCGAACTCCCAGTGGAAGCCGTCGACTCGCGCGTTGGCGCGCACGGCCTGCAGCATGCCGACGCGTTGGATCGTCTGCTCGCCGATCCGCACCGACGCGACCGTGAGCGGGGGCGTCCACACCGGGCCGAAGCGGAGCCAGGCGGTGGCCGCCTCGAGGAAGACGCCGGGCGCGTCGTCGAAGCCGGCGACTTGGCCCCAGGCGTAGCGGTCGGTATGCCGGCTCCCCCAGTTGTGGTTCTGCGAGCCGACCCAGCCGTCGACGTCGATCGTCCGCTCGCCCACGCGCAACGACCCCGAATAGCGAGCCAGAGGTGAGCCCACGAGCAGCTTGGCTTTGGGAAACCCGCCGCCGTAGAGCGCCTCGGGCAGCATGAGGAGCGGGGATGCGGGGCTCGCGTAGCGCAGCGACCAGCGGAAGTCCTCGATCGAGCCTTCGCAGGTCTCGAGGTCCAACGTGGAGTCGGCGATCGCGACCTCGAGCGTCTGACGCGACGCGGTGCATCGATCGAGAGGGACCTCAGCCTTGCGTGCCGTGATGGAGTTGCCTTCGAAGAGGATCGCCCACAGCTCGCCCAGCGCGGGGCGCTCGCCGCTGGCGGGGATGAACACCGTGTAGCGGATCCACACCGCGATGGGCTCGGTGGGATGGTTGGCGCGCTGAAACCAGCTCTCGTAGTGGCCACGTCGCGTGTCTTCGAAGCGCGCTGCGCCCAGGCGTGCCCGGTCCATGCATGCGGCGTATCACACCCGCAATTCGATTGCTGCGGCGCGATGACGGGCATTCCGGCGCGCGTGTGTCAGTCTCGGCACATGGCCCCAGAGCTCGAGCCGGTGTTGGAGAGTGCGCGCAATGGCGACGTGGCCGCGGTCCGTCGAGCGCTCGATGCGGGGCTCCCGGTCGACGCGGCCAACCACAAGGGCATGACGCCGCTCATCGTGGCGGCGACCGCAGGTCATATCGCGGTCGTCGAGCTGCTGCTCGAGCGGGGCGCCGACGTCGAGAAGGCCAACGAGGGCGGTCGTACTCCGCTGGCCAGCGCCGCGTTTGGTGGCCATGTCGACATCATCCGGCTGCTCGCCAAGCACGGCGCCAAGCTGAACTACGTCGACGCCTCGGGACGCACGGCGCTCATGTACGCGGCGATGTTCAATCAGCCCGACTCCGCGTGGGCGCTCGTGGACACGGGCGCTGCCATCGAAGCGCAAGACCCCGGGGGCCGCACGGCGGCCCAGCTCGCGCGCGCGGTCGGCTCCTTCCGGGTGGCCGAGGTCCTCGAGAGCGCTCAATCGCCCTCTTGAGTTGCGGTATGGTCCGGCGCGATGCGCTCCGCGATCGCCGCTCTGCTCGCCCTCCTCGCCCTGGGTTGCGCCGGCTCGACCAAAGCCGTTGCAGCCACACCTCGGACGCCGATCGCGGCGACCGTCCCTCGCACCGAGACGCTGACCGCAGAGGACATCGTCTCGATGGTGTCGGTCTCCGATGCGGCCATCAGTCCCGACGGCTCGATGGTCGCGTTCGTACGCCGCACGCCACGTTCGGCGATGGAAGGGCGTGGAGGCTCGCGCAGCGTGATCTGGATGGTGCCCGCCAAGGGAGGCGACCCGGTGCGGTTCACGGCGCCCGACCGCAGCTCGTACTCACCGCGCTGGTCGCCCGACGGGCGATGGCTGGCGTTTCGGTCCTCGCGCAGCGGTGACGCGGGGGCGCAGATCTACCGGATCTCTCCCAGAGGCGGCGAGCCCGAGCGGCTGACCGACGTCGAGGGTGGGGTCAGCCACTTCGAGTGGTCGCCCGAGGGCAAGCACATCGCGTTTACGGCCAAGAAGGCCAAGACGAAGGCCGAGCGCGAGGCCGACGAGGCGGGGCGCGATTGGAGGCTCTCGGACGTCAAGGGCACGTTTCGCCACCTCTACGTCATGAAGGTCGGCAGCGAAGACGCGCCCGAGGTGGTGGGCTCGGCCGATCATCATGTGGCGAACTTCGCCTGGGCCCCCGACGGCAAACGCTTGGTGGTCCAGGCCAACGAGCGCGCCGACGTCGACGCCGTCATGATGTACAGCCGCCTCTTCGTCGCCGAGCTCGGTGGCGGCTGGGCACCGCTCACCAAGACCGAGGGGAAGCTCGGAAGCCTCGCGTGGTCTCCCGACGGATCGCGCGTCGCGTTCCTCGGGGCGGTCGACATCAGCGACCCCACCGCGGGCGTCCTGCACGTGGTCGACGCGAGCGGCGGCGTCGCAAAGGCGCTCACCGCCGACTACGAGGGCACGGGCGCGTCGATCGTGTGGCCGAACAAGGGCCAGATCTTGATGCTCGCCAACGAGGGCACGCGCACCCGGCTGCTGGGCGTCGATCCCGACTCGGGCAAGCGCAAGGCCATGCTCGGGCAGGGGCCGGTGTGCACCCGGGTGCATCTGGACGCCAAGGCCAAGTCGGTGGCATGCGTGGGCAGCACGGGGGAGCACCCCGGGGAGCTGTTCGTGGCCGCGCTGGGCAAGTCGCCGCGGCGCCTCACCGACTCGAACCCGTGGCTCGCCCAGAAGACCCTCGGCAAGCAGGAGGTGGTGCGTTGGAACGCCGCCGACGGCAAGGAGATCGAGGGCGTGCTGATCCGGCCCGTCGGCGCGGAGAAGGGCAAGGCCGCCCCGCTCGCCATTCTTCCCCACGGCGGCCCCGAGGGGATCTCGCTCGACAACTGGGGCACTCGTGCCACCTACCCCGCCCAGCTGTTCGCCAACCGGGGCTTCGCGGTGCTGATGCCCAACTATCGCGGCAGTCAGGGTCGGGGGGTCGCCTTTGGAAAGGCCGACCACAACGACCTGGGCGGCAAGGAGTTCGAAGACGTGCTCGCCGGCATCGCGCATCTGGCGGCCCAAGGCGTCGTCGATGCCGACCGCGTCGGCATGGGCGGCTGGAGCTACGGCGGCTACTTCTCGGGGCTGGCGGCCACGATGCATACCAAGCACTTCAAAGCCGCCATGGTCGGCGCGGCGATCACGAACTGGGTCTCCTTCTCCGGAACCACGGAGATCGAGCACGAAAACTCGCTCGTGCACTGGAACCTGTGGCCCTGGGAGAACATCGAGCTCGCGTGGCTGCGCTCCCCGATGGCGCACATCGAAGGGTCCAAGACGGCGACACTGGTCGTACACGGAGAAAACGACACGCGTGTCCCGCCAGGACAGGCGATGGAGCTGTACCGCGGTCTCCGACACTTCGGCGTGACCACGGAGATTGCGCTCTATCCCCGCGAAGGCCACGGTCTTGCGGAGCGCGCACATCAGCTCGACTTCGCGGAGCGCTTCGTCGCCTTCTTCGAAACCCACGTCGCGAACGCTACGTAGCGAGCGGCGGGCTTCCCGCGATTGAATTTTGCACCGCGAGCCGCGAACATGGACCGGCGAGGGGCAATGCTCGAGACGTGCAAGACGATGGGTGTGGTCGCGTGCTTCGCTGTGGCGGGGTTTGCGATCGGGTGTGGCGGTGCTTCGAGTGGCGGCGAGTCCGAGTCGGCCTCCGCCACGGCAGGCTTGACGACACTCGGTGGCAGCGACACCGAAGCGGAGACCGAAGGGTCCGCGTCGGGCTCGGGCAATACGGCGAGCGCGTCGGGGACCTCCGGCGCGAGCGCGACTGCGAGCGCGTCGGACTCGGCGTCGGCGACCGACTCGGCGGACGACTCGGACAGCGGACCCGTGTTCGACATCGGAGCCGCGCCCGACGGAGGGAGCAGCTGCGGCGGAGGCGGAGGCGGTGGAGGCGGCGGCACCGACTTCTCGTACATCTGGATCGCCAACAGCAACGAGGGGACCATCTCCAAGGTCAACACGCAGACCCTGGTGGAAGAGGGCCGCTACCTCGTGCGCCCCGACGGCGGCGGTAGCCCGTCGCGAACGTCGGTCAACCTCAACGGCGATGTCGTGGTCGCCAGCCGCCAAGGCGGCGTGACCATGTTCGCCGCGCGGCCCGACGACTGCCCCGATCCCATGAACACCTCGACGGGGCCTGGCGACGTCAAGCCATGGCCCGATGGATGCATGGTCTGGCACACACCCTTCGACACCGACTCGCAGCGTCCCGTGGCGTGGTCGCAAGGTCAGTTCAACGATGGCACCTGCCGCTACGAGAACATGAAGGTGTGGACGTCGACGCACAACAGCAGCACGACGACCGCGACGGTCTACCGGCTCAACGGTGAGACCGGAGCGATCGAGGACCAAGTCGACGCCACCAACGTGCAGACCCACGTCTTCGGCCTCTACGGCGCTGCGGTCGATGCCGACGGCAACATGTGGGCGAGCGAGCTCAGCGTGGGCCAGCTCGTCAACGTCGACCTCGAGACCATGGCGATCCGGCAGTGGAACATGCCGACGGCCGGCTACGGAATGACCGTCGACAGTGACGGCTTCGTGTGGACGTGCAGCTCCACGGTGGCCCGGTTCGACCCCACGACCGAGACGTGGCAGACCAGCGCCGGCTTGAGCAGCTCGGGTAACGGCTGCATGGAAGACGGTAACGGCACGCTGTGGGTCGCTGCCGACGGCTTCGTGGGCGTCGACACGGCCACCCTGATGGAGACTCAGACCATCCCGCTCCCCGCGCGCGTACGTGGGGTGAGCTTCGATTTCGAGGGCAACATCTGGGGCCCGTCGATCAACAGCAACGAGGCCTACCGCGTGGACCCGGTCACCCTCATCACCGACACGGTCACGGGCTTCAACTACCCGTACACCTACTCGGACATGACCGGCTTTGCGCTGAGCAACGCCGGCACGCCCAGCGGCTGATCGGGCCAGACCCGGCCGGGTTGGGGCGCGTGAAGGCGGGCTCAGCCCTCGGGGTTGGGGTTGATGACGCCCGTCCCCGTCCCGCCCACGTACGCGTAGCTGTCGGCGTCGTCGAAGCCGACGACCATGACCATGAAGCCCTCCGCGCTGTCGAGGGCGTGTACGCCGTCGGTGGTCAGGACGCGCGCGACTTCGAAGCCTTCGCCCGCGTCGACGAACTCCGCGTCGTCGATGGCGACCCCGTCGACCGTCACCTCGACCCCGGCGGGTCGCGTGACGACGAGCATGTCGGTCACCCACTCGCTGGGCACGAGCACGATGTAGCGGGGCAGGTACTGCTCGATTGGGCTCTGCTGGGCCATCGCGGGGTCGCCGGTGTTGCCCATCGTCAGGTTGCCCTCGCCGGTCATGAAGTTGGCCACCGCGATCGGCTTGTCGGCATCGACGATGAAGTCGCCTGGGTGGGCCTCGGTGCCGCCCGCGTAGAACTGCACCATCTCTCCGGCCTGAAGGACCTGTGGCCCCGCGGGAACGCCCGTGACCTCGGGGTCTGCGGTGAAGGTGACGGTGGTGTCGTCTTCGGAGGCGACGATCTGCCACAGCGAGTCTTCGGGGACGGTGCCGGGGGCCTGACGCACGGGCATGCGCGACGCCACGAAGCGGGTGCCCCACAGCCGTACGCCGCTGAGCTGGTCTTCGATGTGGTCACAGGCGGTGACTTGATGCGGAATCCAGGCGCACTCGTGCCCGGAGAACACCCCGATGGGCTTGGTGGGGTCGTCGCTCTCGATGCGGGAGCCCACGAGCGAGGTGTTCTCGGCCGAAACCATGACCTCGGCGATGTCTCCTTCGTCGAGCGTGATCGAAAGGGGGGTCCCGGGAGTTCCCGCTGGGACTCCCGTGCCACCGAGCGTCGCGACGCTGGGTACGACCTCGACGGTGGTGTCGTCGAACGCCGCCACGATGGTGAGGTAGCCGCGGCCGTAGCCGCCACCCCAGTGAAGGGCCCGGTTGAGTGAGTCCCAGCTCGAGACGGGGTAGAGCAGGGACGCGTCCGAGCTCGCGGCGCCCTGGATGAGTGGGTTGAACTGATACGCGACGATGGGCACGTCGGCGCTCACCCGATACGTGCCGCCGACCATGACGCCCGAGCCCTGGTGGTGCTTGTCCTCGAGGGGGAACGCGTGCAGAGCCTGCGGCGCGAGCGTGTGGCTGTCGACCTGCTGCCAGACGCCGCCGACCTTCTCTTCGACGATGACCTCGGCGGCTGCGGCGGCCTGAGGGTTGGAGACCGCAATCGCGAACTGGTCGAACTCGAGGCCGCCGTTTTGGTCGAGGTCGACGCCGTAGAACAGGCAGCCGACCGTGCTCAGCCCCGCGCTCGCCTGCTCACACGTCTCGGGGATGATGGGACCCTCGGGTTGCGGCACGTCGACGTCCGGGAGCGTGCCGACGTCGAACACCGCCGGCGGATCTCCCGACGAGCCCGATGTGCTCGGCGAGCCCGATGTGGGCGCGGTCGTGCTGCTCGCCGCGCTCGTGCCCGTCGTCGCCGTGGAGGGCCCAGACGAGGCGCCAGTCGTGGCGGGAAAGCCGTTGGTGGCTGTTTGTGAGGGGGTCTCTTCGCCGCACGCCGCCACGCACAGACCGAGTACTGCACCACCGATTCGATGCCACGTCATCGCGGCAACGTACCATCACCCCGGTCCGACGTAGACCGCGCTGCCCGTCTCCTTGCAGACGCTGCGCAGCGCTTGCCACTGGTCGTCGCTCAGCGCCACCTCGCCGTCGGCGACGTGGTGGTCGAGCGCTTTCTTGCGCGTGTCACCGCTGGGATGGGTCGAGAGGAACTCGAGCGCGCCGGGGATCTCTTGGCCGCGTTCGGTGAGCTTGTCGAAGAACCCGAGAAGGCCGCGCGAGTCGAAGCCGGCCTGGTTGAGCAACGCGACGCCGTCTTGGTCGGCTTCGAGCTCGTCCTCGCGGCTGTAGTGGTTGGTCACGGTCGACTTGACCAGCTCGGCGCCCATGCTCTCGTCCATCGTGAAGAGCCGGAAGACGCCGTAGCCCATCGCCTCGACCATGCCGCGCGCGGGATGCCCGTTGGTGATGTGGGCCATCTCGTGGGCGAGCACGCCGGCGACTTCGTTGGGGGACTCGGCCTCCTCGATGATGCTGCGATACAGGACGACGTGGCCGCCGGGAGCCGCGAACGCGTTGAGCACTTCTTGGTCGGCGACGTAGACCCGGAACTCGTAGGTGCCGTCGGTCTGCTCGGCGAGCGCCTCGACGAGGGTGTCGAGGGCCGCGAGACCTTCCGCGCCCTGGCAGAACTCCGTCTCCTTGCCGAGCTCGTCGATCATCTGCGACCCGATCGTTGCTTCGACCGAGGCTGGGACGAAGCGGGACACGAACCCGGAGAGGAACGGGATGAGCAGGAAGAGCACGCCGATCGACACCGCCAGAAACGTACCCAGGGCGGCGAGCCTCCGTTTGCGGCGAGCGTCGGGCGTCACGCAGTGGAAGGTAGGCGGTTCGGGGCCGACGGGCCAGTCCGGGCAAGCGTCCGCCGCAAAAAGCCCCGCGAGTGCGGGGCTCGCGGGGCGCAGGCTGCTCTACCGTCGGATGAAGATCACGAGGCGCCCGGAGTCGTTCGGCGGCTCCCGGTAGAGCGGTCTGCGGGGGCGCGGACGATGCCTCTTGCGATACACGTCACGCCGAGCCGGTGCGCTCCAACGCCACCATGAGGCGTCCGCGCGTTCGTGGTGTGCGTACGGGTTGCGTCGGCCCTCTGCGCCTGCCGCGAACCAGACGAACGCGCCGACGAGCATGAGGACGGGGTTGCCGAACAGGCCCGCGACCACGAACGCGGCTGCCGCGAACTTGCCGATCTTGACCGCGAGCTCGGTGGCCCGGCCCCCTCCGACGCGCGTCGCGAGAGCCGCCCGCAGCACGCGGCCGCCGTCCATCGGGAACGCGGGGATGAGGTTGAACAGGCCCAGCGTGACGTTGGCGACCATCAGTGACGACAACAGCCCGTACGTCGGGAGTCCGGCGACGTTGACGACGACGAACAGCAGCGCGGCGAGGACGAAGTTCACGGCGGGGCCAGCGAGCGCGATGTGCAGCTCCTCCCTCGGAGTGCGCGGCTCACCCTCGAGCTGCGCGACGCCGCCGATCGGCCACAGGACGATTCGCCGCGTGCGGATGCCGTAGTGGCGAGCCGTGAGCGCGTGTCCGAACTCGTGCAAGAGCACCGAGGCGAACACGCCGACGAGGAAGATGACGCCGAGCAGCGCGGCCAAGCCAGTCCCGGCGCCTTGAAATGCCGCCCATGCCGCCCAGGCGACCAGCAGCAAGAATGAGGCGTGTACGTAGGCGTCGATTCCAGCGAATCGGCCGAGTTTCCAGGACCACTTCATGATGACTCCTACAACCTGTGCAGCCTGGAGCCGATGCCAAGTGGCGGTGCTCGCGTTGAATTCGTGCAGAGTGAAAATCCACGCAATTACAAGCGCTTGAGGGGTGTCTCGTGCTCGGCCGTTACCCGCGGTTTACGTCTATGATGCGCGTCATGAGGTGCGCACCATGGATCCTCTGCACGTTGCTGCTGGGCTGCTCGGGGAAGCCGTCCGAGCCCGCTTCCGAAGCGAGCCGGCAAGTGGCTGAAGCATCGAAGGTCGCCAAGCCCCGGTTCGTCCCTGCCGCCGAAGGCGCGGACGTGGCCGCGGAGGTCCGCAATGTGGTCGCTGCTTCGGCAGACGAGACCGTCGTCGTGTACGTGGGGGCGAGCTGGTGTGGACCCTGCCAGGCGTTTCACGCGGCGCTCGAGCGCGGCGAGCTCGACGAGGCGCTCGCCGGGGTCAAGTTCCTCGAGTACGACGCCGACCGAGATCGCGAGCGGCTCGAGGTTGCGGGCTATGGCGGCCGGCTCATTCCACGCTTTGCGATGCCCGGCCCGGACGGCAAGTTCGGTGGCCAGAAGATCGAAGGCGGCATCAAGGGCGACGGAGCGGTCGAGCACATCATGAAGCGATTGCTCCCCCTGTTGGGATCCGACGCTCCAAGCTGAGATCGTTGCCGGACGCGTCCGCTCGTGCGAGGGTGGTCACGTGTTCGACAAGATTCGTCGCGACTTCAAACGCCACGGCAGCAAGCTCCTCGAGCCCGGCGTCTGGGTGATGGCCGTCTACCGGTTTGGCCGCTGGAAGAACACGCTTCCCAAGCCCGCTCGCTGGGCCGCGCACAAGGTGTACCGAGTGGGCTTCCTCGGCACGAACATCCTGTGCGGCTGTCATGTCCCCGACGGTGTGGAGTTCGGGGAAGATCCACACTTCGTCCACGCCAAGGACGTGCTCTTGCACCCACACGTAAAGCTGGGGGACCGTGTCGGCATGATGCACGCGGTCACGCTCGCGACGACCGTCGAGCGCCCTGGTGCCCCCGTCATCGGCAACGACGTCTTCATCGGGGCGGGCGCGGTCGTCGTCGGTCCGGTGAAGGTCGGCGACGGAGCACGCATCGCGCCCAACTCGCTGGTGATCAACGACGTGCCCGCGGGGGCGACCGCCATTGGCGTCCCGGCGCGCATCGTCAAGGCGCCAAAGCTCAAGGCGCTTTAGCCGGTGGACTTCGCGGTGTCGAGGTCCACGTCGGCCGCCAAGAAGGCGAGGACGATCTCGTCGTCCTCGACCGTGAGGCGGATGTCTTGGACGAGGGCCTCGCACCGCGCTTGCCAGAGCGCCCGGCACACCTGTTCGGAGCTGACGATGGGGTCTCCCCCGCCGATGCGTCGAAGTGGCGCATCGACCTCGAGGGCATCACCACGGATTCGCAGCTGCGCTCGGTCGCCGTTGCCATGGTGGCGGAGCTCGAGCGTGAGTGATTGTTCGGTCGTGGACGCTCGCGTGACGTGGGCGATCAGGCTGACGATCAGCCGCTCGACCCCCGTGAGGTTGCCTTCCACGGGGACCGTGCCGTCGTGCGCTTCTTCGAGCCGTACGCGGGCCTGGGTCAGGGCAGTGAGGCCCGGGGTGAACTCGCGAAGCGCCCCCGCGAGGTCGAAGGGTTCGGTGAGCCGGGACGGACCCCGCTGGACGCGGTCGAGCTCGTCGACGACCCGCTCGAGCTGACTCAACAGGCTCTTGGTGGCTTGCCGGTCGGAGTCGATGGTTTTGCGCATCGCGCCGAGGATGCGCGTAGCGTCGAGGGCGACGCCGGCGGTCACTCCTCGAATCGCGGTGATGCGCCGCTCGTGTCGCGCTCCGTTGGCTCGAATGCTCTCGAGCTCGGCTTTGGCCTCGACATGTTCGAGCGTGAGCGCCATCAGAGGGGCGAGTCGATCGAGCGCGGCGGCCTCCTTGGGGCCCCACGTGCGAGGAAGGTCCTGGTCCATCATGACGACGCCGGCGAGGCGGCGGCCATGGTGGAGAGGAAGGATGAGCATCGAGCGGCAGTCGAACTCCTCGAAGGCCTCCGCAACCGGCCGCGTGCGCGAGTCGGCGCGGACATCTTCGAACGCGACCGGGCCGTCACCCGCCCGGAGGGCTTCGACGAATCGTGGCGCGTCCGAGACGTCGATGCGCACGCTGTCGAGCGCGGCTTGACTCTCCGCGCCAGCGCTGGTGTGAAAGCGGATCGCCCGGTTGCCTTCGAAGGCGCCGTAGCTGCATCGGAAGCCCGGAAAGGACCACCCGGTCTCGATGAGAGCGTCGAGCGCAGCCGTCGGAGCGCCGGCGAGGCCGCAGTTGGCGGTGGTTGGCGGTTGATGGATGGCGCTCACGACGGGACCGCTCTGCAATTCCCGTGCGACTCGAAACGCCTCGTCGTCGTCCCACCGATCCATACCCATACTATCTACGATTTAGGTCCGTTCGTGCCCGTCGATTTGCGTTTTTGATTGAGGACGCGCTCGGATGACCAAGGAAGGGGCAACCTGCCCCGATCGGGGTTCGGTGGGACGTGTGCGATCCGACCGGCCGGGTTGCGACCCAGGTCGGGACGTTCGATCCGTATCAGATCGAGTCAGGGACGGCGCCGAGCGAAGACCGCCAGCCCGAGTCCGAAGAGCGCGGCCAGGCCGCCCAGCCCACTCTCGTTTCCTGCCGTGCAGCCGCTGCCCCCGCCGAGTCCGACGCTCTCGACGGCATCGTCGACGGCGTCGTCGATCGCGTCCTCGACCTCCATCGTTCCGCGATCGATGAGCGCGTCGAGACAAGTCTCGAGCTCGGGGCCCGCCATCACGAACTCCCCGTCGCAGAACAGCGCACCGTCACCCTCGCAGGACGCACTGCAGTCGGCTCGGAACTCGTATTCGCAGCTCTCGAACTCCTGCTCTTGGCACTGGGTTTGGCAGGTCATGTTGGCCTGGGCTCCGCAGGAGCCTCCGCAACACTCGATGCAATGCTGGTAGCAGGAACCGCTGACCGTTGCGGCGCATTGGCTGTCGCACTCGCCGTCGCAGGTCGCTTCACAGGAGGCGCGGCAGGTTTGAGGGTCGTCGGCGTCGGCGCATTGAACGTCACACGCCCCGACGCACTCTCCGAAGCAGTTGTGCTGGCAGATGACGTTGACGCCTGCGTCGCAGTCGGACGAGCACTGCTCGGTGCACGAGTCGGTGCAGGTCGGTTCGGGGTCGAGCGTGCACGTGTCTTGGCAGACCGTGTGTAGCTTCGTCGCGCAGGCCTTCTTGTAGACGCCAAGGTCGTCGCAGCCCGCCTCGCACTCGAGGTTGCCGCGAATCTCGCAGCTGAAGGCGTCTTCGAGGCGCATCCCGTTGCACTCGGGAATGCCGGCTCGGGCGGGAGAAGAGACGAGTGTACCCAGCAAGGCGGCGGCACAAGGCAGCAGCCAGATCGATCGGTTGTGTTTCATTTGTCGAATCCAAATCAAGAAGAAGAGCCCTGCCGCCGACATCCTCGTCGTTGCGACCGAGCCCTTGGGTAGTCCCTGGGTCCCTCGATTCGGATTCCTGCGGCCGGGGAAAAACGCCTCACTCCTTCAGGCGGAGCGGACCCTTTTCCCGTGCGGGCCATGTGGCCAGAACTGCTCCAACCGGCGATACCAGCCCATGCTTCAGCATGGCTCGCTTGGCGCCGATCGTGAACGCGTTGGTGCCATCCATGTCCACCTCGGCCGGGAGCGTCTGCGTCGCGTTGACGCGGAGCGTCCCCGCTTCGGCGGCCTTCACGAAGCTCGCGATCTTTTTCTGCATGCGCGGGTCATCGAGGTCGTGCGTGCTCGCGTCGAGGCGCACCCAGACCGCCACGGGGTCGTCCTTGGTCCAGCCCTCGTCCACGAGCGGGATCATGACGGCCATTCGCTTGCCGCCCTGCTGGTGACGAGTCCTGGCGATACCCCAGGTCTTCATTCCGAGAAGGTCGACCCGCGGAATTGCCTTGTCGAACTCGAGCACCTTGGCGTCGTCGTCTCGCTCGAGCGCCGCCGCTACGGTGTCGAACGACTGGACCTTCGCGTCCCGCGTGAGCGGGATGCTGTCGCACGCGGCGAGGAGTGCGAGCGCAATGACGACGCGGCGAAGCATGGGTCTAGCTGGCTCGATACTGCTCGATGGCGCTGTTGATCTCTTCATCGTCGAGGATGTGATCGGTCTTCTTGGCGATGCCGAAGATGTGCTTGACCAGGCCGTCCTCGGGCTCGATGCCGCGGGACTTGAGCCAGTAGACGACGTTGCTCTCGCCCGACATGAAGCCGACCTCGATCGATTGGCGTTTGCCGAACCACCCCGCGGGGACGCCCGAGTAGATCTGATCGGCGAGGCCTTGGTCGCCCTTGTTGATCGCCTTGATCACGGCGGCTGCGTGCACGCCCGTGGCTGTGCGGAACGCGTCGTCGCCGACGAGGGGATATTGACCGGGAACGGGGACGCCCACGGCGCGGGCGACCGTGCGGCACCATGGCACGAGGTTGGTCAGGTCGCGTTCTCCGAGCTCGCCCATGAGCTTGAGGTTCATCAAGGTCTGGTCGAGCGCGGCGTTGCCGACCCGCTCTCCGATGCCCAGCGCGGTCCCGTGAATGCGGTCGGCGCCGGCTTCGATTGCGCGGAGGTTGTTGATGACGCCCAGGCCGCGGTCGTTGTGTCCGTGCCAGTCGATGCCCACGTGATGCGCACCGACCGATTCGAGCAGCATGCGGGTGAAGGAGATCAGGTCCATCACGCCCTCGGGCGTGGCGTGGCCGACGGTGTCGCACAGGCACAAGCGCGTGACGCCGTGGTCGACGGCGGCCCGGAAGATCTTGTCGAGGGTGCCTGGCGGTGTGCGGGTGGTGTCCTCGGTGACGAACGTCATCGGCAGGCCGTGCTCGCGACACAGGTCGGCGGCCATGACGGTGCGCTCCATGAGGAGGTCGGTGTGCCAGTTCTCGGCGTAGAGCCGAATGGGGCTGCTACCGAGGAACGCGTAGACGGTGATCTGCTCGCCCGTCTTCTGCGCGATGTCTGCGATCGCGTTGATGTCCTTCTCGTGCGTCCGCGCGGCGCAGGCGTACTCGATGCCGAGCTTCTCCTGTTGGGCGTACTCGATGAGCGCCGTGACGTCGCGGACGGCACGGGCACCCGCACCCGGGAGCCCGAGGTCGACCGCGTCGATGCCCAGGCTCGCTGTCAGGCGCAAGATCTCCTGCTTCTCCTCGATGCTGGGGTCGCGCACCGAAGGCGACTGGATGCCGTCGCGCAGCGTCTCGTCGAAGAACGAGAGCGCTTGGCGCCGAAGGGGCGACAGGGGCCCACGACGGTTGCGGGTGTTCCAGTCGAAGATCAGGTCGCCGAGGTTGCTGTCGGGGGTGTCCTGTCCGCTGTCCGCCATGTTTGCAGCGTACTACAGCACGCCGGCGTCGCTGCGCTGGCGAGGGCAGCGCCGGCTCACGTCCCTCACATCCCGATGCGGCCCGTGCTTGCATCGAACACCACGAGCGTGGTCCACAGCGCGACGAACACTCGACCCTCGGCGTAGGCCACCGACTGATGGGGCGCATCCCGCTCGACCTGCACGTCCCACGAGCGACGCCCCCTCAGCACGGTGCTCATGCAGCAGCACGATCCGACGCCCAACGGAGTCCGGTGGCTGCACGTTCACGAGACGTGGATGCCGGGCGGACAGACACCAGGGATGGGCGAGTGATGTAGGCTCTCTTCGTGGTGAGCCGATGGAGGTTGATCTGGGGGGCTGCGCTCTTCGCTGGTGCGTGCTCGACCGGTGGCGAAGATACGACCGGCGTGAACACGTTCGGGAGTGATACCCCGGGCGCGACGAGTGGCCCTGGCCAAACCACCGGCGGTGCGGACACGACGTCCGCCGCGCCGCAAACGTCCTCGACGACCGGTGGCGCCCTGGGGACCAGCTCGTCGGGCGCTGGCGTCTCGGGCGACGCGCCGATCTTCGATGTCGCGACCCAGCCCGACGCTCCGCCCGTGGAGAAGGAGTGCCCCGAAGATGCCTTCATGGCGAACGACATGGACGAGTGCGCCATCGACCCGGTGATCTACGAGCGCGATGCGGGCTTGTTGACCCTGACGATCGTGCTCGGGCAGCTGTTCGAGATCACCGACCCCGCGGTCGAGGTGATCTTTGCGACCGAGCAGATGGGCTACGAGGGCTTCTTCACCGTGGCGCGCGAGATGGCGGCGCCGGACGTCTTCTACATGATCGTCTCGGACGACGACTTCATGCAGGCGGCGGTCAGCGGATCCTGTGGCGTCGAGCCGGTGTGCGAGACCGAATGCATCCCAGGTCCCGGCGGCGATGTGTGCCGTGCGTTCGTCGACGACTTCATCCCCATCGTCGCCAACGCGTACGTTGGCTCGCCCTACGCGGTCGACACGTTCGGGCGACGCTCGAGCCCGTCGGGGGCCTGCTGCGCCGACGACTTCATGTGCAACTTCACCGTCGACACGTACACCGAGTACGTCGTCACAGGACCCTCGGGCACGATGCACTTCATCTTTCAAGATGGCTTCGCGTTCCTCGACCGGATCGGCTGGGCCTACACCGAGCGCAAGGTCGTCAGCGGCGACGCAGAGTTCGAGTTCGACCTCTGCTCGCTGCCTGTGCCCGAGGGGTGAGCCCCCCGCCCTCGGCTACGGGGCGTCGAGTCGAAGCCGCTCGTCGCCGACGCGCGCCACCACGGTGCCTCCGCCGAGCATCGAGGTGACATCGATGGCGAGCACCTCGGTCAGCATGGCTTCACACGCGTCGCCGTGGGCGTCGTGCCGCAGATCGATCACGGCCTGCGGCGGCATCGACTTCATCAGGCTGCCGTTCCAGCAGGCCTCGTAGGTGTGTTCGCTGCAACCTCCGGCGTGCGTCACCGTGACCAGCAGCGTGTTGCCGTCTTGCTCGAGGCCCTGAACCGTCAGGGGATCGGTCGCGCCTGTGCACGTCTCGTTCAGTGGGAGCGCGACGGGTCCGGAGGCGTCTGCATCGCCCGATGAGGCGGAGTTCGAGACCGAGGTGCCCATGTCGTCATCATCATTGGCGGCGGCCGACGAGCCACCGGCAACCGCCGAGTCGACGGGGCGAGACGAAGTGGAGCAAGCAAGCAGGAGAGCCGTGAAGACGGCGGGTGCCAAGCGAATCGTCATGTGATGGTGAACGTACGAAAGTGCGCTTGGGTTCAGCGATATCGATCGCCGAACCAGCCTATCCGGACCAGCGGGCCTCGTACTCACAGCGCTCGTGGCCGTCGAAGCGGCAGGCCACGTGACGAACCGTCCCGCCTGTCCCCGACAGTTCGAGCCCGCGCTGCAGCCACGGGCCCGGGCCGTTTGCGCATGTCAGCGCGCCCGCGGTGCGATCCTCGTCGGCGTCGTCGGTGAGCCACAGTCGCCAGTGGCCCGGTGACTGCTCCTGCGCACCGAAGGTGCCGGTGCTGAAGTAGCGCTTCCACAGGAAGCCGGTGCGCTTGAGCATGAACTCCGGCGATCCGATCTTCAGGACGATCCGCACCAACGTGGTGAGCTCGCACTCGCCGAGGTGGGCGCAGAAGAGGCTCATGCCTTCGTTGGGGTCGGCGTAGTGCTGGCCGAAGAAGCCTCGCACCACCGTGTTCCAAGCGGCGATGGGTTGCCAGCTCGAGGCGAGAATGAGCCGCCCGAACATCTCTTGTTCGCGCCCTCCGATGTTGGCGAGCGTGGCATCCCAGGCTTCCTGGCCGTGCACGTCGAGCGCCCACCTCTCCAGGTGGTTGAAGAGCAACCCCTTGGCTTTGCCGCTGGGTCGGGTCGGGGTCACGACGCCATGCTCTCAGAACTGGACGCTCGATGCGATGCATTCGAGCGGGACGTAGGCGGGAATTCCCTGGCGTTCGAGGGTGGCCTGAAGCGCGACGAGGTCTGCGCGCAGGGCGGCGTTGGCGGCGCGCAACGTAGGCGTATCGAACCCGTAGTCGATGTCCATCAGCCTCTCGATGACGTGGGGACGAAAGAACATCAACATGCACATCCGGTAGTTGAAGTTGTCGGTCGAGGTCACCAGCGTCTCGAGGTCGGGTTCCTTCTGGCGCGCGAGCGATGGAAGATCGGTGTGGAGCCGGAAGGGGACCTCGCGCTCGTTGACCGTCCCGTAGATGAAGTGATCCGCCGAGTGTGAGACGGAGACGTCGAGCAAGATGCTGGTCAGGGCACGCGCGAGCAGGTCGGCGTCGTAGACCCGGCTCCCATCGGGAAAACCGGGGAGCCAACGGGCGCAGTAGTCGGCCCAACGAGACACGGAAGCCGAAGGCGTCGCGACGACCTCCTGGGCAACCTTTCGGACGAAGCCCAGCAGCGTGCGATGGTAGTGACCCAGGAAGTCGCCGTAGGGAGAATGGATGACCGGGGCGTCGAGCTGCAGCGTGTAGGTCGGGAAGGCGCGGTTGGGTGTGCCGTCGGGGTGCTCGAAACCCTGCCAAAGTGCGGCAACGATTTCGTCGTGTTGTTCGTGGGTGCCGGGGTAGGGGGCGTAGAGCCGGCCCGGCTTGAGCACCGTCTGGCTGCCGTAGAGCACCGCGTAGTTCACGGCGAGCGCCAGGCGAAAGTGCGGGCGAAGGAGCTTGGAGAGCGTCCCGTCGGCGGGGAGACGCGACCGGGTGATCGCATCGACACTGTTGCTGGGGAAGTGCAGCTTCGGGTGCATCAGCAGCGTCGTGAGCACCCCCGCGCCCTGCAGCGCAAAGTACTTTGCCCGAGTCCACGCGCCGCGGTGGCGCGGGTCGAACACCTGGTCGTTCACTGCGATCGCGACCACCTCGAAGGAGAGGTCGCGCCCTCGCTTGAAGAGCACCACGCTGGGCGCGGTCGCGCTGTCCGAGGCATTCGAGACCAGCCGCATGGGTGTGAAGTCACTCTTGAACCACTCGGCGCCATCGCCGAGGCCGGGACCCTCACAGCCGCTGAGGTAGTCGCCAAACAGCGCAAGATCGGGCGGGTCGAAGAGCGACTTCGGCGTGAGGAACTTCGAGAAAATTCCGTCGCAGAGGATCTCGCAGAAGCGGGCGTCGCTGACAGGCACGAGACCCGGGTTGCGGCGGGACCACAACCACGCCGGGATGGTCTCGAAGACGACCTGCTTGAAGTAGCGCCGCCCGACCGTCTTGTCCCAGTCCTTCTGGACGTCGTCGGGGACGTTCAGGACGGCCGGGGCCGCACCTTCGAAGAAGCGTGGTGCCGGCTGTGGCCACGGCCCAAACCCCTCTGATCGCTTAGCCATCCGTGCACCGCCTTATAGCAGTCCTGATTGGGAATCGAGGATGTCGCGCTATGCGCGAAAGCGCGCCTGACGCGACAATATGTCGTATTTGAGATGCGACACGGTCTGTCGGGTTCTCGAATGCGACAGACGATGGCGCTTCAGGAACGGGCCGCCGGCGTGCTCGGGCGTCAGCCCGGCTCCATTCCGATGACAATGGGGACACCAGCCGTCGTCGCATCGGCGCCCGAGGTCGACACCGTGCCCTCCGAGGCAGGCGAGGGGGCATCGGTCGTGGACGCGTTGCTCCCCGTCTCGACTTGGGTCATTTCTCGCGGTCACGCAGCTTTGCGAGGACGTCGGGCGGCAGGCTGTCTGCGAGCTTCTCGACCATGTCTGCACGCGCGCGGGTGCCCGCACCGTGGCGCTCCGCGTCGATGGCTGGCGTTGGTTTTGGCCTTCCCATGGCCGCTTCGGGTTCGAGCACCATCAGGCACGGGCCGAGCCCCGGCTCCAAGGGCGGCTTGGGCTTGTTCTTGGGCTCGGGCTTGGGCTTGGGCTTGGGCTTGGGTTCCGGGGGCGCGACTCTGAGGCAAGGCCCGACCTCGGGGTCCTTGGGCGGTGGCTCGGGAGGCGAGACCTCCAGGCAGGGACCCACGGGAGGGTCGGGCGGCAGAGGCGTCAAGCAGGGGCCCACGATCGGGTCCTCGGCGACGTCCAGGCACGGGCCCACGCGACCATCGTCCCCTTCGTCGTCGGCGGGTGGGGGCACGACGGGCGAAAGGCAGGGACCCACCGACGTGCAGCCCGCGGAGGCAGCCAGCTCGAGCGCGATCAGGATGGCCAATGGGATCCGCGCCGTCTGCATTCTCCGATGATACCCGACGCGGGGCGCTATCCTTCACGCGTCATGCAGCAGGTCTGGATCAGCAAGGCGGGCGCCCCGGAGGTCCTCGAAGTTCGCGAGGCCGAAGACCCTCGGCCCGGCGAGGGGGAGCTTCGCATCGCGGTCGAAGCTGCGGGCATCAACTTCGCCGACATCATGGCCCGCATGGGCACCTACCCAGATCTGCCCGGTATCCCGATCGTGGTTGGCTACGAGGTGGCCGGCACGGTCGATGCGGTCGGGCCGGGTGTCGACGAGTCGTGGGTCGGCAAGCCTGTGTTGGCGCTGTGTCGGTTCGGTGGCTACTCGAGCTCGATCTGCGTCCCGGAGATCCAAGTGTTCGAGCGCCCCGAGGGCATGGACGCGAAGACGGGCGCCGCAATTCCGGTCACCTATCTGACGGCGTGGCAGCTCATCGTCGCGATGGGCGGTCTCAAGGCGTCCGAGACGGTGCTGATCCACAGCGCGGGCGGTGGCGTGGGGATCGCGGGCGTGCAGATCGCCAAGCACATCGGCGCGACCGTCATCGGCACCGCCTCGCCGGGCAAACACGAGTACCTGCGCTCGATCGGCGTCGACCACTGCATCGACTACCGCAGCGAGGACTTCGAGGCGCGCACGATGGAGATCACCGGAGGCGCGGGCGTAGAGCTCATCTGTGATGCCGTCGGTGGCGACTCGTTCAAGAAGGGCTTTCGCATCCTGGCGCCGACCGGGCGCTTGGGCATGTTCGGGATGTCGACTACGGTCACGGGCAAGCGCAAGTCGATGCTGTCGATGTTCCGCATGCTTCGCGAGATGCCGTGGTTTCAGTTCAACCCTGTGACCCTGATGAACCAGAACAAGGCGGCCTTTGGCGTCAACATGGGTCGCATGTGGGACCAGGCCGAGCGCATCGCGGTCTGGATGGCCGACATCGTGCGCCTCTACGAAGAGGGCGTGGTGGCGCCGCGAGTCGACGAGACGTTCTCCTTCGCCGACGCCGCCGCGGCGCACCACTACATTCAGGATCGAAAGAACGTGGGCAAGGTGTTGCTCACGCCCTAGAGCAGCCCGTGGTGAAACCCGACACGACGTCTCACTCGTCTTCTTCGCGATCCGCCGCGCCGGGTTTCACCACAGGCTGCTAGAGGCAGCTCGCTCCCCCTGGCACGCACTGCAGGCAGCCGTGACCAGGGATGTAGTCGCAACACGTCTCGCCCTGGTTGCAGGTCTCCTCCGCATCTTCCTCTTCGGGCTCGGGTGCCGCGGGGTTGGCTGGCGGGTTGGGGGAGCCAAACGGACCGGCGCCTGCGCGGCGAACGAACGTGCCCTCGACTTGCGCGCTGCTGCAGGGGAAGTCGCCCTGCAGTTCGATCTCGGCATGGAGCGTGTCGAAATCTTGGGCGAGGTCGAGACTGACGTCGATGTTGGCGTCACGCTCGATCGACCCGAAGAGATGCCCGATCCTGACCTTTCGTACGATGTTGGCCGACGCGGCGACCAAGGACGAACCCGTGGGAGCGACGCGGTCGGCGCTGAAGTTCGTGACCCAGACGGGGACCTCTGCGACCGTGCACCCTGCGTCGATCGTCATGTGCTCGTCGAGCACGACGAGCGTGCCGGCGATGTCGTCGTTCACGTGGGAGAGGTTGACGACCGCCTCGGCTCGCGTCCCGTTGTCGGAGACCAAGTAGCCCTCGTAGATGCCGGTCATCGCGAAGTTCTCGGCGTTCTCACCGGCCGCGGTCGCAATCGCTGCGAGGAGTCGAAGCGCGTTCCTCCATGCTTCGAGTGCCCTCTGGCTTCGGTCGTTGTCCTCCCCTTCGTGCTCTTGCCCGGTGATGTCCTCGATGACGACGTCGTGTGCGAGCGTCGCGAGCTCGAGGTCGAAGCGCGCGCGATACGAGTGCGGCTCGAGGCCCTGGTCCACCACCTCGATGGGTGACTCGCCGTCCATGGCGTCGGCGAGCGTGAGATCGAACTCGGACCCGAACGGTTCGAGCATCCATTTGTCATCGGATTCGAACTCGTAGTACTGGCCTTCGTGTTCGGCGTTGAGAATCTGCTCCTCGTCGAGGACTTCGACCTCCCAGTCGCTGTCTCCGCTCAAGTCGCCTTCGGGGGCTGCGCTTGCAACGGTGGCGAGGGCGAGCGTGAGGGGCACGGTGGCGAGCCCTAGAACTTTGAGTTTGTCTTTCATCATTGTATCGGCTTTCTCGGGCTTAGCCACACAGGTGTCGGTTCTGGTCTCTGACCACGTAGAGCTTTGCGTTGAGATTGACCCGCTCCGCGCGGCCAGACCGGGTGTTCCGCTGGAACGCAATGAGATCGAAGTCCTCTCGGATAGGTGGTGGCGCAGGTCCGTAAACCGCGAGGCTGAAGTTCACGTCCGCGCTGTCACCGGCCGCGACTGTCACCAAGCTCGGACTCACGTTGAACGCGTAGTTCGAGATGGTCGGGTCGGCTCGAACGTAGAACGAGCAGTTCTCGTACCCTCCACCTGGCGCGGACGGCGTCGCCCCGCTCGGGCAGGTCAGCGTCCGCGTCATCGTCGTGGCTGTGTAGCTTTCCGAGAAGCAGGCTGATGTGTTTGCGTTGACCCACTCTGGAATGGTGCCTGGGGTCATTCCACCACCGCTTCCACTGCCCCCGCCGCATGCCGTTGCGGACAGCACGCCCGCGAAGGCCACTCCGCGCGCGAGGAGACCCCGACGCGTACTTCGTTTTCCTTGCATGGTCGAGTGTTGGTGCACGGCGAGGGCCAGCGCGGGTTGTCCGGTGCTTGGCTCGTCTTTTCAACGGGTTGCGCGTCTCGCAGGCGCGTTTGCACGCAACGCTCGGGGCTGTTGTCGCGGGACGACCCCATGGGCGGTGTGACATGGGGGGGTGACGGTTGTGCTTTGGCGAGAGACGCGCTGAAGATGTTGGCGCTTTAGCCAATGTCCCCCTATCGTGTGAATCGGGGCCATGGAACTGCTGCGAAGAATTCGCCTTCTCATCAAACTCGGCACAGTGAACCAATGGGCCAAGATCGATGCCGAGACCCGAACGGAAAGCGAGACCGTGCCTGGTGATCGTCTCGATTGTCAGCCGCTGGTGATCCTGGTCGTAGCAGCCGTGTCTCTCACTTTGATTCAGCACGCCGGAGATCGCGCGAACTTCGGCCGTTTGTTCGCGGAGGTCGATGGGCCCTATCGAATGCTGTGGGGGTTTGCGTGGTGGACAGGGTGGCGGGTGCTCGGATACGTGGTGATCCCAGTCATCGCGATCGCTGCGCTGCCTGGGCAGCGGGTGCGCGACTACTACGTTTCTCCGCGCGGCGTGGGCCGCCACCTGTGGATCTACACGCTTCTGTTCGTGCTCGTGCTGCCGCTGGTGGTCGTCGCGTCGAAGTCCCGCGGGTTCTCGTTGGCCTACCCCTTCTACAAGCTGGCCCACCGATCGACCTTCGACCTGCTGGCGTGGGAGCTGATGTACGCGGTGCAGTTCGTCGCGCTCGAGTTCTTCTTCCGGGGCTTCCTGCTGCGGGGCCTGGCGCCTCGGTTCGGCTCCGCCGCGATCTTCGTCATGCTCGTGCCCTACTGCATGATCCACTTCCCCAAGCCCATGGTCGAAACTCTTGGCGCCATCGTTGCGGGGTTGGTGTTGGGTACGCTGGCCATGCGGACGCGCAGTATCGCGGGGGGCGTGCTGATTCACATCGGCGTCGCGGTCACCATGGACCTTCTGGCCCTCCAGCACTGCCCACCAGGCGGCCTGTGTCCGGGGATCCCGTGACGGTGCGTGCGGACTCGGCGGACCTGCTCGAGTTCCGCTTCGAGCTTCGCTACTCTGCCGCCCTGTGGCGAAGGATTGCCCGTTCTGCAGCGTCTCGAAGCCCGAGGAGGTTTGGTCCTCCGAGCTGGTCTTTGCGATCCGCGATCGCTACCCGGTGACCGAGGGGCACACGCTGGTGATCCCGCGCCGGCACGTGGGGACGTACTTCGAGGCAACGCCCGCCGAGCAAGCGGAGCTCTGGCGGGCAGTGGACGTGATCAAGGCCGAGCTGGACGCATCGATGGCGCCCGACGGCTACAACGTCGGGTTCAACGTTGGGTCCGCCGCCGGGCAGACGGTGATGCATCTGCACGTGCACGTGATTCCGCGGCGGGCCGGAGACATGGACGATCCGCGCGGCGGCGTGCGCGGGGTGATTCCGGACCGGCAGAAGTACGGTGCACACGCTCCGCGCCTGGTGACCGGAGGCTCGAGCGATCCGCTTCTCGATGAGCTCGAGCCGGCGCTCGACGGCGCGGACGAGGTCGACCTGGCCATCGCCTTCGTCTTCGACCGCGGGGTGGCGCTGCTCGAGAAGCGGCTCGTCGACATCCTCCGGCGAGGCGGACGGGTCCGCATCGTGACGGGCCGCTACCAGGACGTCACCGAGCCCGCCGCACTTCGGCACCTTCGCGCACTGCCGCTGATTGCCAACCGTGACCCACAGGCGCTCGCGCTTCGGGCCCACCCCTTGGCCTCACCCCGCGACAGCTTTCACCCCAAGGCGTGGATCGTTCGAGGGCGAGAGGAGAGGGCCTGGGTGGGCAGCTCCAACATGAGCCACAGCGCGCTTCGGTCCGGGGTCGAGTGGAACTATCGTTTGGTTGCGCGTCCCGACGTCGACAACGTGCGCGCGGGCTTCGAGGCGCTCTGGTCGGGGGCCGAGCCGATCGATGCGGCGTGGATTCAAGCCTACGAGGCGACGAGGCGGGTCCCCAGGCGCGGTGGCGATCTGCTCCCGGTGGCGGTCGAAGACGCCCCGCCAGAGCGCCCACAACCCCGGCCGGGGATCCAGCGCGAGGTGCTCGCGCAGCTCGAGCTCACCCGCGCTCAGGGCAACGGCGCCGGCATGGTGGTCCTCGCGACGGGACTGGGCAAGACCTACGTCAGCGCGTTCGACTCACGCGGGTTCGATAGGGTGCTGTTCATCGCCCACCGCGAGGAGATCTTGGGACAGGCGCTGGAGACCTTTCAGAAGGTGCGGCCAGAAGACACGGTCGGGCTCTTCAACGGCAATGCCAAGCAGCCGGACGCCAACCTCCTCTTCGCGTCCATTCAAACCTTGAGTGCGGGAGACAACCTCGAGCAGTTCGCGCCCGACGCCTTCGACTACATCGTCGTCGACGAGTTCCACCACGCTGCAGCCGACACGTACCGGCGCGTCCTCGACCACTTCGCGCCACGGTTCATGCTCGGCCTCACCGCGACGCCCGAGCGCCTCGACGGCGTGAACCTGCTGGCGCTGTGCGAAGGCAACGAGGTCTTTCGAGCCGGGATTCCGCGGGGCATCGAGTCGCAGCAGCTCTCGCCGTTCCACTACTTCGGTATCGGGGATCGGGTCGAGTACGCGCCGCTGCCGTGGCGCAGCTACACCGACGAGAAGCTCACCGACCTCGTGGCGACGCAGGCCCGCGCGGAGCACTGCTTGCAGGAGCTTCGCGCGAGGACCTCGGGGAGTGTTCGGGCGCTGGGGTTCTGCGTCACCCAGCGACACGCGGACTTCATGCGGTCGTTCTTCGAAGCGCGGGGTGTGGCGTGTGCGTCCGTGCATGCCGGGCCATCCGCCGATCCTCGCACGGCGTCGCTGGATGCGCTCGCGTGCGGCGAGCTGGAGGTCGTCTTCTGCGTCGACATGTTCAACGAAGGCGTCGATGTGCCCCTGGTGGACACGGTCCTCATGCTGCGTCCGACCCAGAGCAGCATCGTGTGGCTGCAGCAGCTCGGACGCGGCCTGCGCTACGTGCCGGGCAAGACGCTGACCGTGCTCGACTTCATCGGCAACCACCACGCCTTTCTTCGGCGGCCCGAAGTTCTGCTGCAGACCCTCGGCGTGAGGTTGGGCGACCCCGAGACCACACTCGATCCCGCCCTGTACGCGTCCAAGCTCCCCACGGGCGTAGAGGTGAGCTTCGACCTGCATGCGCAGGACATCCTCGGTGCGCTGCGGCAGGCGGCGAAGCGACACCGGAGCAAGGCGGTCCGCTGGTATCGAGCGTACCGCGAGCAGTACGGGGTCCGGCCGTCGGCCTTCGTCGCGGACGAAGCGGGCTATCTGAAAGAGCTGCGGAAGAGGGGCGGCGGATGGTTGGCGTTCGTCGAGGCCGAGGGCGATCTGAGCGACGACGAAGCCGCGGTGCTCGCCGCGCTGCCGCAGTTCATCTCCGACCTCGAGGCGCTGCCTCGTACGAAGAGCTACGAGATGCTCATCCTCGGCGCGCTGCTGCGGGGCGACGCCTTTCCCGGGGCCGTGTCCAAGGCGGAGATCGCCACGAAGATCTCGGCGCGGGCCCGTCGAAGCCCGGCGTTGATGCGAGATCTGAGCACCGACGGGACCGACGCCGATCAAGTGCGGCGGCTGCTACACAAGGACGCGTTCCCCCGGCTGGCCAAGATGACGGGAGGAACGATCTTTCGCGACGGAGCAGACGCGTTCGCCAGTCCGGGGCTCGCGGCCGCGCCGTCGCTGCCCGCGCTGCGCCGCCTGATGCGAGAGCTCCTCGAGCTGCACCTCGAGCGCTACCTCGCCGAGCAGAACAAGTCCGCGATGAAGCTGCCGCCGATGCGCGACGACGACGGCAACGAGGTCAACGCACGATTCGACGTCGAGGAGCACGACGGGATGCCGCACGTGGTCTTTCACAGTCGCAGCGGCGCGGGTGACCGCAACACCGACTACGCAGCGGGTCTGGTCCTGCTGCTCGAGCGACTGCACAGGCGAGGCATGCCCATCGAACGCGTCGAGGTCTACTCCGCCAAGACACGCTCGCTCCCGGTCGAAGCGCGGACGCTCGCCGTCGACACCGTCGACCTGAGCGCACCCGAGCAGGTCGCGGCACGGATTCGCCGCGCGGCGGCCAAGCTCGGTCGAGCGCCCGGCGCAAAGGGGAGCGGGAACGACACGAAGCAGCTGCGCATCGCGCTGGGCGAGCCTGCGCCGATCGGCGAGCTGTGGCGCGCCCTTTGGAACGGCGGACGCTGAGGTCTGCTCTCAGACCCGGATCGCCTTTGGCTTCCCTCGACGCAGCACCGTTGGACTCTGGTATTGATCTGCGGTGCCCGAAGGATTCGGAATCCTGCTCAGCTGCATGCTCGGGATCGCACCTCCGGAGGTGCAGCGACCCAAGCAGCAACCATCCGTGCCCGTGCAGCGGCCCAAGGCGATGACGGAGCCTGAGGATCCGGATCCGCCAGCCGAAGAAGCCCCAGCTCTCGAGGAGCCAGCCACGCCCGCGCCCGAGGAGCCTGCCGTGTCGAGCTCGGACCGTGCGGCCGAGAAGGCGGAGTTCGCCGAGCTGTTGGGGCCCCTGGCTGATGACGAACCGCCAGCCCCGGTCGAGCCCGTCGAGGTGGAGGACCGGCCTCCACAACCCCGACCTGCTCCCATCGATATCGTGCGAGAAGGTGTCACGATTGCGGTGGGCGTCGGGGCTACGTTGTGTGGCCACGACTGGTGTGACCCGTACCGAGGGGGACTCGGTGGGCAGCTCGAGCTAGGTCTGCGAGTGCGGAGGTTCATGCCTCACGTCAGCGTCGACGGAGGCGGTGGCAGTGACGACCGTTCGACGTTGGAGGATCAGCTTCAGATCCCGCACGGATCGCTTGCCAGCGCTCGCACGTCGTTCTTCGGCGTCGGGGCAGGCATGTCGCTCTTCTTCCGACTGGTAGGTCGCTTCGATCCGTACGTGACCGCGCGTCTGGGCTACACGCGCACCCGCTCGCGCTTCGTCAACCGTGGTGGACGTCGGTTCGCCGAGACGGTGGCTCGCGGGAGCGTCCGGCTCGGTGGAGGCTTCGACGTCTTCATTGGGAGCTTCCTCTCCCTTGGGCCCAGGTTCGACGTGACCGTCGGGTTCGCCGGGGAGGTGTGTGTGGAGCAGTTCGATGCCGGACCGAGCAAGGAGTGCTTCGACACCCGCAACCTCGAGAACGAGGTGCGCATCTACGCCCGGGACCTACCGCTTCCCATTTTCGTCGGGGCGCAGATCCGGGTCGTGATCCCCGTTCGGCTGCGCGCCCGATGATATCCTCGGCGCGCACGTGCGTGACGGTTCGGTAATCCATGCGTTTGGCGATGACGTTCTCGGCGACCACGACGGTGTCGCGCTCGCCGAACTCATCGCAAAGAAGGAGCTGACGGCAGCCGAGGTCGTCGAGGCGTCGATCGCCCGCGCGAAGTCGGTGGACCCGCATCTGCACGCGATTCAGACCGCGCGCTTCGAGCAGGGTCTGGAGGAGGCGGCGAAACCGGGGCGCGGGTTCTTTGCGGGGATACCGACCTTCATCAAGGACAACGCAGACCTCGCGGGGGTTCCCACGCGCCACGGGTCACGGGCGCTGCAGCCCCGCGCGTCACGACAGAGCGATCCGTACGTGCGGCAGTACCTCGACCAAGGCTTCGTGTGTCTGGGAAAGAGCGCGCTCTCGGAGTTTGGGTTCAACGCCTCCAACGAGCCCGTCGAGGGCGAGCCCACGCGCAACCCGTGGAACACGGCGCATACGGCCGGCGCGTCGTCGAGCGGCTCGGCGGCGATGGTGGCGGCGGGCGTCGTTCCGCTCGCGCACGCCAACGACGGTGGAGGCTCGATCCGGATCCCGGCGGCGTGTTGTGGGCTGGTCGGGCTCAAGCCGACGCGGGGCCGCCACGTCGTCTCGAACATGGCCAAGTCCATGCCGCTGAACCTGATCTCGCAGGGCGTGGTCACGCGGAGCGTTCGAGACACCGCGTACTTTCAGGCCGAGGCCGAGGCCACCTATCGCAACCGACGCCTCCCGCCGATCGGCCTCGTGCAGGGTCCGGGCCGACGCCGCCTTCGCATCGGCTACGCGATCGACTCGATCACGGGCACGCCCACCGACTCGCCGACCCGACGCGCGGTCGAGGAGTCGATCGAGCTGCTGCGGTCGATGGGCCACGAGCTGGTTCCCGCGCCGCTGCCGGTCAACATGCAGTTCGCCCACGACTTCCTGCTGTACTGGCAGGCGCTGGCATGCGCGGTCTTCATCGGCGGTGGCCGCATGTTCGACGTGAGCAGCTTCGACCGCTCGAAGCTCGACGGGCTGACCCGCGGGCTGAGCAAGGACTTCGCGCGCCGCTTCTACCGGATCCCGTTCGCCCTGCGGCGTCTGCAGAAGTCCTACGAGATCTACGCCAGGGTCTTCGACGACTACGACCTCTTGCTCAGCCCCGTGCTGGCAAAGACTCCGCCCGCCATCGGCCACCTCAGCCCCGCGCAGCCGTACGAAGCGCTTCTCGAGCGCCTGCTCGGGTTTGCCGCTTTCACACCGCTGGCCAACGCCGCCGGCGGGCCGGCGATCTCGCTGCCGTGGTCGCTGACCGACGAGGGCGTTCCGGTCGGCGTGCAGCTCTTCGCCAACCACGGCGACGAGCGCACGCTGTTGGAGGTCGCCTACGAGGTCGAAGAGGCGCACCCGTGGCCGAAGATCACGGACGGGCGCGCATGAGGGCCCTGCGGCGTGGTTCATGGAGCGCCTGCCCGCATCCGAGACCGCGTTGGTGCGGCAGGCTCAGCGTGACGCTCTCACGGGTCTCCCCACGCGGGCAGCTCAGGCCCATGATGCCCTCGCGCCCGAGCTCAGCCCGTTGACCCGAGCGGGCACACGCGAGAGCGCGTCCGCCTTTGCCCAGCGCCTGGCTGCGGCCTGATCGGCCAAACGAAGGCGGGCGAGCATCGCTGCCGGCCGCCTCGACTCGAGAGCAAATGAGGAGTTAGCGCAGCGCCGCTTCAGTGGACTCGGCCGTCACGGCCGCACGTAGCCAGCGCTCGAGCGTGTCTACATTGCGGCAGTCCTCGACCCGGGACCGCTGCGCTTCGCTGACGGGCAGGCCGCGCGCCTCGAGTACGCGCAACACCGAACTGATCGCCGTCTCGAGTTTGCCCTCGAGTTTGCCCTCGGCGCGGCCTCGCATGCGCCCCTGCTCGAGGAGCTTCTCTCCGCACGTCATCGTCAATCCCTCTGTCATCGGAGCTTCATCTGCAAGCATGACACGAAATCTCTCCATGGTCTGCTCGTCCAGCACGAACCATAGGTACCTGACGAGCGCCATCGCGATGTGCCGAAGCCGGGGAGGCGCAGGGACAGGTATCCCAAGAGACGGTGGACGCGAGCCCCACAACGAAAAGAGGCGGCCGGGAGTCCCAGGCCGCCTCTCTTGCGCCTCGTTGCAGCGCTACGCCTTCTCGAGCACCAGCGCGATGCCCTGGCCGCCGCCGATGCAGGCCGAGCCGACGGCGTACTTGCCGTCGCGGCGCCGCAGCTCGTGGACGAGGTGCGTGGTGATGCGGGCGCCCGAGGCTGCGAGCGGGTGGGCCATGGAGATGGCGCCGCCGTTGACGTTGACCTTGCTGCGGTCGAGCTCGAGCTCCTTCTCGCAGGCGAGATACTGGGGCGCGAAGGCTTCGTTGATCTCGATGAGGTCCATGTCGGCCAGGGTGAGGCCCGAGCGGTCGAGGCCGGCCTTGATCGCCGAGACGGGGCCGATGCCCATGATGGTGGGCTCGACCCCGGTGATGCCCCACTGGACGAGGCGGGCGAGCGGGGTGAGGTTGTGCTTCTTGACCGCGTCGGCGCTGGCGAGGATGAGCGCGCCTGCGCCGTCGCCGATGCCCGAGGCGTTGGCCGCCGTGACCACGCCACCAAAGTTGGGGCGCAGCTTGGCCATGCTCTCGAGGTTGGCGTCGGGGCGGGGGTGCTCGTCGACCTCGAACATGGTCGTGCCCTTGCGCGACTTCAGCTCGACGGGCGCGAGCTCGGCCTTGAAGTAACCGTTCTCTTGCGCGTTGGCCCAGGCTTGCTGGCTGCGCAGGCCGTACTCGTCGGCCTGCTCGCGGGTGATGTCGTACTTCTTGGCGAGGTTCTCGGCGGTCTGGCCCATCGCACATCCGGCGTATGGATCGGACAGCGAGCTCCAAAGGGTGTCCTCGAGCTCGGGCGCCTTGCCCAGGCGGATGCCGAAGCGGATGCCGCGCGCGGAGAAGGGCGCCTGGCTCATGTTCTCGGTGCCGCCGGCGACCACGATGTCGGCGTCGCCGAGCAGGATCTGCTGGGCGCCGTTGACGACCGACTGGAAGCCGGATCCGCACAAGCGGTTGACGGTGAGCGCGGGGGTCTCGATGGGGATGCCCGCCTTGAGGCCGATGTGGCGCGCCATGTAGATGGCGTCGGCGGAGGTCTGCGCGACGTTGCCGACGACCACGTGGTCGACGGCGCTCGGGTCGACCTTGCCGTCTTCGAGCGCAGCCTTGGCCGCGACGACGCCGAGATCGATGGCGCTGATGTCCTTGAGCTTGCCACCGAAGGTGCCGAACGGCGTGCGCTTGGCGGCGACGATGTAGATCTCTTTGTTGAGCGGCTTCGCTGGCATGAACGCACTCTAGGACACGCGACCCCTCGATCGGACGACCCGAAGCGACCCAGCTCGTGGATTTTGCTCACGATTTTTCGGCGCCGGTGATTGAAAAACATTGCGCCGGTACCTCCGGAGCGATTCAATGCACACGTGCTCGCGGCGGTCATCAGCAGCATGGTGCTGTTGGCGCCGGCAGAGGTGGTGGTCGAGCGGCCGCCGCCTCCCGAGACGTCCGCGTTGCGCCGCTACCTGACTCGGCAGGTGCCGATCAGCGCGCGGTTCATCGACCACGGCGTGCTGCAGGTCAGCGCGGCTGGAGGTTGGCCCCACCTGTACGCGATGCGCGTGAAGCTAGGGCTCTTCGACCACGTCGGCATCGGCGCGCAGGCGCACTGGCTGCCGGGGCAGTCGGTGCCGCAGGTCAGCCCCGAGGCGTCGATCGCCTTCGCGCGGCTGCGCCTGGTCGAGTTCGGCGCGCACTACAAGCAGACGTTCTACCCACCACCCAAGGCGGACGGCGACCCGACCACCCCCTCGTTCCCCCAGCGCGATCACTGGCTGCTGACGAGTCTGAGCCTGAGCAACCGTTGGGTCAGCGGCGGGTTCGACTTCGGCGTGGTGCGGGCGCGCATCAAGGACCCTGGGCAAGACCCACCCGAGCCCGACGTCAACCCGTCGACGATCCGGTGGAAGCTCGGCGGCGGCCTGCACCTTCGCGCGGGCACTCGGCGCTGGGGCTTCACGGCCAGCGTCCTCGCGCCGCAGCTGATGGCCGAGCTGGCGTTCGACGTGCGCTTCGGCCTGTTCGAGATGCGGCGCAACGGCGGGTGGCGTCCGGCCGAGGTCGTCTACAGCACCGACCGCCGCGTGCCCCAGTGGCGCTGAGCTCGGGCTACAGACCGCTCAGCGGGTCATTTGGCCATGGTAGCGGCGTGCCGGCTGTGCGGCGGGGCTTGGGCTTCTTTCGACCCATCCGACGAACCTTCCGCCTGGGCTCGGGCTCGGGCTCAGGCGCATAGTCCCCCTTGGTGCGCATGAACTCTTCGGGGTCGGGCTCCGTCAGTGGCGGCTCGGATTCGCAGGGTTGTACTTCGGGAATGGTGAGCACCTCGAGGAAGGTCGGCTGGCTGGACTCGACGCTGTCCTCGATCTTTGGGCCTTCGCCGTGGGGTGCACAGGCTGCGAGGGCGAGGCTCAGACCGGCGGCCGAGGCGACGGATGCCCGACGCAAGAGGCGGTTGGCGGGAACGAGCTGAGGACGCCGAAACTGAACCGTGCCGCGCGCGTCCGACAGGTACGACACGCAAATGTCCTCATCGGTGGCCAGGAGGACCTTCGCGTCGCGCTCGGTCATCGCCGAGAGGTCGTGCACGGTCTTCTGGCAAGCCGCGCAGAACCGCCCCCGCTGCTCGGGCGTCATGCCCTCCCAGTCTTCGTTGCAGGGCTCGGGGATCCGAATCTCGCTCGCCTTCACCCGACGCCCCAACGTGCGGCGGCGCCAGGCGATCTAGGCCGCGGAGAAAAACCTCAGCGGCACAGGTCGCCGCGGTTGGTCAGGCCCTCGGAGGTGACCTGGAACTGCACGGGGATCGGCGCCTTGGGCACGCCGGGCTCGGGCGAGGTGGCCTGGAGGACCGCCGCGAGCACGCCCGAGGGTGGCGCGGGGCTCTCCTCGGAGGGCGGGGGCGCCTCCTCGGCGCTCTCTTCGTTTTCCCAGCCGTCATCCTCGGCGTTCTCCCAGCCGCCGTCGTCGGCGTTCTCCCAGCCCCCGTCGTCGCCCGACTCCCATCCGCCGTCGTCGCCTCCGTCGTCGCCGCCTGTGGTCGGGTTGGCCGCGGCCGCCCAGGACGGGTTGGCGTCGCGCTCCTTGTAAGACAGCACGATGAGGTGGGTGCGCTTGGGGCCGGGCGCCCGAACCTTGGTGCGACCGGGAAGCAGGAAGCCCTCGACGCGCTCGTGTCTGTCGTGCTCGAGCGTCCACAGCCAGCGGCCGCGCGCGTCGGCGGTGCCTTGCCACATCTGCCCACCCGAGAACACCCACGCGCCTCCGACCCACGCGAACCAAAGCTCCTGCACGAAGCCGCCGCCCTCGAGGGTGAGCACCTCGTAGCCCTGCTTGCGGTCCCACTTTTGATCGACCACCCTCGCCCCCTCGACCAAGGGAGCGCCACCGAGCACCAGCGCGACGAGCCCTTCGTACGACAGCGGCACGCCGAGCACAGCCTGCACCGCGCACGGGTCGGCCGGGCCCGAGTAGAACCCGGGGGGAATCGAGTCGAGCTTGTAGCGCATGGCGTAGCCCTCCTCGGTGAACGCGAGCGTGACCAGCTCGTTGCCCGCCTTGTTGACGGTGGCGCGGAAGCGGGAGTCGGTCTGCGCGAGCATGAGGAGCTCGGCTCGCACGACGCGGTCGAGCGTGATCTGAGCGTCGGAGACCGCGATGGCGCCCAGCTGCGGCTCGGTCTGCTGGAGCAGCGCCTCGGATGCAGGCTGGTCGCCCACCCGGTAGGGCGGCTTGTGACCACAGGCCGCGAGGACGCCGAGGGTCGCGAGGGCGGTTGCGCGCAGGAGGCTTTGCACGCGCGGAGCGTACCAGAGGCGCCCCCTCTCCCTTGCCCGTGGGCCGAATGGCCAGTCGTGGGGCGCAACCTGAGCTGGACGAACACGTCCTGCCTGTATGTGAACGTCTTCGCGCGACGCATGGGTTGGGCCTTCGGGCTGCTCGCTTTGGCACAGGTGGTGGGCTGCAAGAGCCCGGAGGACCTCGGGTTCGACGCTGCGGCGCAGTTCACCGCGCCGATGACCGCGATCGGCCTCGATACGGTGAGCTCGCCGTGCGAGGAACGAATCGCAATCTTCGAGGACCTCGTTCAGAAGGACGAGTACAGGCAGAAGCGGCTCGAGGTGGGCGAGAAGGTCGGCGATGCCATCGGCAAAGACGGCTTCGACGACGGCTTCAACAAGCTCTCGGACGTGTCCGAGAACGTCTTCGAGGCCTTCGAGAAGAAGTGTCCCGAGCAGACACCCAAGGCGCGCGAGCTCGCGCTCGGTATGGCCAAAGAGCTCCAGATCGAGAGCAAAGTGGCGTGGCTGACCGAGCCCCCGACCTGAGCCCCGACCAACAGGGTTAGACCGTGACGCGCACGAAGCGGCACCACACCGCCATCGTCGCGCCACGGCCTTCAGATCATGACGCAGGGGAGACGGCGTGCAAGGTCGTCTCGCCGTCGACGGCGAGGAACGGCCGCAGCTTGGCGTAGGTCTTCTTGCCGACGCCTTTGACCCGCATGATGTGCGTGACGCGGTGGAAGCGGCGCTGCGCACGGTAGGCCAGGAGCTTGTCCGCCGTGGCAGGCCCGACGCCCGGGAGCAACATGAGCTGGTCGCGGGTGGCGGTGTTGAGGTTGACCTTGCCTTCGAGCACGGGCGAGGCGGCCAACACCGACGGCCGAGGTGTCGCGGCGTGACCGAGCACGGGAAGGGTGCACAGCAGACCGAAGCAGAGGGACGCGAGGGTTGCCTTCATGCTTGGTCGGTTGTGCAGAGGGCGATCCGCGCCGCGCTCTCGTGATCTCGCGAGGTTGCGACGAGGCCCGTCGACACGTGGCCCACCTGTGGGCCAGCGGCCGGGCCAGATCAGCGTCGACGGCGACCCACGGTCGATGTCCGTGTCCTACGTCGTAGGCCGAGCAGACCGATGAGCAAAAGGGGAGCCGAGACCGGCGGGTCGCCGGATGCGCAGCCGCAGCCATCGGTCGTCGAGACGGCGTCCGGCTCCTCGCCTTCGCCAGTGCTCTGAGCATCGGAGGCGCTCGAGCCAGCGGAGGCGCTCTCCTGCGGTGCATCGACGCCCGTGTCGTCCGCGCTGGAGGTACTCGCGGGATCGGGGGCTGGCGGTACCGGGTCTCCCGATGACGCGTGCGTGTCGCCGCCGCTGCTCTCGGGCGTCCAGCCTGACGTCGTCGAGCCTTCGCCCGTACTTCCTCCGGTTGGCTCGGACGCGCAGGCGTTGAGCCCACAGCAGGGATCGGGCGTTCCGGGACCTTGTGGTGACCAGGCGATCGGAGGTCCGCTCCGCGGATCAGCGCATCCGCCTCCGCACGACGTCTGGGGATCGAGGGCCCACTCGAGTCGGTCGCGAGTGCATGCGCCGTAGTTCGCGAGGAGTTGCGCTTGGCCCGTCGATCCGTACCTCGCCAGTCCGATCGTGGGGAAGTCTTCGAGTTCCTTTTCGACCCCCGTGCTGGGGACGTCGATGTGAAGAAACGAGGCGGAACCCGCGAGGGCTTCGCGTACGTGGTCCCACTCAGAGCGGCTGGCAGATCTTGACCTGGCGCAGGTTGTCCGGGTCGTTGGCGTCGGGCGTCTGATAGACGCCGCCCGACCCGGTGAGCCGGCAGGTGTAGCCGCCGCGGCAGTCATCGTCGCTCTTGCAGGCGCGGCGACAGGAGGTGCGGGCCGAGACTTCGTCGGCGCACAGGCCCTCGCCGAGGCAGACCTCGTGGGGGAGGCAGGCGTCGAGCGGGGGCAGGACGGTGCCGTCGGCGGCGAGGGACGCCTTGTCTTCGCGCTCGGGGTCGCAGGCGACGCTGAGGAAGTCGGTGCCGTAGGTCTTCACGCACGCGGCCTCGTCGGGGCACGAGTTGCGCGCGCAGCCTTCGATGGTGCACTCGCCCCGGCCGACCCTGCTCTGGTTGGACAGGTCGCAGGTGCGCTCGCCCTGGAGCGAGCAGTCGGTGCTGCGACGGCACGGGTCGCCGATCTCGGCGCGGCAGGCGAGTCCGAGGGTCGAAAAGGCCACGAAGGCCACTGCGAGAAGGGCGCGCGTCAAAGCGCCGGGACCATACACCACCCGGACAGGTGTGTCGTGTGGGCTGGGTCCGATACGGCACGAGCGCCCGCAACGCTCGCCCAAGCCCTGGATTTCGTGCCAAGCTGGCCGCAGACCGTGTCGTCCGAGCTCGAGGACATCCTGGCCGCCTTCTCGCGCCTCGTCGCAGAACACGAGGACGCCCGTGAGGACGACCCCGAAGCGGAGGATCCCGAGAACTTCCGCTGCACGGACTGCGTGGACTGCGTCGCGTGCCGCTTTTGCACCGCGTGCGAGCGCTGCTCCAACTGCACCTACTGCGACGCCTGCAGCGACTGTGCGGACTGCACCCAGAGCCGGGAGTGCATCGCGTGCGCCGACTGCAGCCAGAGCAGCCTCTCGGCCTACTGCGAGAAGAGCTCCTACCTCACCTTGTGCCTCGACTGCGACGGCTGCGTGCAGTGTTTTGCCTGCGTCGGCCTCAGCGGCGCGGAGTTTCACATCCTCAACCAGCCCTACAAGCGCAGCGCGTACTTCAAGAAGGTCGCCGAGCTCCGCAAGCTGCTCGACGTGAAGCTCACCGAGGGCTGGATGCCGCCGTGGGCTGAGGAGGAGGCCGAGGAGGAGGAGGAGGAGGAGGACTACGAAGAGCCGGAGCCGGAGCCGGAGCCCGAACCCGAGCCGGAGCCCGAACCCCCCGCCCTCCGAGCCGCGGACCCTGTCGCCGAGCCGGCGAGCCCCGAGACCACGCTCGGGCCCGACCCCGACACCGACGTCGCCGAGCAGGGCGCACCACGTCGCGTCGATCCCTACACCGACCGGACGTCGCGCTTGCCCGACGTCGCCTCGCCCACCGGCTCGTGGCCTCCGACCGACGCTCGAACCGCGCGCTCGATGGACCGCGACGCGCGAGGCACCGGTCCGTGGGAGGACCTGTTCGAGCCCGACGAGCTGCCGCCGCCTCGTCCGCCCGCGCCCAAGCCCGAAGCGCGGCAGGAAGCGCAGCCTCCACCGCCACCGCCACCGCCGAAGCCGAGGCCCGGCCGGTTCGACCGCTTGGTCGCGCCCGCTGAGCCAGCGAGTCCCCCCGAGCCACCTCCGGCACCCAAAGCCGAGACGCGAAGCGAGCCGCCACCGTCGTTCATGGGCCGCGTGCCCAGCCCACCAGCGCCGCCCTCGGACCCCGAGTCGACCGGCAGCATTCGCCGCGCGAAGCGTCCCCGACGAGAGTGAGTGGTTCGGCCGAGGCTCGACCTGTCTCCGCCCGACTACGTAGTTCTGCGGATTGCGACGGCCAACCGCTCCTTGCTACCCAGATCGTCATGTCGCGCTGGGTCGTTGCGGTTGCGTTTCTCGCATTGGCGGCCTGCGACGATCGGGCACCACGACCGCTGTCGGTCGAGACGGAAACCACGCCGAGTGACCCGTCCGCGGAGCCTCCGCAAGCGCGCCGCTACCCGTGGCCTGCAGGCGATCTCCGTGTCGACCCCGTCCACATCCAGTTCGCGGTGTACGGCTCGGAACCGCAGCGCCTACGAGACGTCGCGAGTCGTGTGCTCGCACAGCACCAGGCAGTGGCCGACACTGACACTGCGCGGGTTCAGCTTCTGCCGGTGCGCCACCGTCCGCCTCCGTCGTCCGAGCAGCTCGGCGAGGGTGGTCTAGGCGTTGGCCTCGATGCCGACGAAGCGGCGCAGCTCCGCGACGCGACGCATCTCTTAGCGCTGAAATTCGAGGCCCAGGCCGGTTCGCTCGCGCAGCTCTACGCTGAAGCACAGCGCATCGTCGGAGAGATCGCGCGACAATCAGGAGGGGTCCCCTTCGACGTCGCCACCGGTGAGGCGTTCGGCTCGGCGGCGTGGACCGCTCGGACCTCACTCGACCCGAGCAAAGGCTTGGCGGGGCACTATCGTATTGACGTCGTCCCGTCCGGAGGCCTGATGCGATTGTCCACGGCTGGGCTCGTCAAGTTCGGACTGCCGGAGATCTTCGTCGAGGAGGTACCGGGCTCCGTCCTCGATAGGATGAAGACGTATATCGGCGCCGTGGCGGTCGCGATGCATCGCGAAACCGCCTTGTCCGAACCCGGAGTCGTGCCCCTCGGTGGAGGTCGCGTTGCAACCCTGATGCAGCCGACGGCAAGGTCTGGCGACGGCGCGGAGGGTCGACTGGTCGAGCTCTTCTTCCCCGGCTCCGGAGGCTCGTTCGCTCGTCAGCATCGCGTTCTCGACGATGTTCTCGGTCGTGCCAACGACGACACGACCTACCTCCACTCGCTCACCGACCCAGAGCTGCTTCGCTCTGCCGCACGTGCCCGCAAGGAGGTCGTTGAGATTCTGCCCGAGTTCGCGGCCGGCAGCACCGTCCCCGGAGACCTGTTGCTCGTCAAGGTGGAGTTTCCGTCGCCACAGGGCGTCGAGTCGATGTGGGTCGACGTCACGGGGTGGGACGGGCAGTCCGTGGTCGGCATTCTGCAAAACCAGCCGCGCGACATTCTTGAGCTGTCGTTGGGTCAGCGCGTGAGGGCGCCGATCGAGAGCGTGTGCGACTACCTGTTGCAGCGCAGCGATGGTTCTCGGGTCGGGGACTACGAGGCCGCCATCTTCGAGCGGCGCGGGTCGGTGGCACACCTTTCCGAGCCGGCCACGCGGATCGTCTCCTCACGGTGAGCGACCGCGAGCCAGGCCACCGCTCGATGCCAGCCTCGACGCCGACACGTAGTACGATGCCGCGGTGAATCAGCTCGCGATCCTCGGGTGCGGAACCATGGGTGAGGCGATTCTCGCCGGCCTGCTCAGTTCGGGTGAGTGCGAGCCTGGCCAGGTGATGGCGTCGGTTCGACGGGCGGCCGTGGGTGAGCGCGTCGCGGCGAAGTACGGCGTGGCGACGACGGTGGACAACCTCGAAGCGGCCGCGTTCGGCGACGTGATCGTGGCGGCGCTCAAGCCTCAGAAGCTCTCGGCGCTGCTCGACGACGACGCGATGCGCAAAGCCCTCGCGGGCAAGCTGCTCATCAGCATCGCGGCGGGCGTCCGGCTGGAGACGCTCGCCCAGTGGCTGCCGGACTCGGTGGTGGTGCGGGCCATGCCCAACACGCCCTGTCTCGTGCGCCGAGGGATGACCGCGCTGGCCCTTGGTCCTGGGGGAACCCAGGAGCACGTCGAGGCCGCGCGCCGCGTGTTCTCGCCGATCGGTCGGGTCGTGGTGGTCGAGGACACCCACATGGACGCCATCACCAGCCTCAACGGCAGCGGTCCGGCGTTCGCCTACGTCATGCTCGAGGCGATCGCGGACGGCGGCGTGATGATGGGCCTGCCGCGCGACGTCGCCCTGGAGATCGCGGCGAAGGTCTTCGAGGGCGCCGCGGCGATGGTCCTGGAGACGGGGTCGCACCCTGCCGCACTCAAGGATCAGGTCACGACGCCCGCGGGCTGCACCATCGCGGGCCTTCTCACCATGGAGGACGGCCGGATCCGTTCGGTGTTGGCCCGCACCATTCAAGAAGCCACGAAGGTCGCGGGAACGCTGGGCTGACGGGCCGCGAGGCTCGCAGGTTCGGCTTTCGCGGCGAAGCCGGCGCGCGTTCATCCGGGGTAGGCTTCACGCCGTGGAGCACTACGACGTCCTCATCGTCGGCGCAGGCCTCTCCGGCATCGGCGCGGCCTATCACGTCCAGACGATGTGTCCCGGCAAGCGGTACGCAATCCTCGAGGGTCGACCGCGGCTGGGTGGCACCTGGGACCTGTTCCGCTACCCCGGCATTCGCTCCGACTCGGACATGCACACGCTGGGGTACTCCTTCCGACCGTGGACGGCCGCCAAGGCCATCGCGGACGGTCCGGCGATCCTGAACTACATCCGCGAGACGGCGGAGGAGAACGGCATCGACCGCCACATCCAGTTCAACAGCAAGGTCGTCGCGTCGCGCTGGTCGTCGGCCGAGAAGCGCTGGACGGTCACGGTGTCTCGAGAGGACACGGGCAGCAAGGACGAAGTCACCTGCAACTTCTTGTTCGTGTGCAGCGGATACTACGACTACGACGAGGGCTACACGCCCGACTTCGAGGGGCGTGAAGACTTCGAGGGGGAGATCGTGCACCCCCAGAAGTGGACCGACGATGTCGAGTACGCGGGCAAGAACGTCGTCGTGATCGGCAGCGGGGCGACGGCGGTCACGCTGGTGCCTTCGATGGCCGACAAAGCAAGCCACGTGACGATGCTTCAGCGCACGCCGACGTACGTGGTGACGCGGCCCGCCGAGGACAAGATCGCCAACGCGCTGCGCAAGAGGCTGCCCAGCACTCTGGCCTATGGCATCACGCGCTGGAAGAACGTCGCGATGGGGCAGGCGTTCTTCAAGCTCTGCCAGGGCGTCCCGGGCGTCATGAAGAAGGTCATCACGCACGGGGTCAAGCAGGAGCTTGGGCAGGACTACGACGTCGACACGCACTTCAACCCTCCCTACGCGCCGTGGGATCAGCGTCTGTGCTTGGTGCCCGACTCGGACCTGTTCGACGTCATCCGGCAGGGCAAGGCGTCGGTGGTCACGGGCCACATCGACCGCTTCGTTCCCGAGGGCATTCGGCTGCGCGATGGCCAGGTGTTGCCCGCCGATCTCATCGTCACCGCGACCGGGCTGCGCGTGAAGGCGCTCGGCGGCATGGACGTCACCATCGACGACGAGCCGCTCGATCTGTCCAACCGCATGAGCTACAAGGCGATGATGTTCAGCGACGTGCCGAACATGGCGATGTGCTTTGGCTACACGAACGCGTCGTGGACGCTCAAGGCCGACCTCACCAGCCTCTACGTCTGCCGCCTGATCAACCACATGGACGAACACGGCTACGACTCGTGCACGCCCAAGAAGAGCGACGACGTCGTCGAAGAGCCGTTCATCCCCCTGCAGGCGGGCTACATCGACAGGGCTGCTTCGCTGCTGCCCAAAGCGGGCAACAAGGTGCCCTGGAAGCTCAAGCAGAACTACTTCTTCGACCTGCTCATGCTCAAGGCGGGCAAGGTCGATGACGGCGTGATGCAGTTTCGATAGCGCCGCCGCCTCACGACAGGACGCGCAGGATCGTCTCGACGAGGAGTTCGCGGCGATCGTCGAGCCGTGCGACGAAGGTGGCACCCTCGGGCGCATCCTGCATCAGCGCACGCACGGCAGCTTCCATTGCGCCCGTCGCCATTGCGATGCGCAGCTCCCGATCGCCTTCGGGTACCGAGTCTCCGAGCAAGGCGACCAGCGGGGGCCGCATCGAGCGGGCTCGCTCGGCATACTCGGAGGGCACGCCACCCTCGCGGAGCATGGTTGCCGCGATTCCGTTGCCAACCTTCAGAGAGTCGACCAGCGCGCCGACGATCTGCCGAAGCCGGTCCTCACCGTCGAGGGCCATGGCGGCCGCGATGGAGCCCTGGACCTCGCGCAGCGAGCTCGCGAGCAGCTCGTCGAGGATCTCCGCCTTGGACTTGAAGTGGTAGTAGAGCGAGGGGTTCGCGATGTCGAGCTCCGCGGCGATGTCGCGGACCGATGTGGCTTCGAATCCCTTCTCGACGAACAACCGTCCGGCGACCTCGAGGATGCGAGCGCGGGTGCTGCTCGAGTCTTTTCCGCGTGGCGCCACGTCGACGTCGTACGTACCCCGTTCGATTTCCCTTGTCATCGAACCTAGCAGTCGCTAGGTTGCCTAGCAAGTGCTAGGTGAGATGCGAAGACAAGGGCCAATTTCCATCCTCGCGCTCGGTTTCGCAGCGTGGGGATGCGGTGGGACTTCTCCGGGCGCCGATGATGTCGACCGCCCCAATGCCGCGATGCGCGTCCTCGACGAACATTGCGTCCGCTGTCACAACCCCGATGGCCTCGGCCTGGGCGACTTCACCGACCCGCAGCAGGTCGCCGACTTTGCCGAGCTCATCGTGGCCTCGGTCGAATCCGACAGGATGCCGCCCCCGGTGTCGGCGCCGACCTGCCGGGACTACGTTGGTTCTGCGTCGCTGGTGCTCGACGAAGGGGAGCGAGCCACCCTGCGCGAGTGGACCGAGGCTGGGGGCCAGGCCGGGGATGCGCTCGAGGAAGGCGGGGTGAGCACGGAACTCTCCGAACCAGATCTGGAGCTTCTCATCCCCGCCCCGTACACGCCGACCTATCCCGATCCCGACGACGCGGGCAACGAGTATCGCTGCTTCGTCCTCGACCCCGGACACGACGAGGACTTCTTCGTCACCGCCCTCGCGCCGATCGTCGACCAGCAGAGCATGCTGCATCACGCCGTGCTCTCGACCGCGAGTCGCGACACGCTCGCTCCAGACCAGCTCGAGCCGTCTGGCTTCGACTGCATGGGCGGCATGGGCATCGACCCCACGGGAGGGACCTTGGTGGCGTGGGCTCCGGGCATGCTTCCGGTGGAGCTGCCCGACGAACACGGGATCCGCGTGCCGTCCGATCGCGTGCTGATCCTCCAGATTCACTACTTCGCGAGCCCTGGGTCCGAGGGGTTGGCGGACCGTTCGGGCTACGCGTTCCGGACCGCGAGCACCGTGCGGACGGAGGTCCAGATGAGCCAACTCGGCGTCACGGACTTCGAAATTCCCGCTGGCGCCGAGTCCTTCACCGCCGGAGGCGAGTACTCCCCCCGCACCGAGGTCGAAGTCTTGGGGATCTTCCCGCACATGCACCGGCTCGGCACGGCCTTCGACGCTTCGGTCGCGCACGCGGACGACACCGAAGACTGCCTGGTTTCCGGCGAGTACAGCTTCGACAACCAGCTCACGTATCAGTTCGTCGAACCGGTGCGTGTGCAGCCCGACGACACCCTCTCCTTCTCATGCACGTGGAACAACTCGACGTCGAACCCGGAGCTCGACACCGCGCCGGTCGCAACGACGTTTGGCGAGCGGACCGACGAGGAGATGTGCTTCTTCTTCATGTTGACCAAGCAGATCGGTGAAGAGCCCGACGGGCCCGACGTCGACGCCCTCGATCCCTCGGCGCTCGAGCCCGGCGTCGTTCACATTCAGGTCACCACGGAGGTCGGCGGCATGCTGGTGAGTGACGACTGCGTGGGCACCCTCGAAGTGAGCACCGACGACCCAGACGTCCTTGCCACGGGTGCGTGCGCGTTCGAGGGCATGTTCACCATGCTCCTGGGCACCGACCCGCAGCCGGTGACGGTGCTCGGTGACGAGAGCGGGGGCGACGTGCTGCTCCAGGTGCAGGAGAGCGTGCTCGAAGGACGCTGGAACGGTTCGACCGACGGCGCTGCCGTGCTGGGATCGTGGGTGGCCGAAGACACTCTCGAGATCGGGGCTGCGGTCATGGTTCAACACGCGGGGGCGTTCCATGTGGAGCGCTGAGTTCCGCGCGTTTGCAGCTACGTGCGCTCTAGGCCTCGCGCTCGGCTGCGGCGAGGCCAACGAAGCCGACCCCGCAAACGCAGAGGTCGTGCTGGCGCCCGATGGGTGGACCTACGATGAAAGCGTGGGGCCGTGGAGTCGACTCGAGACCGAGGAGGACTGCTCCGAACAGGGCTTCGGGCCTGAGTCCGCGTACTTCGAAGTCGAGACGGACCGGTGCCCCTGGGGCTCGTGGGCGCAAGAGCTCGACGCGGAGCTCCGCGCTGGGGACGTGATCGAGTTCGACTTCCACCACCTCGATCTGCGCGCTCCGGTCCCCGCCACCGCGGTCGTCGAGCTCGGGGTCGGCGAGCAGGTGCTCTGGACGCTCCGAAGGGACATTCCCTCGCCCGCCGCGTTCGAACAGGTCGAGATCGAGATCGATCGTGCCTTCGAAGGTGGCCTGGCGTGGTTTCACGTGCACAACCACGGTGACAACTCCTACCGCCTCGGAACGGTGCGGCTGACGCCCCGTTGACGTTGCGCTCGCCGGAATCCCGAACGGCAACCGCGGTCGGATCCGGATACCCGACGCCTCCTGCGGGCGACAGGCTGGCAATCCCCGGCAACTCGACTGGTACGGCTCTTGCGAACAGGCGTGGGGATGCGGTCACGGCGGCTTCACGAGCATCGGCGAGGATCGGGTACGCTCAGGGAGCATGTCTCCGGCGCCGCTACCTCCGGTCTGCGCCTCGTTCGGGCGAGGCGGAGTGACATGAACCGCGGCGTTGGCGGGGCGGAGGACGCATCCGTCCTGGGTTTCGAGGAGTTCGAGCGCCGCGGCCTGGAGGGGGCATTCCGCGCCGCAAGCAAGGTGCGCCTGTTCGTCCTTGGCGTCATCGTTGCCTTTGCGGGGTGGATCTGCATCGCCGACCCGGCGACATGGCGTCGTGTCGTGTTGGCCGTGATCGTTTGCGGCCTGGTCCTGGGTGAGTCCGTGGCGACGCGGAGGTTTGCTCGGCCTGAAGGGGTCGAGCGCGCGAGTGTTCACGGTCATTTGGCGGTCATGATCGCCGTCCAGCTCGTCGCGGTGTTCTCGACGGGCGGCCTCATGAGTCCGGTGTTGCCCGCAATGCTGCCCTCGGCGTTCATCGCGGGCCTGCTCGCGGATCGCTGGGGCGTACGCCGGCTGGTGTGGGGCCTGCAGATTCCTGCCCTCGTCACGTTCTTGGTCGTTCACGCGGCCGACCTGGTGCCGACGCTGGTGCCGCTGCCGTTTCGCAGCGACGGCAACTTCAACCTGACGCGCTTGGTCTTGGTCGGGTGGGTCATGGGCATGCTGGTGTCGGGCTTCTCGGTGCTGGGAAGTCGCTTGCGTCAGGCGGCCCGTCTCAACCTCGAAAACCTCCAGTCGGCGCAGGTGGCAGCGCTCGAGGTTCACCGCCAGCGTGCCGATGACCTCACCCTGATGTCCGGGGAGATCGCCCATGAACTCAAGAATCCGCTCGCGTCGGTCAAGGGCCTGACACAGCTGCTCTCGCGAGGCTCGAGCGATGCGAAGACCACCGAGCGTCTGGGCGTGCTCGCGCGGGAGGTCTCGCGCATGCAGGCGATCCTCGACGAGTTCTTGAACTTCTCCCGACCGCTCACGCCGCTGACGACCGAACACGTAGACCTCCGCTCGGTCTGCAGCGATGCCGTGACGCTGCATGAAGCGATGGCGGCCTCAGCGTCCGTGACGATCCACCTCGAGGTCGAGCCGGGTGTCAGCCTCGAAGGCGACAGCCGCAAGGTGGGGCAGGTGATCATCAACCTGCTTCAGAACGCGCTCGAGGTGGCCCCGCGCGCGTCGACCGTCGAGCTGAGCGCCCGGGGCGATGGCGAGGTGATCGAGGTCGAGGTCCGCGACCGTGGCCCCGGACTCGACGCCGAGCCGGGGATCGACGTCTTTGCGCCGGGCGTGACCACCAAAGCCGCGGGCAACGGCCTGGGTCTGACGATCTCCCGCGCCATTGCGGAGCAGCACGGGGGTGCTCTGGTCCTCCTCGAGCGGCAAGGCGGTGGCTGCGTCGCCCGGCTCACCTTGCCCCGACGACAGGATGCCCGATGACCCCACGCGTTCTCATCGTCGATGACGACGACGGCGTTCGCTACACCATTGCCGGAATTTTGGACGATGCGGGCGTGGACATCGCGCAAGCGGGGAGCGCCGAAGAAGCGCTGACCATGCTCGAGGGCGATCCCGAGCTGCAGCCCGGGCTCGTCATCACCGACCTGCGCATGCCGGGACTCGACGGCTTGGAGCTGCTCGACCGGCTGCTGCAGCGCCCCGACCCGCCCAAGGTCGTGTTGATCACCGCCCACGGCAGTGAACGGTTGGCGGTCGAGGCGGTCAAGCGGGGCGCGTACGACTACTTCCGCAAGCCGTTCGACATGGACGAGCTGCTGGCAGTGGTCGACCGTGCGCTCGAGTCGGTTCGCCTGCGTGCCCAGACCGAGCGGCTCGAAGGTGAGGTCGCGCTACGTCGGACGATGGTGTTCGAGTCGGCTCAGATGCGCCGGCTCGCGGTGCTCGTGCGCAGAGTGGCTCCCCGCGACGTCACGGTGCTGATCCGCGGAGAGTCGGGGACCGGCAAGGAGAAGCTGGCCGAGGCCATCGTGGCGGCGTCCAAGCGAGCCTCGGGTCCGTTCGTCCGGTTCAACTGCGCCGCGCTCAGCCCCGAGCTCGCCGACGCCGAGCTGTTCGGGCACGCCAAGGGTGCGTACACGGGTGCCCATCGAGCGCGCTCGGGCCTCTTTCGCGAAGCCGACGGCGGCACGATCTTCCTCGACGAAGTCGGCGAGCTCGCACAAGCCGCCCAGGCCAAGCTGCTTCGCGTCCTTCAGGAGCGAGAGGTGCGTCCCGTCGGAGACGACCGACCCGTGCCCGTGAACGTGAGGGTGCTGGCCGCGACGCACCGCGACCTCGAGGCCGAAGTCGCGGCGGGGACCTTTCGCGAAGATCTCTACTACCGGCTCAAGGTCGTCACCCTGCGGCTGCTTCCACTTCGCGAGCGACCCGACGACATCCCGGCCTTGGCGAAGATTTTCCTCGAGCGTAGCTGCGAGCGCATGGGGGTGCCTGCCATCCATCCCTCGGCCGAGCTCCTCGCTTCGCTCTCGAGCCGAGCGTGGCCGGGCAACGTCCGCGAGCTGGCCAACGAGATCGAGAGCCTCGTAGCGCTGTCGGAGAACGGCGAGCTCGATCTCTCGACGCTCGACGGTGGCCCGGCCTCGGCGGCGACTCCGGCCCTTGCGGGGGCGACACTCAAGGAGCGCATGGACGCCTTCGAGAAGCAGCTGCTCGAACAGGCGCTCGCCGATGCCGAGGGTAACCGCACCGAAGCCGCGAAGGCGCTGGGCATCGGGCGGGCGACGCTGCACGACAAGCTGCGCAAGCACGACCTGGGCTGAGCCTCAGTGTCCCGCCGGCTGTGTGCCATCGGCGGAGACGGTGGCGACGCGACCTCGACGGAACAGCGCTCGAATGTCCTCGGCGATTGCGAAGAGCGAGGGCACCAAGACCAAGGTGATGCTGGTGGCGAACACCAGGCCCCAGCCCAGGGCGAGTGACATCGGGCTGAGCGTGGCGTCGTAGCCACCGAGGCCGTAGGCGGTCGGGAGCACGCCGCCCAGCGTCGTCAGCGTGGTCACGAGGATGGGCCGGAAGCGTTCGACGACGGCGTCGATGATCGCCGCGCGCTGCGACGCCCGGTCGGGGGCGGCCTCGGCCTGGCGCTGCTTGGCCGCGTCGAGCATCACGATGGACGCGTTGACCACGACACCCGAGAGGCCAATGATGCCGAGCACGGCGAACATGGAGAGCGCCTTGTCGTGCAGGTAGAACGCCGTGACGACGCCCCCGATGCCGAAGGGGATGACGCTGATCACGAACAGGGCGTCGACGAAGCTGCCGAGCATCACCGCGATCACGACCACCATGCCGAACACCGCCAAGGCGGCCGCGCGTCCCATCGACGCTTGCGTCTTCTGGGTCTCGGTCGCCTCTCCGCCCTGGTACGCCTCGAGTCCCGGCGTACGGATGCTCGGGAGGAGCTCGGTCTCGATACGCTTGGCGAGCTTGGAGCTGTCGAGATCCGAGTCGGGCGCGAAGGAGGCGGTGACCGTCGCGGCCCGCACCCCGTCGCGGTGATAGATCCGCGACACGGCGGCGACCTCGACCGGTGAGACGACGTCGCGTAGGCTCACCAGCGTGCCGTTGCGCGCGCGGATCGGCGTGTCGAGCAACGCGTCGAGGTCGACCCGCGCGGTCGGTTCGAACATCACGCGAAAGCGCGTGGTCTCGTCGAGTGAGCGGTGCTCGCTCACGGTCAGCCCGTGAAACGCAGCCTTGAGCGTGAGCGCCACGACCGAGGCGTCCAGGCCCCGCATGGCGAGCTTGTCCGGGTCGGGAGCCAGCTCGATCTGGCGGATTCCGGGCCGCTCGTCGACCTCGATGTCGACGACGCCGTCGATGCTCTCGAGCCAGCCTCGCACGCGCGCCGCGTTCGAGCGCCGAAGCTCGTCGTCGTTGCTGGCGAGGTGAATGGTGGCCGCCGAACCCATGGGGGGACCCAGGCGCTTGGCCTCGAAGATGAGGCTCGCCTCGTCGGGGACGTGCAGGGTGTCGCTGAGGATCTCGGCCCACTGGGCCGCCGTGTAGTCGCGATCGAGGGGCTCGAGCATTGCGGTGATGACGGCCTCGTTCTCGGCCGACCCCGTGAGCTTGTCGACCGCGGCGCCTTCTTGGTGCCCCACCCGAGCGGTCACCGCCAGCAGGTCCGAGCCCATCAGCTCCGGCAGCTGGCGCTCGATGACCGTCGCCGCCGCTTCGGTCTGCTCGACTGGCGTACCCAGCGGCATGTTGACCTTGATGTAGAGCGCCTCGGCGTCGTCCTGGGGGAAGAGGTCGAACCCCATGCGGGGGCCCAGGACGATCATGACGAACGCGAACAGAGCGACGAAGCCCGCCACGACGAGGTAGCGCAGCTTCAATACGGACCGCAGGACTCGCGCATAGGTCCGCTCCATGACCACCACGAAGCGGCGCTTGGGCATCGCCGACTTGGTCCGTGCGCGCTTCTCGGGGGAGACGTGCATGTGCGCTGGAAGCACGAAGAACGACTCGACGAGCGAGAGGATCAAGGCGAGCACGACCACCACCGGCAGCGCCCAGGCGACCTTGCCGGGCATGCCACCGAGCGCCATCATGGGCGTGAACGCCAATGAGGTGGTCAGCGCCGAGGCGATCACGGGCTTGGCCACCGAGAGGACCGCGTCCGACTCGGGGGTGTCCGAGTCGTCGTCGTGTTGGCGGGTGACGATGCGTTCTGCGACCACGACCGCGTCATCGACGAGCAGGCCGAGCACCATCACCAAGCCGCCGAGCGTGATGAGGTTGAGCGTGAGCCCGACGGCGGGCAGCAACACGAGCACGCCGAGCAGTACGACCGGTACGCCCACGGCCACCCACAGCGCCGCTTTGCGGGTGAGAAACAGCCCGAGCACGATCACGACCAGGACGATGCCCACGATGCCGTTGCTCGCCATCACGCCGAGGCGGTTGCGCACGATGAAGGACTGGTCGCCGATGTACGACGCCTCCACGCCTTCGGGCAGCTCGACCTCTTCGCTGGCGGCCTTGATCGCATCGACAGCCGCGATGATGTCGGCGTCGGTTTTCTTGCGCACGACCACGGAGACTCCGGGTCGTCCGTTCGTGTGCACGCGCAGCCCGCTGTCTTCGGTGGTCGACACCACGCGCGCGACGTCTCCGATGCGCACCACGCCTCCGTCGGGGTTGACGCGAAGGGGCGTCGCGGCGACGTCCTCGGGCTCGACGAAGCGCGCGTTCATCACCACCTGCTTGCGGTCGCTGTCGGATTCGAGGATGCCTCCGGTACCGCTCACGTTGCGGCGATCGATCGCGGCGATGATGTCGTTGAGGTCGACGCTGTACGTCCGCGCGGAGACGGGGTCGAGCAAGATCTGCACCTCGGGGTCTTCGACACCGACGAGCGTGACGTCCGAGACGCCCTCGACGCGCTCGAGCCTCCGCTCCAGCCGTTCGGCGGCCTCCTTCACGGCCGATGAAGGGCCTTCGAGCGCGATCTCGATGACGGGCATCTTGGCGGGCTCAACCCGGCTGACGACGGGTTCGTCCTCCATGTCGTCGGGAAAATCGCGGACGCCGTCGATCGCCTGTCGCAGATCCGATTGCACCTCGCGAACCTGTTGCGGGCTCCAGTCCTCGTAGATCTCGACCGTGGTGATCGACACGTTGTCGGTGACGACGGAGTTGTACTCGTCGACGCCGTCCACGCCTTCGATCGCGTCCTCGAGCGGGATGGTGACCTTCGTCTCCACGTCTTGGGCCGACGCGCCCGGGAGGGTGGCCGTGACGATGAGCTGGTTGAGCGTGATGGACGGAAACCCCTCGCGTTGTGCGGTCATCGCGGAGTTGAGCCCCACGACGACCACCACGGCCACCATCACGTGGACGAGAAAGTGCCGGCTGATGAAGAAGTCGACGATCGCGCGCATGGCTCAGCTCCCCGCCTCGTCGAGTTCGACGTCGAGCCCATCGGCGAGCGCGAAGTGACCGGATGTGACGACGATCGCCCCAGCTTCGAGGCCCTCGGCGACGACCGTGTGGGTCGCGTCGTGCCGTCCGAGCACGATGGGCTGGCGACGGGCGACGCCGCGGTGTTCTTGGACGTCCTGCACCACCCACACCGCGACGCCGCGGCCGTGCCGAACCACGCTGTGTCGCGGAATGACCACCTCGGGTTGATCGGCCTCGGAGTCGAGCACGACGCGGCCCACCATGCCCTCGCGAAGCGGCGAGCCCTTCGGCTGGTCGAGCCAGAACTCGGCCGTGTAGGTGCCCGAGGCGGGGTCGACGAGAGGGTCGACGTCGTGCATCACGCCCTGCACGGCGAGGCCGCCGAGCGCCGAGAACGTGACCTCGACGGGCGAGCCCTCTTTGGCCTGGGCGGCGTCTGCCTCGGCGGCGGTGAGTCCGACTCGAAGACGCATCTTCGAGAGATCTGCGATCGTGGCCAACGGCGTCCCCGGGCCGACGTAGTCGCCCTCCTCGGCGTGCAGGCGAACGACCGTCGCGTCGAAGGGCATGCGGACGCGCGAGTCGGCGACCGACTTGGCGGCCTGCCGCTGGCTGATCTTCGCCAGCTCCACGCGCTTCTTCGCCGAATCGCGGCTGTGGGCGAGCTGATCGTAGCTGCTCTTGGAGATGTCCTGTCCTCGCATGAGCGCCTCGCCGCGTTGCAGCTCCCGTTCGGCGAGGTCGAGGTCGATCTGTGATGCGGACGCGTTGGCCTTGGCCTGCTGCAGCGCGAGCCGGCTGTTCTGGGTGTCGATCTCGAACAACGTGGACTTGTGCTCGACCGAGTCCCCGCGCTCGACAGCCCGCCGCTTCACGCGGCCGGCAACCTCGGCGGCGACGGTGGCCGTCTTGAACGCGTGGAGATTTCCCGTGGCCGAGGCGTCGATGGACAACACGCGGCGCTGTGCTCGGGCGACCTGAACGCGCACCGCGGGGAGCTCGACGTCGGCGACGGGGCTGGGGCGAGGTGGTCCTTCGTCCGCCCCGGCGGCGCAGCCGAGGACGAGGGCCCCGAACGCTGCGAGCAACCGGGGGCGTGCTCGTTCGGAAATCCGACGCGTCACGCGACCTCCTCCACGGGCAGGAGCGCGGCTAGCTTTCGGTAAGCACGATGCGCCCGAACCCGTGCGGTGGCAGGCGCGATGCCGAGCTCGGCGGCGATCTGGGGGAACGACTCGCCCTCGAGCTTGTGACGCCGCACGACCTCCGCCGCGTCGGGGGGCAGGGCCGCGACCGCCGAACGCACCCTCCGTCGCAATGCGGATCTCGACTGCGTTGCGCTCAGCGCTTGTTCGGGGTCTCGTGGGTCCGCAGACGGGACGAACCCCGCGCCTCCGTGCAGACGACCCAGGCGGTCCCGCCGCTCCACGCGACGATACTCGGACCGCCTGTGGTCGAGGATGGCGCGATGCGCTGCGGTGAAGAACCATCCCGTGACGGATTGGTCACCGTCGGATTGATGCGCCGCATACCGCGGCAGCGACGTGTGCACCCGGACGAACGTCTTCTGCACCAAGTCGTCCACGAGGTCGGGTCGTTGCACGCGCCGACGGATGAAGCGACGCACCCTGGGCTCCATCGTCTGCACCAACGCGTCGTAGGCGCGGCGGTCCCCGCGAAGGGACCGGTGCATGAGCCCGGAGATCGTTCCACTGCTGTTCGCTCGCGACATGGTCGGCTGCTCCTTGCGACGCGTTCGTCGCGACGGACGCCAGTCGCAAGACGTGTGCCACGCGGTGGACCTCAGGCTTTTGCGCGGGTTGCAGACGGCGACGTCGGATCGGCGGACGCACTTCGAGGGACGCGTCCGGAGTTCCGGCACCCTGGGCCCGCGCGTTCGAGGAAAAGTTGGCCCGAAGCGCAAGGCCCGGGACAATGGGCGCGGTGTCCAGCTTCATCCGAAGCGTCTTCGCAATCGCGCTGCTCCTGGGAGCGGTTTGGTGTTCGTTCAACGTCCCGCTGGGTGAACGAACGTTCGCCGAACACATGGACCGCATCGGGCAGACGCCTGAAGCGGTGGAACTCATCGAGGGCTCGCGCCAGACGGTGACGCCGATGATCGAGGAGGCGACACACCGCGTGCTCGGGGAGTACGTCGAAGCGCCGACCTCGCTGGCCCAGGACCCTACGCCGGCGAACACGGTGCCCGAGACGGCGGGGCCACCACGCCCTGGGCGCCTGCCACGGGCGCACGCGATCAGCGAGTAGGCAACGCGTCGAGCATGTTGGCGCGCCTGGTCTCGGAGAAGGTATCGCCCGTGCGTTGGCCTTCGACCAGCTCGTAGCCGAGCAGCGCGAGCACCCGGTCGCCGAGGAAGACCGGGCGCGCGTTGCCGTACCAGTCGACACAGCTGACCTTGCAGCGGTCGCCTCGGTTGGCCTTGGGGTTGGCTTCGAGGGTGCCGAGCGCTTCGAACTTCAGGGTGTCGACGCCGAGGTACAGGACCTCGGCCGACCCGCCGGTGAGCTGGAAGCTCGTGGAGCTTCCGCCGCGCCGTACGGGCAGTCCGAGCAGGCCGGTGGTCGCGCCCGTGGGGCGGTAGAAGAAGCCGTGGCTGCGGGTCTCGCCCTGGTTGGCGCCTTCGTGAACGTAGGTACCGGCGGCCTTCGGGGTGTCGCCCAGAGCGACGGCGGCGAAGTGCAGATCGTTGCCCGACGCACCGACCACGACCGCGTTGGTGCCCATGGGCTCGATGCGATCGACGGGGTGCTCGAGCTGCAACGTCGTGGTCTCGCCACCGAGTCGGTGGACATAGAGCGGAGTCTTGCCTTCGATGGGCTTGCCCCAACCCGCGCCGACGCCGTAGAGCAGCGCGTCTGCGACGAATCGGTTGTGAAACGCGTATCCGCTGCCCGCGGGGTCGGGGAGGTCGACGTAGTGTCCCTCAGAGGCATGCGCGAGCCTGCCGGGTTCGAACGCCGAGAGCGGTGAGCGGAGCAGCGCGACGTCGTGGCTGGGGTTGAGCTCGCTGCCCCACATGCCCCCGCCGGCACCGGCCGATCGAACGAGGACGTTGAGGTGCCCGTCGGGCGTCTGGGAGAAGGAGAACTGGTCGACGGGCGCGCCGTAGGTGCGAAGTGCCGCGACGGACTCGTCGCGCAGCCCGAGCCGATACACGATCGCATCGGAGGGCGGCCCCTTTCGCTGGGCCCACGGCGGCGCCGGAGACCACGAGGGGTCGTTGACCCACACGTAGACGGCGTCGGCGGAGACGTAGAAGTTGCGAGAGTAGGGGCCGAGGATGCCCCTGCCTTCGCAGCGCATCTCCTCGCTGCCCTTCGAGAGGTCGCACGTGATGACCGTGTGCAGCACGTCGGCCGAGCCGCCGTCGGCAGGCTTGTAGACCTTGTTCGACTTGACCACGCCCTTCCACTCGTCGCACTTGGCGTTCTTGGTGCGGCAGAGCGCGGGTGCTCCGTCGGGTTTGGCGTCATCCTCGGGCCATGTCCTGCCGAGGCTGTGCGGCATGTAGAATACGAGCGTGTCGCCGATGAGCCGGCTCGTGTAGTTGCGCGACGAGTAGTAGTCGTTGCTGCGCAAGATGTCGGTGACGGTGTGCTCGAGTGACCCGTCCTTGCCGATGTCGAAGCGCGCGAGCTCCGTGCCCCGGTTCGCGTAGCTGTAGCCGATGACGATGACTTCGTCGCCGTGGACGAGCATCTCGTCGTACCAGGCCTGGTGCCGTCCTTTGGGGCCGACGTCGACCGACGCGATGGGCTCGAGGCTGTCGTCGCCGACCCGGGTGGTGAACAGTCGCCCGCGTCGCAGCACCACGAGGTGATCACCGTGAACCTTGATGATGCCGCCTTCGTCGACGCCCTCCACTTGGGTGTTGGTGATCTCGTCGGACTCGGCGGCGGCGGTCGGGGCGTCCATGTAGCCGAGGCTGCCCAAGCCGATCGTGCCTTCACCCGTGCCACCGCCGCCCATTCCCGTGCCCGACAGCCCCAACCCGCCTGCGCCGTAGCCCGAACCGGTCCCGCTGCCGCCTCCGTAGCCTCGCACCCGATTCTCGTGGCGCTCCTCGAGGAGCTTGCCGATCGCCTTGGCGTCGGCGAACGGTTCGAGGGCTACGGCGTCGGACTGGGCAGGGGGGACTTCGGGTGCTTCGTCCTGGGTAGGGGCCGCCTCCGCGGTTTCGGGCGCGGGTGCGGGCGCAGCCTCTGGCTCTGCGCCGGACGAGTCGCAGGCGAGCAGGCAGGCGAACGCGAGCAGAAGCAGCGGCCGATCGAACAGCATGCTCGGTAGGATGCCCGGACCCGCCAAAGGTTCCGCAGGTGCGACAGAGATGTCGTGGCAGTGGGCAGAGTCGTCTGCGAACCGTCCGAGAACGTGGCAAGCCGTTGATGGCACGCGACCTGCACAAAGTCGCGCGTGGCTTTGAAGACTTGGCTTTGGAACTTGAGTGCCGTGGGTGTGGCGACGCTCGCGGCTGGATGCCCGGCCGACGAGGTCGCTGAACCCGAGAGCAACTCGTCGGAGACGGACACGGAGACGGGCGTCGAACCCCCGCCGACCGATACGGAGACGGAGACCGATCCGGACGTTCCTTCGTCCAGCTCCTACGGCTACGACACGTACTACGACACCGACTACTACAACGACACCGACTACGACCCCGATCCCGAGTGCGACGGCAACGAAGACTGCGAGCTCGGCATCTGCCTGTACGCTCCGGAGCCCTGGGCCTACTGCGAGCCGCTCCCCATTCCCAGCGACTGCGGTGATGCGCCGCCGGTCGAGACCGCTTGGGTGCGTCAAGGCGACGGGGCCGGTCGCGCAGGAGGCATGCCCGCGGACGACCGCGTCATCTTGCTGGACGCCGAGCTCGAGGAGGTCGCCGTGCCCGTCTCCATCGTATCGACCGAGGCCGACGCAACGCCCGAGCCGCTGGCAGTCGTGCTGCAAGATGGCGAGTCCGTAATCGGTGCCGCCGGTGGTGACCTCGACGCAGATGGCGACCTCGACGTGGTGCTCTCCGTACAGGACGACGCACGGCTGCGCGCCATCGTGTTGCTCGCGGTCGAGGGGCTGCTGGTCGAATCGAGCGAGGTGACGTTCGGCGAGCAGGGCCAACCGGCGAGGCTTCGACGCTACGAAGACGGCACGGCCGACCTGCTGGTGCGACTCGACTCGGGGCAGCTGATGGAGGCGGCTGGGCTCGGTGACGGCACGTTCTCGACCCCCGCGCCGCCGATGTGGGCCATGGGCTCGACCGTGTCGTTTGCCACCGGAGCGCTGGACGCCGGGGCCAACGAGGACGTCGCGCTGCTGGAATCGATGGACGACTTCAGCGTCATCGACGTGCAGCTCGACGCGGGGATGCTGCCCGTCGATGCGTCGGGATCCCTGCTGCGTTCCGTGCACGTCGACGCGGTCGGGGGCCGGCTCATCACCCTCGAGCCCACGTCCGAGGGCGCGTCGGTCGAGTCGGTCGAGGTCGCGGCGTTTGCAGACGTCGAGGCTGCGTTCGTCGCTTCCAGAGGAGCCTCGGCCGTCGGGATGACCGTGACCGACCTCGACGGCGACGGACGCAGCGATGCGGTGATGCTGCTCGAAGACGGCAACCTCGACGTGATGTTCGCGGTCTCGACTCCCGCAGCGTGCGTCGGGAGAGTGGAGACCGGAGGCACCTTCGAGTCGCTGCATCGCGCCGGTTCGGGCGGCGAGGCGGGTCTGGTGCTGTCGGGGCCCTCGGGTGTCCTCGCCGTTCGAGGAGCGCCCGAGCGCAAGTAGGGGTCACAGCGACAGCGGCAGCTCGAGGTGCTCGGCGTACATGCGATCGCGAAACGCGAGGAGGCCCGGGCTGAGGGCGGCCTTCGTCTCGTCGTCGAGCGAGCTGTACGCTTCGCGATACTTCGGCAGCATGTCGCACTGCTCGGGAGGAAGCGGGTCGAACAGCGCGAGCGTCACTGCGAGGTAGACGTCGACCGCGGTCACGGCGTCGCCCATCACGTACGCACCACTCGAGCTCGCCAGGCGATCGGCGAACATGGACAGCAGTGAGGCGACACGCCCTCGGATCGCATCCGCCTCGTCGGGGCGGTAGCCGTACTTCTGTGCCAGGTAGCCCGACACGCGCGCCCCGAAGCCTCCCTTGCCGGTGAGTCCGGCGTGAACGCCTTGCAGGCGACGCGCCCAACACAGACCCCCGACGCCCATCAGCTCGTGCGAGAGCCCCATCATCGTCGCGCGCTCCAGGGGATCGCTCGGGAGCAGCGAGGGCGACTCGGCGAGCCGCTCGGCCAGCAGGAGGATCTCCGCCCACCCGGTGCGTGGCGCTTCGTCATCGAGGACCACCGCAGGGGCGGTGATCGAACCGATCCACTTCGGCAGGGCGGGGTCGTCGTACGCGAGCCGCGTCGCGGTCCACTGGATCTTCTCGATGTGAAAGATCCCCTTGGCCGCCTCGCTCCACGGGCTGGGGATGTTGCTAACGACCACCATGCGCAGTCCTGGACGCTCGATGGCTTCGCTCACGCTGACATACTCGAAGGGCACGGCAGAAGCGTGCCGAAGATGCCGCGCGGCCTCCAGGATTTTCTTGGAGTTCGATCGCCCAAAAACCGACCTGCTCCGCCTCGAGCGGCGCGCGGGCTCATTTTCATTCGTCCGTGTCCGCCGGATGACCTGCTCAGCCGGCGTCCCTTCGGCCGGTGTTTCGATACTCTGGTGACGTCGATCCCCATGACGGGAAGTGATACCGTCCGCAGATACCGAGCGTAGTTCGGTTGCGACGGATCGATATGAAACACTTGCGGTGCGAGAGTCCAGATGGTGAGTCGATGGTAGATTGTGCCGAAAATCCCGTTCAGTCGCTCACCGAGATGTTCGTGGACATGGTCCAGAAGGGCCGGATCCAAAGAGGGCAATGCCCGGCGATGCGTCCGGTATTCTTGAAGCCCCACGGGGTTGCGCGCGGCGTGTTTCGCATGAGGGAAGATCTCCCCGAAGACTTCCGGGTGGGGTTGTTCAGCGGGCGAGAGTACCCGCTGTGGATGCGTTTTTCGTCCGATACGGTGCCGTCCATGGGTGACTTCGAGACCACCATTGGGGTCGGAATCAAGTTGTTCGACGCGCCGACACCAAAGATCTTCGGTCTGCCCGATGACACGACTTTCGACTTCATCATGCAGAACATGGATGTGTTCTTTGTCGACACTGCACGGGATATGTGTGAGTTCACGAAGGCTGGCGTCGTTGACGGGGACTACGGTCGATATCTCGACGCGCATCCGAATACGAAGCGAATCTTGAGCGCAATGGCCAAGCCGGTCGGATCGGTGCTTGCGTCTCCGTATTGGGCGATTGTGCCGTTCGCGTTTGGAGAACATGACTACGTCAAGTACAAGCTGGAGCCGACGCTTGCCGACCACCCACCCAGCGAGGCACCGGCCGACCCGACGTACCTCGGCCGCGACCTGCGAACGCGGCTGCTCGAGCGGGGCGCCACGTTCCGCTTCTGCATCCAGCGGCGCACGAATCCCGAGACGATGCCGCTCGACCAGGCGACGGTGCAATGGCCCGAGGACGAGAGCCCCTTCGTGCACGTCGCCGACGTCGTCTTGCCGGTCCAGGACATCGCGGGGCGCGGTCAAGCCGACTATGGCGAAAACCTGAGCTGGAACATCTGGCGGGTGACGAAGGAGCACGCGCCGCAGGGCTCGATCGCGGAGGCTCGCAAGGTGGTCTATGCGGCGTCGGCGAGTCAGCGACACGATGTCAATGGCGTCCCCGACGGAGAGCCCGCACGACCGCGTCCCGACGCGGCGGTGCCGGACTGCGTCGACTCGACCATCGTGCGCGCCGCGATCCACCCAGCGATCGGTATTGCCCGCGTCGGCGACGCGGAGACGGAGTTCTTCATCGGCCCCGAGGTGACGGAGCCTCTGCCGGAGCGGCCTGGATTCTACCGAACCTCGCAGGAAACTCTGAAGCGGCAGGCGGCTCGGTTTCGGGTCTACGGCTACAACGCGGCCGGAGATGTGGTCGCCGAGTTGACCGCCGAGGATGCGGACATCACCTGGACCGTGCACGTGGCCAACCGCAAGGCCGACTGGTTCAGGTTCATCACCGCGATGGACATTCCCGAGACGAAGGATCTCGTTCTCGTTCGGCGCAACGCCAAGATCACGGGCGCGGACCGTCAGGCGCTCGTCATCGATCCGGGCCCCCGCAGCATTACGGGGAAGTCGGTGGCGGGCCCGGAGCACCGCTTCGATACCGGGACCTTCAAAGGGCGTCCGGTGCCCTTGGGCGAGCTGCAGACCGATGAAGCCGGACGGCTGCTCTTCCTCGGAGGCCATGGAGTTTCACTGTCCCCCTCTGGGGCCCCGCCGTTCGACCCGTCCGAGCCCGACACATTCAACAACGCCGACGACTGGTTCGACGACATGTCCGACGGACCTGTCACCGCCACCGTGTCGATCGCAGGTCGAACGATTCCGGTTGAAGGGGCGTGGGTCGTGTGCGCGCCCCCCAACTACGCGCCGGACGTGATCAGTTGGCGGACGATGCACGACCTGATGGTCGACACCGCGATCTCGGCCGGCATGCTCCCGGTACCCACCAAGACCTCGTTTGCCAAGGACGTGCTGCCGCAGCTGCGGCGGTTCTCCAACCTGCAGTGGGTCAATGCCGGGATGGCGGCGATGTTCGGCAAGGGGCGCCCGATGGACTTCGAGGATTCGGCGTTCGTCGGCCGCCTCGGCATGGCGCCGTCGCCCGGCGGCGACCCGTTCAAGGAGCTCCGCCAGCACCTCTTCAACGCGTTCCGGCCTTACGACTCGACGATGAACGACCCACGCCTTTGGCCGTGGGAGTACGGGGACGACTTCGGCGGTGACCTGTTTCAGGAGTCCCCGCGCACCATGTTGATCCCACCGGCGGTTCAGCAGCTTCATCTGCGGCGCTGGGTCGAAGGCACGTTCGAGGCGGACTGGGACCCCAGCGCTCCGGCTCCGCGCTCCATCGACGACGTGCCGCTCGCTGAACAGCCTGGCATGCTGGACGAGGCTGCGCTGCACTTCTGCCTGGCGGACGCATTTCATCCAGGGTGCGAGCTGACGTGGCCGATGCGTCACGCGACCCTGTACGAAAGGCCGTTCCGTATCCGCCGGCGCGAGCATCCGGAGCCAGCGGATTCGTATGGGGTGACGCTCGATCAGAGGCAAGCGCTGGCGCCCGACGGGCCGCTGCATGCACAGGGACCCGGCGACCTGACGCGTTGGATGGGCCTCCCGTGGCAGGGGGACACGGGGTACTGCCGGTCCGGCTACGACCCGGACTACGACCCGTACCTGCCGACGTTCTGGCCCGCACGGGTCCCCAACCAGGTGTTGACCGAGTCCGACTACGAGATCGTGGTCGACCCCACCAAGTCGCGGGCGGAGCGGCTCGAGGCGTACAATCGCCGCGCGAGCTGGAACCGGTTCATGGACGAGGCTGACAGCATTCCTGCTCGTATGGAGCGGCTCATTGGGACCTTCGGACAGCAGGGCATCGTCGAAGCGCGACCGGGGGTCGAGGGCGACCCGGACTTCCCCAGCATCATCTACGTCGAGAATCTTCCCTCCGCCATGCAGGCGAAGCTCGAGTCCTTGGCCAGGGCCGCGTCGGCACCTGCCGCGACCGCGCGAGAGACTCGCGTGCGCGCGGCGGGATGGGGCGACGAGCAGCACCTCGCGGACGCAGTACGCCTGCGGGCGCGCAAGAAGTCGTAGGGCAGGTGGAGGCGGTCGACGTCTTGGTCGCGGGTGCGGGCCCGGCCGGGCTCGCTGCGGCGGCCAGGTTGGTTCGCGGTGGAAAGCGGGTGGCCGTGGTGGATCGTGTGGCAGGCGATGACCACAAGATCGGGGAGTGTGTGCCGGCGTCCGTAAGCCGGTTGCTCGCCAAGCTCGGGCTGCCCCCCCTCGAGCACCAGGGCCACAGGCGGGTGCGCGGAGCGGTGTCCCTTTGGGCAGGGGCGCTGCATCATCACGACTTCCTGCGAGAGCCCGATGGCGCCGCGTGGCGAGTCGACCGCGTTGCATTCGAACGGGACATCGAGCGATGCGCGATCGAGGCGGGGGCGCTGCGCTGCGAAGGGTGGGTCCAGACGATGGAGCGCCGGGAGTCTGACTGGGTGGTGACTACGGACGATGGCGCGCAGGTCGAAGCTCGTTTTCTGATCGACGCGTCTGGGCGGCGCGCGTTCATCGGTCGAGCGATGAGGGTAGGGACTGCCAAGGGCCCCCCGTTGGTTGCCCTTTGGGCGATCGGCGCGCCAGCCATGTCGATGCCAACGGATCGAACCTTCACGGAGACGAGCGACGACGGGTGGTGGTATGGGGCTTGGCTACCCGACCGGCGCCCCGTTGCGGTGTTTCACACCGGGCCCGAGACGGCCCGCAGGATGACGCGAGAGCCGGAGTCGTGGCGCGAGGCGCTCGCGAAGACACGGCTGCTGTCCAAGCACATCTCCCCCGGATCCTTCGCTGCGTCGATGCCAGCGGTCGCGGAGGCTCGGTCCCGCTGGCAGGAGCGTGTGGTCGGAGTAGGGTGGGGCGCGTGTGGGGATGCAGCGATCAGCTTCGATCCGATCGCCTCCCAAGGCATCTTCAACGCCCTCGCGACTGGCGAGATGCTCGCGACGAGCGTGCTAGGCGATGGTAGGCGGCCTGGATGCTTCGCAGACTACGCTACGCGCATCGACGACATCGCGGCGATCTACGCGGGCCGGCGGGAGGCGTTCTATCGCGCCGCTCAGCGGCACCACTGCACGCGGTTTTGGGCTGAGCAGCTTCGGGCGCAGCCGGACCGAGCGGGTGCTTGACGGACTCAACCACGCTGACGCGTTCGCAGGGCACGGGACACAGCGTGCCGAAGGTGCGTGGAAGCCTCCAGGAGGATTCGAGCAGCCCGTCGGGTTGACGCTCGGGCATGCCCGGCGCGACCATGGTGGCCTTGAACGCTCCGCTTTGGGCCTTTGCAGTGGCACTGGGTGTGTCAGTGCCCGCCGAGCCCAGCGGGGCACCCGAGGCGGACGAGAAAGCCGTCGCGCCTGACGATGCCGAGGAGGTTGGCACCGCGCGGCTGAGGGGCCGCGTCTTCGTCTATGGCGATCGCGATCCCGCTGCGGGCGCGCGGCTCATTCCCAAGGACGGCACCACCCCGATCGATACCGATGAAGACGGCGCGTTCTCGGTCGACCTACCTCCCGGTGACTACACGTTCATCGTGCGGGCGCCAGGCTTCGATGACCTCGAGGTGAACGTCGCGTTGGTCGACGGCCAGGACCTGCAGATGGAGTACTTCCTGCAGCCGAGCCTCGACGGGGAGCGGTACCGGACCGTGGTCGAGCAGCAGCAAGCCGTCGCGGTCTCGAACACTCGCCTCGAAGGACGCGAGATTCACCAAGTCCCCGGCACGCGTGGCGACCCGCTCAGCGTCGTGGCCAGCCTGCCGGGCGCGAGCCGGCTCGCGGGCTTCCTTCCTTACATCGTCGTGCGTGGCGCGGCGCCGGGCAACACCGGGTACTACCTCGATGGCGCCCGAGTCCCGATCCTCTACCACGTCGCAATCGGGCCCTCGGTCATTCATCCCTACTTCATCGACGGGGTCGAGTTCTATCCCGGCAGCGCGCCGGTGCGCTTGGGGCGGTTCACCGCGGGCGTCGTCGAGGGCACGACCAAGCCAGCGCGGCGGGATCGCGTGCATGGGGAGGTCGACGTCCGGTTCACCGACGCGGGCGGGCTGGTCGAGGTACCGATCTCTCGCCCGGTTCTCGACCGCGAATGCCGACGCACGAGGGGGCGCTACGACTGTGAAAAAGGCGACCCCAGAGGCGCGCTGACGCTGGCAGGGCGATACAGCTACACCGCGGGCGTCCTCAACATCGTCAACTCGAACGCGCGCATCCAGTTTTGGGACTATCAGGCGCGGCTCGACCACGACCTGGGCAACAGAGCGCGGTACACCGCGTTCGCCTACGGCAGCTACGACGACATCGGAGAGAGGCCGAGCAACGGAAGCTCGGGCTCCACGTTCCTGCGCTTCAACTTCCACCGCCTCGACAACCGCGTGCGGCAGCGGCTGCGCAACGGGGGCACGGCCACCTACGCGGTCATCCTCGGCCTCGACACCTCGGGCGTCTCGGACTTCTTCTCCCGCGAGTACCGCGTCGCCCCGCGCATCGACTACCGGATCCCGACCCGCCGAAAGGCCCTGAAGATCGGCTTGGGCCTCGACCAAGAGTTCCAGGTGTTTCGCACGACGGCGCGCGGCATCGATGCGGACGCGACCAACGCCGACTTGGGCCTGTTCTTCAGCGATCGCTTCGTCTCGGCCACGGCCGCCTACGGGGAGCTGATCTTCGACAAGGGCAAGGTGCAGGTGCGCCCCGGCGTGCGCGCGGACTTCTACACCCAGGTCGGCCGCAGCCCGTACGTCTTCAACACCCAAGCGTTCACCTCGGCGCTCGGTGTAGACCCGCGCCTGCTGATGCGCGAGCGCGTGAACGACCGCTGGACGCTCAAGCAGTCGATCGGGCTCTACCACCAGCCGCCGACGTTCCCCATTCCGGTCCCGGGGGTCGAGAGCTTCGGCTTCGAACGCGGCCTGCAACGCAACACGCAAGGCTCGTTCGGCTACGAGTTCGCGGCGATCCCTGGCCTGCTCAACGTCGAGCAAGAGGGCTACGTCGGCTACCTGAGCAACCTGCAGGACTACGAGCTCGAGGCCGAGTCCTCGGACAACCCGATCAACGAGCTCGAAGACGTCATCACCCAGGTCACGGGCTGGTCGTACGGGCTCGAGACCCTGGTCAAGCTCGACCCCCAGCTACGCGTGTTCGGCTGGGTGGCGTACACGCTGTCTCGGGCGACGCGCAACTACGAGATCGGTGGGCGCGCCCCCGCGAACTGGGACCAGCGGCACATTCTCAACGTCGTCCTGGGCTACCGCATCAGCCAGAAGTGGAACTTCGGAGGTCGGGTCCACTACCACACCGGCCGACCCTGGACCGCCCGCGACGATACGGAGTCACAGGGCGACGCGCTCCGCAACCGGCGGAACAACGCTCGCCTCCCGCCGTACTTCCAGCTCGACCTGCGGGTCGAACGGATCTGGCGCTGGCCGAAGTGGCAGATGTCTTTGGCACTCGACGTCGCCAACGCGACCTACGCGCGAGAGATCTTCGCCTGCACCGAGGCCACGGACGACGACGCGGGCTTTCTGTCCGCGATGCGGAGCGGACAGCTGGCCGCGCCCGTCGACCCGGCGCGAGGCATCGTCCGCTGCACCCCTCAGGGCCTGCGCTACACCATCCCGTCGCTGGGCCTGCGGGCTCGCTGGTAGCCGTCTCGTTTCGAGGCACTCCCACCTGGATGACTTCGCAGTGAGGTCGCCTCGCGCTTGTTTCTGGGCCTTTTGGGGTGTTAGTCAGGAAGGGTGACCAAGGACGAATTCATCGCGGAGCTGGCCAACGTGCTGCAGGTCGAAGAGGGGGTCCTCGAGCCTTCGACGGAGCTCAAGCAGTTCGAGGGCTGGGACTCGACCGCCGTCATCAACCTCATCGTCTTGCTCGACGAGAATGGTGCCGAGGTCGACGAGGAGAAGGTTCCCGAGTGCAAGACCGTTCAAGACGTGCTCGACCTCGCGGGCGACGCACTCACCTGAACCGAACCCGCCCGACCGCACCCTCACTGAGCGAGTAACCCATGAAAATCGTCGGAATCGCGGGCTGTGTGCCCAAGAACGTGGTCGAGTCGACCGTCGCGTACGAACACTTTCCCAAGCACGACGTCGACCGGATCATCGGCAACACCGCGGTCGAGCGGAAGCGTGAAGCCCTGCCCAACCACAAGGTCTCCGACTTTGCCGTGGGGGCCGGGGAAGATCTGCTCGAGGCGATTGGCTGGGAGAAGGATTCGGTCGACGCGCTCATCCTCGTCACGAGCTTCGCCGACGTCATCATGCCGGCAACCTCCCACCGGATTCAGCACCGGCTGGGCCTGAGGGACAACTGCTTGGTCTTCGACATGCGGCTCGGCTGCTCCGGCTACACGCACGGGCTCCTCGTCGCGGAGAGCCTGCTGAAGATGGGCTTGGTCAAGCGGGTCTTGCTGTGCGCTTCGGAGCTGAGCGCTGGGCTCTACCGCCCGCGCATCGGCGAGTGCCGGCATCGCAGCGACCTGGCGAACTCGATCCTGTTCGGGGACGCAGGCACGGTCACCGCGTTGACCTCCGAGGGAGAAGGCCAGGTGGTCGCGCGTCAGTTCGGAGCGGACGGCGGTGGCTTCGACAAGATCATCGTCCCCGGTGGCGGTGGCGAGATGTGGTGGTCGCCCGAGCTGTTCGAGCGGAAGATGTGCGACGACGAGGTCGAGCGGCGACCCCTCGACCTCATCCTCAAGGGCCCCGACGTGCTGACCTTCACGATGAAGCGCATCCCCAGGCTCATGAAGGATCTCATCGAGCAGTCGGGCTGGTCTCGCGACGACATCGACGCGCTGGTCCCTCACCAGGCCAACAAGTTCATGCTCGACTTCCTCGCGCGGCGCATGAAGCTGCCCAACGAGAAGATGTTGCTGTCGATTCAGGACTTCGGCAACACCAGCGCCACCTCCATCCCGCTGACGATGGTGGTCTCGGGCGGCGAGCACCTCGAGAAACCCACCAAGTGGGCGCTGCTCGGCTTTGGCGTCGGGCTGTCGTGGTCGGGCCTTCTGCTCGAAACCGACAAGATCATCGTTCCTCCGCTTCGCGAGATCTGATGCCACGCGCGGCCGCATTCGCCTTCTCGTCCTCGCTGCCTGCCGAGCATCGTGAGGAGGCGGAGCGGATCCTCTTCTTCAATCTCCAGCAGGAGAAGATGAAGGACGGGATCCGGGCCGTCTCCAAGACCTACGGCTTGCCCAAGCTCGTCTCCACCGGCGAAGACGAAGAGCGCTTGCACATGGCGACCACCAAGGGGCTCGCCGTGCAGACGCTCTTCGTAACCGCGCGCGGCATCGGAGCGGATGGGCCGGTGGGCGCGATCGTGTTCACGCGCGAGGAGAACGCCTTGGTCGCGCTCTACATGGCGGTGCACGAGGACTTCTCGGCCACGGGCAAACACGCCGGCGAGAAACTGATGATTCGAATGCTCAAGGAGCTCGAGGGCATCGCGAGGCGGGTGCGCGGGGTCGAGGTGCTCAGGCTCTACCTCGGCGGCGAGACGCCGATCTCGAAGAAGATCCGCCGCTGACTTCGGGTGAACTCGCGCTACCGCGGGCGCCGAGTCGGCAAGGACGACGCCAGCAGGCCGGCGAAGACCAGCATGAAGGTGGCGACGAATGCTCGCGGCTCGAGCAGGCCCGGGAGCACTCCCGCCGCACACAGCGTGAGACTGGCGACGCGGCTGCGGCCCTGAAGGACGAGCCACCCGCCAAGGCACGCGGCCGCGAGGGCGGCGAGGAGAGCGTAGGCGGTGGCCACGGCTGTGACCATCGACCAGGTCGACCCCGGTGGTGGGGCGTCGAGCCAGGTCAGACCCATGGCCCCCGCCGCGACACCACCCACCATGGCCGCGGCGATGCATGTCCAGTGCTGCCTGGTCATATCGCCTCGCCAAGTGGACGGGTGAAGTCTGCGTACGTTGCGAAGAAAGTCGCGAGTATCTGCCCGTCACCCGTGCGGGTGATTTCGCTCCCACGTGGCCAGGCGGTCGAGCTGCCGAGTCGCGGAAGGACCGAGCGGCTCGAGCAGCGCTCTGGCGGCGCTGGCGTGCTGCCATGCGCCGCGAGGGTCGCCGTTGGCCCAGCTGATCCGGGCGAGCATCCACAGCGCTTCAGCTGCCTGCAGGGGCGTCGAGCTCGACACGAGCACGTTGCCCGCGGCTTCGACCTCCGCACGGCTCCCGGCCGGCACCCCGGATGGGAAGCTCGAGGCCCACACGAGTTTCGTTCGCGCGACGCGAGGGTTTTGCAGCGGCTCGTCGGCTACCTGCGCGAGGGCGTCTTCGAGCAGGGTACGGGCTTCGTCGTACTCCTCCAGCGCGATGAGGGTCTCAGCCATCGAGGAGAGGTAGAGCAGCCGAACGATGGGCGGCATGCCTGCCATGGTGTCGACCAGGTCCAACGCTGCCGCGAGCGTCGACTTCGACTCCTCGGCGTGCCCGAAGTCGCGGTGGAGGTTGCCCAGGCGCATCAGAAGCTCGGCCTCGTTGCTGGACTCGGGCTGCGACGCGCGAACGATGCGAAGCGCCTCGGTGAGCTTGTCTCGCGCGGACGCGTAGTCGGCGAGGTGCTTGTCGATGTTCGAGAGGTTGATCAGCGTCGTCGCGTTGTCGGGATGGTCGTCGCCGAGCGAGACGCGGCGCACCTCGAGGGCGCGGCCGAGCGCGTCGCGTGCTTGCGCGTAGTTGGCGAGTTGACCGTGCAGCGCTCCCAGGTTTTCGAGCGCAGCCGCCATGAACGGGTGCATGGGGCCGTAGCGCTCACGCGTGATCTCGAGCGACCGATCGAAGGCGTCCTTGGCGTCCTGCATGCGGCCTTGGATCACGTAGAGCCGGCCGAGCGTGGCCCAGGTCGAGTCTTGGCCCACGCCTCCGGTGGGGTCCTCGGGATCGCGGGCCGAGAGCGCGTGCTCGACGTGTTGCTGGGCCTCGTCGAAGCGTTCGTGGGCGATGTATGCGGATGCCAGGCCGTTCTCGAGCTGGTTGCGATAGGCCGCACGCCCCCCGATGCGCTCGAGCGCGGCGAGCCCGTTCCGATACCAGCGCTCGGCCTCCTGCACGTCGGCGCCCGGGTCTTGTCCCGACCACACGCGGCCGATGGAGACGCGCACGATGACGGCGTCGTGTCCCGACGAGATCGCCGCGCTCATCGCTTGGTGTTGCAGCTCCTCCGCCTCCTCGAGCCGACCCTGAAACTCTCGGCACTCGGCCAGCGTGATGAGGGCTTCGGCTTCGCTCCACGTGTCGGACTCGGTTCGCGCGAGCTCGAGCGCCTCCGCAGCCGCCTCTGCCGAAGCCCGCAGCTGCCCCGTACGCTGCAATGCGAACGCCCTGGTGTTGATGTCGTCGAGCTGTTCGCGAAGGGCCTGTTGCTGCGGCGTATCGAGGGCCGTGTCCCGTCGCGCGAGCGTGTCGACGTCATCACATCGCTGAGGGGAGCTGAGGGTGTCCACCGCGTCACGAGCACGCTCGAGCCCCCCTGCGTCGATGTCGTGAAGCACGGCCACGAGCGCGCCAAGCTGACGGCGCTGGGATTCGAGGCACTGCATGCGAAGCGCCATGACCGAAGGCGGAACCTCTCCGGACGCCGACTGCGCGCAGGCGAGGCGCTGAGAGGCCATCCAGTCCGTCACGTGGTCGTCGAGTGCCTCCCGCACGCTCGTCCACGTCGCCGCGGCGTAGGCCAAGTCGGTGTCGAGGAACGACTGCTCCAACGTCTGCTGGCGCTCGCGGTCCCAGATGCCCAGCAGGTGTGCATCGAGGTCGTTGCAGAACTTGTCTTCCGGGACTCCCACTTGCTGGTAGGCGAGCAGCCCAACGCCCAGCACCGAGCTCGGCAACACGATCGTGGCCCATCGCCTCCACGTCCGGCTGGGGTCGTGAGAGAGCTCGGCGATGAGCGCCTCCATCGTGGGGAAGCGATCTTCGGGCCGGACCGAGAGGCCGCGCAGCAGCGCCCTGCGGACGCGCCGCGGAACGTCGACGTCGCGGGGCGGCGGCAGCACTCTCCCCGCGCTGACGTTGGCCATGAGCTCCCCGAGCACCCGCCCTTCGAATGGACGCTTTCCGTAGAGGGCCTCGTACACCGTGACGCAGAAGCTGAACTGGTCTGCCAGCGCGTCGCTTCGCTCTCCGGCCAGCTGCTCGGGTGCCATGTATGCGGGCGTGCCGACCAGCGCGCCGGTGCGGGTGAGCTGCGCCGACATCACGGGCGTCCGCTCGATCACCTCGACCGTGTTGAATGCGTCGGTGCGCCCGGCCGCAGGACGTGCCAGGCCGAAGTCGGTCACGGCGGCCCGTCCCTCAGCATCGATGAGCACGTTGTCGGGTTTGAAGTCGCGGTGCACCAGCCCGGCGCGATGGGCAGCAGCCAGGCCTCGGCCGGCGTCGAGCACGATGGACAGCCTCTCGCGCCATGAATGTTGCTCCTGCTGCCATTGAGTCAGCGTGCCCCCGTCGACGAACTCCATCGCCACGAACACCTGATCCCCAAACTCGCCCACGTCGTGCACGGTGATCACATTGGGGTGCGTGAGCTTGGCCATCGCCTGGGCTTCACGCAGCAGGCGAGTGCGCTGCTCGGCCAGCTCTGCATCGAGCGATCCACCCAGAGACGTCATGAGCAGCTTGATCGCCACCTTGCGGTCGAGCTCGGGGTCGTAGGCGGAGTACACCACGCCCATGCCTCCCTCTCCGACCTTCATGAGCACGACATAGCGGCCGACCTTGTCGCCTTCGGTCAGCTTCGGCGCCACTTTGTAGGTCTCCCGCTCCGGGTCCTTCGTCGGTTGGCCGACCGGCTCGGGATCGATGGACTGATCGGTCACCGCGAGCTCGGCGGACGCCGGCTCGAACTTCGCGAGTTCCACGACGACGGCGCTGCAGAGCTCGCAGCCGTCGAGGTGGGCTTCGACGTCGTCGCGGGTCCGGTCATCGAGGTCGCCGCGCAAGAAGTCGACGAGCTCGTTTTCCTCGGGACAGTCCATTGCGCGCGAGCCTGCAGTGTACTCCCACGAGGGGAGGTCGCATGCGTTACACTCGCGGCGCGATGCTCCGTGCGCCGCAACTCGCCGCTCTGCTCGCAATCTTTGCGCCAGCTTGTGCGGCGCCCGAGCCGACCACGCCGTTGTCCGTATGGGCGGTTCAGCTCGAGGTGCAAGCCGCAGCAGCCAAACCGGCCCCCGCCGAGCCTGCGCCGGCCGCACGGTGTGCGCCCGTCGAGCCGCTCGACGTGTTGTTCATCGGCAACAGCTACGTCATTCAAAGCGACACGCCCGGCCTGCTCGCGACCATGGCCAACGACGCCGGGGTCGACTTCAACGTCGAGCGTTTGGCCACCGGCGGGAAGAACTTCGAGTACCACCTGGCGCGACGGCAGACGAAGGCCAAGCTCGAGGAGCGCTCGTGGGACGTCGTCGTCTTGCAAAGCCACAGCCTCGATCCGCTGCGCAACCCGGACGGTTTCGCGGCGGCCGGGACCAAGCTGGTCGAGCTCGTTCGGGCGTCGTCAGCCCAGCCCTGGCTCTTCGAGACATGGGCCCGCCGGGAGGGCCACAACCTCTACGGCTACATGAACGCGACGGTGGGGCGAAGCCCCGCCGTGATGCAGGCTCGCGTGACGGAACGCTACGAAGCCCTCGGCGAAGCAACCGGCGTCCCCGTGGCCAAGGTGGGAACCGCGTGGCTGCAGCTGGTGCAGACGCACCCCGAGATTCGCCCGCATCTCAAAGACGGTGCGCACCCGGCCGAAGCGGGCGCGTACCTGAGTGCGGCGGTCGTGTTCACGCATCTCACCGAACGAGACCCTCGCGGCGTGCTCCAGCCCCATGGCGCGGTCGATGCCGAGGCCGCCAAGATCTTGCAGCAGATCGCCGCCGACGTGGTGCAGCCGCCCTGCGCGTGGTGACCGACAGGGCTCACGGCCCAGCCGCCAACACGGGAATCGCGGCCTGCTTCTCCGGCTCGAGGACGTCCCACAGGATGCCCTCGGGGCGCTCGTACGTTCGTTTGCAGACGATTGTGCGGGCGGGGGTGACGACGAGGTCGAGCGACACGTCGTGCGCCCGCATGGGAATCGCGTGCGCACGCAGGACCTGGCATTCGTGCACGGTGGTCGCGACCGGCGTCTGTGGACCGACCTTGCCGTGCTCGCGCAACAACGCGTACTCGAGGTCGCTATAGCCGCCACCTTTGCCGAGCCGAGCACCCTGCCGCGTGACGCCGACGCACCCGGTGACGATGAGATCGATCGGAGGCATCTCGTCGAGCGACGTCGGAATCCCCATCGCGTCGGCCCCCTTGATCGACGATGCCGTCCAGAGCACGCCAGAGTCGAGCTGGGTCGGATCGAGCCCCAAGAAGGGGTCCTCGGCCCGCAGCCTCGGTACCGCCATGAACACGAGCTTGCCCTCGGTGAGGGCGCGGCGTCGGACCGCACGCTGGGGCGAGTCGGGGTTGCACTTGAGGACCTTGGCCCGTTGCCACGCCTCGGTCGCCGCCAGCCGGTCCGCGGCCGCTTCGGCGCCGACGAAGTTGGGAATCCGCCCCTCCACCCCGGGAAACCGCGCCACGCCAGCGTCGCGAATCGCTTGCCAGCACGCCTTGCGAAGCTCGGACTTCGTGTTGCGGGTCATGGGGTTGCATTGTGGTGGCCACATCCCGAAGCGGCCACCACAAACAGCTCGCCGATGCATCACGTAGACTTCGGGCGTGAGGGGTTCGTGCCTGAGCATCCTGCTGCTGACCGCGTGCCCGCTGCTCGGGGGCCAGTCCGGGGGCGACCCGTGCATCGACGACGCCAACGCGTGTGGCAACGGCGGCGTGCTCGAAGTGGACCCCACCTGCGAACGAGACGACGCTTTGCACCTCGAGCTCGGGGAAGGCGACGGGGACTTCAGCATGCTCGTGCCCGGCGCGGAACCCGAGCTCGTCTCGGGCCCACAAGGCGGCGAGCACATGGTGCTGGGCATCGGCATCGACAACCCTTCCCCCGAGCATCTGTCGTTCGAGGTCGCGGTGACGCTCAGCGTGGACGACGAGGGGGAGAGCGAGCCCCTGGCCGAGCGAACCGTGGTCTACGACGGCGACCTGGTGCAGTTCGACGCGGGGCGGGCCGAGCTGCTCAACCTGGTCATCGTTCCCGACCACTGGCCGAGCGACGGCCGACGGTGGATTTCAGTCGAGGTCACCGATGGCTGCGGTCGCACCGGAACGGTCGATCATGCCGTCGATGCCCCCGCCTCCGACACCGACGGCGCGACCGACTGATGCCCAGCGCATCCAATGGCGCCCGGACGGGCCCGTACGAGGTTCAGTTCCAACCTCGCCGGCGGGCGTGACGTGCGCGAGGGGATTGGCTAGTCTCTGGGCAGTGGCTGACGACGCCCGTCTGCGCGCACTGTTCCTCGAATCGTTGAGCGACGAGCTTCGGCCCACGTTCGAGGAGGACGAGACGCTCGAGGTGAGACTGCCGGCCATGGTCGAGACGGCCGAGGCCGCGCTCGGTACGTTCAAGATCACGACCGAGGACTACATCCAGCACCTCGCGGGTGTCGTGCCCAAGAACGGTACGCCCGAGGCGTTCGCAAAGCTACGGGCGGCCGACCTCTACCTGGCGTGTGCGTGCGCGGCGGGGGACGACCACGCCCTGCTCGCGTTCGACACCGAGTTCGGGCGCGACATCGACTTGGCAATTGCGCGGTCGGGCAACGTCGACCTCTCGAAGGACGAGTTCCGCCAGCTGCTGCGCAACAAGCTGTTCGTGCCCCGCGAAGGCAAGCGGCCGAAGATCGCCGACTACGCCGGGCGCGGCGACCTGCGGAGCTGGGTGCGGGTCACAGCGCTTCGCATGATCGTCGACATCGTCCGCTCGCGCGCGGGCGACCGTGAGGTGCCCGTCGAGTCGGACATGCTCAGCTCGATTCCCGCGCAGACCGACGACCCCGAGCTCGACTATATCCAGCGGGTCTACAAGACCGAGTTCAAGGACGCGCTGCAGGATGCGTTCGCAGCGTTGACGCCTCGGGAACGCAACTTGTTGCGCCACCAGGTGCTGCACGGCCTCAACATCGACCAGGTCGGCGCCCTCTATCACGTGCACCGGACGACGGCGTTTCGCTGGATCGAGAAGGCCCGGAAGGCACTGCTTCGCGAGACCCGCAAGGCGCTGATGAATCGGCTCCGCGTAGGCAGCGGCGAGTTCCTCAGCATCATGCGCGTCGTCGGCGGTGATCTCGATGTCAGCGTGCGCCGGCTGCTCGTCAGCGAGATCGAAGAAGAGCCCAACAAGGGCAAGTAGGGGTGGCGCGGCGGTCGAAGGGCGCCTCGAGGCGTCCAGAAATCGACATGATTCCGCAGGCTTGCCTCCACAGCGCCGATTCTTCGAATTTTCGGGGATGAGAACCGGCTCCAAGCGCCACTCACCGAAAACGAGCCCTGGCGCGGAGGAGGATGCTCCGCGCGCTCGAAGGCAGACCACCCAGCAGGCAGGACGGAGTCGAATGACTCGGTGTTGCCATTTCGTATTGTCGTCACTGCGTATGTGCTAACAATCAACTCTACTGTTAGTAGTTGAAAGCGTCTGCCCGCGTACCAACGTTCCGATTCCGCTGGGGCGTCCGCTGCTCTAGCCTCGCTGTCGATGAGACGTTTGCGAAGCGGTGGATCCGTGCTGCTGGGGATCGCTCTGAGCGGGTGCTACGTCGGGGCCTCGGGTTCCGGCGATGCAGACGGTGACTCCGACAGCGCGTCGAGCGGAGACCCGGCGGGTTCGGGAGGGACCGGCGACCCCGCGGACCTCCCCGGCGACCTGTGCGGCGAATCATCGCCGGAGGTTGGATCGCTCAAGCGGCTGTCGGTGGTGCAGTACGAGAACACGCTGCGTGACCTGCTCGTGGACGTACCAGGGGTGTTCGACGCGGTCGCGCCCCTCGCCGCAGCGCTCCCCGTGGATGGCGGAGAGGCGACCTTCTCCAACATGGACAACCGACTCGCCGCCCGCCACATCGACACGTGGTTCGCGGTGGCGACGAGCATCGGGGACTCGATGCTGGACGACCCGGCGGTCATGGCCGGGCTCGCGGGCGACTGCGCCTCGGCGCCGGAGATCGACGACCAATGCCTCGAGTCGTTCGTGAACGACTTCGGACTGCGCGTCCATCGGCACCCGCTCGATGACGAGGAGCGCGAGGGGTACCTGGGCCTGGTGACGGCCGACCGAACGGGACCGGAGAACTACCGCGACATCGCAGTGACGATGCTGATGGGGCCTCGCTTCGTGTATCACTTCGAGGTCGACGGTTCGCCGGCCATCGACCGGGCCGACCTTCTGGTGCTCGATGGCTACGAGATCGCGTCGAGGCTCTCGTACCACTTCTGGCAGTCCATGCCCGACGCGGAGCTGTTCGCTGCGGCGGCCGATGGCTCCCTCAACACCGAGGAGGGGTATCAGGCGCAAGTGGAGAGGATCCTTCGGAGCGAGCGGACCCGCGAGACCACGGAGGACTTCTACCGTGAGTGGTTCATCGCCAGAGAGTTCGGAGGCATCGCCGACACCCCGGCGTTCCGCACGTTCTCCGAGGACCTGAGCACCTTCGCGGGCGACCCCGAGGTGGTCGGCGACGACCTCGCAGCGGCGATGGATGCCGAGCTGGATGCGTTGACTTCGTACTACACGTTCGACCAAGAGGGGCGGCTCTCGGACCTGTTGACGAGCAACCTCTCGTTCACGGACTCCCCGTTGCTTGCCGAGCTCTATGGTGTCGAGCCGTGGGACGGGACGGGACAGCCGCCACAGTTCGCCGACGGAGAGCGGGCCGGGGTGCACACGCGCGCCGCCAACCTGGTCACGGGTGACCACACCACCAACCCGATTCACCGCGGCATCGACATCCAGGACCGGCTGCTGTGTGCCCACATCCCGCCGCCTCCTGCCGACCTCCCCGCGGACGCGTTCGACCCACCGCCGCTCGACCCGACCAAGACGACGCGGGAACGCATCGACGACAAGACGGCCGATGCCCAGTGTGTCGCGTGCCATCAGCTGATCAACCCGTTCGGGCACACGCTCGAGGCGTACGACGGGCTCGGGCGTCACCGCACGATCGAGCGGGTGATCGACGGCAACGGCGATGTGCTGGCGGAGCTTCCGGTCGACGCGTCGGCAACGCTGCTCGGCCTTGGCGACAACCCCGAAGTCTCGGGGGCTGTCGAGCTCGCCAGCGTCGTCGCCAGCGACCCCGCGTACTTCCACTGCTTTGCAAAGCACTACTTCGAGTTCACGTACCGACGTGAGCCGACCGCGAACGAGAGTGACGCGTGCGTGATGGAACAGATTGAGACCCAGGCCAACGACGGCACGATTCTCTCCGCGCTGGCGGAGATCGCTCTGCAGACCGAGTTTCGCATCCGAGGGGTGGAGTAGCCATGAAGTACGATCGAGTTCGACGGCGAATGTTCCTTCAGGGCGTGGGCGGAGCCACGCTGGCCATCCCCACGCTCTCTTCGCTCTTCCGGGGTGATGCCCACGCGGGCGGCTCGGAGGCGCAGCCGCTGCGGTTCATCGCGATCAAGAGCAACAGCGGCCAGACGATCGTGGATTGGTACCCAACGTTCGAGGGCAACGGCTACGCGCTGCGGCAGCAGAAGGCCGACGGGACGACGGGGCTCACCGAGGACATCCCAGGGACGCCCTACAAGCAGGCGCCGATGACCGACTTCATGGACCCCGGGCTGTCCGTGATCATCGACCAGGCGTTCAACCCGTACCTGCACAAGATGATGCTGCTGCGCGGGATGGACTTCCTGCCCGACACCAACCACAACCACGGGGCGTTCTTGGGGAACTACGCCGGAGCAAGCACCGTGACGGCGGGCGCCTCGCTGGCGTTGCCCCACGTGCCGACTGTCGATCAGGTCATGGCCTACTCGGACCGCTTCTACCCGTCGCAGCCGCTCGTCCGCTCGCTTCACCTGAACAACTCGCGGGCCGATTCCTGCGCGTACACCCACGCGGGCATTGCTGGCGGAGAGGTCACGCGAATGCAGGCACACGTCGACCCGCTGACGGTGTGGAACCAGCTCTTCACCGGGCCGGGCGTCACGCCGCCAAACCCCGACGAGGAGCCAGAGCAGGGCGAGTCACCCAACAAGCGCCTCGTCGACCAGGTCTACGAGGACTACAGCCGGATTCAGATGAACCCACGGCTGTCTGCCGACGACCGCATGCTGCTCGACCGCCATCTCACATTCCTCTCCGAGCTGCAGGGGCGCCTCGAAGGCACGGGTGTCTCGGCCCAGTGCGAGTTCCCGCCGATGCCCAACTCCTACCCGGATGGCGGGAGTCTGAGCCTCTCGGACATCGAGGAGTCTTGGGCGTTGATGATCGACATCGCGGTCGCGGGAATCATCTGCGACCACACGCGCATCGTGACGATCGATGCGGAGAAGGTCATCTCCGACGCCGATGGTGCACCCGCGGGCTTCACCCACAGCGAGAACGCCTCTGGCCAGACGTGGCACGCGCTCGCACACGAGTGGGGCACGCCATCGGCCGACGCGCACCTGCGAAAGATGAACCAGTGGGTCGCGCAGAACGTGTTCTTGCGGCTCATCGAGCGGCTCGACGTGGTCGAAGGCGGTGAGTCGACCTACCTCGACAACTCGCTGATCGTCTGGGGCAACGAGCTGGGTTTCAACCACCTCAACTACTCCATCCCCACGATCACCGCGGGCAGCGCGGGCGGGCGGGTCGACACCGGCCGCTACCTCGACTTCACCGAGTGGGACAGCCAGTCCTACTTCAGCCAGCACAACGGACACGTCATTCGAGGCATCCCGTACAACCAGTTCTTCGTCACCATGTTGCAAGCGATGGGCCTGCAACCGGAGGACTACGAGACGGGCGGCGAGCCCGGGTACGGTTCGACCTCCACCGTCGGCAAGGGCGCGAGCACGCACGCGATCGACTACGACTTCGCCCGCATCGGAGACCCGCTGCCGAGCGTGCTGGTGTAGCCGATCCTGCTAGCAGGGGCCGAGGAGGAGGCGGTAGAAGTGAAGCACTCCATCGCCTCCCGAGGCGCCCACGAAGACGTCGTCTCGCCCATCGAGATCCAGGTCGACCACGTGCACACGGTTGGCCACCGGGTCGCCGTATGAGACCTCGTTGAACTCAGCAGCCTCAAACGAGCCTCCGCTCTCGCCGAGCCTGGTCTCCACGCCGGTCCCATCGACCGTCCCTGCAGTCATGTCGATCACGCCGTCTCCGGAGAAGTCGCCGACGGCGACGAAGGACCCAGGGGGATACAGTTCGCTGTAGAACTCGGCCCCGATGAAGGTGTCGACCTGCAGCGCGACGGTGTTGTCTGTCGGGGAGCACACGCGCGAGTACACGCTGCCTTCGTCGCCGTCTCCGAACGCTGCAAGCGGAGCGTTGGCGACCCATCCGTCGAACGAGATGCCCGTCCACAGCAGCTCGAGCTCGAGCGCGGCGAGGACGGCCACCAAGGGGTGTTCGATGCAGTCTCCGAGCGGATCGAAGTAGGCCGACTCGGCCAGGACGGTCACGTCCCCACCGACGACCGGCAATGCGGTGACGTCGCCTTCGAACGGGGCGTCCATCGCGGCGTTTGCAACGAAGCCGCCAGCACCGTCGCCAAGCAGCAGCTCGGTCACCGTCGTGCCATCCGCGTTGCGAATGAAGTCGGCCAGGCCATCATCGTTGACGTCGACGAAGGCTTCGAACCCGTCCTCGAATCCGAGCGTGGTTTGGATGGGTTTGCCCTCGACGAGACCTGGAGGCGAGGGAATGAACGTAAGACGCGGGGGTCCTCCCCCGAATGCGAACCCGACGGCGTCGCGCACCTGATCACCGTCGATGTCATGCAGCCCGGTCATGAATCCGGGGAAGAACCCCGCAGGCTCGGGCACGCCCTCGGGGGTGAAGCGGAAGACCTCGGTCGCCGACCCTGGACCTCCGCCGCCAAAGAAGGTCAGCCACAACTCATCGACCCCATCGCCGTCTTGGTCCGCGACGAGCAACCGCGATTCTTCGGGCGCCTCGAACGCCAGCGTGGAGGTCCAGCACAGGGCCTGTTCGCCGCTGCTGCTCTCGGACCCGAACGCACCGGAGCTCGAGCTCTCCTGCCCCACAGAGGTCGGCGACGTCGTGGAGGGCGCAGGTCCGGTCGGCAACGGTCCGTCGTCGACCCCGGTCCCCGTTCCGCTGCCCGTGGAGCCGCCCGTGGGCGCCGCGGTGTCGGTGCCGGACTCCTCGGGGAGAATGACCGCCGGGCCGCAGCCCACTCCCAACAGTCCGCAGATCAAGCCAAGACGCCTCATCGGGTCACTCTACTCCACCGCGGGAGCGAGTGAGACGGCGCTATAGGCGACTGCGGTGTCTCGGCCGGGGTTGCGGTAGCCGTGCAGCTGGTCGCCGCGAAAGACCACGACGTCGCCCGGTTCGAGCGTCCATCGTTCACCGCCTGCGCTGAGCTCCAGCGTGCCCGACTCGCACGTCAGGTACTCGCGCGTCCCTGGTGTGTGCGTGCGCGGGCAGGCGTCGGACCGGGAGAGTGGAACGCGCCGCTTCGGGGCGGGTGCGGTTGGGGTTGAGCATCCGGCCGATGGGCCACGGCGTGCAGCAGCGTGGTGCTCGTCGCATCGACGCCGAGGTGTCGGTGTGGTCTTGCCTCGGCTTCCCGGGTCCAGTACGGTATCTGACTGCTAGGAGGCAATAGAGAATGACGAGGAGTGCTTGGGTCGCCGCGATCGCGGCGTTGTTCTGTGTCCCGACGGTTGGATGCCGTCCCAATGTCGAAGAGCCAGAGGAGCCGGCTCGAGTGGTCGAGCATCGGGTTGGTCCTTGCCGTACATCGTGCGAGAGCTGGATGGACCCCGAATGTGGAAACCTGAACCATCCGAGCTTCCCGACGTACGAGAGCCTCGACGCGTGTATCGAGCTTTGCGCTGAAGTTGGCTCAGTTTGGCACTGGGGTCCGCAAGAAGACGGGTCTGACGCGTGTATCGAGCCGTGGGCAGACTACGCCGCCTGCCTCTCCAGCTTGTCGTGTGAGGAGAACCTGGCTCACTGGGCCACGCCTCCCTCGCAGGACTTTCCTTGCAAAGAGGAACGGGGCGCTCAAGTCGACTGTGGCGGAGACCATCCGCCCCTTAGAGAAGGAGGTTCGTGATGCGGGTCTACGTTCGAGTTTTTGCCATGGTGACCGCGACCGCGGCGTTAGGGCGTTAGCGAGTTGCAACGCGACCGCCTCCACGACTTGTCGAGTGCATTGCTGGGAGCACCGTCCGTTTGTGGAAGACACAGACAGCGATGGCGACTTCGATGCGGAGTGCGTCAACGGAGGGACGACGCCGCAAACGTTTGAGCCTCCGATACCGACGGCGGGGTTCTTCCTTGCTCGAGCATGCACGGACACTCAAGCTGAGCATCAGACTGTCAAGGATGCGATCGACGCGATTCTCGCCGCGGAGACGCTCAACGCGACGGAACTTTCAACGTACAACGCGGTCGTGGATGACATTGCCGATGCCGGCTACGCCGCCTGCGTCAGCCACTTGATCGGCGACGACCCGACAACGAGCGTGGTCGAGTTCACCGATATCGATCCAACGACCCCAGGAGTTCAAAGCTGCGTTCAGTCGGACGCCG
>JANSYI010000003.1 GCA_024742475.1 bacterium | reverse complement strand
TTCGCCCCACCACCGCCGAACCGAACGCGCAGGAGCGAGCCAAAGGCTCGCGAGCGAGGGCGCCCCGCGCCCGTTCTTGGAGGGGAGGCCGCAGCGGGCTTCGCCCCACCACCGCCGAACCGAACGCGCAGGAGCGAGCCAAAGGCTCGCGAGCGAGGGCGCCCCGCGCCCGTTCTTGGAGGGGAGGCCGCAGCGGGCTTCGCCCCACCACCGCCGAACCGAACGCGCAGGAGCGAGCCGACGGCTCGCGAGCGAGGGCGCCCCTCGCCCGATCTTGGAGGGGAGGCCGCAGCGGGCTTCGCCCGCGGAGGACGGGGAACCGAGAGGTTCCCCCAAGGAACAAAGACTAAATCCCCCGCGTGATTCGCCAGCTGTTGCCGTCGCGCAGCAGCTCGAACATGGCGTGGTCCTGCTTGCGTGCGTGCTGGCTCTCGACCCGGGTCGTCCCGGTGTCGGTGTCCATGATCGGAGCGAGGCGGAAGCTCGCGTCGATCCAGACCTTCACCACCGCGCGGTCGTCGACCACGTTGACCTCGAGGTAGTCGATCGTGAAGCGGATCGACTCGATCTGGGCGAGCCGCTCGCGGAGCACGGGCCCCAAGACCTCGTACTCGACGTCGTCTCCGGGATCATCGGTGCCGGCCGTGTCGTAGTAGGTCGGGTGCGCGGTCGCGAGGACGCCCGCAGCGTCTCGACGGACGAACGCCGTCCGGTACCGCTCGATCACCCGAAGGATCTCGCGGTTCTCGTCGGTGTCCGGAATCTCGGTGCCCGGGATGGTCGGCGCGTCCTTGCACGCGGTGGTCCCAACCGCGGTCAGGGCCAGTCCACAGGCAAACAGCATCGAGCGAAGACGAGTCATGGCGAAGGCTGACCGAGAGCAGTGCAATGCCTCGGCCGGCGGGAAGATACGCAAAATCCCGAAGGATCCAAAGGGTTACCGCGCGACCCCCTCGCAGCGATTGTCATTTTGGCAATCCGGGCAGGCGGCCGCTGACGAGGCGTCAACGAGCATGCTCCGCCGTGACGCATGGACGCGTGAGGAATGCGCACGTCCAGCTGCGTTATGATCTGCCGGTGAGCGCCGACGCGCGACTGCACCCCCGCTTTCCAATTCCCGCCACGGCGGACGTCATCGGCCACGAGGTCGTGCTCGCCGCGCCGCTGGCCGACCTGAGCATGGGTGGCTGCCGGTTCGCGGGCAAGGGCTGGGAGGCGCCCGGCGTCGAGGTCGAGCTCGTGCTCTCGTTCCCGCGTAAGGCTGCCAACCTCCCCGTCCGCGGCATCGTCGTACGCGCGTCCAACCGCGACATGGGGATCCAGTTCCAACACCTCAGCGACGAGCAAAAGTGGGCTCTGCGCAAGCACATCCGCGAGGCGCAGCGACAGCTCGCCGCCACCGGGCCGAGCGCCGACGCATAGCTTGTCCCCATCGCCGCCCGTGACCGACGTACTCGAGCCGCTCAACGACGCGCAACGGCGGCGTGCCGAGACCGCGCTCGACCGCGTCGAGATGTTGGCTCGCTCCCTGTGCCGGCAGGTCTCGCATGCCTCGTTCGACGAGCTCCGCAGCGCCGGATACGAAGGCCTGCTCGAGGCGGCGCAGCGCTACGACCCCGCCTCGGGCGTCCCGTTCAAGGCGTTCGCCCACCACCGGATCCGCGGGGCGATGATCGACCTCGCGCGACGAGCGTCCCCAGCGGTGCGGCGGCGCAACCGAGCCCTGAAGGTCCTCGAAGCCACGCAGGCGCTCCTCGAGGACGCGCAGCGCACCCAGAGCCTGCGTGGCGGCTCGGACACGCGCACGCTCACCGAGCGGGTCCAGGCGGCCGCCGATCTCGTGCAGCGGACCACGGCCGCCGTCATCGCCAGCAAGGCCGCGCCGACCGACCCCGACACCATGTCCGAAGGTGACGTCTCCGCCGAGGACGTCGTCGTGCACAAGCAGCTGCACGAGCACCTCCACGACGCCATGGACACGCTGGCCGAAGACGAGCGGGACCTCATCGCCGCGATCTACGAGCAGGGCATGAGCATGGGTGAGTATGGGCAGAAGATCGGCAAGAGCCGCAGCACGGTCTGCCGCCAACACGCCCGCATCCTCAACCGCCTGGGCAAGCGGCTGCGTGGAAGACAACGCCTGCCGCTGCCCCCCTGAGCGCAGTTTTCTTGGCGGAGCGCGCGGCTTGGTCGATCCTGCACGCATGCGCCGTCGGTCCCCACGCCCACGACACCTCCTCGCGGTGGTGCTCCTCGCGGCGGCGTGCTCGAAGCCTTCGCGGCCCCGCCGCACGCCCGAGCGCCGCGCCGCAGACAAGGCGGCGCTGTACGGCGACGCCGCGCTGCTCCCAACGCGCGCGGGAGAACGCGCCCGGGCCGAGGTCGCCCTCGCCGAGGAGGTCCGTGTCGCCGTCGAGACACTCCGCGACGTCGAGCGAGCCCGCGTCAGCGTGAACAGCAGGCGCGGCGACACGCCCCCCTCGGCAGCCCTGGTGATCCGGACCCGACCAGGGTCCGTCAGCGCGGAGGTCCGCGCCGCCGCCACGCGTATCGCCCGGGCGTCCCTCGGCCGCGACACGGAGCTCACCGTCGAGGTCAGCGCCCCGCCAGCCGACCTGCCCGTAGAGGACCCCCCCGCCCCAGCGCGCCCGCTCATCTTGTTCGCGGTCTTGGGGCTCGGGTTCTCCTTGGGCCTCACCTTCGACCGCGCGCGCAAGCTCCTGCGGCGCTCCGCTCGAAGCTCACGCTGAGGCTCACGCAGCCAAGCGAGGCTGAAGCGCGGCGGTGAGCCGAGATCCGAACGCGGCGTGCCGCTGCAGGTTCGCCATCACCTCACTGAGTAAGACCTCGCGCATTCGAGAGAAGTCGCGCGCGAGCAGAGCCTCCTCGATGTCCTCGAGCGCACCCGCGAGACCTCGATTGAACGCCTTCAGCTCGGGGCGCAGCGGATGCTGGGCGTCCCGAAGCATGGAGTCGACGACCGCGCCGAAGACCAGCAGCTTCTGCATGGGGTCCAGCGCGCGCTCGAACTCCTCGACGGCCTCGAGGTGACGGCCCGCCGCGAGCGCTTCGATCGCGGTGCCCATCATCTCGTGGAGCTGATCACAGTATGCGGCGGCCAGCGGAGCCGACCGAGCCGCCAGGACCCGAGCGGAGTGCTTCATCTCGCCACTGCATCGCCCGTTTGCACGCCGACTTGAGGCCGCCGCCGCGGCCGGGCCGCGCTGCGCTTCACCCCCACGCGCCCTCGTGCGAAGCTGGGGCGTGCACCGCTTCTTGCCCGTCGCTCTCGCGTTCTGCCTCGCCCCATCGGTCGGCCTCGCCTCCGAGAGCAACCCCGGGGTGCAGGCCTGCAAGACCCTCGCTCAGGGCGACGCCTGCACGGTGAAGGAGCCAAGCAAGGGTGCCGACGGTGTGACCTACAGCGAATCCGCCGGCACCTGCCAACCTGACGAGTGCTGCGAGCAGGACTACTCCGCCGGCCCGCCGCCGAAGGTCACGTGCGGCCCCTGCCTGTCGTGCAAACCCGATGGCGGGACACCCAGCGGCGGCGCCGACGGGGGCAGCGAGCCCCCCAAGGTCGGCGATGATCCCCCGGCGGCGGGCAGCTCCAAGCGGGGCTGCACGACGGGCGGCGGCTCACCGCTCGCCTTGCTGTTGCTGCTGCCGCTTGCGTGGTTCAGCCGCAGTACTTCTTGCCGTTCTTCGCCAGGTCGCTGATCTGCCCCTGCGCGGCGGCCACCCACTCGTCGGTGGCCGAGGGATAGCCACCGTAGGCGACCAGGTCGAAGCAGGTCTGGGCGAGGTCGCACTGCTCGCGCTCGACGTAAGCCAGCCCCGAGTAGTAGAGCGCATAGGCCACGAAGTCGTGGTCGGGGTAGTCGACGACGACGTCGTACCACTCCATCAGCGCCTCGTAGAACGAGCCCTCGAGGTAGTGGCTGTAGCCGATCCAGAACATGACCTCGGGCACCTGGGGGTCGCCGGGGTATCGCTCGACGAACTTGGAGAGCATGTTGCGGCCGCGGTCGTGCTTGCCGGTGTCGATGGCCGCGTAGCCGTCGGAGAACAGCTCGGCCTTGCTCCGGCGTTTCTTGCTCTTGGTGCTCTTGGGCTTGCCGCCCACGTCCCTGTTGTCGCTGTTGAACGTGTACGCGAAGGTCTGCAGCTTCTTCGACGCGTACGTGCCCTCGGGAACGAGCGCGAGGTCCTTGGACTTGTACTCGGTCCAGGTCCCGCCACCGGAGGTCGACTTGGCCCACACCCGCACCTTGTCGGCGCGGATGCTCTCGCCGTCGATGCCCACGAGCGCCTCACCCCCGTCGGCGATGGTGTACGTGAGCGTGTCCTTGGCCGGGCCCAGCGCCGGCTTCCAGCCGGTACGGTTGCGGTACTGCACCTGAACCTCGAGCGCCGAACCGGTCTTGTTGCGCAGGTTGAGCTTGCGACGTTTGCGCTCGACTACCTCCACGGGCTTGTCCGGCGCGACCGTGGCCCACACGGCCTGCGCGCCGATGTTGTTGGATCCGTATTTGATCCACATGTAGCCGTCCTCGCCCCACCAGGTGCCCCAGGAGTTGCGCACCAGCCACGCCCCCCGAAGGTCGTCCCAGCCGACGATGACAACCGCATGGTTGACCGACGCGTTGACGTTCTCATCGTAGACGCCCCCGGCGTACATCGTGAACGACTCGTTGACGTGCACGGCGACCGCGGCCGGGCCGTACTTGCAGATCGACGCCTTGAGCTTGGAGGTGCTCGGCACCGAGGAGAACTGGTCGACGAAGCCCCATGCGGCGACCTTGTGCTTGGTCGCCTTGCCGGGCTCGCACGTCATGTCCTTTGCCTCGTAGGGCACCGCGTCCTCGGTCGCTGCGCCTGCCTCTTCGAGGTAGTCGAAGACCATGTGCATGTAGCCGCCCTGGCAGGTGCCGGCGTCTTCGATGCCCCCCGAGAAGCCCTTGGCCTTGGCGCAGTTGACCAGATGTTGCTCGGAGAAGTCGAAGACCAGGTTGTTGACGATCTTCTCCGCAGCTTCGAACACGGTGAGGGTGGCGAATGCCCAGCAGCTGCCGCAGGTGCCCTGTGATCGCGCCTCGCCGACGTACTCCTTCCAACTCCACGCGGTCATCGAGGGCGAACAGGTGGCGTCACCGACCGGCGTGTTGAAGGGATCGTTGACGCGATCGGAGCTCTTGCCGCCCGCGGGGGAGTTGCCCGGCCCGTCGGGTTCGACGACGACGGGGTTGCGCAGCATCTGCTGCATCATGTTGGGCGCCCCCACGACCCCGAGCGTGGCCATCTTGGCCTTGGCCTTCTTGTTCTGCTTGCGCTTGACCTCCCGCGCGTTCTCGAGCGGCTTGAGGCCGGTCAGCTGAGCCCGCGGGATCTCGAGCGCCTTGGTGTACGCGACGCGATACCGCTTCTTCTGCTTCTTGATCTGCGCCCGCTGCAGGGCAAGGCGCTCCTTGACGCGCTTGGGCGCGGCCTTTTCGCGCTGCTGCAGCTTGGCCTGGTTCTTCTTCGACGTGAACGCCCGCGGGGGCATCTTGCGGCTGATCTTCTTGCGCTTCTTCTTCTTGACGGCGTCGCCCTTGAGATCGGCCTTGGCCTTCTTGCGCCGCTTCTCTTGGGCGATCTTCTTGGGGCGCACCTTCTTCTTCGCGCGCACAGCCGCGGCCTTGGCCGCTTCGGCGCTCGCCTTCGCCTTCTTCTTGGCGCGCTGCTTCTTGGCCTGCGCGGCTCGGATCGCGGCGCTCGAGGAGTTGGGCTCGTCGTCGAGGCTGTCGTCGAAGGTCGCCAGCGCGTCGTTCCCCTGGTCGGCGAGCGCGCCCTCGTCCCCGTGGGCGAGCGCAGTGGTGGAGAGTCCGAGCAGAAGAAGGGATTCGAGAATCATGAGCAGCCTGGTCGTCAACGGTGGCAAACGGCCTCAGAAGGGAGCGCGCGGGTCGTCTACGACGCCTTCACCGAGCACTGTACGGTTGGACGCAGGGTCGCGGAAGAAGATTCGGTAGGTACCGCTGGCGCAAACGACTCACCGCGGGGGAATCATCGCAGGCTTGCGCCGCGGCCCCTCGTCTCTCACGCCCTCGGCGAGCGCAGGGAGTCCCTTGCTGGGCCGCCGCAGCTGCGGCTCCACGTGTGGCTCCCACGCCCGCAGGATGTAGGCCAGGTTGCGTCGTGCTTTGGGGTGCGGCTCCCAACGGGTGACCGAGGCGAGCGCGAGCGCGCCCAGCAGCAGGCCGGCCGCGACGGCGGCGTACGTCTTCACCGACGGCTCGACCACGCGCACCACGGCGAGCAAGCCCCCGACCACCGAGATCGCGATCACGGCGCGCGCGGTGTCGAGATGAAACGCCGACCAGAGCACCCCATACGGTTCCACCCCTTCGCTCCACAGCGCGAAGAGCACCTCGGGCACGGGGTGGTTGACGTTGGTGAGGTCGAGGTGCGGCCACAGGTTCGCCGCGAGCGCGTTGACGACCAGCGCGTAGAGCAGCGCGGCGTACACGAGCGCGATCCAGCCGGGCCGGTTGCGGATCTGCCCCAGCGCTTCGGCCCATCCCCACGCGAGCATGGGCAACACGGCGACGAGGTAGCGGGGCCCGACGCGCCAGCCCCCCGTGAAGCTCAGGCCGCTGACGATCGCGAGGTAGAGCAGCACCGTCGCCAGCGAGACGCGAGCGAACGAGCGCACCGGGTCGTCGGGATGCGAGGCGGCCTTGAAGAGCCCGTACAGCGCCAGCGGGACCAGCGGCGCCCACCACAGCAGGCCGCCGCCAGGGTCGAGCACGTGCGTCGCGAACCCCTGCGCGCTCGGCAGCGACAGGCCGAGAAAGCCTTGCCCGTGCTTGAGCGCGAAGTCCGGGTTGGTGACGTGGTGGTAGCCGGTCGAGAGCACCGCGCCGTAGACCGTGCGGTGGTAGACGCCGAGCCACGCGATCGGCAGCAGCGCACCCAGCAGCGCACCGAGCGTGGTGGCCAGCCTGCCTCGCGTGCGGGCGTTCCAGAGGAGGAACACCCCCAGGGGAACTCCGGCGAACACGGCCCCGTACTCGACGGTGACCGCCGCGCCCGCCAGGGCCCCGCCCCCGATCGCCTTGGCCCACACCACGCGCGCGTCGACCTCGGGTCCGGCCCGCGCCGCGTCGACGCAGAGCACCGCTCCGATGCACAGCAGCGCCGCGGCGAGCTGGTGCCCGTAGGCCAGGTGCGCGTACGAGGCCGCGGGCGTGGCCAGGGCATAGACTGCGACGGCCGCAATCGCGGGGCCGCGGGAGAACTGCCCCGCCAGTCGCCGCACCAAGAATCCGGCCAAGACGAGCGTCGGCAGCCACCCCGAGACCAGCCGCGCCCACCACGTCAGCTGCGCGAGGGTGAGCGCGTCACCATGCACCACCCGCGCGAGGCGGTACCCCAGGGCGATGACCACCGTGGTGCCTGGCGGCTTGTTGGGATAGATCCGGCCGTCGACCCGTGACCGGGACACGTCGGGGCCCGGCCGCAGTCGCCGTCCCCCCGGGCCATCGATCGCCCAGACGCCCGTGTCGACCCGCGCCATCGCTGCCATGATTCGCGGCAGCTCGTTGGCGTTGCGGGTCTGCTCGAAGTAGGGGAACTGCAGCCCGAGCATCAAGGCGATGAACACCAGAAAGCCCACCGCCTGGGCACGCGGCGAGTGGGCTCGTAGCCGGCGCTTGGGGCCGGGCAGATGCTCGGCGGTCAATCGTCGGCCTTGGGGAGGCTCTTTTGCGCGCCGGCCATCTTGGCCTTGAGCGCAGCGAGGGCGTCATCGACCTCGGACTCGCCCTCGAGGTCGGCCAGCTTGGCCTCGATCGCCGCCTCTTCGACCGTGTCGCCGCCGAGCTCGGCCGCGACCTCGTTGAAGGCCTCGAGCTCCGCGATGCGGCCTTCGATCGCGTTGAGACGATCGAGACCCCCTGCGTCGCCGAGCTGTCCGGCGGGGACGCCCTTCTTGGCGGCGCGGGCCTGGGCCATGAGCGAACCACGCCGCAGGTTGAGCGACTTGAGGCGCGCTTTGGCCTCCTTGATGTTCTTGGTCATGCCCGCGACGAGGTCTTGCTGCTGGCTGACCCCGGCGGTCAAATCCTTGACCTGAATGTCGTAGTCGGCCTTGCGACGCAGCGCCTCGCGAGCGAGGTTCTCGTCGCCGAGCTTGAGCGCCTGCTCGGCCTTCTTCTCCCACTTCTTGGCGTCGGCGGTGGCCTCTTCGGCCTTGCGCTCCATGACCTTGCGGTCGACCATCGCCTGCTTGAGGTCCGCCTCGGACGACTGAATCTGCGCCGCGAGGTCGTCGAGCATCAGCGCGATCTCGTTGCCTGGATCGGACATCGAGTCGACCGCGTCGTTGAGGGTGCTCGAGATCGAGTTGCGAATACGGCTGAACAGGCCAGGTTTCTTGTCGCTCATCGGGGCGAGGGGTCTTTCTCGGGGCGGCGTTCCCGCGGGGAGGATGGTAGCAGCCTCGGGCGCCTTCGCGAGGGGCTGGCCGGGGTTGGCCAGACGCCCCTTCAACCGTACTCTCCGGCGACCGATTCCCATGATGGCCCAATTTCCCGGCGTGCGGGGGCACGCACAGGCTCAGGCTCGGCTGTCGCGAGCGATCGCCCGCGACCAGCTGCACCACGGGCTGATCTTCGTAGGCCCCAGCGGGGTCGGCAAGGCCACGCTGGCCCGCGGTCTCGGGGCCGCCCTGCACTGCCAGGTGCAGCCCGCCCTGGGGTGCGGCACTTGCACGTCGTGTCGCCGCATCGCCTCGGGCACCCACGCGGGGGTCGAGTGGCTCGCGCCCGCGGAGCCCGGCGGCCGCGTGAAGATCGAGGCGGCCCGCACGCTCGCCCACCGGCTCGAGATGGCCCCGTTCGAGGGCAACCACCACCTCGTCGTGTTCGACCCCGCCGACGCGATCGGCGAGGCGGGGTTCAACGCCATGCTCAAGACGATCGAGGAGCCGCGCCCGGGGGTGCACTTCGTGATGATCGTGACCGGACTCGACGTCCTGCTGCCGACGATCCTCTCGCGCTGCCTCACCGTGCGCGTCGGACGACTCGATGACGCCGACGTCGCGGCCATCGTCGAGCAGCAGGTCGCGACCGCCGAGACCGCGCCCTCCGCCGAGCGCATCGAGCTTGCGGTCGGTTTGGCGGGCGGCAGCGCGGGCCTTGCGGTCAAGCTCGCGCTCGACCCCAGCCTCGACGCATCGCTCGCCCTGCTCTCGCAGGTGGTGGGCGCGGCGCAGGTCGGACCGGCGGCCATCTTCGGCGGCGACAAGAGCCCGCTGTGGCAGGCGTGGTCGAGCGCCGTCGGCCCGGTCAAGACCGGCAAGCCCGCGCGCGAGCGGGCGACGCTGCGCCAGCTGTGCGAGCTGTGGCTGCTCCACCTTCGCGAGCGCCTGCGCGGCCGCGAGGGCCTCCCGGGGGTGCCCCCGGGCCCCACCGACCCCCGCGCGGTGCTGGCACAACTCGACGAGATCCAGGGCCTGCTGGAGAGCATCGCGCGCAACCCCAACGTCCGTCTGTCCCTCGAGCAGACGCTCCTGTCCCTGGCGGCCTGACGTGCAGGCGCCCGAGCTCACCCTCGCCGCGGCGATCCGCGACGCCAACGCCAAACGCACCGAGGCGCGCCACAAGGCGATCCGCTCGATGGCGCCTGCGTTCTTGGTCGAGATCGACAAGCCGGGGCCGCGATGGAAGGCGACGGCGGGCCACGAGGACGCCGACGCGATCATCTCCGCGCTCTTCGGCGCGCTCGCGCAGCACGAGGACATTCCCCTGGCCGCGCTCGCAGCGATCGGACTGGGCATGCTCGGCGAGCCCGACGTGCTCGACGCGATCGAGCCGTGGGTCGAGCTCGAAGGCAGCGAGGACGAGCAGAGCTTTCGCCGCGAGTGTGCGGTCATCACCACGGGCTACGTCGGCGTCGCCGCCAAGGACGGCCAAGACGCACACGCCCGCGCCTGCCACCGACGGGTGATCGAGCGGTTGACCACCTGGTTCGACAGCGCCTTTCCCGACGTCCGATTCCAGGTCGCGCTCGCGCTGGTGGACGTCGACGGCAGCCCGTCCGAGCCCGCGCTCGCCAAGGCGCTGCGCACCGAAGACCACCCCGAGGTCCGCGAGGCGCTCGTCGACGCGCTGTCTCGACTGGACACCATCGGCGAGGGATCCATCAAGGCCCTGCGAGACGTCCTCGACGACGAAGAAGAGGGCCCCGACAGCCTCGGCTTCGAAGCCGCGATGGTCCTCGCCGGCGCGCACGAGCCCTGCGCAGCACCTCGGCTGCTCGATGCCCTCGGCGTTCGACACCAGCGCGACCGCGCCCTCGAAGCGCTTGCGGTGCTCGGCCCGAGCGCGGGCGAGAGCGCCTCCGCGCGCGTCACCGCGCTCGCCCGTGGCCTCCTCACCCGCGGCGTCACGCGGGTGCGCGCTGCCTATGCGCTGGCCCGGATCCTCGGCGACGAGGACAATGAGGGCCACGCCCTACTCCGCACCCTGCGGTGGCACCCGTCGGCCGCCGTCCGCGAGGCCGTGGCCGACGCTCAGACCAACCTGGCCGCGCTGGGTTGACCGACCCATCGGGCGCGACGAGCCACCGGCGCACGCTGGTACTCTCGCACGCACCCCATGCCCGATCGCCCCCCAGGACTCGAGACCCAGCTTCGGGCCGCGCGCGACGACGAAGGGCTGGAGAAGGCGATGGCGTTCGCCGCCGTGCGCAACGCGCTGGTCGGGGACACGCTCGAGCTTGCGGGCGACATGGGCAAGTACCGGGTGCTCGAGCGGCTCGGCGCAGGCGGGATGGGTGCGGTCTTCGCCGCGTGGGATTCCGAGCTCGAGCGACGGGTCGCCCTGAAGGTCCTCGTGGGCACGACCGAGGCCGACGCGGAGCAGAAACTCATCATGCGGGAGGCCAAGGCCGCCGCCCAGCTGTCTCACCCCAACGTGGTGACCGTCTTCGAAGTGGGTGTCGCGCGCGGCCGCGTGTTCTTGGCGATGGAGTACGTCCGCGGCGAGACGCTTCGAGCGTGGCTCGGCGAGAATCCCCCGCCGAACGCTCGCATCGCGGTGCTGATGGGGGCCGGGCGCGGACTCGCGGCCGCGCACGCGTGCGGCCTGGTCCACCGCGACTTCAAGCCCGACAACGTGCTCGTCGACGCGGACGGGCGGGCGAAGGTCGTCGACTTCGGTCTTGCCCACTCGAGCACCGAGTCGCTCGTGTCCTCGCAACACGACGCGGACGCGCCGACCCGAGCCTCGCCGCTCACCCAGACGGGCTCGCGCTCCGGGACGCCTCACTACATGGCCCCCGAGGCGCTGCAGGGGGTGACGGTCGACGCGCGCAGCGACCAGTTCTCGTTCGCCGTCTCGGCGTGGGAGGCCCTGTGCGGCCAGCGTCCGTTCGAGGACAATGAAGACCCCCGAGCCCCGCGCGGACGACCCATGCCCGGCGTCCCCCGAACGACCGCCGCGGCCCTGCAGCGCGCGCTCTCCCCCGCCCCCGCCGACCGCTTCGCGTCGATGGAGGCCCTGCTCGAGGCGATCGATCCCGCACGCCGAGTCGCCCGCCGCAACCGGTGGCTGCTCGGCGGCGCCGGCGTGCTGAGCATCGGCGCACTCGCCTGGGGCTTTCGCCCGCACGAGGTGCCCACCGCGACGCTGTGCACCGGGGCCCACGAACGCCTCGAGGGGGTGTGGGACGCGCCCCGTCGCGACGCCTTCGAGGCCGCGTTTGCGTCGGCCGATGCCCAAGCCGGCGCAGAGGCCTGGACCCGCACCGCCGCGACGCTGGACACGTACGCCGACGCATGGGTCGCCGCGTCGACCGACGCGTGCGAGGCAACGCGGGTGCGCGGCGATCAGAGCGACGAGACGCTGACGCTCCGCAACCGCTGCCTCGATGGACGGCTGCGAGCGCTGCGCGGACTCACCGAGCGCTTCAGCACCCTCGACGCCGACACGGTGTCCCGAGCGCCGAGCGCAGCCGCTGCGCTGCCGGAGATCGACGACTGCGCGGACCCGGCCTTCTTGAGCGCTCAAGTGGAGCCTCCCCCGGCCCGGATCGCCGAGGAGGTCCGGGCGGCCCAGCTCGAGCTCGCGACGCTCGAGGCCGGCGAGGAGCTCGGGCAATACAAGGAGGTCGCAGGGTCGGTCCCCGGTCTGGTCGAGCGCGCTGCGTCGCTCGAACACCGGCCGTTGGCGGCCGAGGTCGGCTACCTCCAGGGACGTATGCATCAGCGCATGGGCGCGTTCCCCGACGCCCGCGCGGCGCTCGAGCAGGTCGTCCTCGACGCCACCGCGAGCCGCCACGATCACCTGCTGGCCAAAGCGCTCAGCCTGCTCGCCCTCGTCGTTGGGCACGACCTCGGCGACCGGGACGCGGGGCTCTCCCTGCTCGACCAGGCCCAGGCTGCCCTGACCCGTCTCGGTGGGGACGACGAGCTCGAGGCCCAGCTCCTCTCGCGGCGCGGCCTCATCTTGCTGCGCGCCTCGGACCTGCCAGAAGCACGCGCGCAGCTCGAGCTCGCCGCCGAGATGTTCTCCGAGCGCCTCGCCGACGGCGTCCAGTACGGGGACACGAAGACCAACCTCGCGAACATCTCGATCGCGCTTGGAGAGTGGGACCGAGCGTTGGACGAGCTGGGCGCAGCGCTGGAGGTCTTCGAGGCGTTTCACGGCGAGGAGCACCCGGCCGTGGGCGCGGTGCTGGGCAACCGCGCCATCGTGTTTCGAAACCTCGAGCGGCTGGACGAGGCCCGCCAAAGCTTCGCGCGTGCTCGCGAAATCTTCGCCGCCGCGCAGGGCGAGACGCACCCGCGGGTGGCTGCCATCGACCTGAACCTGGGCAACGTCGAGCTCCAGGCCGGCAACACGAACCGCGCGCTCGCGCTGTTCGATGCGGCCGCCAAGAGCTTGCAAGCGTCGCTGGGCGAGGAGCACGTCTGGGTGGCCAAGGCCGTCAGCGCCCGCGGCCACGCGCTCGCGTCGACAGGGGATCCCCGAGCCGGCGTCGCGGACCTCGAACGAGCGATCGCGCTCTTCGAGGCCCAGGCCCCCGACTCCATCGATCTCGGCCGCGCGTACTGCTACCTCGGCGCGGGGCGGGCTGCGCTCGGCGAGACCAGCGCGGCGAACGCAGCGTTCGACGCGGCGTTCTCGCGCCTCGAAGCCGCGCTGGGGCCAGAGTTCGAGGCGCACGCCGACGTGCTCGACTGCCGCGACGCCCAAGCCGCGGTACTCTCCGGCCGGTGAGCTCCGACGACTCAGCGTTGATCGAGGCGTGGAGGGCCGGCGACCCGCAGGCGGCCGACACGCTGCTGCGACGCTACTTCGACCCCCTGTGGCGCTTCTTTCGCAACAAGGTCGACGACCAGGCCGAGGAGCTGATCCAACGGACGATGACCGCGCTGCTCAAGACGCGCGAGCAGTTCCGCGGCGAGTCCAGCTTTCGGACCTACCTCTTCCGCATCGCCCGCTCGGAGCTGTTCCGGTTCTACCGCGAGCGCCAGCGGGCCGCCGAGCGCTTTGACTTCGACGCGGTGTCCGTCGCCGACATGGGCGCCTCACCCAGCTCCGTCGTCGCGCGCCGCGAACACGAACGCGCGCTGCTCATCGCCCTGCGTCGCATCCCCCTCGACTCGCAGATCGTCCTCGAGTGGCACTACTGGGAGGACCTACGCATGAGCGACATCGCCGAGGCGATGGGTGTCCCGCTGGGCACCGCCAAGAGCCGAATCCGGCGGGCACGCGAGCAGCTCGAGCAAGCCCTGCAGGAGACCATCGAGTCTCGCGAGCAGCTCGACTCCACGCTGCAAAACCTCGACGGCTGGGCCAAAGAGCTCCGCAACGTCGTCGGCTGAACTGGGGCGAAGTGTCCGCTCTCGCGGACACTGACCTCCTGGACCGGACGCCCCAGGATGCCCCAGGTGTCCCTTGAAGCCACAGCGCGCGGGCCGGGCGGCGTTGCGCATGTAGTGCTGCCCATGGGCTGATCCAACTCGCGCTTTCGAGCGGCGCGACGGCCGGGTCGGGACAATACTGAGCGCAGGAAGAAGGCGCTTCCGATGGTCTCAGGAAACAACCCAGCTGCCGAGGGTCCCGAGCGACGGACGCATGCTCGCGTCCTCCACACCGCGCGGGCGGTCCTCTCGACCGGGCGTGGTGAGTTCGTCGGCGACGTCGTCGACCTCAGCGTCGGCGGGTTGGCCGTCAACCTCGCGGCGAACGTGCGCCCCGGTGAGTTCGTACGGGTCCGGCTCCCGCTGCAGCCGGGCGACGACACGCAGTGGATCGACCCCGACGCGGTGGTCGTGCGCGTGGCCGAGGGCCCCGGCTACCGCACGGTGGGGCTCTCGTTTCACGGCTTGGCCTGCGGGCTCCGCGAGCAGCTCGCCGAGCACGTCGAGGTCGCGCTGCAGGAGCAGGCGCCGCTCCCCCAGACACCGACCCAGCGCTTCACCGCCCGGCCTCGCGGCGACCTCGACGTCGAGCGTCAGGCGCTGCGCGATGCCGTGGTTGGCCAGTCGAGCGATCCGGCTCGAGGCGCCTCTGTGGCGAGTTGGATCGCGCGCGTCTTCGGACGGCGTGCCCAGCGTCAGACGCCCGCGCCCGCCGAGCGCCCGCCCCCCCCCGAGAAAACGAAGGCCACGACGGCCGCGAAGGCCCCCGAGGAGCAGACGAAGGCCAGACACGGCCGCGAAGAGCTGCAAGGGCTCATCCGCGCGTCGCTCGAACACGTCGCCCAGGGGGGCACGCAGGGCGAGGGTCGCAAGACGAAGAAGCGCTAGCGCTGTGGCCTCGGCCTCGGGGTGCCGCTACCCTGCCGCCATCATGGGCAAGCCGAAGATCCCGCCGCACCTGCCGGGCCTCATCGACGCACACTGCCACCTGGACTACGCGCCGATGTCGGACGACCTGCGGGCGTGTTTCGACGCCGGGTCCGCCGCGGGTGTCGTCCAATACGTGCACGTGGGGTGCTCGCCCGAGTCGATCGAGCGCGCCGTGACGCTGGCCGACACCCACGCCCAGGTGTTCGCGGTGGTCGGCGTGCACCCTCACGAGGCCAAACACACCGACGCGGCGATCCTGGGTCGACTGCGCGCGCACGCCAAGAATCCCAATGTCGTCGCCATCGGAGAGACCGGCCTCGACTACCACTACGACCTCTCTCCCCGAGACGACCAGCGACGCAGCTTCGCCGAGCACGTGGAGCTCTCGCGCGAGCTCGACATGCCCGTCGTGCTGCACGTTCGCGATGCACACGAAGAGGCGCTGGCGATCGTCGCCGAGGCGGGACCCCGCACCCAGATGCCGGGCATGGTCCACTGCTTCACCGCCGGCCCCGACGAAGCCCGCGCCTGGCTCGACCTGGGCTTCCACATCTCCTACTCGGGCATCTCCACCTTCAAGAAGGCCCAGGAGATCCGGGACGCCGTCGCCCTGACCCCGGACGACCGCATCCTGGTCGAGACCGACGCGCCCTACCTCGCGCCCGAACCCCTGCGCGGTCGCAAGAACCAGCCGGCCAACGTGGCCTTCACCTGTGCGCGACTTGCGGAGGTCCGGGGGCAGACCCCGGAGACGCTCGCGCTGCAGGCCGCGCAGAACACCCGCGCGCTGCTGCGCATGCCCGAAGTCGCCTCAGTCGCGCCTCACGCGCCTACCCAGGACCATGCGTGAGTTCGCCCAGAGGCCGCCGCGGCCACCGTCTTGACCACCGGTCGCGCCCTGCCCCATAGTTCCGCACCCCGTGGCCCGTGCGCTCGCACGTGTCACCCCAAGTCCCCTCCTGTCGGCATGGAGCCGTCCGGACCCAGGGCATCGAAAGCGAAGAAACAATCGTGAACGTTCAACCTGGCATGCTCGCCAAGAAGCTGGGAATGACCCAGCTCTTCCTCGACGACGGCACCCGCGTCCCCGTCACCGTCCTCTCGGTCAAGGGCAACACCGTCCTCGCGCACCGCACCGAAGAGCGCGACGGATACACCGCCTTGCAGCTCGCATTCGACGACCAGAAGGCCTCCCGTCTGACCAAGCCCGACCTCGGCCGCTTCAAGCAGGCCGGCGTCTCGCCCAAGAAGTTCGTCAAGGAGTTCCGCGTCGAGGCCAGCACCCTCGAGGCGCACCCCGTCGGCTCCGAAGTCGGCATGGACATGTTCGCCGAAGGCGACAAGATCGACGTCACCGGCACCAGCAAGGGTAAGGGCTTCCAGGGCGTCATGAAGCGCTACAACTTCCAGGGCAAGCCCGCCACGCACGGTACCCACGAGTACTTCCGCCACGGCGGATCGATCGGCTGCCGCCTCACCCCCGGCCGCGTCGTCCCCGGCAAGAAGATGCCCGGACACATGGGCTCGGAGACCAAGACCCTGCAAAACGTCCACGTCGCCCGCGTGATGTCCGACGAAGGTCTCGTGCTCGTCCGCGGCCCCGTGCCCGGCGCCAACGGCTGCTACGTCAGCCTCCGCCGCTCGCACAAGCAAGCCGCAAAGGCCGCCCACAAGGCTGCCAAGGCCAAGAAGTAGGCACCTCGGCGCTCGTTTCGACGCCGCTTTCCCTCGCGCACACTCGAGGGACAGGCGGCGTCTTCGATTTCGCGCTACGAACAACCGTCATGGGCCGTCGAGGCAAACTCGGAGACAAGGGCTCTCGCCACGACGCCGCATACCGGCGGGCGAAGAGCGAGGGGTTCGCCTCGCGTGCGATCTACAAGCTGGAGGAGATCGACAAGCGCTTTCGGCTGCTGCAGCCGGGGCGCCGCGTCGTCGATCTCGGCTGCTGGCCTGGGTCATGGATGCAGTACGCCGCCGAGCGCGTCGGTGAGGACGGCTTCGTCGTCGGTCTCGACAAGCGTGAGGTCGAGCTCGCTCTGCCGACCAACGCCAAGGCGTTCGTCGCCGACGTGTTCGCGGTCGACCCGGCCGACCTCGTGGAGCGGTTCGGTGACTTCAACGTGGTGCTCTCCGACATGGCGCCCAAGACCACCGGCGACCGCACCACGGACATGTTCCGCAGCGAGGAGCTCACCCGGCGAGCGCTCGGGTTTGCCACCACCGTGCTGCGTCCCGGAGGCCACTTCTGCGCCAAGGTGTTCGTCGGCGGCGGCTTCAAGACCCTGCTCGCCGACGTGGGCAAGTCGTTCTCGGAGGTCAAGCCCATCCACCCCAAGAACACCCGCTCCGGCAGCTACGAGCAGTACATCGTCGCCCGCGGGCTCAAGGCCGGCGCCCGGACGCTGGACCCAGGGCAAGCGCAGGATTCGAGCGCCGAGCAGTGACCGCCGAGCACTGACCGCCAACTGGGGCGATCAGCGCTGGGCGAGCCAGCGCTGCACGTCGCGGTACAGCGGCTCGCGCACGTCCAGCCGCCCCAGGCTCTGCTGCGCCAGGTCGGCCGCGCGCTTGGACCCGGGGTCGACCGCAACGAGGGCCCGCGCCAACGCGAACTCGGTGCGCGCGGTCCCATACCCGTCGAGCGCCTGACGCAGCGTCAAGGCGCGCTCGAGGTCCCCGAGCGCCCGCGCGGGCAGCATGCGCTCGAGCAACAGCTCGCCGCGGACGGTCAGCGGCTCGGCGAGGCTTTCGCTCGAGTCGCCCTCCACCCGCTCGAGCGACTCGATCGCGCGCTCGAGGATCTCCTGTGCCTCGGCCCAGTCGCCCTCCCTGAGCAGGGCGTCGGCGACCACGGTGTCCAGGCCGCACTGCAAGCTCTCCAGCTCGACCCCGCGCAAGCCCGACCGGCTCGTTCGCGCCTCCCGCAGCGCTCCGTCGACATCGCCGCGCCGCAATGCGAGCCGCGCCAACGTCATCGAGGCCCGCTGCGCGACATCTCGCGGGAGCCCGTCGAGTCGACCGATGCGGTCGAGCGTCGCTTCGGCGCCTTCGAGCTCGCCCCGCGCCATGTCCACCGACGCCTGCAGCAGCATCGTCTCGGCCCGGGGAACCACGGCGGGGTAGCGTTCCAGCACGCCGAGCGTGCGGGCGAACGCCTCGGCCGCCCGCTCGAGGTCCCCGTCGAGGAGCGCCACCTCACCGAGCGCGCGCTCGAGCCCCGCAGTCCGTGGATGCTGGGCACCGTACGCCGCCTCGACGACCGAGAGCGCGCGGTCGAACAGGGCCCGCGCCGCCTGTGAGTCGCGCGAAGCGAGCGCGTGCCGACCCAGGCGCTCCCATAGGGCCGCAACCCGAACGTCTTGGCCGCCGTGCGTCTCCTCGAGGAGGTCGACCGCGTCCCGCAGGGGCCGCCGTGAGGCGTCCGCCCGACCCGAGGCGTCCAAGAGCGTCGCCCGGGCGATGAGCAGCGCCGCGCGGTCGTCTGCGGGCGCGCTCGCGCGCTGCTGCAGCGCGACGGCGATGCCGGCCCAACCGGCGGCCTCTCGAGTCCGGCTCGAGTCGGACCCCACGAGGTCGACCAACGCGACGGCTGCGTCGGCGGCGACCGCATCGTTGCTCGAGCCCAGCGCAATGCCGAGCGCCTCCTTGTAGTTGAACTCGGCCAGCTCGGACCGCCCAGCCGCGCGCTCGAGCGAAGCGAGTCGGATCCGCGCCTCGGCCTGCACGCCTGCGTCCTGCGAGCCCTCGGCCCGTTCGACCAACTCCCGCGCCTCGTGCAGCCCGAGCTCGGTCATGCCCAGACGCTCGAGCGCCGTGACCCGGGCCAAGTCGTCGTAAAGCGCCGGCGAAGCCCCCGTCGGAGTCGCCGGGACGAAGCGGCAGCGCGCGGGTGAGCGAAGCTGGCTCACCCCGCCCAGCGCGGACTCGAGCGCACGCGGGTCGCCAGCGCGCAGGACGTCCAAGAGCGCGTCGGCGTCGCCCAGCCGCCGCTGCAGGCACTCGGAGCGGCTGCGCCGGACGTCCTCGGAGAGCGCTTCGCTGCCTTCGCAAAAGGCCTCATACGTCTCCAGCCACCCCTGAGCGTAGTCGGCCAGCATGGCGTCGACCGCCGGCCAGCCCTCCGCAGCGAAGGGCAGCGACGACCCGCGGAACACCCGCTCGACCGGTGCACGTGCCTCGCGGCCGAGGACGGCGCCCAGCTGTGATTCCCCGTCGGCGCACGGGTCGGCAGGCTCATCGAGCCACGCCCCCCCCGCAAACGCAGAGCCCGTGACGACGACGCCGACGCCGACGCCCACCCACGGCCAGCGGCGCCGGCCCGGACGGTCGCGGCGAAGCGACTCGAGCAGTTCGACCATCGAGGGGTAGCGCGCGGAGGGTTCGACGGACAGCGCGCGAAGCATCACGTGACGCAGCCACGTCGGCACCTGCGAGCGCGACGGCGCGGGCCGGACGTTGCCAGCACCGACGTTGTAGGCCAAGGACGCGACGTCGTCGCCCGGAAACGGCCTCACGCCGTACAGCGCCTCGTACAGCGCGACCGCGAAGGCGAACTGATCGCTCCGCGCGTCGACGGGGCGCCCCTCGTGCTGCTCGGGCGACATGTACGCGGGCGTCCCCATGATGGCCCCGACGGCGGTCACCGTGGTGCTCAGCGACGCGCGAGACGGCCCGCCGAGGCCCTCGGGGTCGCGGCTCTCCGAGGCCTCGCGTCGACCCGCTGCCCGCGCGAGGCCGAAGTCCGTCACGACCGCCCGGTGCTCCCCGGTCAGCATCACGTTGTCGGGCTTGAAGTCGCGGTGGACGAGCCCCGCCGCGTGGGCAGCGGCAAGGCCTTCGCCCGCTTGCACGAACACGTCCACCACATGCCGCCAGTCGTGGTCCATGCGGATCCAGTCGGCGAGCGAGCAGCCCTCGATGAACTCCATCGCGACGAACACCTGGTCGTCGATCGTGCCCACGTCGTGCACGGTGATGACGTTCGCGTGCGAGAGCCGAGCCATCGCCTGCGCCTCGCGGATCAACCGAAGTCGTCGGCGCTCGGCCCGGCGCTCGCTCGATGCGGTGCGCAACAGCTTGAGGGCGAGCTTGCGATCGAGCTCGGGGTCGTACGCGGCGTAGACGATCCCCATGCCGCCCTCGCCGACGACATCCAGGATCACGTAGCGACCCACCGACGCACCCCGCTCGAGCTGCAGCGAGGGCGCAGACCTGCCCGACGCCTCTCGATCCACCGAGACGTCGGTCTGGGTCAGGTTGACCACGGCCCGAGGATATCAGGGGGCCCCCCTGATCGGGACGACAGGTTACGCGTGGGGTCGGGTGCGCTCGAGGCTACGGCGCGTTCCCGAGCACCTCGTCCACGTCGACGTGCGCGCTGCGATCCCCTCGCATGCGCTCGATGATGACGAAGAGCGCCGGAACGACGAGCAAGACCAAGATCGTGGCGAAGAACAGGCCACCGGCGATCGACACGGCCATGGGCGCGAGAACGTTGTCACGGCCCCCGAAGCCGACTGCCATCGGCAACAAGCCCAAGCACGTCGTCAGCGTGGTCGAGATGATGGGCCGGAGACGATTGAGCGCCCCGTCGATCGCCGCGGCCTCGATGTCCAGGCCCTCTCGTCGCCGCGTGTTGATGAAGTCGATCATCACCAGCGAGTCGTTCACGACGATTCCGGCCAGCGCGACCATCCCGAACATCGCGAAGATCGTGAGGTCGTAGTTCATTGCCGCGAGCCCCAAGATGGCGCCCATCAGCCCGAACGGGACGGCGGAGATGATGATGAGGGGCTGAAGGTAGGAGCGGAACTGCAGCGCCAACACGCCGTAGATCATGATGACCGCGAGCCCGAAGAGGCCAGGGAGGTCTTCGAGGCTCTTGAGGAGCTCGTCCGCCTCCCCGCCAAACGAGAGCGTGACGCCCGGAAACGACGCGGCGAGGTTCTCGTCCCATCGCTTTTCCAGCTCGCCGGCCGCTTTGAGCGGCGCAGTGACCTCGGTGTCGATGTCGGCGAGCACGGCGACGGTCCGTTGACCATCTTCGCGCCGGATCATGCCGACCTCACGGGTCCGCCGGATCTCGGCGACCTGGTCGAGCCGAATGAACCCGCCGCTGGGGGTGGCGATGATCGTGTCGGCGAGTCGCGCCTTGCCGCGGCTCTGCCCGCCCGAGTAGCGCACGACGATGTCGACCTGCTCCTCGTCGATCGACACCTCGAGCGCGGTGAGGCCATCGACGGCCGCCCGCACCGCGTTGCCGACGTCGCGCTCGGTCAAGCCGTACCGCGACGCGCGATCTTGGTCGACCTCGACCGAGAGCGTCTCCTTGCCCGAGCCGTAGTCGTCGCGGATGTCGAACACGCCCTCGACCTCGTCGAGCTCGGCCTTGACCGCGGCGACGGCCGCGTTGACCTCGTCGAGATCACGGCCCCGCACGTTGGCAGTGACGGCCGAGCCCGCCGGAGGCCCCGCGGTCTTCTCCGTGACGCGAAAGGTCCCCAGCTCGGGGTTGGTCGCCAGGTAGAGCCGCAGCTCGCGGACCATGGGTGGGTAGGCCGCCAGCGCGGCTTCGTCGAGCGCGAACTCGGCGCGTACCTTGCCCAGGTTGGCCCCGGTAAAGCTGCGCCCGCTCGCGTCGTCGCGATAGCTTCCGGTGCGTACCGTGGACGACTTGACCGCCTCGCCCATGTGCTCGCGGATGATCGCGTCGATGGCCTCGCCCTGCGCGCGCGTCTCGGCCTGCGACCGACCGGGCATCACCTCGTAGGAGACCGACATGTCGAACGGCTTGGCCGGCGCGTTGACCTGGAACGGCATGGTGGACGCCAACGCCAAGGTGCCGACGAAGCCCAGGGTCACCCCGAACACGGTCAGCCAGGGGTGGCGGACGCACAAGCGCAGCGGGACCCGATAGACGACCTGCATGCGCTCGGACAGCCGTGCGGTGCGGCCCTGCTTCTCGGCCTTGCCCCACTCGGCGAGGTGGCCCGGCAGGATGAAGATCGCTTCGAACAGCGAGCCGATGAGGCAGAAGATCACCACCAGGGGCAGGATCTTCATGATGCGGCCCATCGTGCCGCTGACCATCGTCAGCGGGAAGAAGGCAAGGCACGTGGTGGTGACCGCGACCGTCACCGGAAGCAGCACCTCCTTGGTGCCATCGAACACCGCCCGGACGCGCTCCTTGCCCATCTCCATGTGGCGCTGCACGTTCTCGATCACGACCACCGCGTCGTCGACGATGATGCCGATCGCGATGAGCAGGCCGAACGTGGACACCACGTTGATGCTCAGGCCCGCCTGATCCATCAGGAACGTGGCCATCAGGAACGAGATGGGCATGCCCCACACGGCGAGCAGGGCCTGACGGAACCCCGAGAGTACGAGCAGGACGACGATGACCAGCACCGCGCCACCGATGGCGTTGACGCCGACCACGTCGAGGCGGTCGTCGATGGTGCTGGTGAAGTTGTCCGAGACGTACAGCGCGAGCCCGGGGGGCAGCGTGGTCTGAAGCTCCTCGACCGCGACCACGATGTCGTCGCGGATGGAGAGCGGATCGGCTGACTTCTCGCGGCTGATCGTCAGCTTGACTGCAGGCTGACCGTCGACCCAGACCTCGGTGTCGCTGGGCTCGGCCACCGCCTTGACGTCCGCGACGTCGCCGATGCGCAGCCGAGATCCGGGGAAGAGCGGGATGCGGGCGACGTCGGCGGCGGACTCGAGGTTCTTCTCGGTCTTGACGAAGAGGTCCTGCCCGGTGAGTTCGACCGAGCCCGCGGGTACGTTGGCTTGGGCGTTGCGGATCGCCGCGGCCACCTGTGCCGGCTGCAGCCGCAGCGCCCGAAGCTGGCGCTCGTCGAGGTCGACGAAGATGCGCGGCTCGGCCAGCCCCGAGAGGTTGACCGACGCCACGCCGTCGACGTCGCGAAACGCCTCGGAGATGTCTTCGACGAGCTTGGTCGCCCCAGGGTCGCCCGTGAGCGCGACGGAGACGACGGGAATCTCCAGCTCCATCTCCTGGACGATCGGGTTCTCCGCGTCGTCGGGGAAGGTGTCGACGGCCGCGACGGCCTTTTCGACCTCCGAACGGGCGGTGACCAGGTCGGTGCCCTCGAGGAAGGTGATCACCACGCTGGCCACTCCCTCTTGCGAGGTCGAGTCGATCTTGTCGATGTCGTTGACGTCGTCGAGCTCGTCCTCGATGGGTTTGGTGATCAACTCTTCGACGTCTTCGGCGGTGGCGCCGGGATAGACGACGGTGGCGACCACGCGGTCGAGCGAGATCTCGGGGAACTCTTCACGCGGGAGGTTGATGGCGGCGATGAGTCCCGCGACCACCACGAGGATGAACGCCAGGTTCACGAAGACCGGGTTGCCGATCGAGAGCTTGATGATGCGATCGAACACGGGGCGTCATCCTGCGGCGAGCGTCTCGCTGGGGGCTGCGACGACTTCGACCACGTCGCCTTCGCGGAGCGCAGTGGGACCGGTCTCCACGACGCGGACCCCCGCGTCGAGTTCGCCTTCGATGATGACGTTCTCGTCGGCCTCGTCGATCACGGTGACGTCGACACGCTCGAGAACGCGGCCCTCGCCGATCGTCAGGACGTAGGCCTGGTCGGCGGACCAGCGCACCGCGGTGAAGGGCACGGCTTTGACCTGCGCCTTCGCGGCGCCGTACACCTCGACGTCGACGAGTTCGCCGCTGCGCAGCGTCTCGCCGGGATTGTCGATCTTCAGCCGCGCGGTGAAGGTCGACCCGTCGCTCGACTCGCTGGAGATGTACTCGAGTTCGGCGGCGAGGGCCGTCTCCCGCGCGGTGACGTCGAACGACAGGCCGCCCTCGCGGTCGTAGACTTCGACCTCGTCTTGGGTCAGCGGGACCTCGACGGCGATCGGGTCGAGTTCGGCGAGGACGACCGCGACCACGCCCGGCGCGACGAACTCGCCGACCTCGGTGTCGACCGCGGTGATGGTGCCCGCGAACGGAGCCTGAAGCGTGGCCGCCCCGACGCGGTCCTTGGCTTGAACCAGCGAGCCCTTGGCGTTGCTCAGCTGCGCCTTCAAGGTGGCGATCTGCGTCTCGATGCGCTCGACCTCGCGGGTCGTCCCTGCACCCTTGGAGACGAGGTCGTTGGCGTCTTCGAGCTCGCGCTTGGCGTCCGAGAGGCTCTCTTGAATCTGGGTGATCGATGCCTTGGCGGAGATGAGGCCGCCCTTGGAGTCTTGGGCGGCGAAGCGCACGAGCACTTTGCCCTGCTCGACCTTCTGCTCCTCGTCGGCATCGAGCACGAGCACCTGACCTCCGGTGCGCGGGGAGAGGCGAGCGCGTCGGTGGGCCTGCAGCGGCGCGAGGTGGCGCGAGCGCGGGCGCGGCTCGATGAGGCGGACCTCGGCCGCACGCACGTGGGGCGCGACTTTCTCTTCGAGCTGGGTGGATTCCTGCTCGTCGCAGCCGGAGGTGAGGCTCAGGAGCGCCGCCGAGAGGACGACGGCCACCACCCGCGGGCGGACGGTCGAGGGGGGCGAGAGAGAGTCGGTCATGGCACGCGCAGCCCGGTGTCCGGCGAGGTCTAGCAGTCGGGTCGGAAAGTCGCCATGATGCCGTCGCCATGGCGTCTGGAGCCCTTCGAGGAGTCGGTTTGCGCGAGGTGCCCACCGAGCGGCTGCGTACGTTGCTGCGGGCGGTGTACCGCAAGGAGACGACGGTGCCCGTCACGCCGGCCAGCCTTGCGGCGCTGGGTCTGCAAGACTGGTCGGAGCACGTCCTGGGGACGTTACGGGACCTCGAAGAAAAGGCAGTTCACGCGGTGCTCGTGGCGGTGTTGGCCGAACGCGGTTGACACTGAACGCGCAAGCAGTACCATCCTCTGCGTGACCGCTGCCCTGCTGCGTCTGCCCCATCTCGCGCGCGCGTCTTCGCAGGGCGAAGCGCCGAGCGTCGATCCAGCCATCGAACAGGCGCCTCGCGACGCGCAGCCGCTGTATCGGGCCGTCGGCCCGGGTCGCCTGCTCGAGCTCTCGGGCGATGTCGATGGCGCTGTCGCGACCGCACGCACCTCCGCCGCGGTCCGAGTCGTCCGAGATGCCCAGTCGGCGGGCGAAACCGCCGCGTGGATCCAGCCTCGAGGAGGCGCGCTGTACCCACCCGACCTCGCGGCGTGCGGCGTCGACCTCGAAGCCCTGCTCGTCGTGCACGTGCCCCCCTCCTCCACCCCTTCCCGAGGTGGTGGCGGCAACGCCCAGCCCCACGTGCTGTGCAAGGCCGCCGAGCTGCTCCTTCGCAGCGGAGCCTTCGGCCTCGTCGTCGTAGACTTCACCCACGCCGCACCGCCCTCGGGCAGGCAGGCCTGGCAAGGGCGGCTCCTCGGGCTGGCCCGGCAACACAGCAGCCACGTCGTCCTGCTCACCGAAAAGCCCGCCTCCGCCGATTCCCTCGGCACGCTCATCGGAGCGCGCGTCGAGCCCCGCCGCGTCCGCGAGTCGAGCGCCGACAGCCGGCGCGGCGCGGGGTCCTTCTCGCTCGAACACGCGCTCCTCAAGAACAAGTCCGGCGCGACGCTGCACGTGCAACGCGAATCGAGGCGGGGCCCTTGGGGCATGCGGTGAGCCCCGCAATCGGGCACACTCGTGCCCATGGTGCGCTGGTTGTGGATCGCGGTGGCATGTTGCGCGCTCGGGTGCGGAGACGAGATCCGGGACGAAGAGTCCGGTGGAGCGATGTCGACCCTGCCCACGTCGATCGGCAGCAGCACCGGGGGTGATTCCACCTCGGGCTCGAACCCGACACAGGACGAGAGCTCGAGCGGGTTCGTCTTCGACGTCGGCGGGGCGACGGCGCCCACGACGTCCGACCCCGACACGGCCGGCGAAGTGTGCGAGCAAGACATCGACGTCGTGTTCGTGATGGACGTATCGACCACGATGGGGCCGTTCCTCGGCACGCTCGCCGACCAGATGCTCGGGGTCGACCAGGCGATCGCCGCCCTCGATCTGCCGAGCCCGCCCCAGTATGGGCTCGTCGTGTTCGTCGACGACTTCGCGCTCCTCGGCGAGGGCCAGCCCTACGCCGACGCGGCCGCCCTGCAGGCCGACTTTCAGATGTGGAGCGACTTCACGTCCTCCAACAGCCAGGTCTCGGGCACGGGCAGCAACAGCACGTGGCCCGAGAACAGCCTCGATGCGCTGTACACCGCCGCCACCGCCTACGCGTGGCGTCCCGCCGAGAGCACGCTGCGCATCATCATCCACACGACCGACGACACGTTCTCGGAGGGCCCCTCGGTCGTCAACGGCATCAACGTGCAGCGTGACTACCCCAGCACGGTGCAGGCCCTGCAGGACCAGCAGATCCGCGTGTTCTCGTTCACCGCCGACATCGGCGGCAGCTGCAGCTGCGAAGACGTGTCGCCGGGCTGGAGCACGCCCTACCAGGGGCAGACCGCAATCCCCCAGGCCACCGACGGCGCGCGGTTCGACATCGACCAGGTCCTCGGCGGCATGCTCGACCTCTCCGAGGCGATCAACACCTCGATCGAAGGGGCCGTGTGCGACCCCTACGAACCCGTCGGCTAGCGCTAGCGCTCGCGCGCGGGCGCGTAGGTGCCGGTCGCGTGACACACGGGTTTGGGGTCGCCGTCGCTGTGCAGCGTGACCTCACCGTAACAAAGCCGCCGGCCGGCCTTGAGGACCCGCCCCTGGGCGATCAGGTCTACGGGCCCGGGCCGCCGAAGGAAATGCAGGGTCATGTCGGTCGTAACCGACATCAGGGCAGCCCCGGTGGCTGACCACACCGATCCCCACAGCGCCGCGTCGCACAGTGCAAACATCGCCGGCCCCGAGATGGTCCCCCCCGGCCGCAGATACGACTCCGAGAACGCCAGTCGCAGGGTCATCGCCCCCCAGGAGACCGCCTCGACCGACAGCGACTTGGTGTAGATGTCGCCCAGCTGGGCCACGGCGGCCAAGAACTCTTCGGGGGTGACCTCAGCGGGGCGCGGCACGGACATCGGGGTTCATGATTTCATGAGACGCTCAGAGCCCGCGCGGTGCTCGGCGCCTGCTCGACCTGCAACTTCGCGCCGCGTGCTCCGTCCACACCCTGCCCCCATGGTTCGTGTGCTTCGATCGCTCGCCATCGTCTTCGTGGCCACCTCGACCGCCTGTTTCGTCGACGGGGGCGATGGCATGCCCGACGACGACGATGGCGGGGGCAGCACCTCGGGCTCGGGCACGACCAGCGGGCCTGTGATCACCGCCGGCTCGATCTCGGCCAGCGCCAGCGCCAGCGCCAGCGCCACGACGACGACCACCACGGCCGCGGAGACCGAAGACGGCGACTCCACGACCACGGCGGAGGGATCGACGTCGAGTGGACCCGAGCCCGACACCGACCCCGCGACCGACGAGAGCACCTCCAGCTCTACGGGCTCCGACGGCGTCCTCGAGGTCGGAGACCTCTTCCCCGGCGACCTGGTCATCACCGAGATGATGGGCAACCCCAACTGCACCGCCGACAACTGCGAGTGGTTCGAGGTCCTCAACACGACCGAATCCCCGATCGATCTCTTCGGACTCGGCATCGGCGACCGCGACGACATCGACAACGGCACTCCGGGTGCGGTCGTCTCCGAGAGCGCCATCTTGGAGCCCGGAGCGCTCGGCGTCTTCGCCCGCGACGCGCTGTGGCCCTACGAGGGCGTCGAGGAGCCGCTCGTCCGCTACGCCAACACGGTCGCGCTGAGCAACGGGGAGTTCGACACGATCGGCCTGTTCGGCGAAGGCAACCTCCTGCTCGACGAGGCCGCCACGTTCGTCGGCGACGCCCAGTACAGCGGTCGGGCTCGAAAGCTGCGGGCCGACTCCTGGGACCACATCGACAACGACGACGCCGACAACTGGTGCTGGTCCGACACCCCGCTGCCCTCGACGTCGACCGCGGACGACTGGGGCACGCCCGGGTTCGACGCGGACGACTGCTTGGCGGAGTAGCGGCTCCCCACCCCCGCTTGGGCTACCACAGCCCCCCGTCGACCTCCGCGCCATCCTCGTAGCGGGTGTAGGTACCCTCCCCGTCCGCGTTCCACTGCAGGTTGAGATCGGCCTGGCCATCGAGGTTTCGCTGGAAGTCGCCGGAGCCGTCCTCGAACTCGCGCATGCTGAACTCGGGCCGTGGCTCCTCCCAGCGCGACCACTGGAAGGACTTCGCGGTGCCGGCCTGGTCGAACGAGAAGAACAGGATCGCCTGTCCATCGGGCACCCCGGTACCGTCCCCCTCTCGGCCGTAGTGGGAGACCGAGACGCTGCTGCAGTCGGCGTTTTGGTCCACGTAGACGATCTCGTCGGGCAGCAGGCCCCCGTCGTCTTGGTAGATCGAGTATCCATCGCCGTTCTCCACGTACAGGTACTCGTCCCAGACGTAGGCGACGTCGCCCTCGAATACTGTCAGGTCGTCCACCTCGGCCGGGACGGCGGACGCGTCGGGGAACGGCAGCGCGAGCACCTCCTCGACCGCGACCGCGATGTCGTCGCGAGCCTCCACCGCGGTGCTGGCGAACTCGTTCTCGCTCGCCTTGGTGAGCACCGCCTCGGGCAGCACGACGCCCAGCCCCACCTCGACACACGGTGGGTTGACGTCGAGGTCGACCGGGTCGCCGGTGCTCGGATCTCCCGACGACCCGCTCGGGTCGGTCTCGCCCGAGCCCGTCTCGCCCGAGCCCGTCTCGCCGTCCGTGCTGGGGCCGCCCGTCCCGTCGCTCTCCCCGTCGGTTGCGGTGGAGCCTTCAGTGGCGCCCTCATCCGACCCCGCGTCGCATCCCGAAGCCGCCAGCAGGGCCAATGCCCCCAAGACGCCAAGCCCGTGCGCGATCGTGCGCAGCTGTGAGGGGTACCCAGAGGACGAAACGCGGCGCGCAGAGCAGGTCACGCGAGGACAGTTCGCGCACCGCGGGTTTTGATCACCGCGAGCGCCGAAAAAGTGGCGAAGAGGATCAGCCGCCGGGCGGAACCTGCACGTTGACGGCGCCCTGCACCGCGCTTTGCTTGCCCTCGAGCGCCAGCGAGCCGACGTACGCGAACGCGAAGACCCCCGCTGCGGCGTCGAGGGTCTCGACGTTGACGGTCCCCGAGAAGCTGTAGGTGTCCAGATTCCCACCCAAGCCGTACACGGTGAACCCTTCGCGCACGCGGTGCTCTCCGGGGGTCAGCGACGTGATGGTCTCCTTGAACGTGTAGGTCAGCGGCGTCTCCCCGTCGGCCTTCGGCTTCGTCTGGGTGTACAGGGTCCCGGTCTGCCGACTGAAGGTCTCCTGCGTGGGGCTCCCGGTGAACGTCGCGTCGGCCCACGCGCCCGAGCTGCCCTCGAGGACCAGGGTTCCGCGCGGCGGAATCGCCGGATACACCACCTTGGACTCCGCCTCGCCCGCCCCCGCCGCAGCTTCGTTTGCGGTGTCGGTCTTCTTCTCCTTGCGAGTCTCGCCCCCGGGTGAGGACTGTGGCGCGGCGCCCCCACAGGCGAGGACGCTCGACACGATGCACAGCGTGGCAACTCGAACCATGGGCGAGGCGTACCACGCTCGGCCCGCGCGCCGCAGCACCTACGCGCGCCGCAGCAACACCAGGGCCTCGGCGCGGGGCTTGCCGCCCTTCCAGTCCCTGCGCCGCTGCGAGGCCCACGCGACCACCCGCAACCCGAGCGGGCCCGCCAGCGTCTCCAGCTGCGGGACGACGTCGACGCGCTTGCCCGCGACCTCGCCGTCACCCATGAGCACGACGATCTGCCCCTGGTCCTCGAGCACGCTCTGCATGCTGCCGAGCATGGCGGTGACCTCGTCGTCCCAACGCTCGAGCGCGGCCTTGCCCGAGAGGTTGCGGCGGGCACCCAGCTCGCCGGCGGCGAACGCCTTGGTGGACACACCCAGCCACGGGTAGCGCAGCGCGTGGTGCTGCACGTAGTCGTAGGTGCCCCCGTAGGGGGGTGAGGTGAGCACGAGGTGCGCGCTCCAGCCCTCGGGCACGGCGTCCTTCAAGCGCGTGGCGTCACCTTCGACCACCTTGGGGCGATACCAGGCTCCGGCCTGCGCACAGGCACCCTCGAGATCGGCCCAGCGCTCGATGAGTTCCTGGCCCTTGCGACCGTAGAACTCGCTGGGGATGAACCGACCGATGCGGCGCGGCGCCTGGTCCTCGCCGCGCGCCGTGTCGGCCCGCTGCTTGGAGAACTTGACCACGATCGCGGTGAGCAGCATCTGCAGCGCCGCCTTGTCGGGGCCTGGCTCGAGCGCGCCGATGATGTCGTGCAGACCGGCGAGCTCCTTGAGCACGTGCACCTCGTAGTGCGCCCGCTCCTTGGCGTTCAGCGGCGCCATCGCGGGCGCCTTGCGACGCACGCGTTCCTTCGACACATCGACCACCTCGGCGAGCATCGTGCCGAACGCCTTGCGGGAGGCGGCGTCGCGGACCTGGCACTTGACCCCCGCCAGACGGATCGCGATCGGGTTGAGGTCGACGCCGCGGCTGCGCATGCCCGAGACGAGGCTCTCGACCAGCACCGTGCCGCTGCCGCAGAACGGGTCGAGCACGCGATCACCGGGCGTCGCGTAGGCCTCGAGCACGCCGCGGGCCACCGCGGGGTGCATGCGGGCCGGATAGCTGTGAAACCCGTGCGTCAGCCAGTCGACGTCTTCGGCCTGCGCGGCGTCGAGGATCGCCGCGAGCCGGGCGCCCTCGCCCGCGTCGCCGTGCGCCCTCGCTTTGCCACCCACGTTATCGAGGGCGCGACGGCCGGGATTGGAGCGCTTGGACATGGCTCAGGAGGATGCATCGACCGTGGCCGCCGACGCCAGAGAAGACTGCGCCTCGTCCTCGTCGGGGGCGGACGCGTCGCTGTCGGCCTCGTCGGCGCCCTCGCCCACGGGGTCGTCCTCTCGCGCCGTACGGCGGATCGACACCACCCGCTGAAACGCGAGGACCATCGGCAAGAACCCGTAGGCGAGGTTGCCGGTGAGGATCACCGCCGATGCCCCCTTGGCGCCGCCCATCCGCAGCCCGATGAGTAGAACGACCAGGTACAGCGGCGCGCCGACGAGCGCCTTGCGGTGCTTGGCGATGGCGCGGCCTAGGTGGCGGTAGTGGGTCGAGAACGACACCATCTGCGCGCACGCGATGCCGATCATCAGCCCCAACGCGCCCGGCTCGTGTTCGAAGAGCACGATCGAGGCCATGGCCACGATGCCGCCCACCGGAGAGGGCACGCCGGAGAAGTAGTTGGGGTCGCTGTCGGCCTTGTTGAGCGTGAAGAACACCAGCCGCGCGATGACGAACACGGCGTAGAAGATCCCGACGAACAGCCCCGAGAGGCCCTCTCCGAGCACGTAGTACAGCGCAAACCCGGGCGCGATGCCGTAGTTGACGCCGTCGGCGACGTCGTCGGAGTACACGCCCATGCGCGTGCCTCCCCAGCGTCGCGCCGCGGCGCCGTCGAACCCATCGAAGGCGGTGCCGAGCAGCACGAACATCAAGCTCACCTCGAAGCGGCCCCGCGAGGCGAAGATGATGCTGAAGATGCCGCACAGGAGGTTGGCGCCCGAGAGCGCGTCGGCAACGAAGCGCTTTTGCAGCAGCCCCAGGTAGAACGCCGCCGTGGTCGCCGAGTAGGCGATGTTGGCCCACAGCAGGTACTCGATCGCTTGCGAGGTGAGCACGCGGCCGCCCCACCCTTGCACCGCGAAGAGCAGCGCGATGAGAGCGGCGTAGCTGATGCCCGCGCGCAGGCGGTTGTCGGTGCGACCGCGGCCGAGCACGTACAGGCCCAGCAGCGCGAAGTCGAGGGCGACCTTGGCGACCAACAGGCGCACGTCGACCAGCGGCACGGCAAAGAACGCGACCGCGATGAGCAGCGGATAGTCGGTGACGCGATCGAGCACCCGCGCGGCCTTCGACTCGACCTCGCGGTGGCGAGCGACGACCGCGTCGAGGTAGTCGAGCAGCAAGAAGGAGACGAGCAGCCCCAGCACCACGGCGCGGGTGCTCGGCAGCGCGGCGACCGGGTGCAGCGCGGCGATGAGCAGCGGCGTGACGACGACGAACTTGATCGCCGAGAACATCATCGGGTTGACCGCGACCCGTCGCCCGACCCACGCGTGAAACTCCGAGACCCACCGCGGACGCGGCAAGAAGCGGTACCGCCCTCGCGGACGGCGTGACGCGGGGTCGTTCACGCGCCCCCAGTGTGACGCAACCGGGCTGCGCGTGCCTTCCGCGCCGTCTCCGCGCGCTCGCAGAACGCCAGGATCGAGCAGAGACGCTCGATCTGAAGAGATCTCTTGAACCTGAAAACATGAACAGTATATCGATCCATGGGTGCCTGCCTCTCGGATCGCGTGCGTCGACGTTCCGGCCCTGCCGCTACAGCTGTTGCTGTCGCGTCAGCCGCAGTGGCGACCCTTGCCCGCGGTCGTGGTTCGCGACGACCGGCCGCAGGGCGTCATCCTGTGGGCCAACGCGCACGCTCGCCGGCTCCGCATCCTGCCGGGCATGACCTTCGCCGCGGCGCGCTCGCTCAGCCACGACCTCCGCGCGGCGGTGGTCGAGCCCCACGAGATCGATGCGGCGGTGAGCGAGCTGCACCTGGCGCTGTGCAATTTCACGCCGCGGGTCGAGCCCTCCACCCAAGAGCCGGGCGTGTTCTGGGTCGACCCCTCGGGCATGGTGCCGCTGTACGGCAGCATCGAGCAGTGGGGCCAAGCCCTGGCCGAAGCGCTTCGTGCCGCGGGGTGGGTCGCGTCGGTGGCCGTCGGCTTTCACCGCTATCGCGCCTACGCCATCGCGCGCACGGCCGGCCCGCGGCGCATGCAGGTCCTGCCCTCCCCTCACCTCGAGTCTCGCCGCGCGGCCAAGGTCCCCCTGTCCGCGCTGGGCATCTCACCCAAGCTGCGCGATCACCTGCTCGTGCTCGGGATCCGCACGCTCGGCGCGTTCCTGCGGCTGCCGGCGGCCGAGCTCCCCACGCGATTCGGCTCCGAAGCCGCCAAACTCCACGCGCTGGCCTCGGATCGCTGGTCGCCGATGCAGCCGCGTCCGCTCGAGGATCCGGTCGAAGGCGAGCTGCAGCTCGAGCCCCCCGACGCCAACCACACCCGGCTGCTCTTCGGGCTCAAGGGCACGCTGCATGGCCTGATGAAGCAGCTCGCCGCCCGTCACCAGGCGCTGTCGATGCTGCACCTCGAGCTGAAGCTCGACCACGCGGGCGCAGTCGATCAGTACATCGAGCCGGCCGGCCCCACGCTCGACGTCGTCTCGCTGCTCGACCTGGTGCGGCTGCGCCTCGAGTCGCTCACCCTGCCCGCGCCGATCGAGGAGGTCCGGGTGCGGCTCGAGGGCACCGACGCCACCACCGAGCAGCTGGCGCTGTTTCGCACCCAGAGCCGGCGCGACCTCGAGGCCGCGGGGCGAGCCATCGCCCGGCTCCGTGCCGCCTACGGACCCGAGTCCGTCACCCGCGCCACGCTTCGCGCAGCCCACCTCCCCGAGGCCAGCTTTGCCTGGGAGCCCGTGCAGCACGTCGGTTTTCCGTCGGTCGGCGACGCGCGCGGCCCCCTGCCGCTGTGTCGGCGCGTGCTGCCGCGCCCCCTGCCGCTGCCCGCCCGCCCACGCCACGAACCCGAAGCGTGGCTGGGGCGCAGAGGCACGATCACCGGGCTCGATGGCCCGTACCGAGTCAGCGGCGGCTGGTGGGTCCGCACCGTCGAACGCGACTACTACTTCGCCCACACCTCCACGGGCGAGACGCTGTGGATCTTCTACGACCGGCCGCGCAGGCGCTGGATGCTGCACGGCTTCGTCGACTGACCTCTTTCGCGTACCATCGCATCGTTCATGCCGGTGCAGCTCCGCGAAGCCCAGCTCGAAGACGCCGCCGACATCTGCCGGATGCTCCTCGAGCTCGGCCACGATGTCGAAGAGGCGCTCGCCCGCCGACGTCTCGAGCGCGTGCTCGGGACGACCGACCACGTCGTGCTGGTGGCCATCGAGCGTCCACACGGCATCGTCGGCATGCTGCACGCCTCGGTCACGATCAGCCTCGAGATCCGGCCCCGGGTCGACGTTCAGCTCCTCGTGGTCGCCTCGGCGCACCGAGGCCAGGGCACCGGACGCGCGCTGCTCGAACGCCTGCACAACTGGGCGCTGCGCCGCGGCATCGACGACGTCGCCACGAGCTTCCGTCGCCACCGCAAGAGCGGCCACCTCTTCTTCGGCACGCTGGGCTACTCGGTGAGCGCCGAGCACCGCGTCTACACGCGCGACCTGGCGGGGCCGCTGCGCAACCACGAAGACCCCACGGCGATGGATTAGTTTGGGGGAACCTCTCGGTTCCCGACGCTGCGGGGGCGAAGCCCCCTTCGCGCCTCCCTCCAAGTTCGGGCGCGGGGCGCCCTCGCTCGCGAGCCTTTGGCTCGCTCCTCCGTCCCCGTGTCTTCGGTGGTGGGGCGGGGCGCGCTCGCTCGCGAGCCTTTGGGTCGCTCCTCCGTCCGCGTGTCTTCGGTGGTGGGGCGTCGCGCCCTCGCTCGCTTCGCCCCTCCTTCGCGTCCGGTTCGGCGGTGGTGGGGGTTAGCGTTCGTAGAGGGTTTCTTCGGGGCCGATGTCGTCTTCGGCGGGGGCGTCGGCGGGGTCGAGGACGAACATGAACTTGTCGATTTCGACGCCGTCTTCGCGCATGGAGACCTGGACGTCGTGCCAGCCGGGTTCGTCGACCTCGAACCAGATGTTGGCGTCTTCGAAGGAGACGCCGTCGAGGGTGACGCCCCCGGTGTGCTGGTTGGCGCCGCGGCGGTGGTTGACGAACCTCCACTGGCCGTTGCTGGGGAACTGCCAGCGCATGCCGGAGTTGTCGCCCAGCTCGTTGGAGGGCCACGTGCCGTCGATGCCCAGGTGCAGGCCGTTGGCGGCAGGGCCACGGCCGCGGGCGCGGCAGTAGCCGTAGTAGCGCCCGGTCTGGTTGAAGTAGACGCGGTAGGTGAGCACGCCGACCTGGCCTCCGGTGTTGGTGAAGCCGCCCGAGGGCTCCTCGTAGCCCGCGTCGTCACGGCGCCTGTCGGGGAGGATCTCCAGGTAGGTCTCCCCCGAGGCGTCGGCGGGATCGGAGAAGTCGTTGCCCTCGCCGCCGAGGCCGTCGCCGTCGCAGTCGGCGTGGTAGTTGCACAGCGGCGTGTTGTCGTTCGTGCACGGCGTGTCCGTCACGCACCCTGCGATGTCCTCGTCGGCGACGTCTCCGTCCTCGACCGAGATCGCGTACCAGTACAGCTGCCGCTCCTCGTTCTCGGCCTGCTCGGTGTAGTGCTCCGCCTCGAACACGACGACACCGTCGATCTCCTCGAAGTCGGTGTTCGGAGGGACCACGCCCGTGGTCGTGGACTCGCCCGCGGAGTCATCGGCGCTCGTATCGTCCCCTTCGGTCGTCGAGGGGTCGGTCGTCGGCGTGGTGCTGGCCGTCGTCGTCGGGCTCGTCGTCGACGCCGTGGTCGGCGTGCTCGAGCCCGACTCGGCGCTGGCCGACCCCGATGGACCACTGCTCGAGGGGCCCGTGGCCGTTCCCGTCGTCCCGGCGGCGTCCGTATCCGTATCGGCCCCCCCCTCGTCCCCCGGGCACCCCACCGCCGCGCAGAGCAACCCGAGCACCCCCATGAGTCTTCCAGCACGTCTCATGCAGCGACGATACAGGAGCACCGCAGCGGTGCCGATTGGGACCTTCGCAGGCTCGGCGACACGGATTTCAGAAGAAACTTTGGGACGGGACCGCCGCTGCGCTGACTTCACGTTCGGGGGAGCTTCGCGCGACCGCGAACCCGCAAGCACCCAGCGCAGCGCGGCGGTGCTACGCTCGTGCCGTGGGCGAGGCCGGGCCACGGTTGATGACCTACGCCGCGTACCTCGAGGCCGAGGCACGCAGCGAACGCAAGCACGAGTATCTGCGTGGCGAGGTCTATGCGATGGCTGGCGGAACGCCGGAGCACGCGGCCTTGATTGCCGCGGTCAGCACGGAGCTGTCCGTCGCTCTGCGAGGCCACCCGTGCAGGGTCTACAGCTCCGAGTTGCGCGTCCGCGTCGAGGCGACCGACCTCAGCACGTACCCAGACGTCGTCGTGGTGTGCGGCGCGCTCGAGACCGCGGGCGAGGACCCCAATGCCGCGACCAATCCCGTACTCATCGTCGAGGTCCTGTCCGACTCGACCGAAGCCTACGACCGCGGTGACAAGTTCGCACACTACCGCAGGCTCCCGAACCTGCGTGAGTACCTGCTGGTCTCGCAGTCCAAACCGCTGCTCGAGTCCTACCGCAAGAGCTCCGAGGGCGTATGGATGCTCGCAGAGGCCGGGTCCGGCGAGCGCCTGACGCTCGCGGCGGTCGACGGCGTGCAACTCGACGTCGACGGGCTCTACCGCGACCCGCTCACGACGGGAACGTGAGCGCGTACCTCGAGGCCGAGGCCCGCAGCGAACGCCACCCCCTGCCCCTAAAGGGCACCTACAGCGACGGCAGCCGCGCGTCGTCGGGGTTCCACGTCAGGCGACGGGTTCGGCGTGCACGGGGCAAGGTTGCGCTGTCGGGGTTCCAGTAAGCGCGCGCAACGACGGTGGTGCGTCCGGGCATGCGCGCGTCGTCGGGACTCCAGTACAGCGTCGCCTCGGTGCTCGGAAGTCGAGCATCACCCATGGCGTTTCGCTCATCATCCCGGAACGGGCGGAACGGGTCGGAGGTCGGTGGCGCTACGGGCGAGTCGCCTCGCAGGTCGTGGGGCCGCTGCACTGGCACGTTCTCCCACTGGGGTGCGGCGTGCGGGGCGACGACCGCCACGTCGTCGGACGCAGGGTCGGACGCCGGCGTCAGCGCGTCGAGCGTCGCCTCGGCGGCCGCGCCCTCGGAGGCGTCGCTTCGTGCGGCGTTCACCGCCGCGTGAGCACCGGCCAACGCCCCCAGGGCGATGACGGCGATCCCGCAGCCCGCAGCGAACCATCCGGCGGTCGAGCGACGCATCGACCAAGAGAATCCCTCACCGCCGCACCGCTGACAAGACGTACCCCTGATTCGGACACGTCTGATAAGATGTTCAGCTCGCAGCTTCGATGAGCGATTACGTACCCCTTTGGGTGAAGAGCAACTACTCGTTCCTCGAGGGCGCCTCACACCCCGCCGAGCTCGTCGAGCAGGCGCACACCCTGGGTCTGCCCGCCGTCGCGCTCACCGACCGTGACGGCTTCTACGGCGCCGTTCGGGCCCACGTTCGCGCGCGCGAGCTTGGGCAGCGGCTCCTGCTCGGCACCCAGCTCAGCCTCGGCGAGGCGCCCGAGCTCGCGCAGCCGCTCGTCGTGCTCCCGACCAGCCGGCGCGGATACGCCACCGCCTGCGCGCTCGTCTCGGCCGGGCGCGCGCGCTGCGAGAAGGGCCGCTCGGTCACGCACCTCGACGAGCTGCTCGGCGCCCCCGAAGACCTCCTCGTGCTCTGCCCCCACGGAGATCTGCTCGAGCCCCTGCACGAGGCGTTCGGCGACCAGCTCTATGCGATGTGTACGCGGCATCGACACACCGACGAGCTGCGCCGCGAAGACGCCCTGCGCCGCGCGGCCTCGCGTCTGGGCGTGCAGCGCGTGGCCGCGGTCGAGGTCCTCTATCACAGCGTCGCGCGTCGCCCCCTGCAAGACGTCCTCTCCTGCATCCGCCACGGCCGCACCCTCGCCACCGCCGGCGAGCACATCCGCGGCAACGCCGAGCACGACCTCAAGACGACCGCGCAGATGGAGGACCTCTTCGCCGACGACCTCCCGGCCCTGCATCGCACCCTCGAGGTCGCCCAGCGCTGCGACTTCTCCCTCGACCAGATCCGCTACGTCTACCCCGCCGAGTGGATGCCCGCGGGCATGAGCGTCGGCCAGTGGCTGCGCGAGAAGACCTACGAAGGCGCCGCGCTTCGCTACCACGGGGCGGTTCCCGACGACGTCCGCGCCCAGCTCGACAAGGAGCTCTCGCTCATCGCCGAGCTCGACTACGGCGGCTACTTCCTGACGATGTGGGAGATCGTGCAGTTCTGCCGCCAGCAGCAGATCCTCTGTCAGGGTCGGGGCAGCGCAGCCAACAGCGCGGTCTGCTACTGCCTGGGCATCACGGCCATCGATCCGGTACGCATGGGCCTGCTCTTCGAGCGCTTTCTCAGCCGCGAGCGCGCCGAGCCGCCCGACATCGACCTCGACATCGAGCACCAGCGCCGCGAGGAGGTCATCCAGTGGGTCTACGAGCGCTACGGTCGGCGCCACGCGGCGATGGTGGCCAACTTCATCCGCTACCGCGCCCGCTCGGCCGTGCGCGACGTGGGCAAGGCCCTGGGCATCCCGCAGACGGCGCTCGACCGCGTCGCCAAGATGCTCACCCACTACGACACGGGCTTCGGCGCCGACCTGCTCGAGCACGCGGGCCTCGACCCCGCCGCGCCGCAGCATGTGCACCTGCTGCAGCGCTGCCGCGAGATCGCCGACTTTCCGCGGCACCTGTCGATCCACCCCGGCGGCTTCCTGCTCGGGCACGCCCCCGTCGACTCGCTGGTCCCGATCGAGCCGGCCACCATGGAGGGCCGCACCGTCATCCAGTGGGACAAGTACGACGTCGAAGACCTCGGCCTGTTCAAGGTCGACCTGCTCGGGCTGGGTGCCCTGTCGATGGTGCGCGGCTGCTTCGACCTGCTGCGCGAGCACGAGGGCCTCGAGCTCACCATGGCCACCGTGCCCGCCGAGGACCCGGTCACCTACGCGATGATCTCCCGCGGCGACACGCTGGGCACCTTTCAGATCGAGAGCCGCGCTCAGATGGCCATGCTGCCGCGGCTTCAGCCCCGCACGTTCTACGATCTGGTCATCGAGGTCGCGATCGTGCGGCCGGGCCCCATTCAAGGCGACATGGTCCACCCCTACCTTCGTCGACGCACCGGCAAGGAGCGGGTCGAGTTCCCCCACCCCGCCCTCAAGGAGGCGCTGTCCAAGACGCTGGGCATCCCGATCTTTCAAGAGCAAGTGATGAAGCTCGCCGTGCTCGTGGCCGACTACACGCCCGGCGAGGCCGACCAGCTGCGACGCGACATGGCGGCGTGGCGCAGCAGCGGGCGCATCGAACAGCACCGCGAGCGCCTCATCTCGCGCATGATCGCCAACGGCATCCCGGCCGAGTTCGCCGAGCGGGTCTACTCGCAGATCCGCGGCTTCGGCGAGTACGGCTTTCCCGAGAGCCACGCGGCCTCGTTCGCGCTCATCGCCTACATCACCTGCTGGCTGCGGTGCCACCACCACGCCGCCTTCACCGCCGCACTGCTCAACGCCCAGCCCATGGGGTTCTACAGCCCCGGCAGCATCGTCGAAGACGCCAAGCACCACGGCGTCACCGTGCTGCCGGTCGACGTGATGGCCAGCGCCTGGGACTGCACGCTCGAGCGCCAGGCCCCGGCCCAACGCGGTGGCGAGCTCGCGGTGCGGATGGGCTTTCGCTACGTGCAGGGCTTTGGTGAGCGCCAGCGGGCCAAGCTCGAGGCCGCGCTCGAGCAAGGCCCCTTCGCAGGCGCCGAGGACTTCGTTCGCCGCACGCGGCTCGGCCAAAAGCCGCTGCACACCCTCGCCGAGTCGGGGGCGTTCTCATCGCTGGGCATCGAACGTCGAGACGCGATCTGGTCGCTGCGGGGCCTGCTCGCCAAGCTCGGCGACACCCTCGCCCTGCCCGGCGAGACCGCGCCGTCCGAGGAACCCGACGACGGGCCCCTGTTCGCTCGGCTCACCCGCAGCGAGGCGATCCTCTGGGATTACCGCACCAGCATGCACAGCGTGCGCGGCCACCCGATCGAGTGCATTCGCCCCGAGCTACGGCGCCAGCGCTTGCCCACCGCCGACCGCGTGAACAGCCTCCGCGACGGTCGCAAGACCAAGTACGTGGGGATGGTCATCTGCCGCCAGCGCCCCGGCTCGGCCTCGGGCGTCACCTTCTACACGCTCGAAGACGAGACCGGCACCGTGAACGTGGTCGTGTGGAAGCAGACCTTCGAAGAGCACGCGGTGCTGGCCAAGACCGCCGTCTTGCTCGGCGTCACCGGGCGCGTCCAGTGCCAAGAGGGCGTGGTGCATCTGATCGCCGAGAGCCTGTGGGACCCGAACCTGCGGTTCGAGAGCGAGGGCACGCGAGTCCGCAGTTTTCACTGAGCGGCCGGCGTTCTGCTTCGCCGAGCGTAGAAGCCGCGCCATCGATGCCACCGCACGGCCATAGGTCAGCACCTACGTAGGAGCGGCGTTCGTCATTCTCGTTAGCCGCTGGCACATGCGGCACGGATGGCTCGCGAGCTTGGTCCTCGTGGTGGGGTGCGCCGCTCCGTCGCGCGCATCCGCCGGATCGGGGGGCGACTCGAACCCCGGCGCGACGGAGGCCGAACGCTGGATCGGCAACGATGGATACCTCCCGCTACTGCCCACGAAGGTCCCCAATCTGGACGTTCGTCGGTCTTCACTGAAGTCACAGTGCCTCATCTGGCAATCCTGGGACGTTCCGGCGTTCGAGCGAAAACGCTCAGGGGTCGATGGCTCCGGTTCAGACAATGCTTGCAACACAAAGCGGACAAAAGCTACAAAACACCACCGTTTTGGTAGTCTCTGGTTCATGCACGGACGACGCTTCGGCTCGAGGTTGATTCCGCTTGGCCTCGCCGCGGCGCTCGTCGCCTGCGACAGCCGCGTGCTGCCCGAGGCAGATGCCGGCTCGAGCGGACCCGGCTCCGCCGCAGCGAGCACGACGGGCGGAGACGTCGAACCCGCAAGCACGACGGCCCCGACCCCAACCCCCGCCACCACCACCGCCTCCGTCGACCCGCCCGGCACCAGCTCGGGTACGGGCTCGGCCGAGGCGGAGACGGGCGAGCCCGGCTGCCAGTTCTTGTGCCCCGGCGACGCGGGGAGCACATGGGCCGAATGCGACGTCTGGCAGCAGGACTGCCCGGAAGACGAGAAGTGTGCGCCGTGGGCCAACGACGGCGGCAACAGCTGGAACGCGACCCGCTGCGTCCCCGTCGATGCCAGCCCCGACGCACCCGGCGACCCCTGCACCGTCGAAGGCAGCGGCGTGTCGGGCATCGACTCGTGCGAGGCCGGCGTGATGTGCTGGGACGTCGATTCCGAGACGAACGAGGGCACCTGCGTGCCGCTGTGCGTCGGCGATGCCACCACTCCGACGTGTGCCGACCCCGGGCGAACCTGCACGATCAGCGGCGACGGCATCTTGAACCTCTGCCTGCAGCTGTGCGATCCCCTCGAGCCCATGCCCTGCCCCGAGAAGGACGGGTGCTACCCGATCTACGGCGGCTTCGTCTGTGCCCCGGTCGCCTCGTTCGATGGCGGCGGGACGTTCGAGCCGTGCGAGTACATCACCGCATGTCAACCGGGATTGGTCTGTGCCAACCCCGAGGCCGTGGGGCAGTGCGGCGACGGCCTCGCAGGCTGCTGCACCCCGGTCTGCGACGTGCAGGCACCGAACTGCCCCGAGCCGACCGTTTGCGTCCCCTGGTACGACGACGGCGGAGCGCCGCCCGGCTACGAAGACGTCGGCGCGTGCCTGGTCCCGCAGAAGTGAGAGAGGAGCCTCCCGCGATGCGACTTCATCGAGTTCAACGGACCCTTGCGAAGTGCGGCCTCGTCGCGACCCTGCTCGTCGCCTGCGAGAGCCGCGTGCAGCCCCAGGCCGGTGAGGGGTCGACGAGCTCGAGCACCAGCGCAGCGAGCACGACGGGCGGAGACGTCGAACCCGTGGGCACGACCGCGTCGACCCCCGGCACCACCACCGGCACCACCGACCCGCCCGAACCGAGCTCGGGGACGGGCGAGCCCGGCTGCGAGTTCTTGTGCCCCGGCGACGTGGGCAGCGCGTCCATCCAGTGCGACGTCTGGCAGCAGGACTGCCCCGCCGGGGAGAAGTGCACACCGTGGGCCAGCCAGGGCATGAACTGGAATGAGACGCGCTGCGTTCCCGTCGATGCCAGCCCCGACGCGCCCGGCGACCCCTGCACCCGCCACCGCGATGGCGTGGGGGGGCTCGATTCCTGCGATGTCGGCGCGCTGTGCTGGGACGTCGACGACGAGACGAACCAGGGCACCTGCGTCCCGCTGTGCGTCGGCGATGCCAACGAACCCCTTTGCGCAGACCCGAACCGCGTCTGTCAGATCAGCTCCGAAGCCATCCTCAACCTCTGCGTACTGCTGTGCGACCCTCTCGACGCGAGCCCCTGTCCGCAGGGGCACGGGTGTTATCCGCGTAACGATGGCTTCGCCTGTGCGCCCGATGCCTCCGCGGGCAGCGGCGGGACGTTCGAGCCGTGCGAGTTCTCCAACGCGTGTCAGCCGGGCCTGGTCTGCGTCGAACCCGACGCCGTGGTGCAGTGTGGCGACGGCGCCCCGGGATGCTGCACGCCGGTCTGCGACGTGCAGGCGCCGGTCTGTCCCGAGCCCACCGTGTGCGTCCCGTGGTACGACGGAAGCGCTCCGCCGGGCTACGACGATGTGGGGTCGTGCATCGCAGCCCAGGAGTGAGCGTCCTCGATCGCGCAAGGCTTGCCGAGCCGTCCACGTGCGGCGTTTGTTAGCCTGCGCCGCAATGAAGCGCCTGCTCCTGGGACTCGTCGCCCTCGCCGGCTGCAAGCCCGACGCGCTGCCGAAGCTGGGGCACGGCGCCAAGGCGGTCGAGATGACCGCGCCGCTTCGATTTCACGAGCGCGAAGGCTTCACCGCGCTCGCTCCTCCGGCGCACATCCCCAGCAGCGATCCCGACATCGATCAGGTCCGCGTGTGGCTCAAGCTCGGCGACGGGCCCATCACCACGCAGGCCGTCGGGGACCGCTCGGTGCTGGTCTTTCCCGAGGGCACGCGCGCCGACAGGGTCGAGCAGGCCGGGCGCGGCGAGGGGCGCTTCGTGGCCGACATTCGGGGCACCACGCTCACCGCCGACGGGCCACGCTTTCACGTCTTCCGGCCCTCGGCACCCAAGCCCGACGCGCCGCTGTTCGGCGCGCAGTGGCCCGCCGCCAACCCGGACGCGCACGCGGCCGCCACCGACTACCTCGCCGAGCGGATCGCGAAGTCCGAACCCGTCTCGTCATGGCAGCCCGCCCGAGCTCAGGCCGAGGTCCGGTCCTTTCGCGAGAAGAACACGTGCCTGCCCTGCCACGATCCCGCCCGCCCGGAGAACACCCGCGCGGGCGAGCACGGTCTGGTCAACCGAGGGACCGACGGCAGCGGCTTCTTCACCCCCTACACGCTCTTCGAGGACGAGGTCCCGCTCGAGCAGTACGGTGTCCATGACCGTTCCATGACCGATCCCCTCGTCGACATCGTGTGCTCAGGCACCGTCGTTGCGACCGACGGTTGGGATCGCACCTGTCCGCAAGGGGCGGCACCCCGCGCCCGCTGGCGTTGGGACAGAGCTTGGGCACAGGCACCTACGCGTGCAAAACAACGCTGTACGCAAGCCGAGTGGCTCTTCGAGCGGATGGACGCGAAGGCGCGGAAACAGGTCACGCACTTTTTTGACAACTGTGCTAATCCTCACCAGGATTGACCGCAACCGATGCACCTCGATCGGTGTATACGCGGGCGCGGTGCTCCCGAGCCCCCTCGGGCCACACACGATTTGAAAGGCCATTTCAAATGAAGAAGAACTTGACCAACATCCTCGAAGCCGTCGCTCTGTCCGCCGGCCTCGCACTCATCCCCGCCTGTGACGACGACGACGGCGAAGACACCGGCGCCGGCACCGACACCGCGACCACGGGCGCAACCGCAACCGCGACCGCGACCGAGACCGCCGGCTCCAGCTCCGGCAGCGCGGGCAGCAGCACCAGCAGCGCGGGCTGCCCCGGCGCGTCGAGCTCCGGCGCAGGCTGCCCGGGCGCGACCGGCAGCTCCTCCGGCGGCACCGGCGGCTCCACCGGCGGCTCCACCGGCGGCTCCACTGGCGGCTCCACCGGCGCTGGCGGCTCCACCACCACCGGCTGATTCGTTTCGCGACCCGCGATCGAAACTCGAAGCCCGGACCTGCACATGCGGGCCCGGGCTTTTCTCGTGGCGGCTCCACCTCTCGTCCATCGCATGCGCAACCTGGCCCCCCCCAAACCACACGGCGTCGGCATCGGGCTTCGCCCCCCTCACTACCCGGAGATCCTCGACACGCCCCGACGCATCGACTGGCTCGAGATCGTGCCGGAGAACTTCGTGCACACCGCCGGAGCGGCGATGCGCACCCTTCGCGCCTGCGCGGAGCGCTGGCAGGTCATCGCGCACGGCGTGTCCCTCTCGCTCGGCGGCCGCGAGCCGTTCGATGCCGACTACGTTCGAGGCCTCAAGGCGCTGCTCGATGAGCTGGGCGCGCCCTACTACACCGACCACCTCTGTTATGCGGCGATCGACGGGGTGGCCTACCACGACCTCCTGCCGCTGCCGTTCACCGACGAGGCGGCCCTGCACTGCGCGGGCCGGATCAGGGAGCTCGCCGATCGACTCGAGCGCCCCGTCGGCATCGAGAACATCAGCTTCTACGCAGTCATGCCCGGCAGCACGATGACGCACGGCGAGTTCGTCACCGCGGTGGCCGAGGAGGCCGACTGCGCGCTGATGCTCGACGTCAACAACGTGTTCGTCAACGCGCGCAACCACGGCGGCGACCCCCTCGAGTGGCTGCGGGCCCTGCCGCTGCATCGCACGATTCAGATGCACATCGCCGGCCACATCGAGGAAGACGGACGTCTGGTCGACAACCACGGGCGCCCGATTGTGCCCGGCGTCTATTCGGTGTTTCGCGAGGCGCTGCAGCGCGTGGGCGCCGTGCCCGTGCTGCTCGAGTGGGACTCCGACATCCCCTCGCTCGACCGTGTACTCGACGAGGCCGACGCCGCACGAGCGGTCTACGACGAGGTCCTCGGACCCGGCGCGTCCTCGGGGAGCGACGCGGCGTGACCCTCGATGCGTTCTATCGGGCCATGGCGCCCATGCTCGAGGGCACCGCGTCCCCGCAGGTCGTCATCGATACGCTCGGTCCCACGCCCAGTGGCGCCGAGAACCTCGGCTTCTACAGCACGCTCGTCGAGCGCAACCACTTCAAGATCCTCTTCGAACTCTTCCCCATCCTGCGCGCCTTGCTGCTGCGCGAGCACCCGGGGAGCTGGCCGAAGATCGTGCGGCAGTACCGGGCCACACACCCCGCGACGCACTGGGATCCCAACCGCTTCGCCGAGCACTTCAGCGAGCATCTACGCGCGATGCGTGAGCGCGGAGCGCTCGACCACCCGATCTACGAGGAGCTCGCAGACCTGGTCTACCTGCGACAGCGCGTGTATTCCGGTCACGACCTGGGCCCGGACGCGTACGACGGCCGAGTCGTCGTGCGTCAGTACAGTCATCCGACCTCGGACTACTACTTCGCCCTGCACGAGGACCCTTCGGCCCCGCTGCCGCAGGCCCGTCCGCAGGTCGTGTTCGTGTACCGCCACGCCCAGGACCACGCGCTGCACCATTTCCTGCCGACGGCGGCCGGTCTGGCCGCCCTGGCGCGAAGGCAAGGCATCACCGATCTCCCGCCGATGTTTGCGGCGCTGGGTGAGGCACAGCTCGAGGACGCCGACCGGGCGCTGGTCGAGCACGGCGTCTTCACGCCCAGGGCCGACTGACGGCCCTTGCTACGGCGACGAGATCGCCGACAGCCGCTGGTTGACGTCCCGCGACAGCGCGAGCTCGTGCTCTCGCGGCAGCGCTGAGCCGGCGCAGAACATCGCGAACGAGACGAGCTCGTGGGCGACCTGATGAAACGACGCGAGCGGGTTGCCCTCGTGGGAGGCCGCGACCCAGGTGCGCACGTGCGCCTTGTCGATCGTGCCGTCGGTGATGATCGACTCGCCGAATACGGAGTCGTAGCCGCAGCCTTGCACCCACGCGCCGAGCATCGAGAGCGCCGCGTCGCGATCTCCGAAGCGGCCGATCGCGAAGAAGATGTCGTCGAGGATCTGCGCAAACGCATCGACGAGCTTGTCGAGCACGGCATCGTCGACGCCCGAGCGCCGCCCGACCCGGGCGTACCGAGCTTTGACGAGGTTGTACGCGATGCGGGTGATCTCGTACTCGCCCAGGTCGTTGGCCGAGGAGATCGAGCCCAGCGAGGTCGACCCGTCGAGCATCGCGAGCACCCGCTGCGCCTCGGGGTCGAGCGCGGTGGGGTCCTTGCCCGGACGCGGCTCGAGGATCACGTCGTCGTTGGGGATGACGTCGCGATACAGCTCCATCTCGTCGAGCCGCTGAATGCCGTGCATCAGCAGCGGCCGCACCGGGATGTGCAGGCTCAGCGCCGACGAAGGGGCGCGGGCGTCGGGCGTCGTGAACACGAAGCTGCCGTGGTCGACCATCAGCGCCCGAAAGAAGATGCCCTCGGTCTGCTGGCGCAGGCACTCGAACAGCGCCTCGCGCCCGAGCAAGCCCCGCTCGAGACACACCTCCCCGAGCCGGCGCTGCGGCGAGACCTCCCAGAGCAGCTCGGTGAGCTGGGTCTCGGAGAGATAGCCGGCACGTACGAGCACCTGACCGAGGCGATCGTCGCCGTGGTCGCTGCGCGCGTCGACCAGGGCGCCCTGCGACAGCCGCATCGCAAGCGTGCTCCCGCCGGCCGCGAGCACGGTGAGGTCGCCATGGAGACCGCGTTCGGCGATGATCTCGATCATCTGGAACAGCGTCATCCGGTTGATGATCTCGCCGGCGAGGATCACCCGGACGCCCGCGTCGATGTGGCCGCTGTCGATCTCCAGGCCGAGCGCAGCATCGAGCTCATCCTCGTCGTGGACGGGCGCCTCGTGGTCTCCCCGAATCTCTCGACGCAGGACGATCAGGCCGGGCGCGTCGGCGAACATGCGATACGGCCCCGCGAGGTCTCGCAGGCGACGCCGGGTCTCTCCCTCGGCGCTGACCGACCCCTCGTCGTCGATCTCGATTCTGTCGGGCGTCTTGGCCACTCCCAACCAGCGTATGCCTTTGTGGCCGCTCGTCCGAAAACCTCGCCAGCACGCCGCCCCCGCGCGTACGGCCCCATGCTAGAACTCGACCCGCCGCCTACGCAGATGGCGCTGTGTGCCCGCCGTAGGACGCGCCCCAGGCTTGCCATGACCTTGCGTTCGCGACTCCCCCGCTTGCTGCTCGCCCTGACCATGCAGGGCGCGCTGGTGGGCTGCAAACCCCCGCCTCCGCCGCCTCCGCCCGCGCCGAAGCCTCCGCCAAAGCCGCCCACGCTGTCCGAGACCGCGGAGTCGATCTTCGCCGCGTACTTCGCCGCGCACCCCGTGGCGGCGACCGCGATGGGCGTGCACGACTACGACGGCGCATGGCCTGACCTGTCCGACGCCGGCATCGAGGCTGAACGCACACGCATCGAAAGCGCCCGTTCAGCCCTGGCCAAGGCGACGAAGTCCTCCGTCGACGAGCAGGTCGACAACGAGATCCTGCTCAACGCCCTCGACCTCGACGCGTTCGTGATCGAGGTCGAGCAGCCCTGGCGCACCGACCCGTACTGGTACGTGTCGATGATCGGCGCGGGCATCGACGACCTCATCTCGCGAGACTTCGCGCCCGCCGAGGCCCGCGCGGCTTCGGTCACCGCTCGGCTCACGGCGCTGCCGGGCTTCGTCGAGCAGGCCAAGCTCAACCTCGACGCGGCCGCGTGCAAGCTGCCGCAGACGCAGGTCGCCATCGCCCAGATCGACGGGCTCGTCACGCTGGTCCGCAACACCACGCTCGAGCGGCTGGCACAGGCCCCCGAGGGCGCGCGGCAGCAGATCGGCGCTGCCTCGGGGCCTGCCGTGATGGCCTTGCGCGACCTTCAGCAGCACCTGCGCACCGCCGTCCTGCCCAGCGCTGCCGGGTCGTGGCGGCTGGGACCGGAGAACTACGCGCGCAAGCTCGCGCTCACCCTCGACGCCGACGTGGACGCCGATGCGCTGCGGCGCGACGCGGTGATCGAACACGGGCGGGTTCGCAAGGCCATGGCGCAGCTCGCCGGCGACCTCGCCGAGCCGCTGCTCGGGCGCCGCACCGTCCGCCGGATCGTGCGCCGCGCCCAAGGCGACCCCAACGCGGCGCTCACCCCAGCCGTGCTCGAGGCGCTCGCGCAGTGGCACGTGCCACCCGAGTCCCTCCGCGACGCCGCCGAGGCCAACCTCTCGCGGCTCTCGGAGTTCGTCGTCGCCAACGACATCGTGCCCCTCGACGACGCCGAGGCGCTCGAGGTGATCTGGACGCCCGCCCACCAGCAAGGCGTCTTCATCGCCGGTCTCGCGGCGCCCGGCGCCCTCGAATCCCAAGACGCCAGCCTGCCGAGCTTCTACCTGGTGCAGCCGATCCCCAAGACGTGGGCGCCCGAGGTCACCGAGTCGTTCTTGCGCGAGTACAACAACTTCATGCTCGAGATCCTCTCGATACACGAGGCGATTCCCGGGCACTTCGTCCAGCTGTACTACGGCAAGCGCGAGCCCTCGAAGGTCCGCCGCGTGCTGCAAAACGGCGCCTTCGTCGAAGGCTGGGCGGTCTACACCGAGCAGGTCATGATCGACGCGGGCTACCGCGGCGTCGGCCCCTCCCCCGAGGCCGAGCGCCCACCGCAGATCCCCAAGGGCCTGTGGGCAGTCATGGTGGACCCCGAGCTGCGCGCCAAGGCGCTCGCGCTGCACGCTCTGAAGTTCTACCTGCGCACCGTCACCAACGCGATCCTCGACCACGGCGTGCACGCGGGCTCGATGACGCGCGAAGAGGCCCTCGACCTCATGATCGCCCGCTCGTACCAGCAAGAGGGCGAGGCGGTCGGCAAGTGGACGCGCGCACAGCTGACCTCCACGCAGCTGTCGACCTACTTCGCAGGCGCCCGAGCCTGGAAGGCGCTGCGCGCCCAGGCCGAGGCGCGCGGTGGCTTCTCGATGTCGCAGTTTCACGCCGAGGCCCTCAGCCACGGAGCCCCGCCCGTCGAGGCGCTGCCACGACTGATGGGGTGGACCGCCGACGCGGCCGCAGCCGACGGTGCCCCCGAGGCGCCGCCCGAGCCCGCCCCAAGCGACGCGGCGGACCACACAGAGGATGAGGCCGTGGTCGAGGTCGTGGACGAAGAGGACCCGCAAATCGTCGAAGAGGCGCCCGCCGAGGACTTCGACTCCGCCCTCGACGACGTCCTCAGCGACGACTGAGCGCGTCGTGCAGCGAACGGCGCAGCCGCTCCATCAACGCGTCGTCCTTCGTGTCGATCACCGGGGTGGAGTCGTACTGCTCCCAGTAGACCGACGCGGGCACATCGTCGGGCACCTCGAGCGCGCGGCGCAGCCGGCGGTGGTCGGGCACGAACCCGCGTGCGAGCAGCGCCTCGATGGTGACGCCGATCGTGCCTTGGAGCCCGCAGATGAGGACGACGGCGCGCTCGGGCGTGAGTCCCCCTTCCTCGAGACCCAAGGCGGCCTCGGTCTTGCCCAGGTTCGCCTCGCTGAACTGCGCCTCGGCCCGGCCCGTGCTCCCGGTCCACTCGGGCGCCTCCTTCGGACGCGAGACGGTCGGGATGTACTTGAGTCCGTTGCTGTGGGCGAGACCCTCGAGCTCACCGCGGTAGCCGAGGCCGGTCGGGTAGCTCGCACCGTGCACGACGGCGAAGTCGCTGAGATCTGCGCCCGCGTCGTCGCGCACGCGCGCGCGAACCATGCACAGGAACGGCGCGAGGCCCGTGCCCGCGGCCACCGTCACCTTCAGGCGGGAGTCGTCGACGCCGCAGGTGTCCTGCAGCGTGAACTTGCCCGCAGGCGTCGGCCGAACGTACATGCGGTCGCCGACGCTGATGTTCCACAGCTCGTGGGTGAGCGGCAGGTCGGACTCGGGCGTGCCGACCTGGCGAATGTAGAACTCCGCGTCTCGCAGGTCATGGGGCGCCGAGGCGATCGACATCGGGCGGCGCACCGAGGCCGGTCTGGGATCGTCCTGGACGCCCGGCGGACGGTTCCTCCCTAGCGTGAGGTACTGGCCCGGGACGAACCACGGCTCGCTCGAGGTGGTGAACGGCGCGTCCGGCTCGACGCGAAACACCGAGAGCGTGGGCTCGAGGTCGATGCGCTGCGTGATGGTGGCGTTGTACTCGAGCGGCTTGGCCATGCGCGGGCAATCGTAGCCCGTTCACACCTCGACGGGGCCCTCGGGTGCGGGTTGCCCCCAGCGACTTCCGAGCCGGGCACCAAGGATCGCTGCGGCGAGGCCCCACCCCACCGGGTGAACGCCCAGCCACGGCGTAGGCTGCACCCACGCGACGAGCAGAACGGCGTTGCCGAGCACGATCGACGTGATCGCGCCCGGTGCCGTGAACCAGCGGCTCCGCAGCCCGAGATACAGCGTCGGCACCAGCATCACGTAGCCCGAGAAGGAAAACGACGCGATCGAGAAGATCGACGCCGGCTTGCCCACCACCAAGAGCGCGGTGACGATCGCGACGATCGCCACGAAGATTCGACCCGCGCGGACCTGGTCTGCGGTGGACAGCGCCGGGCGCAGCCGCAGCAGCACGTCGCGAGAGAGCATCGAAGAGAGCGTCAGGAACTGCGCGTCGACGGTAGACATCACCGCCGCCAACACGCCGGCGAGACAGAGGCCCTCGAGCCACGGCCCGAAGGCGTCCTGCACCAGCCGCACGAAGATGCCGTCGGACGCCCGTCCTTCGAGCCCGGGGATTGCGACCGCGCCCCAGACCCCGAGCATCACCACGGGCAGCCACAGCAGCACCAGGGCGGGCGGATACAGGCGGCACGTGTTGCGCAGCGCCGATACGTCGCACGCGGCGAAGATACGCACGAGCATGTGGGGGAAGGCGATGACCGTCAGCGAGATCGCCAGGCCCCACGACGCCCACGCTGCGGGCGCGAACATCGGCCTCTCCCCACGTTCGAGGAGCTGGGGAGCCTCGGCCTGGACGCGCGCCGTGATCGCTTCGAATCCCCCGAGGTGATCGGCCACGCCGACGAATGCCAAGACGACGAACCCGACGAACACCGACCCTTGAAAGACGTTGGTCCACATCGTCGCCCGCATCCCGCCGGTCGCCGTGTAGAGCACGGTGACGACCAGCAGGCCCAACGACGCCGCCTCGAGGGACACCGCATCGGCGGTGAGCACCGAGACCGCCACGCCAACCCCGAGCACCGACGAGACCAGGTACGGGAGCGTGTAGACGACGAACGCGACGAACAAGACCACCCCCAGCGCGCCGGATCGCAGGCGCGTCGCGTAAAGCTCCGCCGGGGTCACCGCCCTCGTCGCCCGCGCCGCTCGCCAGGCGGGATAGCCGATCGCCCAAAACGACAGCGGGATGCCCAGCGCCACGATGGCTGCGTTGAGCCCGAACACCCCAATGCCGTGGTGGTAGGCCAGACCCGGGATCCCCATCAGGACGAACGGCGTGACGTTGGTCCCGAGCAGCGCCATGAACAGGACCAACGTCTTGGCGCTGCGGCCCCCGAGAAAGTAGTCCTCGGCGTCCATGCTGCCCCGCTTCGACGCCGCATATGCGATCGCGGCCACGACCCCGAAGTAGCCGAGCACGACCGCGGCGATGATCGTCGGGTCACGCATCGTCAACGTCCCGCCAACCGGTCCGTGCAATCAACTCGATGAGAAGCCCGGCGGCGACCATCCACCCGAGGTGGAAGGCCAGATCCCAAGGAACCACGCCCCCGATCACGATTGCGCGATCGGGTGCCATCACGTGCACACCGACCAACACGGCAGCTGCGACCCAAAGCAGCCGTCGTCGCCGTTCATAGGTCAGCCCCACGGCCGCATCCTACCGCCGCGCGGACTCGCTCGCGGCGGTCTGCGGGTCGTGAAGTCCCACACGCACGTTTCCCGACACCTCAGGGCGCGAGGGCGGAAATCCGCTATAACCCAGCGCATGGATTCTCGCGGCTTGGCTTGCCTGATCGGCGCAACCGTACTTCTTGGAGCGTGCACCACCGACGTCTCGGGCGGTGACAACAACTTCACTGGCGGGTCGACCTCGAGCGATGCGGGCACGATGACGCCCGACCCATCGACGTCGAGCTCGGGCGACTCCGCGAGCAGCTCCAGCACGGGCGAGGCGACCACGGCCCCAGCCGAATCCTCCAGCAGCACGGGCGAAGCCGACGCGTCCTCGTCCGGTGGATTCAGCGGCGGAGCGCTCTGCGGCAACGGCACCATCGAAGGCGATGAAGACTGCGATTGCGGCATGGACGGCGAGTGCACCGAAGACGAGTTCGGTGGCGCGGCCTGCGAAGACCTGAAGGACCCCCTGGTCCCCGGTGTCCTCACCGGCGGAACGCTCGGCTGCAACCCCGCCAGCTGCCGCTACGACACGAGCCAGTGCGTCTACTGCGGCGACGGCGAGCTCAACGGCAACGAAGCCTGCGAGCTGGACATGCCGATCACCACCGACTGTCAGACGCTCGGCAAGGGCACCGCCGGCGATCTGACCTGCATGGACAGCTGCCAGATCGACACCACCGCGTGCACCGAGTGCGGCTACACCTTCCGCTTCGACACCCCCGAGGAGTGCCCCGGCGACTGGGTCACGCTGCGCACCACCGGCGCGGCACCCGTCGAGTCGTGGGAGTGCGGCGACCCCGGCCCGTTCGACGACGGGCCCGGCGTCGGCAAGACCGGCGTGTGGGGCACCAACCTCAACGGCGACTACCAGGCCGATGAGTCTGGCTTCGTACGCTCGGGCAACATGGACCTGTCGAACTGCGGCGGCCAGACCGTCACGATGACCATCCGGCACTGGTTCCAGTTCCAAGGCGGCATCGGCAACGACGACGGCGGCATCGTGCAGGTCACCACCGGCGACCCCGACTCGCTCGTCGACGGGTGGGTCACCATCGCGCCGACCGAAGGCGTGCTGTACATCGACAGCCCGGTGCTCGACGCCTCGTTCCCGCCGGTTCAGGGCAGCGCAGGCTTCTCGGGCAACGACTCCAAGGAGAACGAAGGCACCTGGGTCGAGTCGACCTTCGACATCACCAAGTACGCCGGGGACACGTTCTACGTCCGCTTCCTCATCGGCAGCGACGGCGCCAACGAGCGCGGCGGCTGGTACATCGACGAGGTCGAAGTCCTCGGCTCCGGCGGGGCCTGAGCGCACTCCTCCGGCGAGCTTCAAGAGCGCCCGAGCATCCGGCGCAAGCGGGCGCCGAGGTGGCGCGCCTCCTCGGGCCGGAGGAAGGCGAAGTAGGTGGCGAGGCACAGCGGGCTGAACCACGCCACGTAGAGCATGCTCTGAATGCCGATGTGCATCATGGCGCCAAAGCCCAGGAACAGCCAACGCAGGTCGGGGAAGCGGCGGGGTCGGCCGAGCAGACTTCGTAGCCAGTGCAGCGCCACGAACGGTGCGAAGCCGACCTCCCACAGCAGCACGAGCCACGTCATCGGGCGCAGCACGTACGGCTGCAGCATCGCGAGCGTTGGCGCGATGTCGAAGTGCCGGTTGTAGGGGTTGGACAGCGAGTAGTACAGCGCGGTGCCGTCGTCGTGCCAGGTCTTGCCGTCCTTGAGCAGCCCTGTCGACGTGTAGACGACGGCGAGCTGAAGCTGGAGCACGCGCCGGCACCACACCGGCACGGGACGCGTACCTCGAGCCCTGGCATCGAGGGACAGGCCATTGCCGCTCGGCATGACCATCAGCAGCGTGCACAGCACCATCTGCAGCTGGTCGGCGAGCGAGTACAGCAGCGGGTTGCGGCCGAACATGCTCACCCAGACCACCCAGGCGACCAGAGCCGAGATCCGCGTGAAACGACCGACCAACCACAGCAAGTGGGCGAGCACGCCGACGGCGAAGATCGCCCGCACGGCCCACGGGTCCTCGACCCAGAAGAAGAGCGACAGGCGCCCTCCAAACGCCTCCTCGGCCCACGTGCCGAACAACACCGCGTCGGTGGAGAAATAGTCCGAGACCGCTCCGACGTGCGTCAGCAGGCTCGCCGTGAGCACGCTGACCAGCAGGATGCGGACGAGGCCCAGCGCGGTCGGGTCCTCGCCGTCGAGCGCGAGTCGGCCGACGAAGGCGTCGATGCGTCGGAGCAGCGTCATGGCTCAACCGCGCGCCGCGGACCGCCGCGGGTCCGCGTCGATGATCTCCTTGACCACCGGGTGCTGACAGTACTGGACCGTGATGAACGTGCGCTTGGGCTTGCCGAGCGCGGGTGCCCCTTGGGCGACCTTCTCGGGCGGCGTGAAGCGACGCCGCACCTGATGCATCACGATGCGCTTGGGGATCGGGCCGCGACGCGCCTCGCGGACGCAGACGCCCTTGAGGTACCAGACGCGGTTGTTGTTGCGGTGCTTTGCGTTGAAGTTGGCGTACTGCCGCCAGATGTCGATCCGCGTCTTGTCCCACATGAAGTGGGTGCCCCACGCCTGATTCTCCTGGACGGTCTCTTCGAGCCTGCGCTCGGACCCGTCGTCGTAGACCGCGGTGAGGTTCATGTACATCTGCGCGCGCTGAGGGTTGGGGGCGTACATCTGCCACCCTTGCTTGAACGACACCTTCTTGGCCCACTTGGCCATCGTGCCCGCCAGGGGCAGGTGCTTGGTGGGGATGTTCGGCACGACGATGAAGCCCACGATCGTCAGCACGACGAGCGCGTGCAGCAGCCTCAGCGCCGGGTGCTGCCGCGGCGCCTGCGAGACGACGTCGCCCGTCGTCGACGTCGGCGCAGCATCAGCGGGAGCATCCACCCGAGCAGGATCGCCGAATCGGGCCCCGTGTGGCAACCGCAGCCGCCCGCAGATGTTGCTTGCGCAGACACCGAACCGCCCTGTGCTGGCACGTCGCCGTCGGTGTCGGCCTCCCCGTCCGTCTCCGCCTCCTCGGTCGCTCCGATGGCCAAGACGGCGACCGAGGTGGCGATGAGGTCCGAGGGCCCGAGCGCCGCCAAAGCGACGTGCACGACGTCGCCGGCCCGAACGTTCGCGACTTCGGCGATGTAGTCGCCTCCGGGCTGACGCGTCGGTTCGATCTCTGCGTCCCAGTCGCCGTCGGTCCGGGTGACCTCGCGGATCCGGCCGGTCTCCCCGGTGGCGTCCCCAGGGTCGTCGACCGCGATGACCTCGTAGCCGTAGGTGATGCGCGCCTCGCCTCGCTTGACCAAGACGAGCGCGCGGTCCTCGGGCGTGTCGTCACCCCGTAGATCGAAGTGAACTTCCAGCGCGTCCGCGCCCGGCGGGACCTCGACCCGCAGCTGCATCGGCCCGGGGGTGAAGGGCTGCACGGCGACGCTCTTGCGACGCAGGTGCATCGTCCGTCCCGCCTGCACCGCGTCTTGGTCGGTGATGACGCGCGGGCAGTCGAGCAGCCCGCGGGTGGCCAGCGCCCGCTGCAGGTGCTCGACGTCGCCGGGGACGAGCAGGCCCTCGGCGACCATCTCGGCGGCGACCTCGAGCAGCGCAGCGGCGCCCTCTTCGAGGCTTGCGTCCCCACCCAACCGAGGCAGCGTCCGCAGCACGAGCAGGTCGAGGGCTGGACCCACGCGCTGCCGGGTCGACCACAGCGAGGCGGCAAAGGGCTCGCCGTCGTTGTGGACCTGGCCGATCGTGTCGTCGGGGCAGCGCTTGGTGTTCTCGCCGGTGCGGATCTCCGCCCGGGTGTTCGCCGCCCAGAAGCGGCCCACGTACTCACCGACGCGCGGGTCGTCGGTCATCATGTAGCTCATGTAGTCGGCGATCGCCTCGTTCATGCCCCCCGCGTCGACGAGCGACGCGTCGTCCCTGAGCTGCCGTCCGCCGAGCCCTTCGGGGGTCAGCAACGCGACGACGCCGTGGCCGAGCTCGTGGTAGACGACGTCGCCGTCGTAGGCGAAGTCGACCTGAGCGCCCTGCCCGAACATCATCGTGGCGCCCCGCTGGGGGTCGCACTGGTTGGTGTAGAAGGCGTTGTCGACCGGCTCGTAGCCGTCGTCCGTGGGGCTTCGAACGTTGGCGAGCATCACGGCCTGCGGGCACGAGAACTGGTCGAGCCCGCGGTCCGCGAGCGCGTCGAGGAAGATCGCGCCGTGGTAGAACATGCTCAGCTCGGCGTAGGGGTCGTCGGGCTGGACGTTGTCGTCCTCGTCGATCACCTCGGGGGTGGGGACGTAGAAGTCGCCGTTTGCGTCGGCGAATGCGCGGTGGACCGGATAGCAGTCGCCGTCGTCGACCTCCCAGGGAGTCTCGGGGGGCGGCTGCGCCACGCAGTTGAACGCGGCGATCGTCGGTGAGACGAGGGGGTCGCCCACGGAGACCTCGCCGATGCGCGGCAGCTCGACGTCCCGCGGGGTCGGCGTGGTGGACGGGTTCTCGCCGAACACCCGGGCGCGAGCGCTGCGGACCTGCTCGCGGACCTCGATCAGTCGGCCGGTCATGGCGCTGATCCAGACCGTGGGCCGGGTTGGCGTCGGCCGCATGGAGAGCGACACCTGCGCCTCCCAGGCGAGCACCGGGACATCGTGCCGCAGCAGGTAGACCAGGACCGGCTGGGACTCGAACGACACCGCGTCGCGGCCGAGAGCTTCGGCCGCGATGCCCGGCAGCGCCTCGACGTCGATGCGGGCCTCGGACGGGTCGACTTGGGGCGTCTGCATCGGCGGAAGCACCGGCGCGGCGAGCCATGCCCCAGCCTCGTCCGCCGGCACGACGCGCGCCGCTCCTCGGACCGGGATGCCACGTACGCGCGGCGCGACGACCTGCAGGCGCGAGGCGTTCGCCGCGCCGAACTCGACCTCGCGTTCGACCACGAGCGAGGGGTCGCCGAGCGCGAGCACGCACGACCATGCGGCAGCGATGCCCAACGAGGTCACCGGAAGAAGGGTACCCGGACACGTCGGCGCCGTCCTCACCGCTGCGACAATCGGTGTCACGTGCCGAGAGGCCAGCGAGACGCGTGCTACCGTACACTGGCTTTGTCGAGGATCGATGGATGGTGGATGGGAGGCGCGGCGATCGTGGTCGTCGCGCTCGGGCTCGGTGGCTGCGCGGAGGATGACCCGCTGGACTTCGGCGGTCCGCGAGACTGCTCGATCCCCGAGCAGAACGCCTTCATGTACATGCTCATGCAAGAGGCCTACCTCTGGAACGAGCACGTGCCGGGCGATCTCGACCCCGCCGCGTTCGAATCCCCCTCGGCCCTGGTCACCGAGGTTCGCTACGCCGAGCTCGACCGCTGGAGCCGCGTGTCCGACCTCGAGACCTCGGACGCGCTCTTCGAGGAGGGCATGGTGATCGGCGCGGGCTTCCGGACGCGGCGCCTCTCGGACGGACGCGTCGTCCTGGGGTTCGTCGACCCACTCTCCCCCGCCGGTCAAGCCGGCCTCGAGCGCGGCGACGAGCTGGTCGGCGCCGGGGGCTTCACCGTCCCCGAGCTCGACGAGCGAGACGGCTGGGATGACGCCCTGGGGCCCAACGAGCCCGGGGTCGCGGTCACGCTGCAGCTCGCCTCGGGGACCGATGACGCCACGCGCACCGTCGAGCTGACCAAGGATTGGTATCCACTCGTCACGGTCCCCATCGCCGAGGTCATCGAGCACGACGCCGAGCCGGTCGCCTACCTGTTCTTCACCACCTTCGTCGAGCCGTCGATCGACGAGCTCACCGACGCGTTCGTTCGCTTCTCCGACGCGGGCGTCCGCAACGTCGTCGTCGACATGCGCTACAACGGCGGCGGCCGGATCTCGGCGGCGCGGCACCTGGTCGACATGCTCGTGGGAGGCCAAGCCGCCGGCGAAGTGTCGTATCGCACCGACCACACGCCCTCGCTTTCGGAGGCCAACAGCACGCGGCACATCGAGCGGCACACCGGGAGCCTCGAGCGCCTCGACCACGTCGTGTTCATCACTTCCGGGTCGACCGCCTCGGCGAGCGAGCTGGTGATCAACGCCGTGCGGCCCTTCGCCACGGTCAGCGTGGTGGGCTCACCGACCGCGGGCAAGCCGGTGGGCTCGGCGCAGTTCACCTTCTGCGACAAGGCGGCCTATCCGATCACGTTCCGGCTGCTCAACGCGCGCGGGGAAGGCGACTACTTCGACGGCTTCATCCCCGACTGCGAGAGCGCCGACGACCTGGCGCGACCGCTGGGTGACTCCCGCGAGGCTTCCTTGGCCGCCGCCCTCGCGCAGCTCGACCAGGCGGCCTGCCCTGCCCCATCGAGCAGCGACGACGAGGAAACCGAGGCGCACGTCGGCGAGCGTCCGCTCAGGCTCGACGCGCCCGCGCTGCCCGGTGCGTACCCGGGCATCGACGCCCTTCGCGGCGTCTACTGAGGGCCCTCAGTCCGGGACCTTCTCGTCCCAGCTCCAGTAGCAGGCGGCGGGACCCGAGCAGAAGTTGCCGCCGACATCGAAGTTCACACAGACGCCCCGGCGGCACTGCTCGTCGGAGTTGCAGCTGGCGAGCTCGAGGAGCTTCGGCTCGCACGTGCTGCTCTGGCAGTGGCCACCGGACTCGCACACCGCGTCTTCGTCGCCGCAGTGATCACCGAGCTGAGCCTCGGGCAGGCACCGTCGCCCCTCGAAGGGGTTGTCGGGGTTGGGGTAGTAGCAGTTGAGCGACTCGCACTGCTCGGGGACCTCGCAGGGCGTCCCCAGCGGCAGCGTGTCCATGCAGACGAACTGCGGCGAGTCGGGGTCCTTGGGATTCCACGCGGGGTTCGTCCCGCAGTAGTCGACCCCGGCGGCACACGGGGTGGTGGTGCAGTCCTGACCGTCGCCCACCGGCAGCACGCAGCTCGCCCCGTTGCACGCGAGGTTCTCCGCGTCGCACAGGTGAATGTTGTCGTCGCAGCTGACCGGGAACTGCGCGGCCTCCGGCTCGCTGCACTGGGTCCCGTTGCAGCACTGCGAGTCCGCGCATGCGCCACAGCCGGTGAGGCCGCCGCACTGCTGGGCGTTGCACTCCGAGGTGAAGAAATCGGTGTTGCACTCGAAGCCCTGTGAGCTGAACAGCTCGGCGTTGAACCCACACTCGGCCGCGGTCACGTCGAGCACCGCGGGGCCGGTGACGGAGACCTCGACGTCCGGGTCGCCCTCGCTGGCCGAGGAGCAGTAGGCCAGGAGGTAGGAGCGATCGGGATAGGCGTCGACGCGCTCGGCGATCGATTCGAACGCTGTGGTCCAGTCCGCCGGAGTCGGCGCGAGGAACGATCCGTCGCGCCCGATCGCCCGCAGCTGGTCATCGTCGATCGCGTCGCTGATCCCAATCGAGATCACCTGGTTGGTGGTTTCGCCGATGAGCCCGCTGTTGAGGTCGCCGTTGGACGTGTCGATGCCGTCGGTGACGACGACCACGGTGCCGGTGGTCAGCACCCCACCCCAGGTGACCGCATCGCGCAGGTCTCGAATGCGATGCGTCGCGAGGATGCCCTCCTCGGTCGCGTTGAAGAGCGCGGTGCTCTGGCCGCCGCTGGCGAGCTCGACCACGGGCGCGGGGTCGTTGGCCAGTGCCTCGAGCGCCGCGTCGACGGCCGCGAGGTCTCGCGTGAAGGGGACGTACTCGGCGGACCGGAAGCCGAAGACGAACACCGAGACGTAGACGTCGGGCTCACCAGGCGCCGCTTCGAGGCTGCTCACGAGCGCCCGCAGCTCGGTCACCAGCGCGGGCAGGTCTTCGCTCTCGGTGACCGAGTTGGAGACGTCGACCATCAGCGTCACGTAGCTCTCGACCTCGGTGTCGAGGATCGTCGCGTCGGACTCGACGTTCTCCGAGATGTCGATGCCGTTCTCACGGACGACGAACGACAGGCCCAGCTCCGCGCGTTTCTCCGGCGTCACGGCCGTGCCCGCGCAGAAGTCCAGCGCGAAGAACAAGGCCACGGCCGGCTCTGCGTTGACCTTCTGGCGACACCCGTCCTCGAGGAACGACACCCGAATGCACGACTCGTCGACCACGCAGGTGACCCCGGCGTCGTCGAGCACGTAGCCTGCATCACACAGACAGTAGGCGCTGCCCAACGGGTCGATCTCGCAGCTACCGTTGTCGCTGCACTGCAGGTCGCCGCAGTTCGTGACGGTCGCACCTGTGCTCGTCGCCTCGGAGGTAGCACCCGAGGACGAGCTCGAACCGCCGGTCGCGTCGGTGTCGGTCATCGTGCCGGTGCCCTGCTGCCCGGTCCCGGACATCGTGGCCGTGGGGTTGCCGGCGCTGGTGTTCGCCGGAGGCGGGTTGCCCGAGCCCCCGCCGTCGGGACAGCCGGTGAGAGTCAGCAACGAAGACAAGAACAGTGCGCGACGCGAGAAAGCCATGATCGGAACCCCCATCAGGCTACCGCCGCGACGCGAGCCGACCAAATGATGGGTCCCGATACGGGATGCATGCGCAGGCCAGCTCGGCTACCGTGCACGTGGGTGGGCCTGCGATGAGGCCCCACCCCCCTCCTGCCGTGCTTGCCCGCGCTCTTCGCCCCGCCCTCTGCCTGGCCGTGTTGGCCAGCTTCGTGTCTCCTTCGCCAATCGCGCGGGCGGCCGAGCCTGCGGTCGCCCAGGGCGAGGCCGACCCAACCCTGGCCGGGCAGATCGACCTGTTGCTCGAGGCCCCCATCCTGGCCGACGCCACGGTCGGGATCCACGTGCTCGACCTCGAGACCGGCAAGGTGCTGTATTCGCGCGGCGCCGAGCTGCCCCTGAACCCGGCCAGCAACGTCAAGCTGCTGACCACCGCGGCAGCGCTGGTCGAGCTCGGACCCGAGCACCGCTATGCGACCCGAATCCTGCGCAACGACGGCGCGCTGTCGGGGTCGGTGGTCACCGGCGACATCTACCTCGAAGGCAGCGGAGACCCCAACCTCGTCACCGAACACCTCGTGGCGCTCGCCTCCGAGCTGCACGCCCGCGGAGTGCGACGGATCACCGGCGGCGTGGTCGTCGACTCCGACCGCTTCGACAAGGACGAGCTGCCGCCGGGCTTCGACCAGAAGGACGAGCTCGCGTCCTACCGCGCGCCGAGCAGCGCCACGTCGGTCAACTTCAACACCTTCGTCGTGCGGGCGGCCCCGGGCGCCAAGGTCGGCGACGCGGCGCTCGTGGGGCTCGACCCCTCGACGGGCGGCATCAAGCTGACCAACACCGCGACCACGGTCGCGGGCCGCAAGCGGCGGCTGTTCGCGGACGTCGAACCCGACGGCACCGGCGTGAAGATTCAGATCCGCGGGACGATCGGCGAGGACGCGTCGGCGGCCCGCTACCGCTACCCGGTCCTCAGCCCCAGTCGCAACGCCGGAGAGGTGCTTCTGTATGCGCTCAAGAAGCAGGGCATCAAGGTCGGTCGCAAGAAGGTCAAGGTCGGCAGCGCGCCACGGGACGCCCGAGCCCTCGCCACGCACTTCTCCGAGCCCGTCAGCGAGCTCATCCGGTCGGTCAACAAGTTCTCCAACAACTTCATGGCCGAGCAGATCCTCAAGACCCTGTCCCCTGTGGGCAAGCCGGCCACCTTCAGCGCTGCGTCCGCGCAGGAGCGCAAGGCCCTCGAATCGCTCGGCGTCGATCTGCAGGGCGCTCGGCTGACCAACGGGTCGGGGCTCTACGACACCAACCGGGTCACGCCGACGCAGATCACCGCGCTGCTCGAGGCGATGCAGGGCGACTTCCGCTACCGCGCGGACTTCTTGGCGTCCCTGGCCGTGATGGGTGTCGACGGCACGACCCGCTCTCGGCTCTCCGATACGGACGCCGCGCGGTGGGTTCGCGTCAAGACCGGCACCCTGGATGGAATCTCCGCCCTCTCGGGCTACGCAGGAGCGCCCGACCGCGCGCCGATCGTCTTTAGCATCCTGTTCAACGAGCTTCCCGGCGGGGGCACGTCGGCTGCGCGGACGGTGCAAAACGAGATTGCGCTCATGCTCGCCCGGTATGCCGGCGGACGCCCGCTGCGGCCCGACGAGACCGGGCCCGCAAACGGACGGTGAAGGAGGTTGAGCGCGGCGCCGCGGCCGTGAAATGCTCCGGGCATGCTCCGACTCAAACGGTCATGGACTGCAGGCGGCGTACTGCTTGCGCTGTCGCTGGGAGGCACCGCGATCGCGGCCCCCGCCGAGGTCGCGCCCGAACCCGACGCGCCCGCGGATGACGAGGCGCTCGAAGACGACATCCTCGCGGTGATGGACCTCCCGCTGGCCGCGCAGGAGGCCCGCGAGGCGGGGGTGCCCGAGGAGGAGCTCGACGACGCGCTCGACGCTGCGACCGAAGCGGGGCTGAGCGCGGGGGAAGCCGCCGAGCTGGTCGCCGCCGAAGCCGACGCGACCAAGTCCGGCCGCGGCAAGCGGGCGCACTTCAACGCGTGGGTCCGCCGCCAGCTCGCCAAGGGCAAGAAGCCCGCCGAGATCGCGGAGATGGCTGCGAAGCGCAAGAAGGTCAAGGCCATGGACGACGCCGAGCGTGCGGCGCTCGAGGCCAAGCTCGCCGCCCACAAGGCCAAGCACAAGGCCCACCGCGCGAGGCTGCATGCCAAACGCAAGGCGCTGCGGGCCAAGGGCAAGGCGGCCAAGTTCCGCTTCGAGGCGCGTCACAAGAAGTTCGACGAGGATCTGGCTGCCGCGCGCGAGGACCTCATCGAGGCCCGCCGGGACCTTGCGGGGGCCGGCAAGGACATCGCCAAGGCGAGCCGGGACATCGCCGAGGCGAAGGCCGACATCGCCGAAGCCAAGGCCGACATGGCCAAGGCGACCACCGACGCCGAGAAGGCGGCCGCCGAGGCCGCAATGGAGGCCGCGAAGGCCGGTCTCGATGGCGCAGCCGAGGCCCGGGAGGCCGCCAAGGGCGCCCGCAAGGAGGCTCGTGAGGCCCACAAGGGCGCGAAGGCCGACCACCGTGACGAGCGGCGCGATGGCAAGAGCAAGGGTCCGCGGGAGCCCGGCGGCAAGCGAGGCAAAGGCCCCAAGGGTCCCAAAGGCAAGCGCGGCAAGAAGGGCAAAGGCCCCAAATGAGGCAGGAGACGACGATGCAACGACTCTTCGCGACCCTGCTCGCGTCCTCGCTCCTCCTCGGCGCCTCCGCCTGCGAAGGCGAAGCCCCCAAGCCCGAGCAAGCCGCCAAGAAGGACGACGCCAAGGCCGACGCGGCCAAGTCCGAGGACGCCAAGGCCGACGCGCCCAAGGATGACGCGCCCAAGGACGACGCGCCCAAGGACGACGCGCCCAAGGACGACGCGCCGGGAGGCGAAGCCCCACCCGCGGACGCCGACGACGCCAAGGTGGACGACGCCAAGGGCGAGGGCGAGGCGGACGACCTCGAAGGCTACGACCCGCGCGTCGCCAAGGCGGCACGCGTCGCCGAGAAGATCTCTGCCGATCCGCAAAAGGCCGACGACGTCCTCGCCACCCTCGACCTCGATCGCGACGCCCTCGACGAGCTCATGTACGAAATCGCCAGCGACCCCGGGCTCACCGCGCAGTACCGCATGGCCCGCGGGATTTGAGGCCGCCTCTCGCGCGCGAGAGCCTTCGCAGGGTTCTCCGGCTCCCTCGACCTCTCGCGCGAGGGGAGCCTTCGCAGGGTTCTCCGGCTCCCCCCTTCGGGGTGAGGGGAGCCTACGAACCCCGCACGGTGCGGTTTTCTGCGCTCGACGTCTGTCTCTTTCCCGCTGCGCAGACCCTCCGGGTCCGCTTCGCTCTCCTTCCGAGGAGGTCAGGGGCCGCAGGGGCGTCAACCTCGTGCGGCGAAGGCGAGCGGATGCCGCTCGCGTGCCACGAGGGTCGGAACTTCCCAGCCCTGCGGGTTCACGACAGCCGACGAGCGCCGCGCTGAACCAACCGACTCAGTCGGGAAGTTAGAGCTCGCTGCCCCCCCGCGCCCCACCGCAAGAGGCCGACGTCCCTGCGACCCCGGGCCTCCTCGGAAGGAAAGCGAAGCGGACCCGGAGGGTCTGCGCAGCGGAAAAGTGGCTAGCCTCGAGCGCAGAAAACCGCACCGTGCGGGGTTCGTAGGCTCCCCTCACCCCTTCGGGGTGAGCCGGAGAACCCCGCGAACGCTTCCTCCGCGCGAGAGGCTAATACCGGTTCTTCGCCAGGTAGACCAGCGTCTCGCGGAGGGTCTCCCGCGTGTGGCGGTCTCGCCGGGCGTCGCCGTCGTGTTCGCCGAGCAGGACCTCGAGGGCGTGCGCGGCGTTTTGTTCCTCGGTCTTGGTGAGGCTGACCTCTTCGGAGGAGAGGCGCTCACCGTCTTCGGCGAGCAGCTCGAGGATGCGGTTGATGCTCTTGCCGACCACTTCCTTCTGCTTCTTGTAGTAGTCCTCGCGCATCTGGGCGAAGTAGTCCGGGAAGATCTCGTCGTAGGCCGGGTCTTCGTCGGGGTGGGAGAGCGCCCAGGCGCCGATCCTCGACAGGACGTCGGCTCGGAAGCTGTCCTTGGCGTCGGGCGCCATCGTCTTCTCGAGCTGCTTCATGAACTGCTCGTCGGGGTCGGTGAGCTTGCCGGTGACCTCGTCGAAGAGGCGCTCCTTCTTGAGCGCGTGGGAGACGTGCACCACGTACTTGCGGAACAGCTCCATGTAGCGGTCTTCGTCGACGAGTCCGAGCGCCTCGCGAACCTCCCAGTCGGTCAGATCGAGCCACCGCTCCCAGCACGCCCCGGTGATGCTCGACGCGTCGCCGTCGAGCTTGTGGAACTCGCCCTGAGGCTCGAGCATCATCCAGCGGTAGTTGACCGAGTCGGCCAGGTATTGGCGCAGCTCGTCGAAGAGCTTGGGCACGGTGATGTGGGTGACGCCGGGCTCGGAGGCGGCCGCGAGCAGCACGGCCTTGAGGTCGCGGACGGACGCGCCGAAGCTGCCCTCGTAGTCGCCGAGGATGTGGTCGCTGCCCTCGGCCCGCACGACCGCGTGGGGGAACTGCTCCTCGTACATCGCGGGCACGGCCGCGAGCATCTCCCGGGCCTCTTCGGCGCTCAGGCCTCGGGGCACCCGCCCGTAGGCGTACAAGTCGGCCTTCTGCAGCGGCGTGAGCCGGCCGAGCGCGTCCTTGATCTTGGCGTTGTACTTGGAAGGCTCGGGCTGGCGCAGCCGCGTCATGACGCCCCACAGCGCGAGGATGCGGGTGACGTGCGGCGCCACGTGGACCCCGCGCAGGATGTCACCGACCTGCTCTTGGTAGATCTTTCGCTCCACGCGGAAGTCGAGCAGGAAGGGCACACGGATGAGCTCGAGCCGCGCGCGAAAGCTCTGGTACTCGCCGGAACGAAGCGCCCGAAACTCGAGCAGGTCGAGGTCGTTCGCGCTGCCGGTGAACATCATGTCGAGGTTGAGCACGAGGTGGTCGAGCGCCACGGATCCGGACTCGGTCGCCGTCAGCAGATACTTGTAGTGCTCGTAGGGGCGCTTGAGCAGGTCGGAGAACGTGACGACGCCGCGGTTCGCGTCGACGAGGTCGCCCTGCACGGCGTAGAGGGCTTGGCCTCCGACCGAGGGCGGCAGCGAGCCGAATGACGAGTCGCCCGTGACCGGGAAGCTCCGCGCATCGACGGTCTGCTTCGGCTCGACGGTGACCAGCGCGGCCCGATACTGGCGGCTCGCGAAGAAGCGCTCCACCTGCACGTGCTGCAGCACCTGGCGCAGGTCGCCCTTGTAGCCGGTGAGCAACGCGTCGAAGATCTTGCGGTTGCGATGCGAGAGTTCTCCGTAGAGCACGGCGTCGCTGATCACGAAGTCGGGGTGAGACTCGCAGATGTCCTCGAGCAGCCGACGACGCTGCGGCAGCGGCACCAAGTAGATCGGGTGGTCCTTCTGCTCGTCCGCCATGCGGGAGTCGATCTCGTCGGTCCCCAGCTTGGCGAACGTCTCCTCACCGAGCGCGTCGCGAAGGCCCTCGTTGTTGCCGAAACCGATGCCCCCGGCGAGCTCGCGCCGGTTGGGGAAGACCCAGCTGAAGCGATACATCGCCCCCTTGTCGGTGCGGGAGTAGACCTCGAGCGCGCGCTGCAACGCCTCGAGCATCGTGCTCTTGGCGCTGCCGTTGGGGCCATGCAGCAACAGCATCTTGTTGGTGCGGCCCAGCCGCACGAAGCCCTCGACGGCCTCGTACAGTTCGTTCTGAGCCTCTTCTTGGCCGACGAGGCGATGCCAACCGTCGAACTCGGTGTCGAACAGCCGCCACCGCGAGATCTGCCCGCTGGGCGTGCGGACGTCGCGGCGACCGAAGTGCAAGAACGCGTCGCGCACGTACTGCGCCGCGTTGCGAGCGTGCACGGTCGGCTCGGAGCAGAACAGCTCGAACCACTCGTCGTAGCTCAGCAGTCGACGGGTGGTCTCGAACTCGTCGGCGACCGCCCCAGCGAGGTGGTCGAGGCGTTGATGGGCCGCGTCGTTGTCTCCCACGTCGCGGCCAGTGTACCCGGTCCGCGCGGGCGGCGGGCTACTTCACCGCGACCTTGAACTCGATGTCTTCGGTGACCGGCGAGCAGGCCTCGTCCTGGCAGACCGCGAACTTGAACTTGCCGGTGAACGTCTGCTCTCCGGCCGCCGAGGGGGTGAAGGCGACATCGAACTGGCACGCGCTCTCGTCGAGCTTCGCGTCCGCTTTCTTCAGGTCGGCGTTGGCAACGGTCACGCCGGCCGGCGGATCGAGCTTGAGCGAGGTGGGGAAGTCGAGGTTCATGTGCCACGGCTCCTTCGGCACCACGCGAACCGTGACCTTGCTCTCCTTGCCCGACTGGGCGTCGGGCGTCTCGATCTTCAGCGCGTAGCGGTCGTCGCCGTCCGGGGCCGCGCCCTCGACGACCTTGACCTTCTTGTCCGCTCCGGCCGCTGCGCCGTCGTCCGTCTTGGCCTCTTTGCCGCCGTCCTTCTGGTTGGCCGGCGCGGCCGTCTCGGACTTGGTCTCGGAGGAGCTGCACGCAGCGAGGGACAGGCTGACAACGGTGATCACGAGGAGGGTACGCATCGATCGATTCCTGGGGAAGACGATGTGCAGAACGTATGCGCGGCGCCGCACGGGTGTCAAACCGGAGTCCGGCGTCGACGCCCTGCGCTCAGCCACGGGGCAGTTTGAACACGACCTGCTCGGTGACATGTCCGCGCCGGATGTCGCGCCGCAGGGTCTCCGTCCCGAGAGCCTCCTGCGCCCCCTCCGGTGGCCACGCCTGCACCTCGACGTCGCCCTCGGGCAGCCCCTCGAATCGGTATTTCCCCCGCGCCGTCGCCCGGACGCTCGCAAGCGGCGCCTCCGCCCCCACGAGGCGGACCTCGACCTTCGCCCCCGCGACGGGATCGCCGCGGTAGTCCTCCACGCGCCCCGAGAGGCTGCCCCCTTCGATCAGCTCGATGAAGACGGTCTTGCCCTCGGCCACGCTGCGGCGAATCGTGCGCCGCACGCTCGGCGCGTCCGCGGCGGACACCTCGATCCGCACGCGGTCACGAGCCAGCCCCGACAGCACCACGTCGCCCGAGGGCCCGATGCGCCGCTCGAGGCCTCCTCCGCGGACGCGCGCCCCCACGACGGGCTCGAGGGTCCCCTTCCACCGCACGACCGCGGTCGTGCTCCAGCCCTCCTCGAGCGTGACCGTGAGCGACGCGCCCTCGCCGATGCGCACCCCGACCGATGCCGGCACGTACTCGGGGTGTTCGACCATCACCTCTGCTCGACCGCGCGCGAGTCCGTCGAACGCAAACACGCCCTTGGCGCCGGTCCACGCGCTGCTCGACGTACCTCCCCTGGGGTGTACGGTCACGCGGGCCCCCTCGAGCGGCCGGTCGTTGCCTCCGAGCACCTGACCTTCGAGGACACCATCAGCGTCCTCGAGCGTCCACTCGAGGTCGAGCGGTTCATCCCGCACGTTCACCGTCTGGGTCGCCGACGCGTAGCCAAGAGCGCGGACCTCGATGCGAACCTTGCCCGCGTGAGGGCCGGCGTCGTAGACCCCGCGGGCGTCCGTCCGCGCCACCAAGACGTCGTCGACGCGGACCTGCGCCCCCTCGATGGGTCGATTGTTGCCATCGCGCACGCGACCGGTCAGCGGCTGCCCCTCGCGTAGCATCAGTGTCAGCGCCGCACGCTCCCCAGCGACCACCGTCGCGGTCTGCTCCGCGCTCGTCGCGTAGTCGGGATGCGAGGCGAGCACCGTGTACGCGCCAGGGACCAGCCCCTCGAACGCCGCAGCGCCCGCGCCCGAGGTTCGCCGCCACGCCGCCACGCCGTCGTCCTCGCCGAGGGGGACCGGCGGTACCGGCCCGGTCATCACGCCCAGCGTGCCCCGAGCCTCGACGGCCCGTGCGAACGTCGCTGCGCGCGTCTGGGCCTCCCCGACCGAGTAGACCGCGTCGGTCCGCAGCCGCACCTGCGCGTCCGAGACCGCCGCCCCGCTGGGGTCCACGACCGTGACCACCAGGCGCCCGGGCCTCTCCAGGCGCAGGACCACCGGCTCGGGCGGGCCATCCACCACCTGCACCGCCGCCGGTGCCGAGGCGAGCAGGTCATCGCCATCGGCACGCGCGACGTACGGGCCGGGGACGACCGGACCCAGCCACGCCGTCCCGTCCGGGCCCGTGCTGGCCCCACGCCCGAGCATGCCGACCTGCGCGTTCATCAGCGTGACGCGGGCGGAGGGCACCGGCGCCCCATCCGGCCCCTCCACCAGCACGGGAACCCAATACGCGGGGGTCAGCGCGAGCGAAACCTCGAGGTCCGGCTCGACCCCCTCGAGCGGCAGGGACGCGAACGACGGCTCCCCCGGCTCGTCCCCGACCACGGCCTCGAGCGCGTAGACGCCATCGGGCACCGAGGGCACCGAGAACGCTCCGTCGGGATCCACCTCGACCACGCGCGCCGGCCAGACACCGCTGCCCTCGAGCCGGACGCTGGCGGCGGCGACGTCAGCCGCGACGCCGGCCGCGAGCACCCGACCGCGCACGTCGTAGAGCCCGCCAAGCCGGATCAGCACGTCGTCCTGCGGCGCGATCGCTTCGACCACCGTGGGTGCGTAGCCCTCCGGTGCGCACCGCAGCGCGACGGGACCCGGCGGCAGCGTGTCGAAGGCGAAGGAGCCGTCCTGCGCCGTGGTCCGCCGCCACGGCTCGGCCTCTCCCAGGTCGGGAATCGGGACGCCTTCGACGACCACCCCGGCCACGGGCTCGCCGCGCAGGTCGACCACTGCGCCTCGCACGACCTGGCCCACGCCCACCGCCACGTCGGGCAACGCCCCGCGCCCCTCCTCGGGCAGGTCGACCGTGACCACGGCGCGCAGCCGGCCAGGCGCCTCGAGCTCGACGCTGACCCGGCCAAACACGCCAGGGTTCAGGGTCGCCAAGAAGCGGCCGTCGGCGCCGCAGCGCGCGGGCTCGGCGACCTCGACGCCAGCCGCCCAGACTCGCACGCGGCAGTCAGCCGCCGGCGTCAGCGGGGGATCGCGCAGCGGCTCGTCGGGGGGCAGCGGCCCCTCGAGCAGCAGCCGCCCCTCTACCTCGGCCGAGGTGGGCGTGCTCGCCAGCGCCCCCCTGGGGCCGCGCAGCCCCGCCGGATCCACGTCCAGCTCGCCGCCGCCGGTGCCTCGCCACGCGAGCGCGCCGACGAGGCCGAAGACGACCAGCACGGCCAGCGCCACGAATCCGCGGCGCCTCGGAGCTCGCTCGCCCACCCCTGCAGGCTACTCGCCGACCGCGACGGCGTCGATCTCGACCTTCACGCCCTTGGGCAGACCCGCAACCTGCACGGTCGCGCGCGCCGGAGGGGCCGCGCCGAAGCGCTCGGCATACAGCGCGTTGACCTTGCCGAAGTCGGCCATGTCGGCCAGGAAGATGCCGGCCTTGACCACGTCGTCGTAGCCCATGCCGGCGGCCTCGAGCACCGCTGCCAAGTTGTCGAGCACGCGCCGCGTCTGCGCCTCCACGTCGTCGCCACCGACCAGCTCACCGCTGGTGGGGTCGAGCGCGATCTGCCCCGAGCAGTAGAGCGTCCGGCCGCCGGTGACGGCCACGGCCTGGCTGTAGGGTCCGATCGCGGCGGGAGCGTTGGGGGTCTCGATGATTTCTCGTTTCATGTCGCCTCGTTTCGCGCGCGCTGGCGGGCCCGCAGGCCTCGCGCGCGGACCCGAGACTCGCCGATCGCATCGAGGCGTTGCAACCCGAGCCGCTCCGGGCTATACCGCGGCCCCGCTGACGGGCGCATAGCTCAGCTGGTTAGAGCGCCACCTTCACACGGTGGAAGTCGCAGGTTCGAGTCCTGCTGCGCCCACAACCCAAACCGCGTCGAGGCGGCCCCCACGAGTTCTCGCGGGAGTCGCCTCGTCTCGTTTGGAAGCGGTTCGATGGATGTGGCCTCGTGAGACGCTGGTGTTGCGCTACAGGTCCTCGGTCACGTCCATGTTGACGTTGGGGTCCGAGACCCAGTGATCGCCATCGCGCTCGAGGCTGCGCAGCGCGCCGAGGCGAACGCCGAGATCGGTGCGGGTGCCTTCGTAGATGCGGAAGCCCTCTTCGAGGTACAGCGCCATGCCGGGCAGCTCGAGCTCCGAGACGTCGCCGTCGCTCTCCTGCACGTAGGCGTAGGAGAACTCGATGGCGACCGCACCGTACTGCCCTTCGGAGATCGGGCCGCCGGCGATCTTCTCGACGGCGCCGTCGGCCAGATTCATGAGGTCGACCTCGATGGGCGTGTCGCGGACCGTGACCCAGCTGAGCTCCTGGCCGTCGGCGTCGAGCTGCTGCAGCTGAACGCTCTCGATCACCAGTCCCACGCTGCGCACGTCGGGGTCGACGTTGGTGGTGCCGTGGTGGCTGTCGCTGAAGCGGACGACGAAGTCCGTGTCGTAGGCGGAGTGGGTGAACGTCAGCTCCGGCGCGTGGTCGCCGTCCATCTCCTCGGGCATCGCCTCTTGAAACGAGTAATCGAAGTTCTCGCGGGTGGGCGCGTCGACGGAGCACCCCAAGGCGAGGGATGCGAACACAGCGATGGACAGTGCGGATGCGTGGGTCATGGGCGGGGCCGAACTCCTGACCGTTCCAGCATCGTTCGCCCCGGCCCAAACTTGAGCCGATCCCCCAGCGCCCCCGCCGCAGCACCGCTGTGCCCGGGGCATGGCGCCGAATCGAGCCCGCCCGCGCAATCCTGCTACGGTCCCGGGGATGTCCGACGCTCTCGATCCGCCCGCGTCCCGTCCGGCGACGCGCTGGCTCCTGGGCATGGGTCTTACCGCGGCACTGGGCTTGGGACTGTACGCCGCGGCGCGCGACGACGAGCCCGATGCGCCGCGGAGCGCGTGCCCGGACGCGGAGCCCTTCGGCTGGCAGAACGACCCCGCGTGGCTACGGACGTGGACGCGGGACGCGGCCGGATCGCGGGGCGTCCTCGAACGAGACCTCGCGACCTGGGCGCAGCGATGGGCCACCGCACGAGACGAGGCGTGCGCGCTCCCGCCGGAGGCACGCGAGGCGACCTTGGCGTGTCTGGATCGCCAAGCCGCCCGCGCCCGCGCCCTCGCCGACACGCTCCCCGAGCTCCCCGAGCACGCCCAGCGCACCGCGTGGGCTGCCGCGTTGGCCCTTCCCCCCACCGAGGACTGCGGGGATGCGCGAGCGGTCGCCACACCCCGCGACCCCGACGCGCGCGCGACCCTCGACCGCGCCCACGCGCTGCTGGCCGCCGGCGAAATCGACGCCGCCAGCGAGCTCGCGGCGTCGCTGGACCTCGGTGAAGACGACCCCCTGCGCGCCGACGCCCGGTGGCTCGAAGGCCACGGCCAGCCCCCCGCAGAGGCGTACGCCACCTGGCAACGCGCCCTCGGTGACGCCATCGCGGCCGACGCCCCTGCCCTCGCGTCCACCATCGCCTTGGCCCTCGCAACGAGCACACCGCTCGAGGAGGGTCTCACCGCAGCGCAGCGCTGGTGGGCGCTCGCCTCGGCTCTCGCCCGTCGAAAGCCCACCAGCGCGACGCGGCAGCACGCGCTGCTCGCCACGCAGGCGAGCATGCTGTCCAGGCACGGCCGGCCCGAGGCGGCGCTCTCGGTGCACGAGCCGGCGCTGGCGTTGCTCGAGTCGAGCGTCGGCGGCGTCCATCCGGCGCTCGTGCCCGGACTGCGCGAGTCCGCGGTGGCGGCCGCGTCCGTGGGCAACCTCGACGCGGCCGAACGCCTCGCGACCCGAGCGCTCGAGCTCGCGGACGAGGCCTTGGGCGCCCGACACCCCGAAGCACTCGCGACGCTCGACGCGATCGCGGGCGCTCTGCAGGAGGGCGGCGCGCCCGAGAAAGCAACCGCGTGGCTTCGCATGGCCAACGAGCGGCGCCCCGAAGCCCGGCGCGGGCCCGGGCTGGTCCAGCTCGGCGAGGCCTATCTTCAGGCGGGGCGATTCGGCGACGCGGCGGACACCTTCGAACGCGCCGCGACGTGGTCGCTCACGCATGAGGGTGCTGCCCTGACGCTGCGCATCGCCTTGGGACGCGCCGCGGTGGCGCAGGCCCGAGGCGATGCCGACACCGCCGCCGAGCACCTCGAGCGCGCGCTCGCAGCAGACCTGGACGCGCGCGCGCGGGACACCGTGCGCCTGCGCCTCGTCGCCGTCCTGCTCGACGCCGAACGCTTCGACGACGCACGCGCGGCGGCCTCGCTCGCGCTCGAGGCGACGAAGGATGCCGACGACGCTGCCCGTGGCGAGGCGCTGAGCATGGCCGCCGACGTCGCGCTTCGCAGCGGTCGCGCCAAGGAGGCGATCGTACTCGCCCGCCGCGCCGTCGCCCGACTGGTCCGCGCGCGCGGCACCGACGATGCCTCGGTTCTCTTGGCGCTGACGCACCTGGGGACCGCGTGCCTGGCCGAGTCACGCAACGACGAGGCGGCCGCCGCCTTCGCGCGCGCGTTTCAGATCGCACGCAGCGGTCCGCCCGAAGTCGAGGTCGCCGCCGCGCTCGGGTGGGCCACAGCCCTGTGGCGGACCGGGTCCGAAGATGAAGCTGCCGAGCTCATCCGCGACGTGCACGGGCGGGTGACGCAGGCGCCACGACCGGGCGCCGCGGCCGACGCGGCGGCCTGGCTGGCGCAACACGGCCTGTCGCTCGAGCCCCCGGCCGCCCCATAGCGGGGGGTTCCCCCCCTCCGCGGCCGAGGCCAGGCGGGTCCTTCCCCGCGTGAGAGGTGTCCTGCATCACTCGTTTGCGAAACGGCAACGCCGAGCGTTGAGCGTTCGGGTCGATGCCGCGTCAAACCTTGCACATGCGACTCCTTCTCACCCCCACGACCATCGCGCTGGCGCTGCTGTGCTGCGCCATGGTGATCGCGATGGCCTATGTCGCGGTCGACGAGCGCAGCTGACGGCCTCAAAGCTCCCAGTTGAAGGCGCGAATGCTCTCGAGCAGCGGCCGCAGGTAGACCTCGAGGTACTTGCGATGCCGCGGGTCGGCTCGGTAGCGTTCGACCGCCTCGAGCGTCTCGAACCGCAGCGAGACCATCAGGTCCCAGACCTGCTCGGTACGGGTGTCCGCCGCGACCGCCGTGTGCACCGCGAGCACGCCGACCGCCTCGGAGAGCACGTCTTGCGTATGCTCGGCCACGGTTCGAGCTTCCGGGCGAATCTCGGGCCGCAGCCGGATCAGGACCGTTCGCTCGATCATGGCCAAAGTCTACGTGTTTCAGCCCGATGAGGGGCCGACCGGGAGATTACGCATTCGCGGCGGGCGCGGCCTCTTGTTACAAGCTCAGGCTGCACCCATGCCTCGCTCAGCCCTCCCCAGCCTGCTCGCAATCCCCCTCCTGGTCAGCGCCTGCGACAAGAACGACGCCCCCGCCCAGACCCCGGAGCCGAGCACCGCAGCCGCGGACGCCACGGCGCAGAAGCCCGACTTCTCCCAAGACGAGTGCAAAGACTGGTCGGCGCTCGACCTCGAAACGCTACCGACGCTGCCCGCGAGTGAGTACACCGCGACGTTCGAGGTCGCGTGGAGCACGCTGCTCTCCAAGCACTACGATCCCACGCTGGGGTGCAAGGACTGGGTCGCGGTGCGCGAGTGGTACGGCGACAAGATCGCGCAGGCGCCCGACTCGGGCAAAGCGTACGCCTTGATGAACGGCATGCTCGGCGAGCTCGAGCAGAGCCACATCGCGATCGTGCCTCCGGGCAGTCGCACCCAGGGAGAGACCCGCTCGGGCACCATCGCCGGCCCGGCCATCGTCCCGGCCGCCGTGCGCTACATCGACGGCAAGACCATCGTCGTCGACGGCAAGCGACATGGGCTCGACAGTGGCATCCCGGCCGGCGCCGAGATCATCGCCGTCGACGATGCCAAGGTGGCCGACGTCGTGCAGCGGGCGTCCAAGGTCGCCCACGACCCGATCAACGAGGCATTGACGATCCGGCGCGTGGTCGGCACGTGGCTCACCTGCCCCTCGGGGGCTTCCAAGACGATCCGCTACATCCCCGAGGGCAGCGCCGAGGAGACCACCACGACCGTCAAGTGCGAGGAGCCCGACCTCGAGACGACGACCTTCGGCAACCTGACCCAGCCCACGACGGTCGACACCCACATGATCGAGGGCACCAAGATCGGCTACGTGTCGTTCAACATCTGGCTCGTGCCCCTCATGCCCAAGATCGAGGCGGGCTTGTCGGCCCTGCGCAAGAAGGGGATGAAGTCGCTCATCATCGACCTGCGGGGCAACCCCGGCGGCGTCGGCTTCATGGTCGTCCCCCTGGCCCGGCAGCTGCTCACCGAAGACGTCAACCTCGGCATCATGCACATGCGTGAAGGCCAGCAGGAGTTCAACGTCACCGGGAGCGCCGACGCGTTTCAGGGCGAGGTCGTCGTGCTCATCGACGAGCTCTCCGCCAGCACCTCGGAGATCTTCGCCCAGTCGATGCAGGACATCGGGCGCATCAAGGTCTTCGGTGCCACGCGCTCGCCCGGCCTCGCCCTGCCCTCCCTCATCGAAGAGCTGCCCGGCGGCGCGATGCTGCAGTACGTGGTCGCCGACTATCAGAGCCCCAAGGGCGCAAGCGTCGAAGGCAACGGCGTGAAGCCCGACACCGTCGTACCCGAGACCGCGGCCGATTTCGCCGCGGGCAAGGATCCCGTGCTCGACGCCGCCGTCGCAGCCCTCAACTCCAAAGGATGAACCCCATCATGCGTTCCAACTCCCTCCGCAAGACCGCCCTGTCCCTCTTGATCGGCCTGCCCGTGCTCGTGGGCTCGGTCGGATGCGACCCCCCACCGGCCGCAACCCCCGACGACGCCGCGCCCGCGACCGCCGACGCCCCCCCCGCGAGCACCGACGAGGCGCCCGCTGCCGAGCCCGCCGCCGAGACCCCGGCGCAGGACGCCAACGCAGGGGTCGACCAGGGCAACCTGCCCAAGGCCGAGGAGCTCTTCGCGGCCAACGTCGAGGCCGTGGGCGGCAAGGCGAAGATCGAGACGATCAAGACCTTCTACCGCGAGGACACGATGGAGATCCCCGCCCAGAAGATCAAGATCACCAACAAGATGTGGTGGTCTGGCGGCGACTTCTACGCCGAGGCCGACATGCCTGGCATGGGTGTGACCAAGATCTGGAAGGTCGGCGACGCGCTGTGGTCGAAGGACCCGATCAACGGCATGCGACAGATCACCGGCAAGGAGCTCGAACAGCAGCTTCGAAGCAACGAGCTCGTCGTCACGGCCAACTGGCAAGCCCACTTCAGCAAGGCGGAGACCAAGGCACGTCGCATGGTCGACGGCAAGCCCGTCATCGACGTGGTGCTCACGACCAACGGCGGCGAAGAGGTCACCATGAGCTTCGACGAGGAGACCAAGCTGCTCGTCGAGCAAGCCTTCGTGCAGGACACCCCGCAGGGCAAGATCCCCATGAAGTCGATCAACGAGGAGTACAAGGACTTCGACGGGTTCATGGTGCCCGTCAAGTCCACCGTCGACATGACGGTCGCGAAAATCGTCGGCAACGTGGTGACCTTCGAGCTCAACCCGAAGATCGAAAAGGGCAAGATCAAGCTCCCCGCGGAAGCCAAAGCGAAGAAGTAGGGCGTCTCGTCCCTGCGGAGCTCCGCCTCCGTCTCGCGCCCCCGCTTCGTCGGGGGCGTTCTTCGTCTAGCCGAGAGGAAGAACGGAGCTGCTACGCGTCGCTTCGCCTGCGGCGGCGCCTCGCCGGCTTGCCGAAGACCTCTTCGATGCGGTCGCGGTAGCTACGGCTCGAGGGGATCTGCGTGCCGTTGCGAAGCTTGACCCAGTAGTCACCGCCGGCGCGGCCCTCGAGCGCGTCGACTTCGGCGACGTTGACGATCGCCGAGGGACGCACCCGCAGGAACTTGTCAGGGTTGAGCTTGGCGACCATCGCCTTGACCGTGTGCCGGACGAGGTGGGTCTTTCGGCCGGTATGGATCTCGATGTAGTTGCCTGCCGCCGCCACCCACTCGATCTCGTCGACGCAGATGCAGAGCATCCGGCCGCCATCGCGCAGGTAGAGGCGTTGGCCCCCACCGTCGTGGGTGCCCTCGGGGGCCGCGACTTCCGTCCTCGCTGTGTTCTCCACGTAGGGCCCAACGGGACCCCAGCGGGGAGCTTACACACGTTCAATCGCCGGCCGGTGGGTGCGTGCGTGCCGCCGCTTTCGAGCGCGCCATTTCTTCGTCGTCGGGCATGCCCTCGGCGCCGATCAGCGCCGAGAGAGCCCCGGTGCTCGGCGGCTCGGGGCCGTCGAGGAAGAACTCGGATCCGCGATACCAGGCCAGGCCCCGCATGACGAAGATCTTGACCACGGCCGCCGCGGGCAGCGCGAGCAGCACCCCGAGGAAGCCGAACAGCTCGCCGCCGACCATCAACGCGATCAGCACCCAGATCGCCGAGAGGCCAACCTTGTCGCCCACGACCTTGGGGGTGATCACGAAGCCCTCGAAGACCTGAATCACCGCGTAGGCACCGACGACGCCGAGCAGCTGGCCCCACCCGCTCCAGTCGATGAGGCACATGATGACCGCCAGCCCCAACGCGACCGCGCCGCCGACGTAGGGGATGAACGAGAGCATTCCGGCCACGACACCGATGAGGATCGCGAGCCGCACGCCGAGCAGGCCGTACGCCAACGAGTACGCGACGGCGAGGATCACCATCACGAGCAGCTGTCCGCGAATGAACTCGCCGAGCACCGTGTCGACCTCCCGCGCGATGTCGACGATGAACGGCCGCCACTTGACGGGGACCAGCTCCGCGGCGCCAGCGGTGATGCGGTCGAAGTCGTGCAGGAGGTAGGCGGCGAACACGGGAATGATGAGCGCCGAGGTGGCCGCGCCGAGCAGCGATGCGGTGCCGCCCCACAGCCACTTCAGCGCGCCGAACACCGGCTCGGCCGCGGCGGCGATGCCCTCGGAGCCCTCCCCACCACCTGCGGTGAACGTCGTGACCGCGTCGCTGAGCGAGTGCGGCAGCTCGACCCCGTACTCGGCGGCCATGGGCGCGACCCGAGCCTCGAGCGCAGCGATCTGCGCGGGGAGGTCCCGGACGAAGTCCGACGCGTCTGCAATGGCGCTCGGCAGCGCGAGCAGCAAGAACACGGTCAGCGCGCCCAAGACCAGCGTCAACAGCACGGCGATGCCCACCGCGCGCGGGATCTTTCGAGCCTCGAAGCGGTCGACGAGCGGGTCGAGCATGTACGCGATCAAGAACGCGAAGAAGATCGGCGTGAGCACGGCCCGCAGGCCCCAGACCAGCAGCCCCACGAGCGCCGCCACGAACAGGACCACCACCCAACGCGGAAAGATGCGGTCGGAACCCGCCATGGATCCGCTTCTAACATGCGCCCGGCGAGTCTAGCAGGCCTGCTAGGTGCGCCCGCGGGCCTGCGAGATGCCCAAGTTCAGGATCTTCTGGATGAGCTGCTCGTAGTCCATGCCTGCCGCCTTGGCGGCGCTGGAGAACTCTTCACCCCGGGCGATGTCGGGATTGGGGTTGGCCTCGAGGAAGTACAGCTCGCCCCCGGGCGTGAGACGGAAGTCGATGCGGGCGTACCCCGAGAGCCCCAAGACCCTGTAGATCCGCTTCGCGACGGCCTCATAGCGGGCCATCAGGCCCGGATCGTCGAACTTCGCGGGCCCGATGCCCACGCCGTGCTTCTCCTGGAACTCGATGTCGAACTTCACCCGGCGTGTCGCGATTCGAGGCGCGTCGGGGCGCAGATTGTCGATCTGCAGCTCCCACGGGGGCAACACGGTGAGCCGGTGGTTGCCCATCACGCCCGCGTAGACCTCTCGACCGTCGATGAACTCCTCGACGATCGCATCGGTGCCCACCGTGCGATGAATGAAGCGCACGCGCTCGGCCAGCTTCTCGTCGCTGTGCACGACCGACGCCTCGGAGATGCCGGTGCTGCCCTCTTCGACCAGCGACTTGACGATCAGCGGGAACCCCATGCGCTTGGGCCGACGGACCTTGCGTCCCAGCGGAAAAACGAAGAACCGTGGGCAGCGGATCCGGTGGTAGTGCAGGATCTTCTTGGAGAGCGCCTTGTCCCGGCCGAGCACGAGCCCGCGGGGGTTGCAGCCCGTGTAGGCAGCGCGCTGAAGCTCGAGATAGCTGACCATGTGCTGGTCGAAGACGGCCTCGCCATGAAACTCCTCGAGCAGGTTGAAGACGACGTGCGGCTTGACCTCCTTGAGGGCCCGCCGCAGCGGCGCCAGCTCGTCATGCACGCCGAGCTTGATCGCTTCGTGGCCGAGCCAGCTCATCGCCGCGACCACGTCGTACTCGGTCGCGAACGGGACGACCTCTTGCGCGCCGAGACCCGAGATGTCTGCGGGCGGCACGAGATCCTCATGCATCAGCACGAGGACGCGTTTGCGCCTCAAACGGGCCACCACTGCCCCCTCCCCTGGCCAAAACAGAAGGTGTGCTTGGTGAGCACCTGCGCCAGATCGCGCCGCAACGCGGTCTCGCGGCCGCACACCCGCATGCCCAGCTCGCGACAGCGCCAGCGCATCTCCTCGAGGACGTGCTCGACGATCGGCCCCTGGTCGGGCGCGAACCGGACCACGTCCTCGATGAGCTCACGCTTGTGCTTGCGCAGGAACGACGCCGCAGTGGCCCGCCCCTTGGACCGCGCGCCCGTGGTAAAGAGCATCCACAGGTCGTCGTCGTAGTGCCGCGGCGCGTCGGGCACGTAGTGGGCGCGCTTGGCCTCGTAGTGCTCGCGCAGGGTGACGCTGAGCTGCGAGAGCGCGTAGGGCCGAGTGCGGCGCGTCGACTTCGGCGCGGCGCCCCGCAGCTCGCCCATCAGCGTGTCGACGTAGTCGAGCTTTCGGTACGCAGGCCACTCGGCGTAGTGATGCTTCCAACGCGACCCCGGCCGCAGCCACACCGCAAACGTCTCGGCGAAGTCCTCGGAGGGGTGGGACTGCGCGTACCAACCCGGCAGGTGCAAGACGTAGTTCTTCGAGCGCGGGTTGGGCTTGTAGTAGTCGGGATACGCCTGTGCGGGGGACCCGAACGCGTCGCGCCAGCCCTTGCGGCGCGCGAGCCCGTAGCCGTTGTAGACGGCGTGGCCGACCTCGTGGCGCAACAGTCGCAGGCACTGAGCCCGGCTCGCGCCCTCGGCCTCGAGCATGTGGTGGCGCTCGAGCGCCATCAACCGCGGATGCGCCAAGTAGAACGGGACCGCCACCCCCGCGATGCCGTCGGGACAGGCCCATTCGTCCGAGAACCAAAAGTGCGGTCGCAGCTTCAGGCCGTGCCGCCCGAGCTCCCCCAACACCACGTCGACACGCTCGGCGACCGGGCTGTCCTCGAGCACGAGATCGAGGTCGCACAGGCGCAGGTCGAGGATCGCCTGCTCCGACATTCCCTCGAAGTCCGAGACCCGTCGTCGTCGCGGCACGGCGAAAGGATATCAGCCCTCGACGAGCCGTCGAACGATCGCCAGCGTCTCGTGGTCGAGGGCGTGCGTACGGTGAACGATGACGCCCTCGCGGTCGACGACGAGCATCAGCGGCACCGACCGCCCGCCCACCGCGTCGGTGAAGGCGTACTCGGGGTCGATGTGCATCGGATAGTCGATGCCAGCCTCCTCGGCGAAGCGCACCGCGCCCTGGACAGACGGCCCCACGTGCACGCCCACCACCACCAGGTCGGTGCCAGCGTATGCATCGGCGAGTCGTGCGACCTTGGGCATGGACTCGCGACACGGCGCACACCACGTCGCCCACAGGTCGATGACCACCACGTGACCGCCGACCTGCGCCGAGAGTGGCGGATCGCCGGGGTGGAGGGGTTCGATGGCCTCGAGCGACGGCAGGGGTGCCAACGCGGCGGCGTGGGGATCGGCCGGAGCATGCGTCTGCCCGGCCCCCGACGGATCGCAAGCGAGGGCGGCGGTCATGGCGAGCGAGAGACTAAAAGGACTGCGCATAGCCGAGCGAGAAGACGTTGACGTGAAGGTCGTTGGTGCGGATGTAGCGGGAGACGCCGAGGTCGATCGACTGCGTTCCTCCCGACGCCGCGCCCGGCGGGCGCAGGTAGAACACGCCCTTGATGCTGGGCTGGTGGGCGTCGAATCGCGCGAGGTCGGAGTCGGCGGTGAAGAACGCGTCGGCGGGCGTGGCCTCGACGATCGAGCGTCGCCAGTATTGGTTGCCCTGCTGACGATGGAAACGATAGCCCAGCCGCAGGTACATGCGCCGACCCATCCACTGGTAGACCCAGCTGTCGACCGTGTGGGTGCGTAGCCTGAAGTCGTCGCGGTAGTGCCGGTAGCGCGCCTTGAGCGTCGTGCGGCTGCGCCGAAGATGCTGGCCGATCTGGCCGGCGAACGCGTGCCGGATGCGGCGGCGGGGCAGGTTCTCTCGGCGGCGGTTGGGGCAGTCGTACTCGCTGCGCTGGTCGATCGTGTCGAAACAACCATACGTGGGCGCGTCGGAGACGTAGATCGAGTTCCAACCGTTCTCGAGCGTGCCCTGCTGGTACGTGACGCCGTAGGACACCATCGCGAGGGTGGTCGGCGAGAGCACCTGCACCACCGAGAGGTTGTCGTTGAGCGCGAACCGGTAGGTCTGTTTGACGTTCCACCCGCGTGGGTGCAGGTCGTCGAAGTAGTCGACGATGACGTTGACCGACGTGGAGACGACTGTGTTGTCCTCGTTGAACGACGCGGAGTACCCCAGGCCCCCAAACCCGGTCCGCCAGTGCTCCTCGATATGGGCGCCGTAGCGCAGGGCGAGGGTGTCTCGATCGCTCTTCTCGACTGACGTGGTGACGTCGAGCGTCGCGGCCTCGTTGTAGCGGGACGCTTGGGAGACCGCATCGAGGGCGTCGGGAGACGCGGCGGACACGACGTCGAACACCGTCGTGATCGTGTGCGAGACGGCGCGGTTACGCTGGCGGATCGTCATCGACGCCGCCGGCTGTACGACCTGGAGCCGCTCGGATCCAGGTCCCTGCGGCGGTCCGGCCTTCGATTGATATCCATACCCGTACTGGTCGTAGAACGTCAGCTTGGCCTGTACATTCTCGACCCTCGCCCGCTTGGGCGCCGCGTCCTCGCCGAGGATCGCGGCGTCCACATCCTCCGCGGGGCCGCTCGAAGTCGCGGGCGCGGGCGAGACCCACAGCGCCATCGCGAGCCCGAGGCCCCCGAGCTCAGTTGCCGCAGGCACAGCCACCGCCTGCGGCCTGCGCGTCGCCTCCGGCCGCGCCCTCGCGCGCACCGTGGAGCTTGCGATCAGCACGTGCTTCGAGCGGATCGTCGACCACGGCCATCGTCGGGTCGGCAAGCGCCTCGCGTCGGTTTTGCGGCACGGTCACACACGCCGAGACGGAAACGGTCAGCAGCAGCGTCCACCCGCGCATGTCCCCTGTATAAACCGCGGAACTCGAACCGAGCAACGACGCGGATTGGGGTAGGCTGCCCGAGCCTCGGTATGGTCAGCCGCCTGCGTTCTCTGGTCCGTCGCGTGACCCCTCCGACGACTCGAGCGCTGGCCCGCCGCGTCGCCGCCCAGGTGCTCGAGCGGGTCACCACGGGCGCCGAGCAGCTCGCCGAGGCGCTGCGCCCTGCCCTGCCCGTAGGCGTGGGGCCCATCGAGGTCGAACCCGCACCCTCGGCCCCCCCGCCACCGCCACCGCCCGTGGCCCGCCTCGAGGGCGCGGACCTGGGTTGGGCGCTCGCGCGACACGTCTCGGCCGGCTTCGACGTGCAACTCGCCGCCCTCACGACCGAGGCGGTGAGCGCCGACGCGCACGACGCCGAGGCTGTTCGCCGGATGCGGGTCGCGTCTCGGCGCCTTCGCAGCCTCGTGCAGCTGTTCGGTCCGTGGCTCGGCAAGAAGCGCCGCCGCCGAGTCTTGCGCGACCTCAAGGCGATCACCGCCGCGTTGGGTCCGGTCCGCGACGTCGACGTCGTACTCGGCGAGCTCGAGCGCTGCGGTCGCAGCGACCCCCTGCGCACCGCGGCGGCCGAGCAGATCGCTGCGCGCGTCTCGAAGGGGCACGCACGAACCCGCCGACGCGCCGCGAAGGCCCTGGCGCGGATCGAGCTCGCCACCGTGCGCGACGATCTCCTGCAGGCGCGCCGCCGCATCGTCGAGCGGCTCACCGCGGAGTCCGACGTGCGCCCGACCCTGGCGTCCATGCTCGACGAGGCCAGCGCCCATGCGTTCGCCAAGACGCCGGTCCCCACCACCCTCGACGACCGGGAGGCGGTCCACGACGTGCGCATCATCGCCAAGCGGCTCCGCTACGCGCACGTGTGGGTCAAACCCGCGATGCAAGACGGCCCAGGTCCACGACGGCTGCTCAAGCGGGTCCAGCGGGCGGTCGGCGACGCCAGAGACGTCGACCTGCTGATCGAGAGACTGCGGGGACACGAAGCCGCGCTCCGGGACGAGGGACAGCGCGTGCTCGCCGACGCGATCGCGACGTGGAGGTCCAGCGCGGAGGCGAGGAGAGCCAAGACCGACTCCAAGATCCTCCCCGCGCTGTCCGACCTCTCCCACCGCGCGGTCTGCAGACTGACCCGCGAGGGCATGGGACTGGCCACCTAGACTGGGCGCCTAAAGGTAGCCGCTGCCGTCGCAGGTCGGACAGTACTTGCGCTCGGTGAAGCCGACGTACCAGCCGGTGCCTTTGCAGTCGGCGCATCGGTCGTGGTCTTGGGTGTCGTCGTAGTGATCGCACGCGGCGTCAGCCTCTGGCGCACCGAGCCGAAAGCCCCCTCCAAGGGGACGGGGGCGCCCGCTGCGGCGGCGCCCCACCGTGCCAGAAGTCCGCATGGGAAGGATCGTAGCGTCGTGGAGGCGCCCGGCCAGCGCGTCCACCTTCGGGACGGTCTGCACGCGGGCGGCGCCTTGCCAGACCGACTCCCAGCCTCCCGCAGCCCGGGGAGAGGCCGCCGAGGCTCGGACCTGGAGCAGGGCCGCTAGCTCTGGAGCAAGCGTCGCTGGGAACCGGGGCGCATCGGGCGACGGAACCGAGGCGCGCTCGAGAGCCCCCCGACCGCGGCCGGCGAGACGCCACCGTCTGCGTCGGCGTTGCGATCATGCTCGGACGCCTCGGCCGAGGCGTCCGCAGACGTCCCCGCGCGCGACAGAACCGCGACCGCACCAACGCCAAGCAACAACCCCAGCAGGGTTCCGAGCGCGATATGGGCCTTGAGCGACATGAAAGTGGGTTCCTCTCGAAGGTCTATGGTGAGAACGGCGCAGACCTTCAATGCTGACAGTACGAAGGAAACGTTCGTTCGGTTCGTGCCCTTGAACGACAACGAACCAACTTCGATTCCACCCCGCGCGAAAAAACCGTGCAAATTTCTTCCAGCCGGTCCCGCTACAGGCGCGAGATTCCCTCGGGGAGCTCCTCGAAGCGCGGGTCCACGTCGCCGACGACGACCTGCGCCGTGCCAGACGGGCCCGTGGGCCCGTTGGCTCCGCTCGCACCATCGGCGCCCACGGACCCGTCCGCGCCATCGGAGGCGCCCTCCGCCGACGACCGTCCGCCGCTCCCACCGAGGCCACCGGTTCCCGCCGGACCGCCCGCGCCACCGTGTCCCCCGGAGACATCGATCCGGATCACCTGGGCGAGTTCTGGAAAGCGCTCGTCGATCGTGAGCACGATGTCGCCTCCCGCACCGCCGGCGCCTCCCGAACCTCCCGTACCACCGCCGCCGCCGCTTCCGCCCGCGCCTCCTTGCTGACCGGTCCCCCCGTCGCCGCCGCGGCCGCCCTGCCCGCCCGCGCCTCCACGTCCGCCGGGCCCACCGGTGGCGGCGAGCACGAAGGAGGCGTGGGAGTCGAACATCACGCGCCCGCTCGCGTCGCCCTCGAACTCGAGCAGCACGAGGTGGGCGTGGTGTGGCGTGCGGACGACCGTGGCCCAGGCCGTGATCGAGCCGCCGGGTCGGCCGGGCGTGCCCGCGCCACCGTCCCCTCCCGACGCGCCGTCGCCCCCCGCGCCGCCGTCAGACGACGAGCCCCCAAACGCTCCGCGGTCCCCCGAGCCCCCGCCCGACCCCGCGTGCCCGGGCGTACCTGCGCCACCGGAGCCTCCGGCCTGACGCGCGCAGTCATAGCGCGGCTTGTAGTCGAGCGTCTCGTTGATGCTCGGGTCATCGGTGTGTGCGACCTCGAGGGTGAAGCCGTCGACCGACACGAAAGGGTCGGGGCTCGGCGTGTACCAGCCATGCTCGCCGATGCGGCCCTGCGGGGATCGGACCGAGAAGTGCTCGAACCCGAGCTTTCCGCGCCTCCCAATGCCCGGTCGATTGCCCTCGTAGGTCTGGGCGGTGCGCGTCTTGTCGCGCTCGCGGTGGCGAAGCTCGGCCACGATCGACAGCTGGACCCTCTCCCCGGGACACAGCCTGGTCGGGGAGCCGACGAGGTCCACGTCCATCCGCGTGACCGTCCATCGGCTCAGGTCCAACGTGGACGGCTCCGAGAGCACGCCCCGTCCCGACCCGAAGAGCCCGCAGCCCGCCACCACCCCCAAGGCCGCCAGGGCAGCGCAGCTGCGGCGGCGCGTCATCCCTTGGCGCGGCCCTTCTGGGGCCGAGCGATGCCGAGCTTGTCCATCTTCACGCCCAGCGTCTTGCGCGAGATGCCCAGCAGCTTCGCCGCGCGCGTCTGGTTGCCCGCGCACTCTGCAAGGGCGGCCATGATGCGCGCCCGCTCGTCGGTGGGCCCGTCGTCCCCGCGCCCACCGAGGCCGCCCACGAGGTCGGCGGGGAAGAGGTGCTCGGGCTCGATCGGGCCGTCGCTGCACAGGACCACCGCCCGCTCGACGACGTTTCGAAGCTCGCGGATGTTGCCGGGCCAGGCGTGGGCCTCGAGCCGAGAGAGCGCGGACGAGCTCAGCGACGGCGCCGACACGCCGGAGCGCTCGGCAGCCTGCTCGATGAAGGTCGAGGCGAGCTTGGGAATCTCACCGATCCGCTCGCGCAACGGCGGGATGGCGAGCGTGATGCCGTTGAGGCGGTAGTAGAGGTCTTCGCGAAACCGACCCCCGGCGACCTCGCGTTGAAGGTCGCGGTTGGTCGCAGAGACGAAGCGGACGTCGATCGGGCGCGGCTGCAGACCGCCGACCCGAAGCACGCGTCGTTCCTCGAGCACACGCAGCAGGCGGACCTGTGCGTCGAGCGGCATCTCCCCCACCTCGTCGAGAAAGACGGTCCCCCCCTGTGCGGTCTCGAGCAGCCCCGGCTTGGTCTGCTTGGCGCCCGTGAACGAGCCGGCCTCGTGACCAAAGAGCTCGCTCTCGAGCAGCTGCTGCGAGAGGGCGCCGCAGTTCAGAGCGACGAACGGGCCCGTACGCGGGGAGAGCTCGTGGATGCGGCGGGCGAAGACCTCTTTGCCGACGCCGGTCTCGCCGGTGAGGAGCACGCAGATCTCGCTGCGAGCGACGCGTTCGGCGACGTCGGCCAGGCGATGCATCGCGGTGCGCTTGCGGGCGCCCCCGGCCGGCTCGAGCGCCCCCTGCACGACGACGCTGACGCCCCCGAACTCGATCAGATCACCGGCGGCGACCTGGACCCGCACGCTGCGTTCGATCTTCTGGCCGCCGACCTTCGTGCCGTTGCTGCTTCCGACGTCCTCGACCTCGAGACCGTCGCCGATGTGCAAGACGGCGTGCCGGCGCGAGATCGAGTCGGAGTCGATGCGGACGTCGGCGTCCTCGGCTCGCCCGACCTTGAGGCTCCCCGAAGCCGGAAGCGCGACCGCGCGTACGTCACCGGCTTGCAGGATGAGCAGACGTGGGCCGAGGTCGCCCTCGGACGTCGCCAGGGGCATCGTGGTCATCTGCCCGGGTTCGGAGTCGATGGAGCTCACGCAGCAGCCCCAGTGTGCCAGGCCGTGCCGAGGCGGTCAGCTGTCGTCTTCGTCGTCGTCCGGTCTGGGCGGCTCGCGTCGTGACCCGTCGAGCTGCGCGTCGTCCAGCGCCCGTTGGGCACGGGCCTGCTCGCGCTCCGCCTTCGTCCTGCCGTGCTTGATCGCGTTGGCGTCAGCCTGTGCCCGCGCGCGCTCGCGCTTTTTGCGCTTCCGCGCTTGGTTGAGGTTGAGGACGTCGCCCACCGCTCGACGGTATCACTGTCAGACGGGGTGAACCTCACACTCCTCATACACCGTCGGTGCCAGTGGGGACTGGTAGGATGCGTGCGGGCGGACGGCCCGGGGGATGTGGACAATGCGTGATTTCATCATGGTGTGCGCCTCATTGGCGCTTGGTGCGACGTTTGCCGGCTGCGGTGACGACGGTGGCTCCAACGCGTTCAACAACGACAGCGCATCGGGAGGCGCACAGGAGACGGGGGGCACCCCGACCTCGGGGAATGACGCAGCCTCGGATGCAGACTCGGCGGCGGCCTCGACCGCGGTGGCCTCCAGCACCAGCACCGGCCGGGTCGACGACTCGAGCGGCGGCGACATCAAGCTCGACGTCGGGGCACCCGAGGGCGGGTTGGGCCCGTGCGGCTGCGAGCTCGCGTACATCTGGATCGCCAACGCGGACGAGGGGACCGTCTCCAAGGTCAACGTCCGAACGCTCGAGGAAGAGGGGCGATACATCACCCGCCCCGACGGCAACGGCAACCCCTCACGGACGTCGGTCAACCTCGCCGGCGACGTGGCGGTCGCCAACCGTCACGGCGGCCTCACCAAGATCTTCGCCGAACAGAGCGACTGCCTCGACACCAACGGCATGCCCGGCATTCAGACCTCGAGCGGACCCGGTGACGTGCTGCCCTGGGGCGTCGAGGAGTGCGTCGCGTGGCACACCGAGTTCCCCACCACCAACCAGCGACCCGTTGCCTGGATCGGCGGCGCGGTCACTCCGGGTACCTGCGACTCGATGGACCAGAAGGTCTGGACCGTCTCGTCCGAGAACCCTGGTCTGGGCCCGGGAATCGGCGGGGCGGGTGGCGTGCGCGTCTCGCTGGTCAACGGCGACACCGGCGTCGTCGAGGACGAGATCATCGTGCCGCAAGAGGAGTTCGTCGGCGGCAACCTCGGCGCGTACGGGGGCGCGGTCGATGCGGCGGGCAACCTCTTCTTCGTGCACATGGGCTCGGTCACGCTCGGGCCTCGCCTGGGCCGCGTCGAAATCGACACGATGGAGTACACGACCTGGGCGCTGCCCGGCGGCGTCGCGTCGTACGGCATCACCGTCGACCACTTCGGCAACGTGTGGATCTCGAGCACCCTCGGATCGGGTGCTGCACGCTTCGACCCACAGACCGAGACGTGGGACACCGTGGGAGGGTTCGTCAGCCTCGGCGGGCTGGCCGAGGGACCCGACAACTTCATGTGGATCGCGACGAGCCAAGGGGCGGTCTCGGTCGACATCGAGACGCTCGAGCGCGGGCCCACGTTCATCGCCCAGCAAGGTGGCGAGTCCAAGGGCGTCAGCGTCGACATCGACGGGTACGTCTGGGTGGTCAACCAGTGGGCGTGGAAGGTCGACCCCGCCACCGGCCTCGATGTCGGCAGCTACAACGGATTGACCGGGCCGTACACCTACTCCGACATGACCGGGTATGCGCTCGGCAACGTGATCTGCCCGCCCGAGGGCTGAACCCGCTCAGCGGTAGCCCGCGGCTTGCAGCGTGAACAACCGGGCATAGCGCCCATCCTCGGCCATCAACGACTCGTGTGAGCCCTGCTCGACCACGCGCCCGCGGTCGAGCACGACGATGCGGTCGGCCATCCGCACGGTCGAGAACCGGTGGGAGATCACGATGGTGATGCGGTCGCCTGCCGCCGCGCGCACGTGCTCGAACACGGTCGCCTCGGCTTCGGCGTCCATCGCGGCGGTAGGCTCGTCGAGGACCAAGATGTCGGCGTCCTGCCGCATGAAGGCTCGCGACAAGGCGACCTTCTGCCACTGCCCTCCGGACAGCTCCCGGCCGCCGCGAAACCATCGGCCCAGCTGAGTCTGGTAGCCCTCGGGGAGGCTCTCGATGAACGCGTCGGCCATCCCCTGCCCTGCCGCATCGCGCCAGCGTGCCTCGTCCTCGAAGTGCTCGACGTCCCCGGCGCCGACATTCTCTCCGACGAGCATCTGGTACCGCGCGAAGTCTTGAAAGATGACGCCGACGCGTCGCCGCAGCGCCTTCGCGTCCCACTCGCGCACGTCGAGCCCGTCGACGCTGACCCGGCCGCGCTGTGGTTCGTACAGCCGCGTCAGCAGCTTGATCAACGTGGTCTTTCCCGATCCGTTCTCGCCGACGAGCGCGAGCGCCTCCCCGGGCCGGACGTGGAGGTCGATGTCGCGGAGCGCAGGCTCTGCAGCCTTGGGATAGTGAAAGGTGACGCCCTCGAGCCGGATGCCGTCGTCGGGATCGGGACCCTCCGTCTTGCCCGGGGGTCGGTCGGGCACGTCCTGCTCGAGGTACTCGTAGAGGTTCGAGAGGTAGAGGTTGTCCTCGTACATCCCGCCGATCGAGCGCAGAGCGGCCGACACCGCCGCCTGCCCCTGCTTGAACAGGAGCAGGTACATCGTCATCTGCCCCAGCGTGATGTCCCCGACGACCGCCGCGTGGGCGATCCACCCGTAGGCGCCATAGAAGGCGAACGTGCTGAGCAGCCCGAGCAGAAAGCCCCACAGCCCGCGACGGAGGGTGAGCGCACGATCCTCGCCGAAGAGCGTCTCGAAGATCGCCTGATATCGCTCGAGCAGCATCGGACCGAGCCCGAAGAGCTTGACCTCCTTGACGTAGTCTTCGCGCGCCAAGACGGTCTCGAGGTAGCTCTGCTGCCGCGTTTGAGGCGACCTCCAGCGGAACAACCGGAACGCATCGCCGGAGAACTTCGCCTCGGCGAGGAACGCCGGGAGACCTGCACCGAAGAGCACGAGCACGGCCCACGGCGAAAACTGCCACAGCAGCCCTGCAAAGCTCGTCAGCGCGATGGCCTGCTGGCCCAGACCGAACGTCTTGCGGACGAGCGCGAGCGGGCGGGACGAAGCTTGCCGGCGCGCGCGGGTGAGCTTGTCGTAGAACTCCGAGTCCTCGAAGTGCGACAGGTCGAGCGTCAGCGCCTTGCGCAGGATCATGACGTTGACGCGATGCCCCAGCATCGCACGCAGCAGCGACTCGCAGACCGAGAGGCCACGCTGCACGGCGGCCATGCCCGCGACCAATCCAAGCTCGGCGAGCACCGCCTCGAACGCGGGGGCGAGGTCGATGTCGCCGGTCTGCTCCCGTAGCTCGATGCCCGCCACGACCGCGTCGACGATCAGCTTGCCGACGTAGGCAATGCCCGCGGGGAGCAGCCCTCCCAACAAGGTCAGCACCACCAGCACGATGGTCAGCGGCCGCGACGTCGTCCAGACCAGATCGACAGCCCGACGGCTGTAGCGAAACACCGAGAGGTAGCTGCGGAGGCTGGGAGGCGACGCGTCGGGCGTGGGCGGGGCTGCACTCAAGGCGACTCATCATGCCCCGACGCCGACGGCCCGCAACCCCCCGATACGTCAGTATCCAGTGTCGCTGTCAGTGTCGCGCGAGGGGGCTGGTGGATTCGCTCCGCCGAGCGACGAGACTTCGGAGCTCTCGCAGGGAGAAGGGCTTGATGATCTGCTCGTTGTCGATCGACTCGAGGAACGCGCGCGCGCTGGCGGTGAACGCTCCGCCGGTCATGAAGACGAAGCGTTGTGTCATCTCGGGGCGTTCGCGTCGGACCCGGCTGTACACGTCCATGCCCGAGACCTCGGGCATCATCACGTCGCACAGCACGAGATCGAACTCCGCGGATTCACACAGCTCGACCGCGTCGCGCCCGGAGCTCGTGATGGTGACCTCGTGAGCACGCAACGCACGCTTGATGCCCTCGCACACCAGCGGCTCGTCGTCGACGACGAGGATGCGCATCGCGGGGGTGTTCGCCGAATGCACCCGCGTCGCCTTGCGCGCGACGCCGGAGTCGGCCTGGAGGTCGGGCGGCAGCGACACCGTGACCTCGGTGCCCTCCCCCATCTTGCTCTGCACGGCCAAACGCCCGCCGAGCTTGGTGACGATCCCGTGGCAGATCGACAGGCCCAAGCCCGTGCCCATGCCTTGCGGCTTCGTGGTGAAGAACGGGTCGAAGATGCGGTCGATGATCTCCGAAGGGATGCCCTCTCCGTTGTCGCGGACGACGATGTCGACGGTCCCCTCGTCGCCGACCGTCGTGCTCAGCTCGATGCGGCCGTCCTCCTTGTCCTCCGTGATCGCGTGAGCGGCGTTGACCAGGAGGTTCACGAAGACCTGCGTCAGGCGGCCCTCGTTGCCTCGAATGGCGGGGACCTCGTCGAACGCGCGAACGAGGCACGCGCGGTGCTTGATCTCGCTTCGCGAGATGTCCACCGCGACGTCGAGGACCCCATGCACGTCGACGGCCCGGTCCGGCTCGTCCTCTTCGGTCCGTGAGAACCGCTTGAGGTCGCCGACGATCCGGCGCACGCGTTCGCTACCATCGAGGGCGTCCACGATGATCTGCGACAGCCGCTTGCGCAACGCAGGGTCGACGCGGTCGCCCGCGGCCTGCAACGCCTCCTGCATGAGCTCGAGGTTGGTGATGGCGTACGCGAGCGGGTTGTTGATCTCGTGGGCAACCCCCGCTGCCATGGATCCCACCGAGGCCAGGCGGTCGGCCTGCTGAAGGCTCGCCTGCAGCTGTCGCTGCTGGGTGATGTCCTCGAGGATCGTGAACAGAGCGCGCTGCCCTTGATAGACGGCCGACGTCGCCGGAATGCACCGGACCACGCACACTCCCCCGTCGACACGCCGCAGATCCATCTCCATCGCCGGAGGCGGCACCTGCGTGCGCTCGAAGCGGGCCGATCGACGCGCAACCACATGCCGATACTCGGGCTGCGCCAAGTCGACCATCGCCGTTCCGCACAGCGCACGCGGGCTGGTGCCGAACGTCCTGCCCGCAGCTGCATTCGCATAGACGATGACCCCGGCGCGCTCGGCCACGACGCCCAGGGGTGAGCGCTCGATCACCCGCCCGAAGTCGGCCTCGGACCGGGCCAGGGCCTCCTGCGCAGCACGGTGCCGGGCATCGCTCGCCAGGCGCCTCAGCGCGATGCGGACCCGGGTCTGCAACAGGGCAACGTGCAGCGGCTTGGCGATGTAGTCGTCGGCCCCCGCGTCGAGCACCGCCGCGAGGTCCTCGGGCGCATCGCGTCCGGTGACGACCAGCACGTAGGGCTTGTCTCCCCCGGGCATCGAGCGGATCTTGCGGCAGAGCTGAAGCCCATCCATCTCGGGCAGCACCCAGTCGATCACGAACAGGTCGAATGGTTGGCGGGCGTGCTCCATCAGCGCGCGCTCGGCTCGCTCGTGACTCTCCACCTCCAAGCCGAGTTCGGCGAGGACGGTGTGGAGCCGCGTGCGCTGAGCGGCGTCATCTTCGACGAGGAGTGTCCGCATGACCAAGGACGCGGCATCCAGCCGCCCTCGGATCATAATGCACCCGACCCGTCGTGCGCACCGCGAACGTGCGTCCGAACCTGGTCCTGTTCCGGGTCCTGTTCCGGGTCCTGTTCCGGGCCCTCGTTCGAGGTCGAGGTTGCATCAACGTCGCGTACGACGATAGGCGTGCAGGTGCCGAAGTGCGCGCAAGCGGTCCCCGAGCCGCTCGCACACGCGCGCCGCGTTGAAGTGCGCATCGGCCAAGCCCGGGTCGAGCGCGACCGCGGCGGCGTAGGCATCAAGCGCGTCGGCGTCGCGCTCCAGGTCCTCGTACACGAGGCCGAGACGGAACCGTGTTCGCGCGGAATCGTCGTGCGCAATGGCCTCGCGAAGAGACAGTACGGCCGAGTCCAGCGCGCCCCGGAGATGGTGAAGCATGCCGCACTCGACCCATGCCTGCGCGTGGGTCGGAAACGCCTGTAGGTATCGCTCGAGGAGCGCCTGGGCTTGCCCGACCTCGCCCGCATCACGAGCCGCCACGAAGGCCTCCCACGCCCGCGATTGTGACAGCAGCGGTCGAACCGCCGCCGGTTCGCGGTCGAATGGAAGCACCCCCTGTCGGGACGCCGGCTCGAAGCCGCCCTTATCGTCGAACGCGACGATCGCACCGGTCGTGGCGCAGACGCGCGCGTCGGCGTCGGCCAACAGGCGGGCCGCCCGGCCCGGCCTCGACCCGCGCACATCCATGCACCGCCGCACCCACATCACGTGGTGCCAGTCGAAGCGGTGGCCCCGGGGTCCGGGTTCGGGACGAAGCCACCCCTGCGCGACCCATCGACGCACCGACGTCGGCGACAGCCCACACAGCCTCGCCACCTCGACCGTCGTGAATCGCCCGGCCGGTTGGGCTTCACGACCCATCGGCCGCTTCGTCGTCCGCGGGCGTGGGCGTCTGCGACTCGGCGCGATCGGCCTCGGGGCCCATACCCAAGCTCTCCTTGAGCGCGGACATCAGATCGATGACCTGCGACTTGGGGTCTGCGGTCGGCTCTTGGGTGATGTCCTCGCCGTCGACCTTGCGCGCAATCAGGGCCTCGACCCGCGCCCGGACGTCGTCGGTGTACTTCTCCGGGTTGAAGGTCTGCTGCGCGCTCTGCTCGATGAGTCGCATGGCGAGCTCGAGCTCCCCGTCGTCGACGTCGGCGTAGGGGATGCCCACCTCGGCCAGCGAGCGCACCTCGCCCGGATAGTGCAACTGCTGCAGGATGATGCCCTCGGGGATCGGCCGCAGGAGCACGAGGTATTGCTTGCCTCGGGCCGCGTACTTTGCGAGCGCGACCAGCCCCGTCTTGCGCAGCGCCGCGGCGAGCAGCTGATAGGCGCGCGCCGCGGAGTCATCGGGGTTCACGTAGTACGACTTGGCGTAATAAAGAGGGTCGACGGTCTCGATCGGGACGAACTCGGTGATGTCGATGCTGCCGGTGGACTGCTCCTCGACCGCCTTGAGTTCCTCGGGGGTGAACGTGACGTACTGCCCCTTGGCGAACTCGTACCCCTTGATCGTCTCCGATCGGGGCACGACCTCCTCGTCCTTGGGGCAGAAGAACTGCTGCTTGACCCGCGTGCCGCACTTGGCGTGGAGCGTGTTGAACCGGATCGCGTCGGAGGGCGACACGGACGGAAATAGCTTGACCGGGATCGAGACGAGCCCGAACGCCACCGTGGCCGAGGAGATGGCACGTGGAGACATGCCAACATAGTATCGGACGGCAGGGCCGGTGACCGAGAAGTCCGACAACGAGGCGAGCGCGCCCGAACTCGAGCGCTACCGTGCGAAGCGGAGCGCGGACCGAACGGGTGAGCCGTTCGACGGCGAAACCGCCGCCTCGGCGCGCGCGCGGCCCGACGCGCCGCGGCACTTCGTGATCCAACAACACGCTGCGCGGCGGCTCCACTGGGACGTCCGACTGCAGTTCGGTGCAGTGCTTCGCTCATGGGCCGTCCCCCGAGGGCCGTCACTCGACCCGACCGTCAAGCGACTGGCGGTGCGCACCGAGGACCACCCGCTGGACTACATCCACTTCGAAGGCGTCATCCCCGAGGGGAACTACGGCGCCGGCGCGATGATCGTGTGGGACCGAGGCACGTGGACGCCGCTGGAGCCCCCCACCGACGACAAGATTCTCTTCGAGCTTCGCGGACAGAAGCTCCGAGGCGTGTGGACACTCGTCAAGACCAAGGGCTCGGAGCACGGCGAGAACGCCTGGCTGTTGATCAAGAAGCCCGACGACGCCTCGCGTCCGGGGGCGTCCGACTTCGACGATCATTCCATCCTCTCGGGGCTGACCGTGGAGGAGCTCGCCGGTGGACAAGACCGAGCCCGAGAGATTCGCGAGGCCATCGTCGGCCACGCACCGCGTCGCACGGTCGACATTCGCACCGTCGCGCCCATGCTCGCCGTGCCCCGCGACGACGCATTCGACGATGAGGCGTGGCTCTACGAGCTCAAGTACGACGGCTACCGCCTACTGTGCGGCAAGAGCGATGACGGCGTGGTGCTGCGCTATCGCAGCGGCAAGGAAGCGACGGCCGCGTTCCCGGAGGTCCGCCGAGCGCTCGAAGCCCTGCCCTTCGGGCGGTTCGTGCTCGATGGCGAGGTCGTGGTGCTCGACGACGACGCGCGCCCCAACTTCGGGCGGCTGCAGAAGCGCGCGATGCTCCAGCGGGGTCTGGACGTGGAGACCGCGACACGCGAGCACCCCGTCACGCTCTACGCGTTCGACCTGCTCGCCTTCGACGACTACGACACGCGCGTGCTGCCGCTGCTCGAGCGCAAGGCGCTGCTGCGCCGCTTGTTGCCCCCGGCGGGCGTCATCCGCTACACCGACCACATCGAAGCGCAGGGCGTGGCGCTGATGGACCACGTCCGGCGGCTCGAGGTCGAGGGCATCGTCGCCAAGCGGTCCGCGTCGGCGTACGTCGCGGGCCGGTGCGACGACTGGCAGAAGGTCCGGGTGGTGCAGACGGGGGACTTCGTCATCGTCGGCTACACCAAGGCGTCGGATCGCAGGCCCGGGTTTGGTGCGCTGGTCCTGGGCACCTACGATGGCGAGAACCTCCGCTGCGTCGGCCGCGTGGGCACTGGATTCGATACAGCGACGCTGCGATCGCTGCACGCCGAGCTCGAGGCCCTCGGCCGCAGCACCCCCGCGGTCGAAGGCGACGGGCTGCCCAAGGACGCGTGCTGGGTCGCGCCGCGCCTGGTCGCCGAGATTCGCTACAAGCACGTCACCGACGGCGGCAACCTCCGCCACCCCGTGTTCGTCCGGATCCGCCGCGACGTCCCGCCACAGGCCTGCATGCTCCCAGAGGCGGTCCCGGTGGCCTCGGCCGAACCCCAGGTGCCCCCTGCCCCCAAGGGTGCGATGGGCAGCAGTCCGCGCAACGTCGTACTCACCAACCCGGGCAAGGTGTTCTGGCCCGAGGCGGGCTACACCAAGCGAGACCTCTTCGAGTACTACCGAGACATCGCCCCTTGGCTGCTGCCGTACCTGCGCGACCGCCCGCTGGTGCTCACCCGCTACCCCGATGGCATCGACGGCAAATCCTTCTATCAAAAGAACGCACCCGCCCACGTGCCCGACTGGATTCGCACCCGCATGATGTGGAGCGAGCACGCGCAGCGGGAGATCCACTACTTCGTCGTCGACGATCTCGACGCCCTCCTCTACGTCGCGAACCTGGGAACCATCCCGCTGCACGTGTGGGGCTCGCGACTCGCTTCGCTGCAGCACCCGGACTGGTCGATCCTCGACCTCGACCCCAAGGAGGCCCCCTTCGACCACGTCGTGCAGATCGCCGAGCACCTGCGAGGGCTCTGCGAGGAGCTGGGGCTGCCGCACGTGCTCAAGACGAGCGGCGCGACGGGGCTGCACGTGCTGGTGCCGCTGGGACGCCAGTGCACCTACGAGCAGTGCCGACTGCTCGCGCAGCTGCTGGCCCAGGTCGCGGTTGCCGCCTTGCCCGACATCGCCACGGTGCAACGATCGATGCGAGCACGCGGAGGCCGCGTCTACATCGACGCACTGCAAAACGGCCACGGGCGCCTCCTCGTCTCCCCGTTTTGCGTGCGGCCTCGGCCTGGCGCGCCCGTGTCGATGCCCCTGCGCTGGGACGAGCTCGGGCCCACGCTCGACCCCACCGCCTACGACATTCGCAACGCGCGCGCTCGGATGGAGCGTCTCGGTGAGGACCCATTCGCGTCGGTCCTGCGCGAGCGCCCGGACTTGCCTCGAGCGCTCGACGCCTTGGGCCGATTGCTGCAATCGTCGGGCTGATGCCGAGCGCCCCCGTGCCCCTGACGTTTCCCGGTGACACGAGCCGACCCGACGTCGACGCCCTGTGGCAGCGGCCCCGTGGCGCCAAGGCGGTGTACGTGCTCGCCCACGGGGCCGGCGCGGGCATGGAGCACCCGTTCATGATCGCGATGGCCGACGCCCTGGCCCGCCACGGCGTGGCGACGCTGCGGTTCATGTTCCCCTACATGCAGGCGGGCTCTCGGCGACCCGACGGCGAGAAGGTACTGCGCGCCACGCTGACGGCCGCGGCCGAGGTCGCCCTGGGGCGGGCTCGTGGCCTCCCGGTGTTCGCGGGCGGCAAGTCGATGGGTGGACGCATGACCTCCCGCGCGATGGCACAGGCGCCCATGCCCGGCGTCCGGGGGCTCGCCTTCCTCGGCTTCCCCCTCCACCCCGCGGGCAAGCCGTCCGACGAGCGAGCCGCCCACTTGTCCGACGTCTCCGTACCGATGCTTTTCGTTCAGGGGACCCGCGATCGGCTCGCCTCGCTCGACCTCCTGCAGCCGGTCATCGAAGGGCTGGGCGCGCAGGCCACCGTGCACATCGTCGACGGGGGCGACCACTCCCTGGCGGTGCCCAAGCGCAGCGGCCGGACCTCCGAGGAGGTGCTGGACGGCGTGGCCTCGACGCTCGCGCAGTGGATGCAGCGTCAGGGCGAGTGACGACACAAGGCCGGGCGGGCCACTGATATAGTTCGCGTCCCCTCGTCCTTCGAGGGGAGAGGACAGGCGCACGTGACTGGAGGTCGAGGGGAGAAAGAATCGTCAACGTCCGAGGACGCTCCAATGGGGCAGTCGTTTGCCGCTGCGCTGGAGGCAGCACGGGCCACGCCCGAGAGCATGGAGGCCTGGGACCATCTCGAGGACCTCGCCGACTCGCTCGACCGACCCGATGAGGTTGGTGCGGCGTATCGCGACATGCTCGCGGCGAACATCCCCACGGACACCTGGAAGGCGCTGGCCGAGAGAGCCGCCCGTTTCCACGACGAATGGTTCGGCGACCGCCCCGATGAAATGCTCGGGGTGCTGCGCCCGATCTTCGACAAGGACCCCTCGGCGACCTGGGCGTTCGAAAAGCTCCTCGTCGTGCTGACCAACGCCGAACGCTGGGACGACCTTCTCGACCAGTACGACCACGCGCTGCAGCACACCCGTGAGCCCAAGGCGCGCGCGCGCCTGCTCGACGACGCGGCGCACACGGCCAAGGACTTCGCCAAGCGCCCCGGTCGCGCGGTCGACTACCTGCAGATGCGGCTCGAGCTCGACCCAACCAACATGAAGCTCGCGCGGAACATCGAGCGCCTGCTCGAGCGGGGCAACCGATGGGAAGACCTCGTCGAGCTGTGGCACAACCGCCTGCCCGAGCTCCCCGCACCCGACGCCCGCAAAGCCCGGCTGCGCATCGCTCAGATCTCCTTGGACCACCTCGAAGCCGCCGGTCCCGCGCTCGAAGAGCTGCGCACGCTGGTCGAGGAGTCACCGGGCCACCCCGAGGCCTGCGCCGAGCTCGAAAAGCTCCTTCGGGGCGAAGAACACTCGCCGGGGGCGCGACTGGGTGCGCTGGGCTTGCTGCGCACCAACTACAAGGTCGCCGACCGGCCCGAGGCCTTGGTCGATGCGGTGCTGGCCGCGCTGACCTTCGCGCAGGGGCCCGACCGCATCGCGCTGCGTCGCGAGGCCGGCTCGGCGCTCGCGATCCTCGGGCGCGACGCCGACGCGCTCGAGCACTACGCGCAGCTGTTGGCCCAGGAGCCGAGCGACGCGGACGCACGCCGTCAACTCCGCGAGCTGGCCCTGCGATCCGGCCTGCATGGCGAGCACGCCCAGGCCCTGGTGTCTGCGGCCGCACAGGCCGAACCCTCTCAAGCCGCGGCGCTCTACATGGAGGCGGCACAGATCTCCAAGACGCGCTGCGACGACGCCCCGCGTGCGATCGCGCTGTTCGGCGAGGTCGTGGGCATGGCCGACGCTGACGCCGACGCCAACGTTGCGCTTCGGGCCGCGCACCAGCTCAACGAGCTCCTCGCGGCCTCGGGCGACACCGCGGCGCGTGTCGACGTGTTGGAGCGGCTCGCCGCCCTCGAGTCGGCGCCCGTGGTTCGCCGCGCCGTGCTCGGACAGGTGGGGCGGCTCGCCGACGAGCTCGACCAGCCCGACCGCGCGCTCGCGGCCTACAACGCCCGACGCGAGGCCGACAGCGGCGACGCCGAGGCGCTCGACGCGATCATCGCCCTGCTCGAGAAGCGCGAGCGCTGGGAACCCCTGTGCGACGCGTTGCGCGAGCGCGCACGCTCGACCTCCGTGCACCAGCAGCGGCGCGCCGACCTCATCCGGCTCGCGCGCATTCAAGAGACGCAGCTCGACAAGGTCGGCGAGGCGATCGACACATGGCTGCAGGTCCGCGAGGAGTTCGGCGACGAGGCCGAGACGGTCAGCGCGCTCGACTCGCTCATGGCGACCGCGATGCGCTTCGAAGAGCTCTCGGAGATCGTCGACGACGCCGCCGCGACGCGTCGCCTGGGCGCGGCAAAGCTGCTCTCCCGGCTCGGCGAGCTGCACCGCCTGCACCTCGACGACGCCAAGGAAGCGACGCAGTGTTACGCGCAGGCCCTCTCGGTCGAGCCCCACGACGCGACCGCGCTCGCCGGCCAGCGGGCGCTTCTCGAGGACGAAACGGTGGCGGGCGCCGCCGCCGAATCCCTCGCCTCTGCGTTTCGCGAGACGGAGCAGTGGGATGCGCTGCTCGAGCTGGTCGACACCCGGGTGTCCGAAGCTCCCGATCGGTTCGTGGCCGTCGACGTGCTCCGCGAGGCTGCGCGTCTGTACGAGCAGCAAGCCGGGGACGCTCGCGCGGCCCTGCACGCGATCGGGCGCGCGTTGGCAGCCGACCCCGACGCAGTGGCGCTCGAGGCCGAGCTGATGCGGCTCGGCGAGCAATGCGAAGACTGGGAGCGCGTGGCCTCCGCGCTCGAGGAGTCGGGCAGCCTGGCGCAGTCCCCCGCGCGGGCCGGCGCGTTGTTCCGCAACGAGGCCAGCGTCCGTCAGGACCACCTCGACGACGCGCGCGGCGCGGTCGAGGCCCTCGGTCGCGCCGCCGAGCGCCAGCCTACCGCCCTTCCGATCCAGCGTGCGCTCATCGAGGCGAGCGCGCGCGCAGGCGACTGGGCCGCGGCCGCCAAGGCAGCGATGGACATCTGCCGAGCACGCGAGCTCCTGGACGAGGACGTCTTGATCGCGCTCGCCCAAGCGGCCGACGTCACCGAGGACGGCTGGACGCCGCTGCTGGCGGCGCTCGACGAAGCCTTGGCCGACGTCACCGGCCTTCCCACCGCCGTCGCGCGAGACCTCTACGCGCAGGTGGGTCGCTGGCACCTCGACAACCGCGACGACCTCTCCGCCGCGGAGACCTCCGCCCGCAACGCGCTCGGCTTCGCCGCCGGGCACCGCCCCACCCTCGAGTTCCTCGCCGACCTGCAGCGACAGGTCCCCGAAGCAGCACAGGGGGACGAGCCTCCCCTGTGCGGCACACTCCTCGAGATCGACGCCCTCTCGGACCGAGATCTCGACCCGCTCACCGAGGCGGCCGAGGTCGCCCAGGCGGCCGACGCCGCCCCGAACTTCCGCCGGCAGCTGCTCGCTCGTCTGTATCGCAAGGCGGCTCGGCTGCTCGCCGCCGCCGAGCCGGTTCTCGGCGAGCGTCAGCCCGACGCCGTCGTCACGTGGGCGCTCGAAGCCCTGGTGGCGATCGACGCTGCGGCGGGTCGTCACGAGGACGCGATCAAGGCGTTGGTCGCCGCGACGCAGATGCCGTTGGGCGCCGACGCGGTAGCGCAGCTCCGCCTGAGGGCGGCGCGGCTGTGCAAGGATCACGGTGACCGCCCGCAGGCGATCGCTCTGCTCCAGCGCGTCCTCGACACCCGTGAGGACCTCGAGCTGGTCCGCGAGACCGCGCAGCTGTGTGAAGAGGAGCACCGCACCCTCGCCGTGCTCCAGCTCCGACAGCGCGAGCTCGACCTCACCACCGACCCAGCGCGCAAGCTCGAGCTTCGGCTCCGGCTCTCGCAGATCGTCGGGGAGGTGGAGGCCAAGAGCGGACGCGAGCAGAGCCTGCAGGCCAACCTCGCAGAGCAACCCGGCCACCCCCCAACGATCGCCGCGCTCACCGAGGTTCTGCTCGGCCGCGGCCAGGCTGACGCGCTGGCGAGCGTGCTGGAGACCCAGGCCCACACCCTCGAGGGGCTCGGACAGGCCGAGGCCGCGGCCAAGCTCTGGAGCGACCTCGCCCGCCTCGTGCAGGAGTCGTTTGCAGACAACGCGCGCGCCATCGAGGCGCTGGGCCACGTCGTCGAGCTCGCGCCGACGGTCGAGGCCCTCGACCAGCTCGCTCGCCTCCATCTGCAGCAAGACCAACCCGCCGAGGCCGCCGCCGTGCTGCGGCGCCGCATCGAGTACACCGAGGCCGCGAACCTGGTGCCGTTGATGCTTCGCCTGGCGCGGGCAGAGGTCGCCGCCGGCGCCGAAGCGGACGCCTGCAAGACGCTGCAGTCTGCCTTCGACGACGCCCCCGACAACGCCGAGGTGCGCAAGCTATTGATCAAGCTCTACCGGGCACGCGAGCAGTGGGAGCCCCTGGCCCGCACCCTCACCGTCGCCTCGGCCCACATCTCCGACCACGACACGCTGCTGGGATATGCCCGTGAAGCGTCGGACCTCTACCACGAGCGTCTGGCCGCCCCCGCCGACGCGGTCGAGATCCTCGAGCGCGCGCACGCGGTCGCCCACGCCGCAGACAACCCCGACCGAGACCTGCAAGCACGACTCGCCGCGAGCTTGCGCGCCGCCGGCCGCCTCGACGACGCCCGCGCTCTGCTCGAGACGCTCGTCGACGGATTCGGTCGGCGCCGATCGCCCCAGCGCGCCGCGGCGCACCTGGAGCTGGCTCGGGTCGCGCAGGCACAAGGCGACACGGCCACCGCCACCGACCAGCTCGAGCTCGCCTCGGGCATGGACGCCAACAACCCGGCCATCCTGCAGACCCTGGCCGAGGCGGCCCGCGATGCAGAGCAGCACGACCGGGCGGAACGGGCATACCGAACCTTGCTGCTGCAGGCGCGCCGGCGCGCCGCGGACGAAGACATCGGTCCCCGCTCGGCGGGTGACGGACGCATCGGTGCGGCGGAGGTCCTCTACGAGCTCAGCCGGATCGCGCGCGCTCGCGATGATGAGGACCAAGCCCAAGAGCTCATCGAATCGGCCATGGAGGCCCTCGCAGAGCGCCCCGCCGAAGGGCTGCACTTCGCCGCGAGACTTCGCGAGCAAGGGGAGCACGCGCTGCTGCAGCGTGTCATCGAGGCTCGCCTCAACGCCGCCGACACCCCGCGTGCCCGCGCCCTCGTCCTGGGGGAGCTCGCCGACCTTCAAGCCGAACACCTCGACGATCCCGAGGCCGCGTTGAAGTCACGTCTGCAGGCCCTCAAGGCGGCCCCCGGCGACCCACACAACCACGAAAAGGCGCGCGGCCTCGCCATCGCGACCGGCGACCCCGAGGCCTACATCGCCGCGACCGAGACGCTGCTCGAGAAGGCCCGGCGCCCCACCGACGTCTACGTCCGATGCGAGCTGCTGCTGCGGCTCGCCGAGGCGACGCAGGTGGACCGCGGCGACGCCGACGGGGCCTCCGCCCTGCTCAAGACGGCCGAGGAGCTCGGGGTCCGCGAGGTGGACGTCTGGCGAGCGGCGGCTCGCATCGCGGGCGCCCGCGGAGACACGGCCGAGCAGATGGCCTACCTCGAGAAGCTCGCCGAGCTCGGCGAAGACGCCACCGAGACCCGTGCCGACGCCCTGTACCGGATGGCCGAGGTACACCTGGCCTCCGGAGACACCGACGAGGGGCTTCGCGCGCTCGAAGACGCGCTCGACATGACCTCGAGGCCCGAACGCGCGTGCCGCATCCTCGCGCGTGCGACGGCATCCGAGGACACCCCCGAGGCGCTGCTCTCGCTGTACGAACGCGTCGCTCGCAGCACCGGGGACGACCGCACACTGCTCGACGCGCTCGAACGCGTGGCGAGCCACGGCAGCGCCGAGCCGGAGAGCGTGCAGGAGGCGGTCGAGCTCGCCGAGCGGCTCGGCGACTCCGATCGCGCCGAGGAGCTCATGCTCAAGGCCGTCGACGTGGCCTCGGGAACGCTGGAGGGTGTCGGGCGCGCCAGCTGGGCTCTACTCGGTCTCGCGACGCGCCGCCAAGCCGCAGGAGACATCGCCGGCGCGGTGAAGTGGGTCTGCGAGGCCATCGAGGCCGACGCCGAGCTCGCGACCGTTCGGCCTCTCGCAGAGTCGATCGCCCACGAGGGCCGCGAGCGCGGTGACGTCACGTTCGCCGTGTCGGTCTACGAGGCGCTGCACGTGCGCGACAGCATGTCGTCCGACGTCTGGCGTCCGCTTGCGGGGTTGTATCGGGAGTTGGGCGACCTCGATCGGCTGACCCGCTTGGTCGAGGACACCGTCGACTCTCTCACCGACGCCGACGAACGGCTCGGCCTGCGCCTCGAGCTCGCGCAGTCGCTGCTCTCCGAGGGACGCCTCGACGACGCGATCGATGCGCTCCGAAACCTCCTAATGGAGGATCCCCGGCACGCCGAGGCAGGCCAGCTGCTCCTCGACGCGCTCGTCAGGGCAGACCGTCACGCGGACGTCATCGATCTCCTGCGCCAGCGACTGCTCGCAGCGCAGGGGGGAGGTGAGCCGGCAGAGGTGGTCGCAGCAGCCCGCGCCCTGTCCGGCCACCAGCGAGAGCACGGCGACTCAGAAGACGCGGTCGAGACGCTGCGCTCTGCCCTCGAATGGGCGCCCGAAGACGCCTCGCTTCTTCAGGAGGTCGCGGCGACCCTGGGCGATGGGGACGAACACGCGAGCGCCCGCGTCGCCGTCCTGCGCCAGCTCCTCGCCACCCAACAGGGCGACGAGGCGGCGCAGACGGCCCTGCAGCTCGCCCGCAGCGCGGAAGCGCTGGGCGATACACAAGGCAAGCTGGACGCACTGGCCGAGGGCTACGCCCGCGCCCCGGGACACGATGGCGTTCGCACCGAGCTCGAGCAGAGCTACGAGGCCGCCGGTGACTACCGCGGGCTCGCCGAGCTGATCATCAAGACCGCCGAGGGCACGGACGACAGCGCAGCGAAGGCTCAGCTCTTCCGACGCGCGGCGTCGATTCACCGCGAGCTGCTCATGGACGCCGACGGTGGGAGCGAGCTGCTCGCGCGAGCGCGAGAGGCCAACCCTGACGACCCCGGGCTGGCGATGGACCTCGCTGGCACCCTCGCCGCCTCCGGCCAGACCGCCGAGGCTCACGGCCTGATCTGTGAGCTGCTCGAACGCGACGACCTGGACCTCTCGCTCACCCATCAGCTGATCTGCACCCGCGCCGATCTGCGGCGCCAGCTCGGCGACTGGGCCGGCGCGGTGCTCGACCTCGAGCACGCCTACCCGGCCGACGCCGAGGGGTTGGGACCCGCGCTCGTCGACGCCCTCGAGTCGCTCCGCCACAGCGCCGCGCAGGCGGGCGACGCCGAGGTGGAGCGCAACGCGACGCTGCGCATCGGGGCCCTCTCGCCCGCGCACGGCGACGTGGACCACGCCCAAGCGCTCCTGGGCGCGTGGGTCGAGGGCAACCGCAAGGACGCCGAGGCGCTCCGGATGCTGCGAGACCTCGCCGTCGGGGGCGAAGACTGGGCTCACGTTGCGAAGCTCAGCGCGCGGCTGGTCGCCGTGGAGTCCGGTGAAGCACAAGCCGACGCGGCGCTCAGGCTCGCCGACGCATGCACCCGCATGGGCGCGCCCGGAGAAGCCCGCCCCGGGCTCGAGCACGCCCGCCGAAAGCAGCCCGAGAACCCGCAGATCCGCGACGCGCTGCGGTCGATCTACGAGGAGACCGGCGCCCACAAGGAGCTGGGCAAGATCCTCTACCTCGAGGCATCGGAGACCCAAGACGAGGACACGCGCGTGGAGCTGCTGCGGCGGGTCGCGACGCTGTACCTCGAAGACGCAGACGCAGAGTCGGCCACCCGCGTGCTGGCCGAGGTCCTCGAGCTCGCGCCCGGAGACATTCGCGCATCGATCACGCTGGCCGACGCGCACCTTGCCCAAGGCGCCCTCGACACCGCCGGAGAGATCCTGCGCGCAGCGGCCGACTCGCTCCGAACGCCGCGCGGCGCGGATGCGGCGATGCTGTTTCAGCGGCTGGCCCGGGTGGCAGGAAGCCAAGGCGACACGGCCAAGCAGCTCGAACTGCTGCAGTCGGCGTTCAACGCCGACAAGCAAAATGGCGAGGTCGCTGCCGAGCTGGCCGACCTCGCCGAGGTCCTCGAGGAGTGGGACATCGCGGTCCGAGTGCTGCGCACCATCACCGTGCTGGAGGGTGAATGCCCGATCTCGCGGCCCCAGGCGTTCTTGCGGCAGGCCCAAATTGCCCTGCACCGAGGCGACCGACAGCGAGCGGTGCTGTGGGCGCGCAAGGCGAAACACGAAGGGCCCGACGACCCCGACGTGGATCAGTTCCTCGCCCAGCTCGACGGGTGAGCGCGCCTCAACGCGCGCGAACGTAGCGGCCTGGACCCGCCTCGGTGATCCAGCCGCCCGCCTCGGCTTCGGCGAGCGTGACCGCCCCAAGGAGCGGGTCGGCGAAGTCGTCCACGCTCGCCCACGCCTGCCGATCGAGGATCTCCTGGAGACTGCGCAAGGTGGGTGGCCAGACCTCGAGCCCATCACCGCCTCGCAGCAGCGTTGCGAGCCGCTCGCGGACGCCTCGGGGCTCGGGAGGGCCCAGCGACGTCGCGCCTCGCTGCAGCGCCCACGCGACCCCAGGGCTGCCCACGACCCCGCTGGTCGGCACGTCGCCCCGCAGCGCCTGTCCGAGCGTCCCCTGCGTCCCCGAACGCGCCGCCGCCTCGACCGCGACCACGCGCACCGCGAGCTGCACGATGATCTGATTGCGGCTGGCAAACATGCCGCGACGAAGCCCCGCCCCGGGCGCGCACGGGCAGATCACCGCGCCCCCGGCCTGCACGATGTCGCGAAACAACGGGACGTGGTCGAGGGGATAGAGCTTGTCGGGCGGCCCGGGGAGGACCGCAACCTGAGGGACGCCCAAGCGCAAGGCCGCACGATGGCCACACGCGTCGATGCCCACCGCCCCACCCGAGACGAGGGCCATGCCCGCGTCTGCCAGCGCTTCGACGATGGCCGGGACGCAGGCCATGAACCTCCGCCTCGAGGCCCGGCTCCCGATGACCGCGACGCGGCGCACCGCGGGGATCCTGCCCGCGAGGTACAGGGGTCGAGGCCAGCGGACGCCGAGCGCGCCCGGAGAGACGACGGAGAACTCCAACATGCTGCCAACGTCGACCGCCGCCGCCCGCTGTTGCAGACTACGCGGCGGTCAGGGCCCCATAGGCCGACGCGCCGACACAAAGGGCGAGCACGACCCCCGCGACGATCCGCTGCCGACGCGCGGTCATGACCCGGAGGATTCGCAGCCCGAGCGCGTTGCCCAGCAGCACGCCTGCCCCAGCGCCGACCGAGAGCGCAAGCGTGGGGCCGTCGATGAGGCCGGAGGTCCCATACATCACGATGCGCACGGCGGACACGGCCATCGACGCCATGGCCGCGGTGGCCACGAACGTCGCGCCCGACAGGCCCGCCCCGAGCATGACCGCCGGCAGCAGGAGACCGCCCACGCCCGCGGCCGCCGCGAGCCAGCCCACTGCGGCGCCACCGGGCGCGAGCATGCGACGTCCCAGGTTCCGTGGGATCCGGCCGGAAAACTCCGCAACGCCCAACATCGTGGCGGACAACAAGATCCACCAGATCGCTGATGGAGGCAGCGCCACGAGGGTCATGGCGCCGAGGATCGACCCGGGCACGGCGCCCAGGCACAGGGCCTTTGCGGCCTTACCGTCGGCGCTGCGCCGCATCTTGATCGCCCTGTGCGTGTGGCCCAGCATCAGCGCCGGAGCGCCGACGGCGAGCGCTGGCGCGGGGCCCAGGACCAGCGAGAGGCCGAGCGTGATCACGAGCCCTCCACCGAACCCCGCCGAGGACGTCAGCGCCCCCGCAGCGATGCCGAGGGACGTCGCCGTGAGCACGGCAGCGAGGGAGAGCAGCTCCACGACCCCGTTTATGGGCCCGATCGAACGAACGCGCCAATCGAATCATTTTTCCAATACGATAAGCATCACTTATGCATGATGAGCTTCGATACTTCGTCGCCATCGTCGAGGCTGGGACCTACCGACGCGCGGCGCAGCGTCTCCACCTGACGCAGCCTGCGCTCTCGGCTGCGATCACCCGACTCGAGGCGCAGATGGGCGCGCGGGTGCTCGACCGCGGCCGCCGCGGCGCGAGCATGACCGCCGCGGGCGAGGCTCTCCTGCCGCACGCCAAGGCTGCACTCGCAGCGGTCGAGGCAGGGACGCGTGCAGTGGCCGAAGTCGAAGGCCTGCGCGACGGAGAGGTTCGGCTCGCCGCAGGCGCGACCGCGTGCACGTACCTACTGCCCTCGATCCTCGCCCAATACCGCGAGGCTCACCCCGGCATCCGCTTCCTGCTGCGCGAGGCGTCCACCGACGAGGCGCGCGAGAGCCTGTACGCAGGGGACATCGACATCGCCGTCATCACGGCCGACGAAGGCGAGCCTTGGTACACCGACGAGCTCATCTTGGTCCGCGCCCCCGACTTCGAGCTTCAGACGCGCCTCGAGCGGGCACGGTTCGTCACGTTCGGGCAGCGCAGCACCTCGCGCTCACTGCTCGATGGCCTGTTCCCCGATGCCGACGTCGTGATGGAGCTGGGCTCGATCGCCGCGGTCAAGGGCAACGTCCGGGCCTGCATCGGCGTGGCGCTGGTGAGCCGCCACGCGGTCGAACGAGACCTCGACCAAGGCCAACTCGTCCGCATCCCCCACCCCAAGACGCCGCTGCGGCGCCCGCTGGCGCTGGTCCACATGGGCGTCTCGCGGCTGCCACCCGCGGCCGCAGCCCTTCGCGAGCTCCTGCTCAGCCCCCAGGGGCGTCCGAAGACGCTCGCCACCCGCCGCGAGGCTACTTCCCGATCTTGAAGCCGCCCTTGGCGGAGGTCCCGTCGGCCTTCGACTCGGTGCTGACCTGGGGTGCGGCGCCGTCGACCTTGTAGGTCGCGCCGCCCTCGACCGGGTAGGTCGCCTCGCCCGCAGGCAGAGGTCCGCCGTTGGTCCGCGCGGGCGCGGTGGTCGAGGGGGTCGTGCGCGGTGCACCGGCGGTGCCCTCGCCCTGAAGCTCGACGTGGTCACCCGCTTGAAGCTCGCGGCGCGCAAACACGACCGCGGCCAGCGTCATGTTCTCCTGCACCTCGACGGCGAGGAGCGCACCCACGACGCGTCGCGGCCACCCCTCTTCGTAGGGGATGTTGTAGATGCGCTTGGGCGTATAGGCGTCGCCCTTGCGGACGACCCGAAGCACGTTGCCCACCTCGACGCCGCGATTGGATCCGATGTCGACGACGACGAACTGCTGGTCACCCGCGAGCGTCTCGGGCGCGCGAGCCCGCCGCGACTTTCGCATCTCGATGTTGGTGGGCCCGGTGCCGGTGAGCGTCGCGGCGATGAGGCCGGTCGCCGAGGCGTTGGCCTCCTTGGTCTGAATGCGGCGGAAGACCCGACGCAGGGGTCCGACACGATAGCCACGTTCGATCGGGTTGATCGCCTTGGTCACCGTGCCCTCCGCTGCCTTGCGCGCGACCGAGTCGACCTCGACCTCGCCCATGATCTGTACGACATACCCGATGACCTCCTTGCCTTCGGGGTCGCGGACCTCGCGGGTGGGCGAATAGACGACGAGACGCTCGCCGGGGATCGGCGGGTTGCCGTTGTCGTAGTCCATGTAGACGGTGTCGAGCGTGGCCATCATGACCTTCGCGTCTCCACCCCCGTTGACGGCCATCGATGTGTCGAAGTCGGCCGCGTTGACGAAGGCGACCTGGTTGAGCAGGTAGGTCCCCTCTCCGCGGCCCCGCGGGAGCGCCGTGCGCCGATACTCGATCTTCGGGCTCTTGCTCCGGCGCCGCCCCTGCAGCGGGTCGTAGAGGCGGATTCGGTCGCCGGGGAAGATCCAGTGGGCGTTGGTCACGTGCTCGTTCCACGACCAGAGCTTCGGCCAGGCGTACGGGTCGACCAGGTAGTAGCCCGAGATGTCCCACAGCGTGTCTCCGCGCTGCACGATGTGATAGTCGGGCGCGTTGTCGGCGTAGCCCGGATCGCGAGGCGTGAGGTTGGGATCGTACACCTGCAAGCCGTTGAGCAGGCTTCCATCGGGTGCGACGGTGGTCGCCGTGGAGCCGTAGGACTGGTCGGCGGTCGTCGTGGTCGACCGGCCGCGAGCGCCAGGGTCTGCCGAGGTGTTCGGATCGAACTCGGCCCCCGCCGGTGGCTGGCCGAACGCGGCGCGGATCGCCGGGGAGACCTGCACGCCGCCAGAGGCGTTGCCCGCAGCGTTGCCGGCAGGGCTGCCGTCGCCGGTCGGAGAAGGCTGCGCGGCGGGCTGCACGGCCAGCGCCGCGGTCGGGCCGACGAGCAGGAGTCCGGGGGTGAGCGCGAACACGAAGATGATGCGAGGCGAGACGGTCATGGGTGCGCTCCGATTCAGGCGGCGAGTTCGGCGAGCTTGACCCTGGCCACGTCGCTGGCGGACGCGCCGGGATAGGCGTCGATGAGACGGTTGAGGACGTCACGGGCGTTGTCGACGTCGCCAAGCTTGGCGTAGCAGAGCCCCACCTTCAGCAGGGCATCCGACGCCTTGTTGCCGCCGGCGTACTGCTCGATGACGGCGGTGAAGGTGGCCAGCGCGTCGGCGTAGTGCCCCTTGTCGTAGTACGCCTCGCCCTGCCAATACAGGGCGTTGTCGGCGAGGCTCGAGCGGGGGTGCGCGGCGACGAAGTCACCGAACGCGCTCGCGGCCGCGTCGTGCTCTCCTTGGCGGAGCAGCGCCATCGCGCTCTCGTACTGGGCCTTTTCGCTGCGTCCCTTGCGGCCGCGCGTCGGCTTGTCGGCGACCTTGGGCGCGTTGGGCCGCGTCATCTGCACGAGCTCGTCGCCGACGAGCCGATAGCGGCCGCCCCCCGAGCCGGACGTCTGCGCAGGCTCTTCGGTGGCGGTCACCGCGAGGCCCGCAGGGTCATGCCACAGCGCCTCGTCCTGGTATTCGGCGGGCTGCACCTCGCCGAGCGAGTAACCCGCGTCCTCGGAGGGCTGGGCCTGGCTCGGGCCGGCCGCCGCGGTCTCCGGTTGCACCTCGTAGGCGGGCACCTGCGGCGCCTCGGCCATCTGGCGCACAGGGTCTCCCGGGCTGAGCGTCTCCCGCTCCACCCGCAGCATGCGATCTTCGAGCATTTGCACCCGGCGGCGCAGCGAGGCGTTCTCGCGGCGGAGCTCCGCGGTGCGGTCCTCTCCCGGTTCGACCGACGACGGCCCTTTGCGCGCAGACGCGTGCGAGCAGCCGGCGCCCAGGAGGCCCAGACCAAGTGCAAACGTCACGAAGCGGATCGACGCACAAACCATGTCCGTGCAAAGGCTAGCAACGGGCCACCGTGGGGAAAAAAAACCGGACCCGCAGCCCTGTCCCCTCCAAGGCCCAGCGCGAGACCCGCAGTGCGGATTGGTGCACGCTTGAGGCCGACGGCGACTGAATCCCGCCCCCTGGGGCCGCGTCCGTCGATTCAGCCGACCGCATTCGCCAGGCCAGACCATGATCCGCTCACTGACCTCCTTCGCCGCCATCGCCGCCCTCGCGGTCACCACCCTCGCGCCCGTTCAGTCCGCCCTCGCCGACGAAGACGGCAAGGTCGGCAAGATCGTCAGCCTGACGATCAACACCCAGGGCTCGGACAAATACGCCTCCTTCCACGGCAGCCTGGGCATTCGCACGCCCGACGGCCGCCGCGACGTGTACTTCTGGGGAGGGTCGACCTGCCCCGCGCAGAAGCTCGACGCCGCCGAGGTCGCGCTGCTCTCGGGCGCCCTCCAGAGCGGCAAGACCAAGATTCGGCCCGTCTATCGCACGGGCGAAGGCGCGCGAGGGGCCCGGTGCCTCGTCGCGTTCGAGCTACGCGCGTAAGCGACCGGACGCCTCGGCGCGAGACCGTCGCAGCCCGCCCACGGCGAGCAGCACATAGAGCAGCAGCTCGGACAGCTCGTCGAGTGCCTGCTCCCACGCCGTGGGCAACGCAAGCGACACCGCAGCCACCGCGGCCACGGCTGCGAACGCGTACCCGTCCGGACGAGGGGGCAGCCACCGCGGTCTCGCTCTGCCCCACAGCGCTGCGCCGAACAGCGCGACCCACGGCAGCGCGAAGAGCAGATAGCTCGCGCCCCCCAAGCCGTTGTGCAGGTTGTGCACGCCGAACGACTCGGCGAACCAGGGCAGCCCGAGCTGGGCGCCCCAGTCGAGCTCTTCCGCCAACACCACGGCGCACGCGGCTGCAACCCAGGCCGCGCCCCTGCCCTCGCGGGTGCGTACGACACCCCACCCCAGCGCCGCCGCCAGCAGGACCACCGCGCTGGCGGCTTCGACCGGCCCCTCCTTCTCCGCCACGCCCAGCAGCCACGACGGCACGGTGGCGGCCGCGACCGCGCTTGCCACCGCGACCACGCCCACCCAAGCGAGGCCAGCCCAGGATCCAGACTCCGGCCGCTCGGACATGCCGCGACCAGGGTACCGCGGCGTTGCTACTTCAGGTAGGCGCCGCAGCGCGGGTCGCCGTCGGGCACGTCGGGTTGCCCCGGCAGCGGAGGAAACGCGTCGCGGTCACACAGCGCCGCGAGAATGCCCAAGGTCTGGCGTGCCGCCTCGTCGGCGGAGTCGAAGGCGATCTCGCGCCCCATCGTCGAGCCGGGATGCCCGTTGAGGACCTTGAACCAGCCCTCGTACGCCTTGGTCCGCATGAACGCGCCGAGGCTGAGCGTCGCGTCGATCTGGATCTGTGCTCCGTCGGCGCCGTGGCAGTGCTCGCACGCGTCGGCGTACAGCGCCTTGCCAGCGGCCGGCTCGGCCCCCTCGACGAGCACGTAGTGCTTGGGCGCGTCGGCCGAGAGCGAGAAGAACGCGTCGGGTCCGGGGAGGTCGCCGCGCTGCATCTTGGCGATGAACGCCGCGAGGTCGCGCAGATCCGCCTCGCCCAGGTGCTCACCGAGCGCGGGCAGCTCGTCGTCCCCTGCCGAGAGCCACGCGACGAGATCGGCCTCGGACTGCGGGGCGGCCAAGAGGTTGCGCGTCGAGACCCCGGACTTGTTCTGGTAGGCCGGCCCGTAGATGCCCTCGGTGCCCCGCATGTCCCAGCCGTACAGGTTCTTGAGACGCTGCGCGCCCTCGACGTTCACATCCGCCTCGGCGGTCCACCGATCATAGAGACGACCACCCCGCGCATCATCGGCTGGCGCGGCGTCGAGGATCGGTTCGGGGAGAGGGTCGACCGGAGGCTTCGCCGGGTTGGAGGGCGTGGCGGAACACGCGAGCGTGGCCAAGGCACACGCCGCAAGGACGGAACGGAGCAAGGACGGCATCACTTCTTCAGCTTGAAACGGACGGGAATGAGCAAGGTGGCGACGTCCTTGTCGAACGCGCTCGGTGGCGCGGCGAAGGGGGCCGCGCGTTTCACCATCGCGAGCGCCTCCTGATCGAGCACGTCGTGACCGGTGGAGGTGTGCACGGTGGGCTGGCCGACCAGTCGACCCTTGCGGTCGATGCGGACCTTCACCGCGCCCTTGCCCTGGAGCCCCAGGCGGCGGGCCGAGGGCGGGTAGCGCTGGTGCCCGTGCATGGCCCGCGCGATGTTCCGACCGTAGCCGCGCATGTCGGCTTTGCCCGCTGCGGGCTTGGGCACGGGCACCGGTCGAGGCTCGGGTTCGGGCGCCTCCGGCCGCGGCGGGGGCGGCTCGGCGGCGGGCGCCTGCGGAGGGGGAGGCTCGGGCATCGGTGCGGCGCTCGGGTCGGGCACGGCCGGCTCGGGCACGGGATCGGCACGCGGCGTGGGCCGTGGCCGCGGCGGCGTCCGAGGACGCGGCGGGGGTTCCGAGGTCGGCTCCGGCTCCGGTTCTGGCTCCGGCTCCTCCGGTTCTGGCTCCGGTTCTGGCTCCGGTTCTGGCTCGGGCTCCGGCTGCGCGAAGTCGATCCGCACCACGGTGCGCTCGCGGGGCTGCGGCTCGTCCATGACCACGGGCAACGCCGCGACCCCGGCGTGGGCCAGGACGACGATCGTCAGCGGCAACGCGTGGCGCCGAAGCGTCAAGGGGCGCGTTTCTCCTTCGTGGCGATGGAGGCCGAAGAGAAGCCGGCCGCACGCGCATCGGCGAGCACCGCCACGGCGGCCTCGACCGCAGCCTGGCGGTCGGCGAGCAGCACCACGGAGTCATGCTTCGCACGGAGCCCCTGCAGGATCTCGAACACGGCGTCGGAGGCGTAGACCTGGCCTTCGATCTCGACCGTGCCATCCGCCCGCACGAGGACGTTGAGGCCCTTGGCTTCGTGCTGAGGCACGCGGCTGGCCTCCGGAAGCGAGACGTCCATGTCGCGGTCCTCCCGGTACGTCGCGGTGAGGACGATGAAGATGACGAGAATGAACGCGACGTCGATGAGCGCCGAGAGGTTCACCCGCGGGCGGACGGGCTCCCGCCGGGTGAAGTCGAGCGCGCTCACGCGGCGTCCTCCGGCGTGCCGAGCGAGGCGGCGTACCGCACCCGCTGCACGATGGACGTCAGCTGCACGCGAAAGCGGTCGATGCGGCTCGAGAAGTAGGCGTGCGCCGCCAGCGTGGGCACGGCGATCGTCAGGCCCGCGGCGGTGGTGAGCAGCGCCTTCCAGATGCCCCCCGAGAGGGCCGACATGATCATGCTGCCCGAGGCCTGCTGTGCCGAGATGCCTTGAAAGAGCTCGACCATGCCAACGACCGTCCCCAGCAGACCGAGCAGCGGCGCGACCTCGGCGATCAACGCGAGCGGACGCTGGTTTCGCTCGAGCATTGCGACCTCTTCCATGCCGACGCGCTGCGTCTCGGCCTCGGCCTGGCCGGGGTTGTGCTCGAGCGCCTCGATCAGCGTCGCCGCGACGCGCCCGGCGGGGTGGCCACTCTTGCGCGCGAGCTCGACCGCCCGCATCGCCGCGCCCTCGTTGAGGGCGTTGAGCACCGGCTGCACCCACGCGTCGTCCTTGAGACGTGCCGCCCGCAGATCGAGCGCCTTGCGGACGCCGACGAGGATTGCCAGCACCGAGCAAGCGTACAGGGGGGCCATCGTCCAGCCCGCTTGTTGAAGGAGTGCACCGATCGAATCTGCGTCCATGGAAGTCTCAGCTGGGGTCGGGAGAAGCGATCGCCGTGCGATCGAACGCGCAGGGGACGGGCATCGTGCCCTGGCCTTGCGAGGAGGTCGTCACGCGAGCCGCGTGGGGCTCGCGTCGCAGCCCGAGCCGGGTCGCGAGAACGCCAAAGGAGGCGAAGACGGGGTCGAAGAGCGCCGAGAGCACCGAGTCATAGCGGTGGTTGCTGTGCTCGGGCGCGAGCCCAAAGTCGGGGATGTCGGCAGACGCGGACCGTAGCGAGCCCGCGAGGCGGTCCCAGATCGCAAGCCACGTCCCGTAGTTCGAGGCGCTGGCCGCCGCGTGGCGCCCGTGATGAAGCTGGTGCTGGGCGGGCGAGATGAGCCATCGCTCCACCCGCGGACCGAAGCTCCATCGAACGTGACTGTGCCGCAAGTTTCCCGAGACCACGCTGAAGAGCAAGCCGATCGCGTTGACGCCCCACAGCTGCAGCTCGACCGTCCGCGGCCCGAACGCGTAGGAGAACAGCCCCGTCAGCAGCCCCGTCACGATGATCCCGCGGGCGCGGTAGAGCAGGCTCTCGATGGGATGCACGCGGTAGAGGGTGAAGGGCGTCAGCGACGTCGCCGAGTGGTGAACCTGGTGGAATTGCCAAAGCAGCGAAGAGCGGTGCATGGCCCAGTGCAGCCCGAACCGGCTGAAGTCCCAGGCGACGAAGAGCACCGCGGTGTACACGAGCGTGACCGCGACCGTCGGCACCGTACCCGCGAGCGCCCCCATCGGGCCAACCCACGCGTCTTGGGTCTTCAGTAGCCGAATGGTCGCCATCGCGACGCCGAACGTCGTCAGCACGCTGGGCAGCGTGAACAGGGCGAGGACGAGCGGCTTGGAGAGGATCAGCCCGTAGTCCACCCGCGCGGAGGGGTTCCAGAACTGCCGGGCGCGAACGCCCGTGGCTCCGCGGCGCCACGCCAGCACGAGGACGACGACGGCCGAGAACAGCAGCGCGACGACGAAGGTGCGCTCTCGCGGATCGAGCAAGAGCCCGCGCACGAGGTCCAGCACATCGGCTGCGAGCGCGAGCACCCGCTGCACAAGCTGCTCAGTCCGCGTCACCCGCAGCCTCGGTGGGGATGTTGAGCATCAGGACGGTCGGAAAGTCGCCCTTGAGGTCATCGGTGAGTTCGACCACCGCGGCGTGCGAGGCGTCCAGCGCCGCCGCGTCGGCCGAGAGCGCCTCGACGAAGCTGCCCTCGACGCCCCCGAGCGCCTCGATGGCGGCCTGCGTATCGGCGACCATCTCGTTGGCCAGCGCGTCTTCACCCACCGCAGAGAGCAGGTCGTCGAATCCGACCCCCTCGTCTGCCGAAGGCCCGGCCCACAGCAGCTGCGCGAAGCCTTCGAGGTTGGCCACAGCCTGCTCCTTGGACAGGCCTGCCCACGGCGACTCGACGCGATCGAGGCAGACGTCCGAGGCGCAGTCCTTGATCCCCGCGGGCTGGGCGATCTTGACGTCCTTGAGGATCTTGTCGACGTAGAACATCGCGCGAAGAACCTCGTCCATGGCCACCTGCGTGGACTGCAGCGGCCCCGCGGCGGGGTCGGTCAGGTAGCCGTGCCAGGTGCCGCCCTCGGCCCACGTCGCCTCCAAGGTGTCGGCCACCGCGGCGATCGACGTCGCCACGGTGACGGCGTAGTCGGCCCGGCGAACCTCGACCTCGGTCTCGCCGAGCGCCGCCCACTGCCCCTCCCCGTTGATCGGGAGCTGCGGCGGGCAGGTGTTCTCGGGGCTGTCGCGGAAGAGGAGATACTCGAGCGCGTCGAAGCCATAGACGTTGACCAGCCGTGTGTCGGTGAAGTCAGCCGCCCCAAACTCGCCCGCCACGAGCTCCTGGTCGATGCGACAGGTGTTGACCGAAGGCCAGGAGTAGACCTCGTCGCGCAGGAACTCGCCCGCCACGCCCGCGGAGCCAGCGGCCGGTCCGAGTTGAAGGAGTTCGGCGCGCTGCCAAGCGAGCATCGCGTCGGTGTAGGCGACCTCGAAGTCGGCGAACGTGCCCTCGACGTCGCCGCCGGACGAGACCGCGTCCGCGTGCGCCGTGGCGGCCGTGACGAGCACGTCGGCGGCCGATGACGCCTCGGCATGAAGCGGCGCGAACACGTTGTCGGCCAAGCTCTCCAACACGTCCTCCGCGGTGACCGACGGACTCGACGTCGAGTCGGTCCCCTCTGCGGTGGGCTCGGACGAGTCGGTGCCGCCCTCGGACATGCCCCCGGTCGAACCGGTGGCCGTCCCGTCCGCGGAGCCGGAGCCGGAGCCGGGGTCGTCGCAAGCCCAAACGACCGCGGCAGCGGCGACGAGCGCGAGATGCAAGTGACGACGAGTCATTCGGATGAACATGATTATCAGAACCTTCGGCGCAGTGTGCGGGAGGCTACCCGGCCCGGGCGAAACGTCAACGTGGGGCTGCGCACCCCTACAGACGCGAAAAGCCCGCCCCGCGCGCGCGGGGCGGGCTCGCGAAGAAGGAGCGGCTTACCAGCCGTTTTCACCAAAGTCGTCGCCGATCAGGGCGTCGTCGAACGCGTAGGCCTCGGCCAGCATGTTCCGGGCTGCCACGAGGTCGGCGATGTACTGCGCCACGCCGCTGTCGGTGGGGAAGAGCGGCGCGGTGCCGACCATCTCGTGGATCGTCTGCAGGTCTTCGTCGCTGACCTGCGCGCGAGGGTTGAACTGCAGCGCCAGCAAGAACCCCTTGAGCTCGCCCCAGTGCTTCGTGTGATCCGCGAAGCTGTACTCGTCGGCGAGGGTGTCCTTGATCGTGTCGTTGAAGTAGTGAATCGCGGTCGCTGCGAGGGACCGCTCCCACCCGTCGACGGCGATGTCCCGCTGCTCCTGCAACATCGCAAAGTCCTCGTCGGAGAGCGCGCCATCGGCATGGGTGATGATCGCCCGCCCCGTGAGGAACGCCTGCATGGTCTGCGCGGTGTAGTCCGTGGGGGCGCCCAACGCAGCCGCGCCGACGTCACGCTTGCCGGCGTTGACCGACGCTGCGAAGTTGATCTCGGACTGAAGGTCGATCGCGTCGTCTCCGTTGGCGTCGTTGTAGCCGTCGACGAACTCCGGACGTCCCTCCGAGGTCGCGATCTCGCCGTCCTCGTACTCGAGGTAGTTGCGAGACGCGCCCCAGTACCCGAAGCCTTCGTCCCACTGGTGCTCGAGCGAGGTGTACGGCGCGCCATCGTCGGGCATCGTGTTGTCGGAGTTGATGCCGTTGTCCGACGCGTCATCGAGGTAGTCGTCGGTGCCCTGGCTGTAGTTGACGGCGCCGAGCAGGAATTTCTGCAGAAGCTGCTGGTAGTCCAAACCTTCGGCCGATACGAACCACGTGGCGATCTGCACGCCATCGGGGTCGACGGGGATGTCGCCGCTCGAGTAGGCCACCGCGAGCGCATCGCATGCCTCGATCCAGTCGCGGACGAGGTCCTCGGGGTTGTCGGACGCGTCCCAGCCGATCATGTCGCTGGACCAGTCTTGGTGCTGAGGGTCAGCGTCGTTGCCGGCGATCTTGTCGACCAGGTTGGAGCCGCTGCCCAGGTCGCCGAACACGGTCTGAAGCGGCGCCGGGGTCGTCGCGACGAGGTGGGGGACCTCGCTGGAGGTCTCCCCGTCGAAGTCGACGTAGAAGCTCAGCCGCGCCGCGACCTGACCTTCTTCGAAGATTGTGCCGCGATCGATCTCGGTCTGGATGAGCCCCATCTCCGACTTCAGCGAAGAGATGAGCACCTGGCGGAACGTCTGGCCGCCGTAGGCCACGCTGCTGACGCCCTCCTCGAAGCGACTCTCGAACTCGTAGGTGTCGGGAACGACGAGCTCACCACCGTCGGTGTCGCCCTCCGTCTCACCGTCCGTGTCGGTGTCGGTGTCGGTCGTATCGGGGTCGGTTTCGCCCGAAGGATCGGTCTCACCGGGGTCGGTCTCACCGGTGGGATCGGCCCCCGACTCGGTGTCAGCGGTCGTCGCCTCGGTTTCACCCGAAGCGCCGGTCTCGGACCCGTCGTCACCACAGGCGGCGAAGGTCAGAGCGGCAGGAATCAAGCAGGTCAGAAGGTAGCGGTTGCGAATCATGGCGTGCTGTCCGTGAAGGAGAGAACCGTGGCGGACTTTGCCGGATTCATTTTGAAAGTCAACTTCAAAATCAACAAACGCAGAATCCATCAATGAGAGGCGCGCTGCGCGAGTATAGCGTCCCCCATCAGCAGATCGAGAGGTATCCGTTTTCAAATTCACCGCTGGAGGCCAGGCGTGGTTGACACCTGTCCCGCCATTCGGGTACGAGGCCGGCGTCGAAGGTCCGCCATGCGGCGGCGCAAGAGGGAACGCGGTGAGACTCCGCGGCTGTCCCGCAACGGTGTGTGAGCGGTGTGCTCGCAAGCCCGATACCTGCCTTGGCCAAAACCCCGACGCTCCGCGAAGGACGGAGCGAGAAGGACCACAGTCATGTTTCAACGTATCGCGGCGCTGCCGCTCGCTCTGTCTTCCCTGTTCCTCTTTTCCTGCGACGACGGGGGCGACGAAGGCAACGCCGGCACCGACGGCTCGACGGGCGCGGTGACCGCCACGACGGGCGCGGACTCCTCGAGCACCGACCCAGGCTCGACCTCGGACGCGTCGACCACCGGCGAGTCGACCACCGACGCCTCGACCACCACAGAGGGCGACGGCAGCACTGGGCTCGGCTCGTCTTCGGGCGAGGAGAGCGGCGGCTCGAGTACCGGAGCTGCGCTGGACGGGATCTCCGACGTCGCGGGCACGTACATCGAGACGTACGGACCGGGGAAAAAGGACTTTCAGACCCATATCGTCACGGGCGATACCTGGACCATCGACTTCGGCGGAGACTTCGGCATGTCCGTGCTCACCTACGAGGAGGTCGACGACCAGGCGCGGTGGGTCGCAGGCGACGATGGTGCCGGCACCTTCGCCCGCTATGACTGGGACATCGACGGCGACGGGAACCTCCGCTACTGCAGCGCCGTATTCGGAGCCGAGACCCTGCAGGCGGCGATCGATGCTCCACCGTCAGACCGCGACGACCTCGACGGCGTCGGCTGCGGGGGCATGTTCGCCTGGTCGCTGCTCGTGCTCGACGAGGGGTAGCGGAGGCAAGGCCCACGAGCCGATCGCGGGGACGTTCGACCCCGCGGCGTTCGGCGTGCTTTGCTCAGGGGACCGCCCATGGTCCAGAACGTGGGAACGAAAGGCGGCCCACCGGGACGACCACCCATGATGATCGCCTCCGTAGCCACGGTTCGCGCAGCTCGAGTCGCACTCCTCGTTGGGCTCGTGCCGTGCTCGATGGTCGCCTGCGGAGGATCGGCGACCCCGGGGCCCGCCGGCGACACGACATCCGGCGCGCAGGGGTCGAGCACCGCCGCGGAGTCCTCGAGTGACTCCGGTTCGACCGGTGCGTCCACGACGTCGGGTTCGACCGGCGCACCGGGCACCTCCGACACCACGACCACGGCCCCCGGCACGTCCGAGAGTGGCGACGGATCGAGTTCAGGCGGCTTGGAACCCACCGACGCATGCGCCCACGACGTCACGCTCAGTCTGGTTGGCGATCGGACGGCCGTGCTCGAGACGACGTGCAAGGAGGGCCCGTGCGGCCCCATGCACCTCGCGCTTCATCGCGTCGTGGGCGGCGACGATGGTCAGCGGCTGCCCACCGATGAAGGCCCAGGCCTTACGCCGTCGATTGCCGTTCGCCTGCTCGAGCGTGACCGCGAGGTGGCCCTGACCCAGCGTGAAACGCTGCAGGACGCTGTCCGCATCCTCGAGGTCGACGAGGACGGTCCGGCGATCGTCGTGGACACGGTGGAGCTGCTGGGGAGCGAGAGCCTCACCATCAACGACGTGGATGGCGACGGGCTCGAGGAGATCGTCAGCGGCAAAGGGTATCTGTCCATCGTTCACTACGACCCGTTCGACGACGCGTGGGTGGTCGAGGAGGTCGGCGGCCCGTACGGCGCCGAGTCGGACGATCCGAGCGATGGGGGCCGGCACGCCGAGGGGGTGGCCGTCGGCGACATCGACGGCGACGAGGAACCGGAGATCGTGCTCGTGCTCGAACAATACGTCGCGGACCCGGAAGATCCGCCGGTGCCCGGTCTGATCCTGGCCTACGACTTCTTCGACGACGCATGGCACGAATCTGCCGTCGACGTCATCCCCCACCCGCGCTTGCAAGACGTCGCGATCGCCGACTTCGACGGCGACGGACACAACGACGTCGTCGTTGGGGGGCACGACTTCCTCACTGTGTACACGCAGGAGGGGGACGCATGGACGCAGGGGTTGTCATCCACCGCCGTGGATACCGAACGGGTGGTCGCCGGAGATATCGACCTCGACGGACGAAGCGAGGTCTTGACGGGCACATCAGAGGCTGTGCCCGTCCTCTTCGACTACGACGGGTCCTGGTCGACGACGACGTTTCCGGAGGTGTCCTTCTTCGACGCCATGGGGTTCGGAGCGTTCGGTGACGAGTCGCGACCGAGCTTCGTCGTCGCCCTTGGACTCCCCTCACGGATCTACTGGGACGGAGGGTGGCAGACCGAGCCGCTCGACGCGTCGGGCCCGTTCAAGGTCGACGCCGACTTCGGAGACGTCGACAGCGACGGCTGGAACGAGGTCATCGTCCTGGAGATGCGAGACCTCTACGCGATCGATGAGTCCGCGACGCGGCTGCTATTCTCGACCGCTGACGGTCCCATTCTCGACTCGGCCATGGTCGGTGACCTCGACCACGACGAGCCCGGCAACCCCCGCCTGTGCGGCACCATCAAGACGCCGCCGTGTGACGAGTCCATCTTCGAGCTCGTCACCGAGCCGGGCAGCGAGGGGCCGTGGCGCATCGTGGCCCACGCGATCGACCTGTCGAACGGCTGCGACGAGCGCAGCGCGGTCGCGCTCGTCGAGCCCTGAGCGGGCGCGGGAGGAGCTGTGGCGAAGCCCGACGTCCTCGAGCCCGGCCGGCCCCTCGCAAGAGCGTGGCCGAGAACAACTCCGCGGCGGTAGGCTGTCTGGATGACGACGAAGCTCGAACAGCATCCGATCCACTTGGGACGCGGGGGCTCTGCGGTGACGCAACCCGAGTTCACCGGGGAGATGGCCTGGTACGCGGGGTACGGGGCCCGGCACGGAGACGACGGCGTCGAGGGCCGGCTCGTGGCGCTGCACACGTTCGACGCGCCGTGGACCGCGTGGGAGGTTCATCCCCACGGAGCCGAGGTCGTCGTGTGCACGGCGGGCGAGTTGACGTTGATCCAGCAGATCGGCGATGAGGCCGACGGCAAGGTCGAGCGCATCACGTTGCGGGCCGGCGAGTACGCGATCAACCCGCCGGGCGTCTGGCACACGGCCGACGTGCAGGGCTCGGCCACGGCCTTGTTCATCACCGCGGGCGAGGGCACCGACCACCGACCGCGCTAGCCGCCGTCCCCACGGTCGGCTACGCGCCCTCGGCGAGCGTGGTGACCAGCGCTCCCGCTTCGGTGACGACGATCGTGTGCTCGAACTGCGCGCTCGGGCTGCCGTCGGCGGTGCGGCACGTCCAGCCGTCCTCGTCGAGCTCGAGGCCGACGGGGTGCAGGGTGAGCATGGGCTCGATCGTGAAGGCCATGCCCGGACGGAGGCGTGGCCCCCTGCCCGGTCGGCCGGTGTGCTCGACGTGCGGAGGCATGTGCATGCGCGCGCCAATGCCGTGGCCGCCGAACTCGCGGACGACGCTGCAGCCGAACGCGGTCGCGCAAGCCTCGATCTCCGCACCGACGTCGCCCAGACGCGCGCCAGGCCGCACCGCCTCGATGCCCGCCCACATCGCGGCCCGGGCCGCCTCGGTGACCCGGCGCGTGTCCGCGTCGACCGTCCCGATGAGCAGGGTGCGGGACGTGTCGCCGTGAAAGCCCTCGAAGCAGCTCGTGACGTCGACGTTGATCAGGTCGCCGTCTCGGAGCACGGTGGCCTTCGACGGGATGCCATGGCACACGACCGACCCCACGCTCGTACATACGGCGGCGGGGAAGCCTTGGTAGCCCAGCTGGCTCGGTGTTGCCCCTCGGGCGGCCGTGTCCTCTCGGACCCACGCGTCGATGTCCGCGGTGCAGATGCCCGCCCGCACGCGTGTGCACACGGCCTGCAGGGTCGCGGCGGCGACCGCCCCCGCGCGCACGATGGCCTCCACCTCGGTCGCGTCGTGCACGGTGATGCTCATGCGCTCGTATTGACGCGCGAGGGCGCAGCGCGTCCAATACCGATTCGGTATCGGGTCGCGCCGAGGGTTCGCGGTATCCTCTGGGGATGTCGCTCGTGCAGCTCGAGTCGTTCGTCGCCGTCGCCGAAGAAGCCCACGTCGGCAGGGCCGCACAACGACTGCACGTCTCGCAACCTCCGTTGACGCGCCGCATTCGAAGCCTCGAGGACGAGCTCGGTGCGCCACTGTTCGAACGATGTCCGCGCGGCATGAAGCTGCTCCCTGCCGGCGCACGTCTGCTGCCGCGGGCGCGGGCGATCCTCGAGGCGGTCGAGGACGCTCGGCTCGCCGTTCGTGCCGAAGGCGCGCCCGAGCCACCGTGTGAGAGCGCGCCTTCGAAAATCGCGGGGCGCACGGTTGCGAGGCCTCAAACCTTCGGCAGCCTGTCGCCATGACCATGATCCGCCGCGTCGTCTCCTGGGGCTTCTCTCTCGCCGTCTGTGCGGGTGCCTGCGCGCTCGCGCCCTCCGAGGCGCACGCGGCCGACCGTGAGGGCTACATCTACCTGTCCCCCGGCATCATCGCCGTTCCCCTGGGCGATGAGGACGTCGAAGACTTCGCCGATCCGAGCTATCAGTGGGGCCTCGGCGGCGGAATGCTGCTCAACCCCGGTGGCGGGCGCTTGGGGGTCGGGCTTGGACTCGGGTTCCAGCACATGCCGGTCAACCTCGACGACGACATCGACGACGCGATCGATGCCTGCAACGACCTCGTCGACTGCGACTTCTCCGTCAACGTCTTTCGCGTGGTCCCCGAGGTGCGCCTCGGCGCGTTGTTCGACGACGCCTTCGTCTACGGCCGGATTGCGCCGGGCGTCGGAATCATCGCGTACGACTCCTCCATCGAGAGCCCGGTCGCCGGCTTTCAAAGCGACGGCACCGACGTCGGGTTCAACCTCGGCCTCGGTGCAGGCGTGCAGGCGACAGTCTGGCGCGGGCTGTTCCTGGGCGGAGAGCTCGGTGGCAGCTGGCTCTTCGTCCCCGAAGACGACGACGACAACCGCGACGACTACGGCGCGCACACCTTCGACATCACCGCGATGGTCGGCTGGCGGTTTTAACTATACAGGGGCCTTTCGCAAAGGCCCCTCGCTGCGGCCGGCCAAGCCGCCCTTCGCTTCACCCCAAACGGGCGCCTTTCGGCGCCTGGTTCGTTTGTCTTCGCAGGGGCCTTTCGCAGAGGCCCCTCGCTGCGGCCGGCCAAGCCGTGCGCGAGCGCTCGGTCGTGCGCTGGTGCTCGCGCTGAGCGCCGTCTGCAGGCGACAAGTGCCTGGGAGGCGCCTCCCCGGTGAGTGGCACGGGTCCTGCTTAGTGCGAGGCGTATGCGCTACGCCCCCGAGGCCCCTGAAGCCGTCCTGTCCGAACCCGTCTCTGCGATCTGGGACAAGCTGCAGAGCTGGGGAGCAACGGCGCTCGAGATGCTGCCCAACCTCGGCGTCGCGCTCGTCATCGTCGTGCTCTCGGTCATGCTCTCGAAGGCCGTCGCCCGTTGGGCATGCCGCGGGCTGAAGCGGACGGACCTCTCTCCGCAGCTGCGCGAGCTCATCACCAGCGTGACGAGGCTGGCCCTGATCGTCTTGGGACTGGTCCTCGCCCTCAACGCGCTCGCCCTCGACAAGGCGGTCGCGACCGCACTCGCCGGGGTCGGAGTCGTCGGCCTCGCGCTGGGCTTCGCGTTCCAAGACATCGCCGCAAACTTCATGGCGGGCGTCATCATGTCGGTCAAGCAGCCCTTCGCGGTCGGCGACACCATCGCCACGAACTCGTTCGTCGGCACCGTCGAGCACGTCGGGCTTCGGGCGACTTCGCTGCGCAAGTTCACCGGGGAGTTGGTGCTGATCCCCAACCGCAAGATCTTCGCCGAGTCGCTCACGAACAACTCCGAGGCCCAGTTTCGGCGCATCGACGTCCCCGTGGGCGTCTCGTACGCCGACGACCTCGACCTCGCCGAGCAGACCGCAATGGACGCCGTCTCCACGCTCGACGACTGCGCGTCCGAGAAACCCGTGCAGGTCTTCTTCCAGGGCTTCGGTGGCAGCTCGATCGACCTCGAGGTGCGTTTTTGGGTCCCCTACGGTGCGGACCCGGGCAGCTACCTGCGCGGCAAGTCCGAGGCGATCAAGGCGATCAAGAAGGCGTTCGACGAGGCCGGTCTGAGCATCCCGTTCCCCATCCGCACGCTCGACTTCGGCATCGAAGGCGGCCAAACCCTGCAGGATGAGGTCAAGGCCGCCCTGGACGGACACAACGAGCGCCCCCGCGAGCGCGCATCCTGAACCGAGCCTCCGCGACTCCCCCCGCGGCTCACCCCGCGGTAGGGGCCTGCGCGGGTGTCTCGTCGGGGGGCAGGTCCGGGTCGGCCGGTGAGGGCGTCCCAGCCAGCGCACGCACCGTGTAGTAGACGATGCTCGTCACCCCGATCCCCAGCCCGACCACGACCCCCGCGTCGATGATGCCCCGCCAGGGCTGCGGCAGGTTTCGGACGACCACGATCAGGCAGAAGATCCCTCCGAGGACGATGCGGCTGGTCCACATGCCCTTCTTCGACGCGCCGAACAATCGCGTGCAGAACAAGGGTGCGAACACCACGCGTGCCCACGTCAGGCGGCCGTGCAGAAGGTATGCGCCGCGCGAGACGACGCGCGGCGAGAGCTTGCTGTGGAACCCACGGTACCCCTCCGCGTGCGCCATGAACGCGACCCACACCACCAGGATTCCCCACTGCAGCGCTGAGAGACCGCTGCCCATCGCCTCGACCGCCAGCGGCGCGAGGCGGATGACGGCGCGCGAGAGCAGCGCGATGACGCCCAGAACGCCCCAAGCAGCGATGAGTTTGCGGGCCACGCGAAGCGGACCGTAGCAGGCCGCGAACAGCAGGGGTAGACGGGGGTCCTCCCCGGCGCTAGATCCTCCCGGGGCGCACGGGGTTGGCAGGCGAGGACGAGGCAGCGACGGCGACGCCGGACGCGGTGGCGAGCGACGCCGAGATGCTCGCCCCCGGCCGCATCCTCGGGGCGACCGTGCTCTTCATCGTGGGACTGGTCGCGGTCGCCGCGGCGGTTGGCGCGTTCTTCCGCGACCCGCTGCAGGAGCTCAGCGCGGCGTTCGTGGGCCTACTCGGCGGACCGGGCATCGCGATCGGCTACCTCATCCCCGACGCCTTTACGGTCCCCATCCCCAACGACGCCTTCGGATGGTTCGGCATCGAGGGCGGCGTTCCGTTCTGGGAGGTCGTCGCCTGGGGCACGCTGGGCAGCATCACCGGCGGCTGCGTGGGTTATCTCATCGGTCGGCGGCTCCGGACCGCGCGGTGGGTCTCACGCTTCATGACCGGTCGGGGTCGCGCGCTCGAGCGCCTGATCCGGCGCTACGGCGTATGGGTCGTGGCCGTGGCCGCGCTGACCCCCCTTCCCTACTCGCTGTCGGCCTGGGCGGCCGGAGCCGTACACATGCGCTTTGGCACGTTCTTCGCGGTGTCGCTGACCCGGGTGGTCAGAGTCGCAGGCGCGCTGTACCTGATCCAGCTGGGCCTCCTCACGGCGGGCGGCTGAGCGGGCCCAAATCGGGGTCTGTCGGGGCTCCACGGACTGGGAGCCCCGTGTTAGAACGCGCGCACAACCCCGGAGAACATCCATGCCGCGAAGGAACAAGATCACCATCGTCGGAGCTGGCAACGTGGGCGCGACTGCTGCTCACTGGGCCGTTCAAAAAGAGCTGGGCGACGTCGTCCTGGTCGACATCAAAGAGGGCTTCCCTCAGGGCAAGGCGCTCGACCTCGCCGAGAGCTCGCCCGTCATGGGCTTCGACTCGAACCTGGTCGGAACCAACGACTACGACGCGACCGCAGGCTCGGACGTGGTGGTGATCACCGCGGGCGTTCCCCGGAAGAAGGACCCCGCCACGGGCAAGTTCACCAGCCGCGACGAGCTCGTCGAGACCAACCGCAAGATCGTCGGGTCTGTCACCAAGCAGATCGTCGAGAAGTCGCCCGACTCCATCCTCATCTGCGTCAGCAACCCGCTCGACGCCATGTGCCACGTGATGCTGCACGAGTCGGGCTTCCCGGCCAACCGCGTCATGGGCATGGCCGGCGTCCTCGACACCGCCCGCTACAAGTACTTCATCTCCGAAGCGCTCGGTGTGTCCGTCGAAGACATCCACGGCATGGTCCTCGGCGGCCACGGCGACACCATGGTGCCGCTGCCATCCCACACCTCCATCGGCGGCATTCCCCTGCCCGAGCTCCTCCCCGAGGAGAAGATCGAAGCGATCATCCAGCGCACCCGCAAGGGCGGCGGCGAGATCGTCGGCCTGCTCGGCTACTCGGGCTACTACGCACCGTCCGCATCGGTCGTCGCCATGGTCGAATCGATCGTCCGCGACAAGAAGCGCGTGCTTCCCACGGCGGCCTTCCTCAAGGGCGAGTACGGCTACTCCGACCTCTACATCGGCGTCCCGGCCGTCATCGGCAAGGGTGGCGTGGAGAAGATCATCGAGATGAAGCTCGGTGACAAAGAGAAGCAGATGCTCGAGGTCTCCGCGAACGCCGTCAAAGACGTCGTGAAGCTTCTCCCCTACTAGAACCGCCCGCTCGAGGAACCCAATGAAGATTCACGAATATCAAGCCAAGGCGCTGCTGCGGGCCGAAGGCGTGCCCGTGCCCTCGTCGAAGGTCGCGTTCACGGCCGAAGAGGCAGAGGCCGCAGCCGCCGAGCTCATCAAGGAAACCGGCAACGAGGTCGTCGTCGTCAAGTCGCAGATCCACGCAGGTGGTCGCGGCAAGGGCCGCTTCAAGGAGCATCCCGACCTCGGCGGCGTCAAAGTCGTCAAGGGGGCAGCCACGGCCAAGGACGTCGCGGGCAAGATGATCGGCAGCACCCTCGTCACCATTCAAACGGGTGAAGAGGGCAAGAAGGTCGGTCGCGTGCTCGTCGAGCAGGGCATGGACATCAAGTCCGAGCTCTACGTCGCCGTCACCCTCGACCGCGCCACGGGCCGCAACATCATCATGGCGTCCACCGAGGGCGGCATGGAGATCGAAGAGGTCGCCGAGCACAGCCCCGAGAAGATCCTGCGCGAGACCATCGACCCCGCCGTCGGCCTCACGGGGTTCCAGACCCGCAAGATCGCCTTCGGTCTCGGACTCGACGGCAAGCTCGCCCGCCAGATGGGCAAGTTCCTCAGCAAGCTCGCGAACGCCTACGAGCGTCTCGACTCCGCGATGCTCGAGGTCAACCCGCTGGTCATCACCGGTGACGGCCAGGTGCTCGCGCTCGACGCCAAGTGCAGCTTCGACGACAACGCGCTGTATCGCCACCCCGACATCGAAGAGCTGCGCGACCCCGAAGAAGAGGACGCGGCAGAGCTCGAGGCCAAGAAGTACGACCTCAGCTACGTCAACCTCGACGGCACCATCGGCTGCATGGTCAACGGCGCGGGCCTGGCGATGTCCACGATGGACATCGTGAAGTTCTTCGGCGCCGAGCCGGCCAACTTCCTCGACGTCGGCGGTGGCGCCACGGCCGAGAAGGTCACCGCGGCGTTCAAGATCATCACCGCGGACCCCAACCTCAAGGGCATCCTGGTCAACATCTTCGGCGGCATCATGAAGTGTGACGTCATCGCCGAAGGCGTCATCACGGCCGTCAAGGAAGTGGGCCTGCAGGTGCCGCTCGTCGTCCGCCTCGAAGGCACCAACGTCGAGCAAGGCAAGAAGCTGATCCAAGAAAGCGGCCTCAACGTGGTCACCGGCGACTCGCTCCGCGACGCCGCCCAGAAGATCGTGGAGCTGGCAAAATGAGCGTCCTCGTCGATAAGAACACCAAACTCCTGGTCCAAGGCATCACCGGCAAGACCGGGATGTTCCACGCCGAGCAGTCGCTCGCCTACGGCACGCAGGTCGTCGGCGGCGTCACGCCCGGCAAAGGCGGTACCAAGGTCCTCGATGACCGCGTCCCCGTGTTCAACACGGTGGGCGAGGCCGTCGAGAGGACTGGCGCCAACGCCACCGTGATCTTCGTGCCGCCCCCGTTCGCGGCCGACGCGATCATGGAAGCGGCCGACGCCGAGATCCCGCTCATCATCTGCATCACCGAGGGTATTCCGGTGAACGACATGGTGCAGGCCAAGCGCTACATGCAAGGCCGCAGCTCGCGTCTCATCGGCCCCAACTGCCCGGGCATCATCACCCCCGAGCAGTGCCGCATCGGCATCATGCCCGGCTACATTCACAAGCCTGGCAAGATCGGCGTCGTCTCGCGCTCGGGCACCCTCACCTACGAGGCCGTGCACCAGCTGACCACCATCGGCCTGGGGCAGACCACCGCCATCGGAATCGGCGGCGACCCCGTCAACGGCACCAACTTCGTCGACTGCCTGAAGCTGTTCAACGAAGACCCCGAGACCGAGGGCATCATCATGATCGGTGAAATCGGCGGCACCGCCGAAGAAGAAGGCGCGGCGTTCATCAAGGACAACGTCAAGAAGCCCGTCGCAGGGTTCATCGCCGGCACCACGGCCCCCCCGGGAAAGCGCATGGGTCACGCCGGCGCCATCATCTCGGGCGGCAAGGGCACGGCCGAAGCCAAGCTCGAGGCGCTCCGCGACGCGGGCGTGCACATCGCCGAGACCCCCTCCGACCTCGGCAGCACGATGGCCAAGGCCATCGGCTAGGCGAGCGGGTCACCGCGCACCCCAAAGGGCTCCCTCGCGGGAGCCCTTTTCCTTTGGTTGGGCCGGGTTGGTTCGGCCGGCCGTAACGTCGGCGCGGCCAGGGGCGTAGAGGCAGCGTGCAGCGCCTCGTCCTGCCCATCGTCGTGCCTCTCGCCGCGCTCGCGGCGTGCGAGGCCAACGCTCCCCAGCCGCAGCCGGCTCCGCCGGCGCAAGCACCCGCCGAAGCCGAGCCTGCGCCCGAGAAGCCTGCCATGCCCCCGCAGGCCCGCCGCAATAGCCCACCGGAGGGCATGGAGGTCCTCGCCCAGGGCGCGCGCACGCCAGCGATGTCCGGACTCCCTGCGACCACCGGCCCGTGGTCGCGCGCCGACGCGCCGACCATCGTCGCCTTCTACCGCGGCCACTGGTGACCGTACTGCCGCACGCAGCTGGGTCAGCTGCAAGACCGACTCACCGAACTCAACGCTGACGGCGTCGAGCTCGTCGCCATCAGCGTCGATCCTCTCGAGGACAGCAAGGCGCTGTCCGAGAAGCTCGCCCTGCGCTTCCCCCTCGTCTCCGACACCGACCGCGCCCTCACCAAGGCGTTCGGCCTCTACGACGCTCCCAACGACATCGCCTGGCCGGCCGTCTTCGTGCTCGCCCCCGACGGGACCGTCGCATGGCGCTCGTTCGAACAGACCTACAAGGAGCGCGTCCCCATCGACGCAATCCTCGCGGCCACGAAGGCCGCCCCTCCTACAGCAGGTGCCGAACCTTGACGTCGAGGTACCGACTGATCAGCGACGCGGTCAGCTGATGGGGCGGGACGTCGAGGACCAAGGCGCCGGCGCGCCTCAGGGCGCGGATCAGCTTGTCGCGGGCAGTGAGCAGCTCGGCTGCGGCGGCGGCTTGATAGCAGGAGGCGGCTCGCTCGTCCTGCGGCGCAGCGACGGCGCCGAGGTCCGGGTCGCGGAAGAGGATGCACAGCGGCAGGTGCCGCGGCTGCAGCCCCGAGACGGTGCGCAGCAGCTCGTGCGCGGAGGTCTCGTCGATGACCTGGGTGAACAGGACGACCAGGCTTCGCTTCCGCAGCTGTGCGCCCACCCTGCCGAACGCCGCGGGCACGTTGGACTCGCGTAGCTCGGGGTGCGTGGCGAACGTGGCTTGAACCAGGCGCCGGGCGACTTGCGGCCCGCAGCGGGGCGCGACGTAGCTGTGGACCTGGTCGGAGAAGGTGAACAGGCCCACGTTGTCGCCGGCCTTGACCGCCACGTGACCGAGCATGAGAGCGGCGTTGAGCGCGTGGTCGAACAGGGGCAGGCCGTCGGTCACCGCGGTCATGAGCCGGCCGCAGTCGAGCGCGAAGACCACCGTTTGGTTGCGCTCGAGCTGATACTGCCGCGTGATGAGCCTGCGCTTGGACGCCGTGGCTCGCCAGTCGATCGCGCGAAACTCATCGTCCCGCGTGTACTCGCGGAGGCACTCGAAGTCGCTCTCGCCGCCCCGCAGCTGCGCGGCGCGGACCATCTGTTCGTTGCGGTTGTGCTTGGCCAGCAGGTCGTAGGCCCGCACCGCTTGGACGTCAGGGTAGACGCGCACCAAGTCTTCGCCGGGGATCCGAAGCTGGCGGATCCAAAGACCCAGCGGCGAGGCGTAGCGCACCCAGTGATCGCCGAGGCCGTACTGGCCCCGCCGTTGCGGCACCACCTTGTAGGAGGCGCTGACGCGACCGCGCGGGGGCAGCTCGAGCTCCAGCGGGAGACCGCTCGCCTCGGCGTGCTCGAAGAGATCGTCGGTGACGCGGAGCCGCAGCCTCCGGTTGGCCAGCGAGCGCACCTCCAGGCGCACCACGTTGGGCCGACCGAGCGAGAACACCCCCGGTTCGACCGAACGCGTGACCTGGATCAGCCGCTGGCGCCCCAAGAACGCGTCGAGCAGCGCCGCCGCCACGATTGCCCCGTCCACCGCCAACATGGGCCAGAGCATGGACGCGTCGACCGTGACCGCCAGGCCGAGGCACAGCGGCGCGATGAGCAGCAGGACCAGGGTGCGCGAGGGGATCACGCCGCGGTCTTGGGGACCTGAGCTTCGCTCAAGATCTGCTCGACGCACAGGTCGGGCGAGATGCCCTCGAACTCCGCGTCGGGTTGAAGGATGATGCGGTGGCGCAACACGGCCGGGGCCAAGGTCTTGACGTCATCGGGGATGACGAACTCCCGGCCGAGCATGGCCGCACGCGCTCGAGAGGCGGCCGCAAGCGCGATGGAGCCCCGCGGTGACGCGCCGAGCAGCACCGCCCGATGCGCCCGGGTGCGTCCGATGATGTCGGTGATGTAGTCGAGCAGATCGTCACTGACGAGCACCTCTCGCAGACCCTGCTGCATGGCGAGCAGCCCTTCGCTGTCGACGACTTGCTGCAGCTGCGCATGCGCAAGCGCGCTGGGGTCGAAGCCCTGCAAGTGGTTGCGGAGGATCTGCTTTTCGACGGCGGTGGAGGGGTGTCGCACCCCGATCTTGAGCATGAAGCGATCGAGCTGCGCTTCGGGCAGCGGGTAGGTTCCCTGGGATTCGACCGGGTTCTGCGTCGCCATCACGAAGAAGGGATGCGGCAGCGGCCGCGTCTGGCCGTCGACGGTCACCGAGGCCTCTTGCATCGCCTCGAGCAGCGCCGACTGCGTCTTTGCTGGTGCCCGGTTGATCTCGTCGGCGAGCAGGAGCTGCGTGAACACCGGGCCCGAGAGGAACTCGAACGTCTCGGACTTGCTGTTGAACACGTTGCCGCCCGTGACGTCGCTGGGCATCAGGTCGGGCGTGAACTGGATCCGCTTGTGCGAGCAGCCGAGCACGACCGAGAGCACCCGGACCAGCAGCGTCTTGCCCAGCCCCGGCACCCCTTCGATGAGGACGTGGCCCCCAGCCAGGATGGCCACGAGCGCATGCTCGACCACTTCGTCCTGTCCGAGGAGGACACGCGCCACCTCGGTGCGGATTCGTTCACAGGTCTCACCGATTTCTGCGGGGATCATGTCGTCTCTCCAATGTCTCTCATGAGGCGTCCCAGATCGCGGATCAGCGCGAGGTCTTCGCCCGTGCCGCCGGGGGACAGGCGTGATTCGATGGCCCCGTGGGCGGTGACCAGCAGGCGCATGACGTCGGTCTCGTCGCGACCGCTGACCCGCGCCACCTCCTGTGCGAGGCCGAGCAGGCCCGCCGAGGCGGCGCTCGAGAAGCGGTTGCGGAGGCGCTCGAGCACCCACGCAGAGAACAGCCCCGCGGCAAACGTCGCCGCCTTGGCTTTCTCATACTGGCGACCCATGGCGACCGCGTGCTGCACGAACGCGCGACGGGACTGCCCGGCGGGGTCGCGACCGCGACCGAACCGCACGCCCCGCCACAGGTAGAGCGCCACCACGAGCACCAGCAGCTGCACGATGGCCGCCGTCAGGTGCGTGTGGGCAATCGATTCGGCGGGGTTTCGTGCGCCGACCGACGCCCACGCGTCGACGAACTCCACCTCCGAGCGCTCGAACGACCCCACCGTCTGCACGAGCGCCTCCGGGTTGCCGGGGAAGGCGAGCGCCGCGTTGGTGAAGAGGTGGTCGTCGGCGAGCACGGTGACACCACCGAAGCCCAGGTCGAACGCCGTGATGTAGTCGTTGCCGGACGCGCCGGGGCCCGACCAGTCGCCCGCGCGCACGACGACCGCATCCTCCGACGGCGTCAGGGCAAACGGCGCCTCGTACTCGAGCGCGTCGAGGTCAGGCTCGGGGTCGTGAACGTAGGTGACGCGGACCCACCGCGGCAGCTCGGATCCGGCGAGCACGAGCTGCCCGCCCTCGCGAACCCACGCTTGCAATGCCTGCCACTCGGCGTCGGTGGCCGCCGCTCCCCCGAGCATGACGATGAGCGGATCGGTGCGAGCCTCGTCCGCGTCGAGATCGGTGAGCGGCGCAGAGCGGTATGAGGCGGCGAGGCCCTGCCGCTCGAGCAGCTCGAACACCGCGTCGGTGCCCGAGGGCGACGTGGACCATGGGTAGCGTGGTTGGGTCGCGCTGTCGCAGGCGAGCCCGGCTCCAAGCAGCGCCGCCAGCAGCAGCGCCATGGGCCCCACCGTCTTGACGATGGACGTGACGCGGCCGCGAATGTCCTCGTAGACGGTGCGTCCGGGCGGCTCGGGCCCGAACTGTGCCCGGTCGACACGTCGCAGGGCGTCACGCACGGGCTGGTGCAGCGCCGTGTTGGATCCCAGCTCGCGGATGTACTCGCCGTTTGTGCGAGAGGCATGCAGCCGGATCAGGCCCTCATGGTCGAGACGCCGCAGGAGCGCGGCATGGGCAAAGTCGACGGCCTCGCCGTACGCACCGTCTCTGGCTGCCTGCCCAGCGAGCGCCAGCAGACGATCGACGTCGGTCTCCATGGCCACGATGGCAGCGGCCCGCGCGTCGTCGTCGGCCTCGTCCGTTGCGTCGTCGGGCTCGTCCGCTGCGTCATCGGGCTCGGGGCGGTCGTCGCGAACGACGTTGCGGAACACCGCCGCGACCACGAGGACGGCGGCGAGGACGATGATCGCCCAGAAGAGGATCTGCGCGACGCCGCCGAGCACCGGAAGCTCGAGCGCCTCGGCCGAGTCCTTGCGTTCGCGGCGGGGCCCCTCGCCCGAGAGTCGCTCGCCGCCGGCGTCACGTGTGACTTCGGGGTCTTGGTCGGCCGGGGACTCGGCTTGGGCGTCGTCGACGGCCCCTGCGTCGGCGTCTTCTACGGTTCGCGAGGAGAGCCGGCCCGATCCCGCGAGGGTGGCACGTGGCCCCTGGCACGCCGTGGCCAGCCCTGGGCAGTGCGCGGCGCCATGGGTGTCGACCAGCGGACACCATCGCGCCTCGGCTTCGGTGAGCGGGTAGGCGCCGTCGTTGCAGAATGCGTACTCGGGTTGGAACAGGATCTCACGCGCCGCAGCATCTCCCGGCGCGTCGAGCGAGAGGCCGGCCCCGAGAGCCTGCGACAGCACCGCGGCGAGGAGCAGCATCATGGGCCTTTCTCTGCGCTTCGAGGCGCACGTGTCCCGGGGGCCCGGTCCGCCATCACGAGCGAGAGAAAGGCGAACTGCAGATCCCAACCATCGCGCCGGGTGCGGGCGTCGATGTAGTGGAGGAAGCGAACCGAGGCGAGGTAGGGCACGGCGGCGAAGAACCCCAAGAGCGCCCCCGCAGAGCCGCCGTCCTCGGACAGGCTCCCAAAGGGCCGCCCGAGCTGCAGCACGAACTCGAGCATCACACCGCCGACCTGGTCGGCGGCGACGACGAACAGACCCAGCGCGACGAGCAGGCCGGCGCCCAACCAGAGCACAGCGGAGTACTGACCCGAGGCGAACTTGCCGCTGCGCTGGGTCCCCGCGAACCCGCCGTGCCCCTCGAGCAGGACGGCCTCGTGCACGAACGCGCCGTAGGCCCACGTCCACGGGAACCCGAGCACCACCAGCAGGCCGAGCGCAACGACGACGCGCGTGGCGACCAGGCCGAGCAGATAGGCGCCGAGGCGACGGACGCACTGAGTCAGCACGTCACCGACGGTGACCTCGGGCTCGAACATCAGGCGGCTGGCGGCGATGGTGAAGGCGCCCTGCAGGAGCATCGCGAGGCCTGAAGCCAGCAGCCAGACCGATGGCCATGGCCACTGCGCGACCGCCCGCAAACCGAAGCAGACCAGCGTAGCCGGCAGCAGCAGCACGCCCCAGAGCTTCAGGTACAGCCGCCCCCCGACACGGGCGGTCCACCGAAGCCCGAGGTCGAACGTCTCGGCGGTCTTGCGTGGGCGAAGGATGATGCGCGCTTGCTGGAGGTTCACCGCGAGCCTCCCGGCGCAGCAGCGACGCGGCGACCCGCGAACGCGAAGTAGGCCATGACGAGCACCCAAAGCGCCCCTGCGGTGCCCCACTTGACCCCGTCGGGCACGCTCGAGGGTGACCAGTACCCCTCGATGACCGCCGCGATGCCCAGCATGATCGCGGCCCCCAGCGCGAGCCGAGCCACGGGCGGCCCCTCCTCGCGTAGTGAGCCCAGCCGGGTGCGGCCCTCGGTGCGCACGAGGGCGTAGCCCATGCGCATGCCCGCAGCGCCCGAGATCACCAGCGCGGTGAGCTCGAACGCGCCATGCCCCATCACGAAGGTGAGGATATTTCGACCCGCTCCGGCCGCGATGACGTAGCCCAGCGTGGCCCCGATCATGACGCCATTGGAGACGAGGTAGAAGGCCGACCCGAGCCCGAAGAAGATGCCGGTCGCGAACACTCGGAAGGCGATACCGACATTGTTGTAGACGTAGAACCCCGCCATCGACGTGTCGGCGCTCTCGCTGCGGCCCGCGGAGAACCCCTGCGCATACGACTGCGCCAGCATGTCGAGCTGGCCGCGGGGCACGACCTCGGCGGCGAGGTCGGGATTGGCCCAGGTGGCGAGCAGGCCGATGACCAGGGGAACGACGAACAGCGCCGCGGCGGCCGCGACGAAGCGCCAGCTCTCGCGCAGCGTGCGGGGGAAGCCGCGCGCCAGCAGGTCCCACAGGCGGCTGATCTTGTAGGGTGACGCGCGGTAGAGGCGGTTGTGTGCCCGCCCCGCGAGCTGGTCGAGGTGCTCGACGATGTCGCGGCCGTAGCCCGCCGCGCGGGCCCGCATGAGGTCCGCGCAGACGGTGCGGTAGAGCCGGCCCGCCGTGGAGATGAGGTCGGGAGGGAGCTCGTGCAGCGCCTTTCGCTGCGCGAGGATCTGATCGAGCTGCTGCCATCGCGCCCGCCGTCGGGCGACGAACGCATCTTGTCCGAGCGGGTGGTCACCGCTCATGCACGCCTCCGTGCACCGACAGGTGCAGCAGCGCCCCCCCCTGCTGCGGCGACCTGCCCGCCCGCGCGCACGAAGAGCGCGGCGAGGAACCGAACGCCATCGTCGTAGCGAACGCCGAGGCGCCGGGCGAACATGGGCGCCACCATGTCGGCGAGCTCGAGCTCGCGCGCGGGGCTGAGCGTGCCCAGTCGGCGCAGGAACGTCTCGAGCGCCGACATCTCGGCACCCGAGAGATGCGCGCTGGCTGGGATGGTCTCGAGCTCGGCTGCGGTGAGCGGCGGCGAGACCATCAGCGCGGTGCCGATATGCGCACGCGACTCGGCGATGACCATCGTGCCCGCGACGAGGTCCCCGAGTCGGCGGAAGCGTTCGTCGAAGGCCATCACGAACAAGGCGACGACGTTGAACGCAGGCAGCCAATCGGCGCCGCGCAAGAGGTTGCGGAGCACGACGTCGAGGAACGTGAGCGGGACGCCCCCGTCCTTGACCGCACGCAGCGACATGGCCCTCTTGCCCGGCGTCTGACCGCTCCACAGGCTCTCGAAGAGGATGTAGTAGCCCCACTCGAGCGCGAACGCGACGAGCAACAATACGCCCGTGGACCACCCGTCGAACTCGACGTCGACCCCGGCCATCGAGGCGACGAGCGCGACGACGAAGAGGACGCCGCCGCGAATGAGTAGGTCGAGCACGTAGGCCACGGCGCGACGCGACGGGCCTGCCACGTTGACCCGGAAGGTCACGTGCTCGGGCGTCTCGACCTCGACGAGGGTGTCGAGCCCGTCCGGGGCAACCGGGCTACGCATCCTCGGCGCCTGCCGCTGTCGCCCCCTCACGCGGGCATCGTAGTCCGCGCGATGCACGGTGGCCATGGGAATCCGAGCCGCCGTTTTCGGCCGTCCCACCGGCTGTGGCTGCCTCACGGGAGCCGCTTCGCGTTTCGTTGCTATGGTGCGCGCACCGATGGTCTACATCTCCAAGGTCTACACGAAGGCAGGCGACGGCGGGCAGACCATGCTCGCCAGCGGCGAGAAGGTGTCGAAGGACCACCTGCGCATTCGAGCCTACGGCGACATCGACGAGCTCAACGCCACCGTGGGCATGGTGCGCGTCGAGATCGCGCGCGAGCCCAAGCGTGAGGGCGCCGAGGTGTTCTTGGACGAGCTCGATGCGCAGCTCGGCCGCATCCAGCAGGAGCTGTTCAACCTCGGAGCCGAGCTCGCCTACCCCGAGCCGGACGAGCCGACCGAGATGCCCCGATTGAGCCTGCGTGCCGAACACGTCGACACGCTCGAGAAGAACATCGACGGGTGGAACGCCGCGCTACAGCCGCTGAAGAGCTTCATCCTGCCCGGCGGAGGCGCCCTCGCGGCGGCGTGCCACGTCAGCCGAACGGTGTGCCGCCGCGCCGAGCGAAAGATCGTCACGCTCGCCGCGGCCGAAGAGCAGGTCAGCGACATCGCGCTGCGCTACGTCAACCGCCTCAGCGACTACTTCTTCGTGCTCAGCCGCGCCATCGCCGACCGCCTCGGCTACGCCGAGACCCTGTGGGCCCCCGAAACCACCTGAGCTGCGCCATGCCTCAGACCCCAGACCCCAAGAAGTTCCGCTACGAGTACCCGATCATGGAGCCTCACTTCGTCGAGGCGCCCACGGTCAAGGCCGTCGCCGCCTACATCAAGCGGACCTACCCGCACAACTACGACCAGGTCCTGCCCACGCTAGTCGAGATCCCCGACTGGCCCGAGTTCTGGAAGGTCCTCGACCTCGACGGTCGCGCGATTCCTCGATCGGCTCGCTAGCTTCGCTACGGCCTGGCCGCCGCCCCGCCCCCCGTGCGTCGCGGCGAACGACAGGTGGGTCAGACCCTGGGCGCTGGCATCGAGCAGATCAAAGCGCGGCGAACCGCTGCGCGAAGGTCTCGATCGCCGCCTTGCCTTCTTCACCGAGTGAGGCGGAGAAGTCGTTGACGTACAGCGCGATGTGTCGCTCGCAGACGCTGCGCTCCATCTCTTGGGCGTGCGCTTCGACGTATGGTCGGCTGTCCGCAGGGTTCGCCCACGCGTGACGGACCGAGGCGCAGAGCGCCCGCTCGAACCGCTGGCGCACGTCCGCGTCGAGGCTCGAGCGCGCCGCGATTACACCCAGCGGAAGCGGCAGTCCGGTGTCGGCCTCCCAGACCTCACCGAGGTCGGCGACCTGGATCAGGCCGTGCTCTCGATAGGTGAAGCGGCTTTCGTGAATGATGAGCCCGGCGTCGACCTCACCGCGCTCGACCGCGGGCATGATCGCGTCGAAACGCATCGGCACGGGCTCGTGCTGGGGGCCGAACATGCGCAGCAGCGCGTACGCCGACGTTCCGAGCCCGGGGACCGCGACGCGGCGGCCGCCGAGGTCGGACAACGCGGCGGGGTCGCGCGCGACGACCAGCGGACCACATCCGCGCCCGAGCGCCGCGCCCGCGTCGAGCACCGTGTAGGCCTCCCGGACACGCACCCACGCGCCCACGCTGAGCTTCGACAACGGCAACGCGTCGGCGCCGGGGTCGAGCGCGCGGCGGTTGAGCGCCTCGATGTCCTCCATCACGACCTCGACCTGCGGCGCGTCCGGCACGAGGCCGTGCACCAGCGCGTGAAACATGAAGGTGTCGTTGGGACAGGACGAGTAGCCCAGGCGCAGCACGAACGTTGCGTACCACGCCGCCCGCCCCGGGCCACCGGCGGCGCCCCCGCGACGCCCCGAGGCCGCCGCGTGCGGGCGCCGGCGCGGCTGTTCGTTGTCGATGCCGGCCTCAGGCCCTACGATCGAGGCGATGGCGAAGCTCAACCGGCAGGTGATCGAGGCGCTGCGCACCACCGCCAAGCGGCTGCAAGACGGCGCGGAATACCAGTGGGGCCACGCGGGCGCGTGCAACTGCGGGCACCTGGCGCAGACCGTGACCCAGCGCTCCCAGCGGGAGATCTACACGATGGTGAACGGCGAATGGTCCGAGCACCTCAACGACTACTGCCCGATCACCGGCCACGCCGTCGAGGATGTCGCCGCCCAGATGATCGCCTTCGGCTTCACCCCCTCCGAGCTCACCGACCTCGAGTGGCTCGGCGACCCCCGCGTCCTCGAGCGCGTGCCGGGGCGACGGCACCTGCGGCGCAACGACCGAAACGACGTTGTGCTCTACCTGCGGGCCTGGGCCGAGATGCTCGAGGCGCAGCGGGCCTGAGAACCCGACTCTCCCAGCGCCCAGCGCGATTCTCCGCAAGCTAGCGTCGTACGTCAGGGGAACTCAAAGCCCCGCCTGCAGCCTTCGCACGGCGTCGTGCAGCCGGGCCTTCGCCAGCCGAATGTCCCAGCCGCCCTCGCGTCTCTCCCCCACCCTATTGCTGATGCTGCGCACCTGCACCCAGGGGACATCGAACGCCTCGCACACGCGGGCCACGGCGGCGCCCTCCATGGACTCGACGGCAGGACGGACGCGCTTTGCATAGGCGCTCGCGAGCGCGTCGGTGCCGCTGACCGTCGAGACGGTGGTGCCGCGCACGCTCGGCACGCCCTGCAGCACCGAGGACACCCGCCGCGTCCAGGCTTCGTCCGCGCGCCAGGTTGCGCGCGCTGCCAGCTTCAGCGCGACGAGGTCTTCGAAGCCGTCCTCGGTGACCACGCCCTCGTCGGCGAGCGACTCCTGGCTCACCAGGCACACATCGCCGACCTCGAGGCCCGTGCCGGGGAAACAGCCCGCGACGCCGAAGTTCACCACGACCTCGGGCAGCCCGGCACAGAGGCGGCGCGTCAGCGCGAGCGAGGCCTCGATCTTGCCCACGCCCAGCTCGAGGCTGGCCGGGAGATCGAGGCCTTCAGCCTCTTTGGGGTGGGCGTAGGCCCACAGGATGTTCATGCCAGCATCGCCAGCGGCTGCTCGAGGTAGCCGCGCAGCGTGACGAGGAACTGGGCTCCGACGGCCCCGTCCATGACGCGGTGGTCGCAGGCGAGGTTGACCCGCATACGCTTGCCCGGCTGCAGGGCGCCATCGACGACGACGGCCTCGTCACGGATCGCGCCGACGGCCAGGATGGCGCCCTCGCCCGGGTTGATGACCGCCAGGAACTGCTCGATGCCGAACATGCCCAGGTTGGACACGGTGAACGTGCTGCCCGTCATCTCATCGGGCGGCAGCTTCTTGTCCCGGGCCCGCGTGCCGAGGCTGCGCGTGATCCCGGCGACCTCCGAGAGCGTGCGCTGCTCGGTGTGACGCACCGGCGGCACGATGAGGCCTTCGTCGACGGCGACCGCCATGCCGACATGGATGTCGCCGCGACGCACGATCGTCTTGCCGTCCCAGTAGGCGTTGACCTCGGGGTGCTTCTGCAGCGCCTTGGCCACCGCGAGGATCACCATGTCGTTGTAGGAGATCTTGACGTCGGGCAGCGCCGCCTTGAGCTGCGTGCGCATGGCGACCGCGCCCGCCATGTCGAGGTCGATCGTCAGGTAGAAGTGCGGGATCTCGGCGTTGGACTCCCCCATGCGACGCGCGATGGTCTTGCGCATCTGCGAGAGCTTCATCGGCGTGTCCGGGCGCGTCACGAAGGTGCGCTCCCCATCGGAGACCGTCCCCGTCCCGCCACCGCCCCCGCCTTCGATGGCGGCGTCGACGTCGGCCTTGATCACGCGACCATGCGGACCGCTGCCCTCAATGGTGGACAGCGCGATGCCGGCTTCGTGCGCGAGGCGGCGCGCCAGTGGTGACGCCGCGACCCGGTCGTCGGCGTCGGAGGACGGTGCCGCGGGCTCGGGCTCGGGCTCTTGCGTGGACTCGGGCTCTTCCGTGGACTCCGGCTCCGGCTCTTCCGTGGACTCCGGCTCTTCCTGAGGCTCCGGCTCCGCCTTCGCCTTCGAGCCCCCGCCCGCACCTGCGAGCGCCTCTTCGAAGTCTTCACCCGGCTTGCCCAGCACGGCGATCGGCGTCCCGATCGGATGCGTGTCGCCCTCGGACGCGACGATCTTGAGGACCGTGCCCGCGTCGAAGGACTCGTACTCCATCGTGGCCTTGTCGGTCTCGATGTCCGCGATGACCTGGCCGCGCTTGACCTTGTCACCCTCGGCGATGTGCCACTTGGCGATGACGCCCTCCTCCATCGTGTCGGAGAGGCGGGGAAGTTCGACGATCGTTGCCATGAGGTGTCCTTGCAGGCTCAGAGGGAGTGGTAGGCGACCTTCGCGATCGCGTCGAAGATCTGCTTGGGCGAGGGAATCGCCAGCTCTTCGAGGTTCTCGGCGTAGGAGAAGTTGATGTCTTCGTAGCAGACGCGCTCGACCGGGGCGTCGAGGTCGTAGAACGCCTCACGCGCGATGAGGTCGGCGACCTCGGCCCCCGTGCCGCCGTAGGGCCAGCCGTGGTAGGCCAGCACCGCGCGGTTGGTCTTCTTCACGCTCTGGAGAATCGCGTCCCGGTCGAGCGGACGCAGCGTGAGCAGGTCGATGACCTCGCAGTCGATGCCGGACTCCTCGGCCATCTTGGCGGCCTCGAGCGTGATCGGCACGCCCTGCCCCCACGTGATCACGGTGACCTGCGAGCCGGGCCGCTTGATGTCGGCCTGACCGATCGGGATGAGGTACTCGCCCTCGGGCACCTCGCCCTTGACGCCGTACATCACCTCGGATTCGAAGAAGATGATCGGGTTGTCATCGCGAATCGCGGACTTGAGCAGGCCCTTGGCATCGTAGGGTGTGGCCACCGAGACGACCTTCACGCCCGGGAAGCCGCAGTAGAAGCTCTCGAACGCCTGACTGTGCGTGGAGCTGAGCATGTGCGCGGCCGCGTTGGGTCCGCGAAACACCATGGGGATGGTGAACTGGCCGCCCGAGAGGTGGCGCAGCTTGGCGGCGTTGTTGAGGATCTGGTCGAACGCCACCGCGGAGAAGTTGAAGGTCATGAACTCGATGATCGGGCGCAGGCCCGCCATCGCAGCCCCGACCCCAACGCCCGCAAAGCCGGCCTCGGCGATCGGCGTGTCGACCACGCGCTGCTCGCCGTACTTCTCGAGCAGGCCTTGGGTGACCTTGTAGGCGCCGTTGTAGTAGCCGACCTCTTCGCCCATGACGAAGACGCGGTCGTCCCGCTCCATCTCCTCGTCGATGGCTTCTCGGAGTGCTTCTCGGATCTGCAAGATGGGCATTAGACGTCCTCGACGAGGTGGTGGCGGAAACGGTGCTCGGGGTCGGGTTGCGGCGACGCGTCGGCAAAGTCGACGGCGGCCTGCATCTCGTCGACGACGGCGTCGTCGATGGACTCGATGGCCTCGTCATCGAAGCCGTGGTCGTCGCGCAGGCGCTGCTCGGCCCGGTACAGCGGGTCCTTCTTGCGCCAGCCCTCGACCTCGTCCTTGGTCCGGTACTTGGCCGGGTCGGACATGCTGTGGCCGCGGAAGCGGTAGGTGAGCAGCTCGATGAGCGCGGGTTGGTGATCCTTGCGCGCGCGCTCGACCGCCTCGGCCAGCCGACGGCGCGTCTCGAAGATGTCGTTGACCTCCCAGCGATCCGACGTCATCCGGTAGGCGGGCGCGCGCACGGTGAGGTCGTCGACCAGCGTCTGGCGCTTGAGCGGGGTGCCCATCGCGTACTGGTTGTTCTCGATGACGAACACCACGGGGAGCTTCCACAGGCCCGCGAGGTGCATGCCCTCATGGGTTGCCCCAATGTGCATCGCGCCCTCACCGAGGAAACACAGCGTGACCGCGTCGTCCTTGAGGTACTTCGAGGCGAAGGCGTGCCCCGCCGCGACCGGAAGGTGGCCACCGACGATGGCGTAGCCGCCCCACAGGCCCTTGTCCTTGTCGAAGAAGTGCATCGAGCCGCCGACGCCGCCGACCAGGCCGTCCTTCTTGCCGAACAGCTCGGCCATGCACGCCCCCGGGTCACACCCGAGGGAGATCGCGAAGCCGTGGTCCCGATAGGTGGTCACCACGCGGTCGCCGTCCTTCATCAAGTCGGCCGTCGCGACGGCGATCGCCTCTTGCCCGATGTAGAGGTGCAAGAAGCCGCTGATCTTGCCCTGGGTGTACGCACGCGAGGCGAGCTCTTCGAATCGTCGGATTCGGAGCATCTCCTTGAAGACGCGAGCCACCTCGTCCTTGTCGGGCGCTTGGGTGGAGGGGATCGTGGAGGTCACGGAGCCGGGAAAATAACACCGTCGCGCCGCTGTGCGACCCCGCGCTGGACAAAGCTTGATATACGTCCCCCCATGTCGCTCGAGCACGACGAGACCGACGCACTTCTCGACCCGCCGGCCTCGCAGACCGCGGCCATGCTCACGCCGATGGAGGTCGCCGAACGCATCCTCGACGGAGACCTCGAGGCCCTCGACAGCGGCACGATGCTGGCCTACCTGCGTGGCGAGGTGGACGTTTGGGCCCTCATGGCCGCCGCCGACACCGTGCGCCGAGCCAGGTTCGGCAACGAGGTGCACCTGTGCTCGATCGTCAACGCCAAGGAGGGTGGCTGCCCCGAAGACTGTGGTTTCTGCGCCCAGTCGCGGCACTTCGACACCCACGTTCAGGCCAAGAAGTTCACGCCCGTGCCCGAAATCGTGTCGCACAGTGAACGTGCGGCCACCCGCAACGCCAGCGCGCTCGGGCTGGTCACCGCCACCCGCGGCCTCGAGCACGACACCAAGGCGCTCGACCACGTCGTCGAGGGCATCAAGGCCGTCCGCGACGCAGGCTACACCGAAGCGCACGCCTCGGTGGGCTTCCTCAGCGACGAAGCCATGGACCGCATGATCGACGCGGGCCTCACCGAGCTCAACCACAACCTCGAGACCGGCCGCAGCTTCTTCTCGAAGATCGTCAGCACGCACACCTACGACGAGCGCATGGACACGGTCCGCAAGGCCAAGTCCAAGGGGCTTCGCACCTGCGTGGGCGGCATCTTCGGCATGGGCGAGGCCCCCTCGGACCGGGTCGAGCTGGCCGAAGCGCTGCGCGAGCTCGACGTCGACGAGGTCCCGCTGAACTTCCTGGTCAGCATCGAGGGCACCAAGCTGCCCAACCAGGACCAGCTCGAGCCGCTCGCTCCCATGGAGATGCTGCGCATCATCGCGGCCTTCCGGCTGTTCCTGCCCCGGCAGAACATCTTCATCGCAGCAGGTCGCACCCACCTGGGCCAGCTGCTGCCGATGATGTTCGGCGCCGGCGCCTCGGGCATGATGGTCGGTGACTTCCTCACGACCGCCAACCGCACGGTCGACGACGACCTGGCCATGCTCGACGAGCTCGGCCTCGTCCCGCATCGCTGCGGACAGACGCGCCGCGAGCTGGAGAAGCCTCGGGCGCGACTGCCCGTGCTCGGCTGAGCTGGGGCCCGCGTCCTCCCTCAGAGCTCGGGCGTCATCAGCAACGAGACGTGCACGCGACCACCTGCGTTGGCGAGCACGTCGTCGCAGTCGCCCTCGGACGGCCCGATGCAGTAGGTGAGGTTCCACGGCAGCACGAAGGGCCGCCCCTCGAACGAGGCCGGCACCTCGGGCCCGTAGGCGAACATCGTGTGCGCAAAGCCGATCGGGTCGCCGTCCGCGTCGCTGAGGATCGACGAGGGGCCCAGGCCGAAGCAGTTGCGCTCGCCGCACTCGCCCCCGAACGGCGACGCCCCGACGGCGTAGTTGAACCCGTAGTAACACGACGCGTCACCGCAGCCGCCGATCACCTCGAAGGACGGGTCGCCATCGCCACCGAAGGAGACCGGCTCCCCCACGGAGAACGTGCCCGTGAGCGGCTCGAGCAGCGCGTCGGTGTCGTCGCCGAAGCGCATCGAGATGTCGAAGGCGCCGGCGGCCTGCGTGTCCTGGGTGACGCAAAACGGCACCAGGACGCGCGCCCCGGCCTGCTCGACCGCCGTGAGCCACACCCAGGTGCCAAACTCGTTCTCGGTGGGGCTCCCCTCGATGGCGCAGCTTTCGGGGTCGACCTCGACGGCATCGGGCGCGGCGCCGTTGCCGTTGCCCATGCCCGCGACGCTCTCGCACGTGATCGGGGAGCCGTCGCCGCCGACGAGCACGTCCTGCAGGCTGTCCTGGGGCCCCACGCAGGGGCGCGCGAGCACCGACAGATCGGCCCCGAGCGCGGGCCCGACCTCGAGGGTGCACACGGCCTCGCCTTGGCCCATCGCGCCGTCGACCGACACGGTCAGCGCGAAGGACCCCTCGGCCTGCGGCGCCCCGGACAACGCGCCGCTGAGCGGGGAGACCGTCATGCCCTCGGGGAGGCCGTCGACCGTCCAGTTCCACGCGCCGGCCTCAGGCTCGACGGCAAAAGCGTGCTCGTACTCGGCGCCCACGGCCGAGGGTGGAAGGTCGCCGCAGAGCACCTCGACCATCGGAGCCGCGGTGGTTCCGCCCCCGGTGCCATCGGCGAGCGTGTCGAACCCCGTCGACGACCCCGATGCGTCCGTGGTCGATGCCATCACGCCGGCTGTCGCGCTGGTGGTCGCGCCCACGCCGGGATCTGCACTGGGACACCCCGTCACGGCCCAAAGGCCCAAGAGCACACCAGCACCTCGTTTCGTCGCCCTGCCCCGCTCCATCGCTCCGAGGATAACCCGATCGAGCGTTTGCCCCGTGTCGGAGACCACCCAGCCCTGCTAACTTCGCCCCGATGCGAGACACGACCGCGCTGCTCCAACGCCTGAGCCTGCTCGCGTGCATGCCCCTGCTCGCGCCCGGATGCGACGACTCGGCACCTGGGCCCACCGCGGCGCAGCAGCCCAAGGTCGCCGAGCGGACGAGCCCCTCTGGGGCGGACGCCGCGGGCGAGGCGAAGGCACCGACGTCGAAGCCCCCGGTCGGACCTCGCGTCAACAAGGCGCCGCCGCCCCCTCCGCTGCCGACCGACCCCGACGAGCTGCGTATGATGCCGATCGAGGGCGACCCGCCCTTCATCGACGGATACAACCCCGAGGAGGAGACGTGCCCGTCGGGCAACTGGTGCGGCGCCGCGCAGGCGGCACTCGCGATCGCGCCCAAGGCAGGCGAGCCGAAGATGGAGCTGGGATGCCCGACGCGCATCATCGGCGCGCACGACCCGAGCCCGATCAAGGAGTCACCGGCCAAGTACGTCGGGCTCTCCGACAAGAACGCGATGCAAGGGTCGCTCAATCAGCATGGCACCGAGCTGAAGCGCGCGGCCGGTGACGACGACGTCTGCTGCTACCACTACTTCGACTACTGCTCGGGGCGCCCGCTCGTCGAGGGCACGCAGGTCCTCTCCGCGCCCGCGGTTGGTCGCACCGACTGGGCCGACCTCGCGTGCCCGGTCGCCTCTCCGATCGCCGCGGCGCTGGCCGACGCGTGGCTCTCCGACGCAGCCGCCGAGCATGCATCGGTCGCCGCGTTCGGCCGGGTGGCGCTCGAGCTGATGGCCGTGGGCGCCCCGCCTGCCCTGCTCGACGACACGCTCCGAGCAGCCCGAGACGAGGTCCGGCACGCGCGCGCCTGCTACGGCATGGCGAGCCGCTTCACGCCCGCGATCCATGGCCCCGGGCCGCTGCCCGCCGCGACCCCTCGCTCCCCGACGCTCGTGCAGGTCGCCGTCGACGCGTTCCTCGAGGGATGCGTCGGCGAGACGACGGCGGCGCTGGTCGCCGAGCGTGGCGCCGCGGTGGCCACCGATCACCACACGCAAGACCTGCTCGCAGGGATCGCCGCCGACGAGGCGGAGCACGCCGCCCTGGCGTGGCGCACGGTCAAGTGGGCGCTCGAGCGCGGCGGGGCCGAGGTGGCCGGCGCGCTGCGGCACGCATTCGCCGACCTGCCCACGCCCTCGTTCGAAGAGACCCCGGACCACCCGCACTGGAACGCCTATGGCCGGCTCAGCCAGGCCGAGCTCAGCGCCGCGGCGGCCGACGCTCGCCGAGAGATCGTGGCCCCGATGCTGCGTCACCTGCTCGGCGCCGATGGGCGGGTGCCTCCCCCCCGCGCATCGGCGTAGGACGCTACGCCAACGCGGTGCGGCAGCGCCACCACAGCCACACCGTCTGCACGACCCGCCCGGTCGAGTAGGCCAGCGCTGCGACGTAGACCCCCGCGCTCCCCTGCCACAGCAGCCCGGCGACGAGCACCGCGCCGCATCCGAGTCCAAACACGACCACGGCCTCGGTGATGGGCCGCGTGCGGTGAGCGGAGACCAAGAGGCCCTGGTACCAGCTCTGCAACACCCGCATCGCGGGCTGGGGCGCCGTGAACACCAACCCCACGAGCGCCGCCTTCATGAGGTCGGAGGGAAGATTGGCGACGTGGCCGAACCACCACGCGGCCACCGGTGAGAGGGCGAAGGCCAGCCACAGCACGGTCAAGAGCGTCGCGAGGCGCCACGCAAAGCGCCACAGCGCCGCGCGGCCACCGGGGCGCGAGACCAGCGCGACCACCACCTCGTTGAAGCCGAGCCCCACGCTCTGCACGACGAAGGCGAGCCCGACGATCACCGGCCAGACGGCGAGAGACTCGATGATCTCGGGCATTCGGCTGATCGCTGCGGTCCCGATGGGCTGGATCACCAAGGCGACCACCGGCGTGAGGGCGAGCGGAACGTAGAACGCGACGAACGCGGACAGCGTCAGCGCAGGCCCCTGGGAGCGCTCGGGTAGCGTGGCGGCGGCCTGCCTGGCGAAGACACCGACGAAGGCGGCTTCGGACAGGACGCCCACGGCGAGCGCAGCGGTTCCGATGACGACCCCGGATACGGCCTCGGTCGCCAGCCCGATGGCCAAGACCGACGACGACGCGACGAGTCGAACCCCGGTCCCGATCCCCACCAGGCGACTCCTCCCCTGGCGAATGAGCAGCCCCTGTCCCGTCCGCCGCGCGGCGATCGCCCACGACCACGGCACCATCAGCCAAAGCCCCGGACGGGCGGCTTCGGCGACCGACGCGGGCACCGACAGCGCCGCGCCGATGATCCACGGACCCAACGGGGTTGCGGCGACGAGCAGGTGCACACCGGTGAGCACGACGCCCATCACCCGGGTGTAGCGGACGACGGTCGCGTAGCGAGCACGATCGCGGCTGAGTTCGGTGGATGCCGCGAGCAGCATGATGATCGGGGCCTCGATGAGCAGCGCGATCGGAAACACCACGCTCCCGTAGGCGCCAAGCTGGAACTTGGGATCGGGCAGTCGGGCGATCACGGCCGCGATGGCCGGCTGTTCGAGGCCCATGAGCAACCAGCTCGCCGCCAAGGGCCACCACGCGGACCAGATCTCGGCGCTGCGCAGGCGGCCCACGAGCGCGGTCATAGCAGGTTTGCGGTCCGGGGCATGGTTGCGCGTGCGTATAGTGGGGCTCGTGGACGACCCGACGTGGATCTCGGTGCTGCCGCCGGTCCTCGCCATCGCGATGGCGATCGGGACCCGTCAGGTCTACCTGTCGCTGGGCGCGGGGATCTGGCTCGGCTCGTCGTTCGTCGAAGGCTTCGACCCGCTCGCGGGGCTCGGTGCCGCGCTCGAGCGGATCGTCGCCGTGCTCGGAAGCGCCGGGGACGCACGCGTGGTTCTGTTCACGCTCGTCGTCGGCGCGTTGATCACCACGCTGGAGGCCTCCGGCGGCGTGACCGGGTTCGTCGAACGCCTCGAACAGCGCGCGTGGGTCGGCACGCGTCGCCGCGCGCAGCTGTTGGCCTGGACGCTCGGCGTGGTGATCTTCGTCGAATCCAACATCACGGTGCTGGTCGCCGGGACGGTGGCGCGCCCGCTGTTCGACCGCTTCAAGATCTCGCGGGAGAAGCTCGCATACATCATCGACTCGACGTCGGCCCCGATCTGCATCCTGATCCCCCTCAACGCTTGGGGTGCCTACAACTTGAGCCTGCTCGAGGGACTCGAGGTCCCCGACGCACTCGGCGTGTTTCTCCGGTCGCTGCCCTACAACTTCTACGCGCTGGCTGCCGTGGCGTTGGCGATGGCGACGATCCTCTGGGGTCTGGACTTTGGACCGATGAAGGCCGCCGAAGCACGCGTGGCGGACGGCACGATGCACGCTGAGGGCTCGACGCCGCTCGCCGACGACGGGGCGACGCTCGACCCCGAGCTGAAGGTCGAACCGCGGGCGCGCAACATGTTGGTGCCGATCGCCGTGCTGGTCGTCGCGATGCCCGTGTCGCTCTGGGTCACCGGCGATGGCGACATCATGGGCGGCTCCGGATCCACCAGCGTGCTGTGGGCTTCCTCCGCCGCGCTCGCGACCGCGTGGGCAATGCTGCTTTGGCAGGGCGCGCTGAGTGTCGACCGACTCACGCGTCGCGGCCTCGAAGGTGCCGGTGCCCTGCTCCCGTTGGCGATCATCCTCGTGCTCGCGCTCGCGCTCGGCGGACTGGCGAAGGAGCTGGGCACCGGGGACTACCTCGCCGACCTCGCATCCGGCTCGATGCCGACGTTCGTCCTGCTCCCGGTGGTCTTCGCCGTGGGGTCCGGCGTGGCGTTCTCGATCGGCTCGAGCTGGGGCACGTTCGCGATCATGCTGCCGATCGCCGTGCCGACGGCAGCCTCCATGGGCCTACCGCTCGAGCCGTTCGTCGCCGCCTCGCTCGCCGGCGGCGTCTTTGGAGACCACTGCTCCCCGATCAGCGACACGACGATCGTCGCCTCGCTGGCCGCCGCGACCGATCACATCCAGCACGTCCGCACCCAGCTGCCCTATGCGCTGGCCGGGGGCGCGGTGGCAGCGGTCGGCTTCGCGGTGCTGGGCCTGTTCGTGTAGCGGCGTCACATCGGCAGCGCCGTGCATCGACCTGTTCGGTGAAACGCACACGACGCTTCTTCATGGCCGGCCTGCCCGCAGCGGCGATTCTCGCATCGGCCCGGACCAGTTGGGCCGGACCTCGAGCCTCGCGCGCTGCGAGACCCACCGGGCGAATGCCCGCTGCCCGCCCCAAGGCCGCCCGGCCCGTGCAGGTGGACCGCCGCACAGCCCAGCTCGCGCGCGCGCACGTCATTCGACCCAAGCACATCGTGGGCGTCGAAACGGACAAGGGCGTGCCCGCGCGGCGACGCCGGGTGAATCTGATCGCCAAGACCCGCAGAATCAGCCTGCATCCCCGCCTGAACATCGACACCTTCGGGCCAGCGCTGCACGCCAAGCTGCACGAGTACGTTCACGGCTACGCCTGGCAGATCCGCCGCAAGGGCACACCGATGCACACGGGCCTATGGGGTTCGGCCAACGGCAGCCAGGGCTGGAGCCTCGACACCCGCATGCACGTGGCCAGCGTGAGCAAGCTGATGACCGCAATGGCGATGGCCCACAAGCTGCGTGGAGCCAACCGCAAGGTCACCGATCACATCTGGGACTACCTACCCGAGTATTGGAGCCTCGGCGCGAGGGTCAAGGACATCCAGTTCCGCCACCTGCTCAACCACACCGCGGGCTTCCGCGTGCCCGGTTCGGCGACCGACTTTTCCACGATGAAGGCCGAGGTCGCCGGCGGCGTGCAGACCACCCACGGCAAATACGGCTATGAGAACGTCAACTTCGCGCTGTGCCGGATCCTGATCCCGGTGATGCACGGCTGGATTGGAAAGACCGACACCCACGGCACCTCGACCGACCACATCTGGGACGTGCGCAGCACGATTCGCTTTCGCGAGTACTGCAACACCCATGTGTTCGGGCCCTCGGGCGTGTCGGAGGTCGGCTTTCGGCCCAGCGCCGGTGAAGCGCTCGCCTACGACAGCCACAGCACCACGTCGGGCTGGAACTCCGGCGACCTGCAGACCGTCTGTGGCGGCGCCGGCTTTCGCATGTCCGTCAACGACGTGCTCGACGTCATGGGAACGTTCCGCCGCTCCGGCAAGATCCTTCCCCAGTCCGAGGTCCAACCGTTCCTCGACATGATGCTGGGCCTCGACCAGCGCATCGATACCGCCGCCGGTGGCCTGTACAACAAGAACGGCGCCTGGGGCCCCGGGGATGGCCGCCTCGAGCAGTGCGTCGTCTACTTCATGCCCGACGACATGGAGCTGTGCATCTTCGTGAACTCGCCGATCGCACCCAAGAAGGCCGGCGGCAAGGTGCAGTCGCTCCGGGGTCTGGTCAAGGACGCGTACGTCGAGAACCTGACCTGAGGGCGCACTCACCGGCAGCCGCTCAGACGGTAGGCCCAAAGGCCCTCGTCCTGGGTCGCCACGTAGACGACCCCCTCGTCGTCCACGGCGAGGGCCTCGGGCGTACCGGCGAGCGGCGCCTCGAGGCAGCCCAGGAGCGTAGCGCCTTCGGAGCAGGCGCCCCGCAGGGTGGGCGAAGACCCTGATGTGGCCGCCACCGCATCGAGCACGCCGTCGGCGTCGAGATCGAAGGCCCGCGGTGGGATCGTCACGACCGCCTGAAGCTCGAGCCCGCGTAGGGTCCAGCCGCCCTCTTGGCCGTCGAGAAAACCGACGTACCCAACGAGCGGATCGATGAGTACGCCGCCGTAGCGGGCCACGAGGATCGACCGACCCGCGCCCACCGAGGGCGGCACGCCCTGTGCCGACCACACCAAGCTGGCCTCGACCGTGTAGGTCTTTTCGAGCACGTCGCCCATGCGCTGAAGGCCCGCGACGCCGCTGTCGTCCTGGGCCGCGAGAATCGCCGGTGGCGCAAACGCGGTCGCCGGCGCGAAGCCGGTGAAGGCGTTCGGAAAGGTTTCGGCCGAGGCGGCAAGAAACTCGAAGCCGCCGGACCCATCGGCGCGCCAGGCCTCGTACGCCCCGCCGTCGATGACGATGAAATCGTCGAGACCATCGTCGTCGATGTCACCGAGGATGCGCGAGGCCGCGTCGAGCTCGGTCTCGTAGCGGGTGCCGGGATCGTCCAGGGGCAGCACCGCGACCTGCCCGGCCCCCACTTCGACGTAGGCCCAGCTGCCGCCCGGCCCGCAGCGACCGACCAAGAGCGGCTCGGTGGTCTCTACGAATCGATCGGCGAGCGGAGCGTCGAGCGACCCCGACAAGACCCACCCCCGCGCGCCCAACAGCAGCAGTTGTGAATCTCCGCCCGCAAGCGTGAGGGTGCCGAACCGCTCGGTCGACAGCTGCACCGACTCGAGCACTTCGACTCGGCAATGCGCGGGCGCCCCCGTGGTGGTGCTCGCCCCCGCGGACGTGCTGTCGTCGACGGAGCCGGTGGAGCTGGCCAGGGTGGTTCCGCTGGTGGCCGAAGACGACGAGCCCTGCGGATCCACTCCGCCGCTCGAGCTCGTCCCACCGCTGGAGCCGCTGCCCGCGACCACGACCGGGGCGTCGCCGCAGCCGACGACGGCGAGCACTGTGAACGCGGCACGTCGCATCGAGCCGCATTGTCGCACGGCTGGCGCGCTACAAGAACGGCTTCAGCGCTCTGGCCAGCCCGGGCACCGCCGACTGCACGTTGTCCTTGGCGGTGCCGCGCAGCTTGTCGTAGGTCTTCTTGACCGTCGCGTTGCTGGCCTTCTTCGCCTTGGCGTCCGTGACCTGCAGCAGCACGTCGGCGGTCTCGCCGGGGTTGGCGGTGAGGTAGCTGGTGAACTTGTCGGCGTCGCAGTCGTTCTTGTCGTACAGCGGCTGCATCGCGTCGGCGAACTCGGGCAGCAGGCCGTTGACCGCCCCCGCGATGAAGCCAGGCTTGAGCGCCTTGACGGCCTTGTAGCCGAGCTTGATCGCGGCGCCCGAGAACCCACGCTTCGAGGCGACTTCGCTCTCGACGAGGTTGCAACACGCCTCGACGACGTCGCGGCGGACTTCGGGTGCGGTGAGTTTGTCGGCGAGGGAGCCCATCTGGCACCGGTTTTGCCCTCTTGGGAGCCAGGACGCAACCCGACTCCGTTGTCAGCGGAGCGAGCGGCTGCAAGACTCGCCGCCATGCTCCGACGCCTCGCGCCGTGCTTGTTGCTCAGCTCCCTCGCATGTGAGCCCACGATCCCCGAGCACGACGCGAACCCCTCCCCGCTGACCGCCGGCGAGGGCAAGACGGCGAAGCCCACCAAGGAATCCGCGATGACCGCACCCACCCCACCCCGCGAAGGTGCGATCTCGATCGAAGAGGTCGCGACGTACCCCCGCCCCGGCACCTCGACCCCTGGAGCCGTCCGCTTCTCCCCCGACGGCAAACACCTGACGTATCTCTTCAGCCCCGAGGGCTCGCTGAGCCGCGACCTCTACGTGCAGCCGGTCGACGGTACAGAACGCACCCTGCTGTTCACGCCGCCCGGCGGTGGCGCGACCGAGGAGAACCTCTCCGAGGAGGAGAAGCTCCGCCGCGAGCGCATGCGCATGCGTTCGCTGGGTGTCACCTCATACGCGTGGGCCAAGAAGACCGGGGCGCTGCTCGTGCCCGTTCGCGGCGACCTGTGGGTGCAAGACGGCCTGAAGGGCGAACCGACGCGCATCGTCGACACCGAGGGCAGCCCCGCACTCGACGCGCGCTTCTCTCCTAGCGGCGAGCACGTCGCCTACGTCCGAGACGCCGAGGTGTACGTGGTCCCCACCAAAGGTGGCGACCCGGTGCAGGTCACCAGCGGCGCACGCGGTACGGGCAAGACCCACGGCCTCGCCGAGTACATCGCCCAGGAGGAGATGGGCCGGCACCATGGCTACTGGTGGTCCCACGACAGCACCAAGATCGCCTTCACCGAGGTCGATGAGCGGCACATCCCGGTCTATCGCATCGAGCACCAGGGCAAGGACGCGCCACACCACGAGGACCACGGCTATCCGTTTGCGGGCCAGGCCAACGCCAAAGTGCGCCTGGGCGTGGTCAGCCGCAGCGGCGGCAAGGTCTCCTGGCTCGACCTGAACGCGACCGGCATCGCCGGTGAGCGCGACGCCGACGACATCTACCTCGCGCGGGTGCACTGGATGCCCGACGGATCGCTGCTCGCCGAGGTCCAAAACCGGGAGCAGTCGGCGCTCCACCTGGTCCGATACGACGCAAAGGGCAACGCCACCAAGCTGCTCGAGGAGACCTCGGACGTCTGGCTCAACCTCGATGGTGGATTTCGAACGTTCGACGAGCTGGCCGCCGACGGACCCCACTCGGCGCTGGCCGGCGGCTTCTTGTGGCAGTCCGAGCGCACAGGGTTCGCTCACCTCTACGCCTACGACAACGCTGGCAAGGAGGTCCGCGCGCTGACCTCGGGCGACTGGATGGTCGACGGGGTCGTGGGCGTCGACCAGGATGCGGGCGAGGTCTACTTCACAGCCACCAAGGATGGGCCGACGCAGCGGCACCTCTACAAGGTCTCCCTGACCGGCGGGGACATCACCAAGCTCACGACCGAACCCGGCATGCACAGCGTCCGGCTCAGCCCCACCCACGACCGGTTCATCGACCAGTGGGACCGCTTGGACACCTCGCCGCGCATCGAGGTCCGCAGCACCGAGGACGGCGCGGTCGTCTCCAGCGTCGAGATCGAGACCGACCCACGCATCGCCGAGCTCGGCTTGCCGCCGCCGGAGCTGGTCACGCTGAAGACCCGCGACGGCGAGACGCTGCACGGCGCGATCTACAAGCCCGAAGGCGACGGGCCCTTCCCCACCATGGTCTCCGTCTACGGCGGCCCGCATGCGCAGCGCGTGCAGAACGACTGGAGCCTCACCGTCGACATGCGCGCCCAGTACCTGCGCAGCCTCGGCTACCTGGTGTTCAAGCTCGACAACCGCGGCTCGGCACGCCGCGGCCTGAAGTTCGAGGGCGCGATCAAACACGACATGGGCAACCTCGAGGTCCAAGACCAGGTCGACGGCGTGAAGTGGCTCGTCGACCAAGGCCTCTCCCAGCCCGAGCACGTGGGCATCTACGGGTGGAGCTACGGCGGCTACATGTCCGCCATGGCCCTCGCCCGCGCACCCGAGACCTTCTCGCTCGCCGTCTCGGGCGCCCCCGTCTCGCACTGGGACGGCTACGACACCCACTACACCGAGCGCTACATGGGCCTCCCCCAAGACAACGCCAAGGGCTACGAGGACAGCGCCGTCATGGCGCACGTCGACCAGATCGAGGGAGACCTCATGCTCGTGCACGGCCTCATCGACGAGAACGTGCACTTCCGCCACACCGCGCGGCTGATCAACGCCCTCATCGCGGCGCAGAAGAAATACACGCTGCTGCTCTTCCCCGACGAGCGTCACATGCCGCGGCGCAAGGACGACCTCGTGTACATGGAACAGCAGATCCGCGACTTCATCGTCGCCAACTTGTGATGCCTGGCCCCTCGCCCAACCTGCCCGCGCGGGTCATCGACCACGAGATTCGCGCCCTGATGGCCGAGACCCGCCGCGGCGGCCCGTGGACGCCGGGCACCACCACGCTGGTCAAGGCGACGCTCGCCGAGGTCACCCTCGATCTGCGCGAGGCGGTCATCCCTGCCCACGAGATCTGCATCGACGTCGAGGTCCTGCTGGCCAGCGTCGTCATCACCATTCCCCCCAACTGGGCCGTCATCGCGGAGCTCGACATGTTCATCGGGAGCTACGAGGAGGATGACGAGGCCCGCCTCGAGGCCGCCGAACACGTGCTGCGCATCGTCGGCCGCCTCCGCATCGGCTCGATCGAGGTGCGGCGTCGCTTGTCCGGCGAGGGCTGGCTTGGCGCGAAGAAGCGCCGCTGGAAGCTCCGGCACAGCGCCAAGAAGGCGCTGCCGGCCGTCGATCGCTGAGGTGTGCCCGGCTCAGCGCGCGCAGCGAACCGCATGCCAGATGCGGCGCCCGTCGTCGCCCCACAGCTCGCTGCCGTCCTCGGCGACCCCGAACACCGCTGTGTGCCCAATGCCCTCGGGCAGCGCCACCGGCTCCCAGCCCTCGCCCGCGAACGTCCACAGGGCGTCGGGGGCCTCGCCGGAGGGGTCGCGCACGGTCAGGTACAGGCCCGCCTCGTCGTTGCCGGTGAGGACCAGCTCACCGGTGAGCCCGGCGAGCTCGGGCCAGACGTTCGCCGCGAGGTCCCAGACGTCGCCGTCGAACACCAGCAGCGTGCCCTGCTCGTCGATTGCGAGCACCATGGTCGACGAGAACGCCCGCACGCTGCTCAGCTCGATGTCCGGGTCGGGCGAGAAGGTGTTGGTCCACGTCGCCCCGTCGTAGTGGTACACGCGGTACGCGGTCTTGACGTAGAGGTCGTCGCCCACGCCGTGCATGTCGAGGTACTGACGACCACCGATGTTGGTCACGTCCTCGGGGGACACGTCGGTCCACGTGACCCCGTCCCAGTGCATCACCATCAGTTCGTTGGCCACGCCGCCGCTGTTCACGGCCGGGGCACCGCAGACGTAGAGGTCGTCGCTGGTCTTGCCCCACACCCGCGCCAGCCGCGGGTCGTCGAGCGGCAGCGCGGGGGAGACCGCCTCGCCCTCGGCGAGTCGGGTGAGCGCGCCGAGCGAGTCGACCGTCCACAGGTCATCGGTCGAGGGCCCCCAGACCGAACGGACGACGTCGGATGACGCTTGCATCGTCGTCCACGCGCCAGCGTCATGCCGCTGCAGTCCGCCGCCGGACCCGAACAGAGCCGAGAGCGCGAGGCCGACCGCGTCGCCGGGGCCGGGCGCGAAGATCTCGGAGAAGCCCCCGATGTCCTCTTGGGCGTACGCCAGCGACACCGTGGCGGCCCCGCCGACGTCGGAGACGCGATGCAGAACGTACCCGCGTCCCCACTGCCCCACCAGCGCGTCGCCGTCGGGGGTCAGCGCGAGGCTGTACGCGTCGGGCACTTCGGCGATGAGGATGCGGCCACCGTCGTCGACTCGCTCGAGGCGCGCCACGTCGTCGCCGGGCGTGCGCGTCAAGAACCACGCCGTGCCGTCCTCGTCCACCTGCACGCTCCGAACATGCTCTGGCGCGACGCTGCCCGCCGTCCACACGCCCGCGTCCCAATGCCAGTAGCTGCCGAGGAAGTCGGCGACCCAGAACTCGCTGCCCGAGACCGCACGCACGGTGCCCGAGGGAGCCTGCCCGGCGTCGTCGACGAACACCCACGCGGACAGGCCCGCGGTGCTGCCGACCTGCCCGCTGCCGGCCGCCCACACGGTGTCACCGACCACGTCGAACGTCTCGATCCACGCGGAGTCGGGATGCTGTGCCCATGCCTCGCCGTCGAATCGGTAGAGCACCGGGTCTTCGTCTTCGCAGGGTCCGATGCCGCACTTCGCATCGGGCCGCAGCAGCGCCCACAGCTCGCCATCGTCCTCGATGCGCAGGGAGAGCACCGCGGCCGACTCCAGCGGGAGCTCGACGGTGCTCAGACGCTCGCCGAGCAGCCGCACCACCGCGCTCCCCGTGCTCGGCGCGAACCATGCGTCGTCCACGGCCCTGGCCGCGACGTGCGAGACGGTGGGGAAGTCCCCTTCGAGCGGTCGCTGCGACCACGCGTTGCCGTCGAAGCCCAGGATGCTCGTGCCGCCCGCGGCGAGGATCGACGCGCCGTCGGTCCACAGTCCGCCCAGTCCGGGCGCGTCGGTCCAGACGCCCGACCAGCACCAGTCGAGCTCGGCCTCGCCGCCGCTGCTGCTCGACGCAGCGCCGCTGCTGTCGGCGCCTCCGGGGGTCCCGCTCGTCGAGTCGTCGGTCGCGGTCGGGCCCTCGCTGCTCGAGCCAGGGTCGGTCACGCCGCCCGACGACGAGGCTCCGCCGGACTCCGCGTCGCCGTCGGTCCCCGAGCTCACTGCGACGCTCGGACCACAGGCCGCCACCACCATCACCATAAAACAAGCAAAGCGCACATACGAACCATAGCCAACTGCCGACCCTTCGCGCAAGGCGCCCGAGATGAGCTCAGGCCTCGAGCAGCCGGATCAAGACGTCCGGGACATCGGTGATGATCGCGTCGACCCCCGCATCGATCAGTCGACGCATCTGCGCCTCGTCGTTCACCGTCCATGGCGCGACCTCGAAGCCCAACGCGTGTGCGGCCGCGATCGCCTCTGTTGAGGCGAGGTCGGCTCGGGGCGACCAGATCTCGGCGAATCCCCGCGCGGCCTTCATCTCGTCCGGGCGTGGTGCGGCCGCGAGCAGCGAGAGCCGGATGTCGAAGGCCGGTCGATAGGTGGTGTGCACGTGCTCGAGGCCGACCCAGTCGAACGACTGCACGATCAGTCGCGGCGCGAGGCACCCCCCGCACGCATCGTCCTGCGCGATCAGGGCGGGTAGATAGACGTCGGCCGCCTCTGCGCCCCAACGCTTGAGTTCGAGGTTGAATCCGACGGCGTCGTCGAGCGCGACGACCTCGTCCAGGTGCGGCGGCGATTGAATGCCCTCGACCTCGGGATGGCAGTCCCATTGGGCCAGCTCGCCGTCGGACATGCTCGACACGCGGGATGTCGAGGGTCGACCCTCGCCCGCCCACGCGCACCCGGTCGTCTCGAGGTCGTCATCGTGGCCGAACACCACCGAGCCCTCAGCGGTGATCTGCAGGTCGCCCTCGAGGACGTCGACGCCGTAGCCCAACGCCGACTGAAACGAGAGGACCGTGTTGCCCGGGGGGACGTTGCCGCGGTCGCCCCGATGGCCGTGCACGTCGACGGCCCGCGGCGGGGGTCCGGCACCCTCCGCGCCACCGCGACGGCTCGGCGCGGACGCACAGGACGCGGCGAGCACCGCGGTGAGGAGACGAGCACGCATGGGCGGCCACTGTACGCGAGCGGGACAGACTCCAAAGCGTCGTCGCCTGTCGTCGCCTATTGGAGCAAGCCGCGCGCCGCCCCCTTGGCGAGATCGCGCGCAGCCGAGCCCACCAAGCAGCCGGTGACCTCCAGACACGACTCGGCCGGCTCGACGCAGGCCTGCAGCGCGTCGAGGTCGGCGTCGCTGCTCCCCTCGAGGTCTTCACGGCACGCCTGCGCCGGCATGATCGCTTCGCCGCACACCTGCTCGAGCTTGGAGCACACCTGCCCCTCCTGCGAGCCAGGCCCCGTGACGTACCAGGCCGCGGCGGCGGCGAGTCCCAAGGCGGCGAGGATCCCCAGCAGTTTGCGCATCGCGCGTTCAGACTCGGGGTCCGCCCCGATTATTCCACGGGTCCCGGGGGACCGCGGCGCAGCGGGCTTTGTCCCCGCACCCTCGGGTGGGCCACACTCGTCGCGTGCTCGCTCACGGACTCGTGCTCGCTCTGTTCGCTGCGGCGCCCGCAGGGCCCATCGAGGGCTTCCTCGACGAGGCGATGCCGCGCTCGGGCGTGCCAGGCGTCGCCTATGCGGTGGTGTCAGGGGACGAGGTCCGCACCGGCGCGCGAGGTGTGGTCCGGCTCGGATCGGAGACGAGCGTGACGCCCGACACCGCGTTTCTCCTCGGCTCGATCTCCAAGAGCTTCACCGCCCTGGCCGTGATGCAGCTGGTCGAGGCGGGCAGCGTCGACCTCGACGCGGAGGTGTGCAGATACCTCGAGGTCTTCTCGGGCTCCCCGGGTTCGTCGATCACCGTTCGGGAGCTGCTCAGCCACACCAGCGGCTACTCGACCCTGCAGGGCAACGGCGCGCACGTCGAGCCCGCCGGCGAACAGGCGCTCGCACGCCAGGTCGAGGTCGCCGCAACGGTCGTCCCCGCCCATGTGCCGGGGTCGACCTGGCAGTACTCCAACCTCAACTACCAGATCCTCGGCCGGCTGATCGAAGTCGTCAGTGGCCAGGCGTTCCACACGTACGTCGAGTCGAACATCCTGCAGCCGATCGGCATGACGGACAGCTTCGTCTCCGACGGCGAGGCACACGAGGCGATGGCGACGGGCCATCTTCCGTGGTTTGGGTACAAGCGTCCGCTGCCGGGGAACGACACGTCGCGCAGCACCGCTCCGCAAGGAGGCGTCGTCGCGAGCGCGAGCGACCTCGCGCTCTACATGCAGGTGATGCTCAGCGGCGAAGACGACATCCTCAGCGCCGCGGGCAAGGCAGCCATGATGCGCCCGGCCAGCGAGGCCTCGCCCTTCTACGGCTTGGGATGGTTCGTCGACCCCCAGACCGGCGAGGTCTGGCACACGGGCACGAGCCCCGGCTTCGAGACGATCGCGACGATGATTCCCGCCGACCACGCGGGCGCGGTGGTGCTGACCAACGCCAGCAGCGGGCTGGGCTTCGCGGAGTCGACCGCGCTGCGCGTCGGCGTGACCACCCGGGCCTTGGGTCTGGACCCTGTCGACCACGGCAGCCGCTGGTCGCAGAAGGCGCTGTTCGTCGCGCTCACGCTCGCCCCGCTGGCGTTCCTCTTGAGCATTGCGTGGGCATGGCGGGCTCGCGAAGCGCTCCGCGCCAAGTCGGGCCCGTTCGGCCTGTTCAGCCTGTGGTTCCCGCTGCTGACCACCGGCGTCGGAGCGTGGCTCATGATCGAGCAGATCCCGAACCTCTACGGTGTCCCGCTCGGGACCTTGCGTCGCTTCCAGCCCGACTTCGCCCTCGTCCTGTTCGCCTCGGCCACGACGGGCGTCGCCTGGGCCGTCTTCAGGCTGGCGGTAGCGTACAGCGCCCCCCGCCGCGCGTGACGCCACGGCCGCGCGCGCATTGCCGAGTTGACCGCGGCGTCGGCCGCACGCCAAGCTGCCCCGGTCCGTGAAGTACGTCCTCAAGACGTCGAAGCCGAGCCGCCCCCGCTTCGACCCGGGCCGCGATCTCAACCCGCAGCAGCGCGCGGTGGTCGAAGCCCCCGCCGCACCGCTGCTGGTGATCGCCGGCGCCGGCTCGGGCAAGACCCGCACGCTGATCTATCGCGTCGCCCGCTTCGTCCAGGAGGGCTGCCCACCCGACCGCATCTTGCTGTGCACGTTCACCAATCGTGCCGCCCGCGAGATGGTCTCCCGCGTCGAGGCCACCGTGGGCATCGACATGGCCTCGGCCAGCGCCGGCACCTTCCATCACATCGGCCACAAGCTGCTGCGCCGCTACGGCGAGCACGTCGGCCTGGGTCTGGACTTCGGCATCCTCGACCCCGAAGACGCGCGCACGCTGCTCTCGAGCGTCATCGCCGAGCAAGGGCTCGAAAAGCTGAGCGCGCGCCGCTTTCCACAGCCGAAGGTGCTCGCCTCGATGATCGGGCTGTCGGGCTCCACGCTCACCCCCCTGGCCGAGGTCATCGCCGAGCGGGCGCCCAAGCTCGTACCCCAGCTGCCCGCCATCGAAGACACCGCGCGGCGCTACGCCGACCGCAAGCGGCAGAACAACTTGGTCGACTTCGACGACCTGCTCACGCTGTGGCGTCGCCTGCTCGTCGACCCCCGCTGCAGCGAGGTCGCCGACGTGCTGCAGGGCAGCTACGACCACGTGCTCGTCGACGAGTACCAAGACGTCACCGCCCTGCAGGGCAGCCTGTGCGACCTCATGGCCCGGCGTTGCGGCAGCATCACCGCCGTCGGCGACGACGCGCAGTCGATCTACGGCTTTCGCGGCGCCGACTTCGAGCAGATCGCCGGCTTCGAGCATCGCCACCCCAGCGGTCAGATCCTCAAGCTCACCACCAACTACCGCAGCACGCCCGAGATCCTCGAGCTGGCCAACCGATCCATCGCCTTCAACCGCCGGCAGCACTTCAAGGAGCTCAATGCGGTCAAGAAGAACGGCATGGTGCCCGCGCTCATCCCCCTGCGCGACGTCTATCAGCAGGCCGAGTTCGTCGCCCAGCGCGTCCTCGAGCTGCACCACGAGCAGCAGCTCCCGCTGCGCAAGATGGCGGTGCTCTACCGCAACCACGCGCACAGCCTCGAGCTGCAGGTCGAGCTGACGCGCCGCCAGATCCCCTACTCCATTCGCTCGGGCGTGAAGTTCTTCGAACAGGCGCACATCAAGGACGTCGTCGCTTACCTCCGGGCGCGCGAGAACCCGCGCGACGAGCTGGCGTGGCTGCGGCTGCTCCGGCAGTGGCCCGGCGTCGGGGTGCAGACGGCCGAGACGCTCGCGCAGAAGCTCGCCGGCCATGACCCCGATACGGCCAAGCAGACCGCGGCGGAGATTCTGCTCGGGCACGCCCAGACGGCGCGCGGCCGGGCCAAGCAGGCGCTGTCACGCTTGAGCACCCTTTGGAACACGCTGCACGAGCCAGAACAGCGCAGCCCCGGCGCAGCGATCAAGCAGGTGGTCGAGGAGCACTACCGCGAGTACGCCGAGCGATCGTTCACCAACGCCGACGCGCGCAAAGAAGACCTCGAGCACCTCGCCGAGTACGCCGATCGCTTCGGGGGGCCCGAAGCGTTCCTGAGCGAGCTCGCGTTGGTCCAAGGCATCGAGGCCGAGAACGTCGTCTCGGGCGAAGAACCCGACGACAAGCTCGTGCTCACCACCGTCCACCAGGCCAAGGGCCTCGAGTGGCCGATCTGCTTCATGATCTGGATGGCGCAGGGGCGTTTTCCCTCCGCCGTGGCGCTGCGCTCCCCGACCGAGACCGAAGAAGAGCGCCGCCTCTTCTACGTCGCGGCCACCCGCGCGATGGCCGAGCTGTACATGCTCTACCCCACCATCGAAGAGGCCAAGGACGGCCCGTCGCGCATGATGCGGCCCAGCAAGTTCTTGGTCGAGCTCGACCGCAGCCCCCGGGTGTTCGAGCGCTGGCAGATCCTCGAAGAGCCCGTTTAGTCGTCCCCAGTCGGGGACACGACCTCCGCCCGGCGGATCTTGCACAGCTCGAACTGGCGGGGCTCGTCGATGTCGAGGTCGCGGCAGTTGAGCAGCGTCGTGGTGCGCTCGAGCAAGACGGCCTCGATGCGGACCGTGCGGGTGCTCGTGCCGCGCGCGCCCGCGTAGACGATGCGCAGCGGAGCGTCCTGGACCCACGCGTCTTCGACCGCCGCGCGCACCTTCGAGGACGAGCGCTTCGCGGGCACACCGATCCAGGCCAGGGACGAGACGAGGCGCTCGACCTCTCGCTGGCGTGCCCGCGGGAGCGCGGCCTGGACCTTGTCGACCGCGCCGCGCAGCGTGTCCACGAAGGGGAGCATCCGCGTGCGCTCCAGCCAGCGGCCGGCCGCGACGAACAGCGCCGCCTCCCGGCTGGAGAAGTTGACCGGCGGCAGCGAGTAGGCGCGGTCGAGCGCGAGGCCCCCACCGCGGCCGCGCTCGCCGACCACCGGCAACGACGCAGCGCGCAGGCTGTCGAGGTCTCGGTAGATCGTCCGCACCGACACGCCGAAGCGCTCGGCGAGGGCCTCGGCCGTGATGCCCGTCCGGCGGGCACGAAGCGCCTCGGCGAGGGCGAACAAGCGATCGGTTCGACGCATCGAATAAACATGACACACACCTGACAGTCCTCCCCTGCACAGTGCGCGGCATGATTCACACGACGCTCAACCCCACCGCTCTGCACGACCCGACCGCCTGGGGCTACGCCCACACCGCGGCAATTCCCGCCGGCGCCGCGTGCGTCTTGGTCTCGGGCCAGTACGGATCGGACCCCGACGGCCAGCTCGTCTCCGCCGACTTCGCGGCCCAGGTCGAGCGCGCCTTCGCCAACCTCGAGGTTGCCCTGGCGGCCCACGAGCTCGACCTGAGCCACGTCGCGCAGCTGCGCACCTACGTCGTGGCACCCGACCCGGACCGCCTCGGCGTCATCGGCCACAGCGTCGGCGCGCGGTGGAAGGGCCAGCCGCCCACGCAGACCCTGCTCGGCGTGGCCTGCCTCGCGATGCCCGGCATGCTCTTCGAGGTCGAAGCCCTCGCGGTGCGGTAGCGGCTGCTAGCCCTTGGCGACGACGACCCGCGCGGCGCGAAGGGTCTCCTCACCGATCTCGTACCCTTGGCTGAGCACCGCGGCCACGGTGCCCTCGGGTGTGTCCTCGGTCGCGGGGACCGTGCCGATGGCCTCGTGCTGCGCGGAGTCGAAGGGTTGGCCGAGCGCGGGCCGCAGGCGGACATCGTGCTGTTTGAGCACCCCCTCGAGCTCCTTGACGACCACCTGCACGCCCTTGGCAATCGCCTCGGGTGCGTCGCCCTTGGCCAGCTCCTGCGCGGCGCGGTCGAGATCGTCGGCCACGTCGAGGAAGCTCGCGATGATCGACCGTCGCTTGCGCTCGACTTCCGCCTTGGCGTCCCGCTCCAGACGCGTCCGCGCGCGGGCGACCTCGGCCCGAGCCTCGAGCGCCTTGGCCTCGGCCGCTTCGAGCGCCTGGGTCTTCTCCGCCAGCGCGCGGTCCTTCTCCGCGAGCGCGCGCTGCAGCGCCTCCACCTCGTCTTCGAGGATCGCGGTGTAGTTGGTGGGCGTGCTCGGGGCCTCGGGTGCTTCCGAGCCCGGCGTCCGGCCCAACGCAGCCGCGAGCTCCTCGGCGGCCTTGACCGCATCGAACGTCCCCTCGGTCTCGGGGTTCGACTCGGGATCCTCGGGCGCGTCGTCTGCCATTGCGCCGCGATGGTAGCGCGATGCGACCGGCGACTCAGCTCCCCACGAACGCCTCGGGCGTCCAGACGCGGTGCCGCGAGCGCTGCCAGACCTCGACCCACCGCGGGTCGGGATCGGGCACGGCGAGGTCGCCCAGGTCGACACCGTGCTCACGCACCGTCTGCAGCACCTGGGGCAGCTCGCCCTCGTCCAACATGGCGCGGCGTCGCAAGTCGACGACCCGTCGGCCCAGCGACTCGGGCGAGACCTTTCGGGCCGCCAACGCCGCGGCCACGCGACCCACGGCCGCGAGCGAGACCAGGCCCATGCGCCAGTGCACCACCGCCATCTGAAACGCGCCGCGGCAGCCGACCACGCCGGGCCCGTACTCGAGGAAGTCGTCGGTGTCTTGGTGGCGCTCGAGCCGGATGAACGCTCTGCGCACGCCGCGACCGGGCTCGAGCTCGCGGCGGACGCGTTCGATGTACTCCGCGTCGCTGGCCCCGACCCCGTTGCGTCGCAGCACCCGCGCCAGGTCGGTGGTCGGAATACGGCCCGCGAGCACGTCGGCGTACAGGCCGTAGGTGATCGGGTCCGTCTCGAGGTCGTCGCCGAGGAGCAGCTCGTGCGCGCCGGGGGGCATGTGCGAGCGCGAGGTGAGCAGCGCGGTCAGCTTGAACCCGATCTGCTCCTTGATGCGACTGGGACGCCCGGAGCCGAAGACGCGGCCCCAGTCCTTGAACGTGCTCCCATCGAAGCTGATGCCATCGAGCCCCATCTTCCGCTCGATGACGCGGCGCAGCTGCTTGGGGCTGGCGGAGAGAAAGAACAGCGGCGTGTCTCGCGTGCTGCGGCCCGGGCCGCGCCGCAGCTCGCGAAGCAGCCGGGCCATGCCCTCGATGTCACGCTTCTGCGCCGCCCGCTCGAACGGGATCCGCAGCATGCCCTTCATGCTCGAGAACCGCGTGGCCAGATACGTGCGATCGATGTCGGCGATGACGACCTCGCCCTCCCAGTCGGGGTCGAGTGTCCGGTAGCTCACGCGATCGATCGGGTAGCCGCTCATCCGGTATGCCCGGCGTATCAAACGCGGGCTCGTTGTGCCACAGCCCAAACGTCGACGAGCGCGCTCCCGATGGTGGGATGCGCGCCCGTCTGGTCCGCCTTCGAGGAGGGCTCCGAAGAGGTCCCCAAGGAGGTCTTGGGTCGGGTCGACTAGAGGTCGTAGGGGCGGACGGTGCTGCGGTTGTTGTCCTGGCAGCGCTTGATCGCTGCGCCGAGCAGGTCGTGCACCTTGTCGGACACCGCCTGGACGAGCTCTCCGTCGCTGCGGAGGCCAGCTTCCTTGACGACTTCTTTGACTTTCGATCCGACGACGACGATTTCCTTGGGCTTGGACGAACGGGCCATGATTTGATCCTTGTTGCTTCTGTGCTGAAAAAGAGGGAGCAGAGGTTGAACGGTTGGGGCTCAGATCCCCTGTAGACGGCCCTACATGGCCGTTATCCAGTGGTCGGCATCCGCGCCCGCGCACGCACGATAAACCCGAAAATCGCGCCGGGGAAAGGACGAAAACCGCCCAAATGGCGATTTTTCGCCCTCAGACGGCATCTGAAGCGGTCGCGCGGCGCCGAATCTGTCAGCCCACTCACGGCTTGGGGCGAAACGCCACGGCCGAACCGGCCCAGCGGCGCAGCAACGCGCCATGGCGGGGTCCCGCGGCGGATGCCTCCAGGTCGCGAGAATGCGCGTCGGGCCGGCTCAAGCGGATCGTCAGGGCCTCGGCCGGCGCGTGCTGCCAGAGATTCGACCACTCGATCACGACCACGGACGCAGCGGTGTCCGGTTCGTCCTCGACGATTCCGTCGAGCAGCGCCTCGAGCCCGAGCGCCTCGAACGAGGCCGGCATCGGCCCGGCGCCCTCGTCGGGCGCGAGACGAAACAGGTCGATGTGCATCAGCGGCACCGGGCCCTCGTGGGTCAGGCAGATGTTGAACGTCGGGCTGCAGACCCGCTGCGGCCGATGCAGCTTCATGCCCCGGCCGAGCGCGCGCGTGAACGTGGTCTTGCCCGCGCCCATCGGCCCCTCGAGGAACACGACGGTCCCCGGCGACACCTGCGACCCGAGCGATTCAGCCAGCGCCTCGAGCCGAGGCTGTGTCAGACCGCGCTGCTCCACTGCCGGCGGAGTGTACCCCCGCCAAGGCGGCGGCAGTTGTGGTACCGATGCCTCGATGCAGCGAGCACGCCTGGGCCTTTGCAGCGGCGTCGTAGCCCTCGCCCTCGGGGCGTGTGACGGTGCCGCGCAACCGCGCAGCGTGGGCTTGAACGTCGACGAGCCGGCCGACCCGCTCCGCCCGGTGGCGCAGCGCGGTGCGGTCCCCGAGTCCGCCCGCGTCACCGACTACGCCATCGACGCCAAGCTCGACGAGGAGACCTACCGCATCGATGGGCTCGAGCGGATCACGTTCCGCAACCGCAGTGACGCCGCGGTGGACCACCTCGCGCTGCACCTGTACATGAACGCCTTCTCCGCGGGCGACACGGCGTGGATGAAGGAGGGCCGTGGGTCGCACCGCGCGATGGGCCAGGGCCAGCAGACCCCGTGGGGGCGCGTCGAGGTCACCTCCATCGGCGTCGTGGACGGGCCCGGCGGCTTGACGCTGCAGCCCGGAGAGGATCCCACCGTCGCGACGGTGCCCCTTCCCACGCCGCTGGCCCCCGGGGAGCGCATCGAGGTCGACATCGGCTTCACGACGTACCTGCCCGAGGTCTTCGCCCGCACCGGCTACAAGGACGACTTCGTGCTCGCCGGGCAGTGGTTTCCCAAGCTCGCGGTGCTCGAGCCGGACGGGACCTGGAACAACCACGTCTTCACGTTTCACTCCGAGTTCTTCGCCGACTTCGGCAACTACCGCGTGATCCTCGACGTGCCCAAGGGGTGGCTCGTGGGCGCCACGGGCGTTCGCACCGCCGACGAAGAAGACGGCGGACGCCGACGCGTCACCTACGAGGCCGCGATGGTGCACGACTTCGCCTGGACCGCCTCGCCCGCCTTCGTCGAGCACGTCGCGCAGTACGAGGGCATTCGCATCCGGCAGCTCCACACCGCCGAGACATGGCAGCAGGCCCCGGTGCACCTGCAGGCCCAAGAAGAGGCGCTCGACTCGATGCAGGCGCGCTTTGGCCCCTACCCGTGGTCGACGATCACGATCGTGCACCCTCCGGCGGCCGCGGGCGGCGCGGGCGGCATGGAGTACCCCACCTTCTTCACCAGCAGCCCGCTCTTCGAGATCCCCCTCGCAGCGCAGGACGTCGTCTCGGTGCGCCTCGACGGCCGCTTCACCACGGTGCACGAGTTCGGGCATCAGTACTTCCAGGGCCTGCTCGCCTCCAACGAGTACGAGGCGCCCTGGCTCGACGAGGGGCTCAACACCTTCGCCAACACGATGGTGCTCGACGACTCGCCGCAAGGCGACTGGGCGATCAAGGTCATGGGACACACGCTGGACTCGGGCGACCTGCTGCGGCTGGACATGCAGCGCCTGCAGGGCACCGCGGTGGTGGACCAACGCGCCGACCAGTTCGCCGAGACCGAGGGGCTCTACGGCCGCACCGTCTACCGCAAGACGGCCGCCACGCTCCGCTCGTTGCGCAACCTCGTCGGGCACGAGCGCTTCGACGCCGCCATGCGGACCTACGCGCAGCGCTACCGCTTCGCGCACCCCTCCCCCGACGACTTCATCGACACGCTCACCGAGGCGCTGCAAGACGATGCCTCCACGCCGGGCGTCGTCGCGCTGGACGACGCCGTGGCGCTCGACGTTCGCGACTGGCTGCACCAAGGCCTCCGCACGCCCCGCTCGGTGGCCTTCGCGGTGCGCTGGGTCGAGAACCGCCGGGGCCAGAGCCAGGGCGGGTGGCACCGCGACGAGGGCGGCACCTGGTCGCGCACCGATGCGGGTGATCCCGGCGTCGAGGGCGTCGTCGTGCTCGAACGCTCCGGCGGGTTCGTCACGCCCGTGCAGTACGCGATCGCGTTCGAAGACGGAGAGACGCTCGAGGGCTGGTGGGACGGCGTGAGGACCACCGACACGCTCCTCTTCCCCGGCCGGCGGATCCTCTCGGTGCGCATCGACCCCAACCGGCACCTCGAGCTCGAGGCCAAGCGCGTGGACAATCATCGCTTCGCGCTCGGCGAGGCGCGAGAGGTGACCACCGAGGGAGACATCGCCGACCTGGCCGAGGCCGCGGTGCTGGCGGCGCTGCTGGGGGTCGCGCCATGAAGGTACTGCGCACGGCCTGGAACACGCGCTGGGTCTACCTGGCAGCGTTGGTGCTCACGTTGGCGTGGGGCCTCGCCGCGAGCACGATTGCCGGGTGGATGACCGAGTTCATCCTCGGCCCCTTCGGCGGCGAGGCTGACGTCGAGCACGCGCTCGCGCGACTGGCCGAGGTCGTCACCCACAACCCCGAGCTGGGCGTCGGCATCGGCGCTGGCGCCGTCCTCACCGCCGCAGCCGCCTGGCTCGGCTGGACCCTCCTGGGCGGCGCGGTGTTCTTCGCGGCACGCGGCGACGCACTCGCCCAGAGCGCCCGGGGGGCGGTCCAGTCGGCCGGCCCCTTGGCGGTGCAGGGCATCGTGCACGCGGTCCTCACCGGGCTGGCGCTGCTGCTCGTCTCGGTGGTGTTCGGCCCGCTGCCGGGGGTGTTTCGCCTGCTCGGGCTCCTCGTCACCACGGCCGTCGCGGTGCTCGCCCGCGACCTGGTCCGGGCGCAGATCTGCCTGCATGGGCTCGACAAGCCCTACCACCCCCGCGCGACCGTCCAGGGGTTCGTCGTGGCGGTCAAGCGGCCGCGCGAGATCGCGATCACGGCCGGGCTCTGGGTGCTCAAGATGGGCCTGGCGCTCGTCCTCGTCCCGCTCGCCGCTCGCGCCTTGGGTCCTTCCGAGGCGAGCGGTTGGCTCCGGCTGATGGCCGGGCTGGGCCTGGCCATCAGCTTCGCGCGGCTGGCTTGGCTGACCCACTGGGTCCCCGTCGAGCTCGAGCCCCCGGCCAGCGCTCCGGACGACGGCGCACAAACCGCGGAAACGTAGCGGCGCCCTCGGTTGGCTCGGTGTAGATTGGGCGCCGGTGGCAGTCAGCGCCCAGTTCGAGCCCGCGCCGGACGATCCGCTCCGCAACGCGACGCCGGAGGTCGACGACGTCGAGGCGCGCCGAGCCAAAGCGGCGATCGAGAACCGCCTGTTCTCCGGGCCGGCCAAACGGGTCAAGGTCGGGCGCTACCGCGTCGACCACAAGATCGGCGCCGGCGGCATGGGCGTGGTCTACCGGGCGCATGACCCCGAGCTCGCGCGCGATGTCGCGCTCAAGCTGATGAACACCACCTCCTTCTCGGACGAGGATGAGGCCAACCGAGCCCGCGGGCGGCTGGTCCGCGAGGCGCGCGCCATGGCGAAGCTGGCCCACCCCAACGTCATTCACGTCTACGACGTCGGCGCGGTCGACGACGGCGTGTTCATCGCGATGGAGCTGGTCGACGGGGATCCCCTGTCGAAGTGGGTCGAGCGCGAGACGCCCAGCTGGCGGGACACGCTGCGATGTTACCTCGACGCCGGGGAAGGCCTGGCCGCCGCCCACGAGGCTGGCATCGTGCACCGCGACTTCAAGCCCGAGAACGTCCTGCTCGGATCCGACGGCCGGGTGCGCGTCGGGGACTTTGGGCTCGCCGGGGGTCCCGGCAGCGAGACGGGTCGCCACGACCTGCCCGCAGGGGACAGCGGCAAGGCCAGCGTCGACGACGCCACCGTCTCCACCTCTCTCACGCGCACCGGGGCGCTGCTGGGCACCCCCAAGTACATGGCGCCCGAGCAGGAGTCGGGCCTGAGCGCCACGGCGCGCTCCGACCAGTTCGGCTTCTGCGTGGCCCTGTACGAGGGGCTGTACGGCCACCCTCCGTTCGAGGGCGACACCGTGGCGACCTACCGCCAGGCCGTCGCGTCCGAGACGGTCCGCGTCCCCGACAACACCGACGTGCCCAAGTGGGTGTTCGAGCTGCTGCGCCGGGGGCTCCGTCGCGACCCCGCGGACCGGCACCCCAGCATGCGCGCCCTGCTCGACGCCCTGCGGACCCGGCTCGCGGCGCTCACCGATCCACGTCCGCGCAAACGGCGGGCGGTGTGGCTGCTCGCGCTCGGCGCGGGGATCGGTGTGGCGGTCAGCACAGCGATGGCCATGCGTGCGCAGCCCTCCGCCTCCGACGCCCCCCCGTCCACCACCCTCGCCGTCGCGGCGACCAGCGGCGCGCAACCCACCGACGGTTCGGCGGCCCAGGTGGACCCAGCAGCCGGAGCCCGCACATCCGAGACCGCGCCCAAGGGCTCCGAGATTGCCCCTTCGGAGGCACGAAACGGCGAGGAGACGGCCGATTCCAACTCGACCGCTGCGCGGGTCGAGCCCGAGACCCCGAAGGTCGAGCCGCCCGAACCGGCGGTCAATGCGGCCGCCAAGGGGCCTCGCAAGCGGGGCGTCGCGTGCTTCTACAAGGAGGACAAGCGGTCGTTCATTCGCGAGGGTCGCAAGAAGGCCAGCACGATCGAGCACCTAGGGACGTGTTACACCTGCCGCAAGGCGGGCGCACACGTGGTCACCACGCTCAGTCCCCCGCCGGGCAAGATCTGCCGGACCAGCCACCTGTGCCGCGCCACCCAGACCGACGAATGCGCCCCCTGAGGCCGCCCCGCCCCCACGGGTCGTGGATGGCGGCGCTCTTGATGCTCGTGATGCACGCCCTATGGTTGGGCATGCCGAGCACGGCCCGGGCCAGCGACGGCTACGGCGTCGTCACGCTCGACCTGCGGCCCGAGGAGACCGACGTGCCCACGCACCTGTGCGTCGTCAGCGAGAGCAAAGGCGCTCGCACCCGGGACGCGCTCCGCGACGTGCTCGAGCCTCGCGGCAACGCCGACGGCACTTCGTGGCGCGTACGTCCCTCGGTCTGGAACGGCGACGCCGACTCGCTCGAAGCGTTGCGTTGCTCCGATGACGCCGAGGCCGACTGCCGGCCCAGGATCGAGCTTCCCAGCGGACTGAGCGGTCAGGACGAGCTGTACGTGGCCTGCACCGCCGACAGCTTGACCCAAGGCGCCGACTCGACCGAGCCGCGGCCTCTGTTCGTGCTCCTCGAGTTCCTCGAGGGCTCGCCGCCCAAGATCGAGAGCGTCCGACTCGCCGGCGGCATCGCCACGATCGGGGTCATGGGCCCGCCCTTCGACCGCGTCATCGTGACCGCGCGCAGCCTCGGCGGCTACTACCGTTCGCACACGCGGAGCGAGCGGGGGCGCTTCGATGACCCGGGTGCGGTGGCCGAGAACAACGCCCGCGCCACCTCCATCCAGCTCACGCTCACGCCCCGCTGCCGCATGGTCGAGGTTCGGCTCCCGCGCACGCGCGTCAAGGCGACCGACCGCGACCGCCTCAACGTGCGCATCAACGGCATCGACCTCGCGCCGGGTCGCTGCGTCGCGAACCTGGTCGGCTCGGAGGTGATCCAGGTCCGCATGCCCCCGGCTCCGCTCAAGGTCGGCAGCGTGGACGTCGAGCTCGCCGCCACCGACGAGGGAGGCGCTGCGGCCCGCTTCGGCGGCAGCTTCGAAGGCGAGTGGCCTCGAAGCCCCATGTCTCTGGACTTCAACCAGGTCACCTTCACCTGGCGACGCCCCGCGTGCATCTACCCGGTCGACACCTGCCCCGCGGCGACGCTCGAGACCGGAACATCCTGCTCGGCCACCGTCACGGAGTCGGGCTGCGCCTACTCGTGCCCTGGCGAGTACGCGGCCGAGACGGCGCTCGACCTCGACCTGCCTCTGCAGGTCACCTTCGAAAAGGAAGACCCCAACCAGCGGTGGGTCGAGACCCTCGCGCAGAACGGCCAGCAGCTCACCAGCTTCGTGCCCGCCGACGAGGTCTACCTCGCCGCCAACATCAACGAGTGGGAGACGAACGTCCCCGACAACCGCATCACCGACATCGTCCTGTTCGGCGAAGACGGGGCGGAGCGGGAGTACGGCGTCACCCACCTCGACCGGCTGCTGCTCAAGGTGCCCGGAGCCGGCCTGCGGGGGCGCGGGGGCACCTGCGAGAGCGTGCGGTTCAAGCCCAAGGGCGACCGGGCCTACGACGAGCTCGTCGCCTCCGTCGAGGAGGGCGAGCTGAAGCTCGGGCGGCCCGAACGCGGCGCCCGCATGGTCAGCTTCAGCATCTCGGCCCTCTTCGGCGGCGGACCTGCGTGGTCGGGCAACCTCGAGAAGCCGCCGATCTACTTCTCGGGGCTGGCGATGTTTGCGGTGCAGGTCCGGCCCCGCCGTCCAGGGTGGAGTCGTGTCGGGCTCGAGATGCGACTGGGCGGAACCCTCGGGTCGTGGGGTGTGCCGCTGGTCGAGGACGAGAGCAACGCCGTCGACCCCCCGATGCGCAACCTCGAGGGCCAAGACACCGCGGTCTCCGAAGACGCGGGCGAGCAGCGGATCGGCTGGGCGCGCGTGTTGTTCGAGCCCGGCGTCGCCTTCTCGCTGCACGAACGCATCGCGCTCGGCGGCGGCTTCGGCATGGGATTCTCCCTCCCCTACCGCGGCGCCGACGACATCACCGGCGACACCCTCAAATTCATCGTCTCCCCCAACCTCGACCTGCGCTTCCGCCTGCGCCGCTGGCTTCGGCTCGTCGTTCAGTTCCGCGGCGTCTTCGGCGAGAAGGAGTTCGAGCGCCCCGACGAGGACGAGGGCAATCGGCCTAAGCCGGGCGATCGGGCGCAATCGCTGCTGGTGCTCGGCGGCCTGCAAGCCCAGTTCTAGCGCCGCCACGGAGGCGACGGATCCTCCGACCGTTCACCGTGATTCGACAGCACGAGACAGCGATGGACGAAGAGATCCTGCGCTCGCCCCCCGTGGACAAGGTCGGCGAAGACGTCGCAATGGCGCGCATTCGAAGCGCGCTCTTCGGCGAGAGCCAGCGCGCGTCGCTCGAGCGCTACGCGCTGCTCGACAAGCTCGGTGAGGGCAGCTACGGGGCCGTCTACACCGCTTGGGACCCCCGACTCGATCGCAAGGTCGCAATCAAGGTCCTGCACGGTGGCGCCAACGAAGCCCTCGAGCGCGAGGCGCGTGCGCTGGCCAAGCTCTCGCATCCCAACGTCGTGACCGTGCACGACGTTGGGGAGTCCGCGGGCGCGGTGTTCTTGGCGATGGAGTTCGTCGACGGCACGCCGCTGTCCGCACTCGACGTCGCGACGCTCGGGTGGCGCAAGGTCGTCGCGACCTACCGCCAGGCCGCCGCAGGCTTGGCCGCCGCCCACGCCGCGGGCGTCGTCCACCGCGACTTCAAGCCCGCCAACGCGCTGCTCGGACATGACGGGCGCGTCCGCGTCCTCGACTTCGGACTCGCCCGAGCCGGGATGCACGGGGCATGGGACCAGAGCACGCAGGTCCAAACACGCGCCGGCGGGACCCCGCTGTACATGGCGCCCGAGCAGCATCGCGGAGACCTGGTCGATGCGCGTGCGGATCAGTATGGGTTCTGTGCAGCGCTTTGGGAGGCGCTCGTGGGGACGCCCCCCTTCACGGCGGACACGATGGCCGCGTTGGCGGAGGCGAAGGCCCGCCCACCGAGCGCTCCGACGACGCACGCGGTCCCCCCTGCCGTGACCCGGATCCTGCAGCGGGGTCTCTCGCCGGATCCGGCCGACCGTTTCGAGTCGATGGCCGCCCTCGATGCCGCGCTGGGCCGCACGCTGCAGCGGCGGACGCGAATGTTGGCCGCGGCCGCGCTCACGTGCACCGCGCTGGCCGCTGGAGTGGGTCTCGGACGCGTCGAACGACCGTGTGCGGGGTCCAACGCTCCGCCGCCGCGGTGGACCGCGCATCGCAAGGAGACGCTGCTCGCTGCCTTCGAAGCGACGGCGCTGCCGCACGCACGCACGAGCGCGGAGACGGCGAGCGCGCTGCTCGACGACTGGGCCGCAGCGTGGGGTGCGTCGCGCCAATCCGCCTGCGTCGCGCACGAGCGGGGCCTGCAGTCCGACGCCCGCCTGGACCGCCGCATCGCTTGCCTCGACGCACAGCGCGAGCGCTTCGACGCGCTGCTCGATGTGTTCGCCGAGGCCGATGTCTCCGCCGTGGACAAGGCGGTCGGGGCGGTCGGTGCCCTGCCCTCCCCCTCGGCATGCAACGACGACGAACGCTTCGGCGAGCAGCAGCCCATCCCGCCCGAGCACGCCGAGGCGGTGACGCGGGCGCGCCAGGGCCTGACTCGCGCCAGAGCCGAGCTCGGCGCCGGGCACTACGAGCGCGCACGAGAGCTCGCGCAGCCGCACGTCGAGGCGTGTGACGCCGAGGCGCTGCGGCACCGCCCCACCTGCGTCGAGGCAGTCCTCGTGCACGCCGAGGCCGCCGGCTACGCCGGGCGACACGATGAGGCCGTCGCGGGGCTGCGACGCGCCGCCGTCGAGGCCCAGCGCGAGCGGCTGCACGTCCCCTTCGCCCGGGCCGCCGCCAACCTGACGTGGGAGCTGGGCGAGGTCGACGCCCGCTTCGACGATGCGTTGACTTGGGCCGCCCTCGGGCATGCCGCTCTCACAGGCAACAGCGCCCCAGAGGTCGAGCGGGAGCTGCTCAACAACGAGGGCGCGGTGCTCTTCACCGCCGCGCGGTTCGACGAGTCCGCCGCCGTGCACGGGCGCCGTCTCGACTCGCTCCCGCCAGACTCTCCGCTGCGCATGACCTCGCTCAGCAACTTGGCGAACATCGACAACCGACGCGGCAACATCGAAGAGGCAGACCGGGCGTACACCGAGGCGATCGAGATCGGGATGCGCGCCTACGGGCCCTCACATCCTCGAGTCCTCGCCGCCCGCCATACCCGGGCGGGCATGCGCGCGCGGAGCGGGCGCGCAGCGCAGGCCGTCCAAGAGCTCGAGGAGGTCGTCGCGGCCCATCTCGAAACGCTGGGTCCCGACCACCCCGAGCGCGCTGCACCCTTGACGAACCTCGCCGTCGCGCAGCTGCAGCTGGACGACGCCACGGGCTCGCTCGCCAGCGCGCAGGAGGCCCGTCGCCTCATCGACCGCACCTACGGCCCCCGATCGGCCGCGAGCATCGACATCCGGCTCGCCGAGGCGGACGCGCTCGTCGCCCTGCACCGGCACGACGAGGCGATCGCGCTTTGCAACGAGACGCTCGAGGTGACCGAGTCGCTCTACGGCCCAACGCACTCGAACATGGCGTTCGTTCGCCGGGGGTTGGCCGTCGCCCTGCTCGCCGCCGCCCGCACGGACGAGGCGACCGCACAGCTCACGAAGGCGCGTGCGGGCTTCGAGACCGACGGCATGAGACACGAGGTCGCCATCGTCGACGACCTGCTCGCTCAGTCGAAGGCGTCGCGGAGCGACTGAGCCCACCGCTCGAAGTCGGCCACCGTACTCTCGGCGAGCTTGGGCGACTCCGCGATTGCGCGCATCTGCTTGGCGAGGTGCTCGCGTGCACGGGTGAGTCGGCTACGCACGGTGCCCTCGGGAATCTCGAGCACGGTCGCGACCTCGGCGGTGGGCAGCCCCTCCCAGTAGTAGAGTTCGATCGCGATCTGGAAGTCGACCGGGATACGACGCAGCGCCTCGAGCAGCAGGCGCTGCTCTGCCCTGGCCGCCACCAACGTGCTGGGCCCCGCGCCCAGGTCGACCATCGACTGGGTCTCGAACGCGGTCATGGCCTCCCGGCGACCGAGCTTGCGAAAGTGCATGAACAGCTGATTGCGCGCGATCGCAAAGAGATAGGTCCGAAAGCTCGACGCGTTGCGAAACTTGTCGCGGCCATCCACGCAGGCGAGGAAGCTGACCTGAGTGAGGTCCTCGGCGACCTCGTCGGCGACCTTGGTGCGGAAGAAGCGGAACAGCGGGCGGAAGTGCCGCGAGAACAGCGTGTTGCCGGCGGCGCGGTCCCCTGCGCGCCACTGCTCGAGTAGCTCGAAGTCGGACGGTTCCGCCACCGCCTGACCATAGAGGAACTGCGGGACGTTGCCAAAGAGGCACCCCATCAGTCGTTGCGTCCGAAGTCGAACCGGTTGCCCTGGTCGTCCTCGCACTCGAAGTCGACCGTCCCCTGACAGTCCACACCGGCGGTCTCGAGCTCGAGCTCGCCCTCGCCCTCGCCCTCGCCCTCGCCCTCGCCCTCGCCCTCGCCCTCGCCCTCGCCCTCGAGGTTGAGTTGGCAGACCGTGCAGTCGTCCAGGACGAGGCGGCCGTTCCCGCGATTGTCGTCGTCACTGTCGAACTCGGTCCGGGCCGCGCAGCCATTCGAGCGCCCCTCCCACTCGCCCCAGTCCGGATCGACGTAGGGCTCTTCGTCACAGGCGGCGACCCCGAACGACAGGGACAGGGCCAGCATCAGGGGCGAGCGCATCGTCGTCATGGTCGGGGGGTTGCGACAGGGCCCCGTTCGCTCCCGTCTTTTCTTACGCACGCGTGTCTGGGCCTGCGGCCAACGGCGCTGCGGGCGGCACTTGGCCTGGGTTTCTCGCCCGAGTTCGTGCGAAGCTCTGGGTCGTGAAGGCCACGCTGCCATCGCTCGCGGGCTACCTCGACGCGCTGCCCGACGGTATCGACAGCCACCCCGACGCCAGGGCGAAGGCCACCTTGTACCGCTCGGTGATCGACTCCGACACGATCGCCGCAGCCGACATCCTCCCCGGGCCCCTGCAGCGGCTCGTCGAGACCCCGCCTCCAGTCACCGCGTGGATCCCCGAGGTCCACTCTCACGCGATGATCAAGGTCGTTCGCGACCTTCGATTCGATAGCGACGAGGACTTCATTCGATTCACCTACGAGCGACAGCGCACGCTCTTCGACGGCCGCCTGTACCGCATCATGCTCGCGCTGGCGAGTCCGTCCATGCTGCTGCGCACGGCCGCCTTGCGCTGGCGAACGTTCCATCGAGGCTCGACGTTTACGGTCGAGGAAGCCAGCGGCACCGAGACGCGCGTTCGTGTCGACTACGCGGCGGGGCTGTGGGACCGGCTTCTCGCCGACGCCCTCGCAGCAGGACTACAGGCCGCGCTCGACCTCAGCGGGGCACTGGATGCGACGCTGCACATCTCGGACCTCGAGCCGACGATGCTGCGAATCCACGGAACTTGGCGCACGCCGCGATGACGGCCCCCGCCCGACGCATCATTTGGGCGGCACCAAGCGGGCCTGAAGGTCGCGCGCCCAGACCTCGAAGTTGTCCATCGTGCTGCGCAGCAGGTCCTCGGACTCGCTGAGCTCGGCGATGACACCGTCGAGACGCGCCCGCGCTCGCTGCAGGCGGCTCTTGACCGTGCCGACCGGCGTCTCGAGGACGGCGGAGATCTCGGTGACGGTGAGCTCCTCCCAGTAGAACAGCTCCAGCGCGAGCTGCATGTCGATCGGAAGTCGCCGCAGCGCCTGGAGCAGGAGCTGCTGTTCCTGCCGCACCGCGACGGCCCGCGAGGGCGAGACCAGCCCCAGGTCGGCCACCGACATCGACCCGAACTCCACCGCATCACCCCGCCGGTCCCGCTTGCGCAGGTGGGAGTACAGCCGCTTGCGGGCGATCATGAATAGGTAGGTGCGAAAGCTGGCGTCTCCGCGGAAGCGGTCGCGGCTCTGTACCAACCCCATGAAGGTCTGCTGCGTGAGGTCCTCCGCCGCGTCGTCCACCTTGTTGCGGAAGAAGCGGTACACCGCATCGAAGTAGCGCGAGAACAACTCTCGCCCTGCGCTCTCGTCCTCGTTGCGCCAGGCTTCGAGCAGCTCGTAGTCGGACGGGTCGGCCATACCGCGGCGGCAATCATGCACGCCCGCCGCGATTCGATCCACCAGGGGCCCCCTTTCGGGCCCCGGACTCCGGCTACAGCGCCGCCTTGGAGAAGTCGGTCAGGCGCGAGAACTGGTCGAACCGCGACTGGATCGTGCCCACGCTGAGGTTCTTCATCGTGTCGTACGAGAACCCCTCGACGTTGTAGCTGGCGAGCACAGAGCCGTAGATCATCGCCGTGCGGAGGTTCTGGCCGGTGGGCTCCACGCCGCGGGCCAGGTACCCCATGAAGCCGCCCGCGAACGAGTCGCCGGCACCGGTGGGGTCGACGACGTCCTCGAGCGGCAGCGCCGGCGCCGAGAAGATCTCGTCGTCGTGAAAGAGCAGCGCCCCGTACTCCCCGCGCTTGATCACCAAGGACCGCGGACCCATGCCGCGAATCGCCTTGGCGGCCTTGACGAGGTTGTGCTCGGAGGTGAGCTGCATCGCCTCTTCCTCGTTGATCGTGAGCACGTCGACCTTGCCGATGACCTTCACGAGGTCGTCACGCGCGATGTCGATCCACAGGTTCATCGAGTCGAGCCCGACCAGCTTCGGGCGCGTCTTCATCTGCTCGAGGACCTTCAACTGCAGCGCCGGCACGATGTTGGCCAAGAACAGGTAGTCGCTGTCCTGGTAGTGCGCGGGCAGCTTGGGGTCGAACGCTTCGAACACACCGAGCTGGGTGTCGAGCGTGTCTCGGCCGTTCATGTTCTCGTGGTACTTGCCCTTCCAGCGGAAGGTCTTGCCCTCGGGGTTCACCTCGAGGCCGTCGAGGTCGACCCCGCGTGCCCGAAGGTCGTCGAGGCCCTGCTTGGGGAAGTCTTCTCCGACCACACCCACCAGGCGCACGTTCGAGAAGTAGGAGGCCGCAATCGAGAAGAACGTCGCGGCGCCGCCGATCGACTCTTCACGCTCGGCGCGGGGTGTGATGACCCAGTCGACGGCAACGCTGCCAACGACGAGCACGGAGGGTTTGGTGTCACTCATGATTCGGTCTTTCGGAGGAGAGCCCTACGGGGGCGGCTAGAGGTAGTGCCCGATGATGAGGTCGAGTCGCTCTCGGACCTCGGCCGGCATCGCGTCAGGGGCAGTCATCACCGCGTTCTCGCAAGCCCGCGGATACGGCAGCGATGCGGTCTTCTCGGGCAGGCGCTCGGCGAGCGCCACGATGGTCTTGCGCGCGATGTCGACGTTGGCCTTCATCACCGCCACCACCGCCTCGACGCTGACCTCTTCGTCGTGCCAGCAATCGTAGTCGGTCGACATGGCGAGCAGGCTGTAGGCGAGCTCGGCCTCGCGCGCCAGCTTGGCTTCGGGCAGCGCCGTCATGCCGATGATGCGCGCACCCCAGCGGCGATACAGCTCCGACTCCGCCTGGGTGGAGAAGGCGGGGCCGTCGATGACGATGCACGCGCCGCCGTCGTGGACCGTGGCGCCGGTGGTCTGAGCGGCCTCGCGCGCGAGCGTGCGGAGACCTTCGGTCGTGGGGTGTCCGAACTGCACGTGCCCGACGACGCCCTCGCCGAAGAACGAGGTCTGCCGATGCTTGGTGCGGTCGATGAACTGGTCGGGGAAGACGATGTGCCCCGGCTCGACCTCCTCGCGCAGCGACCCAACCGCGGACACGCTCAGCAGGTGCGTCACGCCGAGCTGCTTGAGGCCGTGAATGTTGGCGCGGTAGTTGATCTCCGAGGGCAGCACCTTGTGACCGGGGCCGTGCCGCGGCAAGAACACCGCGCGCAGCGGCGCCTTGTCGGGCCGCGCGAGCGTGCCAACCGTGTACGGCCCGCTCGGGGCGCCGAAGGGCGTGGTGAGGGTGACCGACTCGGTGTTCTCCAGCGCGTCCATCGCGTAGAGACCCGAGCCACCAATCACGCCCAGAACCACAGTCTCGCGGGCAGCGGGGGAGCCGGGGTGCGTGCTCATCGGGCGGAGGATACGGAAGCTCGGCCAGCGGAGGCCATGAGAAAGCGCCGAGGCCCCCGTGGGCCCCGTGGGAGCCGGCTGCGGCCTACTTGCCGACCGTCAGCACGATCATCGTGAAGCCCTCGCCGCGCGGCAGCCGTGCCACGCCGATGCCTGCGGCGAGCGTCGGCTCGAGGAACAGGTCCACCCCAGAGAGCTGGTCGAAGTCCGCACCGGAGACTTGGTGCGTGGTCACGGTTTCGTAGCCGAGGTCGAACACCTCGTTCTCCCAGCCGCTGGGCAAGCGCCGCCCCGAGGCGACACGAGCGGCGAGCGTCGCGGCGACGGCATCGAGGCCATCGTCCCACTGCGCCTGCGCGAGTCCTCGCTGCGCCCGAGCCCCGTCGACCCGCGCGCGGATCGTCGGCGCGAGCTGACCATCACGTGGAGCCCCCGCGCCCGGCTTCTTGAAGAAGTTCTGCGTGACGAACAGCGGCCTGGGTGCGCCGGACACCTCGGGGTCTTCGGGGCCGATGACGACGCCGATGCCCACGTGCGTGACGTCGTCGGCGAGGAGGTTGACGCGGTGCCCAGGCGAGGACATCAAGCTGTCGTGCACGCCTTTGGGGCCATACCCGCGGGCGACGTTCTCGCGGATGACCGAGCCGACGATTCGGTTGCGTTCGAAGCGTGCGCTCACGTCGCCGGTGCGTGGCGAGACGTGGCCGACGAAGCCGTTGCGCGCCATGTCCTTGCTGTGCGCCGACGCGACCTTGGCCGCGCGATCGTCCCACGACAGCGGCGAGAGCCCGCGGCGCTTCCGCTCCTCGTTGAGGTGCGCGAAGTTGGCTCGCGCCATGGCGGACTCGTCCACGCCCGCCGCGATGCGCTCGAGCTCCACCCTCAGCCGCGTCGGCGGCTTTGCGTCGCAGTACAGCGGAAAGTTGGCGGCGACCTCGGGGCCGTGGCTGCCCTCGGCCATGACCTCGACCTGGTAAGCGCCCCGCGCCGCGCACTCGATCTGTGCGACGAATGACCCGTCCAGCGAGATGGAGGTGGACGCCGTAAACCCCCGCCCACCAGGGTCGACCACCTCGACGCTGGGATCCTTGCGTGCGCCGACCAGGCGCCCCCGAACCTGCACCGTCTGCCGCGCGGGCATGGTGACGGGTATCGGGGCCATCGCCACCATGGGGTCGAGGACGGCGGCGACCATGCGGGTGTCCCCATTGCTGCCCCGGGCGACGCCGACGCCGAACCGAGGCGGGATGCGGGAGTCGGTGCGCTCGACCTTGCCCACCAACGACCGCACAGCCCCAGCGCACGCGGCCGTGTAGCTGGCAAAGCAGGCCGCGGGGTCCTCGGGCAGCTCGACCACGACCAGCCGCGGCGGTGGGTGGACGATGCCCGCCCAGGACAAGACCGCCTCGATGAGCGTCGAGGGGATGTTGGCGCCGTCGGGCAGAGTGCGAGCCAACTCCCGGGACGCGCGATGCAGACCCGGGTCGGGCACCATCCCCTGCTCGGTCATCGCGGCGGCGATCGACTGCTCGGTGGGTGAGAGCGCGTGAGGCGTGGGGGCGCCGTATTGCGTGGCGGGCGGGCCGCTGAGCTGCACTTCGAGCGGGGTGAGCGTGATGCCGTCGAACACGCCACGGCGGCCAGCTGCCGGGTTGCGGGCGCTGCTGCGTTCACCGCCCGCTCGGGGCATGTCGCACCCCGCCGCTCCGCCCGCGAGCGCCGCGACGAATGCGAGAGCAACGATCGAGCCCGGAGCGCGCAGAGCCATTACGGTAGCAGCTCCAGCACCGCCGAGTTCTCGGGCGCGTGAAAATCGGGCACACGGGTCGGGGAGAGCGCCAAGCCGACCGCGGCCCCCTTGCGCGGTCGCTCCAAGCGAAACGCGTTGACGCGCAGGGTCGTGCCCGGAGCGACCGGACACTGCACCTCGGTGTGCGCGCAGATCTCCGACCACGGTACGGCGAGCTCGGTGGTCCAACCTTCGTCGCGATCGGCGGGGTCTTCGACCGATCCGAGGACCTCGACGGGCGCCGCGAAGGCGCTGTTCCACGCTTCATCCCCGTCGCGATAGCGCTCGAAACGGCTGTCGAACTGCACACCGCGCGGGGAGACCTGCAGCTCGAGGTAGCGCGCGCGCCGTGCGTCGCCAAAAATGAACAGCTCGAACACCTCTTCCTTCCAGATCGGCTCGTCCCGCGCGGTGAACGTCCCTCGAAGGTCGCGGTCGGGCAGCCACGCGGCGACGTACAGCGACGAGTCGTCCCATGCGAACGCGACCTGCGTCGGGCCCCAATCGGGCGCGTCCTCCCGCGCCGCACCCAGGCGCACCGGCTCTCCAGCGAGAGACTCGACGAGCGAGGCGCGCGGTGTCGAGGTCCAGATCGACTCTCGCGGGGCGCCGTCGACCTTCACCGAGCCTCGGGTCGCCACGACGGCGGTCGGCTGGGTGTCGACGTCGAGCACCGCGAGAACGCCCAGCCCATCGTGACGGCGCGGCCCTTCGGTGACCGGAATCGTGGTCGCGACGGTGCCTCGACGCAGCGACAGCACGGCCGTGTTGGGGTGCCATGGCGCCGGAAGCACCAGCGTGGCCTCGAGCCTGCCCTGCCCCTCGACCACCGCCCAGACGCCGCGCGGGTCATCGGGCACCCGTGGCGGTGGGGCGCCAGGACCTCCGAGCGCCACCTGTCGACCGGCGGCGCGCGGAGGCACGAGCCCGAGCGCGTACGACCCCGGCGCCGACACCTCGAACGCGATCGTCAGCGCTGCGCCCGGCACCAGCGCAGCTGTGGGGACCTCCACGTGCGAGACCTCGACGCCGTCGGCGAAGCGCCAGCGGTCGGCGACCCCAGAAGGCTGCGCCGCGTCGAGTTCGAGCACCCCTGCGCTGGGCGCCGGCTCGCCGCAGGCCAGCACCAACCCCACAACCCCGAGCGCGAGAGGCCAGCGCATCGTGGCGGCTAGAACCGAATGAGCCCGGGGCCGCCGAGCCGCCCCGCGGGCATGGGACCCAATGCGGAGGCGTCGAGCGCGTCACCCCGCTCGTCACGGGCGGCCTTGATCGCGATGCCTGCGACGGCCCCAGCGCTGGCGGCGATGGCCGCGACGGTGACCCAGAAGTACCACTTGGTGACGATGCGATCGTCGTCGACGGTGTCGAGGGTGGGGTCGGCCTTGGGACGCGGCGCGGGGCGGAGCTGCTCGGGCGGCGCCGGCGGAGTCCACTGCCGGTCGAACTCGGCGCGATGCGTGGACGCCGGCTCGTCCTCGACGCGGCCGCGGGACGCCTCACGCATGCGTTCCCAGTCGGCCTCCGACGCTCGGCGTGCGTCCACGGCGTCCTCGGGCAGCGCCTCGAGCTCCCCTCGGTAGGCGTCGGCCGCTTCGTCGTAGTTGCCCGCAGCCTCCTTGGCCTGCGCTTCGGCGCGCCAGTTCGCAGGGCTCGGGTCGGCCTGTCGCGCGGCCGTCGTGGCGTCGACGCGGGCGCTGAGGTCTCCGGCTTGCACCGATGACTCGGCGCTTGGCGCTGCCGCGCGGGCGGTGGGTACGGGGCTGAGCACGACGAGCGAGCAAGCCACGCTCAGCGCGGCAGCGTGTCGCCAGGGTTTGAAAGCGTCAGTCGCCATAGACTTCGTCTTTGAACGCGGGGAGCGAGGTGTCCTTGGAGGCCTTGGGCTTGGGCTTGGGTGCCTCGGCGTTGGGGGGTTCCGCGTCGGGCTCGGCACTCGCCGAGGGTCGGCGCTTCTTCGCCGACGCGTTTGTACCACCCGCAGCCCGCTTGGCGGAGGGCCGCGGCCGTGCCTGAGGATCGCGGGCGGGCAAGGGCTTGGGCACCGCCACGACGGACTCGATCTGGGGTTCGGCCGGTATCGGCTCGGGCGCGGGCCCGGGGGGATTCGCGGCGACGGGGTCTGGGGCGGGCTCGGCGACGGGCGGGACGCTCGCGGGCGTGGTGCCCCGATCGCGCGATCCGCCCACGACCACGGCGCCGAGGCCGATCGCGCCGAGCCCGGCCGCGACGGCCACGAGCACACCTCGACGCCTCGGTGGCGCGGCCGCGGCCACGACGGAGGGCTTCGGCGCCCCGCTGGCCACGGGTGGGACGGTGGCCGCGTCGGCGGTCGCGCTGACGCCCGGCGCGGCGGTATGGCCCGACGCGAGCGCGAGCATGGACATCGTGTCGGCGTCGGGTGAGGAGGTGGCGCGCGGTCCGGTCGGGCACGCCGCAAGCCCCTCGGCCTCGGTGCGCAGCTGCTGCCGGAGCGTCGAGGCGACCACTGCGGCGGTGCGCGGGCGCTGCGAGGGGTCCTTCGAGAGCAGCGCCATGATGAGCTCGCTCATCGCTGCCGGGATGGGTCGCTGCGGAGCTGCCTGTCGAGGGTCGAGCGGCACGCGCCGAACATGCCCTTCGAGGACAGCCATGAAGGTCTTCGCGTCGAAGGGAAGCACTCCGGTCGCGAGTTCGTACAAGACGACGCCCATGCTGTAGAGGTCGGCGCTTCGCGTCAGCGGCTTGCCCAGCGCCCGCTCGGGGGCGAGATAGTACGGCGTGCCGAGCACCGTGCCTGCTGCGGTCTCGATCTGGGTGTGGTCGGGCACGTCGACCTTGGCCAGCCCGAAGTCGACGACCTTGCACTCGAGCCCCTCGGGGCCCTCGTGGAGGTAGAGGTTGTCGGGCTTGATGTCGCGATGCACGATGCCTGCCTCGTGGGCGGCGTGCAGCGCATCGCAGAACGCGGCGACGAAGCCCACGCCCTCGGCCAATGTGCCCTCTGCAGACATCCAGTCTTCGAGCGTCTGCCCTCGAAGCAGCTCCATCGCCAGCAGCACCCGACCATCGGGAGTCTTCTCGAAGCCGAGCACCTCCACGATGCCCCGGTGGCCCACCCGCGAGGCGGCCGACGCCTCCTGCCGAAAGCGAGCGACGAGTTCCTCGAGGTTGCCGGCCACGCGATCCGTGCGCAGGACCTTGAGCGCCGCGGGGCGACCGTCGCGTTCGCGGCGCGCCTCGTACACCCTGCCCATGCCGCCCTGCCCCAGCAGCCGAACCACGCGGAAACGCTCCCGCGCCCCGAGCAGCGCGCCTTCGGGCACCTGTGGCTCGGGGTCGGGCACGAACGTGGCGCCGAGCCGAAACTGCCGCGTTCGGCCATGGCCCGGCGGCAGCGTGGGCGCGTCGGGCCCGGCACGCTCGGAGAAGTCGGCTCCGCGCAGAGCGGCCGTAAACCGCCCTCGAGGCTCGGACACGACGCCAAGGTACCACCGCGGGCGGGCCGGTGCTATATGAGGCGGCCGTGGCGCGTGCCAGTGAGAAGATAGCCGCTCTCCTCGAGAGACTCGAGCAGAGCGGTGCCGACCCCCTCCGCCTCGATGCGCTTCGCATCACTCAAGCCTTCAAGCGTTCGTGGGTGGAGCTCGCCCAGACGCTGGTGCAGATCCGGGATGCCGGGTCCTACGAGGGTTGGGGCTACGACGACTTCTACGGCTACTGCACGCAAGAGCTCCACCTGCGTCGCCCCACGGTCGACAAGCTCGTGATGTCGTTCTCCACCCTCAAGCGGCTCGCGCCCTCGGTGCTGCGCTGGGATGGCGTCGAAAAGGAAGTTCCCAGCATCCAGGCCGTCGACTACTTCGGCAAGGCGGTGCAGGCCGCCAACAAGCCGCCGCAGCAGCGAGCGCCCAACAGCGGTGAGGCCCCGCCGGCGCCGCGCGAGGTCCTCAAGGATCTCCGCCACGCCGTGTTCGACGAGGGGCAGTCGGTCGCCGAGCTGCGAAAACGCTTCGACCCGATCCTCCGACCCAAGCCACAGGGCGCCGAAGAGCTCGACACGATCACCAAGGCGCTGGGCGCCGCGCGCAAGCTCGCCGACCTCCTGCCCGAGATCGAGGGACTCGCCGACGACCAGGTCGCTCCGGTCGAGAAGGCGCTGGGCAAGCTGCGCGAGGCCCTCGAGTCCCTTGCCGAGCCGCTGCGCAGCTCGATCCAGGCCCAGAAGAAGGCCTCTCGCCCCAAGGCTCCGAAGAAGCCTCCGCAGCGCGCCGGCGGAGAGGCGTGAACGATGAGGCGCCGCGGGAGTCTGCCAAGGCTCCTCGGTGGTGGACCCTCGCCCGTGACGCCCTCGTGCGCGCGCGCGGACAGATCGTCCCCCAGGCGCCCGAGTACGACGTCTCCGGGGGCCGCAAGCTCTACCTGCTCGGCGCTTACGTCTCCCGTCGCTTCTTCGTCGAAGATCGCTGCGCAGGCATGGCCGCGGTCCTCACGCTGCACACGCTGCTGTCGGCCGTCCCGATCATCGGCACCGCCCTGCTCGTCGTCGGCTTGATGGACGAGTCGTCGGGGCGCCGCCTACTGAGCGACCTCTTCCAGTCCCTCGTGCCCGAAGGCGCCCGAGCCAACGACATGGCCGAGGGTGTGTTGGCCTTGGCCGAGAACGTCACGATCGGCAACTTGGGCGCCTGGGGCTTCCTCGTCACCCTCTCGATCGCCTTCGTGCTCTTCCAGACGCTCGAGCGCACCTTCAACAGCATCTGGCGGGTCAACCGGCGCCGCTCGGTGCTGGTGAAGTTCACCATGTTCTACACGCTGGCCACGCTCGGTCCGCTGCTGATGCTCTACAGCCTCGCGCACCCGTTCGTGCCCGGCATCAAGTTCGCGCTGGGCATCCCCTGGCTCACCAGCACGCTGGGCTTGATTGCGCTCAATCGCTTCCTCCCCAACACCGCCGTCGACTGGCGAGGCGCGCTGCTCGGCGGCATCGTCAGCGCGGCGCTCATCGAGTTCGCCAAGCTCGGCTTCGGCTTCTACGCCACACGGTTCGCCCTCGCGACGTACGAGGGCCTGTACGGTCCGCTCGCGATCCTGCCGATCCTGCTGGTGTGGTCGTACCTCTCGTGGATGGTCGTGCTCCTTGGCGCACAGATCGCCTACGTCACCCAGCATCGCGGCCCGATCGCGTTGATGGGCTACCTCAACCGCTACGTGCTCGACAAGCTCGCGATCCAACAGCCCTCGGGTCGCACTGCTGCGCGCCTGATGCTCGCGGTCGCCGACCACTACGCGCGCCGCGAGGCGGGCATGGGTGAAGACGATCTCGCCGAACGCTTCGGCCTGAGCCTCGACGTGGTCCAAGAGTCGTTGGCGCGGCTCGAGCGCGAAGGGCTCGTGCTCGACGCGGAGGGTGCCGGGCGACGCTGGGTGCCCGGCCGGCCGCTCGATCAGATCCGCGTGCTCGAGGTGGTCGAGCTCTTCGACCGCGACCACGCTCGCAACCCGCGGCGCGACCGCCTCGGTGACGTCTGGCGGCGCATCGACGACGCCCGCGAGGCGCTCGTGGGCGATCTGACCTACGCCCAGCTGGCCGATTCGCCTCGCTCGTCGGACGAGCCCGACACGACGAACTGCTGAACGTCGAAGTACGCCGCCATCACGAGCGCGTCGGCTTCCGAGGGCGTGGCGCCCAGCTCATCGACGGCGTCCTGAATCGCCGCGAAGAGGTCCCACATGCACATCTCCTCCGGCAGCTCGATCGGCGTGCCGACCATGGGGCGATCGTTCGCGGCACGCTCCGCGACCGAGCAGACGACGGGAAACTCGAGCAAAGCGGCGCTGGGCATCACACGATTTACATCGGACGGCGCTGCGCATCCTTGAGGGCGAACGGCCCGAAAAGGGCAACTTCGGTGGCGGGTTGTCCTACACCGCGTCGGATGTACTGTCGAAGTGGAAGCCATCGACGATCATCGGGGGGACGACGTCGGTACGGTCGGTCGTGCCCCCTGCCCGCACGGGCGCCCCCATCTCCGCCACGTTGGACAGCAGCGTGACGACGCTGTCGTTGTAGCGGAGGTTCTTGACCGGACGGACGATCTTGCCGCCCTCGATCCAGAAGGTGCCGTCGCGGGTGAGACCCGTGGAGGTGATCGTGCGCGGCTGCAACATGCGGTTGTACCAGAGGCGGCTGACCAACACGCCCTTGTCGACCTTGCCGATGAGGTCGAGCAGGGAGTCGGTGGACGCGCCGCCCGACAGGTGCAGCGAGGACGGCGAGGGCCGCACGGGCACGCCGGCCTGGTCGCCCCAGAAGCGGCCCGCTCGGAGCGCCCGCAGCACGCCCTTTTCGATCCACGTGACCATCGGCTGAGGATCACCGTCCGTCGTCATCACCGCCGCCGGGTTCTTCGCGTCGGTCGGGTCGGAGCGCAGCGTGATCGAGGGGTGGAACAGCGCCTGTCCGATCTTGGTCTTGCCGCCGGGCGCGGAGAAGAAGCTGCGTCCCTCGACCGCCGCGCGATGCGACATCGCCCCCACCAGGAAGCCGAGGAGGTCGGAGACGGCCTGCGGCGCCAAGATGACCGTGTAGTCACCCGGGTCGAGCGGCGTGGGCTCCTTGCTGCGTAGAGCCCACAGCGCCGCCTCCGAGGCGAGCGCGTCGCCATCGACGGTGCTCGCGCCAAACCCGACGCGCGCCGCCTTGGCGCTACCCGTGCCGTCGGCCGTGCGCGCCGTCGTGCTCGCGCGAAGCTGCGTCGAGCGAGTGTAGCCGAACAGCCCGGCGCGGTCGCCCGCGGCCACCGTCCGGTCGCTGTGCGCCAGGTAGCCGGACATCGCCAGCCCCTGACTCGTCCCCGCCTCGATCGCCGACTGCACGATCGGAGCCCTCGTGGCGGCCTTCATCGTCGAGACCTTGCGGTCGAAGGCCTTGGCGGCGAGGTAGCGGGTCTCCCCCCGCGGGGGCATGATCTCGGGGTCGACGGGCGAGAGCGCAGCCATCGATTCGGCCTGGGCCACGAGCTTGGCCAACCCCGACTTGGAGGTGTCGTTGCTCTGCGCGGTGGCCTTGCGACCGTCGCGGGTGACGGCGGTGACCGACACGGTGAGGCGCTCGATGTCGCCGCTGGTCGTTGGCATCGAGTCGCCCCAGCGCGCGTTGCCCCCCTTGCTGGCGGACACGGACACGCGAACGTCTCCGAGCGACGCCTGCTCGAGGGCTTGGGTGATGATGGCCTTGGTTTGGTTTTGTCGAAGGCTCACTTGCCACCTCCGGTGTTCACGATGTTGGCTTCGAAGCGAGCCGGCGGGCAGCCGTGACTCACCGCGTTGGATTGCATGGGTTGGCCCTTGCCGTCGCCGAACGTCCCGAACACCCGGTAGGTGCCCTCGCCGCCGAGCATGTCGCACGAGTTCCAGAAGTCGACCGTGTTGGCCTGATAGGCCACGTCGCGCAGCGGCCGGGTGATGCGCCCGCGCTTGACCTCCCAGAACATCTGGCCGGAGAACTGGAAGTTGTAGCGCTGCTGGTCGATGGACCAGCTGCCGCGCCCAGAGATGAGCACCCCATCCTCGGTCGCGTTGATCAGGTCTTCGGTGGTGTACCCCTCGGCACCGGGCTGCAGGCTGACGTTGGGCATGCGCTGAAAGGCGACCCCGGAGTAGCGCTGGCCGTAGCTGCATCCTCGGCTCTGCGACTTGCCCGCCCAGCCCGCCTGGTCGCGGGTGGTCTGCCAGCCGACGAAGGTGCCATCGCGCACGATGTCCCAGCGCCCCGGCTGCACGCCATCGTCGTCCCAGCCCACGGTGGCGAGCCCGCCCGGCTGCGTCCGATCGGCGACCAGGTTCACGCCCTCGGCGGCGATCTTGCGCGACCCCGCGTCGGCGGGCCGCAAGAAGCTCGTGCCGGCCATGTCGGCCTCGAGGCCCATGGCGCGGTCGAGCTCGGTGGGGTGACCGATGCTCTCGTGAATCGTCAGCCACAGGTTGCTCGGGGCGAGGATGACCGCGCGTGCCCCCGGAGTGACCGGGCTGGCGTGAAGCTTGCGCAGCGCGTCTTGGGCCACCTGCGGCGCGCTGCCGAGCATGTCGATCTCGCGGACGTACTCCCACCCGGCCTGCATGCCGGGCACCTCGAGGTCACGGCTCGCGAAGCGTCCTAGACGCTCGCTGACGACCGACGCGGTGAGCCTCGGCGCGAGGCGATAGGCGATCTGGTGAACCTCGGCGCCCTCGCTGCTGACGAAGGCGCGGTCTTCTCCGACGAGCGCTACGCCCGCGGAGGCGTGCGCGACCCCGGGCACCTTCATGACGGCCTTGGCCGCGTCGACAAACATCTCCGCCTTGTCGGCCAAGGAGACACTGAAGGGGTCCTCCTCGAAGGGCGCGACCCATGTGCCCTTGGCCACCGGCGCGCCCACCCACGCGACGGGTGGACGCCCGAGCTCGCGCAGCATCTTGCCCGAGCGCTTGGCCGAATCGACCGCGGTCTTGGCCAACGTGGTCGCCGTCTTTGCGTCGACGCGGGGCGCGGCCGCGAAGCCCCAGCCTCCATCGGCGATGACGCGCACGCCGATGCCGTAGTCCTCCCCGTGTTTGATCGCCTGGACGTGGTCGTCACGCACCCCGATCGACTCGGTCCGGTAGACCACCAGTCGCGCGTCGGCGTAGCTGGCCCCCGCGGCGATCGCCGCCTCGACCGCCTTCTTGGCGATGGGGATGTCGGCGGGCACCCGGCTCTTCGCCACGACGGCAGCCGACGCCGCGGCACTGGGCGGGGGCGTGAGCGGAGCCGGTTTCTTGGCCCCGCTGGGCATGGCCCACGTCCGGCCCGGCAGCAGCAGCGACGCGGTGGCCAATCCCGAGAGCGTCAGGAAATCACGCCGATACGACGACATGCGCCGGACGATACAGCACGTTCGCTGGTCTGTGGGCCCCGCTCGGGTCATCCTGCGGCGCATGAGCAGGATCTCGCTGATGTTGACCGCCGCGCTTCTTCTTCCCGCCTGCGATGGCGGAGGTGAGGACGGCAAAAAGGACGGCGCAAAGGCCGACGCGCCGGAGGCTGCCGAGAAGAAGGCGGAGACCGGCCCCCAAGCGAAGGCCCCACCCAAGAAGGACGCCAAGAAGGACGACCGCGTGCTCGCCGACAGCGGCCTGGGCCGGGGCGGAAAGCTCAAGGCCTTTCAAATCCTCAACTGCGACGACGGCGAGGAGTACTGCCAGGTGTGCCGCTACGGGAGCAACCCCAAGCTCATGGCCGTGGGCTCCGCCGACGACGAGGCCTTCCGCAAGGACCTCGAGGACCTCGACGCGATCGTCAAGAAGTATGGCGCCGACAAGGTCAAGGCCTTTGCGGTGATCACCGACATCGAGGGCGGCAAAGCGATCACCCCCAAGGATGCCGAAGCCGCCAAGGCCAAGGCCAAGGCCCTCAAGGCCGAGCTCGGCGTCGACTTTCCGGTGGTCGTTCCCGCGCCCGAGGGCGGCAAGAACGAGGTCTGGGAGGACTACTACAACATCACCAAGAGCCGCACCGTCATGTTCTCCAACGCTCGCAACGAGGTGATCTACTCCGCGGTCGAGCCCGAGGATTTCGCCGACCTCGGCGAGGCCATCGACGAGCTCCTCGGCGCCTGAGTCCGGACCCCCGACGCGCGGCGACGAAAAAAGAGCATATCAGATACCTGTTTTGTGGCATGGTGCGCGCCGTGTCGAACGCACAGCTCCTTCAGTCGAACCTCGAACTCGTCGTGTCTCGGGACCCCGACCTGATGCAGATCTTCTATACGACGCTGTTCGAGCGCTATCCCTCCGTCCAGCCGCTCTTTGGGCGGAACTCTCGCGACGAGCAGGCCAAGATGCTCACCGAAGCGGTGGCGATGCTCGTGTCCAAGGTCGACGATCCCCAGTTCGTCGAGACCACGATGCTGGCCGTCGGACGAAAACACGTCGACTACGGCGTCGAAGACCACATGTACGCGTGGGTCGGCGAGTGCCTCGTCGCCACGCTCGCGCAGGTGAGCGGCGAGGACTGGAACGACGCGCTGGAGGACGGCTGGACGGCGACGCTCGAGGCGATCTCAGCCATCGCCATCCAAGGCGCCGCGGCCGAGCGGGCCGAACGCGCCACACAGCCGGCGACCTCCTGAGGCATGCTGTGGGCGCGGCGTGCAGCTCGCACGCCGACGATCGCCGCCCATGCCGCGCTGGCTCCCCATCCCTCCCCTGCAACGGTATCCCCGCGACGCGGTGGGGCCGGACGCGCTCGCGGCGGTCACCGTGTTGTTCCTCGGGGTCCCCCAAGGCCTCGCCTACGCGACGATCGCCGGGCTTCCGCCCGTCGTAGGCCTCTACGCCGCGGCGATCCCCGCGATCATCGGATCGCTGCTTCGCAGCTCTCCTCTCGTCATCGCCGGGCCGACCAACGCGCTGAGCCTGCTGGTCGGCGCCTCGCTGGCTCCCGAGCTCGGCGCCGATCCGACGGCCCTCGCGCTCACGCTCGCGCTGCTCGTCGGCCTCTTTCAAGCCAGCGCAGGGGTGCTGCGGCTGGGGTCGCTGGTGGACTTCATCTCCACCGCGGTCGTGCTCGGCTACATCACCGGCGCGGGCGTCTTGATCGGCGTCGGGCAGCTGCACAACGCGACCGGAACCGACGGCCCCGGCGGTCGCCTATGGGTCACGCTGGAGGGGTGGGTGAGCACGCTCGGCGAGACCCAGCCGCTCGCGGTCGCGATGACGGTCGGCACCGTGCTCTTGGTCATCGCCCTGCGCACGCTGAGCGCAAAGACGAAGCGGCGCATTCCCTCGGCGATCGTCGCAATGACCCTGGGCCTGCTCGTCAACGTCGCCCTCGACCTCGAGGCGCGCGGGCTGAGGGTGCTCTCGGACCTGCAGCCGATCCCCGCCGGCCTGCCGCCGCTCACCCTCCCCGACCTCTCGCTCGCCCCCGGACTTCTCCCGCTCGCGGTCGCATGCGCGGTGCTCTCCCTCGTCGAGTCGAGCAGCGTCGCGCGCTCGGTCTCGTCGCGCACCGGAAAACCTCTGGACGCCTCGACCGAGTTCTTCGGGCAAGGGCTCGCCAACATCGCCGCGGGGTTCTTCGGCGGCTATCCGATCAGCGGGAGCTTGGCCCGCTCGGCGCTCAACGAGCGAGCGGGCGCGCGCACCCGCATCGCGGGCATCCTCGGTGGCGCTCTGATGCTGGTCGCGCTCGCCACCTTGGGACCGCTCCTGGACCACACGCCGATCTCGAGCCTGGCAGGGCTGCTGTTCGTCGTCGCCTACGACTTGGTCGACCTCGAGCGGATCAAATCGGTCTGTCGTGCCTCGGCTGAAGACGCGGTGGCCTTCGCCGTGACCATGCTCGGCACCTGGGTGTTCTCGCTGGACGTCGCGATCTACCTCGGCGTGGGTCTGAGCCTGATTCTCTTCCTTCGCCGCGCTCGCCTGGTTCGCGTGACAGAGCTCGTCCCCGAGGGTGCTCGGCTGGCGGAGGCCGACGCCGACGATGAGAGGGCACCGGGCCCGATACGCGTGCTGCAGGTCGAGGGCGCGCTGTTCTTTGGGGCAGCCGGGGAGCTGCGCGACGCTCTGGCCGCAGTGCTCACCGAGCCGACGACGCGTGTCCTCGTCGTTCGACTCAAGCGCGCCGCAGGCCTGGACGCCACGACGGCGTCGATGCTCGGCGAGCTCGCCACGCTGACCCGACGCCAGGGCAACGTGCTCGTGCTCGCCGGCGTCACGCGCTCCTCCTACGAGGTCCTCGAGCGCTCCGGGGTGCTCGACAAGCTCGGGCGGCAGAACGTGTTCGAGACGCAGCCGCAGTGGTTCTCCGCATTGGCCGCCGGACTCGAGCGCGCGACGCGACTGTGCCCCGAGGATGCGCGGTTCGCCGGTTTTCTCGCGATCGATCGCGAGGCGGCAGTGTCTTCATGAACCCGTCCGTCAACAAAAACATGTCGAGCGTGCACGAACGGTAAGGCCGCTTCCCCTCCATGCGATCTCCCTGCGACGAACACGACATCGACACCCCCAAGGGGGACGCGTACGATCGCCGGCAACCCAAGTGACCAGCCTCCGACGAATCTTGCTCCGCTCATGCCTCGCAGCCGTGGTCCTCACCGGCTGCACGGAAGAGTCCGCCCCCGTGGCTCGTCAGATCGTCGTCGAGTCCGCGCCGCCACTCGTCCAAGACGTCGAGGTCAAGCTCGACTATCCGGTCGAGTTGCAGGCAGACGAGGCCGTCTCGATTACCCCCGTGGCGATCAGCGGGTTCCTCCGGCGCGTGCTCGTCGACGTCGGTGACAAGGTCAAGGCCGGGCAGCTCATCGCCCTGGTCGACTGCCGCGAATACTCCGCCAAGCGCACCCAAGCCGAGACGATGATCGCCAAGCGCAAGGCGCAGGTCGACGAGTCGCGCAGCCAGCTCGAACGGCTCGAGAAGATGGGCGAGGGCTTGGTCGCGCCCGCCGAAATCGACCGAGCAGAGGCCGACGCCCGCGTCGCCGAAGCCGAGCTCGCCGACGCCCGCGCGAAGCTGTCCGAGGCGGGCCAGCGCCAAGGCTACTGCTCGATGACCGCGCCGTTCAGCGGGTTCGTGACCGACCGCTTCCTCGATCCCGGCGCGATGGTGAGCCCGGGGGGGCAGCCGGTCGTCAAGATCGTGAAGTCGCGAGACGTCAGAGTCGTCGCCTCGATCATCGAGGAGGATGCGCCAAAGGTGGGGCGAGACGCGGTCGCCGAGGTCGTCCTGCATGCCTTCCCCGACAGCCCATTCCCCGCGACGGTGGCCCGGGTCGGTCGCGCGCTCGACCCCGCCACCCGGACGCTGCGCATCGAGATGTCGATCCCCAAGAGCACGGAAGTGATGCTGCCGGGCATGACCGGTCGGGCCTCGATCGTCATCGACACCAACGAAGACTCGATGCTCGTGCCCTTCACCTCCGTGCTCAAGCTCGAGGAGACGGCCTACGTCTATGTCGTCGCCGAGGACGAGCAGGGCGTGCCGCGAGCGAAGCGGGTCGAAGTCGAACTCGGCGTCGACTTGGGCGACTGGGTCGAGGTCACCTCGGGGATCTCTCCCACCGACAACGTCATCTACACGGGTCGGGAGCTCGTCGACGACGGGACCGAGGTGAAGATCTCTGAGACACCGCCGGCGTTTGCCGCGCCCACCGAAGACGGCGCGGTCGACATGGACAAGCAGCCCCCCGGCCAGGAGGAGCAGGCTGCGGCAGACGCCGCCGAGGCGCAGACCCAGGCACAGGCGCGCGCCAACAAGTCGAAGAAGCGCCGCGGGAAGAAGCGCGCCGGCGAGGCCGACACCGACGGCGGGGATCTGCCCTCCGTCAGCGACGATGGTGATGACACCGGCGAGGAGACCTCTGCCTCGCCCCCAGCGCCCAAGGCCAAGGGAGCCCGACCGGCGAAGAGCAAGCGGCGAAGGCGAGCCCGCGACGCAGCGGCAACTACGCAGAAGGGCCGCTCCAAGGCCGATTCGACGCCGCCAGCGAAGCCCGAGCCCAGCACCCCCGAAGAAGCCAAATCGGGCGCGAGCGCGACATCGCCTTCATCCAGCGCGCCGAGTCCGCAACCCTAGGCCCGGACGAGACATCCCATGGTCAAAGCAGCGCTACGCAACCCGGTCGCGGTTCTCATGCTCTCGATCGCGTTGCTCTTGCTCGGGGGCATCGGCGCCCGACGCCTTCCCGTCGACCTCTTTCCCAAGCTGTCGGTTCCGGTGATCATCGTCGGTACCAGCTTTCGGGGCGCGCCGCCGGAGACGGTCGAACAGAGCGTCACCTTTCCAGTCGAGCGCGCGGTCGCCCAGGCGTGGAACATCGCCACGGTCACGTCCTCGACCCGCCAGGGCCTCTCGGTGGTCTACGCGTGGTTCCAGTGGGGCAGCGACATCGACGCGGCGCTGCTCGACGTGCAGCAGCAGGTCCAGGCGATCAGCGACGAGCTGCCCGAACACGCGCGCGCGCCGATGATCTCGAAGTTCGACCTGTCCTCCCTGCCGATCAGCTTCGTGACGGTCAAGGGCGGCGGGCTCGACGAGCGGGAGCTGTTCGAGCTCGCCAACAACGTGCTCGCGCCGCAGCTTTCGGCGGTCGAGGGCGTCGCGGCGGCCACCGTCTCGGGCGGTCGGCGCCGGCAGATGAACATCGACCTCGACCCCGACGAGTTGCGAAAGACAGGCCTGTCGCTGCTCGACGTGGAGACGGCCGTGCGGCAGAGCAACGTGCTGGTGCCCTCGGGAACGCTCCGGGCCGGGCGGATGGAGTACGACGTGTTCTCGAACTCCCAGATGAACACCCAGGCAGAGCTCGAGGAGGTCGTGGTCAAGTCGATCGACTCGGCCAACGGCGAGCAGGTCCCGGTGCGCATCCGCGACCTCGGCACGGTCACCGACTCCCATAGGCAGCAGAGCCAGGTGGTCCACGTCGACGGCGAACGTGCCGTCTACATGAAGGTCTACAAGCAGCCCGGCGCCAACACCATCGAGACGGTGGCGGCGCTACGAGCCGCCCTGCCCACGCTCAACAACGTCCCCCCCGGCGTCGAGCTCGACACCACCTTCGAGCAGTCGACCTACATCGAAAACGCGATCAAGTCACTGCAGGTCGACGCGATGCTCGGTGCGAGCATCGTGATGCTGACGCTGCTGCTCTTCCTGGCCAGCTTCTCCAGCACCATCATCGTCGGCCTCTCGCTGCCGCTGTCGTTCATGGCCACCTTGGCAGTGCTGTACCTGACCGGCGAGACGCTCAACGTCTTCACGCTCGGCGGACTCGCGCTGGCGATCGGGCGCCTCGTCGACAACGCAATCATCGTCCTCGAGGCCATCGACCGGCACCAGAGGATGGGCAAGACCCCGCTGGTCGCCGCGCTCGACGGCTCACGCGAGGTCGCGGCGCCCGTCTTGGCCGGCACCCTGACGACCGTCATCGTCTTCCTGCCCGTCTTCTTCCTCACGGGTATCTCGAAGTACCTCTTCAGCCCCATGGGCTTGGTGATCAGCGTCTCGATGTTCGCGTCGTACTTCGTCTCGCTGACCGTCATCCCGGTCTTGATGCGCAAGTTTGGCCGCGAGCCCACCGAAGAAGAGGTGGCCTCGGGCGAAGCCAACGTTCCGACCACCGGCATCCTCGGAGCGTTCGAGCGCATCCAGCAGGCCAACGAGCGCGTCTTCGAGCGCACCGTCAACGCCGTGATGCGCCGCAAGGGCGCCTTCCTCGGGCTCATCACGCTCGCGTTCGCCGGCTCCTTGGCGCTCGCCGCCGACCTCGGCTCGGACTTCTTTCCACCGATCGACGAGGGCGAGTTTCGCGTGAAGGTTCGCGGACCGATCGGTACTCGCGTCGAGGAGTCCGAAGCGCTCGCCAAGCGCGTGCAGGGGCTCGTCGAGGAGGTGGTCCCGCCAGACGTGCTGGTGGGCACCAACACCTCGATCGGAGCCGCCAAGCAGGGTCTGCGCGCAATGCTGGCCGCCAACGGCGGACCGCACGAGGTCACCCTTCGTGTCGAGCTCACCCCTCCAGGCGAGCGGGAGCACGACATGGAGCACTACATCACGCAGCTACGCGAGCGGGCGGCGACCGAGTTTCCGGGCATCTCGGTGGTGTTCGTGCCGCGGGGCACGATCAAGCAGATCATCAACTTCGGATACAAGGCGCCGATCGTCGTGGAGGTGCGAGGCTACGACCTCGCCCAAGGGTCGGAGCTGGCCAGCCGCATCGAGCACATGATGCAGGAGATTCCAGGCCTGACCGACGTCAAGACGGTGCGCCAGGACGACTACCCCAACCTCCAGATCAACGTCGACCGTCAGCGCGCGGCCCGCTTCGGCGTGGAGCAGGAGGACGTCGCGCGAGTGCTGCTCGGCAGCGTGTTCGGCAACATGTCCAAGGCGCCGTTCATGATCGATCCCGAGACCGGCTTCCCCTTCGACATCATTACGCGCCTCGCCGAGCCACACCGCGACGACATCGGCGACCTCGAGCAGATCACCCTGCAAAACGACGGCAAGCCGGTGATGCTCAAGTCGTTCGCCGAGATGAAGCGCGGCTCGGGACCCCTGCTCATCGAGCGGCGGGACATCGAGCGCGTCGCCGAGGTGACGGCCAATGTCGCCCCGGGCGCGAGCGTCTCCGCGGTCGCCGACGCGATCAACGCAGGCATCGAAGACCTCGAGCGCCCCCCCGGCTTCGAGGTCGCGCTCGTCGGCCAAGCCAAGGACCAAGAGGAGACCAACCGGAGCCTCGTCGCGGCGCTGGGCGTGTCGATGTTCATCATCTACATCGTCATGGCGGTGCAGTTCCGCTCGCTGCTCCACCCGCTCATCGTCATGTTCACGGTGCCCCTGGGCCTCGTCGGGGTGTTCGGGGCGATGTGGGTGACCAACACGACCTTCTCGGCGACCTCGATGATGGGCATCATCATGATGGTCGGCATCGTCGTGGGCAACGGCATCCTCCTGGTCGACTACGCCAACAGCAAGCGGCAGGAGGGGGACACGGCCGAAGCCGCCGCGTTCGCGGCCGCGCGCGTCCGGTTCCGCCCGATCCTCATGACGTCGCTCTCGCTGATCGTGGGCCTGATCCCCATGTCGATCGGTGGGCCCGGTGGCGAGCTGTATGCACCGCTCGCGCGCGCCGTGATGGGGGGGCTCATCGCCTCGACCGCCCTCACGCTGTACGTCGTCCCGGTCTTGTACGCGCTCGTCGAGTCTCGCTTCCCCACCGATGCCGAGACCCGCAACCGTGAAGACGCGATCATCGACGCGGCATGACGCGTCCCGTCCGCTCCACGCTCCGCCATGCTCGCCAAAAGCCTGCTCCTCGCGTACTCCCTCTCGCTCCTCGCACCACCCGCGTCGCCGCAGGGCGCACCCGGGTCCGAAGACACGACGCCTCCGCCCGAGCAGACGCCTCCGCCCGAGCAGACGTCTCCGGACGTCGACGACGGCGGTGATCCTCTCGAGGGCCTCGCGACGCCTCCGCACGAGGAGCCCAAGCCGCCTCCGAGCGGTGCGGCCGATGTGCTGCCTCCGCCCGCCAGCGCGACCCCACCCCCGGGCGAGGACGATGATGCAGCCTCGCCCGCCAAGGTGCTCAGCCTTCAGGAGGCGGTCGAGTTCGCAAAGGTCAATCGGCCCCGCCTTCGGGCGGTCGGGCACGACGTCGACGCGCTGCGCACCACGGTCGACCAAGCCAGGGCCGACTACTACCCGCAGATCGATGGATCGGTGCAGTACGTGCGCGCCACCGAGAACGGCAACACCGTCTCGTTCCACTCGGTGCGGGGCCTCTCCCGCGTCGGCGGGTCTCGCCGCGCAGGCGTCCGCGGCTGGGATTCGTTCAACAACTTCTTGGTCGGGGTCGCGCTACAGCAGCGGATCTACGACTTTGGCCGCACCAAGGGGGCCGTCGCGCAGCGCAAGGCCGAAGTGCTGGCCGCCGAGAGCGCGCGGATTGCCGCCGAGCAGCAAGTGGAGTTCGAGGTCACGCAGGCCTACTACGACGTGCAGGCGGCCCGGATGACCGTCGAAGTCGCAGAGGAGGTCTACGCGACCACCCAGAGCATCTTCGAGCTCGCCAAGGCCAGCCAGGGCGCAGGGCTCAAGCCCGTCAGCGAGAGCTCGCGCGCCCGGGCCAACATCGCGACGGCCGAGGTCCGGTTGCTGCGGGCTCGCGGCGCCCTCGAAGCGGCGCGGGCCCGATTCGCGGGGACGATCGGCGACGCGCAGGGCCACTACGAGCCGGCGAAGTTCACCGGCGAGGTCTCACCGCTGCCCACCGAAAAGGACGCCAGCGCCGCCGCCTTGTCTCAGCGGCCCGAGCTCGCCGTGCTCCAGGCCCGGCGCGCAGGGCTCGACGCGACGATGCTCGCGGTCAAGGGCCAGCAGCGCCCGCGCTTCGACGCGATGGCGGGTGTGCACTCGCGCGGCCAGATCATGCCGCGCCCCGCGAACGAGGGCTCGTTTCAAGACTTCAACGTCGGAGTCGGGGTCGTGATGAGCATCCCGATCTTCCAAGGGTTCCGCGTCCGCAAGCAAAAGCAGGAGGTCGAAGCGCGCATGGCCTCGGTGGCCGACGCGCAGGACGAGGTCAGCCAGGCCGTGATCGTCGAGGTGCGGCAGGCCCTCGCGGCAGCGCGCGCCGCCGACAAGGCATCCGTGGCGGCCCAGGCCGGCGTCGAGGCGGCCGAGATCGCTCTGACCACGCTCTCGGCCCGCTACAGCGAGGGGCTCGCCCGCCTGGTCGAGCTCACCGACGCCCAGTCCACCTACGTCGCAGCGCGACTGCAGCGGGTGGACGCGGAGTTCGACCGCCTCCTCGCCCGCGCCGCCCTGCAGCTGGCCATGGGCGAAACGGCCGCGCCCTAGCCCTCGACCGGGTAGCCGGCCTCGACCCAGGCCAGCATGCCCCCGCGCATCGAGACGACATTGGTGAAGCCCTCGGCCCGCAGCGCCGAGGCGCCGGTGCCCGAGCGGCCGCCCGAGCGGCACACGAGCACCACGCGCTCTGCCGGGTCCCACGCCTTCGAGACTTCCACGAGGCTTGCGAGAGGCACGAGCTGGGCGCCGGGCGCTCGTCCGTGCGCCTCCCACTCGTCCGGCTGCCGAACGTCGATGAGCTTCGCTCCAGCCTGCCTCGCCTCGTCGTGGACCCACCGTGCGCTCACCTCGGGAACACCCGCCTCGCTCGCGGAGACCGGCGCCCACGGGGCCACGCCGCAGTTGCTGTTCGCCGGCAGCGCCTCGTCGATCTTCTTGGGGTACGGCAGGTCGAGCGCGCCCATGATCTCGACGAACTCCTCGCGGGTCTTGCCGCCGCCCAGCCGCGGGTTGTTCTGCTTCTCCTCGCCGACGGTGGTGCTCGTGCGCCCCCGGTAGTCGTGTGCCGGATACAGCCGCGTCGTCTCGGGCAGCGAGAAGATCTGGCGGTGCACCGAGTCGTACAGCGCCCGCGGGTCGCCCTGCTGAAAGTCCGTCCGCCCGCAGCCTCCGATCAGCAGGGTGTCCCCGGTGAAGGCCATCCCCTCGGCGTGCAGCACGAACGTCGCGTCCCCCGAGGTGTGTCCAGGGGTCAGGCGCACTTCGATCTCGTGGCGCCCGAAACGGACGCTCTCCCCGTCAGAGGCCGCAAGATCGGCACAGTCGACGCCGGCGTGCTTCGAGAGCAGCGTCTTGGCGCCCAAGCGCTCACGCAGCGTGCCCGCGGAGGTGACGTGGTCTGCGTGCACGTGGGTTTCCAGCACCCAGACCAGCCGCAGCTCGAGCGCGTCGAGGAGTTCCATGTCGCGTGTGAGCTGCTCGCGGACGGGGTCGATCAGCACCGCCTCGCGGGTGTCTTCGTCGGCCAGCAGATAGGTGTAGGTTGCGGTGTCCTCGTCGAACAGTTGTCGAAACAGCATGGGTCGGGTCTTCCTTGGGTGGATCAGCTGGCGTTGCGAAGAGGGAGCGTCTGGTCGGAGGGGGGCGGCGTGCCGAGCACGCTTCGAACGGCATCATGCACCGTCAACGAGGAGGCTCGCCCACAGACGTCGTCGTAGACGCCCCCGCGTTCGAGCGCGTCGATGACCGGGCCCTTGAGGCCCGCGAGGATGAGCGCAACCCCGGCCCCGCGGAGCCTCTTCGCCATGGCACCTACGGCCGCCGATGCGGAGGAGTCGAGCCGGTTGATGCTGCTGCCGTCGACGATGACGGTGTGCACGGGAGGCTCCTGCTCGGCCATGGTGTCGCGGACCAGGTCCTCGAGGAACGAGACGTTGCCGAAGTAGAAGCTGGCGTCGATGCGGAGGATCAAGACGCCCTCGATGCGCTCGGCGTTGGGGTGTCGCTCGACGTTGCGATACGCGGTGGTCCCCCGCAGACGTCCGAGCACGGCAGCGTGCGGTCGCGTGGCCTGGACCACGAACCACAGCAGCGAGGCGACGACACCGACGCCGATGCCGACCTGAATGCCCAGCCCCAAGGTGGCGACAAAGGTGATCACCAACAGCGCGAGGTCGGCCCGGTCGACGCGCCACAGATGACGGACGTGCGCGACGTCGATGAGCCCAAAGACCGCGGTCATGATGACGGCGGCGAGGACCGCCTTGGGCAACTGCGTGAACACCGGGGTGAGGAACAGCAGGGCCGCGACGACGACCCCCGCCGTGACGAGGCCGGCCAGCGGCGTGCGAGCACCGGCCTGGGCGTTGACCGCCGTCCTCGAGAAGCCCCCGGTGACCGGGTAGCCGCCCACGCAGGCGGCCCCGACGTTCGCAACACCGATGCCGATGAGCTCTTGGTTGGGGGAGATGGCGTAGCCACGCCGAGCGGCGTAGGCCTTGGCGACCGAGACCGCCTCCATGAAGGCCACCAGCGCGATGACGAGCGCAGCGGGTGCGAGCTCCGCAATCATCGCGAGATCGAGCGCGGGCGCCGAAAGAGCAGGCAACCCCGCGGGCACATCCCCGACGACCGCGACCCCGCGCGCGCCCAGGTTCATCACCCAGACCGAGACCGTCGCGGCGGCGACGACCAGCAAGCCCCGCGGGAGCTTGGGTACGTACGCCTTCAACGCAACGAGCGCGCCGATGCTCGAGGCCCCGAGCAGCACGGTGGGGAGGTGAACCTCTCCGAGCGCGCGCGCGGCCGCTGCAAGCACGACGAAGACCTGCGAACTGCGGGGCAGCTCGACACCGAGCAGGTGCTCGAGCTGGCTGAGGCCGATGATCAAGGCGGCGGCCGAGGTGAACCCACTGACGACCGGGCGAGAGAGAAAGTTGACGAGAAAGCCCGCCCGCGCGAGCCCGAGCCCGGCCGCGATCACGCCCACCATCAGCGCGAGAAGCCCGGCGAGCGCGACGTACTCGGGACTGCCCGCGGCTGCAATAGGAGCCAGCGTCGTCGCCACGAGCAACGAGTCCATCGCCACCGGGCCCACGGCGAGTTCACGCGAGCTGCCAAAGACCGCGTAGAGGACCAACGGGAGCGTGGACGCATAGAGTCCGACGGTGGGAGGCAGCCCCGCGAGCATGGCGTAGGCCATCGCCTGCGGGATGAGCATGACCGCCGTCGTCAGGCCTGCCACCAGGTCCGCGCGAAGGTTGCCGCGCTCGTAGGCACGCAACCACGCGGCGGCCGGAATGATGCGGTCGAGCGTTGCCATGGTCATCGCCTGGACGCTCTCGACCGGTCGTAGAGATAGACGCCGAGCATGCCGGCGAACATCGCTGCGACGAAGGTCAGCACGTCGCCGCGCAGGCTCGCGACGCTGACGATCGCCGGTCCGGGGCAGAACCCGCCCAGCCCCCAGCCCACGCCAAAGAGCATCCCGCCCGCGACCAGCCGCAGGTCGATGCTCTGTCGGATGGGGAGGTAGAACTCCGGCTGCAGCAGCGGCCGCGTCCTGCGGGTGAAGCGGTGGTAGATCGGCGCGTACACCACGATGGCGCCGCCCATCACGAAGGCCAGCGAGGGATCCCACGCCCCGGTCACGTCGAGGAAGGAGAGCACCTTGTTGGGATCGGTCATCCCGCCGACGGCGAGTCCGATCGCGAACACGAGGCCACTGAGCAATGATGCGAGGACGTTCATCGGTGCTCCTACAGGAGGTGGCGCGTAACGAGGACCGTGAGCGCAGCAAAGGTCATGAACAGGACCGTCGCGACGGCCGACCGCGGGGATCGGCGTGCCAGCCCACACACGCCGTGTCCGCTGGTGCAGCCGCCACCGATCCGGGTGCCGACGCCAACGGCCAGCCCTGCGACGACGAGCGTGCCGGTGCCGGCGGCGTCGTTGGACCCAAACTGTTCGGGGACGAGCAGGACCATGACGACCCCGCCGAGGACGAGGCCGCCCATGAACGCGGCCCGCCACGCGCGCTCGGATGCGGGCGCGCTGGGGAGGCCTCCGATGATGCCGCTGATGCCGGCGATGCGCCCCTCGAGGACGAGCATCATCGCCGCGGAGAGGCCGATGAGGACGCCTCCAATCGTCGAGAGGATGGGTGTGAAGTCGGTAGGCATGAAGCGGCGACGGGCCAGGAGTCTGCACGATCGAAGCCTCAGCACCGCCGGTTGAAGACACCATTGTTTTCAGTACGTTGAGTACCCGCGGCGCCGTGCGCGGCGCCCCCGCTCGTTGCAGTGTTTCACGACGTGTCGCACCACCTCGACGACCGGTAAAGCCGGGGAAAAGCCAGCGGCGCACCGCCGGCGCGCACCGCATCGTGAGTGTCGTGGACACGCGCTGTGCTCTGCTCGCCCTCGCCCTCGGAACCGCGTCGCTGCTCGGTTGCGCCAAGGCCGATACGGCCGCACATCCCGCCGCGCAGCCGGTCCCCACCGGTCCCGGCGCGCGACCGGGGGAGCCAGTCGATCCACAGCTCGACCGCTTGATTCGTGCCGGGTGGACCCACGCGGCGATCACTCCTGCGCCGTATGCCGAGGACGCGACGTATCTGCGCCGCGTCAGCCTCGACCTGACAGGCCGCATCCCGACCGCGGCGGCCGTGGCCGCGTTCGAGGCCGATGACCGCCCCAACAAGCGCGCGCTGCTCGTGGACGCGCTGCTGGAGTCGGACGGCTTCGCCGAGCATTGGGCCGCGCTGTACACGGACCTGCTGCTCTCGGGGCGGACCAAGCTCCGGCCGCAGGTCACGGCCGACATGCGCGCGTGGCTGCACGGCGCCCTGCGACACGACACGACGTACGACACGATCGCGACCGCGCTGCTGACCGCCGAGGGCACCTACGACGGCCCGGGGCCGTACGGCTTCCTGGCCAGCCACGGCGACAAGGGCAACGTGGAGGCGCTGACCGGGAAGACGGCGCAGCTGTTCCTGGGCATCACGCTCGAGTGCGCCCAGTGCCACGACCACCCCTCCGACGACCGCTACGCGCAGGAGGATTTCTACGCCCTCGGCGCGTACTTCGGGCGCACGAAGATCCGCTACCGACAGCGGGTCGCATCGATTCACGACCGGCGCCGCGGTGAGCTGCACCTGCCCACCGTCTCCGATGGGCCCGGTGAGCGCTCAGGCGAGGTCATCGCTCCAGGCTTCCTGTCGCGCGAGCCGACGCCCCACCCGGGCGGTCGCCGCGCCGCGCTGGCCCAGGACATCGTCGCCTCGGATCTATTCGCCAAGACCGTCGTCGCGCGGACCTGGCAGCACCTCTTCGGCCGAGGCCTCGTGCCCAGATGGGACGACCTCGGGGGTGAACACGACGCCTCGCACCCCCCTGCCCTCGACCACCTCGCCCAGCGCTTCGTCGAGGACGGCTATGATCTCCATGCCCTCCTCCGCACGCTCGTCCTCAGCGACGCCTACCAGCGCGCGTCCTCGAGCGACCGCGCGCCGGAAGAGGTGGCCATGGCGGAAGCGCTCTTCGCCCAGCACCCGGTGCGCTCGATGAACGCCGACCAGCTCTTCCGCAGCCTGCTGATCGCGACCTCGGGCGATGGCGCCGGCGGGCCGCTGTTTCGCAAGAACTTCGAGAAGCGCCGCGAACGTGCGTTGAGGGAGTACCGATTCGTCTTCAACGACGACGAGATGAGCAGCGCGGACGCGTTCTCGGGCAGCGTGCCGCAGGCCCTGCTGCTGCTCAACGGCGACCTGGTGCGCGCCGGTACGTCCGACATCCAGGGCACGGCCGTCTACGACGTGCTGGACCGCTACCCGGCGCCCGCTGCCCGCGTCGACGCCTTGTACCTGCGGGTCTTCGGTCGGCGCCCCACGCCCGCCCAGCGCGACCGCGTGCTTCGGGCGTTGGGCGAGCGCGAGCACGGGAGCTCCGCCTACGAAGACCTCATGCACGCGATGCTGCTCTCGAGCGAGTTTCTCACCATCCACTAGGAGCCTTCGACCATGCCCACGATCACGCGACGCAACGCCCTCCGCCTCGGACTCGGGGCCCTGGCCGCAGGGGTCACCACCGCCGCCCACGCCACCCACGCCACCCCGAACCTCGGCACGGCCAAGGCGTGCGTCCTCCTGTACATGGTCGGCGGCGCCAGCCAGATCGACACGTGGGACCCCAAGCCAGGGCGACCCACAGGCGGTGAGTTCGACACGATCCGCACGACCCTGCCGGGCGTGCACGTCAGCGAGCACTTGCCCCTGCTCGCTCAGCGCACGAACGACCTCGCCATCCTGCGATCGCTGACCTATCGCGAGGGCAACCACGCCCGGGCCCGCTACCTCATGCACACCGGCTTCGTCCCCGCCGGCGGCGCGCGGCATCCAGGCCTGGGCGCGCACATGCATGCGGCCCAACCCCCCGGCTCACCGCTGCCTGGCAACATCGCGATCGGTGGCCCGGGCCACAGCGCAGGCTTCCTCGGACCTGCGCACGACCCCTTCGTCGTCGGCAACCCCACCCGGCGCGTTCGCAACGTCGAGGCCGCCGTATCCCCCGCTCGCCTCGACACCCGGCTCGCGCTGTGGTCCGGGTTCGAGGCGGATTTCGCCGCGCGCCGCTCGGACGCCGCCGTCGCCGGGCACCAGTCCAACGTCGAACAAGCGATCCGCATGATGCGGGCCGAAGAGCTCGAGGCCTTCGACGTCTCGGCCGAGCCGAGCCGGACCGCGCAGCGCTACGGTCCCAGCAAGTTCGGTCAGGGGTGCTTGATGGCGCGGCGGCTGGTCGAGCGGGGTGTCCCCTTCGTCGAGGTGCAGATGGGCGGCTGGGACACGCACGAGAGCAACTTCGAGCGCGTTGCGGCGCTCAGCGCCGAGTTGGACGCAGCCATGAGCGCGCTGCTCGACGACCTGCGCGACCGCGGTCTCCTCGACGAGACGCTCGTCGTGTGGATGGGAGACTTCGGCCGAACCCCGCGAATCAACGGGCGAGGCGGGCGAGACCACTACCCCGCCGTGGCCTCGGCCGTGCTCGCCGGCGGTGGCATCCGCGGGGGGCAAGTCGTCGGCGCGACCGATGAGGATGGCTACGAGGTTCGAGACCGGCCCATCTCGGTCGAAGACCTCCATCGGACCCTCCACACCAAGCTCGGCCTCGACCCCGACGACATGAACCTCAGCGCCGGAGGCCGCCCGATCGCCGCCGTCGATGGAGGCCACGTGATCGAAGAGCTGTAGCGTTGGCTACGGCACCACATACGGCGAGGAGGGCTCGGGGAGCCAGGGCACGTCGTCGAGCAGTGGCAGCGCGCGACCGACGAAGGCGATCAGCAGCACCGCGGCGGGCAGCGTGGCCACCAGGAGCGCGCGTACGAGATGGATCTGGTGGGTGCCCGCCAGGCCCCAGGCCGCGCCGCGCAAGAAGACCACAAGCAGCACGATCACGATGCCCGCGAACGCGACCGCGTCGAGGCCGACCGTGAACAGCACGAAGTCGACCAGCGCGACGCCGAGCAGCGCCGGCCCCATCGCGTAGCCGACCGCTCTCATGCTCGCGCCGACCGAGCGAGATGCCCCGCCGGTGAGCCCGACGGCGACGTGGGAGATCAGGCCGCAGACGAAGTAGAGCAGCGGCATGCCCACCGGCACCATCAGGAGCAGCCACACCGACGAGGCTTCGAGCAGCGACGGGTCGGCGAAGACGTGAATGCCCTTGCTCGGCGCCACCTCGCGCTGTGGCGCCATGACCCACGAGGCGCCGAGCCAGCCCACGAGCAACAGCCACGGCAGCAGCCGCAGGGATGCCAGGTACCGCAGGGCCGCACCATGGTTGATCGGCTCGGGGCAGCGCTCCACGAGGGTCCTCGGCGCTCGCAGCACACCGACGAACGTGCGAATGCAGCGCCGGACCCATCCGCCCTCGCGTGGACGCTCGGTCGGGACTCGACTCTGCAGCGAGTCGGGATCGAACGGCGGAGCGCCGGTGTCGACATCGGCGGACATGAGCCGCGGGAGCTTACCAGTGATCCGGTGCGCAGCTCAGCGAGGCGGGGCCTTTGCGTCGCCGCGACCCACGGCATACCCTGCACCCATGGATCGACGCCTGGCACGGATCGCATCAGCCCTGATCCTCGTTGGGGTCACGGTTGGGGTCACGACGGGTTGCCCAGCGAAGAATGCCGGTCCGCCGCAGCACTACGACGACCCGCGCGCGATGATCGACGTGTTCGAGGATCCCCAGCGCGACGCCTGGCAGCAGCCAGAGCGTGTCGTCGACGCGCTGCCCCCTCCCCCCCAGGGCGCGACGGTGGCGGACATCGGCGCGGGCTCGGGCTACTTCACGCGTCGCCTCGCGCTGCTGGTCCCCGAGGGCCGCGTCTACGCGGTCGACGTCGATGGGGAGTTCGAGGACTACCTGCTCGAGAACCGCGAACAGTGGGGCACGCCCAATATCGAGCCCCGCCTGGCCCACTACGACGATCCCATGCTGCCCGAGGGCAGCCTCGACCTCGTGTTCTCGGCCAACACGTACGCGTTCATCCGCAACCGTGTGCCCTACTTCACACGGCTGAGGGCGTCACTGAAGCCCGAGGGTCGATTGGTCCTCCTCGACTTCAGGCCCGATGCCACGCCTCCAGAGGGCATCGCGCCGCAGCCGCAGCATCGCATCGGAGCCGACGTCGCCAAAAGTGAGCTGGCGCAGGCCGGTTTCGAGGTCGAGGCCGAGGAAACCTTCCTTTCGCACCAGTGGTTCCTCGTGCTACGCCCGAGCCGTTGAGGCTGGGGTGCCCCGGTCTCCGGGGACGATCATGAGCATTGCACACGCGTCTGCGGCGGTGAGCACCGCCCCCATCGAACCCTCCAACGATCCCAATGCCCAGGCCTATGCCAAGGCGCTCGACGCCCTCGCGGCGCGACAGCAGGACAACGGAGCCTTCGCCGGCGAGGTGATCTGGAACCCGATGCTGGTCTGCCAGTACGTGTTCGTCTGCCACATCGTAGGGCACGAGATCCCCGAAGCGCGGCAGCGGTTGATCCACCGCAGCCTCGAGGTGCAGGAGTTTCCCGGCGGAGGCTGGGGCATGCTGCCGGTCGTCCACCCCGACGACCCGGACGAGCCGCGAGCGTTTCAGGGCGAGGCGTGGCTCTTCCACACCACGTTGGGCTACGTGACGCTGCGCCTGCTGGGCGCAGCGGCCGACGACCCGATGTGCGCGCGCGCCCGTGCCTTCATCGCGAAGCAAGGTGGCCCCTACGAGATCCCGACGTGGGGGCGCATCTGGCTGGCGCTGCTGGGCATGTATCCGTGGACGGGCAGCCAGCCCATCATGCCCGAGCTGTGGTTGCTGCCCGAGTCCGCGCCCATGCACCCGAGGCGGCTGTACTGCCACATGCGGCTGATCTACCTGGGCCTGTCGTACCTCTACGGCACCAAGCTGGTCGCGCAGGACAGCCCGCTGCTCTCGGCGATCCGCTCCGAACTCTATCCGCGCGGCTACGATGAAGCCGACTTCGAGCGCTACGCCGAACGCATCGCGGCGACCGACCTCTACGAGGACCCAGCCCCTGCCCTCAAGAAGATCTTCGGCGTCCTTCGCCGCGCCGACCGCTTGATGCCCGGCGCGGTCCGCAAGCGCGCGCTCGCCAAAGCGATGGAGCACATCCGCTTCGAGTTCCGCTCCACGGACTACGTCTGCCTGAGTCCGGTCAACGGGTTCCTCTTCTGCCTCGCGCTGTACGCCACCGACCCCGGCGACCCCGATCTTGCCCGTGGCATCGAAGCGATGGAGTACTGGGTCTGGGAAGACGAGCGATTCGGCACGCGGTTCGCCGGCGCCCGCTCGGATATCTGGGACACGTCGTTCCTCCTCCAGGCGCTCGCCGAAGGCCCCGCGACCGAAGCTGCCCAGCGCATCGCCAAGGCCGCGACTCGCTGGCTCCCCACCGCGCAGATGCAGGCCGACGTCACCGGCGGCAAGCGTCACTTTCGCGAGCCCGCCTACGGCGGCTGGGGCTTCGCCAACGAGAACCACCCGTGGCCCGTCAGTGACTGCACGGCCGAGGCCCTCGAGGCCCTGATGCGCGCGCAGACGGCCGGGCTGAGTGACGAGGTGGGCCAGCTCCAGCTCGGACGCAAGCTCGCCGCGGTCGAGTTCATCTTGCAGCGCCAAAACGACGACGGGGGGTTCGGGTCCTACGAGCCCCGCCGCGGCCCGATGCTGCTCAAGCACTACAACCCCGCCGAGATCTACGGCAACTGCATGCTCGAGTACTCCTACGCCGAGTGCTCGGGCAGCTGCATTCGCGCGCTGGCCTTTGCCGAGCGCGAACTGGCCGAGGACATGCCTGGGGCGCTGAGGACCCGGGTCCGCGAGGCGGTGGCGGCCGGGCGCGCCTTCCTGCTCTCCCAGCAGCACGAAGACGGCGGCTGGCTCGGTTTTTGGGGCGTCAACGTCACCTACGGCACGTTCTTCGCCACCTCGGGCCTGCGCGCCGCCGGCCTGCCCCTGTCCCACCCCAGCTTTGCACGCGCGAGCCGCTGGCTCGTCGCCCATCAGCGCCCCGACGGCGGATGGGCAGAGAGCTACCTGGGCCTGCTCGAGGATGCCCCGCACGACCTCGAGCACGGCGAGCCCAGCACCGTCACGCAGACCGCCTGGGCGCTGCTGACCCTCATGGACATCGCCCCGCACGAGACCGACGCGATCGAGCGCGGCCTCGCCTACCTCCGGCAGATGCAACGCGACGACGGCACCTGGCCTCCCGAGACGCCCTCGGGCGTGTTCTTCAACACCTCCGTCCTCGACTACGAGCTCTACCGCCAGATCTTCCCGGTGTGGGCGCTGGCGCGGGCCATCGGCTGAGGCCCGCCGCGCGTTCACTGGTCTTCGTCGTCGTGCTCGATCTCGACGGCTTCGATGCTGACGCGAATGACGCGGCGGTCGTTGGCGGCGAGGATCTTGAACCGAAGGTTCTCGAAGACGATCACCGAGCCCGCGATCGGGATCTGCCCGGCGAGCTGCGTGAGCAGGTCCCCGACCGAGTCGACGCCGTCGTGCTCCTCGAACTCCATGTCGAAGGTCTCCTCGACCTGCGTGAGGCTGGCTGTGCCATCGAGGTAGCAGACACCCAAGTGGTCGAGTGCCACCGAGGGCGCGTGGTCGCTCTCGTCGAAGATCTTGCCGACGATCTGCTCGAGCACGTCCTCGAGCGTCACGACGCCGACGGTGTGGCCTCCGTCGTCGACGACGATCGCCAGGTGCTTGCGCTCCTCTTTGAAGCGCTGCAGGAGGTCGGAGATGAGCAGGCTCTCGGCGACGAACAGCGGGGGTCGCGTGGCCTCTTCGATTGCCGCGCGGCCGCTGTCTTGGGGCCCGATGAGCGACTTGATGTGCACCACGCCCTTGATCGAGTCGAGGTCGCCCTCGTAGACCGGCATGCGTGAGTGGCCCGACCGGCGCGCAACCTCGATGACCCGCTCGACGTCCCAGTCGTAGTCGATGGCGGTCACGTCGCGCTGCGGGACCATGATGTCGCGGACGATCTTGTCGTCGAAGCGGAAGATGCCCCGCAGCAGCTCGGCCTGGTCGGCGGCGATCGTCCCCTCGCGCTGGCCGAGCTTGACGAGAAAGTCGAGGTCGTCGGAGGTGACCTTGTTGTGGTTGGATTCTTGGCTGACCGTCCGCGCCAGCATCCAGTTGGTCAGACGGGTCAGCGACCACACCACGGGCGAGAGCAGCCGCGCCAGCACGTTGAGCACCGACAGCAGCGGCAGCGCGAGCCGGTGCGAGTAGGCGCGGCCGACGGCCTTGGGGAAGATCTCGCCAAAGATGAGCAGCAGAACCGTGGTGGCAAACACCGCGACCGGGACCGCCCAGTCCCCCCACGCCCCACCCTGCAGGTGCTCGATCGCCAGCGCGGTCGCCATCGACCCCATGAGGGTGTTGGTGATGTTGTTCCCCACCAGGATCGTCGAGAGCACCTTGACCGGGTGCTTCACCCAGCTCGACACGACACGCGCGTCTCGTCCTCCGTCTTCGAGGATCTTCGCGGCCTGGTGCTCACCCAGCGAGGTGATCGCGGTCTCCGATCCCGAGAAGAACATGCTGCCGCCCAAGCAGAGCACGATCGTCAGCAGCGCGAGGATGTCGCCTTCGCTCATCGTGCACCCGCCTTGCGAATCGCCGTACCCACCGCTCCGGGGCGGGTTGCGGCGTCGCGGAGCGAGTCGGGCCCCAAAATGTGCACGACGCCAATGCCGTCCTCGAGACGGTCGAGCGCGTCGGCGACCTTGGGGATCATCCCGCCGCCGATCACGCCCTCGTCGATCGCCGCGCGGGCTTGCTCGGGTGTGAGCGTCGGAATCCGCGAGGCGGGGTCTTCGACGTCACGCAGCACGCCTCCGGCCGCCGTCATCAGGAACAGGTGTGCGGCCGAGACCGCAGCGGCGATCGCCGACGCAACCGTGTCGGCGTTGATGTTGTATGCCTGGCCGTGCGCGTCGACGCCGAGAGGGGCGATGACAGGGACGCGGCCGCCCGACCACAGCAACTCGATGAGTGCGGTGTCCACGGCCTCGACCTCGCCGACGAACCCGTAGTCGACCGCCACCGGGCCGACCACCTCACGCGGACGTCGGGACGCGCGCAAGAGGCTGACGCCCGCGAGGCCGACCGCGTCGAGCGAGCGAGCGCGCGCCGCCGTCACCACGTCTACGTTCACGCTGCCGGCCAAGATCTGCTTGGCGACCTCGAGCGTCGGCCCATCGGTGACGCGCCGCCCGGCCACCTTGCGGACCTCGAGGCCGAGCGTGGCTGCGTGCGTGTTCGACTGTGGTCCACCGCCGTGCACGATGACGAAGCGCCACCCCTCGGCGGTCAGCGTTCGGACCTCGCCCAGCACGTGGTGCAGCGCCGCAGAGTTGGCCACGACCTCCCCACCAAACTTGAGCACAGCTCGGAGGGGGGTCCGGTTCGGAGGTTCGTCGTCCTTCATCGACCGCGACGGTTTCGAGGCCCGTGGGAGTAACACGAACTCGCGGCGGTGGGGCGCTCGGCGTCCGGAGCGTTTTCGCCCAGGTCAGCGTGTCCACACGGCAGGATCTTCCGCGACGCAATGACAGTCGCGGTCGCGCACGACATCGATGTCATGCCGCCAACACCCGTTGCCCCTCGAAGTCGGACTTTTTTGTCATAGCGGTCGGCGTCGTAGCGCTCGTTTTGCAAGGTATTCGATACCCCGTCACAATGATTTCAACAGCTTGCCATTTTGGCCCAGTGCCTGCACAAGGGGGAGCCGAAGCTTGAGCCTGACTCGCCCTTGGCTTTCGAGACTGACTTGAACCTTTCTGAACGCTGCCTTCGACTGGCTTTCTCGCTTCACTTTCTTTAGTTCTGGCTTTAGTTCTGGCTTTAGTTCTGGCCTTAGTTCTGGCTTTGCTCTGATTGACTTTCCTTCGCCTCAGCCCCTGACTTTCTTGCTGTTTTTTGGGGTGAGGGCCTTGGCTTCGCGACTTCTTCGAGCTTGAACTACTCTACCCCACGGGGCGCGAAAATCGCGCGCCCGGACGTCTAGACTCTCTCACTCGGTTGCCCCACGGGGGCGTGGCGAGTGAGCGCGACACTGGGGGGCCAGGTCGCGCAGGCGGCGAGACGCAGCCGCGACTGAACGTACAGCTTTGGATGCCGCGGAGCCGAGACCAGCGTAGCGCTGGGACGAAGCGCCGCGTCACGAGGGGAAACCCGAGGTCACCTGGTCCGTGACGTCGGGTTTCTCATTTGGTTGCCTCAGACGCCACGAGGCCCGCTACGCCTCATGGAGGTGATCTGCCGGCTCAGGGACTCGGTCGGTGAGCCGATCGAGCGACTCCGCGGGAATTCGCGCCTCGATGCCTGCGCAGACCGTCTCGTCATCGAACACGGTCGAGGGCGCGACGGTTCGCACGTCGACCACGGCGTGGGCCCGTCCCAAGCACGGCGCGTCGGCGGGCATGCCGTGTCGTGCGGGCGTGACACCGTCCGCGCACAGGCGCACAGGGTCGAACGCCAGCGGACCCCCGCATCGGGGACACGCCACGCGATCGCACGAGCCATCCACGAGCGTCAGCCAGGGGTCGCGGCCGTGTCGGGTTCGCGCACTGCTCCACCACGGCGCGTCGAAGCGGTGGATGCTCGGCGAGGCCGCCGGCAGCAGCCTCTCGTCTTCGAACCATCGTGCCGCCAGGTAGTACGCCGGCGCGGCCCGGCCGGCGTGCTCGCGCGCTTCGACGAACAGCTGAGGGTGACCGAAGTGCGGGTCGTGCTGCCACGCCCCCTCGAGGCGCGTGCGCAGCCCGCCTTCGAGGGTGGTCTGTACCGCACCGACGACCACGCGGGTGAGCCGGTCCGCGAACACCCACATCACGTTGCCCAGCTTGTGCCAGGGATCGACCCCGACGTCGCACACCTTCAGCTTGTCGCAGACGACCTTCTCGCCGCGTCGCCACACCGAGACGAGCTTGATCTCGATCCGGTCCTCCCAGTCGAGCGTGGCGTCGGAGTCGTGGGACTCGAGTCCCAGGTGCCACTGCAGGGCGTTGCCGTGGCGACCTCGGGATCGCCGCGAGCTCAACGCGGTGGCGGCGGGGCCCAGCGGCAGGCCCATCGCCGCGTCGATGAGCGCCTCGAGATGCGCACACCGCCGCAGCGGCGCATCGACACCCGAGGGTGCGTGCCGAAGAGGGAGCCTCACCCCGCCAGGCTACTCCTTCTTGTCGTCCTTCTTCTTGTCGTCCTTCTTCTTGTCGTCTTTCTTCTTGTCGTCTTTCTTCTTGTCGCCTTTCTTCTTGTCGTCTTTGTCGTCCTTCTTCTTCGTGCCCGGTTTCTCCGCACACGCGACGAGAACCGGCGACGCGACACCGAGACAGAGGGCTGCAACCAAGGTCGAACGCAGGAGCTTCATCCCGCAAAGGCTAGCAGCCTGAGCTGCAACTCCACGGGTCGGATCGCGCAGCTTTTTCGACGGAGGCCGGGGCCCTGACGCGGATCTTGCGGGAGCTGGTCGCGCGCTCAGCGGTCGACAGCCAGCGGCAGTCATCGAGCGTCGTGCCACCGCGTGGTCATGTCCCACGGCAAGACCAACGGCGACTCGGCGAGCGTGTTGGACACGTCCGCAATTGAAGCCGGCTGTCCCCGGGCGAACCCGCCGAGTGTGTACGGGGCCAACTGGTCGCCCGGGTTTTCGACGACGCGCGCTACGAGCTCGACGTCGCGGCCCTGCACCAGTGCTCGAAGCGAGGACAACAATCCCTCACACCGATCTGCTACGGAGGCGTTCGCGCAGAAGCGAACGAGCGCACTGACGACCTCCCGTTGCTCGCCTCCCTCTCCCGCCACGATGCTGTCGACGTCATCCCGACTCACGCCGCGATACGGCAGCGGCGTCCGTCGCCGCAGTGGCCCAACCCCGACGAGTTCGACGACGATGCGAGACTCGTACGTGGGTGTGTCCAGTCGCCGGCGCTTTCGAGCCCCCAACCGACGCAACGAACTCCTCCGAATCGTCGCCTCCGGCAGCCCCTCTATCCGACTGACCAGCCGCTGATGCTCCATCCGCCCCGCGACCGGGACCAGGAGACTCCGGTACGTACGCGGGTCCACGGCGGAGACGATCTCACGCATCCGCGACGGGTTCTAGCAGGCTGCTAGAGCGGCAGCGGGCGCCCGTGGTCGTCGACCTGCACGTAGACGACCTCGGCCTGCGTCACCTGGCGCGGCTCGATGTCCTTGGCGAGCGAGCTGGGCGCCTCTGCCTCGACCTTCACGCACACCGTCATCGAGGTTCGCCCACGCTCTTGAATCGCCGCGTGGCAGGTGATGAGGTCACCCACGTGGACCGGCTCATGGAAGACGATCTTGTCCATCGCGACGGTCACGACCTTGCTGGCGCCCTTGCTCTGCGCCGCAATCGCGCCGGCCTGATCGATCAGGCTGAGGATCAGCCCGCCGAAGATCGTGCCGTGCGCGTTGGTGTCGGCGGGCATGGCCATCCGGCGGATCGCGACCAACCAGGGCTCTTCGGGCAGCATCTCTTCGGACACGGCCCGGACCGTATCAGGCCCGGCCAACGGCTTCGAGGATCGTCGCGCGGATGGTGTTGGCGTCGGCGTAGTCGGGGCAGTAACGCAGCGCCGGGTCGCGAGCCTTCAAGGCGTTGAAGCGCCGCTCCTCGGCGGAGAAGTCGTAGCTGAGGATGACCGCGCCCACGAACCCCGCGTCGCGGATGGCGCGGAGCACGAAGAGGCCTTGGTTGTCCTGTTGAAACCTTCGCGCGCGCGCCAGGTCGCCATTGAACCGCGCGGTGAGCTGCACGATGTCCCCAAGCAGGTCCTCGATGGGGATCCGATCGAAGCGCATGTCGAGATACACCAGGTCGGGGCGCCGCTGCGCGATCAACTGGCACGCTTGCGCTCCGCTCTTGGCCTGCCGATACACCATGCCCTGCGCGACGAACGTGGTGAGGTTGGTGATGTACTCGTCACCGTCTTCGACGACGACGATGTCCACGGGCGTAGCGTTCATTGGGCGGCCTCGGGTAAGGGGAGCGCGTCTTGTTCGACCGTGAAGAACCGCAGCACGACCGCCTTGCTCCACCCCGGCTCGGACTCGACCCCGATGGCACCATCATAACGCGAGAGCAGGTCGACGGTGATGCCCATTCCCCGCTCCACGTAGCGACCGCGCAGCATCTCGTTGGTCAGGGGTTCGGGGCTGTGGTCCTTGATGCGGATCGCCAGCGAGCCCAGCCCGGTGATCTCGTCGATCTCGATCTGTAGCGTGACCCCCAGGCCCACCGGAGGCTCGGCGTACTGGATGCTCGAGCGCAGCGAGTTGCGCATGACGTTGGCGAGGATGTCCTCGAGGTCGGTACGAAAGATCCGGACGGGCGCGGCCTCGCCGTCGACCTGCAGCGGCGCGGTCTGCAAGCCGGCAAACTGCTTCTCGCCCTCGACCTGCGCGTAACATCGCTCGAGCAGCTCGGCGTCTACGGTGGTGACGCACAGCTGCGCGATGAGCCGGCTGAGGCGCTCGAACGCCTTGCGCCCCAGCACATGGCCGCACCGACGCAGCGTCTTGCCCAGCTCGGTTCGCTTGGCGCTCGACAGGCGCGGCGTGGTGTTCAGCGCGGATCCCCAGCGCGCCAGATCGTCGAATGCGGCGATCATGGGGCGAAACGTGACGTCCTTGCGGTGAAGGTTCAGCGTCACGCCGTGTGCGCGCGCGACCTGCTCGAGCTCGTCGAGGTAGCCGTGAAAGCGCCCATAGATGCCCCCCGTGGGGCGGACCCTGCCGCGGCGCCCGCGTCGCGCGATGCCGTCACCGAAGAGGCGCTGCCCCAACACCTCGGCCCGCACGTCGGCGTCGGGGGCGGCGTACTCCAAGGCTCGCCCCACGTCGCCGAGGAACGCGGTGTTGTGTTTGAGGATCTCGTGCCGGATGAGCGACAGCACGCGCGCCACCTCGGGGTAGCTCTTGGGCGCGCGCTCGAGCAGCTGTTCGAGCGATGCGCCGCGGTAGTGCCGGTACACCCGCAACGCAGGGAGGGCGATCATCAAGGTGAGCAGCAGACCCAACGCGAGGTAGGCCTGGAAGAACCGGCTCTCGATCTCTTCGTGCAGCGCCTGGGCGCGGTCCCAGTAGAGGTCGTAGTCGCTGCCCTCGGCCAGGTAGCGCTCGATCTGCTCACGCGCCTCGAAGAACTCGTTCTCTCCCCACAGCAGCTCGGCCAGCAGATAGCGCGCCGTGAGCGAGCCGAGGTCCGCGGCGCGGCGCAGGTGGGGGATGGCCTCTTGGGGCAGGTCGCCGCGCAGCAGGAGCCCGAGCCGCTCGTGCACTTCGACCTGGTCCTCGAGCATGCCCAAGCTCTGCTCCCAGTACGCTCGCGCGTCGCCGTAGCGTTCCTGGTGGTAGACGACCCGCGCGAGCTCGTTGAGGATCACCGCCTCGTCCGGGAACTCCTCGCGCGCCTGCACGAGGATCTTCTCGGCCATCTGCCAGTCGGTATGCTCGGTGCCCCGCAGGTACGCCTCATTGATCACCCGTTGAATCTCCGGCGGCAAGAAGCGCAGGCTCTCCTCGGCTGGCGGGGGCATCGGCAGCGGGTCTTCCTTGCGAATCTCCCGCTCGAGGTCTTCGAGCGCCTTGCGGGCCTTGCGAGCCTCGGGGTCGTCGATCTCGGTGAGCTGGATGAAGCGCTGGTAGTGCTCCCGCGCCTTCTCCCGGTCGGTTCGTGCGTACAGCTCCCCGAGCAGCAAGTGCAGCCGCGTGAGGTCGGGACGCAGCCGCAGCGCGGACGAGAGGTGCTTGATCGCCTCGTCATCCTCGGCGCCGGCGAACTCCTTCTTGTAGATGAGGCCCAGCGTCATGTGGGCGCGGTAGTCCGAGCGATCCATGCGGATCGAGCGGTTGATGTCGTCGACGGCCGGCATGAGCTTGTCCAACCGCGCCCGGGCCACCCCGCGCGAGTAGTACGCCCGCGGGAACCAGGGACTCTCGTCGATCGCGGCGGTGAGCCTCGACTCCGCGCCGGCGTAGTCGCCCTTGCGCAGGGCCACGAGGCCGGCGTTGTAGGCCGCCTCGGCCGCCGCTGACGGACGAAAGCCCTGCGTCTCGTCGAGCTTGCGCAGCTCGAGCTCGAACTCGATCTCCTCGCGAATCTTGCCCGCGTCCTCGGCGTACTCGCTGCCCGCGTACATCCGATCGAGCTTCTCGTAGAGCTCGGCCGAGCGCTCGAGGTCGTCCTCGTCGCGGTACCAGTCGGCCATCAGCTTGAGCGCCTCCGCCGCGGGTTTGCGCGACGACTCGTCACACTCCTTGACGTAGTCGCGCAACACCGCCAGCGCGGCCTTGCGACGCTCGGACAGCTCGTCGGGCGTGCCACGGTCGGAGCCGTAGGCGAACTCGAGCTTGGCGAGCGTGAGGCGAATGTCGTCGAGTCGGCCGGTGGTGCCCGGGGCTTCGTCGGCGAGCTCGCGGGCGAGCCGCAGCTGCCGGGTGGCGTAGCGCGCCCCGCAGTCGCTCATCCACGCGACGAGCTCGGAGCGCTGCTGCAACCAGATGCCCTTGGGGTCGTTGCGCTCGATCTCGAGGAGGTCGCGAATCGCCTGCCTGGGACAGCGCCCCTTGGCCGTGCGTCCTCTGCGGGCCTGCGCACGCCCCAGCAGCGCCGACGCGTCCCCGGGGATGATGCGTAGCGCCGCCGTGAACTCCCGCACGGCCTCGTCGTAGCGTTCCTTTTCGATCGCAGCCCGCCCCTTGTCGATGTGCTCCTCGGCCTCCTCCTTGCGCAGCGCGAGCTTCTCCTCCGCGGTGAGTTCGGGAGGCTCTTCATCGGGGCCCGCGGTGTCCTCGACCGGGGGCGGGGGGAGCTCGCCATCGTCGACCGACGGGACCGAGGGGAGCCGGGCGGAGTCGGGGTCACCGGGCGGCGCGGCTTGGGCCGAACGCGCCACCTGAAGGACGCACGCCAGCACCCATGCCCCCACCCTCGTCATCGCGCTCGCCGCCGCTGTTTGAGCGAGCGTAGCTTGATGCCCAGCTGGTTCATGCGCAGCTGGACCTTCCGGCCCGCCGTGGGATCGGAGAGCAGCACCCCGGCCATACGCGCGAGGTCTCCTTCGTATTTCTCGAAGAGAAGCTCGAGATACTGCCGCTCGACGGCGCACGACACCGCGTTGAGCGACTCCCCATCGCGCAGGGTCACGCTGAGGCGATGCGCGCCGTCGTCGAGCACCCGCACCGACGCGCCGTCGTCCTGGGGGGCGCTCGTCGAGATGTCCATCGGTCGCATCAGCTCCCGAACGATGCGCGGGAGGATCGGGATCACGTCCGGGCGGCTCGCGTCGGCGGGGTTGTCGGGCTCGACCACCTCGGCCTGGTCGACGAGCTCGACCAGCGACAGCGTGATGAGGTTGGAGAGGAACATCTCGAACTGCCGAAAGTTGCCCGGCCAGGAGAAGTCGCGCAGCTGCTTGTAGCTGCTGGGGTGGAAGACGAAGTGAATGCGGCGGCTGTCGGCCTTGGTCGGCACCTTGCGACCCACGCTCACCGGCACCGCATCGGACTCGGGCACCGCCAGGCCGCGCTGCTGGGCGTACTGCCGCAGAAGGTCGGCGTTGTAGGCCTCTTCGGACACGCGCGAGACGAAGACCTCGAGCAGCACCGAGAAGTCATCCTTGCGCTCGGTGAGGCTGGGCAGGCGCATCGCCGTCGCGGGGTTGAGCCGCATGTAGAGGTCTTCGCGAAACTTGCCCTCGCGGACCATCTCGACCAGGTTCTCGTTGGTCGCGACGACGAGCTTCACGTCGGCCACGCGCTCGTCGACGGACCCGACCGGCCGATAGCGTCCCTCCTGCAGCACGAGCAGCAGGGACTTTTGCAGGTCGACGCTGAGGTTGCCGATCTCGTCGAGGAACAGCGTGCCGCCCTGCGCGTGCTCGAGCACGCCCTCGCGTGAGGTGGTCGCCCCCGTGTACGCGCCCTTGACCACCCCGAAGAGGTGCGCCGCCATCAGGTCGTGCGGCACCGTGGAGAGGTCGACCGCGACGAAGGGGCCCTCACGCTGCGAACGGGCGTGGATGAACTCGCGGGCGAGCAGGCTCTTGCCCGTGCCAGTCGCGCCCAGCAAGATGATCGGCAGCTGGCCACGGGCGAGGATGGACAGCCTCCGACGCAGGCCCTGCATCTTGGCCGTCTCGCCCCAGTAGAACGGCTCGTCTTCTTCGCCACTGGGGCCCGCACGCTGCGCGAGGATGTTCTCGATCTGCAGCCGCAGCGACCGCGCGTCGAGATACTCGTCGTCGAGCAGGTAGGTGTAATCCTCGGCCTGCAGCCGCTCCGAGTCCGCCTCGATCGGTAGGTCGTCGCGCGCCGTCATCACGATGACCGGCAGGTCGGGATCGCTTCGGCGCAGCCGGTCGAGGATGTGCAGCCCTTGGGCTCGACGCAGCCGCTCGATCGCCCGCTTGGCGTCCTTGCCCGCGAGCAGATCCGTCTTGTCGCTCGGCAGCAGCTCCTCGTCGGGGATGTCGAAGTGCACGTCGAGCAGGACCAGATCGATCGTCCCGCGCTCGGCCTTGAGCACGGACGCGGCCTCGCGATAGTTGCGGACCGGCGGCAAGAACTCGTGCTCGGCGATGAAGCGCTGGCACAGCTCGAAGTACTTGTCCTCGTCGTCGATGATCAGAATGCGCGACATACGAACCTCGCGCGTGCTCTGCTACGAACCGCCACGTCTACCGGGCCAGTCTACGGTGCAGGTCTCGCAGCTGCGACCGGATGGTCGACTGCGCCTGCCGGATTGACCCGCGAGCGTCCGCCAACGCCCGATTTCCGGCCCGTAGGGCCTCTTCGTGGCCTCGAAGCACATCGACGGCGGCCGCGACCTCCTCGAGCTCGGCGTGCGGCAGCGGCTCCCCGAGCTGCGCCGCGGCCTCGTCCCACACCTGCCATGCGCTCAGGTCTCCCTTGGTGCGCAGCACGTCCGCCTGCAGCGACGCCGCGAAGTCGTCCTGCAGAGGGCCCCGCCAGGCGTCCTCGGGGTAGTTCGCGCTGCGCCACGCGACGTACTTCGCCAGGTCGTGTTTGAGCGCCGCGACGAGCTCACGCAGGTCGACCTCGCTCATGCTCACGGCTACTCCCCGGCGTTGTCGTCGGCAGGATCGACGGCTTGGTAGCGGGTGGCGCGGGCGCGCCCGGAGCTTTGGACCTTGCCGGCTTTCTTCATCCAGCTGAGGTAGCCGCGCAGCTCGTCGACCGCGATGCCGACCTCTTTGGAGAGCTGGCCGATCGTCAGGGGCTCGTCGACCATCGCGTCGAGAATGCGGCGGAACAGCTGCGCCTCTTGGGCCTCGCCCCCCCACTTCTCGCTGTCGCTGCCCTCGGGCTCGACGACGCGGCGACGTCGCCCGTCGGTCCGCGCGGAGAGCCCCGCCTCTTCGAGCGCCTCGGTGAACTCGCCGAGCGTCAGGGCCCGCACCGCCTCGCCCGCGTCACTCTCGAGGAGCGCCGCCAGCGTGGTGGATGGGGGCATGCGTGCAATGGTGCTCTTGGCGGCCTTGCGGAGCAGGCCTGCCCGGTTCTCCCGCAGCGCGGATTCGAAGAGCTGAGCGATCTCGGTCATCGTGACACGTGGGCCGCAGAAGCGACGCGGCGGGACTATGCCACCAGCCTAGCACCCCGTCCAGACGCGTCCGGTCGCAGGCGTGCCGCTTCGATCACGCGCGCGAGCCCGCGTTTGCACACGCCTCGCGATCGCCACGCGGTCGCGCTCGGGCCGCGTTCGGAGAGGCCGAACCCACGCGACCCCCTAGGCCTAAGGACAGGCCAAGCTGCCGAACTCGATCAGCCCGGGCAAACACGGATGGCAACAGTCGTCACACGCGATGGTGCCCTCGAGCCCGACCCCCCACTGCACGCCCCCGGCTTCGGCGCCGAGACAGATCGTCTCCCCGCGCACGCACTCGATGGACGCGCGCTGAGCGACGCCCACGCCTTCGGTGACGAAGGCCTCGTCGATCGCGGGCCACACCCAGCCGCGGTCTTCGGCCCACAGCCGCCAATGCACGTCGAGGTCGTCGACGCAGTCGTCCGTGAGAGACCAATGCTGCACTTGCGCGACCTCGCAGACCTCCGGGTCCTCGTCGCGGTCGTTGACGCAGTCGACGATGCCGTCACAGACCTGCTCGAGCGGCATGCAGTCGCCGGTGCCACACACGGCGACGTAGCCGTCGGCGCACGCGCACCCGCTGCCGTCGCAGTACGCATTGAGCCCGCACGTCGTGTCACACGCGCCCGGCACGTCCCCGGTGGGTTGGCAGCCCTGCAGCGCGTAGGGGTTGCCGATGTAGTACGGGTCGCAGATGCACTCGCCCGCGTCGCAGGTGGCATGCTCGGAGCACGCCACGTCCTCGCACGGGTCGATGCTCAGCGGCGGCGGGTCATCGACCTGCACGAAGCAGCCGGTCAGACCCACCAACACGCCCAACATCCACGCACGCACGCCTGCAGTGTAGAAGGCGGGCAAGAGCTCGCACGGTGACCTGCGCCACGGCGCGGTGATAGAACCGCAGGCGACGTGCCACCCGTCGTCGTCGTCCTTTGCGCCTTTGCCGCCTACTTCGTGGGATACCGCGTGTACGCGCGTTTCCTGGCCACGCGCGTGTTTCACCTCGACCCGGCGGCGCAGACGCCGAGCCACGCGCTGCAGGACGACGTCGACTACGTGCCCACGCGCCCGTCGGTCCTCTTCGGCCACCACTTCGCCTCGATCACCGGCCTCGCCCCCATGCTCGGCCCGGCCGTCGCGGTGATCTGGGGCTGGCTGCCTGCGGTGTGCTGGGTCGTCCTCGGCGCGCTGTTCGTCGGCTGCGTGCACGACTTCTCCGCGCTGGTCGTGTCGGTGCGGCACCAGGGGCTGTCGATCGGCGAGGTCTCTCGCGACGTGATCGGCCCGCGCGCGCGGACCTTGCTGCACCTCATCATCTTCTTTGGCGTCGCGTTGGCGATGGGTGTGTTCGTCTACGTCATCTCGCGGCTGTTCGCCCTCGAGCTCGCGCCGGGCTCTCCCGGCTATCCGCAGGCCGTCCTGCCGTCGGTCGTCTTGATGGTCGTCGCGATGATCGCCGGCGTGCTCATGCACAAGAAGGGCGTCAAGCTGCTCCCCGTCGCGGTGGTTGGGTTCTCCATCGAGCTGGCGAGCATCGGGCTGGGCATGCAGTTCCCGACGATGGGCCTGTCGGCCTCGGCGTGGCCCCTGCCCGCGACCTGGACGTGGATCCTGTTGGCCTATGCGTTCGCCGCTTCGGTGATGCCGGTGTGGGCGCTGCTGCAGTCGCGGGACTTCCTCAACGGGCTGCTGCTCTACCTCGGCTTGGGGCTGGCGTACGTGGGCTTGATGGTCGGCGGCCACGAGTTCGCGGCGCCGGCCGTGCGCCTCGACCCCGAAGGTGCGCCGTCGATGGTGCCGTTCGTCTTCATCGTCATCGCCTGCGGAGCCGCCAGCGGGTTTCACGGGCTGGTCAGCTCGGGCACCACCGCCAAGCAGCTCGACAAGGAGACGCACGCCAAGCCGATCGGCTATGGCGCGATGATCGGGGAGAGCCTGCTGGGCCTGCTCGCCACGCTCGCGTGCACGGCCGGCATCGCCTCCCCGGAGCAGTGGCACGGCATCTATCACGACTGGGCGTCGGTCCAGGCCCTGCCCAAGAAGATCGACACGTTCATCCAGGGCACCACCGCGTTCCTGACCAGCTTGGGCCTGAGCCCCGAGGTGTCCTCGGCCCTCATCGCGATGGTGGTGGTCTCGTTCGCGTTGACCACCCTCGACTCCGCGACCCGCCTGCTGCGATTCAACGTCGAGGAGATCGGCGCCACCTTCAAGATCCCCGGCACGCAAAACCGCTACGTCGCCTCGGCGGCCGCGTGCGGCGTGATCGCGCTGTTCGCCTTCTATGAAGTCCAGGTCGACGTCGGCGGGCAGAGCATCGCGAGACCCGCTGGGCTGGCGCTTTGGCAGCTCTTCGGCACCACCAATCAGCTGCTCGCCAGCCTCACCCTCATCGTGGTGACGATCTACCTGCGCAAGAAGGGGTGGCCCTCGTGGCCCGCGGCGATTCCCGCCGTCGGCATGATGGCCAGCACGCTCGCTGCGATGACGGTCAACCTCTCGAAGATGACCGACCCGCTCCTGCTCGGCGTGGGCGGTCTGCTCCTGCTGCTCGGCCTCGGGGTGCTGGTCGAGGCCGTACTCGCGCTGCGCAGGGCGCCCGCCTGAAGGGGCAGCCCCCTGCTACCCTAGCCCGCGATGGACGAGACGCCGCGTGACGACGAGACGCCCGGCGTGGGGCCGGCGTGGGAGCCCGGCACGCTCATCGGCCGTCGATATGCGCTCGAGCGTCAACTCGGCCGCGGGTCGAACGGCAACGTGTGGCTGGCCAAGGATCAGCTGCTCGACAAGTCCGTCGCGCTCAAGGTGCTCGACCCCGAGTTGGCGAAGAACCGAGACACCGTGCGCCGCTTCCTCCGCGAGGTCGCGCTCGCGCACGCGGTCACCCATCCGCACGTCGTCCGCATCTACGACACCGGCGAGCAAGACGGCCTGCCCTACTTCACGATGGAGTACATCAAGGGCCAGACCCTCGAGGAGCGCATCGACGGAGACGAAGGCCGCCTGGACTTCAAGGCGCTCCGTCGCATCGCGCTCCAGGTCCTCGACGGGCTCGAGTCCGCGCACCAGGTCGGCGTGATTCACCGCGACCTCAAGCCGGGCAACGTGATGCTGACGCACCGCGGCGCGATCGTGCTCGACTTTGGCGTCGCGGGCATCGAGGAGGCTCCCAAAGGAGATCCGAGCGCGAGCTCGATCATGGGGCTCGTCCGCACCGAGGCGGGCACGATCTTCGGCTCTCCTGCGTACATGGCTCCCGAGCTCTGGGAAGGAGAGAGCGCCTCCGTACGCTCGGACCTGTTCGCGTTCGGGGTGATGCTCTACCAGATGATCACAGGGCGCCTGCCGTGGACGGCCAAGACGCCTGCCGGATATCTGCAGCTTCTCGCGACCACGCCGCCTCCCCCCATTCGCGCGCTTCGTCGCGACACACCGTGGCCGCTGCTGCGCCTGTGCATGCGCTGTCTGAGCACCGACCGTGCGCACCGCCCCGGCTCCGCGGCGGCGGCGATCGATCTGCTCAGCCCGCTGCGCAGCGTCGGTAGGCGCCGGCTGGCTTTCGCCGGTGTGGCCGCCGCGGGCGTGCTCGCGGCGTTTGCCTGGGCGCGCGCGCCATGGGCCCTTCGGGCGACGGGTCTGCCCGACCAGCAAACCCGCACCGACCTCGACGCCGCGGTGCGCATGTTCGACGCGGGCGACGACGCGGCAGCGCTGCGGCTGATCGAGCGGCTCAGCGCCCAAGCCCCCAACAGTGCGACGCTCGTGTTCTGGCGCGCGGCGGTGTACCACAGCCTGGGCGACGCCTCGGGGCGCGCGGCGGCATGCCGCACCGAGGGGCCCCTCGAGGGCAGCGCGCAGTGGTTGCGCAGGGCCAAGGCGGCATGCGCCGAGACGTTCGGCACCGGCACCTCCGACCCTCAGCGGGCTGGAGACCTGCTGCCGCTGTGGGTCGAGACCGCCCTCGTGCCGAGGTCGGCGCGTGGCGAGGACACTGCCGAGCAGGCGCGCGACGTCCTCGCACTGCTCGAACGAGAGGACGCGAACCCGCTGCTTCCCAATCGCGCCCAGCAGGCCCGTGTTCACCTCGAGATCACCCTCGGTCGGACGGACGAAGCCCAGCAGCACCTCTCCGACCTCGTCGATGCGGCCCCCCGGATCCCGCTGTTCGCCGCGCGCCTCGCCTGGCTCGCGTCGCGGCGCGGGCAAGACGAACGCGCCGCTACGCTCGCCTCACGCGTGCGCGCCGTGGACCCCACGCCCGCGCTCGCGCTCCAGATGGACGCGGGCCGCATGCGAGAGGCGTGGGAGGGCATCGAGGCCTTGGGGGAGGAACACCCCCACGCGCCCGCGCTCGTCGAGCTGTGGTGCACGATGGCGTGGCGCTACGGCGCACAAGACCCGCCGGCCCAGTGTCGCGCCGCGCACGAGGGGTTCGCCCATGCCCTGTGGAGCGAACAGCCCGACGGCCTCGCGGGGACGTTGGCCGACCCGTGCCCCGAGGTCGGCGACGTCTCGACGGTGCTCACCGTCGCGCCGTGGGGGCTCGAGACGGTGTTGACCGAAGCGGCGCTGCGCGGCGCGCTGTGCCGCGCGGGCGATGGCGATCCGCAAGCCTTGGGCGGCGCACGTGAACACGCCAGCCGCCTGCTCGCCGCTACCCCCGACAGCCCGTGGGCGCTCCTGCTGGCCGCCGACGTGGCCGAGCGCTCCGGTGACGCCCCGCTGGCCAACGCCCACCGACTCGAGGCCGTGCAACGCTGGCGCGACGCCGACCCCGACCTACCAGTCGTCGGAGCCCTGCGCACGCGCGTGCAGGGGCCACCTGCCGGACCCCGCACCGCCGAACACGAGCGCTAGAGCAGGCTGTGGAAAAGTCCCGCGTACGCACAACGGCGTCATCGCCATGCAGCGCCAGCGCACCCGTCGGGGGACCCCAACGGACGCGTGGCGTCTGGCTCGACCGACATCGCAGCGATGGTAGCAGCCCGCCCTGCATCGCTGCCTGCTACGGTCCCGCGCATGAGCCTCGTCGAGCGCGACCTCGCCTCTGTGTGGCATCCCGCGAGCCACTTCGCCGACCACGCGCGCCTGCCCCCCGTGCCGGTGACCTCGGCGCAGGGTGTGTACCTCCAGAGCGCGGACGGCCGCCGGCTGATCGACGGCATCTCCTCGTGGTGGACGTGCCTGCACGGCCACGGTCACCCGGCGGTGGTCGAAGCGATCACGAGCCAAGCGCAGCGCCTGGACCACGTGATGCTCGCTGGCTTCACGCACGAGCCCGCCGTGCAGCTCGCCGAGGCGCTCCTGAGCTCCGCCCCGGGCGACTACGCGCGGGTGTTCTACGCCGACTGTGGCTCTGCGGCGATCGAGGTGGCGATGAAGATGTCGTTTCAGCGCCGCCGCCAGACGGGCGAGCCCGGCCGCCAGCGGTTCGCTGCGCTTCGCAACAGCTACCACGGCGAGACCCTCGGGGCGCTGGGCGTCTCGGGCACCGACGCGTACCGCGAGCTGTTCGCGCCGCTGCTTCCCGACGTCCTCTACCTCCCCGCCCCTGCCTTCGAGGGACACACCCACGCCGACCTGGCCACCGATCTCGGAGCGGACAGCCCCGAGGCCGACGAGGCGGTCCGTCTGCTGCGCGCCCACGCCGACACGCTGACCGCCCTGGTGATGGAGCCCCTCGTGCAGGGTGCGGGCAAGATGGCGATGCCCGGCGCGGGCTTCTACCGCAGGCTCGTGTCCGAGGCGCGCTCGCTCGGCATCCACGTCATCGCCGACGAAATCGCCGTCGCGTTCGGTCGCACGGGCAGCCTGTTCGCGAGCACCTGGGCCGACGTGTCGCCCGACCTGCTGTGCCTGAGCAAGGGGCTCTCCGGCGGGGTGCTTCCGCTCTCGTGCGTCCTCGTCGCGCGGGGGTTCGACGACGCGTTCGCTGGCGGACCGGAGCGCTCGTTCCTGCACAGCCACACGTTCACGGGCAACCCGATCGCGTGCGCGGCAGGAGCGGCCAGCCTGAAGCTCATGCACGCCGAGCGGCTGCCGTCGCTGCCCGGCCGGGTCGAGGCCATGACGGCGGCGCGCGAGCGTGTGGCCCAGGCCTGCGCCGGGGTCGTCCGGGCGCACCGCCAGGCGGGCATGATCGTGGCGTTCGACCTCGCCCCCGGCGACCGGATGCCCGCCGACGGGCGCTTGAGCCTCGCGATCCGGGAGGCGGGCATCCGCGCGGGTGTCCTGCTCCGCCCGCTGCACGACACGCTCTACTGGATGCCTCCGCTGTCCATCACCGACGAGGAGCTCGACGCGCTGACCGGCGCCACGATCGAAGCCGTCGCCGCGGTGCTTGGCGAGTGAGCATCGGCGGGCGACTGCGACCGGGCAGCGACCGCGATATGCTCTCCCCCATGGACCGGTCGTACCTCCCCGACGCGCTGCGCCGATGCGCGCTCGCGGGGTTGCTCGGCGTGGGCTGCGACGAGGGCGACCGGTTCAGCCCGGTCCGCCTCGACACCTCTCCCAACTGCGCCACCGCGACCACCGACGTGCTCGTGCCGAACCTCGACCGCCCCGAGCAGCCGTGGCACCGCGTGCGGAGCATCGCGCTCGACGAGCCGGGCCGGCTCGATTTTTGGGCGTTGGTCGAGCTCGACGCACAAAGCCAGGCGCTGAGCATGGTGCACGTCCGCGACGGCGCCATCGACCACTCCGTCCCGCTCCCGGCGCTGCTGCCCGACACCGTCGAGCTGACCTTGCGCACCGGGCCCAACGCCGGCTCCGCGTGGCTCGTCGAGTCGGGGCCCGGCACGTTTCGGCTCATGCAGCTCGAAGCCGTCTCGCCCGGCATCGACCCGCTGCGCGCCGTCTCACCCGACCTGGGGTGGTTTCCCGGCACCGACGCCAATCTGTGCGGGGGGTCGACCTCGGGACCGGCCGAAGACCCCGAGTACGAGCCGTGCGACGTGACGCAGTGGCACCGCGACCTGGCGTTCGTCGAAGGGCAGCCATACCTCCTGAGCATCCCGCCGTTCTCGCCCAACGCGACCATGTACATCTACGCTGGCGCCCTGCGCGTCGACTTGGGCGTCACCGAGCGCACGCAGCTCGAGTTCTTTCGCCGCTGCGACAGCAGCTTCGTCGAGCCCTTCGACCCCGGCTGCGACTTCGAGCTGGAGAAGACGACCTACCCATCCTTGGTGGTCAGCGGCGCGCAGCAGGATCCCAGCAAGCCCGTTCACCACCAGTTCATCGTGCGCGACCGCAGCGTCGAGGGCGTCCCCGCCGCCCGTGAGGCCGTCGGTCTCGCCCTCGATCTCGACGAAGACGACAAGCTGCGCGGCTTCGTCTTCTCGCGCGACCTCGACGAGGTGACCGTGATCCCAGGCGCCCCCTCGGGCCTGGCCACCGACAACGTCGCGACCTACCTGCTGCACCCGATCGAGGAGGGCGGCGCCCGCGTGACGCGGCTGCGCACCGACATCCCCGATGACGGGTTCGTCGACAACCGCTTCGAGGTGCTCTCGGGGCTGGACCTGCTCGACCCGCCCGAAGACCTGCAGATGCTGCAGCTCCCCGGCGACGTCGCCCTGGGTTGGGTGGACGAGGGCGCGTGGAACATCCTCAAGCTGTTTCCCGATGCGCCCGCGAGCTCGGTGCAGACATCCTACGCCCCCCAAGCGCCCGTCACTCGCGTCCAGTCGGCGGGCCGCGGCGCGTACCTGGTGTTCAAGGACCACGACCTCGGGCCCGACCTCGTGCAGGTCCGCTGCGCGGACTGACCCCGCAACGAAGCCGCCCCGACTCTCGTCAGCGCGGCTCGTGCGGGGTATTTCAGCGCGGGGCTCGGGTCAGCGAGCCATGTCCGCGACGTCTTCGGGCGGGAAGAAGGCCTCGGCAGGGATGGCGACCTTTTCGCCGCCGTCCTTCGACCAGGTCAGCTGCAAGACCATGGGTCCCAGGGCGCCTTGGTACTTGAGCAGGTCCAGGGCGTACTCACCCGGGTCGACGTCGAACGTCTCGCAGACCTCGTTGGGCTCGGCGAAGGCGCCGTCTCCGTCGAGGATCGGGTTGCCGTCGAGGTAGAGCTGCGCGCCGTCATCGGCGTTGAGGCAGAACGTGTACTCGCCGGCTTCGGTGATGTTGAGGGAGCCGCGGAAGTGGATGCCGTACCACTCGTTGCGACCGCCGAGCTTCGCCTTGAACTGACCGGTCTTGTTGATGTCGATGTTGTCGACCGCGACCGTGGCGATCTCGGACCCCTGCTCGAACACCGGCAGCTCGCTGACCTCGCCATCGATGGCGTAGACGTTGCCGACCAGGCCATTGTCGGCGGTGGTCCGCTTGCCGAGCGCCTTGCCGCCGACGACGAAGTCGTACTCGCTCGCGTCGACCGCCTTGAACTCCTTGCCCTTGGCGGGGGTCTTGCCGAGCTGAAGCTTGCCCTTGCCGCCGGTGACCTTGATGACGACGCGGTCTTCGCTGGCCTCGAGGATCTCCTGCGCCTTGCCGCCGATGGCGACCATCAGGCCCTCTTGGTCGAGGCCAGAGCCGAAGATCTCGACCACGGAGCCCTTGGGCCCGGCGTTCGGCACGGCGCCGTCGAAGGCGACCTTGAACTTCTTGCCCTTCTTGGCGTTCTTCTTCTTTTTCTTCTTTTTCTTCTTCTTGCCCGCCACCTTGGGCTTCTTGGCGTGCAGCGCTTTGGCGATCGCGGCTCGCGAAGAGGAGTTGGTCGACGTGACCTCGGAGGTCTTGGCGATCTCGGGGTCCTTGTCGCCCGAGGCGGTGGCGTCCGAGCCGTCCGAGGGGGCTTCGCTGTAGTAGTCGTCGTAGACCCCGGCGTTGGGGTCGTTGCTCTTGGGCCCGATGACACAGGCTCCAGCCAAGAGGCACAGGCTCGCGAAGAGAGTTGGTTGCAGAATCTTCATGGCGTCACGGACTCGGTCCAAGAGTCGCTCGCTCAGACGGAGCCCTGTCTGCGGGCATTCAGCCCTTGTCCGGCGAGAGTCGAGCGCAAGTTGCGCCGAGCGCCCGCACTATGCGGCATCCCGGGGCACTGGGGCAAGAGGACTCGCGCACGCCGCCCGGATCTGGTGCGGCAGGGCCCGCGCCTCATGAGTCGGGTTCGGCGCGCAGCCGTACTCGGCCGCCGCGCGTCGACACCGAGAACTGCAGTTTATCGCAGCCGTGCTTGCGTTTGAGCTTGGGCGCCTCCGCGGTGAGCTTCTTGACGAGGGCCTGATACGTCAGGCCCTGCGTGCTCTCACCCGCAGCCCGCTTGGCCTGTACGAGTTTCTTGAAAACCGAACGCAAATGGGCCGGATCGATGCCCGCGGCGGCGGGGTCCGGAGGCCGTCCTGGGCGCGCTCTTCCCGGCGGTGGCGGCGGGCCGCCCTCCTTCGCCGCCTCGGCCGCTGGCTCCGCGGGCGCGGCGGGCTTGGGCGGAGGCGCCATGCGCTCGAGTCGGCGACGACGCAGCTGGTCGCGGCGCGACGTGCCGCGCTCCATCTGATTCTCCATGCGCGTCCAGTAGTGCTTGTACGTGATGAAGCGCGCCCGGAGTCCGTTGAGCCGGAAGCGGATCACCGTGTTCGTCACGCCCCGGGTCTCGACGCCCCGCATCAGCTTCTCGAGCTTGCTGCGCTGCTTGGTGGGGGGTACGCGCTCGATGCCCGAGAAGTACTTCTCGTACGCCAGGCGCAGCGCCTCGATGCCGGTCTCGAGCTCGTCGAGCGCCGTTCGTAGGTCCGCGGTCGGGACCTCGCGGTTGACCTTGGTCGCCACGGAGGGAGTGGCGATCGTACCCGCGCCGCGAGTTGCCGCCAACCACCGTTGTGGGCCGCGCGGAGCACGCCCATAACGCCCCATCAGGTGGTCTATGCTCAGCGCTCGTGCAGAACCTGCTCGCGTTTCTGCTGCTCATCGGGCCGCTGATCTTCTTCCACGAACTGGGGCACCTGGTGGTCGCCAAGCTCCTGGACGTCAAGGCGGTGCGCTTCTCCATCGGCTTTGGCCCACCGCTGCTCTCCAAGCGGATCGGCGAGACCGAGTACTGCCTGGCGCCGATCCCTCTGGGGGGATACGTGCAGCTGCTCGGTCAGCAGCCGGGCGACGAGGCGGGCCCCGACGCCGACCGGGCCCTGCCCAACAAGCCGCTGTGGGTGCGGTACCTGGTCTACTTCGCCGGACCGGCCGCCAACCTCCTCCTGCCGGTCGTCATCTACTTCTTCTACTTCGTCATCAACACGACGATGGTCACCCCGCCGATCGTCGGCACCGTGCTTCCGGGCACGGCGGCGGACGAGGCGGGCCTTCAGCAGGGCGACCGCATCGTCGCGATCGATGGCCGCGACGTCCGCTCGTGGACCGAGATGGCAGGCCGGGTGGCGAAAGCTCCCGAGCGGGAGCTGCAGGTCCAGGTCGAGCGCGACGGCAAGCGGCTGGACCGGGTCATCACCCCCAAGAAGGTCGTGCGACGCAACGCCGTCGGTGCGGCCGAAGCCCGCGGACGGCTCGGCGTCATCAGCCTCTTCTTCGCGCCCGAGATCGGCATCAGCGATCCCGAATCACCGGCCTACATGGAAGGCTTGCGCACCGGGGACGTCATCACGTCGATCAACGGGGAGCCGGTCCGAACCATCGAAGAGCTCGAGCGCATGCTCGCGGTCACCGGCGACGGCGTCGTCCGGCTGACGTACCTGCGCCCCGAGGCCCAGCCCGGGCCCGGGGCCACCTATCTGTGGTACGAGTCCCACCACGCGCAGCTGCTGCCCCGCAAAGACGGCGGGGCCTCGCCCACCGGCATCCTGCCCGCGCGCACCTTCGTCCGCAGCGTCGACCCGGGGTCCCCCGCGGAGGCCGCCGGAATCGAGGCCGGAGACCGGATCCTCTCCGTCGCGGGCAAGCCCCTCGAGCAGTGGGTCCAGATCGACGACATCTTCAGTACGCGCCGCGACGAGCCGGTGCAGTTCGAGGTGCAGTCGCCGGGCGAGTCCCCGCGGCTGGTGGAGATCACCTTGGGCACCCGCACGTGGACCGACATCTACGAGGGGGAGCACGAGTCGCCGTGGCTTGGTGCCAACCACTACGCCAAGAGCGCTCAAGCCCCGCCCGAGCCTCTGCGCGGCCGGTTCACCTACGCGCTCTCCTCGGCCGTCGATCAGACCGCCGAGGTCACGATGGCGCTGTGGACCGGGCTGGTCCGGCTCGTCACCTTCGAGATGGGCACCGACCAGCTCTCCAGCGTCGTGGGGATCTACGCGGTCGCAGGCCGAGCCTACGAACAAGGCCCCGGTGAGTTCCTGTTCCTCACCGCGTTCTTGAGCATCAACCTGTTCCTGATCAACCTGCTGCCGATCCCCATTCTCGACGGCGGGCACATCCTGTTCTTCACGATCGAGGCGGTCCGCCGCAAACCGCTGAGCCAGCGCGCCCGCGAGATCGCCAGCGCCGTGGGGCTGGTGTTCATCATCATCTTGCTGCTCGTCGCCACCCGCAACGACATCATCCGTTACGTCCTGTGACCGACGCTTCCCTCGTCCTCACGCTCGACGCCTCCACGCCGCAGTGCGTGCTCGCGCTCGGGCGGATCGAAGGCACCACGCACACCCTGCTGGCGACCGACATCGCGGCCGCGCGCGGTCGGCAGGCCTCCGCAGCGCTGTCGCAGCGGCTGCCGTCCCTGCTCCGCGAGGTCGGCCTCGAGCCCTCGGACCTCGCGGCGGTCGGCTGCGGCGTCGGGCCGGGCATGTTCACCGGCGTCCGGGTGGCGATCGCCACCGCCAAGGGTATCGCGCTCGGGCTCGGTGTCCCGGCGATCGGTGTGTCGACGCTCGCCGCCGTCGCCGCGACGCCGCTGGGACCCGAGGCGCCCTCGCTGCGCCTGGCGCTGCTCGATGCCCGCCGCGCAGAGGTGTACGCGGGCCTGTATCGCGTCGACGCCCGCGGCGTGATTCGCCAGCAGGGCGACGTCTGCGCCCCGCTCGAGCAGGTCTTGCGCACGCTCGAGGAGCCCGTGGCCGCCGTCGGGCCAGGCGTCGAGCCCTACGCCGAAACGCTGGGTGCACACGCCCGCGTCGCCACGCTCGCCCCCGCACCCGGCCCCTCGAGTGAAGGGTTGTGGGCTGCGACGGCCAGCGCGTGGCCCGAGCGCACCGAGGCTGCAACCCTCGCGGCCGTCTACCTCCGGCAGAGCTACGCCGAGCTCGGGCTCAACCCGCCCAAGCGCCCCTTCGTCAAGAGCCCCTTCGTGGACTGAGGCCGTCTGCCCCGCGGGGGAAAGCGTCCGCAGGGCAACGTCGCCCAACCGAGTGAAAGGTGCGGCGCGAGCGTTGGTACGCGCCTTGCTCCTGTGTCGGTTCAGGCCGCCCCCTCCTCGGCGGACCTCGGACTTGGACACGACATGAACTCTCGACACTTGTTTGCCACTGGCGCGGGATTGCTTCTGCTGGGCACGACGGGCTGCCCCGACCCCTGCCTCGACGACGGCTTGCTTCAAGAGGTCCCCGAAGACTGCCCTGCAGCCACGGGCTCGGACGGCGAGTCGGAAACGGAAACCGAAAGCGGCGAGACAGAGGATCTCCCCGGCACGTGTGACAACGGCGAGCTCGACCCGGGCGAGACGGACATCGATTGCGGCGGCACCTGCTCGAACCTCTGCGGTGACGGCCAGGGCTGTGACGGCGACGACGACTGCGAATCCAACGCGTGCTCCGACGAGGGTGAGTGCGTGAGCCCAAGCTGCAGCAACGACGCACAGGACGGCGATGAGACCGACGTCGACTGCGGCGGCTCGTGTAAAGACGCCTGCGGCGAAGGCCAAGGCTGCGAGAGCGACGACGACTGCGCCTCGGCGAACTGCCTGACCGACGGCACCTGTGGTCCGGCGACGGGCGATGGGACCTGCGACGACGGCACGCAAAACGGCGACGAAACCGACGTCGACTGCGGTGGCCCCGACTGCGACGCATGCGACGCGGGCGCAGTGTGTACTGAAGCCGATGACTGCATGTCGGGCGTCTGCACCGACGACGGAACGTGCGCCGAGCCGGCGTGCGACGACGGCATCCAAAACGGCGACGAGTCCGATGTCGACTGCGGCGGGGATACCTGCGACGGCTGCCCCGACGCGGGTGGATGCACCGACGGCTCCGACTGCGCCAGCGGCGTGTGCGAAGGCGACGTCTGCCAGGCCGCGAGCTGCGACGACGGCGTGCAAAACGGCGACGAGTCCGATGTCGACTGCGGCGGCGACACCTGTGACGCGTGCGAGGACGGCGAGGGATGCTCCGATGGCTCCGACTGCGGCAGCGGCGTGTGCGAGGACGACGTCTGTCAGGCGCCCGCGTGTGACGACGACGTGCTCAACGGCGACGAGACCGACGTCGACTGCGGCGGCGACACCTGCGGCGGATGCGACCCGGGTGGTACCTGCATGGGGCCCGACGACTGCCTCTCCGGCGGCTGCACCGACATGAGCTGCAACGACCTGCTCTCCGTCTTGGCGGGCCCGAGCTGCAGCGATGCCACCGGAGGTGGCAGCGTGGCCCTCGACGCGACCCCAATGGGCGGAACCGGAGGACCGTACACGTACAGCTGGACGCCCGACGACGGCACCCTCGACGCACCCGACCAGGCGAGCACCAACGCAACGCCGACCGGCTTCCAGACGTACACCGTGACCGCCGACGACGGCATCAACACGGCGCAGGACACCGTAGTCGTGCTCAACAGCAGCCCGTTCGATCTCCAGAACGGCTGCACCCTCTACTCGGGCGACTTCGGCGGCATGACGGAGGCGACGATCACCTACGACGCCGGGGGCACGCGCGCATGCGAGAACGGCAACAACGCGTTCGGGCTGCACCTGTGTGAAGAGGTTGTCTTCGAGAACACGCGGCTTACCGGACGCATCGAGGTCACGGACGCCGCAAACGACGACGACTGGATCGGCGTGGTCTGGGGTGCCCAGGACAACGCGAACTTCTACTCGCTCGCGTGGAAGGCCGGCTCGCAGATGACCGGCTTCGGGTGCACCGCGCCCGAGGGCATTCTCGTCAAGCGGATCGAAGCCGACAGCTTCATGGACGTCGGCGGGCCCGAGCTGTACTGCCCCAGCGACACCGAAGCATCGACCGTGCTGGCGCTTCCCGCCGAGACGACGACCTCGGGCTGGGTCGCCGGGCAGCAATACGACGTGGTCATCGACTACACGCCGACGCAGAGCGCGATCACGATCACCCCCGTCGGTGGGGGCCCCGACGTCGCGAGCTTCACCATCGTGGACTCGACGTTCCCAAGCGGCTCGTTCGGCTCAACGACGACCTCGCAGGCCAACGCCTGCGTAGGCCCGCTCTTCGGCCAGTGCCTCGGCGGCTGACCCCAAGACACGTGACGAGAGCGCATCTCTAGAGCCGGCCCCGGTGGTACCCTGCGACCACCGGGGCTTCCCGGATCTGGATGCGTCATGACCCAACGACCCCTGCTCGCCGCGTGTGGTGGTTTGCTCCTGTTGAGCACCACCGGTTGTCCGGACCCCTGCCTCGACGATGGCCTCCTTCAGAGCCCGCCGTCGAACTGTCCGGTAGCCACGGGATCCGACACGGATTCGGGCACCAGCGGTGAAGAAGAGACCGGCGAAGAGCCGCTGCAGCCGTGCGCCAACGGCGTGCTCGACGACGGTGAGGCCGATGTCGACTGCGGCGGGTCCTGCCCCGAGAACCGCTGCGACGACGGCAGCAACTGCGGTCGCAACGACGACTGCGCGTCGAACATGTGCTCCGACGATGGCGTCTGCGTGAACCCGATCTGCACCAACGGTGAGCAGGACGGCGACGAGACCGACATCGACTGCGGGGGCTCCGCGTGCGACGGGTGCGGCGAGGGGGAAGGCTGCGACGACGACGAGGACTGCGAGTCGGGCAACTGCCTCGCCGACGGCACGTGCGGCCCGAAGGACGACGGCTCCACCTGCGACGACGACACGCAAAACGGTGACGAGACCGACGTCGACTGTGGCGGCGACACCTGCGACGGCTGCGACAGCGGTGAGGACTGCGACGACGGTGACGACTGCCTCTCCGGCGTATGCACCGAGGGCACGTGCGCCCCGCCGAGCTGCGACGACGGGGTGCAAAACGGAGACGAGACCGACATCGACTGCGGCAACAGCTGCGGCTCGACCTGCGACCCCGGTGAGGGCTGCGACGACGCGCTCGACTGCGACGAGTTGGTCTGCGACGCCGACGCGGGTACCTGCTCCGACCCGACCTGCGAGGATGGAGCCCCCAACGGGAACGAGACAGACGTCGACTGCGGCGGTCCCGACTGCGACCCCTGCGACGAGCCCGGCTTCTGCGACGGCGGTGATGACTGCCAGAGCACCGAGTGTGACGACGGCCAGTGCGTCGACCCGGCCTGCACCAACGGCGTGCAAGATGGCACCGAGACCGACGTCGACTGCGGCGGCGACTGTGCCCCGTGCGACGTCGGAGGGACCTGCAACGAGAGCACCGACTGCGCCTCGACGATCTGCAGCGACACCGACGGCACCTGCACCGCGGCGACCTGCGAGGACGGCGTGCAAAACCAGGCCGAGACCGACGTCGACTGCGGCGGCCCGAACTGCGCCCCCTGTGACGACGGAGGAAGCTGCGACGAGGACGGCGACTGTGCGTCCGAAACGTGCAGCCCACTCGGCGTCTGCGAGGACCCTTCATGCAGCGACGGGGAGCAGAACGGAGACGAGACCGACATCGATTGCGGCGGCGACAGCTGCGGCCCGTGCGACGACGGCGAGCTCTGTGGCGGGGACTCCGACTGCGCCTCGGGCGTGTGTCTGATGACGGGCACCTGCGCGACGCCGACCTGCGACGACGGCATTCGCAACGGCACCGAGTCGGATGTCGACTGCGGCGGCGATACCTGTGACGCCTGCGAGGACGGAGACGACTGCACGTTTACCGCCGACTGCTTGTCGATGGTCTGCCTCAACGAGGAATGCCAGCCGGCGGCCTGCAACGACGGCATTCAAAATGGCACCGAGACCGACGTCGACTGCGGTGGGGACTGCCAGCCCTGCGACGAGGGCGATGGCTGCGACATGGGAGACGACTGCGTCAGCGGCGTGTGCGAGGACGACGTCTGCCAGGGAACGACCTGCGACGACGGCGTTCAAAACGGCGACGAGACCGACATCGACTGCGGCGGCGACACCTGCGACGCCTGTGAACCAGGTGATGCCTGCGAGGACGCGGACGACTGCACCAGCAGCGTCTGTACGGGCGACATCTGCCAAGCGCCGGCGTGCGACGACGGGGTGCTCAACGGCGACGAGACCGACGTCGACTGCGGCGGTGACATCTGCGGCGGCTGCAATTCGGGAGAGAGCTGCGTCGATGGCGACGACTGCGTCTCGGGCGGATGCGCGGGCATGGTCTGCAACGACGTGCTCACCGTCAGCGCGGCGCCGGCGTGCAACGACTCCAGCAGCGGCGCGGTCGACCTCTCGGCGGTGGCCAGCGGCGGCACCGGAGGGCCCTACACGTACAGCTGGACGCCCGACGACGGCACGCTCGGCACGCCCGAGCTGGCGGACACGACAGCCAACCCGAGCGGCTTTCAGACGTACACGGTCACTGTCGACGACGGGGTCAGCACCGCCGAGGACACGGTGGTCGTGCTCAACAGCGACCCGTTCGATCTGCAGAACAACTGCACCCTCTACCAAGGCTTCGGCGGCGGCGCGACGATCGACTACGACATGGCCGGCACCCGCGCGTGCGAGCTCTCCAACAGCGGCTTCGGCCTACACCTGTGCGAAGACGTCGTGTTCGAGAACACCCTGCTCACCGGCCGAGTCGAGGTGACCGACGACGCGGGCGACGACGACTTCATCGGCCTGGTGTGGGGCGCGCAAGACAACGCCAACTTCTATGCGCTGAGCTGGAAGCGTGCGGCACAAGCCCTGGGAGCGTGCACCTCACCGGCGGGCATCCTGGTCAAGCGCATCGAGGCATCGGACTTCGCGAGCATCGACGCCGCCGACATGTACTGTCCCAACGACACCGCCAACTCGACCCTCTTGCTCGGGCCAGCCGAGACCACGACCACCGGTTGGGCCGAAGGCACGCAGTACGACGTGGAGATCGAGTACACGCCGTCGCAGAGCGTCGTGACCGTCACCCCCGTCGCCGGTGGACCCGCGCTCGCCTCGTTCACCATCTCGGACGCGACGTTCCCAAGCGGCGCCTTTGGATCCACGACGTTCTCGCAAGCCAACGCCTGCGTGGGTCCGCTGGTCGGCGAGTGCCTGCCCTAGCGGCCTGTGCTAGCGGCCAGGCAGGTACGCCACGAGCCCGGGCAGGTCGACGACCACGCCGGGTTCGCCGCGCTCGAAGTCCAGGAGCGCGTCGAGCGTGTGCCCCTGCCCGATTGCGGGCCACGGCGGCGGAGGCTGGCGGTACGCCCCGTCCTCGGCTCGCATGTGCCGACGGTCGGAGGCGAGGGCGTCGCGGTAGACCTCGGCCGGCATGACCCGGAATGCGGGGGCGAAGCGCTCGGGGGCGCCGCGAAACGTCTGCGCGAGGTATTCGGCCAGCACGACGCCCTGCGCCAGCCTCGAGTCGAGGTCCCAGACCTTCGCCGCGCACGTCAGAACGACGTGATAGTCCCAGACGACCAGGCCCCCGTTCTCAGCCGCTCCTGCCCGCTGCTGCCACAGCGCCACCTGCCGCGCCGCGTTGGAGATGAGCAGCACGTGGCGTGGTCCCTGGCCCACCTGCGGGTCGTTCGCGAGGTGCCAGACGTTCTCCTCGCAGTAGAACGGGCAGTACCTCGGCGCGGTCAATCAGCCTCCAAGAAGGCGGCGACGTGCGGCGCGACGGCGCGTGGGTCGTCGAGGTGCACGTGATGTCGACCCGGGACCTCGACCCGTGAGAGCTGCCCGATCGCCTCGAGCCGGGCCCGAACGATCGCCTCGGGCATCCGAAACCCGTCCTTGGCGAACACCAGCAGCGTTGGGCACGCGATGCGCTCGAGAAAAGCGAGCACCTGCGGCTCGGTGAAGCGCACCCGCGAAGCGTAGCGAAGCCGCCGATCGGTCGCCCACCGGACGCCGCCCTCCACGTCTTCGAGGCCTCGCACCAGCAGCGTCTCGATCGACGCGGGCGCGAGCTTCGACGGGGATGCCTTCAGCAGCTCGGCGACGTGGGCGCGGCTGGGGTAGGTCGTGGGCGGTCGACCACGCCGGCGCGCCTCCTCCGACAGCGCGCCCGCGAGCCGCTGCGGGGCGTCGGAGGGCTCGGTCGCCAGCGGCCCCACCCCCTCGAGCAGGACCAACCGCTCGACGCGTTCGGGCACGGTCCCGGTGAGCACGGCGCTCACGCCCGCGCCGAGCGAGTGCCCCATGAGGGTGCAGCGCTCCCAACCCAAGGCATCGAGCGCACCGTGAGCCGCGGCGACGAGGTCCACGAAGGGGTAGAGCACACCCGGCGGCGCATGCGACGAGCGGCCGTGCCCGGGCAGATCGAGGGCGGCGATGCGGCAGCCGGGCAGCAGCGGGGCCAAGCCGTCGTAGGTGCCCGCGTTGTCCAGCCAGCCGTGCAGCGCCAGCACGCGGCGGCCGTCCTCGGGTCCCCACACCCGCGCCGCGAGCTCGAACCCAGGGATGCTCAAGGTGGTCTCCTGCGGCGCGTTCACGGTGAGCGAGACCGTATCAAGCGCCGGTGGCTCGGGGTAGGCGCAAGCACAGCCGCGCTCCACCCAGATGCGACGCCTCCACCCAGACGTCGCCGCGATGGTCGAGCGCGACCTTCTTGACGATGGCCAGGCCCAGGCCGGTCCCCTGCTCTCGCGTCGTCTCGTAGGGCTCGAACACCCGCGTGCGGCGGTCCTCGGCGATGCCCGGCCCGTTGTCGTCCACGCGGATCAGGGCCGCCGTCGCGGACACCTCGGCCGAGACCTCCACTCGTACCGGACGCCGACCAGCCTCCCGCGCCGAGAGCACCGCGTTTTCGACCAAGTTGACCAGCACCTGCTTGATCAGCTGTCGGTCGGCCATCAGGTCGGGGTCGGAGTCGGGCTGCGCGACGGTCAGCACGTCGTCGGCCTCTTCGGTGAGGTGGCCATAGGCCCGCTCGAACTCTTCGAGCACCCGAGAGAGCTTCACCGGCTCGACGCGCACCTCGGGCACCTTGGCGAACTGGGAGAACGACGAGACCATGCGCCGCAGCGCCTCGACCTCGTCCTCGACGATCTCGGTCGAGGTGGCCAGCATACGCGAGAAGCTCTCGCTGACCTTGGGGTCCTTGTCGCGCAGCTGCTGCACCGCGAGCAGGATCGGCGTGAGCGGGTTCTTGATCTCGTGGGCGATGCGGCGCGCCATCTCCTGCCAGGCCCCGATGCGCTGCAGGTATGCGACGCGGTCCTGCGCCCGCTGCAGCTGGTCGAGCATGTCATTGAACGCCAGCGAGAGCTGCCCGAGCTCGTCGGCCCCCTTGGCCGAGGAACGGACGGCGAGGTCGCCCTCGGCAACGGCGGTCATGACCCGGCTCAGCTCGGTGGCCTTGCGGGTGGTCGCGCGCGCCACCGCGTACCCGGCCGCCATCGAGAGCAGCAGGACCAGGCCGCTGGCGATGGCGAGCACCAGCTCGACCGCCTCCTCGACCGCGACGCGGCTCTCCTGCTCGACGTCGAGGTCGCGCTTGATCTCGCCGAGCCTCTGGTAGCGGGCGTCGATCTCGGGGTCGATGCGAAACACCGCCTGCAGCTGCCCCGCGCTGCGTCCCTGGGGCGTCTGCAGCGGCGCCGTGACGTCGAACCAGTCGTAGGCGTCGGCGGGATACTCGGACTCCCGATCGCGGGCGACGGTCGTGCCGTCGGCGAGCTCGACCCGCAGCTGCACGAGGTCGGGCTCCGCCTCGAAGAGCCCGTCGACGCGCGCCTGCGGAGCGCCTTCGGCCGCCAGGAACCGCGCCGCCAGGAGCCCCGTGCGGGCCTGCCAGGACGAGATCTGGCTCTCGACGAGCGCGTGGTGGAACGGCTCGACCTCGTCGGTGACCGCCTGGGCCTGCGCGAGCGTGTCGGCGATGCGGAGGTCGAAGTAGTCCACCGCGAGGTTGACCAGGTACGCCGACGACCCCACCGCGAGCGTGCCGAGCAGCGCGAGCGCGCCGACCACCCGGGTCCACAGCCGGCCCCACCACGGCACCGCGTACGTCTTGGGCTCGGCGGTCATGGCAGCAGGTAGAAGGGGTTGGTACGGACGTGGACCTTCTTCTCGGCCCGGGCGCGCTCGCCCACCATCGAGTCGACGAGGCGGGCGAATAACTCGAGGTCCCGCGCCCCGCCACGCCCGCGCTTTCGGTCGTCGCCGTCGGGGTTGTCGATCGGGTTGCGCAGCGCGAGGACCTCGACGTAGTAGTACGGACCGTCCCCGGTGCGTTCGAGCTGCGAGACGGCCCCCACGACTTGACGGTCGAGCGTGGTGGCGGCGGCGACGGCTTCGGCCCGCTTGGTAAAGAAGCGTTTGGACCAGCCGCCACCACCGCTGCGGCGACTGACGACGTAGCGCTTCTTCCAGGGGTCGCGGCGAATCTTGACTACGACGATGCGCGACGAGATCAGGTCGCGCGTGCCGTACTCCACCAAGCGAAGCGAGTAGCGCAGCGTGGTGTCGAAGCTCGAGTCGATCGACTTGAGGGCGTCAGCGTCCCGGGCGGAGATGAGCCCCGGGAGAGCCAGGGTCATCCGCACCGTCTTGCCGACCTCCTCGAACCGCGCCTTGACGGTGTCGGTGGGTCGGGCGAGGGCGATGGGGGCCGCCACCAAGCCTGCGAGCACCTGGCGCCGGGTCACGGACGTGCGACTCACAGCGGGCTCCTCTGCAGGACGTTGCCCACGGTGATGCGAACCGTGCCCAACGCGGTGTCCAGACGCAGCCCCATGTCGGCGTTGAACCCCGTGGGCGCGACGCGCTGCTCCGCCTCGCGGCGCCGCCTGCGGCCCTCGGCGTCTTCGGCCAGCGTGAACACGCCCAGCGAGAGGAACAAGTCACCGCCGTAGACGCCCCGGTTGCGCGTGCGACGGAAGACCGGCCAGACGTACTCGAGATCGAACCGACCAAACATCGCCCCGAACGTGCGGGTGTCGATGCCCGTGCCGAACACGTCGATGGGGTTGCGGGTCGAGAAGCGCAGGCTCTCCTCACGACCTGGCGTCCATTGGGAGAGATCGCCGGCGTAGAACTGCTCGAACCGCGGCGCGTCGCCGATGATCTGGCCCGCCTGCGCCCGCGGCGTGAGCCAGTGACGCCAGGGCAGCCGGATGGTGTAGGCCCCGAGCGCGACGATCTTTGCGTACTCGTACTGCGACCCCAACCCCGAGCTCGACAGCTGCACGTCGACGCCGACGTGCGCGCCTTTCCCAGTGAGGAACGACTGCTGCCGCCCGTCGTAGTCGACCGAAAGGCGCGCAACGGTGAGGCGATGCGCGCCGTCGCGCACGTCGAGCTCGGGCAGCATCGCGTCGGGGTCGGCACCTTGGACCGGCAGCAGCGCGTCGACGCGCTCGAAGCGATAGTCGATGCCCAGGCTCAGCTGCGTCATCACCGGGAAAGTGACGCCGAACATGCCGCCGGCGCGCGTGTAGTCGAACGAGCGGAAGTTCGACGGCGCGGGATCATCCTCGGCCCCGGAGACACGGTAGGGCTCGCCCGCCGAGATCACGAACGCGCCGCCGAGCAGGCCGATGCGCGAGTCGGACAGCTGCGGCGCTTCGGCGTAGACCGAGTACGACTGCTGTCGACGCCCCCGGGGGATCGAGGGCAGCGAGCTCCACACGAACGAGCCCCCGAGAAGCACGCCGCGGCCGGCAAAGTTGCGCTCGGTGACCGCGACCCCGCCGCGAAACGGGGTGAGCGCGGAGGACCCCAGATAGACCCGGTCGACGGAGACCGTGGAGCGCTCCTTGACGTCCACGACCAGGGTCCCCGCGGAGTCGGACCCCTCGACGGGCTCGAGGACCAAGGTGACCGACTTGAAGTAGCCCGTACTGCGAAGTCGCTCGCGTGCGCGGCGGACCCGGTTGTCCTCGGGCCAGACGATCTCCGAGCCCTCGCGCAGCCCTTCGCGCTCGAGCACCTCGGAGACCTGACGAGACGACACGTGCTGAAGGCCCCTCACCTCGACGCGCTCGAGCGCGATGATGCGGCGCGAGTCGTCCTCGAAGGAGGAGTCGGCGTCGGGGGAGGCCTCGGGCGCCGCGGGGCGCGTGGCTGGTTCGGCGCCCGGAGGTGCCGCCTGGGCCACGGCAGGCGCCGCTGCACAGAGCAGCGCCACCATCGCGGCGGCGAGCGCACCCCGCCCTCGAACCCACGGAAGCATGGGGGGCCAGTGTACCCGACCACGCGCGCGCCGCCGTCCTTGTACTATGCTCTGGATCATGTCGATGACGCGCCGAGTGGTGTACGTCGAGGACAACGCGGCCAACCTCGCGCTGGTGAAGAAGGTCCTCGGCCACATCGGCTATGAGGTCGAGGGCGCCATCACGGGAGAGGACGGCCTCGACTGCATCCAGCGGGACCCCCCCGACCTGGTCCTGCTCGACCTCGACCTGCCCGGCATCGACGGCTTCGAGGTGGTCCGGCGCATCAAGGCCATCCCCGCCCTACACGCCATCCCCTTCATCGCAATCAGTGCAAGCGTGATGAAGCAGGAGCGCAAGCTGGCCCTCGACGCGGGCTGCCTGTCGTTCATCGAGAAGCCGTTCGACATCGGAGAGCTGCGCGTCGCCGTCGAAGAGGCGCTCGCCTCGGGCAACTCCCACGGCTGAGCGCGACGTCTGAAGGCCGCTACCGGGCCCGGGCCTCGGCCTCGAGCGCCCCGAGCTGCTGCGGCGTGTTGACACCCGCGGCCTCGATCGCGTCGAGGGCCACCGTCGCGACCCTTCCCCGCCCCGCGCGGACCTCGACGAGATCGGTCAGGTAGATCTCACCTTGGGCGTTGTCGCTGCCGAGCGAGGCCAGCTCGGCGTGCAGGTGCGACGCGCTCACGCAGTACAGCCCCGCGTTGCATTCGGTGACCGCGAACTCTTCGGGGCTGCAGTCGCGCTCCTCACGGATGCAGCGGGGGTCTCCGCGGTCATCGCGAAGCAGCCGCCCGTAGCCCGTGTGTCCTTGGGCCTGCATCGTCCCCACCGCGAGCCCGGCGGGGGACTGGGCGGCCGCGTCCGCGATGGAAGACAGGGTCTCCGCCCGAACCATCGGCGTATCGCCGCTGAGAATCCAAACGGGCACGTCACCGGTGGGAATGTCCGCGAGCGCGCACAGGACCGCGTGGCCCGTGCCGTTTTGCTGGGCCTGATGGGCGAAGCGGACCGCCTGCGACGCGACGCCGGGGACGGCGAGTACGGCTTCACGCACGGCCTCTCCCTGGTGGCCCGTGACCACGACGATGCGGGTCGCGCCAGCCTCGAGCGCCGCAAGGACGGGGTAGGCGATCAGCGGTCGCCCCAAGAACGGATGCAGCACCTTGGCGAGGTCCGACTTCATCCGGGTGCCCTTGCCCGCAGCGAGGATCACGGCGACGCGCTCGGTCATGCCGCACCCTATCGCGGCCTCCCGCGCGATGGTAAGGGCCACGTGTGGATCCGGCGCTCCGCGAACGGCTCGAGGCGCTGCGGCGAGGAGACCCGCCGCCGCCGGGAGCGTCGGATCGCGTGCGCGCCGGCCTGGACGCTCTGCTCGCAGGGCCGTGCCCCGACGAGGCGATCGCGCGCGCCCTCGGCCTGCCGACGTCGATCTCGAGCGACGCGTTCGGCCCCGCGTTGGCCATGCTCCTGCATCAGGGCAGCTACCCGGCGCGCTTGCTCGCGACGGTCCCCGACGCCACCGAAGCCCTCGAGCAGGACCCGCTCCCCTCCCCCGGGCGCCTCGCGCTCCTGCACGCCATCGAGTCCGAGACCCCCGAACACGGCCTGGCCACCGCCATGGGTCGCGTCCGCACCCGCGAGTATCTTCGCCTCTGCCGCGCCGAGGTCGAGGGTGCGCCTCTCGAGGTCGTGGGTCGAGATCTCAGCGACCTCGCCGAGGCGTGCATCGAAGCGGCCTTGCGCGCGCACGATCTGACGGACCAGGTCGCGGTGTTCGGGATGGGCAAGCTCGGCGGCGGCGAGCTCAACTTCCTCAGCGACATCGACCTCGTCTTCGTCCATGACGACGCGGTCGGGCGCGGACCCAAGGGCCGCCCGGAGATGGTCGCGTTGCACGACGCGCTTCGCAAGGTTGTGCGCCTGCTCGAAGGCGAGGGCCCCTTTCGCCCCCTGTTCCGGGTCGACCTGCGATTGCGCCCATTCGGATCCCGGGGTGCGCTCTCGCTGTCGAGCGCCGCGACCGAGGCCTACTACGAGCGACACGGGCGCGCGTGGGAACGCCAGGTCTGGCTGCGAGCCCGGCACGTCGGGGGCAACCCGTCGCTCTCGGCGTCCCTGCTCGACTTCCTGCGGCCGTTCGTGTTCCGCCGCAGCGTGACGCCGGCGATCTTCGACGAGATCGCGGCGCTGATGCACCGAGCCCGACGCAAGACGCGGCCGGGGCAGCGCGGGCCAGACACCAAGACCGACCTCAAGCTCGACGAAGGTGGAATCCGCACCATCGAGTTCTCCGTGCAGGCGCTGCAGCTGCTGCACGGGGGCAGAGATCCGACCTTGCGCTGCACGGACACGCTCGGTGCCCTCGATCGCGCGTTCGCGGCGGGGTTGCTCAGCGACCGCGAACACCGCGAGCTCGAACGCGCCTACCGCATGCTGCGACGGGTCGAACATCGGCTCCAGCTCACCGACGGCGCGCACACCCACGCGCTCCCCGAATCGAACGATTCCCTGACGATGTTGGCCCGGCGCTTGGCCGCCCCCGCAGGCCCCTACCCTACCGACGCGGCGGGTTTTCTCGAGTCGCTTGGGCTGGCACGACAGGTGGCCTCCGCGATCGCCTCCACGATCGCGCCCCCGCTGGCGCCCGAAGGCCACGACCCACGCGAGGCCGACCGCGACGTCGTGCTCGACCTCGGCGCGCCCACCGAGGCCCGGACCCGCGCCCTGGCGCAGCTGGGTGTGCGCGACCCCGCCGAGGTCGAAGCGCTGCTTCAGCACCTCGCCTCCCGCAGCGACGGGGCATGGACCGCCCGCGGCTCGGCCAGCGCTGGGTTCGAGGCGGTGCTGCGCGCATGTTTGGACTCCGCGGACCCCGACGGCGCCATCGCACGACTGGTCGAGTTCGCGGCGCGTCGACCCGCGCACTACGAGGTTTGGCGCTTCCTCTCGGATCCGGGCGTGGCGGACCTCGCACGATTGATGGCCGAGCTCTTCGGCACCTCGGCCGCGCTCTCCGTCGGGCTCATCGGGCTCGCGCAGACGTCACACACCGCCGAAGACGACAGCATCGGGTTGCTCGTCGGGGCGCGTCTCGCCAAGCTGCCGGACGCGTACTCCCTGGCCGAGGACGCGGAGGCCTCGACGCCCGATCCCCGAGGCTTCGACGCGACGATCCGTAAGTTCATGGAGCGGCAACGGGTCGCGATCGCCCTGTTCGACCTCGGGCAGCAGCCGGACGCGCTCGAGGTCGGCCGAGCGCTGTCCGCCTTGGCCGACCTGTGTGTTCGCCAGGTCCTGCGCGAGGTCGTGGCCGAGGTTGCGCACGAACGTTCCGCGACCCACGGCCTGCGGCTGGGGGTGTTCGCCGCCGGAAAGTACGGCGCCCTGGGCATGGACTACGGGTCCGACCTCGACCTCATCTTCGTGTTCGACGGCGCCGTCTCCCAGCGCGAGGCGATCCGCGTCGGGCAGCGGCTGCTCGCTCGACTCAGCGAGCGCAGGTTCGGGGTGCGCCTGTACGAGGTCGACATGCGTCTGCGCCCCTCGGGCAGACAGGGCCTGCTCGTCTCCTCCCTCGAGGGCTTCACGCGCTACCACTCCAAGGCGCTGCCAGCGTGGGAACGCCTCGCGCTCCTGCCTCTGCGGCCCATCGCCGAGGCGCTCGTCGACCCCCGGCACCAGCCCCCCTTGGCCGGACCTGACGCGCCCGGGGACGCGGTCGCCGCGGCCATTCCAGGGTCGCTGTGCGACACGGTCATGCAGACGGTCGCGGGGACCCTGACCCAGCCGGTGGATCAATCCGCGCTGGCACGGGACGTGCGGGCGCTCAAGCTCCGCATCGAACGCGAGATCGCCCGCGAGCGTCGAGATGGCTCGATCCGCAACGCGAAGTCGGGCGTGGGCGCGCCGCTCGAGCTCGAGCTGCTCGTCGGAGCCCTGTCGCTGCGCTGGGCCGCGCGCACTCAGACCCCGCCCCCGCGGGGCGTGATCGAGCAGATCGAGGCCCTCGAAGCGGCCGGTGACCTCCCCGGACCCCAGGCGAGTGCACTTCGCGCGGCCTATCGTTTCGGGCGACGCTTCCTCAACCGGCTGCGGATGAGCCCCCCCGCGGCGGGCTCCGATCCCGACCGATTCGCGCAAAACTCTCCCCGTCTGCGCACGCTTGCGCGTAGGATGGGCCTCACTGGCCGAGACGACCTGCTCGCCCGCTACGAGGCGAGCACACAAGCGGTCCGCACGGCCTTCGACGAGCACCTCGAGGGGTAACCGAACGACTCCATGGCCACCGCCCAGGCATCCAGCGAACCTGAACTCGCGTTTCCGCCCAAAGGCGCCCTCCGCCGCTTCGCGTTCCCGAAGCTGGTGCGGGAGATCGCCCGCGGAAAAGTGACGGGCAGCTTGTACCTCCTCAACGGGCAGACGAAGAAGGTCGTCTTCTTCGAACAAGGCCAGCCGGTCTTCGTCCGCAGCAACGTGCTCTCGGAGTGTCTGGGTCAGGTGCTCTCGGGCGAAGGGCTCATCACGCAGGAGCAATGCGAGCAGACGCTCGAGGCGATTCGGCGCACGGGCAAGAAGCAGGGCGAGCTGTTGGTGGAGATGGGCATCCTCTCCGAGGGCAACCTGCGCTACGGGCTCGCGGCACAGCTGCGCACCAAGCTCTACGACATCTTCGCCTGGGACGACGGTCGCTATCAGTTCAAACCCGACGCGCCCGACAACAAGTTCGGTGTCCGCCTCGACGCGCGGCCCGAAGCGGTCATCATCGGCGCCATCCTCGACCGCTACGACGAGGACCGCGCCGAGAAGCTCATCGGCGACTCGATGGAGCGCTACCTCGTCTACGGCGAAGATGCGCCGCTGGACGTGGCCGAGCTCGACCTGCTCCCCGAGGAGCGCTACTTCGTCGAGTGCATCGACGGCTCCCGCACCGTCGCGCAGTGCGTGCGTGACGAGCTCGCGCAGAGCGTCCCCAGCCCGCACGCGCTCGTCTACGGCCTCGTGCAGGCCGGGGTGGTGGAGCTGGCAGACTCCGCCCTCGAGCCCCGCCCGCGCCCGCCCGAGCCCAGCCGCGAGCGCCCCTCCGACGCCTCCCTCGCGCCGTCCTTCGAGCCCCAGAACGTCGTCACGGAGTACGAGGACACCCCCCTCCCCGGCGAGCTTCCCAAGATGCGGGGCCTGCTCGGCGACCACGAAGACGACTTCGCCGACGTCGAGGCACTGCAGACCGGCACCGGAATCTCCCCGGTGCCCGACGATGCGGGGGCCCCCAGCGGTACGACACCGCAGGTTTCCGAGGAGCTCGTCGCCGCCGAACCCGACCAGGTCGAAGAGACCTTCGATGTCGCCGAGATGGACCCCGACCCCCCCGAGCCTGCGCTCGGCGACGTCTCGGGCGATCCGCAGGCCGAGGACGCCATCTCACCGCCGCCCATGGTGGACCCCGCGGACGACGGCTCGGACCACCCCGAGGCCCCCGCCCCCGACCCAGCGGAGGAGCTGGGCGACCCGCTCGCGGGCCTCGAGCTCGATGACCTCGATCCCGTCGGCGTGGACGTGGACGTGGACGTGGACGTGGAGCCCGCACCCCAGCCGCCGCCCGATCTCGGCGCGCTCGAGCCGGAACCAGAGCCGGAACCAGAGCCAGAGCCAGAGCCGGAACCAGAGCTGCTCGACGACGTGCTCGAACTCGAGGAGGTCGACGAGATCGACGACCTCGACGTCGACGACCTCGACGTCGACGACCTCGAAGTCGATGGCCTCGAGGACGACGGCCCCTCGCTCGAGGACGAGCCGGCCGAGTCGCCGGTGGAACCCCCCCTGATGGATCTCAGCGAGGATCCCGGGGCCACGCGGGCCGACCCGCTGCCGCCGCTGGCCATCAACCGAGACCTCGGTGCAGCCACGCCGCTTGCAACAGAGCCCGACCCAGACCCAGACCCAGATCCAGATCCGGAGCCTGCGCCAGACCCAGAGCCCGCCTTCGACCTCGATCCGGACGCCAGCCTCGACGATCTGGACGACCTCGCGATCGATGACGACCTCCTCCTGGCCGACGACGGGCAGCCCGACGATCTGCTCCCCGTCGACGAGCTCGACGAGCTCGATGAGATCGATCTCGGCGGAGAGGGGGACCTCGAAGTCGACGACGACCTCGCCCTCGATCCCGACGCGCCGCTCGACGACAGCGCCGGCGACGACGCGCTGGTCAGCCTGGACGAGCTCGACGACGTCGACCTCGCCCCCGACCTCGCCCCTGCCCCCGCCCTCGATGGCAGTGCTGGCACTGGCGGATCGGCCCGCTACTCCGGTGGTCCCGAGGCGACGTTCGAGGAGAGCCAAGACCCCGAGATGGTCGGGGCGATGCGGTTCAACGAGGCCGAGACTGCGCTGGGCGAGCAGCGCTTCCCCGACGCCGTCAGCCTGCTCGAGAGCGCCTACGAGAACGGCTTCGACGTCGCCGAGCTGCACGCCATGCTCGCATACGCCCGATTCATGGCGGCCGGCGAGGACCTCGAGACGGCGCAACACGCCTTCGAGCTGCTCGACTACGCCGAGTCGATGGACCCGAGCCTCGACCTCGTCTGGGCCTATCGCGGGTCCTTGCACCACTCGCTCGGCGACGACGGACAAGCCCGCAGCTCGCTGCAGCGCGCCCTCGAGCTCAACCCCTACTGCGAGCTCGCGATCCAGCTGATGGATCAGCTGGCCTGAGCGGACCCCAAACGACGACCCAAACGACGAGCGCGCCCACGACCCGAACCACGAACAGAGGGGCCTCGCTCGACGCGGGCCCCTCTTGTCGTGGACGAGATCGCCTTTCGGCCTACTTGCTCGGGGCCTTCCCGGCGGCGGGCGCCGGAGCGTCCTTGGCCGGCTTGGCGTTGGACTCGGGCGTGACGCCCATCTCGGTCATGAGGCGATGCGCGCCATCGACGTAGTCCATCGTCCAGAGGATGTAGCGGACGTCGACGTGAATCGAGCGCGTCACGTCGGGCATGAAGACCCAATCGCTGGCGATCGACTCGTAGTTGCCGTCGAACGCCAGCCCGATCAGCTCCCCCTTGGCGTTGAGCGTCGCCGATCCCGAGTTGCCGCCGGTGATGTCGAGGTCGGCGAGGAAGTCCAGCGGCACGTCACCGAGCGCTGGGTCGACGTACCCGGTCTCCTTGGACGTCTTTGCCGCCTCGACCGCGGCCGCGGGAGCGTCGAACGGCGCCTCCCCGGTGTGCTTGGCCAGCATCTGCGCGACCGTCGTGAACGGGTGGTACATCTGTGCGTCCGGGCTGGGCTTGTACCCACGCACGGTGCCGAAGGTGACACGCAGGGTGCTGTTGGCGTCGGGCGCGAGCGGGCCCTCGGTGAAGTCGCGCAGCGCCGCCACGTAACGGGGCCGCAGCGCCGCCATGGTGCCCTCGTACGCCTGCGAACGCGCTCGAATGTCCGCGGTGGCGTCGTCGAGCGCCGCTGCGAGCTTGAAGAACGGATCGCGGCTCTTGGCGAGCGACTCCTTGGTCGCCGTCCGCAGCAGCTTCGTGCGCGCCTTCTCGTCGGTGAGCTTCGTCTTGCCGTAGAGCTTGTCGAGCGCCTTGTCGATGTCGGCGTCCGAGAGGGGGAAGCTGGCCTTCTTGCCGACGATGGCGCGGAGGATCTCATCGGGGCGGTCGTCTTCGGGCAGCGCGCTGGTGCGCCGTAGCGCCAGCTTGAAGGTCGCGCGATCCAGGCGCGGGTCGAAGCTGCGCGACATGGCCGAGAGGCCCTGCGAAGCCGCCACGACCGACTTGTCCTCCAGGTTCCCTTCGCTTCGCTTCTCGGCGAGGCTCTTGATCATCCCCGCAACGCGCAGCATCGTGCTGGCCCGAAGCAGCTCGGACGTCGCGTCATCCTTCACGCGGGTCTTGGAGCGCTCGGCCGACACCTTGGCCAGCTCGCCCAGCACGTCGCCGTACTCGGCCTTCCGTCCCTCGTCCGCGTCGATCCACGCTTGCAGCTCGGACTCGAGCTCGCGCTTGCGATCGAGCAGACCGCCCGCGCCGAGGCCATCGCGCATGCCCTTGGCGTTGGTGAGCGAGTTGTGCAGGCCGCGGAGCCGAGACGCCGCCTTGATCGCCAGGTCGGGGTCGGCCTGGGTCAGCGCCTCGAGCGTGGCGATGTAGGCCTCGTTCCGCGCGATGCGGGTCGGGTAGCTGTAGTTGGTCGCGGTGGCGACCTCGTCGGCCGTCTTGAGCCGGAAGGTCCGGCCCGGGTATCCGGCCACCATCGCGAAGTCGCCCGGACGAAGCGGCTCGCTGGCGACCTCGAGGTGCGCCTTGGGTTGGTAGGGCACGTTGTTCTCGCTGTAGGGCGCGGGCTTGCCGTCGGGCCCGACGTAGGCGCGCAGGAACGAGAAGTCGCCGGTGTGGCGAGGCCAACGCCAGTTGTCGATCTCTCCTCCGAACACGCCGACGCCGGCGTGCGGCGCGTAGACCAGGCGGACATCCTTGATCTCGAGCTGCTCGATCTCGAAGAACTGGGCGCCTTCGAAGTAGGAGGCGATGCGGCAGCGCGTGTCTTCGCTCTTGTCCTCACACGCCTTGTCGAGCGCCTTGACCCGCTTCTCGAGCTCCTTGAAGCGCTCGGTGGGGTCGTCGATTCCCTCGAGCCCCGGGAGGATCTTGTCGGTGACGTCGGTGAACGACGTGGTCACGAAGATGCGCGACGTGGGCCCCGCGGAGGGCTCGTCCTGCATCGTCTCGGCGAGGAACCCCTCCTGCAGCAGGTTCTCCTCGGGGGTCGAGTTGTGCTGCAGCGCTCGGGTCACGCAGTGGTGATTGGTGATCACCAGGCCTTGTTCGGACACGAACGACGCCGAGCAGCCGCCGAGGCTGACGACCGCGTTGAGCGGGAAGGCGGTGGGGTCGGCGAGCGCTTCGGGCTCGAAGCCGACGCCGAGCTTGCGCAGCGTCTCGGCGTGGGCCTCCATCTGCACGGGCATCCACATGCCGCCGGGGTTCTGGAAATCGAACGCCTCCTCTTCGCCAGCGGTCGGCGGTTGAGGAGCGGGAGTCGGGGCCGTGGAGCACCCCGCGGGGACCAGGGCCAGCGCGGCCACGATGAAACGCCTCATAGGCGCACCACTACCAGATTTCGGGGTTTACCGCGGAATGCGCAGGCTCACAAATCGACAACCGTCTCGCGTGAAACCTCCGAATCCAGCGCGTTCTGCTACGGTTGCGACCCCGGTGCCGAATCCGAGGACCACCCTCTTGGTCGCCAACCCGACCGCACGCAGCGGGAAGGCCAAGAAGTTCATCGATGACGCGATGACCGCGTTGGCCGAAGCCGGGCTCTCGCCCGAGTTCTTCGCCACCTTGCCCGAGGGCGCGACGGTCCCGGCCCTCGCCGAGCGCCTCGAGCGAGAGGACGCAGCGCGCGTCGTGTACATGGGCGGCGACGGCACGTTCGCCGAGGCGGCCAAGGCGATCATCCTCTCGCGAGAGCGCGCCGGCATCGACGTCCCCTTGGGCATGCTCCCCATGGGGACGGCCAACGACCAGGGTCGCTCGTTCGGAATCCTCGCCGGGAACAAGGCGCTGCGGACCAACGTCGATGTCATCGCGGCGGGCATCGAGCAGTGGCTCGACGTCGGGCGCATCGAGGCGATGGACGACGACGGAGAAGTGGTGCGCAGCGACCTTTGGTTCGACAGCTGCGGTCTCGGGCTCTCGGCCCAGATCCTCTACCGGCGCAATCGCGAGCGAGAGTGGGTCGAGCACGTCCCCTTCTTGCGGCGCTTCTATCGCGACAAAGTGGTCTACACGAGCGCCACCTTGCGCACGCTTCTGGGCAACCTCGTCAGTCGCAAGACGTTCTCGCTGGACTTGAGCATCGACGGCCAGCCCTCCCACTACGAGGGTGTGACGGACGTGCTGGTGCAGGGCACCATCCTCTACGCGGGCGACTGGATCTTCGCGCCCGAGGCCAAGCCCGACGATGGCCGCTTCGAGGTCGTCGTCTTGCGCGGCCACGCCGACTGGGCTGCTGCGGCGATCGGCGGCCACAAGCGCAACCCCGTCACCTCGGACGATCTCGAGGTCCTCGGCGTGCCGGCGCGCACCGTCCCCATGGGCAAGACCATCGAGATGGTCGTGCACAAGCCCGACGAGCTCGAGGACGTGCGAGCGCAGATCGACGGCGAAGAGTTCATCGCTTGCTCGCGCTACCGGGTGGAGAACCTCTTCCACCACCTGCGGATCATCGTCCCCGAAGACGCCCAATGGATCTGAAGCCTTCGCTGCTGACGCTCGCGCTCGCTGCCTGCGCCTGTGGCGGGCCGCAGGACGACGCCCCCGAACCGGCGCTGCCATCCTTCGATGCGCAGAGCACCGATGCGGTGCAGTCCGAGCGCGTGCTCAGCCCCCTCGAGGCCCGACGGGACTATCTGACGCAGTGGAGCCGGTGCCTGATGCGGACGGGAAGCCAACTCGAGCGCTCGTGGGCACGGCTCGAGCAAGACATCGACGTCGACAAGCTCCGCGTACGTGCCAAGGGGATCAAGCCGTTCTTCGACGCCGTCGACGGCGAACTTCTCGACGCATGTCCTCTGGGGACGCCCCCGCCTGCCGACGTCGCCCCGACGATCGCGACTCGCGGGCGCGCGTACGTTCTGGCCACGCGGGGCTACGGCAACCGCGCCAAGGAGCTTCGGCAGTACTTCGACACCGAGGGCTACGTCACCGACGCATGGGCGCAGCTGAAGGACGACCTGCCCGCGCAAAAAGACGCCTACGACGCAGCACACGCCGCGGAGCAGGCATTCGCGGCGGAGCTCGAGGGGGCCCAGGACGCCGCCGACGGGCTCTGGCTCGATGCGCTCGCGGCCAACGGCGGGGCGCAGAGCGCCGCGTGGCACGTCACCAACACGGCGCTGCACGGTCGCGCCACGCGGCATTGCGTCAGCGAACAGCGGCCCCTGCCCGAAGCGTGTACCGACGCCCACGAGGCGTTCACCGCCGCGCGCGACGGCCTGCTGCAGTGGCAGCGAGCCCACCAGGCCGACGCGGTGGGCGTGTTTTGGCTCGACGTCTTCGGCAAGCGCGCCGAGGCACTGGAGGAGGCGCTCGCGGGGCTGAGCGCGCCGCTGAGCCGCCGAAAGAAGACCGCGGAGGCCGAGCTCGCCGCCGCGGCGGCCCGGGTCGCCGAGGCTCGCGCGGCGCTGCAGATGGCCGCAAACACCGTTGTCTTCGACTTCCCGTAGGCGCGGCCGGGCTCCGCAGGACTACACGTACGCGTCCAGCGGAGGGCACGAGCAGATCAGATGACGATCGCCAAAGGCGTTGTCGACGCGACCGACCGCGGGCCAGATCTTCGCGTCGCGAACCCACGGCAGCCCGAACGCGGCCTGCTCGCGAGTGTAGGGGTGGGTCCACGTGTCGGCCGTGACCACCGCAGCGGTGTGCGGCGCGTTCTTGAGCGGGTTGTCGTCTCGGGGCAGGTCGCCCGCCTCGACGGCTGCGATCTCCTTGCGGATGGCGATCATCGCGTCGCAGAAGCGGTCGAGCTCCTCCTTCGACTCACTCTCGGTCGGCTCGATCATCAGCGTGCCCGCGACGGGAAAGGACATCGTCGGCGCGTGAAAGCCGTAGTCCATCAACCGCTTGGCCACGTCCTCGGCCTCGATGCCTGCGCTCGCCTTGAACGGTCGCAGATCGACGATGAACTCGTGCGCCACCCGGCCGTTCTCACCCCGGTAGAGCACCGGGTAGTGCTCGCCGATGCGCTTGGCCATGTAGTTGGCGTAGAGCACCGCGTGCCGCGTCGCTTCGCGGAGACCGTCGCTACCCATCATCGCAATGTACATCCACGAGATCGGCAGGATGCTCGCGCTGCCGAAGGGCGCCGCGGAGATCGGGCCGATCGCCTGCTCGCCGCCGGTTGAAATGACGGGGTGGCCGGGAAGGAACGGCGCGAGGTGGGATCCGACGCCGATGGGCCCCATGCCGGGTCCACCGCCGCCGTGGGGGATGCAGAACGTCTTGTGCAGGTTGAGGTGGCAGACGTCGGCGCCGTAGTCTCCGGGGCGGCACACGCCGACCTGGGCGTTCATGTTGGCGCCGTCGAGGTAGACCTGTCCCCCGTGGTCATGCACGATCTGCGTGATCTCCTTGATGGAGGTCTCGAACACCCCGTGGGTCGACGGGTAGGTCACCATGACCGCCGCGAGCTCGTCGGCGTGTTTGGCCGCTTTGGCGCGGAGGTCGTCCACGTCGATGTTGCCCGCGTCGTCGCACGCGACCACGACGACCTTCATGCCGGCCATCACCGCGCTCGCCGGGTTGGTGCCGTGCGCCGAGACGGGGATGAGGCACACGTTGCGGCCTTGTTCGCCGCGGGCGCGGTGGTAGGCCCGGATCACCATCAGGCCCGCGTACTCGCCCTGCGCGCCAGCGTTGGGCTGCAGGCTCACCGCCGCAAAGCCGGTGATGTTGGCCAGCCACGCCTCGAGGCGCTCGAACATGGCGGCATAGCCCTGCGCCTGCTCCACCGGAGCGAAGGGATGCAGGCTGCCGAACTCGGGCCATGTCACCGGCTCCATCTCCGAGGTCGCGTTGAGCTTCATCGTGCACGAGCCCAGTGCGATCATCGAGTGGGTCAGCGAGATGTCCTTGTTCTCGAGGCGCTTGAGGTAGCGCAGCATCTCGTGCTCTCCGTGGTGGCGGTTGAACACGGGGTGCGTCATGAACTCCGAGCTGCGCCGCAGCCCCTCGGGGATGCTGATGGCGCCCTCGTACGCCACGGCGTCGAGGTCCTCGCTGGCGCCGAAGACTCGCAGCAGCGCACGCAGGTCGTCGGTGGTGACCGTCTCGTCGAGCGTGACGCCCACCCGCGCATCGTCGATGAGCCGCAGGTTCACCCCTTCGTGGTCGAGGCGCTCACGCAGCGACGCCACACCGCCCTGCACGGCGATCGTGAGGGTGTCGAACGCCGCCGCGGACTCGACGGTGTGCCCCGCCGCGCGAACGCCCGCAGCGAGCACCGCCGCGGCGGTGTGCACACGGGTGGCGATGTCGGTCAGCCCCGCGGGGCCGTGGTAGACGCCGTAGGCGCCGGCGATGACGGCGAGCAAGACCTGCGCGGTGCAGATGTTGCTGGTCGCCCGCTCGCGGCGGATGTGCTGCTCGCGGGTCTGCATGGCCATTCGCAGCGCCGTGTGGCCGTGAACGTCCTTCGAGACGCCGATGACACGCCCGGGCAGGTGGCGCTTGTGCGCCTCGGTCGTGGTCATGAACGCCGCGTGCGGGCCTCCGTAGCCCATCGGCACGCCGAAGCGCTGCGACGAGCCCACCACCACGTCGGCGCCGCACTCCCCCGGAGGCCGCAGCAGCGTGACCGCCAGCAGGTCGGTCGCGACCACCGCCTGGGCGCCCGCGGCGTGGGCGGCCTCGATTGCGGGCGTGGGGTCCTGCACGACGCCGTAGGTGTTGGGGTACTGCAGCAGCACGCCGCAGGTGTCCTCGTCGGCTGCGACCGCGTCGCGGGGCACGACAGCAACGTCGATGCCCAGCCCCTCGGCGCGCGTCTGAATCACCGCGATGGTCTGCGGGTGGCAGTCGTCGGAGACGACGAACCGGTTGCGTCTGCCGCGGAGGGCGCGATGCGTCATCGCCATCGCCTCGGCAGCGGCGGTCGCTTCGTCGAGCAGCGAGGCGTTGCACAGCGGCAGCCCCGTCAGGTCGGCGACCATCGTCTGAAAGTTCAGCAGCGCTTCGAGGCGGCCCTGGGAGATCTCGGCCTGGTAGGGGGTGTACGCCGTGTACCAACCGGGGTTTTGCAGGATGTTCCGCAGGATGACGCCCGGGGTGATCGTGCCCGTGTAGCCCATGCCGATGTAGGAGCGGCGGACTTCATTGAGGCGCGCCATTGCGTGCAGGTCGGCCAGCGTCTCCGCTTCGCCGCGCTGTGGACCAATGTCGAGCGCGCCATCCATGCGGATCGCATCGGGCACGGTCTGTGCGACCAACGCATCGAGCGATGCGGCGCCGATCGTCTCGAGCATCGCGAGCACTTCGCTCTGCGACGCGCCGAGGTGACGGCGGACGAAGGTGTCGGTGGGTCGAAGCAGCTCGCTGGGGGTCGCCACGGCGGGACTCTACTGCAAGCCCGCGCGAATGGCTGCCCACCGCCGAGGTGGCGCCAACTCACTCAGCGCAAGGCGGGGTCGACCCGTAGAATCATGTCGAGGTCGTCGACCCTTCGCGCTCCCTCGAGGATGACGAACGGGCGCTCGACGAGCACCTCGCCGGTCTCCTCGGTCACCGCGCGGAGCCGGTAGGATCCGGGGCCCGTGGACAGGCTGACGCTGAAGCGCCCCTGCGCGTCCGAGACCGCGCGACCGATCTGCTCGCCGCCGTCACGATGCACGGTGACCCGCATGCCCTCTGCGGGTGCGTTCTGCGTGCCATCCTCGCCTTGTAGCAGCACCGTGCCTCGCAGCTGGACCATGCCCGGCGTCGCGTCGTCGTAGCTGCACCGCGGCGCCATGGGTCCGCCGCCAGGTCCGCCAGGGTCGACCGCGCCGTCGGGGCACGATGTCGGCCGTCCGTCTGCGGGCGCGCTGAGGAAATTGAACGAGGTCTGCTTGTTCCCCGAGCAACCGGTGAGTAGACCCACGACGGCGAGCGATCGCAAGACGCGCCCGATTTGCGAACGCCTCGAAAACCTGGCTGCTGCGGGGAGTGGAAGAGCTTGACCCATCGCCGAGAGTGTCAAGAATCCCTGTATGTACGGTTCTCAGCAAGAGCGCGGGTACGACCGGGCACCCTCGCCCTCCCCGCGCGGGCGGCTGCACGACGGCGTCCGCGAGTTCATGAATGGCGTCTACCTGTGGATGGCGGCCGGCATCGCCATCACGGGCGTCGTGGCCTGGGGTATCGCCAGCCGCCCCGAGGTCATGCAGATGGTGTGGGGCAGCTCGCTGGGCATCATCTTGTCGATCGGCACCTTCATCGGCGCGATCGCGCTTCAGCGCGCCGTCCCGCGCCTGAGCCGCAGCAGCGCCGCCGCCGGCTTCTTCGCCTACTCCGCCGCGATGGGCGTCGTCTTGTCGTACGTGCCCGTGAGGTATGCCGTCGGCAACATCGCCGCCGTGATGGCCGCCACCGTGGGCATGTTCGCGGTCATGGCCGTCATCGGCTACGTCACCAAGAAGGACCTCTCGGGCATGGGGCAGTTCTTCGTGATGGCCCTCATCGGGGCGATCATCGCCTCGCTCGTCAACGGGTTCTTCATTCAGAGCGCGAGCATGAGCCTGGGCATCTCCGCCCTCATTGCCGCCGTGTCCGCGGGCCTCACCGCCTACTACACCCAGGCGATCAAGCAGCTCTACCGGGCGCATGGCGGGCGCGGAAACCTCGCGGTGCTCGGCGCGCTCGTCCTGTACATCAACTTCATCAACCTCTTCTTGAGCCTGCTGCGCCTCTTCGGCGGCAGCCGGGACTGACGCCCGTGCGGAGGTCGCTCACTCGCAGCGGCCTCCGCTTGTGTTTCGTCAAGTCGAGCCCCACCGCGCAGCGACGGCCCGCGGGGTACCCTGCCGCGGATGAAGCTGACTGGACGGGTTCTGTGGCTGACCGACGACTCCGACGCCCTGGCGTCGCAACTCTCGGGCCAAGACCCCGCGTTCGACACCCAGGATCCGCCGGCGCTCCACTTCGGCGTCAACACCGACGCGATGATCAACGGCGCGGCATGCACGCTGGGCTACACCGGCGACATCCTCGGCCCGTACTTCCTGCAGAACTTCAAGGAGCAGGTCGAAAAGGACGCCGTGAAGAACGGCGGCTTTCAGGTGGTGGTCGGCGGCGACGCGTACGGCTCGGGCAGCAGTCGTGAGGTCGCGGTCGTGGCCCACCAAGGCGCCGGCATCGAGCTGGTCGTCGCCAAGAGCTTCCAGCGGATCTTCCAGGAGAACATGGTCTACAGCGGGCTCCCGTTCACGACCGACTTCTCCGTCGTCGAGCGGCTGCAGCGCGGCGAGGAGATCGACACCGGCGCGCTCGCCGACGAGCTGCCCCCCTTCTTCGCCGCCGTAGCGGGCTGCGGCGGCCTGCTCAAGTACGGCACCAAGCTGCTCGCCGGAGACATCGAGCCCAGCTACGACGTGTCGCGCCAGGCCCGGCCGATGACCTGCATCGAGAAGATCGTCGCCAAGCGCGCGTGGGCGGGCAAGGACGCGCCGCAGGGGCTCGCTTCGGTGCGCCCCGGCGAGCAGGTCCTGTGCGAGGCCGGCTTTCGCGGCGTACACGAGTACACCGGCGGCATGGTCATGGACCTCTACGCGCAGGAGTGGGGCAACGCGCCGGTCGAGCGCCCCGATGACGTCGCGGCGTTCGAAGACCACTTCGTCCTCATCGACCAACCCACCGTGCCCGACCTCGTCAAGAGCCAGCGCCTCGTGCCGGCCCGACGGCTGCGGGACCAGATGGTCGACGCCGCCCGTGAGCACGGGCTTCGCCTGCACGGGCCGGGGCAAGCGCTGCCGCAGGGCGTCTGCCACCGCATCGTGGTCGAGGACTACGCGCGCCCCGGCGAGATCATCGTGCTCACCGACAGCCACACACCCACCGCGGGCGTGCTCAACGCGTTCGCGTTCGGCGTCGGGTCGACCGCCATGTCCTTCGCCCTGCGCACGGGCATGATCCCCGTGACCGTCCCCAAGACGATCCGCGTGTTGGTCGAGGGCGATGCGAAGGGGCTGCTCTCTCCCAAGGACCTCATCCTCCACCTCATCGGCGACCCGTACTTCCGCGAGGAGCAGTGGCGCGAGTCGCCCACCGACACCGCGGTCATTCAGCTCGGTGGGTCGGGCCTGGATCAGTGGAACGTCGACGAGCTCTCGGTCATCACCAACATGACCGTCGAAGGCGGCCTGATGACGGGCATCGTCGAGCCCTGCGCGTCGGTGAAGTCCTTCCTGCAAGAGCGACGCGGGCACGACTTTGCGGACGCCTTCGTCGAGCCCGATCCCGACGCGCAGTACGTCAAGACGTTCAACATCAACCTCGACGACGTGCCGCTGACGGTCGCGACGCCAGGCGACTCGCGCAACCGCAAGCCGCTCTCCGATGTCTCGGACGTCTCCGTGCACAACATCGTCATCGCCTCGTGCACGGGTGGCTCGCTCGCCGACCTCCGCGCGGCGGCCAACGTCCTGCGCGAGCGCAGCTTGGCCGATGGCGTGCGCATGACCGTGACCCCCTCGAGCGCCGACGTGTTCGCGGCCGCCCAAGGCGAGGGCCTGCTGGCCGAGTTCGAGCGCGTGGGCGCCGTGATCACCCCGCCGGGCTGCGGCAGCTGCATCGGCAACGGACCTGGCGTCCCCAAGGAGGGGGAGATCACCGCCAGCACGACCAACCGCAACTTCGACCGCCGCATGGGCGCGCCCGGTCCGGTCTATCTGGTCTCCCCCGCGGTCGCCGCAGCCTCGGCGATCACCGGACGACTGACGGATCCGCGCGCCCTCGGGTGAGATCTCTTCGAGCGGGCGCGCCGCCACGCCCATGAGCCCAGTTTGGCATTGCGCGGCGCGGACCGCTCACGCATGCTGCGGCTGGTGGGGTACCTGGTCACGCTTCTCGCGATCGCGCGGTTCCTCGCGCCGGTCCCGAGTGATGCCCACGCCCAAGAGGCGGCATCCCACTCGACGAACCACGCCGCCACCAGCTCGGCGCCCGACTCGCCCGATGCGACCCCAACGTCGACCACCGACGGTGGCGAGGCCGAGCCCGTCCTGCTCGAGGTCGTGTTCCGCCCGGGCGTCGTCGACGGCAGCCTCAATCCAGTCGACCTGCGCAACCCGTTTCAAACTCGCCGAGTCCGGGCCGCCTCCGAGCCTCGCGACCGGAAGCGTCGCGCCAAGGCCACCCGGGTCCGCCACGACCTCCGCGACCCGTTCAGCATCGAGCCGCGCAAGCAGCAGCGAGACGCGGCACCCGACCTGCGCAACCCCTTCGTGAAGCCCACGCGGACGCTGCCCAAGTGTCCGGACACCGGCGGCGTCCCCATCCAGCGCCCCGACTCGCTCGCTCCGGGCTGCGCCACCGCCTCGCGCCACGTCGTGGTCGCGAAGCGCTGAACCCCGGGGGCCTCCACTGCGGAGGCCCCTCTTCGTCCATCGGACCTGCCGTCGACCTCGGCGTCAGCAGGATCCCTGCGGCGCGTCGCAGTTGGCCGGGCCACAGGTCGAGGGGTAGAGCCACCCCTCGACACACGTCAGCGCGTCGCCGCAGGCCATCATCGGGTCGCAGTCTTCGGGGATGCACGGGCCCAGAGGCTCGTCGCAGTTCGTCGGGCCGCACCCGCTGGGATAGAGCAGGTCGTCCACGCACGTGAGCGCGTCGTCGCAGATGAGCATCGGGTCGCACTCCGCCTCGCAGGGCCCGATCGGCTCGTCGCAGTTCGCGGGGCCGCACGTGCTGGGGTAGAGAAGACCTTCGAAGCACGTCTCTGCGTCGCCGCATCCGAGCATGGGGTCGCACTCCCCGTCGCAAGGGCCGATCGGCTCGTCGCAGTTCGCCGGGCCGCAGCCCGTCGGGTAGAGCTGGTCGTCGACGCAGGTCAAGGCCTGGTCGCAGACGAGCTTGGGGTCGCACTCGCCCGGCTCGTCATCGCAAGGGCCGATCGGCTCGTCACAGTTGGCGGCGCCGCAGGTCGTCGGATACAGCTGCCCGTCGACGCACGTGATCGCGTCGCCGCAAAGGAGCATCGGGTCGCAATCGGCGGGCTCGTCGTCGCAGGGACCGATGGGCTCGTCGCAGTTCGCGGCCCCGCAGGTGGTCGGGTACATCTGCCCCTCGACACACGTGAGCGCGTCGCCGCAGACGAGCGACGGGTCGCAATCGCCTGGGTCGGGATCGGGATAGGAACACTCGCCGATCGCTTCGTCGCAGTTCTGCGGTCCGCACGTGGTCGGGTAGAGCAGCCCATCCACGCAAGTGATCGCCTGACCGCACACGAGTTCGGGGTCGCACTCGCCCATGGGGTCGCCGCCTTCGTCGCCCGCAGTGTCGGGCTCTTCCCCCACGACGCCGACGTCGCACGCGAGGCCGCTGGAGGCGAGGGGGACGAGGATGAGCGTGGACCGCATCAGTCGTAGCAAGTTCATGATGTTCTCCTTGTCGCGACGCCCTACGGCTCGTGATCCGATTTCAGTTCTTTTTCGTCGGCGTCGCCGCAGGCGCTGCGGACGAGCGTGCCCAGGTGGCTATCGGGGAACGACCGCGCGAACCGCTTCTGTGCCGCGAGCGCGTCCTGGGTGCGGCCAAGGGCACACAGCGCTCGCACGCGGGTCAGCTCGCGCTCGGCGGCAAACGGCCCCTTGCCGTACGTCTTGGCGTGCGCGCGCACCGAAGACAGCGCGTCGGCGTGGCGCCCTGCCGCGTGGGCGGACCGCATCGCCTCGAGCAGCTTCAACTCTTCGGCCAAGCGACTCGCGCCCGCCGGCTCCGCCGCAGGGTCTTCGACTTCGGTGCCACCCGATCGGTTGCCGGGCGGCCGGCCCGAACGGCGCCCACGCGTAGGGGTGTCGTCGGTGTCGGCCTCGGTCTCAGGCTCGCGTTGGGTCGCCTGCGCGTCCGGTTCGCGAGGCGTTGCATCGGACAGCGAGGCGGACGTCTGCGCGCGCGCAGTGGAGCGTCCTTCGCCGGGCAGAGGGGTCGCCCCGGTATCGCGCCGCACCGCATCGTCGACCGCGTGCTGCCCCGCGCTGCCCGGCTCAGCTTCACCGACCCACGTCGCGGGCTGCACGGACCACAGCACGGCGAGCGCGGCCGCGACACCGGCCACTCCCGCGACCCACCAAAGCACCCTGCGTCCCCCACCGACGGGCTGCTCGCCCATGCTCTCGACCGCGAAGCGGTCCCACGCCGCGTCGACGTCCAGATCCGATGCGAGGTCTTCGCGGAACGCATCCACGAACGACTCGGTCTCTTCGTTCCACTCGCTCATGCCCCCGCCCTCTCACGCAGCTTGGCGCGCTGGACATCTCTTGCGATCCGCTGCCGCGCAGCCCGGAGCCTTGCGTGCGCCGTGTTGACGTTGATGCCGAACTCGGCCGCGAACTCCTTCACGCTCATCCCCTCGACCTCCACCATGACGAACGCGCAGCGCTTCCCCTCGTCGAGCCGCTCGAGCGCGGCGCGGACGACCTCGGCCTTGGACGCGAGCTCGAGCCGCTCGTCGGCGGCGGACCCGAGGGCGACCAGGCGCCGGCCATCGAGAGACTGGCCGTCTCGCCGACGCTGCTCCTTGCGACGGTAGTTCGCGCTGACGCGACGCGCGACCCCGTACAGCAGCGCAGTGGGCACGCGCCCCCCGGCCCCGTATTCGTCTCTGCGTCGGTACAACACGATGAAAACCTCCTGCGCCGCGTCCTCGACCGAGCGCGGCGCGACCCCGAAACCGCGAACGAGCCGGCAGACGAGCGGATAGCGCTCGCGAAATGTCTTCTCGAAGCCCATCGAAGGCGCACGAAGCCAGCGTCCATGATCTGTCGCGTCGAGGCCCCCGCCGTGAAGAAAAATCGCCTCAAAAGCGATACCCGGCGCCGACCCTGAGGCTCCCTGCGATGGGGCCCATCACGTGCAGGTCCTCGCCACCCTCGACGACGAAGCGAATCTCGCCGAGCGCGAGGCGGAAGTCCGCGTCGACACTCAGGAAAACGCCGGGTTCGAAGACGTGCGCGAACATCACCCCGGTCGAAAACGCGCGCCAGAACACGCGGTCGTCACCTGCGCTGGGGACCTGGAAGCCTCGGCCGCGGGCGACACCGAGCTCGACGCCGACATGGGCCCGGATGTCGTCTTTGCCTCCGAGGCGGAACCGCGGCCCGAAGGCGAGTGCGCCGTGGGAGAGGCGAACCGCGACGCCAGGCGAGCCGGCGCCGGTCGACCTCTGAAACTCGTGCGTCCCGCGGCCGAGCAGCGACCAGCGCCCCCACGCGTAACCGAGGGTGGCCGACACCGACGGCGTCGCGCCCGGGAGCGTCCCGAGGCTTCCGCCGAGCTGCGCCGCAAGCTCGAGACCGGTCTGAGGCCGCGCGTAGGTGGGTGCAGGTGCGGGCTCAGGCTCGGGTTCTTCCTCGGGCTCGGGCTTGAGCTCGGGTTCGGGTTCGGGCTCGGGCTCGGGCTCAGGCTGCGGCTCGGGCTCGGGCTCGGGCTCGACGTTCGCGAGGGCCGTAGGGTCGAGCGCAAGCGCGACCGCGAGCGCGACCGCGTCGGCCAGCACCTCGCACGAGGCGTCGGTCAGCGCGCGCCGGCTCGGAGGGTCGGCGCTGCCTGGACGCTCGATGACGAGCTCGAGCACGAACCCATCGTCCGTCTGCGCGACGGTGGCCTCGGCGACGAGCGGACGCTCGAGCTCGTCGACGTCGGGCTGCCTCTGCGCGACCCGGTCCCTGACGTCGTCCTCCTCCGGGCACTGCGCGGGCGCGACCCACCGGACACGCACGGCCGGCTGCTCGGGCGCCTCGGCGGGCGCCGAGACTCCGAGCCACCAGCGAAACGCGTGGGTCAGGGCGTGGGTCAGGCTGCCAATCACGCCCTCAGAGCATACGCGCGAGCTGGCTGCCGCCGCCTTGAATCGTCGTGCGCTGCATGTAGAGCGCGAGGCCGGTGGTACCGCCGAGCTCGGCGCCGCCACCTGCACGCCCCGGGCCGCCGTGCACGACGACCGGGAAGACGCATCCGGGGCTGATCGATGCGCCCGCCGACTTCTCGGAGGCGACGACGAGTCGGCCGAGGTACGGCGCCATCTCGGCCACCGCCGTAGCCGCGAACCCGCGGTCATCGGTGTAGAGCGTGCTGACGAGGCTGCCCTCCCCTGCGGCGATGATCGACGCGGCGGCCTCGACGGTGCCGTCGTAGGGCAGCAGCGTCGCCACCGGGCCGAACACCTCGTGGTTGTGAAACGCCGCGGCGGGGTCCTTGGCCGCATCCTCCGTGGCCTCGAGCAGCACGGGCTCCAAGAAGAAGCCGTCCGCGCCGAAGTCGCTGCGCTCGGGGTCGCCGAGGATCCGCCGCGCGCTGGCTTCGAGAACCTTGATGCCCGCGCGGGCGTCGTCGAGCTGTGCGCGGGTCGAGAGCGGACCCATGCGCACGCCGTCCTGCGAGGTGTCGCCGGTCTTCGAGGCGATCTCGCCGAGGCGGTCGAGCAACGCCTCGCGCACAGCCTCGAGCCGGCTCTGCGGGACGAGGATGCGACGGGTCGCCGTGCACTTCTGCCCGGCCTTTTGGGTGAGCTCGGTGACGCAGTCGCGAATCACCAGATCGAACAGCTCGCTGCCCTGCTCGACGTCGGGACCGATGACCACGGCGTTGAGGCTGTCGGCCTCCACGTTGACCCGCGCGCCCGACTTCATCACCGCCTCGTGGCTGCGGATGCGAAGGCCGGTGTCCGCCGAGCCCGTGAACGCGATGACGTCTTGCGCCTCGACCTGGTCGAGCAGGTTGCCTGCCGACCCCACGAGCAAGGAGAACGCCCCTTCGGGGATGATCTTGGACTCGACGATGATCTCGCCGATCCGAGCCGCGAGCGCGACCGTGCTGGTCGCCGGCTTGCTCAGCACGGGCATGCCCGCGAGCAGAGAGACCGCGAGCTTGCCGACCATGCCCCAGGCAGGGAAGTTGAACGCGTTGATGTGAATCGCCAGGCCGTGACGCGGCACGAGGACGTCTTGCGCCTTGATCTTGGAGCCGCGCATCACCTCGACGGGATCCGACACCGCGATCCACGGGCCCTCGCCGAGGCTCTTGGCCAAGTAGGCGTAGGTCCCCAGAACGCCGGTCGCACCGTCGACGTCGAACTTCGCGTCGCCGCGGGTGTTGCCACCGCTGCGCACCGACAGCTCGAGCAGCTCTTCGCGGTGCTCGTGCATGAGCTTGGCGAGCGCCTTGAGCATCTCGCCGCGCTGCGGAAGGCTCATCGCGCGCAGGTTCTTCCCTCCGACGCTCCGGGCATGCGCGACCGCCTCGGCGAGGTCGCCCACGCTGCGCAGGGACGCGAGCGCCTCACCCGTCGAGGGGTTGACCACTTCTTTGACGTCCCCGTCGCCCGAGACCCACGCGCCGCCCAAGTAGCTCTGCAGTTCCTTCATCGCGCGCGAACATTAACAGCCCCACGGGAGCGCTGCGGCGGGATTTCACACGAGCACGTCGACGGATCGGGGCGCGCCGCCGTGCCCGAACGCACCTACGGGCGCGGCGGCTCGCTGGGCTTCGCCGGCTTCTGGGGGGCCGGCTCGGCCGGTGCGTCGCCCTCGAGCTTCTCGGGCGCCTCGCCCTCGAGCTTCTCGGGCGCCTCGCCCTCGGGCTTCTCGGGCGCCTCGCCCTCGGGCTTCTCGGGCGCCTCGCCCTCGGGTACGTCCGCCGGTGCCGCGTCGTCGGCAGGCTCGGCGCCGGTGGCCTCCTCAGCCTCGGCGGCCTCCTCAGCCTCGGGCGCGTCCTCCCCCCGCGCCGCGATTGCGTCGCGGACCGCGGTGACTCGCTCCAGCCGCGTGGGGCTCCCAGCTCTGTAGCCCGTGCCCGCGGCCGCGACGCGGCACGCGTCGAGAAGCGGCCGCGCACCCACACCGGCGAGCACGCTCAGGGCTGCCGCGACGACCACGACCACCCGCGCGCCGTGCCCCTCGAGCACTTCGACCTCATCCTCTCCCTGAAGCGGCGGCCGGAAGTACATCGTCACGATGATGCGCAGGTAGTAGGCCGCGCCCACCACGGAGTTGAGGACCCCGAAGATGACCATCCAGCGCAAGAGCGCGTCACCGCTGGTCATCGCGACCCGGAAGAGCCCGAGCTTGCCGAAGAAGCCCGCGATGGGCGGCATGCCCATCAGGGACAGCAGGCAGATCGTCATGCTCAACGCGATGCCCGGGTGCCGCTGGGCCATTCCAGCCCATTGGTGAAGGCTGGTCGCCTCCTTCTTGTGCGCCCCGTAGAACGCGACACATGCGAACGTGCCCATCGTGGCGACGCCGTAGGTGACCAGGTAGTAGAGCACCGACGCGACGGCCAGGTCGCCGTTGCCGCGGGACCAGAGCACCTGGTCGACCTCGGTGAGCTGCCCGCCCGCCCTGTCGACGTAGAAGAACGCTGCCGCCACGATGCCGACGAGCAGGTACCCCACGTGGGCGACCGAGCTGTAGGCGAGCAGCCGCTTGACGTTCTTCTGCCGAATGGCCGCGACGTTGCCCACCGTCATCGTGACGATCGCGAGGATGCCGACCACGGTGGCCCACCCGTAGGGGTGATGGACGAGGCGCGCGGTTTGAAGCGTGCCGACGAGGAACTTGAGCAGCGCCGCGAATCCACCGAGCTTGACCGCCGCGGCCATGAAGGCCGTCGTGGGCGTCGGGGCGCCGTCGTAGGCGTCGGGCGTCCACATGTGGAAGGGCACCGCGCTGACCTTGAACAGCAGCGCCGCGACCACCAGCAAGACGCCGGGAATGAACAACGCGACCGGAGCCAGAGCGACGATCGCCCGGTCCCGCGCAGCGTCGGGGTGCGCAGCTTGGCCCAGGTGCAGCGAGACGATGTCGGTCATCGCGGCCCCCCACGAGCCCTTGCCGGAAAACAGGGGGCTCACCCGCTGCGACAGCTCGGCGAGGTCCATCGTCCCCGTGGCCCCGTAGAGCAGCGCGATGCCCATCACCAGCAAGCCCGAGGAGAACGCTCCCATGATGAAGTACTTCAGCGCGGCTTCGGAAGAGCGCCCGGAGTTCCAGCGCGCCCCCACCATCACGTAGACCGCGATGCTCATGGTCTCGATCCCCAAGAAGAGCGCCAGGAGCGTCCCGGCGTGGTTGAGGATCATGACACCAAAGGCCGCGATCAGAAGCAGCGCCTCTTGCTCGCCGTACTCGAAGCGGTGCGAGCGCGCGAAGTCGCCGGCGAACATCACCGTCCCGGCCGTGATCGCCAAGACCGTGAGGTCGAGCAGGATCGACATCGGGTCGACGATGAGGAAGCCGGAGAACACCTCGACGCCGGCGTCGTACTGCACGTCGCCGAGCTGAAGCGCGGCTGCGACCGCAGCGAAGCCCAGGCCCGTGAGCGCGACGCGGCGCTCGAACTTCCGCGTTCCCGGGTCGGAGAATGCGTCCGCAAGCAGCTGCAGCAGCGACCACACGGCGACGAGCATCATCGGCGCGAGGTGGATCATGTCCGCGAGCGCCTGCGCGCCGCGACCGAGGGTCTCGGGCTGGCTCGCCTCTGGGCCGAACGCGATCACTTCGCACCTCCCCTGTCCGGCTGGGCGTCGGCCGGCTGGGCCTCGGCCGGCTGGGCGTCGGCCGGCTGGGCCTCGGCATCGGCCCGGTTGGCGGCGGCCGCTTTGGCCCGAGCGCGAGCGGCCTCGCGAGCCTTCTTGCGCAGGGTGGTCACGCGCTGGTCGCCGTAGGTCCGAGCGATGACCGCCTCCGGCTCGGCGCAGGCCGACTCGACGTCGGCGACATCGGCGGCCAGTACGGCACGCCCGACGTTGGAGGCGACGATGGACACGCAGCGCTTGTGGGTGAAGGACTGCACCGCGGCTTTCGACGTGGGGTCGATGCGCTCGATGAACGGCTTGGGATACAGCCCCATGCCCACGATGAGGACGAGGACCGGCACGAAGACCAGCGCCTCGCGGAGCGTCAGATCATGCAGGGCCGCGTTGGCGTCGTGAGTGACCTTGCCGAACATCATCTTTTGAAACAGGTGCAGGAGGTAGACCGCGCCGAGCACGACGCCGGTGGCCGCGATGATGAGCAGCACCGGGACGTCGAAGAGCATCAAGCCGCCGTGCGTGTACGTGCCCACCAGGATGAGGAACTCGCCCACGAAGCCGACGAGCCCGGGCAGCCCGACCGAGCCGAGCATGGCCAGCATGAAGCAGGCGGTAAACCAGGGCATGACCTTGGCCAGACCGCCGAACTCCGACAGCAGGCGGGTGTGTCGGCGCTCGTAGAGCATGCCGATCGCCATGAAGAGCGCCCCGGTGGTGAGCCCGTGGCCCAGGCTCTGGAACGTGGCGCCGGTGAGCCCCTGAACGCTGAACCCGGCGATGCCCAGCACGATGAAGCCCATGTGGCTCACCGAGGAGTACGCGACGAGCCGCTTCGCGTCGGTCTGCACCCACGCCACCAGCGCGCCGTAGACGATGCCGGCGACCGCGAGCGAGGCGAGGACCTGCGCGCCCTCCCCCGCGGCGAGCGGGAACAGCGGGAAGGCGAAGCGGATGAGGCCGTAGGAGCCGAGCTTGAGCAGGACGCCCGCGAGGATGACCGAGCCCGGCGTGGGCGCCTGCGTATGCGCGTCGGGCAGCCAGGTGTGCACCGGGAACAGCGGGACCTTGATCGCGAAGCTCAGCGCGAACGCCCAGAAGCAGTACAGCTGCTGCTCGGGGGTGAGAATGACCTCCTGAAGGGCGATCAGGTCGAACGTCCACACGCCGTCGCTGGCGTTGTAGTGCTGGACCGCCAGATAGATGATGGCCGCGAGCATGAGCGCCGAGCCCAGCATCGTGTAGAGGAAGAACTTCACCGACGCGGCGACGCGCTGCTCGCTGCCCCACACCCCGATGATGAGGAGCATCGGCACCAGCATGAGTTCCCAGAACGTGAAGAACACGATCAGGTCCAAGGAGACCAGGCTCCCGATCATTCCGGCCTCGAGCACCAGCAAGGCGGCGACGAACTCGGCTCCCCGCGTCTTGATCGTCGTCCACGCGACCAGAATGCAAAGCGGCGTGAGCAGCGTCGTCAGCAGGATGATCCACAGGCTGAATCCATCGATGCCCACGTGGAAGTGAATGCCCAGCTCCTCGATCCACGGGACGTTCTGCTCGAACTGATAGCCGACCGCCTTGGGGTCGAACCGCGTCAGCAGCGGCAGCGAGGCGAAGAACTGGAGGATCGCGACGCCGAGGCCGACGCCCTTGGCGAGGTTGGTCTCCTTCTGGGGGAGCGTGGAGACGATGACCGCGCCAACGATGGGCAGGACCAGCAGAAGGGTGAGCAGTCCGTCCTTCATCGTACGCCTCCTCGCGCAGCGGGGCCGGCCGGGGCCACCGGGGGCGCCTGCACGCCAGGCCGCGGAGCCTGGGCGGCGGACCGAGCCGGTGCCTTTGCGGTGGGCGGGTCCGCGTCCCGGTACCACCACCGAGACCAGTCCACGGGCACCCCGCCCTGCTGCGGCCGCAACCCCCCGGGGTCGGTTGGGTTGAGCACGTTGGGTCCCACCTGCGAGACCCGTGGGTTGCAGTAGACGGACCCGAGCACGACCGTGGCTCCGAGCACCAGCATCACCAGGTAGCGCCGCAGGCTCCCGTTGTGCCAGATCCGGACCCCGTTACCGATGACCGAGACCGTGCCCGCGACGCCCCGAACACCCAGGTCGTCGATGATGGTCTGATCGACGCCGAGCCACAACACCTGCGAGAGCCGGTACAGCGGCCCCAGGATCAGCGCCTTGTAGATCTCGTCGACGAAGTACTTGCCTCGGCTGAGCGCATGGAGGAGCCCCAGGCGTTTGGCCCACGAGGCGGCCTGCGAGGACGGCCCGTTGCGATACAACGCGTAGGCGAGGCCCAGCCCGACGAAGGCCACGGCGACGCTGACGCCCATGAAGGTGAACTCGGCCGCGGCGGTGATGTGGCGGTCGGCGTCGGCGAACCAAAGCGGCGCCCCGTCGAGCTGCGTACGCACGCCGAGCTGGTACTCACCGGTAAACGCTCGGCTGATGCTCGTGACGGGCTCGAGCCAGGCGTCGAGCATGTGCGGCAGCTTGTCGTGCCCGGGCAGCGCGTGCGGGTAGCCCAAGAACCCACCGAACGTCGCGAGCACGGCGAGGATGACCAGCGGGAGCGACATGATCCCGTGCTCCTTGACGTGGTGTTCCCACGTGTGGGAGTCGCCGCGCCACGACCCGGCAAAGGCGAGGAAGTAGAGCCGGAACATGTACATCGCGGTGCACAGCGCCGCCGCGAGGCCGAGCAGGTATCCGGCGTAGTTGAGGCCCGGCGACCACGCGCTCCAATCGACGTAGGCGTGCAGCAGGATCTCGTCCTTCGAGAAGAAGCCCGACAGCGGCGGGATGCCGGCGATGGCCAGACACGACAGCAGGAACGTGATCCGGGTGACGGGCATCTTCTTGCGAAGGCCGCCCATGGTGCGGATGTCTTGGTTGTGGTGGCACGCCTCGATGACCGCCCCCGAGCCGAGGAAGAGACACGCCTTGAAGAAGGCGTGGGTCATCACGTGGAACATCGCCGAGGTCCACGCGCCCATCCCGACGGCCAGGAACATGTAGCCCAGCTGCGAGACGGTGGAGTAGGCCAGGACCTTCTTGATGTCGTTTTGGGTGATGGCGATGGTCGCGGCGAAGAACGCGGTCACGCCCCCGATGAGCGCGATGATGGCCATCGTCAGCGGAGCGAGGGCGAACAGGAAGTTCAGCCGCACGCACAGGTAGATGCCCGCGGTGACCATGGTGGCCGCGTGAATGAGGGCCGAGACCGGCGTGGGGCCAGCCATCGCATCGGGCAGCCACACGTACAGCGGGATCTGGGCGCTCTTGCCCGTGCACCCCAAGAACAGGCACAAGGTGGCCGCCGTCGCCGCGCTCACGCCGAAGATTGCGGTCTCGTCGGCGAGCAGCGGCGTGTCGGCCACCGACGCGCAGCTGCCTCGGATCGCGTCGTAGTCGAGGGAGCCGACCACGCTGAAGAGGATGAGCATCCCCAAGATGACGCCGAAGTCACCGATGCGGTTGGTGATGAACGCCTTGCGGCCCGCGGTTGCCTTGGCCTCGTCGGTGAACCAGAACCCGATGAGCAGGTAGCTGCACAAGCCGACCCCTTCCCACCCCACGAAGGTGAGCACCAGCGACTTGCCCAGCACGAGGATGAGCATCGAGGCCATGAAGAGGTTCAGGTACGCGAAGTACCGGTGATACCCCTCGTCGTTGGCCATGTAGCCGACCGAGAAGATGTGGATCAGCAGGCCGACGCCGGTGATGATCATGCACATCAACCCCGAGAGGTTGTCGAGCAGCAGCTCGAAGTACACGATGGTGTCGCCCGAGACGATCCACGGGTAGACCTGGTCGACGATGCGATGTCCCGAGCGGCCAGGGCCAGGGATGATCTCGCGCAGGTTGCCCGTCTGCAGCAGGTGCATGAAGCCCAGCCCGTGGCCCGGTTGCATCACCAGCGAGAACACGAAGAAACACGAGAAAGCGACGGCACCGATGGCGACGAGGTGCGCGACCTCCTTGCCGATGCGCGGACCGGCCCAGCGCTTGATGAGCCCCCCGAAGAGGAGGTTGAAGATCGCCCCCATCAGGGGGAAGAGCGGAATCCACAGCAGCGTATGTTCCATGGCGTCCGGTCAATCCCGTAGCGTGGTGAGTTGGTCGACGTCGGCGCTGGCGCGGGTGCGGAAGATGCTGACGACGATGGCCAGCCCGACCGCAGCCTCGGCCGCCGCCACCGCGATGACGAACATCGAGAAGACCTGGCCGTCCAGGTCGCCCCACAGGCGCGAGAAGGTGATGAGCGCCACGTTGGCGCCGTTGAGCATGAGCTCGACGCTCATCAGCATGATGAGCACGTTGCGACGCACCAGCACGCCGACCATGCCGATGACGAACAGCGCGAACGCGAGGATCAGCGGGGATATCAGCGAGACCATCAGTTGCCCCCTTCGTGTCCGCCAGCGGAGGGCTGCCCGAAGTCCATCGCTGGGTGGGGGCGCCGCACCTGCTCGTCGGTGAGGTCGCCGCGGGCGACTTCGGTGTCGGCGGCACCCAGCCCCGCGATGTGCATGTCGTCCTCGCTGAAGCCGAGCGCGAGAGCCTCCTTGAGCCGCTCACGCCGGGAGCGAGCCACGACCACGGCCCCGATCACCGCGGCGAGCAAGAGGAGGGAGACCGCCTCGAAGGCGAACAGCGCCGGTCCGAAGAGCTCTCGGCCCACGGATTGCGCGGTCCCGAAGTCCGAGGGCACTTCGCGGCCGGTCGTGGAGAACTGACGGGTGACGGTGCCCCAGAAGATCCACGTGAGGATGCCGATCACGACGGCGGCGAAGCCGTAGTAGAGGCCCCGTCTGGACGAGCGCGTCCGAGGCTGGTCGGCGGCCCCCTTGTCGTCGACGTCGAGCACCATCACCACGAAGACGAACAGGACCATCATCGCGCCCGCGTAGACGAGTACCTGCAGCGCGGCCAGGAACGTGGCGCTGAGCATCACGTAGCAGATGGCGACGCAAAAGAACGAGGCCACCAGACACACCGCGGCGACGACCGGGTTCTTTCGCGTGACGGTCGCGATGGCGGCGACGATGGCCAGGATGGCGAACGCCGAGAACACGTAGTCGGCGGGCGTGGTGGTGACCATCGCGTCCCAGACGGCGCCGAGGATGCGAGCGATGACGCCCGGCGGCGGCTCGCTCCCGGCCCAGGTCCCGGGGTTCGGCGGGGGTGCGGCTTGCAGCATGCTGAGCATCACGACGCTCCGGCAGCCTGCGCGCCTGTCCCCGACGGGGCCGACGGGGAATGGGCGAGGCTGTTCTTGACCTTGTCTTCGAACTCTTGGCGAAACTTGGTGATGAACGCCAGCGTCGGCCAGGCCGCGGCGTCTCCCAAGGCGCAGATCGTGTTGCCGGCGATGCCGTCGGCGATGGAGGCCATCAGCTCGACGTCCCCTGCCCGACCGTGCCCGAAGGCGACGCGGTGCGCGACCTGGGTGAGCCAGCCGGTGCCCTCGCGACATGGCGTGCACTGACCGCAGCTCTCATCGGCGAAGAAGTGCAGGATCCGCCAGGCGGCCATGGTGATGTCGGTGGTCTCGTCCATGACGACCACGCCGCCGGACCCGGCCATCGTGCGCAGCGTCCGGTTGCCGCCGAGGTCGAACTTGACGCCCGGCGCCGTCTCGACCTCTCGGATGCGCGCGTCGTTTTGCAGCGCGTCGAACTCGAACGGCACGTCGAGCTCGTCGGCGGTGAGCACCGGCATCGACACGCCCCCGGGGATGACCGCCTTGACCGCCTTGCCCTCGCGCATGCCGCCGCAGATGTCGATGAGGTCGTTGCCCGTGACCGTCAGCGGCAGCTCGTAGACGCCCGGTCGCTCGACGTGGCCGCACACGGAGACCAAGCGCAGCCCGCCCGAGCGGCCCACCCCAACGTCGGCGAACGCCTGGCCGCCGTGCTCGAGGATCCACGGCAGGTTGGCGATGGTCTCGACGTTGTTGACGATCGTGGGCTGGCCCCACAGCCCCTTGACCGCGGGAAAGGGCGGCTTGAGCCGTGGCCAGCCGCGTCCGCCCTCGAGGCTGGACAGCAGCGCCGTCTCCTCGCCGCAGATGTACGCGCCCAGGCCTCGACAGATCGTGACGTCGAGGTCGACGTCCGAGCCGAAGATGCGCTTTCCGAGGTATCCCTTGGCGTAGGCTTGGTCGAGGGCGTCTTGCAGGATCCGGTACTCCCGCTGCATCTCCCCGCGGATGTAGATGTACGCGTTGTGGACCCGCAGGGAGCGCGAGGCGATGATCATCCCCTCGATGAGGAGGTGAGGGTTCCAGTGAAGGATGTGGCGGTCCTTGAAGGTGCCCGGCTCGGACTCGTCGGCGTTGACGACCAAGTAGACCGTCTCCGCGTCCTTGGGCACGAAGCCCCACTTGACGCCGGTGGGAAAGCCCGCGCCGCCGCGGCCGCGCAGGTTGGAGGTCTTGACCTCGCCGTGGATGTCCCCGGGGGCCATCGTCGTGGCCCGCTTCGCCATTCGATACCCGCCGTGCGTCTCGTAGTGGTCGAGATGCCGCGCCTGCGGGTCGTCGAAGTGCTTGCTGATGATCTTGAGGTCGAACACGCCCATGGTCAGCGCCCCAGCTCCGTCGGAACTTCGCCCTTTTCCAGGCCGTCGAGGATCTTGTCGACGGTCTCGAGGTCGAGCTCTTCGAAGTACAGCGGGATCTCCGGCTTGCCCTTCTCGGCGATCTGCGCCACGGGACCGTACCCGCACGCTGCGAGGCACTCGACCTCGGAGAGGGTCACGTTGCCGTCGGCGGTGGTCTCCTTGTTCTCGACGCCCAGCCGCGCCTTGCAGTGCTCGAACACCTTGTAGGCGCCCTCGAGCATGCAGCCGATGTTGGTGCACACCTGCAGGTGATACCGCCCAACCTCGCGTGGGTTGATCATGGTGTAGAACGTGGCGACGCCGCGGACGTGGGCAGCGGTGAGGCCTAGCCGCGTGGCGACGAGGTCGATGACCTCGGTGTCGACGTGGCCGAACGCCTCTTGCGCTTGGTAGAGGACGCCAAGGGTGAGCGCTTTGCCGGCCGCCCCTTCGGGAAAACGCGACCAGCGCTGCTCGATCCACGCCTCGATTTCGGGGGTTAGCTGCTTGGCCGGCACAGTCGGACGGACTCCTGACAATCGCGGCGGACGTTAGGACGCGCCCCGACGCGAGTCAACCCGAGCGGGCTCGGTCCAAAGTGCCAGCAACGGCGCGCGAACCGGCGATTCGGACATGAGCGAGAACTCCAGTCTCCGACGTCCACGGCCCGAGGCTTCGCCGGCCGCACCGATGCTCGGGGGCGGAGGAGCGAGCCAAAGGGTCGCGAGCGAGGGCGCCCGCGCCCGAACTCGGAGGGGTGAGCGAAGGGCGGCTTCGCCGGCCGCAGCGAGGGGAACCGAGAGGTTCTCCTCCATGATCAGGGCTCACAGCCCGAGGACCATGCAGACGGCCCCGGGCAGCGCCGCCGAGACCGCAAAGTTCTCGCCCTCTCGAACGCGCTCGTCGACCTCGTCCAGCGGGACGGGCGAGAAGCCCAGCTTGCCCGCGAAGAAGTCCGTCGCGGTGTTGGTGAGCAGATAGCAGCGCTTCGCCCCGAGGGTTCGTGCGCGTCGCAGCACGATGTCGCCCAGGACCCAGCCCAAGCCCTGGCCTCGACGCTGCGGCGCGACGGCGAGCCCAAAGAGGTAGGCCGACTCACCGCACAGGCACAGGCTGACGCAGCCGTCGACGGTGCCCGGGGAGCGGAGGACCAGCGTCTCGACCTCGGCGTCGGGCACGACCCTCGGCTGCCCGTAGCCGTCGAGCAGGGCGGAGATCGCCGGCGCGTCGGCGTCCTTGGCGAAGGTGACCGGGTCACCGAAGCCGAACAGCAGGCTGGGGCCCAGCCCCGAGAAGCTTCCCGAGGAGAGCAAGACGACGGTGTCGCCCGGCACGGCGCGCTCGAGCACGGCCTCCCGCAGCGCCTCGATGTCGTCGTAGGCACGCGCGGACACCCCGCGGGCCTGGATCTTTGCGGCGAGCGCCTCGGTGTCGAGCCGCTGCTCGTCGCTCACCTTGTCTGGCCTGTGCACCGGCGCGACGTAGACCGACGAGGCCGCGTCGAACGAGCGCACGTAGCCCTCGGCGAACTCGGCCCGGCGCGAGCTGCTGCTGCGCGGCTCGAAGCAGACGTGCAGGGCCTTCGACGCGTAGCGCTTGCGCAGAGCGGTGACGGTCAGCTGGACCGCCGTCGGGTGGTGCGCGAAGTCTTCGACCACCCGGACCCCGGCGGCGATGCCCAGGAGCTCCTGCCGCTTCTTGACCCCGCGGAAGCGAGCGAGCGCGCTTTGCAGCGCTTGGGCCGACGCCCCCTCTCGTCGCGCGAGGGCGATGGCGGCCAGCGCGTTGCCGACGTTGTAGGTGCCGAACAGTTGGGTGGTGAACGACCCCAGGCTCTGCCCGCGTTCGAACACCTCGAAGCGCGTCCGCTTGACCTCGCTGGACGCCAAGACGGCGGTGTAGTCGGCGGCGTTGGGGTCTCCGCCTTCGGGCTGCACGCGGTAGGTGAGCACCGTGCACTCGGCATGCGCCGCCACGCCCATCGCCTCGGCGTTCTCCTGGTTGACGATGAGGTCGCCCGCAGGATCGATGGTCCGCACGAACTTGCGGAAGGTCTCCCGCATCTGCTCGAACGTGTCGAAGATGTCGACGTGGTCGTACTCGACGCTGGTCAGGATGGCGCGCTTGGCTTGGTAGTGGAGGAACTTCGAGCCCTTGTCGAAGAACGCCGAGTCGTACTCGTCCCCCTCGAGCACGATCGGGCCGCCCTCGCGCAGACGGGCGCCGCGCCCGAGGTTGAGCGGCACGCCCCCGATCAGGTAGCTGGGCTCGAGCCCGCACGCCTCGAGCAGCCACGCGCACAGGCTCGAGGTCGTGGTCTTGCCGTGGGTCCCGGCGACGACGAGGCTGCGGCGGGTGGGCAGGAGCGCCCGAGCGACCATGCTCGGAAAGCTCTCGCGGGGGATCTCCCTCTCCTGTGCCGCGACGACCTCGGGATGGGTCGAGGAGCACACGTTGCCCACGACGACGCAGTCGGGCCCCCACGCGAGGTTGTCGGGGTGAAACCCCACCATGACCTGGATGCCCGCCGCGTCGAGCTGGTCGGACATGGGCGGGTAGATCCCGGTGTCGGACCCCCGGACCTCGTGCCCGGCCGCCTGGAGGAGCTGAGCGAGCGCACCCATGCCGGTGCCGGCGACGCCGATGAGGTGGACCTTCAAGGCGCGCACTATGGACAAGTGCACACGTCGGGGTCAACCGGGGTCTCTCCGCGGTAGACTCCACGCAGTGGTCGACGATGACACGCAGGGCCCGAAGCGCGCCCAGTTCGGCGAGGCGCGCCGTCACTACCGGCCGCGGGCCAAGCTGCGGTGGCCGGTGGTCGTCGCGGTGGCGAACCCCGACAACGAAGCCGGCGTCTGGGCCGGTACCACGCTCGCCGTCACCCACGGCGTGTCGGTGGGCGGGGCGTTCGTGGAGAGCGATCTCGTCGTGCCGGTCGGCCAGTCTCTGCGCCTTTGGCTCCATCCCCCGGCGCCCCATCCTCCGGGTATCCCTGATACGCTGCGGTTCAGCGCGCAGGTACGCTGGCAGAACCTGATGCCGAGCAAGGGCCTCCCACGGGGCTTTGGCGTGCAGTTTCGCGCAGTGACCTCGGCCGAAGAGATCGCCCTTCACGCCTATTTTTCGGCCCACCACAAAGTGGTATGAGGTCGGTGTGCAGCGGACACATTCCGAGATCAGCGCCGACCCGGCACAAGACCGCCGCCATCGCCCTCGCGTCACGGTCGCCGTGCCGTTCCGTCTCTACGACGACAGCCGGGCCCGCCTCCTGCTGCACGCCCGCACGCTCGACCTCTCCACCGGCGGCGCGCTCCTGCACGGGGTGTGCAAGGTGGAGGTCGGCTCACCGGTCCGCGTGGAGATCAGCCGCGGACCGGCCCGCAACCCCCTGGCCCTCGGGGCCATCGTCGTCCGCATCCACGCGCCGCTCCCCTCGACACCCCATGCCACGCCGGGAAACCACGGCGTCGCGGTGCGCTTCAACGACCTGAGCCCGATCGACGAGACGGTCCTCGCGGGCATCATTCAAGAAGCGCGCGCCTGAACACCGTACGGGGCTCGTTCTCAGCCTCGGGCCGCTTGCTTCTGCATGCGCCGCGCGTGCGCCCACAGGCACATCAGCGCCGCGGGCGTCATGCCTGGGATCCGGGACGCCTGGCCGGTACTCGTGGGCCGGACGTCGGCGAGTCGCTGCTTCGCTTCGTTGCTCAGGCCCTCGAGCGCGGCATAGTCGAGGTCGGCCGCCAGCGGAAGATCACTCGCCGCGTCGCCGCGAAGACGCGCGACCTCGTCCCGCATGCGATCGAGGTACCCCGCGTAGACGTGCTGCGCCGTGGCCCGGCCGAGCAGCCACGCCGGCGCGTCACCGGGTGGACGTTTCTTCGCCATGGCCTCGCAAAGCGCATCGATCGACGCGCGCCGAGCCGCGACGCGATCGAAGCGGGCCTGCGAGATCAAGCCGGCCTGAAGCGCGAGCGCGGACAGCCGGGCGTCGGCGTTGTCCTCCCGCAGCATGATCCGGTACTCGGCGCGCGAGGTGAACATGCGATAGGGCTCGTCGCAGCCCTGCGTGACGAGGTCGTCGACGAGCACGCCCGCGTACCCCTCGTCGCGGCCGACGACGAGCGGCTCGCGCCCGAGCAGCTCGAGCGCCGCATTGGCCCCGGCGAGCAGACCTTGAATGCCGGCCTCCTCGTAGCCGGAGGTGCCGTTGACCTGGCCCGCGAAGTAGAGCCCGCGATGGGTCTTGCTGGCAAAACGATGATCGAGCGCGCGGGCGTCGACGGCGTCGTACTCGACCGCGTAGCCGGGGCGGATGATCTCCGCATTCTCCAGGCCGGGGATCGTCGCGATGAACTTGGCCTGGACCGCAGCGGGCAAGCTGGTCGAAATCCCATTGGGGTAGACGCTGTGCGTATCGAGGCCCTCGGGCTCGAGGAACACTTGGTGTCGATCGCGGTCGGCAAAACGAACGACCTTGTCTTCGATCGACGGGCAGTACCGAGGGCCGCGGCCTTCGATCTGCCCGCTGTACATCGGCGACTCGTGCAGATGCTCGGCGATGATCTCGTTGGTCGTGGCGTTGGTCCACGTCAGGTGGCAGTGCACCTGCTCGAGCAGCGGCGGCGGCGGCTCGATGTCGTCGGGCAGCGTGAAACGAGGGACGGGGTCCTCGGAGGGCTGCGGCTCGGTGACGGCGTAGTCGATGCTGCGCGCGTCGAGACGCGCGGGCGTGCCGGTCTTGAGGCGGCTGAGCCGAAAGCCCATGGCGCGCAGGTTGTCCGACAGCCCGTTGGCGGGCGCCTCCCCGGCGCGACCTCCGGGCGTCTTGGTGGCGCCGGTGTGCAGCAGGCCGCCCAAGAAGGTGCCGGTGGTGACCACGACCGCGTCGGCGGGCACGTGCGAGCCATCGGCAAGCTGCACGCCCGTGACCTGCTCGGCCTCGAGCACGACGGAGGCGACCAGCCCCTCGATCACCTCGATGCCAGGGTGCGTGGTCAGAGCGTCGCGGGCGTAGGCGCCGTACTTGGCCTTGTCGACCTGCAGCCGGGTGGACTGAACGGCGGGGCCCTTCGATCGGTTGAGCACGCGGCCGTGAATCGCGGTGGCGTCGGCGGCCCGTCCCATGAACCCGCCGAGCGCATCGATCTCGCAGACGAGATGGCCCTTGGCGACGCCGCCGACCGAGGGGTTGCACGGCGTCTGCCCGACGGTGCGAACCGACCCGGTCACCACGCGCACGTGCGCGCCCACGCGGGCGGCCGCGAAAGCAGCCTCGAGCCCGGCGTGTCCACCTCCGACGACGAGGACGGTCTTGCGTGGCGCGGTCATCCGAAGCCGGGACTATGGACCGAGGTCGGCCGATGCGCCAAGCTCCCCTCGATGAATGCCCCTGCGCGCGCCGGTGAGGTCACGCTGATCGAGGCCGCCGGCCGGCCTGCGGCGTCGCTGGCGTGGGCGGGCGTGCAGGCGCTGCGGCGCGCGGACGTGGTCGTCGCGGACCCGCGCGTGCATCCAGGCGTGCTGTGGCACGCATCAACCTCGGCCGAGGTCGTGCTCACGCCCTGGGACGCGGAGGCCGCGAAGAGGGTGGTCGAACGCAGCGCGGCGGGAGCGTCGGTCGTCTGCGTGGTGGAGTCGCTCGATGTCGCGCGTGCACTCGGCGCGTCTGGCGTCGAGATCCGGAGGATCTCCGGCATCGACATGGAACCACCGCTGGGGCCGCTGCGTGGCCGTCGGATCTTGGTGACGCGTCCTCGAGACTCGGCGACGCCGCAGCGCGATCGATTCGAGCGGCTCGGCGCCGACGCGGTGGCCCTCCCCTGCCTGCGCATCGAGCCGCCCGCTGACGAGCAGATCTTCGACGCCGCGGTCGCCGGGATCGCTGACGCGGACGGCCTGATCGTCTCGAGCCGTACGGGCGTCGCCGCGCTCACAGCCTCCCTGCGGCGCAGCGAGCTCGACGTCCGCTCGCTGGCCACGACGCTCGTGGTGGCGGTCGGGCAGGCGACCGCGCGGGCGTGCGCCGTGGCGGGCTTGCGGGCGGACATCGTGCCCACGCGCCCCCGCGCCGAAGGCATCGTCGACGCGCTCGACCAGCGCGGCCTCCTGGGCAAGCGGTGGCTTCACGTACGAGCCCGAGACGGGCGCGCGACCATCGACGAGGCGGTGACGCGCGCGGGGGGGCAGTACACGCTCGCGGTCGGCTACCAAACGGGTCGGCCACCGCCACCGGCGGGAGTGATCTCCTGGCTCGGCGACGGCGTCGACGTCATCTGTCTGCACAGCGGCCGGACGGGTGCGCACCTACGTGCCACGCTGGCGGAGGCCGCCGCAGACGGAGTCCTCGAGACTGCGGCGGTGATCAGTGCGGGGCCGGTGACGACCAAAGCCCTGCAAGAGCAGGGCTTCGAGGTGGCGCTCACGGCCTCGTCGCCAGGAGACGACGGCATGGTGAACGCGGTGTTGGAGCTGTTTGGCGCGGCTTAGAGCCACTTCTTGATCTTGCCGACCGGGTCGTCGCCCTTGAGCTTGTAGTTCTTCAAGTCCTCGTGGCAGTCCTTGCACTTCATCCCCTCGGTCACGCCGGCCGCCTTCGCCTTCTTGGTGGCCTTCTTCATGAGGTCCTTGGCCGCCTTGGATCCGCCCGACTCGCAGGCAGCCTTGACCTTGGCAATCTTGAACGTCTTGGCCACGCAGGGCTTGGGCGCCTCGCCTTCGTCGGCAGCGTTGGCGCTCGAGGCCAAGAGGCCTGCGGCGAAGATGGCAGAGAAGGCAGCAGCGAGAGCGATTTTGTGCGTCATTGGATCCGTTTTCCCCTAGCGAGTCCCCTTGGGCCTAGCGCTCGACGTCGGCGTGGAGCGAGGTATTCATCCCGCGGCGACGTTCTTGTCGACGTATGTCGGTGCGTGTCGGCTGGTTACAGGCCTGCGCCCGCGCGCAGACTCGTGCACCGTGCGACCCGATGAACTGCCGTTGAACCGTGTTCGACGAGCGCCCTCGCGTCACGCCTTCAGTCTACCGCGTCATTGCCCGGTTCGCCGAGCGAAGAACGTACCAGTGGCCACAACACTGGCCACCTCGCCGCCGGTTGACGGGTCGGGGGCGTCCCCCAAAGAAACCCTGACGATCCATCCCAAGCGATGTACCGTACCGCCATACGGACCTGACTTTCTCTGAGCGCGTCGGCAGCACGGGGGTCCACTGCATCTCCACGACACGCTCACAGCTCGCGCCGCTCTCTGGCGCAACCGAGGGAAGCTGACCGCTCCTCTCCTTCCACCAAGGACTGATCGAATGAAACGACACTCAACGCTTGCCGCTGTGGGGGGCATCGCCCTGCTCGCCGCAGCATCCATGACCCTCGGGTCCCAAGAAGTGGTCGCCGCCGACCACGCTGAAGCTCCGGGCGCCTCCGCCGACCCGGCCGCCGACATCGCCGACCTCTACGCCTGGCACACCGAAGACGGCAAAGTCGTCGCCATCATCACGTTTGCTGGCCTTCAGGCTGCAGGCGCCGAAGCGGCGTACGACCGGGACGTCCTCTACACGCTCCACATCGACAACACGGCCTCCGCAGGCGGGCTCACCGTCGGGGCCGATCGCGTGTCGAACTCCAACGACAACGAGTCCGACATCCAGGTCAACGTTCGCTTCGGCCAGAACTACCTCGGTGACTGGGGTGTGCAGGTCGAGAACATGCCCGGCACCGACGGTCCGATTCAGGGCGCGGTCGCCACGACGATCGACGCTGGTGACGGGAACCTCGCGCTCGCGGGTACGTTCGACGATCCGTTCTCCTTCGATTTCGAGGGCTACGGCGCCACGATCATGAATGCGATGACGAGCGACGGCGAAACCGACGTCGACCTCGCGTTCGGCTCGCTCGCGCAGTTCCTCGACCCCGACAACAAGGATCCGATGCCCCAACCGGCTCCGGACTTCTTCGTCGGAACCAACGTCCACGCCATCGTTCTCGAGTTCGACATGGCGGCCGCTCTCAACAAGAACCCCGACGGGCTCCTGCAGCTCTGGGCCACTACCAGCCGGATCTCCGAGTAACGCGAAAGGGGACTCGACATGAATATCAAGAATCTTTCGCTCCTCACTCTGGTTGCGTCGATGGCGCTGTCCACCGCTTGCGTCGTCGACGATGACCCAGCCGGCGACACGGACACCGACACCAACGCGACGACCATGACGAACACGGATCCGACGAACATGACGGATCCCACGGCTAGCAGCACTTCGACAACCGACCCGTCCGAGACGGATGACCCGACCGTCACCGACACCGACGACACGGACACGGACCCAACCGACGACACGGACACCGACACCGATACCGAAGCCGGCGACCCCGACGTCTACGACTTCCGTGACGATGACCCCGCGTCGTACGCACGCGTTGACCGCAAGGGTTTCCCTGCGGTGAACACGGCCCTCATCGCCGCAGAGAACAAGGACGCCTACAACGCGAGCAACCCCGCTGGGGACGTCAGCCCTGCTGACACCTTCGCAGCCGATGCAGTTGCCACGCTGCAGTTCCTCCACGGCGACTTCGATCCCGGCTCCACCGGGCTCAACGACGACCTGGTGCTCGCGAACACCCTCCTCGGCACGGACCTCACGCCGTGCGGCGTTACTGAGCTGAACAACAGCTGCTTCGTCCAAGCGGTTCCGCTCGCGTTCCCTGACGTCATCCTCATCAACACCGGTGCGGACAGCGGCTTCCCGAACGGTCGCGCGCTCGACGTCCCGGTGATCGACATCATCCTCGCAGCCGTCCTCATCGACGTCTCCGACGACCCGGGTACGCTCCTCAACGCGTTCGCAAACCTGGGCCTCTCGCAGAGCGCTAACGACGTCGCGTTCGAGGCGTCGTTCCCGTACCTCGGCGCTGCTCACGAGTAGCGAGACGGTACGCACGTGGGGCGGGGCCTCGGTATAACCGGGGCCTCGCTTCGTTCTTGGTTGGACCCCGCAATGCGTCATTCATCCCCCCTCGCCGTCCTGCTCCTTCTCGTGCCCGCATGCGACAACGGGTCGCCAGAGCCCGCAGCGCCATCTGCAGCACCCGCCAAGTCAGCCCCGGCAGAAACGGAGGTCGTCAAGCCGGCGGCTCCGACTTCAGCCGATGCGAAGCGGGAGAAAAAGCCGAAGCGCAAAACCAAGGCGCAGCTCGACAAGGAGCGCAGAACGTTCAAAGCCGAGCTCGAAGCACTCGACAAAGAACGCGCGGGCTTGGAGAAGCTCGCCGCGAAAGTACCGGAGAACCGCCTGCACCCCGAGCGGATTGCAGGCTCGTTCATGCAACGCGCACGTTTGACCGGCTCCTACGACGACTACACGCAGGCCGAAGCTGCTCTTGCACGGGCGCACAGCCTCACGCCTACGGGGTCGACCTTCATGGCGAGGGCGAAGCTCCATTACTCGCTTCATCGGCTACCGGAGGCGAGGCTCGACTTCGAAAAGGCGAAGACGAAGACGCTCCCGACTCCGGATGGGACTGCCAGCATCGAGGCCTTCGACGGCAACTTTGCCCTGCAAGCCGGCGACGACAAGAAAGCGGAGAAGCACTTTGCGGCCTCTCTACTCGCGAAACGAACCACCGCGAACCTCTCCTCGACAGCGGTCTACGAGTGGAAGACGGGCAACTTTGAGGAAGCCGAAGCGCTATTTCGGGAAGCACTCAAGAAGTACCACGCCAAGCGAATGGAGCCTCGCGCCTGGATCCACCTCAACCTCGGCCTGCTCGACCTCGACCGCGGTCGCTACGACGACGCTCTGGCCCACTACCGCGACGCCGAGTCGTTCTTGAAGGGCTACTGGCTCATCGACGAGCACATCGCCGAGATCCTGACGCTGCAGGGCAAGACCGAGGAAGCCAAGACGCTCTACCTCGACATCATCGAGCGCACGAACAACCCGGAGTTCATGGACGCGATGGCAGGCATTGCCTTCGAAGCCGGCGACGAAGCCAAGGGCAAGGAGTGGGTCGCCAAGGCTCGCAAGCGCTACGAGGAGCAGATGGCCAAGTACCCGGAGGCCGCCTACGGCCATGCCCTCGGGCACTACCTCGAGTTCGGGGACGACCCCGCGTTTGTCCTGGAGCTGGCCCAGAAGAACTACGAACTGCGCCCCAACCTCGACGCGTCGATCATGCTTGCGCAGGCGCACCTGAAGGCGGGCGACGCCAAGGCGGCCGAGAAGTCACTCAAGCCGATCTTGAAGACGAAGTTCAAGTCCGCCGAGCTCTACGCGACGGCGGCCGAGGTACAGCAGGAGCTCGGTCGGACGGAGAAGGCGCAGTCCTTCATCGAGAAGGCGAAGGCGATTGACCCCACGGCTTCGCTCGGAGACGAGTAGGGTCGTCGACCCGTCCGACAGCCCGGGAAGGCCGGAGGATAGTGAGGATGGCTGCACGTCAACGGTGATGACGCTCCACTCCTCGTTGCCCCCCGCGGCGTAAAGGACCCCAAGAACCCGCTCCGCCAAACCAGGCGCGGTGACAGCGGCGTTTGCCGACAACCGACGGCAAGCGGCGCCTGGCAGTCGCCGAAGCAGAAAGCAAGCCCTGCTCGCGTCCACAGTCCGGTGTCCGCAATCGAGGACACTCAGCGGCGGAGTTCGCTCATCATGCGGCCCAAGGCACCTCGCCCACCTTTTGGTCTCTCCCGCCAGCCCCGCGGACCCGAGGAACTGACGCACCACGCCGCCGCCCTACTCAATCGCTTGCGACCGACTCTTCATGCGCCAACACGAAGTTCAAGTCCCCGGAACAGTGCGCGAAGGCATCCAAGGTCTAGCAGGAGCCCCGTCGGGCGAAGAAGGCGAAGGCCTTCAACCGGTGGAAAGCCCGACAGCCGGCCGGCGAGCATCTTTGCGGGCGTTGCTTGCCGCGACCTTCTATCCCGGCGGACTGGTCCTGTCCCCTGCGAAGTGAACTGCTTTTGCAGGAGTTCGGTTTCCAGTAGCTTCTGGTTGAAGGATTCTATGAACTTCCAGAACCCGACGCTTCTCACCCTTGCGCTTGCACTTCCAGCTTGCTTCGCCCCGAACCAGATGGTTGAGCAGCTAGACTCATCGTCGTCGAGCAGTGGTGGGTCCGAGGGGCCTTCCGCGGGCCCGGACGGACCCGAAGGCAGTAGCACGACAAGCGGCTCTCCGACGACCGGGGCGAACGGGGACTCGAGCACTGGGGATGACGGCCTCGATACGGAAACGTCCGGAGAACCGGGTACAACCGGAGACCGGGACTCGGTCTGCGGAGACGGGCTCCTCGGCGGTGGCGAAGAATGCGACGACGGCGAACTGAACGGCGTCAACGGCATGAGCGACTGCATGTCCGACTGCACGCTGACCACCTGTGGTGACGGTTTCGTCGGAGTCCCCGAGACAGAGGAGTGCGATCAGGGAGGCGAGAACGCAGATGACGCAGCATGCACGAGCACGTGTGCGATCGCGGTTTGCGGCGACAACCTCGTCGGGCCTGGCGAGTCGTGCGACGACGGCCGCGCCGGGAGCGACGAATGCACGGCTGAATGCGCTCTCGCAAGCTGTGGAGACGGGATCGTCCAGGAGGGAGAAGCGTGCGATGACGAAAACGACGACAACACGGACGCATGCGTGAACTGCGTTGCCGCAAGCTGTGGCGACGGATGGATCCAGGAAGGAGAGGAGCAGTGTGACGATGGCGCAGGAAACGCGAGTGACCCGCCCGTCTGTGCCTACGGCACGACCGAAGACGACTGTACCTACTGCGCCACGGGCTCCTGCTCGGTCGAAGTCGGGATCACCAGTTACTGCGGAGATGGCACAGTGCAAGCCGGTTCTGGAGAGGTCTGCGACGGGACCTACCCGAACGCCACGTGCGATGACTGCGGGGGGCTCACCTGCGCATCAGGCTACGACGACTGCGACGGCAATCTCGCTAACGGGTGCGAAGTCGACCTCACGAACACCGCGACCGACTGCGGTTCCTGTGGGCACAGCTGCCTCGATGGAGCATGCAGCGCTTCGGAGTGTCAGCCCTACGCCCTCTATGCGACCGGCAGCATCCACGAACTCGTTGCCGACGAGGATTTCGTCTACTTCATCACAGACACGACTGCCGAGCGAATCCCACAAGAGGCAACGCCGAGTTCGACAGTGCTCGCGAGCGGCCTCGAGACCGATACATTCTCGGAACTCGAGCAGAACGATCTCTATATCGTTACCGAATGGGGAACGAACACGAGCACGAACCAAATCATGCGCATACCGAAGGCTGGAGGTGCGCCCCTAGACGTGTACGAGGCAGGAAATGACGGCTTCTCTTTCATTACGGGAGTTGAGCAGCTATCCGTATCCTCCAACCGAATCTACTGGGCATTCAGAGGATACGAAATCTCTACACCTCCGGACCACTTTCTCCGGGGCTCGGCGATCAACGGTGGCACCATCCGCACCTATGAATCTGGCACTACTGATCCGATTGACGTAATCGAGGCTACGTCCTCAACCATCTTTTGGTCGCAATCCGGCGACACGGACGCAATACTTAGTCGCCCCGCAACTGGCGGGACTACTGACACGACCGTTCGCGAGAACTTGTTGTCTTGCAACTCGATCGTTGCCGGCGTCGATCGGCTCTACTTCTCTTGTTTCGACGGTGCCACATCCCTCATGACCCTCTTTGCCACCGACTTCGACGGAGCGAACGAGGAGATTCTCCTGACCGCAGATGACCCCAACTTCGATGACGGTACATCCCTAGCGCTGTCCGGCGACGACCTGGTTTGGAACGATGACGAGGGGTCGTTCGGTGCGCCGGATCGATACGTACGGACCGTGCGAATCGACGGAACGGAAGCCCGGACCGTGCGACCGGGCGTCTTCGACGCAGTCGACTCCGAGGCCTACTTCTGGGAGGCCAGCGACGAGATCTGGATGCTAGCAAAGTAGAAGGTGCGCCCTCGACGGCCGCACTTCGGCGGGGGCCTCCAAAGGCCCCCACCCCAGCCCACTACATCTTCTTGCACTTGCCGCCGGCCTTCGCCAGCCCGGCCGCCCGCAGCTCGCTCCCCGTCGGCCCATCACCAAGCGACTCGCGCTTCTTCGCCCCGTGGCCCGGGCCCACGATGTCCCGCAGGTACGCCTCGTAGTCGAACGTGTCCGAGTGCTCCTGCGTGTGGCATTCCGTTGCGCACAGCTCGGCGGGGGCCTCGAGCTTGATCAGGCTCAGGTCGTCGCCGCCGTCTTCGGCGTGCAGGCTGCCCGGGCCGTGGCACACCTCGCACTGCACGTCGACGAGGCCGGTGTTCTCGACCACCTCGGCGCCGCCGGGACGGCGGAAGCCGGTGACGTGGCAGCCCACGCAGCTGAGGTCGAACTGCTTGTTGTCGACCACCAGCGTCTCGTAGGCGCTCGCGTGCGGCGTGTTCTCCCAGAACTCCACCGCCTCGTCGTGACAGTCACTGCACGCCTCGATGCCCACGTAGCCGGGCTTGCCGGGCTCGGGCTCGGGCGTCTTCACGCCGGCGAAGCGCTCCTTGTTCTGCTCGGCGACCCGCTGGTCGTACGCCGCAAGCGCGTCCTTCGCCTTGGGGTCGACCGGCAGCTTGCACGTGACCTTGACCTGGTCGAACACGCCCTGCGCCGGACCCTCCGCTTCGCCGCCGAGCTGCGCCTTCAGCCGAGCGCGCTCCGCCTCGAGGTTGGCGATGAACCCCGCGTCGGCCTCGGGATCCGCCTTGAACTTGGCGATCCGTTCCTCCACGCGAGCAAGCTCCGCGGTCAGGGCCGACTTGGGCGGCGGCACCTCCCAGGCGCTGACCTTCGGCACGCCCCCGGTCTTCGGATCCACCGACACCACCAGCTCGGTCACAGTCTGCAGCTGCGTCCCGGGCTCGAGCACGTACGTGCTGCCCACCTTGCTCGCCGGCGCCCCCACCCGCTCGCGCTCCGGACCCTCGGGGATGCCTACCACCACCAGGTCGACCCCCTCGCCCGCGAGCGTCTCCGCGAACGCGCGGTGGCCTTGCGCGAGCACCACGGTGAACTGCGCCCCGTCCTTCTTCATGGACTCCACCGCCGACTTCGCCGCCGCGACCGGGTCGGCCAGCGTGCCCAGCTCTGCCGCCTCTGGAAGCGACGGATCCACCACCGACGTCACCCCGACCTTCCAGGTGATGCCCTCGTCTTGCAGCTCCACCACCCGATGCGGCGCAGGTGCCGTAGCGCCCGCCGGCAGCGTCACGTTGGCCGCCACCCGCGGCATCTCGAACGTGCTCAGCGGCTTCACGCCCTGAGGCGAGATCACGTCGGTCGGCCCGATGCCGCTGACCAGCGCAGGCCCCAGCGCCGCGAAGCGCGTGTGCAGGAGCTTGGCGCGGTCGCGGGCTTGCTCCCACTCCGCCTCGTCCTTGGGCCAGTACGGCCCATCTTTTTCGGGGAAGAGGAACGACCCCGGCTCGAGCACCAGGCGGCTTTGCGGCTCGCTGTTGTTCTCGATGTAGCCGAAGGCGTACTGCAGGCCGCCCAGCGGCTCGGTCGTACACCCGCACGGTGCAATCGTCCCTGCCACGCGGGCGAAGGCGTACAGGCGAAACTCGGCGCGCTCGGTCGCCTGCGGTGTCGATGACGACCCGGCCTCGGCCTGGCTCGCCGAGGTGCCCGGCTTCGTCGAGGTCCCGCCGCAGGTCGCCCCCGCGGCCGCCATCACGCACATGCTGACGATGGCGCCGGTTGCAATGCGCTTGGAGGATCCGGTGTGCGACACGACCCGCAAAATTGCTCGATTTGTCGTCGAGCGCAAGCCGCCCGACCGCCGCGCCGGGCGCAAGCTACAGCGACTTGGCGAAGGCCGACACGTCGTCGATCTCCTGCGCGGAGAGCTTGTTCTTGTAGGACTTCATCTTGGTGCCCGGCACGCCGCGCATCACGGCCTTCTTGATCTTCGACAGACCCATCGGGGTGATCGACGCCAGCTCGAGCTTCTTGCCAAAGGTCGTCTGCCCCTTGCCGTCCGCGCCGTGGCACGACTTGCACTTCTTCATGTACACCGCGCGCCCGTTGGCTCGGTCGGCCTTGGGCGCAGCCGGCTTGGGCTTGGCCTTCGGCTTGGGCTTGGCCTTCGGAGCGGGCTCGGGTTCAGGCTCGGGCGCAGCGTCGGCCGCGACCTCGGCGTCTGCCGCGGCAGCGGGCTCCTCCCCGGCGGTCTCCTCGGGCTGCGGGGCATCGCCCTCCTCCGGATTGGGCTCCTCGCCCTCCTCGGACTCCGGCGCCGCGCCCTCCCCGGGCTCGGGATCTTCGGCGACCGGAGCCGGCTCGGCCGCCGCGGCCGGCACGACCTCGAGCGGCGCTTGGCCGCGCTGCTTGACCACGAACGCCGCGAGCGCGTTGATGTCGTCCTCGGAGAGCTTGTCGGCGAACTTGGGCATGGCCGCGTAGTCGCCGAACAGGTCGCCCTGAGAGCTGTCGCGGATGACCCGCGCCACCCAGAGCTGACTGCCGTGGCCGTGCAGGTTGGGGCCGTCGCCCTCCTCGCCGGGCTCGACCTCGTGGCACGCGTTGCACTCGAGCTCGTCCTCCCAAAGCGTCGCGCCCTTCTTGGCCAGCGCCGCGTCGACCTCGGTGTCGCCTTGAAGCTGCATGAGGTACTCGACGACTGCGTCCAGCTGCTCGGCGGGCAGGTCCTCCTCGGGGTAGGCGTCCATCTCGCCCTTCATCTTCGTGTTGCCGAAGAACCGCGGCGTGTTCGCGTCACGAATCAGCGCCGAGACCCACTGCCGCGAGGAGTAGTCCTCGAGCGAGGGCCCCTCGTCACCGCCCACGCCGCCCAGCGCGTGGCAGCCTTGGCAGTGCTCCTTGTAGAGCATCTTGGTCCGGTACTCGGGGTCGTTGAAGAACACCGCGGGGCCGCCGAGCGGGACGACGCCCATCTTGGCGTAAGCGCGGGCCTCGAGCGCGGACGCCTCGGCGGCCTCGACCGACTTCTGAAACTCCTCGTCGGCCGCGTCGGACTGGATGCCGTACGCCGTCAGCCCGATCGTGCCGACCATCAGCACCGCCATGCCGGCCAGCACCACGAAGCGACCGACCTTGCCCGCGACCCTGTCGACGAACGGTGCGACCACCAAGAAAGTGACCGCCGCGCCGGGGATCACCATCGTGGCGATCGGCTCCATGGGCCCCTCCATGAACATGCGCAGCTTGTAGAGGAAGAGGAAGTACCACTCCGGTCGCGCCTGGAAGTTCTCGGTGGGGTCGGCCGGACCGAGCAGCTCGGCGCCGTGGCTCTGCATCGTCATGGCGACGACCAGGCCGCCCACGGCCGCCATCGCGAGCACGTCGAGGAACGCCTGCGCCGGGAAGTAGCGCTGCGTGGCCTTGTGCGCGTCGGCGTCGGACAGGCCGTCGGGCGCGGGAAGGCCATGCTGGCTGCGCTGCCGCGAGACGAGCCACAGCAGGCCCGCAAACGCGCCCGGCAGCACGAAGATGTGCAGCGCGTAGAGGCGAAGGATCGACAGGTTGCCCGCCTCGGATCCGCCTTGCACGAGCGTGCGGATGATCTCCCCGCCGGGCGTCTGCTCGGCGATCGACAGCTCGACCTGAATGCCCCAGTAGCCGGCTTGATCCCACGGCAGCGGGTTGCCCGTGAGCCCGAGCGCGAGCCCGATGCCCAGCAGGCCGATGCCCGCCCACCACGTGACCTCGCGCGGCGCCCGGTAGGCCCGATGCAGCACCATCTGCGCCAGCCACAGGCCGATCACCACGATGAGCACCGAGGTGCCGTGGTAGTGCAGCCCGCGAACGAACCAGCCCATGGTGACCGTGTCTTGAACGTAGGCCGTCGAGGCCCACGCGTCGGTCGCCGAGGGGCTGTAGTAGGTGGCCAGCACGGTGCCCAGCACCGCCTGCTGCACGAACAGGTACATGATGACCGCCGGGAAGACGTGCCGCAGCCGTACGCCGCCGTGCACGTCGCGATCGCGGAAGCTCTCCCAGGTGGTGATGAGCCCGAGGCGGTCTTCGACCGCGTCGACCAGGGTGTCGAAGAACTTGCCGTCCCCCCTCACGCGATCGGCTCCTTGCCTTCGATGCCCTGCTTGAACCGCTGGTAGCGGATCTGGACCAGGTTCTCATCGACCTTGGTCTCGAGCGCGTCCATGCCTCGGGGCGAGGGCCCCGTCTCGACGCCGCCTTCGATCGAGAACCAGGAGTTGTGGCAGGCGCAGAGGAACTTCTTCTGGTCGGGCACGTAGTCGATGCCGCAGCCCAAGTGCGGGCACACGGTGGAGAAGGCGACCAGCTCGTCGCCTTGCGCGCGGACCCACGCCGAGCCGACCTTGACCTGGACCACCCGGTTCCACGCGTCGACGCGGTCGGCGAAGATGTCGACCTTGGTCGGCTCCTCGCCGAAGGAACTCTCGCCCCCCACGGGCACGAACCCCTCGGACCCGCTGGTCGTCGTGTTGCCCAGCGGATGCGCGACCATGGCCAGCGCGGGGCCGAGCGCCGCCCCGGCCAGGCCGACGCTCACCGCACCGAACCCGATCGTCAAGAACCCGCGACGGGACCCACCCGCCGCACCACCGTTGTCTTCGCCTCGACCCATGCGTTTGCCGACGACGCCATCGTATCGAGGCTTCGCCCGCAGCACTACGGGCGAGATGGGATCTGGTTACGAACGTGTTCGAGCAAACCGGCTGCGCCGATCTTTCTGCGGTTTTTCCTGGCCCTGTCCCCCGCGAGTTCCAAGACTTGCCGGCCCGAAGGTCTCGCCGGATACTGTCGCTCGCGGTGTCGGCGAAGCCGCCACCCCTCCAGGAAGGCCCATGAACCTACGCGCTTTGCTCCCGCCGTCGATTACGTGCCTGGCCCTCGCCGGGGCCTGCTTCAACCCGCAGGTGCCTGCGGAAAGCGCGGAGGCCGACACTTCGTCGGGGAGCTCCGCCGCGTCACCCGACCCCGATGCAACTTCCTCCGACCAGCCTTCCGGCTCGGACCCGACCACCGGAAGTGCGGACTCGACCACATCCACCACGACCGCAATGAGCGCGGGGACGGACTCTACCGGGCAAGAGACGCACGACACCACCGGCTCGAGCGGGGAAGGAAGCTCGTCAGAAGGCTCCACGGGCTCTACGCCGATCTGCGAACTCGTCAACGGTGATGGGCCGGAGTTCGAATGCTCGACCTTCGCGCAGGACTGTCCCGCGGGCGAGAAGTGCGCGCCATACAGCACCAATGGCAACATTTGGAACGCAACGGCATGCGTGCCGATACCTTTTTCTCCCATTCCAGTCGGCGGAAGCTGCGAACACAACGTCGAGGATCTGAGCGACTTCTGCGGACCGGGCGCGATGTGTTGGCTCGAGAGGTGCGTCCCTCTTTGCGGATGCGACGAGTCAGGGGCCGATTCGGCGTGTCCAAGCACGCATCCTATCTGCCTCGTTGAGTCGAAAGACAACCTTGCGTATCCGGTATGCATTGAAGCTTGCGATCCGTCGGCGGTCCCCGACGCATGTACTTCATTTCCGACTCAGGGCTGCGTGTTCACAGAACATTCTGAAGCCCATCCATTCTCGTGCGCACCGACGTTCGGCGAAGAGTACGGGGCCCCATGCGACTTCTTGAACAGTTGTGAGCCTGGGCTTACTTGCATCGCCGCCGGCGCGGTTCCTAGTTGCGGAGCAGAACAGTGCTGCACTGAGTACTGTGACTTGTCATCCCCCGGCGCATCACAAGCGTGCGCTGGTTTCAGCGAGGGGCAGGAGTGCGTGCCCTTTTTCTCTGAGGGATTCGAACCACCAGGGTACGAGCACGTTGGGATCTGTTCTGCACAGTAGCAGCAACTACCATGGCACGTCACAACAGTTCATTCTCGCACACAGCGATACTGGTAGCACTCACACAACTACTACAGGGATGTTTCGCAACAAACCCCGCCGCATCAGACCAGACAAGTGCTGCGGAATCCGAAACTACAGCTCAAGCAGCAAGCACAGGTCCGATCTCGCCCCCACTAGAGACCGAATCAGCTACAGCGACAACATCCGATTTCGGGTCAGGTTCCTCCACTTCAGCTAACACGTGCCAAGAAGCGGTCTGCGAAGTGCTCGTACCATTCGCTTGGACCGGGCCCTATCAAAGACGAACAGAGAAAGGGGAGGAACGAGACTTGCTCCTGTTTTCAGAAGTGTCCGCCCCTAGCGCCAACTGCAACTGCAACTGCGGCAGCGTCGAATCGGCCCGGTGCCAGGACATGCGCCTGGAGCGCTACGACGACGACGAATGTGACGTCTTCGCGTTCGAGACTCTCCATCCAGTACCGCCGATAAACGAACCCGCGTGCCTTTCCCACTCGCCGCATGGCGGCATCGTAGCGAGGTCGGTCCCGCTCGACTGTGACATGACCCCGTGTCCATCCTGCCCTGCAACAGGCTCCATAGAGAAGCCGGACGTCCAGCTAGAGGACGCCGTTTTCCTTCATCGAGCGCGCCCGGCGGCCTGTGAAGGTCGTGAGAGCTGTTTTGAGCGGCGTGGCGACCTGCCGGTCTGTATCGCCCGCGAAGGGATTCACGAATGCCCTCTTGGATTCGATTCCCGCCAGGTACTGTTCGGTTCGGTCGACGACCACCGAGGGTGTAGCAGCTGCGAGTGCTCTCCCCCTACCAGCGTAGAATGTGAGCTTTCGATTTTTGTGTACGACGCAGCTGGATGCAGTGAGACCAACCTGTCAGAGGCTGCTCAAGTCACCTTCGACCCCTACGGCTCCAGCACCTGTCTCGACATCCCTATAGGAGGGAGCTATCGGGTCGAGTCGGAACTCGTCAACCCCGGACTATGCACTCCTCTTGGAGGCCAGCCTACTGGCACAGCCGAAGGCTCTGCTCCGCACACGCTGTGTTGTGTGTAGGCGCCGCAGCGGACTACACGCTCATGCAGCACAGCGTGTACGGCTCGTCGGGCTCGGCCTCGCCGGTGGGCACGCCGCCGGCGGGTGAGCAAGATGCGTCTTCGACGGTGAGCGTGCCGGCCTCGGCCGCGGTCACCGGGTAGGCGCTCGACGTGATTGCACGCTCGCAGCCACCACCAAGGTCGATGGCGCCAGCGCTCCCCGGCTGACCACCCTGGGTGCAGTTCGACCCGGGCCAGAGGATCACCGTCCCCGAGCAACTCCCCTCCGGGTCGCCGCAGGTGCAGGTCGTGCAGTTGCGGGCGTCGGTGAAGTCGGCGTGGCGAACGAAGCGATCCTCGTAGCCGCCGGCAGGGCACTCCAGGTCGCCCTCTTGCCAAACGCAGAGTCGAGACTCGAACTCCTCGGGCGGGGCAGCCACGCAGGTCTCGGCCCCCATACATTCCCCGCCCCCGGGCGCCGCGCCGCCGCAGACCGTGCTCGTCTGGCTGAAGCCTGCCGTCGGAACCGTGACCGACTCGTTGGGTTCGCATTCGCCGCCGGACAGACCGGGGTCGGCGACCTCCCAGTACTGTCCCGACGGCGCGTCGGGCAGGTTGTTGCAGGCGCCGGTCGAGACCACAGTGAAGGTCTCGTCGGGGGCCCCGTTGCAAATGCTATCGCTGCCATGCAGCTCGAGGGTCATCGCGGCGCAGCCGGCTCCGACGGCGGCTCCGCAGTCGCAGGAGCACTCGGCCGGCGGCGCCTGCAGATCATCGAAGGCGTTGAACGCCAGCTCGGCGTAGGCGTCGGGACAGGCCGGCTGGGGATCGGCGGTGGCGGTCTCGGCCCACACGACCGGCCCGGCCCAGCCCGCGGGGACCTCGGGCGCGCAGACGTTGCCCGCCCCGCACGCGGCCGGGCCCGTGGTCTCGGTGTCGCCCGAGGGGTCGTCGGTGTCGGGCCCGACGGTGGTGTCGGGGTCGACCGTGGTGGCCTCCGTGCTCGCCGTGGTGGAGGACGGACCGTTGGTGGTCGCGGTCGGGTTGCCCGTGGGCGAGCCGGAGGTGGCGCTGCCCGTGGAGCTGCCGTCGCCCTCGGTGTCGCCGGCGCTGTCGGTGAGCGCGGGGTTGGGCGTCAAGCACCCCGCAACGCTTCCTGCCAGCGCCAGCGCGCCGCACCAATGTCCAAGTCGCATGCGAAGAGGATCGCAGAATCCCCGGCGGGCGCCAAACGGCTCAGGCGTCGGGGGACAGGCTGCGGTCCTCGTGGTCGGGTGCAATCACCCACACCCCGCGAAGATCCGCGAGGTCGAAGACGGTGCCGGGCTGATCGCCGCAGGGCGCGACACGCAGCCGGGCCCGCCCGTCCTCGTCGACGAGCTCGATTGCGATGAGCACGTCCCCTTTGCTGCGCAAGTGCTCGGCCAGGCCCGCGAAGGTGCAGCGCCCTGCCCGCGCCGAGTCGCCCGTGACGTGGCGGTGCACGAACGACTGCCCCCACGAGCCGAGCAGCTCGGCGTAGACCGTGTCGAAGCCGGGGACGACCACGGACTGGAAGAGGAAGTAGGCCCGCAGCTCCTGGGTCGAGAACACCCGGATGTCGTCGATGCCTAGCTCCGCGTACCGCTGCTCGAGCCGGGCCGCCAGCCGGCCGTCGACGACCTCCGCGACGACCCGGGGCCGCCGCGTCTGCGCAGGGGCGCGCATGCCCAGCAGCTGCTCGAGCTTGAGCAGCGACGTGGCGATCCGCTTGTCGGCCGCGTCGTGGTTGGGCGCAACGAAGATGATCGCGTCGAGATCGGCCACGTGCCCGAAGCCCGCGGGCAGGTCCACCAGGTTGCGCGAAGCCATCGCGTCGGCGACGCACAGGTGCATCGCGCACACGCCCGAGGAGGCGTCCCGGTCGAGCGACACCGCGATCATGCCGTCGACCTGACGCTCGAATACACCGTGGCGGCCGTGCATCAAACCCCGCTTGACGAGCTCGCTGTGAGCGTCGAGGGCGGCGAGCGCCTCGGTGCGGGCCTCGGCGCTCTCGACCAGGACCAGCACCTCCCCGCCCGGATCGCTGCGGAACAGCTCCTCGAGCATGTAGATCGACCCGGGGCGAAAGCCGCATACGAGCACGCGCGTCGTCTTGCGCCGGTGCGTGCGCTGCAGTCGGGGCAACGTCACGCCTGCCCGGTCCCGGTCGAACGCAGGCGCGGCCTCGGGCTGCCGCGGCAGGTCGGAGGCAATCGACCAGATCGACCCGAACCGGTCGGCGATCCCCACGAACCCCCGCACGCGTGCGCGGGCCTCGTCGTCGGTGGGGTTGATCGACACGTCGAAGTCGCGCTCGCCCGGCGCGCCCTCGCGCTCGAGCAGCAGTCCTAGAGGGATCACCCGGCCGCCGTCGTGGGTGCGCGCCAACCCTCGCTCGAGCAGCACGTCCATGGCCCCCGTCGCCGAGCGCCCCATGTCGGGAGGCTCGGACAGCGAGAACCCCAGGCCCCGCGCGTCGAAGAAGCACGTGTAGATCTCGTGGCCACGGCTGGTGAGCAGCTCCTCGAGGAGCTCGCCGAGACCGGGTCGGCGAACCACCGAGGCGACGAAGAGCGCGAGTAGTTTTTCGGTCGGGATGACGAAGCCGCGAAAGCTCGACGCGCCTGTGGCCAGGGCCGACTGCGCAGCGGGCACGTTGCTCTCGTCGAGCACCTCGGCGATGAGCACCCTCTGCCGCGCCATCGTGCGGTGCGCCCTCTCCCGCTCGCGCACGTGCTCGACCAAGGTGACCATGGTGCGAATCGTCTCGGCGTCGGCGTCGGGGTCGTCTTGGTCGGCGAGCAACACAACGCGCTTGGCCAGCAGCAGGTCGGCCCGCACGATCAGCTCTTCTTCATCCTCCGGACGCTGGCGATAGACGATGCGGCTGAGCTCGGGCTGTCGTACGAACTCCGGCGGGTCCTCCTCGTCGCCCACCACCAGGTACCGCGTCCCGAGCACACCCCGACGTTTGAGGTCGCCAAACCACTGCGCGGAGAGCAGCGGCGCGTCCGAGGGCACGAGCTTTCTGTAGTAGCGCATGAGCTCCTGCAGCAGCCGACGGGTCGAGCTGCGAATGTTGACGACCACGGTATGCCCGCGCAGGCCCGCGGGACGCAGCCGGGTCAGCTCGATCAGCTCGTGCACCACGTCGGTACCCAAACCGATGAGGAACGAGACCAAGAACAGCCCGAACACCGTGAGCAGGAGGCTGATGACCACCACCGGCACGGCGTTGGGGCTCGCGAGCATGTTGCCCGGGTCCTGCACCTGCCGGAACGACCACCACAGCAGCGCCAAGAAGGACCGGTCCGCCTTGTCGACCACGCCGTCGTCGTTGACGTCGACCGGCGAGTCGCTGAGGTAGTAGAGGAGCACCGCCCCCGCGAACGAGAGCACCGCCACCACGAACCCCATGAGCACGAGCTGACGCGCCCGCTCGCGCCGGGCCAGGATCCCGAGCAGGTCGCGGACCAGCGGCGCCCAGTACCCGAAGAGCAGGAGCATCCGGGTGAGACGGAACACCCGCAACCACCGCGCTCCCCCGGCGCCGACGGGCAGCGGCAAGAAGGAGAGCAGCGCGATGCCGTCGATGATCAGCAGCGCCACGGCGGCCCACCGGCGGCGCACGCCATAGTACGGCGCATCCACGCCCTGCTCCGACGCTGCGCCCAGCCGGTCCTCGGGGGCGACGCGGTGCGCATCGACCACGACCGTGAAGACCCGCAGGCCCACCTCGGTCGTGAAGATCAGCAGGAACACGCCGTCGAGTTCGGCGACCCAGTCGGCAGGGATGAGGCTGGCGATGATCGCGATCGAGAGCACGAGCCGGACCGCGAACCGCTCGAGGAAGACCTCGACCGCCGCAGCCCGAGCGCGGAGCTGCTGCTTCGAGCGCGCAGGGGCCTCACTCATGCGCCGCGCATGGTAGCAGCCTCCGCGTGGCGGGTCGCAGCGCAGGCTGGTAGCCTCCGCCGGTTCGACAGGAGCGCCACAGATGACGATCAAGACCCGTACCGAGACCGACAGCATGGGCCCCATCGAGGTCCGCAGCGACCGCTACTGGGGTGCGCAGACCGAGCGCTCCCTGCACCACTTCGACATCGGCAACGACACCTTTCCGCGTCCGATGATCCGCGCGCTGGGTGTGCTCAAGAAGGCCGCCGCGATGACCAACGGCGAGCTCGGCACGCTCGAGCAGGACCTGGTCGACCTCATCGTCGAGGCCGCCGACGAAGTGATCGAGGGCAAACTCGACGAGCACTTCCCGCTGCGCGTGTGGCAGACCGGAAGCGGCACCCAGACCAACATGAACAGCAACGAGGTCATCTCGAACCGCGCGATCGAGATCGCCGGGGGAGAGATGGGCAGCAAGAGCCCGGTGCATCCCAACGACCACGTCAACCGGGGCCAGTCGAGCAACGACACCTTCCCCACCGCCATGCACATCGCCGCGGCCTGGCAGACCAACCGCCACGTCCTCCCGCACGTCAAGGCGCTGCGCGAGTGCCTGCACCAAAAGGCGACCGACTTCGCCGACATCACCAAGATCGGCCGGACGCACCTGCAAGACGCGACCCCGGTCACGCTCGGCCAGGAGGTCTCGGGCTGGGTCGACCAGCTCGACCATGCAATGGCGGCCATCGAGCACGCGCTCGGCGACGTCTACGAGCTCGCGCTGGGCGGCACGGCCGTCGGCACCGGGCTGAACACGCACAAGGACTACGCCGAGAAGTCCGCCGCCCACATCGCGACCCTGACCGCGATGCCCTTCGTCTCGGCGCCCAACAAGTTCGCGGCGTTGGCCGCCCACGACGCCCTCGTCCGCCTGCATGGCACCTACAAGACGCTCGCCGCGGCGCTCAACAAGATCGCCAACGACGTCCGGTGGCTCGCCTCGGGACCGCGCTGCGGCATCGGCGAGATCACCATCCCCGCCAACGAGCCCGGCTCGTCGATCATGCCCGGCAAGGTCAACCCCACGCAGTGCGAAGCGATGACGATGGTCTGCGCGCAGGTCATGGGCAACGACGTCGCGGTCAACATCGGCGGCATGAGCGGCAACTTCGAGCTCAACGTGTTCAAGCCGCTGATGATCCACAACGTGCTTCACAGCGCGCTGATCCTCGGAGACGCGTGCCACAACTTCCGCCGCTTCTGCGCCGAGGGCATCGAGCCCAACCGCGAGCAGCTCGACGCGAACCTGAAGAAGAGCCTGATGCTGGTCACGGCGCTCAACCCCCACATCGGCTACGACAACGCCGCGAAGATCGCCAAGAAGGCCTACACCGACGGCACCACCCTCAAAGAGGCTGCCCTCGAGCTCGGTCTGCTCACCGCCGAGCAGTTCGACGCCTGGGTCGTGCCGCGTGAGATGACCGGGCCCAAGGCCTAGCCCTCCGGGCAAGAACACATCATTCCGGGCACTTACAGCTCGGCCACTGCGCCGTCCCCGCAGAATCTGCGGGGAACGGTTGGCCAAACCCGCCTGCGTACCCCACGATCGTCGCAATGCCTCACGTGGAGCACGGGCCGCTGGCGGGGAACTACCTCCCCGACTACGACGGCGGGTCCACGGTCAACCTGATGGCCTCCCTCATCGCCGCGCGCGGCGGGACGTCCGTGCACGCGCGCCTCGATGGCCTCGACATCGCGCCGCTGCAGCAGGCCGACACCCTCTTGTACATGGTGCTCGACGGCCTGGGCCTGCACCAGCTTCGCCGGCACCTCGACCAGGGCCACGGCACGCGGTTCTTCGCCCGGCATCCGCACCGGCGCCTCACCACGGTCTTTCCGGCCACCACCGCCGCGGCGGTCACCACGTTCGACACCGGGGCCAGCCCCGCCGAGCACGGCATCCTCAGCTGGTACCTGCACCTGCCCGACCTGGGCGTGCTCTCGACCGTGCTGCGCACGACGAGCAGGATCGGCGCGCCGCTGCTGCCCGAGGACTTCGACCTTCGCGCCTACTACCGCGTCCCCTCGTACGTGGAGTCCATGGACGTGCACCGCGGGCTCCTGTCCTATGGAGACATTCCCGAGGTCCCGTTCGGCCAGGTCGGCACGCGATGGTCCGACCGGCGCTCCTACCTCGACCTCCCGGGCATGGTCGACACGGTCGAGGCATTCGCGACCGAGGCCCCCGGACAGAAGCGCTTCGGCTACGTCTACTGGCCCCGCTACGACGGGCTCTGCCACGAGCACGGTATCCACCACGAGGAGATTACCGCACACTTCGAGGAGATCGACGTCGCGCTCGCCGACCTCGAGCAGCGACTGCAGGGCAAGAGCGTCGCTCTATGCATCCTCGCCGACCACGGCCTCATCGACGTCGACGCACGCAACTGCATCGACGTCGCCACCGTCGAGGGTTTCATGGACTGCCTGGCCGCTGCGCCCGGCGGCGACCAGCGGCAGCTCAACTGCTTCGTCCGCCCCCGCGCGGAGGCGCAGTTCAAGGCCCTGGTCGAGCGCGAGCTGGGGCACGCGTGCGTCTGCGTGCCCGGGCAGATGCTGCTCGACATCGGCGCGTTCGGTCCCGGTCAGGCGCATCCGGAGCTCGCGCGGCGCCTCGGCGACTACGTGCTCCTGTGCAAGCCGGGGTACTCGCTCATCCACACGCCACCGGGTCTCGAGCCCATGGTCATGCCCGGAAGCCACGGCGGCATGTCTGCGCCCGAAATCGAGATTCCCCTCTACGTCATTACACCGTGACCGACTCCGCTCGTCCCCTCATCGGCGTGTCGTGCAACTTCATGCACGCCGACCCCGACCGCGCCCTCTTCCGCGGCAAGACCCTTCAGTATGTCGAGGCACGCATGGCCAAGGCGGTCTGGCGCGCCGGCGGACACCCCGTGCTCTTGGTCGAGCTGGACGACCCCGCGGCGATCGAGGCGCAGGTCCGCAGCCTCGACGGTCTTCTGCTCACCGGAGGTGCCGACGTGGCGCCGAGCAGCTACGGGGAGACGCCGATGCAGCCGCAGTGGGGCGGCGACCCGATCCGCGACGCCTACGAAATCGACCTGATCCGTCGGGCCGAGGCTGCCGGTCGCCCCGTGCTGGGCATCTGCCGCGGCGTGCAGGTCATCGCGGCGGCCTTCGGCGGCACCCTCTACCAAGACATCAACACGCAGCTCGAGGGTACGCTCGTGCACCGCGACTGGCACCGCTACGACCAGCTCGGCCACGACGTCCGCCTCAGCCCCGACAGCTGGGTCTCACGGGTCTACGGCGGCGCGGACACGATCGGCGTCAACAGCATTCACCACCAGTCGATCAAAGAGCCGCCCCCGGGGTTCGAGGTCACGGCCGTGGCGCCCGACGGCGTGCTCGAGGCGATCGAGCGGCTCGAGCACGGTCGCTGGGTCGTCGGGGTGCAGTGGCATCCCGAGTGGCTGGAGGCCGACCGTGTCGCCACCGACCCGGACGCGGCGTCGTGGAACGAGGGCGGCCCGATCTTCGAGGCCTTCGTCCGGCAGTGCTCAGAAGCGTAGCGTCGCGCCGCTCAGATGCGCACGCTGGCCCGCGCGCCGGCTGCGACCACGGTCGGTGAGCAGCAGCGCGACGCCCGTGGCGGACAGCGCCACGCCTGCGACCGCGACGGCGAGGCCCGCGACCGACACGGTGCTGTTGCGCTCGGCGTTGCCCTCGAGCAGCACCGGCTCGGCGACGGCCAGCCCGACGCCCAGACCCAGCGCGAGGCCACCGACGCCGGTGAGGACGATGCCAGCCCCTCCCATCGGGCCCACGTTCCACCCCGGCGGCGCGGCTACGGGTGCGGCAGCCGGATCGGCGTCGACGACAGGCGGCGGGGGCTCGCGCGGGACCTCCGCCTCGGGCTCGTCGGGGCCCAGGCGCTGGGCGAGGCGCTCGATGGCGTCGTCGAGCTGCTCGGCGAGCTCGGCTTCGCTGCACGTCCGGCACTCCGCGGCCCCCCGCGCGCCCTCGACCAGCTCGCCGTCGCGGGTGACGTTGTAGTCGTAGCGATAGCCGATCGCGTCGGGGAGCGTGTCGACCCGGATGGTGATCAGCGCATCGTGGGCACCCCGGCCTGGCAGGACATCCTCGTCGCGAAGCACCCGCTCGCCTCGCGTGGTGAGGCGCTGCTCGACCGCGGGTCCGGCCTCCCCGAGCGCGGACGCGTCGACCTGAAGCGACGCGCGGGCGGGCTCGGCCATCAACGACGAACACAAGAGCAACGCTACTGCTTGACTCGGCACGTTCCGACCATCCGTTTGACTTCTGCGTCCTTGGAGCGCTCGCCCGCCTTGACGCACTCGGCGTACTTACCCTGCTGAAAGGCCGCGCGAACGAAGATCCGGGTGCGCTCGCGCTCGTGCCCCCTCCAGCACTTCTTCGACTTCGACTTCGCGTAGGCCGTGCGGTGGTCGGCCTTCTTCGCCGCGTCGGCCGCGGCCTTGCGGGTGTCGATGCACGCCTTGGTCTGTGCCGCGGGGGTTCGCGGCGCGGCCGGCTTGGGGTCGGGCTCGGCCGCCTCTGGCACAACCGACTCCGGCTCGGCCGCCTCCGGCTCGACGGGCTCGGCCGCCTCCGGCTCGACGGGCGCGGCCGCCTCCGACTTTGGCTCTGGCTCCGGCGGCACCGCGGGCAGCGCTGGGGGCGACGATTCGCGCGGCGGCGTCTCGGCGGAGGTCGACGACGCGGCGACCGCCGTGCCCTCGCCTCCGGCCCGGGCGATCGACAGCTGCCAGGCGAGCAGCCCCACCGCGGCGACGCCCACCGACCCGGCCGCAATCGCCCAGATCCTGCGGCGTCGCGCCGCGGGCAACGACGCAGACACCGGCGGCTTGGCGGGCCGGGGCGGAAGTGGAAGCGCGGCGGGCGTGGGTTCGGTCGTGCCGCGTCGCAGGGACTCGCCGATTGCGAGCAGGGACGCGGCCACCTCGTCGGCGCGCTGAGGCCGGCGCGACGGGTCGACCTCGATGCATGCGTGGCAGAGCTCGACCAGCGACTTCGGCAGGCCCGCGACCCGCTCGGCAAGCGGCGGCGGCGGCTCGGTCGCCTTGCGCGTGAGGACTTCGACCATGTTCTCCGAGATGAACGGAGGCTCTCCACACAGCGCCTCGTAGAGCATCACGCCCAGGGCGTACACGTCGAAGCGCGGCGTGGGGTCGTGGCCCTTGGCCTGCTCGGGCGCCATGTATTCGGGCGTGCCCACGCAGTGCCCGGGCCGCGTGAGCCGCTGTTCCTCCGCGCTGCGCACCGCGCTCGCCGAAATTCCAAAGTCGAGGACCTTGACCCGCTGCCCCGCGGCATCGGGCACGAGCATCACGTTGTCGGGCTTGAGGTCGCGGTGAATGATGCCGACGTGGTGAGCCGCCCCGATGGCGCCGGCGACCGTCCCGATGATCTCGCACGCGCGGACCGGCGTCAGCGGCCCCTCCTCGCAGATCTCCTCGTAGAGCGAGCGCCCGGTGAGGTACTCCATCGCCATGTACAGCCGACCGTCATCCATGCGGCCGGCGTCGTAGACCTCGACGATGTTGGGATGGTTGGCGGCGTTGGCCGCTCGCGCCTCCTCCTTGAAGCGCTTCGCCACGACCTCGTGCCGGCTCCAGTCGTGGGTCAGCACCTTGACCGCGACCTGCCGCCCTACGCCGATGTGCTCGGCGAGATACACGACGCCCATGCCTCCGCGCCCCAGCGTCCGCTCGACCCGATACCGCTGCGCGAGCTCGGTGCCGGGGGTGATGCGCTCTTCGTCGGTCGGCGGAGCCGGGAGCCGCGTGGCACGCGTGCCGCGGCGAAACTCGGTGGTCTGCGGCGCGTGCTCGAGCAAGGCCGAGTACGCGGCGTGGTCGACCTCCCGGGCCTCGCCGAAGAGCCCCATCATGAACGCGGCGACCGTCTCCTGCGTGGTGTCGGGGGCGTTCGCGGCGAGCCACTCGCTCAGCGCCCGCATGAACGCCTGCGCGCTCTCGTAGCGGCCCTCACGGTCGTTGGCGAGCGCGCGCGCGACGATGCCGTCGAGGCTGTCGTCGACGCGCTTGGACAGCGCGCTGGGCCGGGCCGCCTTCCAGTCGGCGACCGCCTGCGTGTCGGTGCCCGCCCCACGAAGCGGACGCCCCGTGATCAGCTCCCACAAGACGACCCCGCAGCTGTAGACGTCGGCCCGGCCATCGAGGTCTTCGCTCAGCGCCTGCTCGGGCGCCATGTACCCCACCTTGCCGAACACGACGCCCGGCACGGTCATCGACGCCTTCATCGCCGAGGTCGCCAGGCCGAAGTCCGCAAGCCGCACGGCCCCCGCCCAGTCGATGAGGATGTTCGACGGCGAGATGTCCCGGTGGACCAACGCCAAGCCGGGGAAGGTGTGCGCGTAGTGCAGGCCGCGGAGGATCTCCCGCACCAGGTGCACCGCGATCGGGATCGGAAACGCCTTGCCCTTCTCGGCGCAGCGATCCCAAACGTCGGCCAGGTCGCGCCCCTCGATGAGCTCCATGAGGATGAACAGCTGGCCATCGACGTCGCCCGCCTCGCGGACGTCCACGATGTTGTTGTGGTGCAGCCGGACCACGACCTTCGCCTCGTCTTCGAAGCGGCCGCGGTAGTCCATGTCGGGCGCGCCGGCCCGTAGCAGCTTCACGGCGGCGAGCCGAGCGAGCGGGCCGTCTCCGACGCTGGCCACGTAGACGCTCGCCATGCCCCCCTCGCCGAGGCGGGCCAGCAACGTCAGCTTCCCAAGCCGCCGAGGCGGATCGAGCCGCTGGAGCGACTCCATCACCATGGACGAACGCTACCACGGACGAGGACGAAACGAGTATGCTTGCGGCCGTCGTCCGCACCCGCGCCCAGAGCGGGCTCGCACCTGAACGAACCGACATGACGGACTCAACGCCCGGACCGATGTCTGCCGATGCCCAAGGATCGAGCGCCCCGGGCGTTCTGTACTTCGACCCCAACCCCACCACCGCTCGGCTCGCGACCGCGGGGCTGCGGCTCGCCGGCTACACGGTGTACGCCGCGAGCACCAAGTCCGAGGCGGTCGAGCACTGCAACGCGCACGGACCTGGCGCAGATGGGGCCGCCTCCACCGACTCGGACTCCGGCTCCGACTCGGAACAACAGAGGATCGGCGTGCTGCTGCTCGACACGGCGACGTCACCGGCGCTGTCCGCCTCGGTGCTCAAGGCCCTGATCCAAATCCCAGGTGCATCCGAGCTGCCCGGCGTCTTGCTCGTCAGCCGCGCCAACCCGACGCCCTTCCCCGGGTCCGAGGGGTTGCCGTCACTCAAGCGCCCGTTCACCACCCCAGCGCTGCTCAAGGTGCTCCGAGAGGCCGTCGACTCGACGCCGCCCACCCGCGCCGAGATCGCCCAGCGCTCGGGCAACGAGTCCCTCGCCCGTCTCGAGCTCACCCTCCTTCAGCACTTCCCCCAGCTCGACGCCGATCCGGACAAGCTCCGGGCCCTGCAGTCGTCGCTCGTGGCGCTGGCACAGCTGCCCACGCCAGGTTCGGGCGTGTCGCTGCAGGCCAACCTCGAGAACACGCGCGTCGAATCCTTGCTCGCGATGCTCGAGGACGAGGGGGCGCGCGGGGTCCTCGAGCTCTCCCACGATGGAGCGCTGGCGCGGCTCCACCTCGACCGCGGTCGCATCCGCATGGCGGAGATCACCGGGACACGCAACGAGGATCTCCGCCTGGGTCGGTTCGTCGTGGAGGCCGGATTCCTCGGAGACGAGACGCTCGAAAGCGTCGCGAGCTCCCCCAACCCGCAGGGCAAGCTGCTCGGCGAACGCCTCCTCGAAGAAGGTCACCTGCGCCGGGGTGAGCTGGGGCGCGTGCTCATCAACCAGGCGATCGAGATCGTCTGCCACGTGGCCTCCTGGACCACGGGGAGCGCCTCGTTTGCGGTCCTCGACGAGCTGCACCCTCTGGCACGCACGGCCACCGGGCGCGCCGAGCTTCGGGTCTCCGACGCCCTGCTCGAGGCGCTGCGCCGCGAGGCGAGCCGGGCCGAGATGGGACCGCACATGCCCCACGTCGACGAGGTCTACGTGCGCAACGACGCCGAGGTCGCCCGTGTGGGTCGCAACGGGTTCGCGCGCGAGGAGCTCGGCATCCTCGAGAACCTCAACGGCCGCAACAGCGTCAAGGACGTCGCGCGCAAGACTCGGACGGGTACGTTCGCCGTCGCCTCGATCCTCTATCGTCTCGACCGCGCCCGCATCGTTCACCGCCGCCGGGCGCCGCTGACGACGGGACCGAACTGAGGTCTTCATGGCCGCTACGCACGTCGTCATCGCCGAGCCGGACGCCTCCATCCGCGAGGAGCTCGTCGCGCTGGTCGCCGAAGCCGCGGAGGCCCTGGGCGTCAGCGTGGCCGTGCACGAAGCCACCACCGGGACGTCCGCGTTCGCGGCGTGCAGCGACCACAAGCCCGCGCTGCTCATCGCGGAGGTGTTGCTCGAGGGGCTGTCGGGCTTGACGCTCATGCGAAGGATCGCCGTCGAGTCCAAGACGCAGACGGCCGTCGTCCTCGTCACCGACCTCTCCCGCGAGCACGACCGCTACTGGGCGCTGCGCAACGGTGCGACCGCGTACCTCGCAAAGCCGTTCGACGCGACGACGCTGCGCTCCAAGGTTCAGCGGGTGCTCGCCGAGGGGCCGAGCATCAGCGCGGACTCCCCGGCGCGGCTCTGAACCCCACCAGAGCCGCATCGCAATCGCATCAGCCCGCGTGTTCGAGCAGGGCGTAGACCACGGCGTCCTCGACCTTGCGTCGCTTCGCCGCCGGCATCGCGGCGGGGTTGTGCGCGGTGACCAAGACGGAGAACGCCACCGTCGGCGTGCCCCGCTCGTCGGTCAACACGCCGGTCAGCCCCGTCACCCCGTTGAGCGTCCCGGTCTTGGCGCGAACGCGTCCGCTCGAGCGAAGCAGTCGGCGCCGTAGCGTCCCCGGATCACCTGCAGCGGGCAGCGCGTCGAGCAACGCGGGCGTCTCGCGGTGGGCGGCGACGAGCACGTCGACGAGCCCCGAGGCCGTCAGTCGTCCGCGCCGCGACAGTCCCGACCCGTTCTCGACGACGGGCGCCTCCTCGCGGCCGAGCCCCGCCCAGTAGGCCTCGAGGATGTCGACCCCCATCGCCCACGAGCCGGGCTCGTCATAGACGCGCCACGCCATCGTTCGCAGCAGCTGCTCGGCGATGAAGTTGTTGGAGTAGGCCAGGCCACGCTCGAGGATCTCGGCGAGCGGCGCCGACTCGTTGACGACCAGCGTCTCGGCTTGCATTGGCGCCTCGCCGCGCTCGACGGGCAGCGGCTGGGACGCCCACTGCTCGGCGAGCCGCTCGGCAAAGACGGTGCCCGCGTGCAAGCCGGGGTCGAGGATGCGGCGGCGCGTGACGACGCTGCGTGCACGGCGGCTCATCGAGCCCCGAACGTGCACGATCGTCTTGCCGTCCTCCGCATACGTCTGCACGGAGACGAAACCGCGGCGTCCGACCTCGGCGTCGTTGCGCACCTCGACGTGCGCGCCGGCGCCTTGCACCTCGACGCTGGGCGTCGTCTGCCCGGCGACGGGCGCGACACGGACCTCGATGGTGTTGAAGTCGACCGAGAGCGCTCCGCTGGGCGCCTCGTGGGGTGCGCCGAACCCGTCGGGGTCGTACAGGCCCGGTCCAAACCGCCGCGGAGCGAACGCAGAGTCGTCGACGATGATGCGCTCGACGTCTCCGAGCTCGAGCTGCTCGGCGACGATGACCGCCATGGCTTGAAGGTCGTCCCCGTCGAGGACCGGGTCGCCTTCGCCGACGAGTACCAGCGCACGGCCTGCGCGGAGCACTCGCGTCTCGAATCTGTACTCGGACCCGAGCAGGTCCAGCGCGGCGGCGCCGGTGAAGACCTTCTGGTTGCTCGCGGGGTTGAGCAGCGCGTCGCCGTGCGCGTCGTAGAGCACCGCACCCGTCCTCAGGTCGCGCGCGTGCACGGCGACGTCTGCCCGGCGCGAAGCCTTGGCGACGAGCGAGTCGAGCCCCTCGAGGGTCTCCGCGGGCAGCGCTCGATCGCCGGAGCGCTGCAGGTGCGCGGCAAGCCCCGCGAACCGACGCTGCAGCGCGCCCTCGGAGGGCGCGGACTCCGCGGGTGCCGCGCGGGGAATCCAGCGATACGGCACCGGCCGGATCGCCGGCGTCGACGCCTCGAGGCCCGGCCCACCTGCATCTGCGGTCCGCGTGGCCCCGAACGCCGCCGCGCCAAGTAGCGCGGCAGCCACGCCAAGGCGTCCAGCGATCCGTGTCCAGCGTCGAGTCATCCGTAGAGAAACGTGAGGAAACCCGCTCCCCACCCCTTCCATGTTGCGTCACCAGGCGCCCCGCGCAAGGTCGGTCCCGATCGAAGCCGCCACGTGGCGATCAGACCCGCTGCTACGCTGCGCCCGCGTGATCGTCGCAGACTACGAAGGGCTGGAGCAGATCGGGGCGGGCGCGTTCGGGGTGACCTACAAGGCGACACACCGAACCTCGGGCCAGGTGGTCGCGCTCAAGAAACTCGAGCTCGCTGGGCTGCCCGAGTGGAAGCCCGTCGAGCGCTTCGAGCGGGAGGCGAAGGTGCTGCGGTCGCTACACCACCGGGGCGTCGTCCGGTTCGTCGACGCGTTCGAGCACGCCGGCGAGGGCGACCACGCCTTCTACATCGCCTTCGAGTACGTCCACGGACAGACGCTGGCAGAACGCATCGAGGCAGGTCACCGCTGGGACGAAGCCTCGGCCGTCCGCCTGCTCGAGTCGCTGCTCGAGGCGCTCGAGTACCTGCATGGGTTGAGCCCACCGGTCGTGCATCGGGACATCAAGCCGGGCAACATCATGCTCACCGAAGGAGACCGCCCGGTCCTCATCGACTTCGGATCGGTCGCCGACGTTTCGCCGCGCACCGATGGGGCGCTGACGATCGCGGGCACGGTCGGCTACATGGCACCGGAGCAGGCGATGGGCACCGCCGACTCTCGCTCTGACCTCTATGGCCTCGGGGCGACCATGGTGCACGCACTGACCCATGTGCATCCCTCGGAGTTTCCGCGCGATGGTCTCGATATCGTGCTCGACGAGCGCACCGGCTGCTCGGCGCACGTGCAAGCCGTACTCGCACGCATGCTGGCGCCCGATCCGAACGACCGCTTCGCGTCGGCGACAGCGGCCCGCGAAGCCCTCACCGCGCCCACCGAGGACGCAGCGTCAGCGGCGAAGGCACTCGCGCCGCGGGAGGCCAAGTCGCCCGCACCCGCGCAGACCACCGCGCTCGCATCCACCCCGCGCCCCCGCTCACCGGCCGTCGACGACGTGTTCACGATGCGCCGCGCCTTGTCCGAGAAGGGACCTGGCGTGGTGCTCGTGCCTCTGGTCCTGAGCCTGCTCCTGTCGACGATCTCGACCGTGGTCGCACCCGGGTCGCTCGTGTATCTCGGCTCCCTGCTGCTCATCCCCGCGTTCGTCCTGGGCTCGATTGCGCGAACCTCCGGCCAAGCCAAGCAGCTGTACACCCGCGGCGTGGCCGTCGAGGGACGTGTCACCGGCGTACACACCAGCAGGGAGTCCACCCGAGTCACCTACGCCTACCAGGCCGACGGACACCCCTACGACGGCGCCCTGGGAACCTCCGACATGCTCGCCGTCCGCGGACTCGAAGACGGCTCGCCCATCACCGTCTTCCACCACCCCGAAAACCCCGCCATCAGCGTCGGCGTACTCCCCAAAGAACTCGAAAAACTCACCGCCTGACACCAGGACACCCCCCAAGCGCGCACCCCCCCCGAGCGCGGCGAGCAAAGCGAGCTCGAGCCCGACAGGGCAACCGCGCCCCCCCACCCCCCAAGCGCGGCGAGCAAAGCGAGCTCGAGCCCGACAGGGCGACCGTTTGGGGGGAAGCGCAGGGCGGCTTCGCCGCCCGAAGCGGCGGGGGCCTTTGTGAAAGGCCCCTAAAACTCAGATCCGGATGTCGATGTGCGCCTTGGCGCGAAGCTGGGCGCGGAGCTCGTTTTGCGCCTTGATGAAGGCCTCGGCCTCGAGCTGCTGGCGAATTCGGTCCTTGGCCTTCTCGTAGTCGAGCGCGGCCGAGTCGATGTGCGCGAGCACGACGAACACCACGTAACCCTGGCCGGACGCCAGCGGACCCACGATCTGCTTGTCCTTGGCTTCGAACAGCGCGTCCTCGATGGCCGGGGCCACGTCGCCTCGACCGATGGCTCGCGTGGGGGACTCTTGGCCCAGCCCCTCGGCGACATCGTCCATCGACTTGCCCTCGCGAAGCTCGCGGGCGGCCACTTGGGCGCGGGCGAATACGCGGTCTCGATCGCCGGACTCTTGCGTGGGCGGGTTGAAGACGAGTTGGCGCACCTCGACCTTGGCCGACTCGTCCTTGGTCATCTTTCGGTAGTGCTCGCGGACCTGCGCTTCGCTCACCGACCACGTCGCGAGGTACTGCGGGAGGCGGTACTGCAACAGCTGGTCGCGGACCTCGTTCTTGTACTCGGCCCAGTTGCCGTACTCGGCGCTGGCGACGACCTGCTTGCGGAGCTCGTCGACGCTCAGCTGGTACTGCTTGGCGATGTCGGCGACCGCATTGTCGACCTCGTCCTCGCCGATCGCGATGTCGAACTTCTCGGCCTCGGCCCGCATGAGCGCGAGATCGATCAGCTCGTCGAGCACCTTGCCCGTCACCTCGCGCGTCTTTTGCTCGACCATCGTCCGGCTGGCGCCCGCGGGCAGCGAGGCCATGCCTTCTTGCATGAGCGGGTGACGAGCCGCCGAGCGCTGCAGTTCGCTGTACAAGATGATCTCGTCGCCGACGACCGCGGCGACCCGGTCGAGCTCCATCCGTCCACGGGGCGCAGCGGTGGCCTGCGCGGGCACGGCGGCCGAGGCCACGAGGGACGAGAGCACGAGCGCGAGGAGGGAGCGCATGTGCAAGAGGTAACACGCGCGCCCGCCCCCTGCAGCGCAGCGCGTCACAGCGGCCAGCGCGGCGCGTCACAGCGGCCAGCGCAGCGCGTCACAGCGGCGGCTGGCCCGCCCTGAGCCGTTCCAGGATCTTTGCCCGCGCGGCGTCCCGGCGGGGTTTCATCACCGCCTCGACCAACTGCTCCTGCACGGCCGGGTCGTCGAAGGGGCGCACGCTAGCCTCCTCGACCTTTTGAACCCTCCCGATCAGCAGCATCTCCCCCACGAAGACCGGGTGCTCGATGAGGTCGCCCTCCCCGACCCCCTCGGCGAACAGGTGCGGGTGAAACGCGGGAAACTCGGCGTCATCACGCGCCTGCAGCGGCGTTGCGAACACGTCGCCGAGCTCCTCGAGCGTGCTCGTGCCGGCGACCAACGCCGCGCGCGCGTGCTCGGCCTCGTCGAACGTCTTGAACACCACCCCCTGGGCGCTGCGCGTCTGTGGCTCGGTGAACGCCTCGGGGTGCGCGTCGTAGTAGGCACGCAGAGCCTCGGTGTCCTGCGCCACGGTTTCGCGGGGGACCGCGCGCTCGAGCAGCGTCGAGAGGTAGACGCTCGCGATCTCCTCATGGACGGCGAAGTCGATCCGAGGATCGCGCTCGAACCCACGCTCCCTTGCCTCGAGGGCGAGGAGCTCGGCGACGACCAGCGCCTCGAGCATCGTCGCGTCGCCTTCGGGGCCCGAGAAGCGCAGCTGACCGTACTTGCCGACCTGGCTGCGGGCTGCGGCGATGTCCTCGGGACCGAGCACGGTTGGTCCGACCACCGCGAGCTTGCCCTCGGGCACGCCCTCGCCGACGTCACACGCCGCGAGGGCGAGGGCGAGGGGGAGGATGTGCGCGCGTCGCATCAGCTCGATTGAGCCACGAAGCGGTCCCGGTCTCAAGCCGGCACCGGACACCCGGCTTCACACGTGGGTGACCAGGGACGCGAGCGCCGATTGAGCCGCCTCGAGCTGCGCCCGAACCCGCTGCGTGTCGGGCAGCTGCGCCACGATGCGATCGGGGCCTGCCATCTTCATCTGGCCGTCGCTGAGTCGATGCAGCTGCACCGCCACGTCGGCCGACAGCGGCGTATCCTCGCGCAGGCGCACGCTGAGCCGGTGCCCCTTCTTCTCGACAGCGGTGGCGTGCAGCCGGCGGCCGTAGGTCTTGCAGCCCATGATGAAGCCAAGGTTCAACGCCTCTTCGGGCGGCTCGCCGAAGCGATCGCGCACCTCGTCCATGACCGCGGTGACCGCGTCGATGTCCGGCGCCAGCGACAGACGCCGGTAGAGGTCGAGCCGCTGGCCGGTGTCCTCCACGTACGTGTCGGGCAGGAACGCCGGGACATCGAACGCCACCTCCGGGTCGGTCTCCCGAGCGATCGGCTCTCCTTTGAGCTCGGCGACCGCCTCGGTGAGGATGCGGGAGTACGCGTCGAACCCGATCGCCTGGATCTGGCCCGACTGGCGCGCGCCGAGGATCTCTCCAGCCCCGCGGATCTCGAGGTCCTGGCTGGCGACGTGAAAGCCGCTGCCGAGATCCGAGAACTTCACGATGGCCTCGAGCCTGCGCTTGGCCTCGGGCTGCAGCTTCTCGAGCGACCCAACCATGAGGAAGCAGTGCGCACGGTGCTTGCTGCGGCCGATGCGTCCGCGCAGCTGGTAGAGCTGTGAGAGGCCGAACGTGTCCGCGCGCGCGATGAACATCGTGTTGGCCCGGGGGATGTCCAGGCCACTCTCGATGATCGTGGTGGACACCAGCACGTCCGCCTCGTGCTCGACGAACTGCACCATCGTCTTCTCGAGCATCTCGGCGGGCATCTTGCCGTGCGCGACCAACACCCGCGCCTCGGGAACGAGCGATCGGATCCGCTGTGCGTGTTCTTCGATGCCCGCGATCTTCGGCACCACGTAGAACGCCTGCCCGCCACGGGCGAGCTCTCGCCGCAGCCCCTCCTCGATCACCGTGTCGCTGGCCCGGGTGAGGTAGGTCCGCACGGCGAGGCGGTCGACGGGTGGGGTCGTGATGAGGCTGATCTCGCGGATGCCCAGCAAGGACATGTGCAGCGTCCGTGGAATGGGCGTGGCGCTGAGCGTGAGCACGTCGACCTGGGTCTTGAGCTTCTTGAAGCGCTCCTTTTGCGCAACGCCGAAGCGCTGCTCCTCGTCGATGATGACGAGCCCCAGGTCGGTGAATCGGACGTCGCGGCTGAGCAGGCGGTGGGTACCGACGACGACGTCGATGCTGCCGTCCTTGAGCCCGGCGAGGATTTCCTTGCGTCGCTTGTTGTCGGTGAGCCGGTTGAGCTTCGCCACCTCGAGGCCGAACGAGCCGAGTCGGTCGGCGAACGTGCGGCCGTGCTGCTGCACGAGCACCGTCGTCGGAGCGAGCACCGCGACCTGCTTGCCCGCCATCGCCGCCCGAAACGCCGCCCGCAACGCGACCTCGGTCTTGCCGAAGCCGACGTCGCCGCAGACGAGGCGGTCCATCGGTTGCGGCTTGCTCATGTCGCCTTGCACCGCGTCGATGGCGTCTTGTTGGTCGGGCGTCTCTTCGAACGGGAAGGTCGCGTCGAAGGCGGCCATCTCTCCCATCTGCGGGTACGCGTGGCCCTGCAGCGCCTCCCGCTGGGCGTAGATCTGCAGCAGCTCCTCGGCGATCTGACGGACCTCGGCTTTGACCTTCGCGGTCTTGGTCGCGAAGGTGGTGCCGCCCATCTTGTCGAGCTTGGGCGGCTTGGCGTCGGCGCTGACGTACCGATCGATCTCGCTGAGCCGGTAGACCGGCAGGTAGAGCTTGTCTCGGCCGTGGTACTCGACCAGCACGAAGTCGGCCGGGACGCCGCCCATCGAGAGCTTGGTCAAGCCTGCGTAGCGCCCCACGCCGTGCACCACGTGCACCACGTAGTCGCCCTCTTGCAGCTGGGTCAGGCTCCCCAAGCCCGCCTTGCGCTTGCGGGTGCGCGCCTTCTTGGTGACGCGGCCGAACACGTCGGCCTCGGAGAGCAACAAGAAGCGCTCCTGGCTCGATTCGTAGCCCGTGGAGAGTTCGCCCGCGACGACCTGCACCGTTGCGCGCAGCTGGTCGGTGCCGTCGACACCGAGCAGGTGGCCCTCGGGGCCGCGCGGGGGCTCCATCGGCAGGCCGTACCCTCGCAGCAAGCTCGTCAGGCGCTCGGCGTGCGTGAGGTTGGGTGCCGAGAGGACGACCTTCCACGCGGGCCCGGGCGTGTCCTCGTCGGGCCCCTGGGTGTGACGACGGATGTGATCGACCACGGGGCGGATGATCTCGCCGTCCTTTCGGCCCCGCGCCGCTTCGAGCTCCATGCGCAGCCTCGCCGAGCGCTCAGAGACGATGTGCAGCGCGGGCCGGTCGTCGCTGCCCTCGTGGGCCGTGTCCACCCGAGCGCCCACGACGGGCTGCTCCTCGAGCATCGCGGCCAACTCGTCCGGCGGCACGAAGAACGCGTCGACCTCGGCGATGAGCGTGTGATTGGCCCGCGCGCGCTCGTACTCCTCGCACGCGGTCTCGGCGAGCGCGTGCGCGTGACCGACCAGGCCCGCGGCGTCCTCGACGAACCACGCGGCACCCTCGAGGTACGCCCAAAGCGGGTCCATGCGGTCGTGAAAGACCGGCGCGAGCGCGTCGATGCCAAAGAAGTCGACCCCGCGGTCGACGTTCTCGCACACCTGCCGGGTCTTGCTCGACGGCGCGGTCACCTCGTCGGCGATCTTCAAGAGCGCGGGACGAACCGGGCTGCTGCGGGTGACCACGGTCTCGCGGACCGGGTCGACGACGCAGCGCTGCACCTCGCGGAGGCTCCGCTGCGAGTCGGGGTCGAACATCCGCATGCGCTCGATGTCGTCGCCGAACCACTCGATGCGCAGGGGGAAGTGGTCGCGCGGGACGAAGACGTCCATCACGCCGCCGCGCACCGCGAAGGTACCCGGATCCTCGACGACGTCCACGCGCGTGTAGCCGGCGCGGAGCAGCGCCTCGACCGCGTCGTCGCGGTCGAGCTCATCACCGGTCTCCCACGTCCGCTGCATGCGTGCGAACGCGTCCTTGGGGATGACGCGCCGAATGGCCGATCGCACGCTGGTCACGACCAACTTCGGAGGATCCTCGCCGAGCAGTCGACCCAGCGCCGACAACCGCGCTCCGACCACGCGGGGATCGGCCGAGACATCGGCATAGGGGGAGACGTCGAGCTCGGGGATGTAGAGGATCTCGCCGTCTTGGTGTCGGTCGTCGGCGGGCAGCCCCATGAAGAACGCGACGTCCTTGACGATGGCCCGCGCCGAGTGGTCGTCGGCCGCGAGCATCACCACGGGGCCGTCGGCCAACGGGTGCCGAGCCGCGCGCGCGAGGCACAGCGCTCGGACTGGGCCGTCCGCACCCAAGACGCGCAGCGCTTGACCGCCGACGAGCGACTCGGCGACGCGCTCGGCAGCGCGGTCGGGGGACAGGCGGAGCATCGGGCCGCAGAGGCTACATGATGCTCGCCGCACGGCCACCCTGCGGTTGGCCCACGACAAATCGCCGCCTTGGGCGCCAAATGCGCCCGCGTAGTGCCCGCATCGAACGAGGCGGGATCAATTTCGGCCCTCGCCCGACCGGACGTCCGTGGAACGCGTTCGAACCCAGGCAGGGCCCCTCGTCGGGCTGCGCGTCGTCGACTTCACGACCAACGTACCGGGTCCGCAGACGACGAAGGTGCTGCAGCGCATGGGCGCCACGATCGTCAAGATTGAGCCCCCCAGAGGCGACAGTGCGCGGCTGCTGCCCGAGCTCTTCGAACGTCTCAACCACGGCAAATCCTGCCTGCGCATCGACTTGCGGACACCCCAGGGGCGCGCGCGGGCCCGCAGAGCGATCGCTGAGGCGGACGTGCTGATCGAGAGCTTTCGGCCGGGGGTGATGCGAAGGTTCGGACTCGGCGCGCCCGAGGTCCTCGCGCGCCACCCGAGCCTCGTCTACTGCTCGATCACGGGGTTCGGACAGACGGGCCCCCACGCCGACCTTCCGGCCCACGACCTGAACCTGCAGGCGATGAGCGGGCTGGCGCACCTGCTTCGGGACCGAGACGGCCAGCCGCGCCCCGCAACTCTCCCCGTGGCCGACTTTTCAGCCTCGGCCACGGCCGTCTACGAGATTCTGGCGGCGCTGCGCGTTCGGGATCAGACCGGACGCGGTGCGCACCTCGACGTGGCGCTGGTCGACGCGGTCGCCGACTGGGTGCAGACGTGGAGTCACGGCGTTCGCCCCGACGCAGGCCGCGTGCGCCAGCACGTCCGCAGCGTCGAAGCGCGTTGGGCCGAGCGAGGAGGCCTCCGAGCAGCGATCGCCGAGCGGAGCCTGCTCCGGGGCCTCACCAGGAGGGTGCTGCAGGGGCGCTGGTTTGCCGAGCTGAGCCGGATGCGGCTGCACGCCCTCCCCCACTACGGCGTGTTCGAGACCAAGGACGGGCGGCACCTCAGCGTCGCAATCGTCGACGAGCAGAAGTTTTGGCGGACGCTCTGCGAGCGCTGCAGTCTCTCGTGGCTGGCACACCTTCCGCTTGCGGCAAGGGTCGTGCTGTCCGCCCCGCTGAGGGCGGCGCTGCAGCACGCGTTTGCTCGTCGCACGCGCGACGAGTGGGTGGCGGTGCTGGGCACCGCGCTCCCCGTGGCGCCGGTGTTGACGGCGGACGAGGCCGCACTCGCAGCCCCGCGTACGCGGGGAGTGTCGTCACGCACTCCCCGCCCGGATCACCAACCCAGCGTCTGCTTGCGCAGGCCTTCGATGATGTCGGCCGACTCGAACGTCGGCTGGCCCTCGTGAACGAGGCACGGCGCCTGCGTCTTGCCGGCGAGGCCCTCGAGCTCGGATTTGGCCCCGGCGTCATCACTGATGTTGACCACCTCGACCGCGTCGTCGAGGTGCAGGTTCGTGCGAGCCAGCGCCACGCGGCGCGAGAAGCCGCAGTTCGACTTGACGAACAGCCGGTCGCCCGACGGCGCCGATCCTGTTGGCAGCGCCTCCTTGGGTCCGTCGTAGGCGGCGTCGAGCTTCTCGCACTCGGCGAGCAGCGCCTCGATGTCGCGCTGGCCGCTGGGTGTGACGGACTCGGCGTAGCGGACCGTGCCTCCGGCGTCGATGATGACGGTGGCGCGGTCGGTGATGCCCGCCTCGCTCAGGTAGGCCCCGTACGAGTCGGCGACCGCCCCCTTGGGGTGGAAGTCCGCGAGGAGTGGGAAGGAGATCCCACCGAGGCTCGCGCCCCAGTTGGCGTGGCAGTGCACGCTATCGATGCTCAGCCCCAAGGGCTGCGTGTGTGCTTTGGCAAAACGCGGCAGCAGCGCTTCCAGCGCTGGAACTTCGAGGCTTCACGTCGGGGTGAAGTCGAGCGGATAGAGCAGCAGGAGGACGTGGTGCTTCCCCTTGAACTGCTCGAGCGTGACGGTGCGCCCGAGGTGGTCCTCGAGCGAGAAATCCGGTGCGGCGGTGCCGACGTCGATCATGTCCCCGGGTTAGTGCATCCCGACCGGCCCGTCGACCCCCCAATCGGCGGGTGGCATGTGCGCGAGCCTGATGAGCCTTCGGCGGGCCGCAGGGAGAACACGGCGCGCCTCCGCTATGCTGACGCGTGAGCATGAACCGCGGGCTGGACCGTGCGTGCATGCGCACGGCGGCGTGGGCGGGCATCGGTGCCCTCATCATCGGCGCCGCCGCCCGCGTCACCCTGCCGCTGCCCGGCGCTGACCTCCCTCAGAGCGCCCAAACGCTCGCGGTCCTGCTGGTCGGCGCGTGGATGGGCGCGAGCCGGGGCCTGACGTCGGTGACGCTGTACATCCTCGCGGGCGCGCTGGGGCTGCCCGTCTTCGCCGACGGGGCCAGCGGACTGCAGACCGCGCTGGGACCCTCGGGCGGCTACCTGCTCGGGTTCGCATGCGCGGCGGGGATCGTGGGTCGGCTGGCCGACGCTGAAGCGCTCGCCCGCCCATGGTGGCGCACGCTCGGCGCGATGCTCGGAGCGCACGCGGTGATCCTGGCGCTCGGGTGGGCGTGGCTCGCCCTGCTTGCTCTCGGGCCGAGTCAGGCGTGGTCCGCTGGTGTGGCGCCGTTCCTGGTCGGAGGCGCCGCGAAGTCGGTGCTCGCTGCGGCGGCGGTCTGGGGTGTCGCTCGAATGCGCTCCGCACCCCCGCCCCGATGAAGGCTCCGCGGCCGAACTCCTCGCCCAGTCGTCGTCCTCGGGCCGAACGCCGGCGCCATGGTGGGCTACGGGGAGAGCGAGAGCCGCCAGTACGCGATCGCGGTGCGAAGCACCTCGGCGAAGCCCTCCTCGTCGACGTCCTTGCTGAGGTACCCGGCGACGCCGAGGTCGAAACACCGACGCCAATCCGCACTTCGCCGGGACGTGGAGAGCACGATGGCGGGGATCGGAGCCACCCCGGGGTGCTCCCGACGCGCCTCGAGGAACTCGATACCGTTCATCCTGGGCATGCGCAGGTCCAAGAAGATGAGCCCCGGTCGCACCGCCTGCGCCGCGGAGGCCTGCGCGTAGGGCCCTTGCCGCGTCAGGTACTCCAAGGCATCCCGTCCGTCCCGCGCCGTGACGACGGGGTGCGCCAGACCGGTGCGTCGCAGTGCCCTCGCGAACGCCTCGAGGTAGAGCGCATCGTCGTCGACCACCAGCAGCGAAGCACCCGAGTCCACGACCGAAGCATACCGCACCTGCTGTCCCGATATGGTCGCCCCCGCCCGCTGCGGGCCGCAAATCCTATACTGCAGCCGCGAGGTTCGTGTGGACGAGTACTTCTCCAAATTCTTCGACAGCTCGGATTTCCCCGCCCGGTGGCACTGCGGCAACTGGGCGGAGTTCCACGGGTGGCTCCACGTGTGCTCGGACGTGGCCGTCTTCCTCGCCTACATGGCGATTCCCCTCGTCCTGGTGTTCTTCCTGCGCAAGCGCAAGGACATCCCCTTTCCGGCGGTGTTCTACATGTTCGTCGCGTTCATCTGCTCGTGCGGGCTGACGCACCTCATCGAAGCGACGATCTTCTGGGTCCCCATCTACCGGGTGGCGGGCGCCATGAAGCTCGTGACGGCCATCGTCTCGTGGATCACCGTCGGGGCCTTGGTGTTCATCATGCCGCAGGCCGTGCAGCTGCGCTCACCGTCCGCGCTCGCCAAAGAGGTCGCCGTGCGCACCGAGCAGCTTCGTTCCGCCGAAGCGCTGCAGCGCACGATCCTCGAGACGTCGCCGGTGGGCAAGCTGCTCGTCCGAGAGGACGGGACCGTTCGCTACGCCAACCAGGCGGCGCTCGACTTCTTCGGCATCGACCGCGAGCAGTGCGTCGGCAAGGACGCCGATCTCTTCGTGCCCGACCTCGGCTCGCGGCTCGACGGCGATCGAGACGTCGTCCGCGTCGTCACCGGGCAGGGCGCGCTGCTGGACCTCGAGGTCGGCGTCCACACGGTCGAGGTGCCCGAGGGCCCCGAGACGCTCGTGAGCCTGGTCGACATGACCGAACGCCTCCGGGCTGAAGCGGAGCTCGCAGCGCGCAACCGGGAGCTTCAGCTGGCCAACCAAGAGCTCGACCGCTTCACCGAGATCGCCTCGCACGACCTCCGCACGCCGCTTCAGGGCGTCAAGTCGCTGGTCGGATGGATCGCGGCGGACAACGCCGACACGCTCGCCGAGCCATCTCGTGAGCACCTCGAGCTGGTCGGCGCCCGCATCGGCAGGCTGGAGACGCTGCTCGACGACCTGCTCGAGTACTCGCGCGCCGCTCGTGAGAAGCCCTCGGTGGAACAGGTCGACACCCGGCAGCTGCTGGGCGACACGCTCGAGCTGCTCGACCTCTCCCCCGAGGTCAGCGTCACGATCGAGGGCGACTTCCCGACCATCGAGACCGCACGCACGCCCCTGCGACAGGCGCTGCTCAACCTCATCGGCAATGCGATCAAGCACCATGACCGCTCCGCGCCCGCGCTCACCGTGTCGTGCAGCGCGACCGATACGATGCTCGAGTTCTGCGTCACCGACGACGGCCCGGGCATTCCGCTCGAGTACCGCGAGCGCGTGTTCGAAATGTTCGAGACGCTTCGCTCGCGCGATGAGGTGGAAGGCAGCGGGATGGGGCTGGCGATCGTCAAACGCATCGTGGAGCGTTTCGGCGGGACGGTGAGCATCGAAGACGCCCCAACGCGAGGCACGCTCGTCCGGTTCACGTGGCCGCGGGAGCTTCGATGAGCGCGCATCACCGGGTGCTGGTCATCGACGATGACCTGATCTTTCGCCTCACCGTGACCCGAGCGCTCGCAGGCCGTCACGAGGTTCACGTCGCGGGCTCCGCCGAAGAGGCCAACACCATCCTGGACGCGGGCGAGGTCGACTGTGTACTGCTCGACCATCGCCTCCCGGGCACGACCGGCCTCGAGTTTCTGGAGACCCTGGTCGAGCGTGAGGTGGCGGTGATCATGCTCTCCGCGGCGGGAAACGAATCCGTCGCCGCTGCGGCGATTGCAGGCGGCTGCCAGGACTACCTCCCCAAGCGAGAGCTCGACCCCGACGAGCTCGACCGCCGGATTCGAGGCGCGATCGAGCAGCAGCGGCTCGGGGCGGAGCTCGCCCGCACGCGCGCCGAGCTCGAGACGTTCTCCCACGTCGCTGCGCACGACCTCCGGGCGCCCGCGCGGCAGATCGAGGTGTTTGCCCGCATGGCCCGGGAGTCGCTCGAAGAGGGAGACCTGGCGACGCTCGATGAGCAGCTGCGCTTCCTCGAGGCCGCCGCCGAGCGACTCGGCGGACTCATCGTCGCCATTCACCGCCACACGCTCGTGGGCGAGGATCCACTGTCGCTCTCGTCATTCGACCTCAACGCGCTGGTCGACACGACCTTCGACCTGGTCCGCGCCGAGGCGCCCGAGGGGAGCAGCTTTCGCCGGGGCACGCTGCCGCACGTCACCGCGGACGCGTCGCTGCTCGAGCAGGTCTTGCAAAACCTGTTGAAGAACGCGGTGAAGTATCGTGCCGAGAAGCCGCCTGCGGTCGAAGTCCGCGGGCACGTCGAAGGCGGACGTTACATGGTGCATGTCGCCGACAACGGCACCGGGATCCCCGCGAGCGAGCATGAACGGGTCTTCGGGCCCCTGCAGCGCGCCGTCGGCCGCGATATCGAGGGCACGGGGCTGGGCCTGGCCACCTGCAAGAAGATCATGCAGCTCCACGGCGGCACGATCAGCGTGGAGTCCGAACCGGGTCGCGGCAGCACGTTCACGATCGCATGGCCGACCGAGGTCGGCGCACACTAGCCGGGACGCGCGCTCAGAACCGCAAGGTCAGCCCGCCGGGGCTCAGCCGGGCGCTGCTGCGCGCCCCCTTGCGCTCGCGCAGCCCCAGGCCCAGCAGTACCGCCCCCGCGACCACGGCCGCGCCGCCGACCGCGACGGTCGCGAACCCTGGAGGCTGCGTGTACCGCTCCTGCAGCGGGTCGCCCGGCAGCGGTCGCGCGGGCGCGAGGATCAGACCGACCCCGACGCCCGCAGCGACGACGCCGACGGCCAGCACGCCGATGCCCACCTTGGCCTTCGTCGGCAGGCCGGGGTCGTCCGTGGGCTGCGGGCCCGGCTCGACCGTGGGCTCGATGACCGGCGGCGGCGGCTCGGGCTCCTGCGGATCGAGCGCGCGGATCGAGCCCGCGACCTTGTCGAGCTCGGCCGCCACCGCATCGACCAGCTCCGCCTCGGTGCACAGCGTGCAGCGCTCCGACCACGACGCGCCGTCATCGCTGGAGTTGGCCACCAAGCGGATCTCGTAGTCGAAGCCCGGGTCTTCACCACCGAGCTCTTTCACCGTGACGCGCACGATCGGGTCGGTCGGACCGCCGCTCGAGATTTCCCCGTCGCGCAACACCTGGGCGCCGCGTTCGAGCAGCCGCTCCTTGAGCACGGGGCCGATGCCTCCGAGCTCACTGGTGTCGACCTCGAGGCGGGCGGCGGCGGAGGTCGACGGCTCCGCCGCGGCAACACGCGGACTGGTCGCGAGCATGGCTGCGACCGCAACGCTCGCGGTCCACCTCATCCCTCGGCTCGTTTCTCGCACAAGCGCTTCCATGACTGAATCTCCGGGTCCCGGCTCCCCGCCGCCACCTTCGCACAGGACTCGAACCGCCCGAGTTCCTTGAGCGCGAGCACGTGGAGCTTGGTCCGCTCGGCCGCGCTCGCCCAGCAGCGCTTCTTCTGCACCTCCTCGAGGACCGGCTGCCACAGGTGCTTGCCGCGGGCCTGCCGGGCGCGCTTCTCGACGCCGTCGCAGTTGACCTGCGGCGCCTTGGGCTTCGGCTTCGGCTTCGGCTTGGCGACGGCGGGCGTGGGCGGATCCGCAGCGATGTCGGGCAGAGGCTCCTGGGGGGTCCGCACCTTCGGTGGCCTGGTCTTCTGCGGCGGATCTGGCTCCTCTCGCGGTTCCAGCGGTTCGGGCGAGGGTGGAAGCTCCGGGGCAGGCTCCGGATCGACGGGTGGCTCCGGCGGCGTCCATGGCTGCACGGTGGCGGGAACCGAGAGCTGCATGCCCGCGCGCATCGACGACGGCTCCGGGCGTGTGACCCACATGACCGCCACGGTCGCGGCCGCGGCGCCCGCGGCCAGGCCCACCCAGAGCACGCCCCCCCGCCGGGGTGCGGGAATCTCCATCGTGGCCGTGGGCGCGGTCGAGGGCACCACGACGACCGAGGTCATCCCCGCCTCGAGCCGCTGCGCGACGATCAGCGCGGACTCGGGTCTCTCCTGTGGCGCGTAGGCGAAGCACTCGGCAAGGAGCCCTGCGAGCCACGCCGGCGTATCCGGCCTCCAATCCTCCACCCGCGGCACCGTCTTTTGCATCTTGGCCTCGAGGATCTCGGCCGAGGTCCCCTCCTCGAACGGGGTCTGGCCGGTCCACATCTCGAAGAGCAGGACGCCGAGCGAGTAGATGTCGAAGGAGGGTGTACCCGCGGCGCCGAGCACCTGCTCGGGCGCCATGTATTGCGGGGTGCCTACCGCCATGCCTTCCCGCGTCACGCGCTTGCCGTCGGTCACCTCGAACGCGATACCGAAGTCGACGACCTTGACCACGCGCGTCCCGTCGCGCTCGACGAGCATGACGTTTTCGGGCTTGAGGTCGCGGTGAATGATCCCGGCGAGGTGGGCCGCGTGAAGCCCTCGTGCCACCTGCGCGCCAACCTCGATCAGATCGTGCAGACTCAGGCGCCCGCAGGCGCGGATGAAATCGAGCAGGGTGCGACCGTCCAAGTACTCCATCGCCAAGAACGGGCGGCCGTCGTCGAGGCGGCCCGCGTCGAACACCTCGACGATGTTGGGGTGGCCGGCGGCGCTCGCTGCCCGAGCCTCGGCGCGAAGCCGCTTTCCGACGGCGTGGTCGGCAAGCCACGGTTGCAGCACCTTGAGGGCCACCCTGCGGCCGACCTCGACGTGCACGCACTCGTAGACCTGGCCCATGCCGCCCTCTCCAAGGGCGCGCACGACACGGTAGCGCTCCGCCAGCACAGTGCCGGGGTCGTACGTCTCTCCAACGAGCGAAGCGGACTCTTCGGGGGTTGAAGCCATGCTCTGGTGGGCCTGCACGCCCACGCCCCTATGCTACGGTGCATCGCCTCGCGTGGATCGTTCTGCTCGCCTTTTTTTGTCCTTTGTGCTCATGGCCCCGCTCACAGGGTCGTGTCTGCGCCTCAACGCGTCCCACTGTGGCAACCAGGACGGCGATGTCACCTGCGTGGAGCGTGGCGGTGCTCAGATGTACTGCAACGTGTGCGTCGAGCAGAACGACGGGTGCGTCGACGAGGCGCCCACGCCAAGCTGCAGCGTCGGCGCCGCGGCCTCGGCCTCGTCGACGGGTGCGGACGGATCTGGCACCTCGAGCGTAACCCAGGCCGCGACCTCGGCCTCGGTCACCTCCACGACGAGCGCCGACCCGACCGGCAGCGCCACGGGGTCGCCCACCGACGGGCCCGAGACCGGCGATGAATCGAGCGGGGGTCCCAGCGGACCGGCCTGCGGAAACGGCATCGTCGAGCCTCCAGAGCAGTGCGAGGACGGCAGCGTTCCGTGCACCGCCTTCAACGCGGGAGACACGGACGCGATGTGCAACGAGGATTGCATCTACGACATCTCGACGTGCTCCGAGCCCCCCGAGTGCGGCGACAGCGTCGTGGAGCCGCCCGAGGACTGCGAGCCGGGGATGCCGGTGGCGCGCTCATGCGAGGAGGTTGCGCGCGGCTATTTCGTCGGTGGCGAGCTCGGATGCACGAAGGAGTGCACATACGACACGAACGATTGCGAGCTGTGCATCGCCGCGAACAGTCCGACCCGTTGCAGCGAAGACAACGACGAATGCTGTCCCGGGTCGACGTGCGCCTGCACGGGGCTGCCGGGGATCGACCTCGTCTGCCGGTGCGCGGAGGACTGATCGTCGCCGTCAATCAGAGCGCCACCGACGGCACCGCCGAGCGCTCCATCTCGGTGCGCAGCCGCTGGGTCGCACGCACCTGGAGCTGCCGGATCCGCTCGCGCGAGACGCCGTAGTCGGCTCCGAGCTCGCGCAGCGTCTTGGTCTCGGCGCCCTCGAGCCCGTAGCGATGTTGCAGGATCCGCCGCGCCTTCGCGTCGAGCACCTCGAGCGCCTTCGTCGCGAGCGGGACGTCGACCGACTCTTCGACGCGGTCGGTCCACTCCTCGACCCGGGGGTCGGCCAGCATGTCGCCCAGCGTGCGCTGCTCGCCCTGCGGAGAGTCGAGGGTGACCGCGCGCGCCTCCATGGCCTGCACGGCGGCCGACACCCGCTCGACGGGGACGCCGGTGTGCTCGGACAGCTCTTGGTCGGTGGGCGCGCGGCCGAGCTGCGCGGCAAGGGCCGGCCGAACGCGGCGAACCTTGGTGAACGCGACATGCAGGTGCCCCGGGACGCGGACGGTCCGCCCGTGGTTCATCAGGGCGCGCGTGACCGTGTGACGGATCCACCAGCCGGCGTAGGTGGAGAAACGAGTCCCGCGCTCGGGGTCGAAGCGGTCGATCGCCTTGAGCAGCCCGAAGTTGCCCTCCTGCACCCTGTCCGCGAGTGACATGTGGAAGCGACCAAGCCGACCCGCGATGGAGACGACGAGCCGAAGGTTGTGACAGACGAAGCGGTTGCGAAGCCGAAGGTAGCGAGCCTGCGCGCGCTCGATGTTCTGTCGCGTCCGATGGCCGAGCGACCGGGCCTCGAGGAGGCGGCGCAGCGTTTCGCGCTCGGGGTCCGCGGCATCGAGCGCCGCGAGCAGTGCCGCACGGTCGGCGCCCGCGCCCCACAGCGCCTCGTCGATCTCTGTCGAGAGCAGCTTGCGGACCCGGCTGCGGACCCGGAGCGCGGCGTCCCAGCACTGACGTCGCGCCTCGACCAGCGCCGTCGCGGCTTCGTGTTCTTCCTCCCGCGTCCAGCGTCCGTACGCGCCCGCGGAGTCGAGGTAGGCGGTCATGTCGGTGGAGGTCGTCGCGGAGGCGTTCATCACCGCCCTAACAAGCCAGGTTCGCGCCAAGGCAATAAATCGAACGGTTTCATATGGATGAACACCGCCGGGCCGCCACCGCTCGCGAGCGACCGTGCGCACGTGCACAGGCTGTGACGGTGCCGCACGGGTTGCGCACCGGTGCCCGTTGGCTAGCCCGACTGCCATGAGCACTCCCTCCCGTTGGATCGTTGGACTGGACCTGACCTCTCGTAGCCACGGTGCCGCTCGATGGGCCGCGTGGATGTCAGCCCGGGCGAAACACACCCCGCACCTGACCGCGGTGCACGTCGGGGAGGTGAGCGAGTTTCGCGACGAGCACCCCGGCCTCGGGTCGCCCAGGGAGCGGGCGCGCCTGTCGACCGCAGCGTCCCTGCACGCGCTCGACGTGCGCGAGGCCTTCGACGACGTCCGCGTGCTCCAGAACGACTCCGCGGTCGAGAGCCTCCTGCGTGAAGCCACGCCGCGGTCGGTCCGCGGCATGGTCCTCGGCCGCAACCAACCATCTGATGGCTGGTCGCTCTCCTCCCTCGGCTCGGTGGCGCGTCGCGTCCTGCGGGCCGTCGACGACCCGGTCTTCATCATTCCCCCCGACTACGAGCCCGACGCCAACGCGGGGCCGATCGTCGTGGGCGTGACGGCGACGGACAATGCCCTGGCTGCGCTGCGGTTCGCCGAAACGCTCGGCCAGCAGTTCGACCTTCCCATCGAGTGCGTTCACGTCATCCCCGACATCGCCCACTTCATGGCCACACCACACGGCACGTTCCCCTCGGCGCCGACCGCATTGAACTCGCACGAGAGTTTTCAACGCCACGCGCGAGCCACCATCGAAGCGTGGATGCGGGACAACGGCGTCGAGCACCCACTGAGGCTCGAGGCGGGCGACATCGTGACCGCGCTCGAGGGCGCGGCGCAGCATCTCGGCGCGACGATGGTCGTCACGGGTTCCCGCCAGCTCTCCACCATCGGGCGACTGTTTCAGCGCAGCGTCGGCAGCGACCTCGCGAGCCGCTCGGCGTTTCCAACGCTCGTCGTCCCTCCTCCGGGCGACGAGACGCCGGCGCAGACCTATGAGCACGAGATCGAGGCGCTCGACAAGCTGCTGCGGGGCGAGCTGGCGGCGGTCGAAACCTACGACCAGGCGCTCGACCGTGTCGACGGTGCGGTCGCCGAGACGCTGAGCTCGCTGCGCGCGTCGCATCAGCTTCGCGCCGAGCAGCTGCACAACCACATCCTCTTGCTCGGCGGGGAACCGAGCGAGGAGTCGGGCGCCTGGGGTGTCTTTGCGCGGCTCGTCGAAGGTGGGGCAACGCTCATCAGCGACCGAACAGCCCTCGAGGCGCTCGAAGCGGGCGAGAAGCACGGCAAACAGCAATACGACGACCTGCCCGCGCTCGAGCCTACGACCAGAGCGTTCGTGCAGGAGCACCTGCGCCCCCAACAGGAGTTCACGTACACCCAGCTGAGCAAGCTGATCCGACGAGCGAGCTGAGATGCTTCGGCCCTTCGACGCCCTCCGACGCCTCGCCCTGCCTGCGACCTTGCTCGCGGTGGCCGCGTGCAACCGGCCGATGTCCACGGTGGCCCAAGGGGACGGGGATTGCCCAGCGAGGGCCTCCCTCTCTCGCTCCGCTGCGCAGGGTTCGGACTCCGGGCCCGGCGATGGGCGCTCTGCCCTCGCAGACGCATGCGGGCAAGACAGCGACGCGTTCTACTTCGCTCGCGCCGACGCGACGCTGGGACCGCGAGGTCGGCGCAAGGCGCAGGCGCTCGCCGACTGCCTCGGGCGCGCCCCGCTCGCATCCGCCGCGTTGATGATCGTGGGGCACGCAGACCCCGGAGGGGCCCGGGGTGAGGACCACGAGCTGGCGCTGCGCCGCGCCAACGCGGTGCGAGACGAGCTCGTCACGCTCGGGGTCGACACGCGGCGCCTGCACACCGACGCGCGCACGCACACGGCCGACTGCGGCGCACCCGAAGTCTCCGAACGCCGGGTCACCGTCGAAGTCCGCCGGTGATCCGGCGCTCAGTCCACCACCACCGCTTTGGTGTTGGCGAACTCGCGAATCCCCCAGATCCCCAGCTCTCGCCCGAAGCCGGAGTCCTTGATCCCCCCAAAGGGCAGCCGTGGGTCGGAGCTCGCCGCACGGTTGATGAAGCAGGCGCCCGCCTCGAGGCGCTCGCGACCGAGGGTCTCGGCGCGCTCGATGTTGGACGAGAACACGGCGGACGCCAGCCCGAAGGGTGAGCCGTTGGCGAGCATCACCGCCTCGTCCTCACCATCGACCGTCATGATCGGCGCCACGGGACCGAAGGTCTCCTCCCGCGCGACCGCCATGGTTGCGTCGACACCATCGAGGACCGTGGGGGGAAACCACGCGCCCTCGCGGTCGGGCACCTCACCCCCACACACGGTGCGGGCACCCAGCGCGGTGCTCGCCCTGACGAGCCCGGCCAGCTCGTCCCGTAGGTCGACGCGCGCCATGGGCCCCAGCTGCGTGTCCTCGCTGCGGGGATCGCCGACGCGGCGCGACTCGAACTCGCTGACCAGTGCCTCGGTGAACGGCCCGACGATCGAGCGGTGCACGATCATCCGCTTGGCTGCGATGCAGCTCTGCCCGTTGTTGACCAAGCGACCCTGGGCACACGCCTTGGCAGCGAGCTCGACGTCAGCGTCCTCGAGTACGAGGTAGGGATCCGCGCCGCCGAGCTCGAGCACACACTTCTTGAGCGCGCCGCCGGCCAGCTTGGCGACCGCCCTGCCCGCCCCGACGCTGCCCGTCACGGTGACGGCTGCGATGCGGTCGTCTTCGATGACTCGCTTCACCGACGACGAGTCGATCTTGAGGAACGCAAAGGCACCATCTACGCCTGCGTCTCGCAGCAGCGCCTCGATGGCGAGGCCGCAACCGGTGACGTTGGAGGCGTGCTTGAGCACCACCCCGTTGCCGAGCGCGAGCGAGGGCGCTGCGGCGCGAAAGACCTGCCACAGGGGGTAGTTCCACGGCATCACGGCCAGGACGATGCCCAGTGGGCGATAGGCGACGTAGCTGCGGCCCCCCTGGGCGTCCACGTCGGTACGGGCGAGGAACTCGGCGGCGTGCTCGGCGTAGTAGTTGCAAACCCACGCGCACTTCTCGGCCTCGGCGATCCCGTCGCAGATCGGCTTGCCCATCTCGTCGGCCATCACCTCCGCAAGCGCACGCGAACGCTCCTCGAGCAACCCGGCGCATCGGCGAAGCACCTGGCAGCGCGCGTCGAGGCTTCGCTGCGCCCACGCTCGGGAGGCGCGGTGGGTCAGTGCCAGCGTTGCCTCGACCTCCGCGTCGGTGTGGATGGGGTACTCGCGGATCGACGCTCCGGTCGCAGGGTTGATCGAGGCCAGGGACTTCATTGCCGACGGCCTAGCCTGCGCAGCGCTCCCGCCAAGCCCCCCCTGTTCACTTCGACGCGAAGATCTCGCGCTCGGCGATCTCGTGCAGCGCCGACTCGAAGGGCGCGGACTCGGGGTACTCGATGGGGCACCGGATGAGCGACGGTCCGCCGCGGTGCTTCGCCTCACGCAGCGCCGCCTCGAGCCCCGCCGCGTCCTCGACGGCCACGCCGTGGATGCCAAACGCTTCGGCCAGGCGTACGAAGTCGGGGTTGTCGAACGTGAGCGAGTACTCGCCCAGCTCGCGGTCTCGTTGCTCCCATTGAATGAACCCGAAGGCGTCGTCGACCAGAACGACGACGCAGACCGAGGCCCCGGTGCGCGCGAGCGTCTCGAGCTCTTGTACGTTCATCATCAAGCCCCCGTCCCCGCAGACCGCCACGACGAAGCGGTTGGGCTCGACCTGCGCGGCAGCCATCGCGGTCGCGAGCCCGGCGCCCATCGTCGCTAGCGCGTTGTCGAGCAGCAGGCGCTGAGGGCCCATCGCCGGGAACGCCCGGGCGAAGAAGATCTTGTACAGGCCATTGTCGAGGGCCACGACGTCCTCGGCCCTGACGCCACGCCGAACCGCGCGGACGATGCGACCGGGGCCGGCAGGGCCCTCGGCTTCGGCTTCCGCCGCCAGCCACTGAGGGATCTGCCCGCGCAGCGCGGCCAGCTGGGCATCAGGGGTCCGCGGCTTGATGGCCCGACGCAGCGCCTCCAGCGTGGCCGGCACGTCGCCGAGCAGCTCGACGGAGGGCAGGTAGCCCCGGTGCACCCGCGCCTGGCGACGGTCGAGATGGATGAGCGCCTTGGATCTGCCGACGTTCCATTCTTCGGGTGGGTGCTCCGAGACGTCGTACCCGACGGTCATCACGACGTCGGCGCGCTCGAGCGCAGCGTGCACGTAGTCCTTGGTGTGCACCCCGATCGTGGCGAGATGCGGCTCGTCCGACGCACTCAGGGCGCCTTTGCCCATCTGCGTGGTGATCGCGAACAACCCCGTGGCTGCACAGAGGCTCGACGCCGCCTGGCCGACGCGCGCGTTGTTGGCACCGGCCCCGAGCAGCAGCAGCGGCAGCTCGGCCGACGACAGCAGATCCGCTGCCGCCCCGACGGCTTCGCGCGGCGCGGGCCCCAGCGTGGGCTTGCACGGCGCGGGCACGTCCATCGCGTCGCGGGGCTCCAAGGCGACATCTTGGGGGAGCTCGAGCAGGCACGCCGCCCCCTGGGATGCGTCCCGGAACGCGCGGCGGACCAGATGGAGCGCGTCGGCTCCATCGATGATCGTCTCGGCGCGGTGGACGAGCGGTCGCATCGACTCGACGACGCGCACCTGCTGGAACTCCCCCTCATCGTTGCCGCGAAGCTTCTTCTGGCCCGTGATCGCGACCAGGGGCATGCGCCCGGTCTGCGCATAGGCGAGCCCCGTGGCCAGGTTGGTCGCGCCGGGGCCCAACGTAGAAAAGCAAACGCCCGGCGTGCCCGTGAGGCGGCCGAGGTTTGCGGCAAGGAAGGCGGCGTGTTGTTCGTGCCGGGTGAGGACGACTTCGATGGGGGAGCTACGCAGCGCTTCGAGAAAGGCCAGGTTTTCTTCGCCGGGAACGCCGAAGATGCGATCGACGCCCTCGGCTTCGAGGGCGGACACGACGACGGAGGCGGTATTCGAGGGCATGGACCCACGGCCTGACGCACCCGGGGCGGCGTTCAAGTCATCCGTCCACGTCCACGATGTGATCTGCCGCCTCGGCAGCGTCGTCGGCCCGCTTGACCGTCTCGACGGCGGCGCGAATGACCTCGCGCGTGACGGTGCGCAGGGCAACCGTCGCACCTGCGCGGACGAGCCACGAAGGCACGCCCGCCGCGAGCACGTAGCCCACGCCCGCGCCCGCGGCGACGGTCGCCAGGGGGTGCTCGGCGACGGCCTTGTACACGCCGTTGGCCGCATGCGCGGCCGCGAGCTCGAAGTCGGATGGTTCCGGCTTGGACTCGCTCATCGTCGCATCACCCGTCCGAGAAGGAACCCGGCCCCGACCGCGACGCCGAGCGCCTTGGCCGGGTTGGCGACGATCCACTCGCGCGCCACGTCCATGGCGGCGAGCGCCTGGTCGCGGGCGTCATGAAGCACGCTCGGGTCGAAGTCACCTGCGGATTCGTCGTCGCCGTGAGGCGCCTCGTGGGCGTCGTCGGCAAGGTCGGCGGGAGCGGAGTGTGGCTGATTCATACGTCTTCGAGCGTCCTTCGGCGGCGCGTCGATGGCAAGCGCTAGGAGGCTTTGACCGCCTCGAGCAGCTCTTGCTTCGTCATCTCCGAGCGACCCGGGATGTCGCGCGCACGTGCCTCGTCGTAGAGGTCGTCGCGGGTCATCTCTTCGGGATCGATTGCGCGAGAGAAGCGGCTGGTGAGGCCGTCTTTGACCGTGACGGCCTTGTCCTTGAGCCCCGCGGCGGCGTCCTTGATGTCGCTGCGAATCGCTTTGCCCGACTTGGGCGCGAACAAGAGGGTGAGTCCGGCACCGATTGCCGCGCCCGCACCGAGCACGCCGATGGCGGGCAGCGCGAAGTCCTTGGCGGTCTTGCGGGTTTCGAGTCCAAACTGGCGGAGAATGTCGTTGGTGTTCATCGTGATGGTCCTTTCGGGTGTCTAGGGTGTGAGGTCTACTTGTCGAGCTTGATGACGACGCGGCGGTCGTCCTGGAGCTCTCCGTCTTCATCGACGAAGTACTCGCCCTTGGAGTAGGTCTCGATGCGCGAGGCGGGCACGCCAGCGGCGACGAGGTCGGCCTTGACGGCGTTCGCTCGGCGAAGCCCCAGCGCGCGGTTGTAGGCGTCGTCACCTCGCTCGTCGGCGTATCCGGTGATGACGATCGGGTCGCCCGCGAGGGGCTCGTGCGTCAGGCAGGTGGCCAGCAGGTCGACCTTGATGTCGCCCACGAGGCCCACCCGCGAAGAGTCGGTCGAGAAGTAGATGGTCGGCTTCGTCCAGCCGCATGCGGCGCTGAGCGTGGGTTCGATGAAGGGGTCCCGGTCGGTGTAGACGGCCTTTTGCGGGGCCGGGTCGGGGTCCATCTCGTTCATCTCCGCGGGCGTCGCGTTCATCGGCTCGAAGGGCGTCGGCGAGGGGTCGAGCTCCGCGCGTGCGCTGGGTTGGAAGCTCTCGGGATCATCGGAGCCCTTGTCCTTGGAGACGGACGAGCAGGCGGGGAGCATGAGGGCGGCGGTGGCGATCAAGAGGGTGGAAAGCTTCATGCACGAGTGTTGTGCACGTGCCGTGCCAGTACATGTTCGCGCGGTGAGAGGGTGCAGTGCGGCCCAAGGTGAGCGTCAGCGCCCGTCTGGTCGCCGCAGTGCGCGGTCTGGCCCACCCCGCGTAGTTTCTCGAGACCACCTTGACCGCCGCGTCATCGGTCACTACGCCGACGTGGATGCACCCTCTTCAGTTGGCACCCCAGCGCCTCCTTGCGCTCCTCTTGCTGCTCGGGGCTTCGGCCTGCAAGCCCACCACCGCGTCGGCCACCGCGGCGCCTTCCGAGGCCCACGGACGCTCCGAGGGCGAGGACGCCGAGGTCAGCGTCGAGGTGTCACCTCAGGCCTCCGAAGTGGAGGCTAGCCACGACGATGCGAGTGCAGAAGCCATGACGGAGACTCCCTCCGACCCTTCGAACGAATAAGGACAGACGATGAAACGAACCAAGATCCTCCTCACCACCATGACCGCCTTCACCATGCTCGGCTCGGCCTGCAGCAAGGACACCGCGCAGGCGACCTCCAGCCCCGACGACGTCGAGGCGACCGTGCAAGGGCAAGGCGTCGCGGCCGAGGCCAGCAACGACGGCGAAGCCCGGGCCGAAGCCCTCGAAGAAGATGGCAGCGCCGCGGCCGTTGGTGATGACGGCGACTCGGCCGAGGCGACGGTGCGCGACGACGACGACACCGTGGACTAGGCCGCCTCGCCAACCACACGGCGAATCAAATGACGAAAAAAGAGGTTGGAGCGCGCTGCTCCAACCTCTTTTTCGTGCTCCCGGAGGGAGCGAATGACGATTCCGGACTACTCGGGATCTTCGACGGAAGCTTCCGCCTCGGCGCCTTCGCCGTCTGCAGCAGCAGCGGCGGCGTCGTCGTCCTCGGACGCGAACGCGGAGGCTTCATCTTCGTCGGACGCGGCGCCAGCGGCGGCGTCGTCGCCAATGGCGGACGCGTCGGCAGCACCGGGCGTTGCGGTGGCGTTCGCCTTGTCCTTCGAGCAGGCGGGAAGGAGTGCGGCGGAGAGGATGGTCGCGATGACAAGTTTGTTCATGATGATCTCGTTTTCTGGGGCCGCGCGCGGCGGCTCGCCGGTAGCCTTGGTCATACCCGAGCCAAGGCAAGAAGTGGGGTCATTTTTTGGCCTGCACGCTGCGGCATACGCGAACCATCGCGTCGACGAGCTGCGGGGACGCCGTGCCTTCGGGCGCACTGCGGCAGTGATGCGACAGCGGCTCGCCTTCGAACGACGCGAAGAAGTGGTAGGTCGAGCCCGCAGGTGCGGAGATTTCCCACGCGACGACCTCGGACGAATCGATGAGGAATCTCTCGAATCTCGCGCCGTACTCGCGCACGAGCTCCTCCCGCTCACCGGTCATGTCGAGGCTGCCGCGCGCGACGATCATGTCGAAATCCTCTCCAGCGCGCAGGCGCACGCCCTCGGGCGTCGCGCTGGCTTCGACCTCACCGTCGGCGCGCAAGGTGGCCTCGAGGCCGTGGGGCGTGAGATCCACGGAGGCCTCGTCCGGTGCCGCCGCGGGGGCCGTCTGCGGAGCCGGGGCGGTGGCGGGGCCGGGGTCTTGCTCGCGGATCTCCTCGGGCACCTCCGGCGACCCGAGCGTGTCCCGGTGACACGCGCCGCTCGCGAGGAGGCAAGCGACGAGAGCGACGCGGTGGTGTAGCGCTTTCATGCCAAAGACCTGCGTCGTCAAGGCCGACTTGCAACCGGCGAAGCGCAGACGAGGTTCGAGGTGTGGGCCTGGGCCTCGAGCACCAGCCTGCGGAAGAGGTTCTGCTGGCAGCGATCGAAGACCAGATACTCCGGGTGCCACTGCACACCGATCCAAAACGGCCTGTCGGTGGCCTCGATCGCCTGGACGATGGGGTGCTGTTGCTCCCACGCCACGGGCCTCAGGGGCGGCGGGACGCACTCGACGGCGTGGCGATGCAGGGAGTTCACCGTCGTCCGCGACGCCCCGACGATGTCGTGCAGCCTCGAGTCGGGGTCGATCTTCACGGCGCGCGAGGGCAGCGGCGTCCACAGGACGGGGCGGTCGGGGTGACCCGCGCCCACGTCCTTGGCCAGCGACCCGTCTTCGACCCGCGCCATGAGCTGCGAGCCGCGGCAGATCCCCAGCGTTGGGATGCCCTCCTCGCGGGCGCTCCGCAGGAGCCGAACCTCGAGGGCGTCCCGGGCGAGATCACCCGAGGGCCGGTCCCGGAAGGTTGCCAGACGCCGCAGCAGCGACCAAAACGGTGCGACGAGGCGAAACGCCAGCCGGGAGAGCCACGACTGGCCCTTCGCGGGCTCCTCGGCGGTGGGCAGCGTCTCCGCGATGTCCACACCTCCGCCCACGACCAAGCCGTCGAGTCCCGCGAGCGTGCTGCGGCGGCGCGGCGTGAGTCGAACGGCGCGGCCACCCGCGCGCATGATCGCCAACCACGTGAACACCCACGCGATGGCCCCGCCGAAGTCCGGGCCGGACACGCCAATGCGCGGCTTCATCGAGCACCCCCAGCGGGTCCCGAGGCGCCGGCGATGAAGTCGATCACCCGCGACAGCGGCGAGGAGGCATGGCTCGCGAGATACTCGGTCGCCAGCTGTCTGCGCTGGGCGTCGTCGACGGCGAGCCGCTCCACCTCGACCCAGTTCGACCACGCCGAGGCGGGTGACCACCCTTGCTGGCCGACCTCGCTGTTGGGAAGCCGGTAATGGAAGGTCGGACGGGCCGAGACGAGGTGGGCCCCCTCGACGCCCTTGCCCTCGAGGCATCCGGGGCGCACGTGCTCGAACAGCGGCAGGAGGTCGAAGACTCGGTTCCTCGTCGGCGAGTGCCGAAGGTAGTCCTCGATGAGCACGTCGAGCGTGGGCGCATAGTCGGGGGCGAGACACAGCGCAGCGTATTCGGCGGGAAACCCGTCGATGTACGGCGTCACGCGTCGCGACCAGTCCACGTCCTCGACGTCGAGCAGCCACGGCTCGAGCAACAGGAACGCCTGCAAGTGCGGGAGGATGCAGGCCGCGTCGTGGGGTTCGGGGACCTCGGGGTTGAGGTGCAGGCCAAACGCAAAACGGAACGCGTCGTGCGTTCCGAGCCCGCCTCGTGCGTGAATCTCGGGCCACAGTGGCTCGAGCGTCTCGAGCTCGCTCCATGGGATCGGAGGCGAGACGAGCTCGACGGGCACGAGCTCGGACGCCACGGAGATGGCCTGCGCCTCGATCTTGGCCACCAGCCCGTCGTCGGTCACCCCGACCCGCTCGAGCAGGTCGAGGTAGCGGCGGTTCTTGAAGTAATCGGAGTCGAGCTCGATGCGAAAGGGTCCAAACGACGTCTCGACCTGCAGGCACGTCGGCGTGGGCTCCGAGGGTTCCTCGACGCGCCCATCGAGGGTCGTGGCGACGATCTCGGCGAGCTCGGCGACGCCCAAGCCGCTGAGCTCGACCTCGAGGCCGACGCGGCGCTCGTCTCCGCTCGCGGCGTGGGAATGTGGGGGTGGGGCGAAGGTGTTGGCCATCGTCGAATCCCGCCTACTCGAACCGCTTGCGGAGGCTTCGAAGCGTCGCGGTCGTCCGCTCCTGCTCGGGGAGCAGCTCGTTGAAGATGAACGTGCGGGTCGCCGAGCTCATCTCGCCGAGCTGGTCGTAGTGCCGAATGCCGTGCAGCTCGCCCTCCTCGAGCAAGCGCAGGGCCGCCTTCTCACCGATGAGCGTGGCGCCGCCTTCGAGCACGCCCGCGATGGCGCCCCACACACCGGAGTGCGAGTCGGCGGTGCCTCCGAGCAGCTCGACGCGGGTGCGGATGAGGTCGCACCGGATTTCGTGGGAACGACGGAGTTCTCGAAGCGTCCGCTCGACGTCGCCGTCGTCGAGACGTTCGATGCACTGTGTGTACGTCTCCACCGCCGAGAGCTCCCCGCGCAGCAAGCCGTTGAGGACGGCGATGTCCTTCGAGCGCGCGCGAGCATCGGAGATTTGCGGCAGCTTTCGGGTTTCGTTGGACTGAGCGTGAGGGCCTTGGAGATCCATGCACGCAGTCAGTGCATGGTTCGTGCCGACGCTCAGGAGCCCGTCAGAGCGGGTCTTCGGCCGAGATGAGGGGACCTGCGCGCGCGCGGCGGCTCGGGTGCGCCCGCGCGCACAGGGCTTCGCGCGGTCAGCGAGCGGCGAGCGTGTCGCCGGGGACGACCGCGTCCTCGAAGGGCTGGGTCACGGGTTGGAGCGTCAGCATCGCCCCAGAAGCGACGTCGTGCGGGTCGATACCGCCCCGGGCGACCACGGTGCCGACGTCATCGAGGACCAAGACTTCGTAGCCGTCCACGGCGTCACCGGCGAGCTCGAGCCGCAGGCCCGAGTCTTCGAGGCTGGCGGCGTCGTTGCGCACGTAGATCGCCCCGGTGCCGAAGTCGACCGCGATCGCAATCACGCCGGGGATGAGGCCGGGGATGAACAGCAGGAGGTCGATGACCAGCGGGCCGACATCGACGGTGCCCGAGCGGTTGCCGACGCGCTCGGGGTGCATGATGCGAGCGCAGCTGGGCAGCAGCGCGACGAGCATGCCCGCGGCGAGCAGGGATCGGAGACGACCGCGGATCACGACGCGGGCTCCTCGTCGAGCGACTTGCGAGCGTCGCTGATTGCGGATTGGAGCCGCGCGAGGGCCTTGTCGAGCCCGTCCTTGGCACCTTGCCACGCATCGTCGGTCGCTTCGTCGACCTCCTTGGCGGCAGCCCGCGCGTCGGCACGTGCCTCTTCGACTTCCGCGTCGAGCTCGCGCCCGGCCTCCTTGGCGTCCGCCTCGAGGGCGTCGACGCCTCGCTCGAGGTCGTTCAAGCGAGCCCGCGAGTTCTTGCGGAACTCCGCGCGCGCGGCCGCGACGTCCATGCGGACCTCACGGGAGGCGTCCTCCGCCTCGTCCTTCATGTCTTCGACGCTCTCGCCCGCGCGTGCCTTCAGGGCGTCGACCTTGCGTTGTGCCGCCTCGGCGGCGGCCTCGGTCTTGTCCTCCGCCTTTTCGGCGATGCGCTCGACGTCTTCGGCTTCGGGTCGGTCGCTCGGGCCACACGCCGTCGCGCTCAACCAAGAGAGGGTGATGATGGTGATTGCTCGAGTCTTCATGGGTTCCTTCGGGGGCCGGTGTAGGTTGCGTTCTCGCCGGGTCGGCCAGCTCCGGTGTGGGGCATGAGCGGTGCACGCCCAGTTGTGCGGTGGCGCTCAGGGCGGCGTGTTCAGACTCCAAACGAGCACTGGAGTCCAGCGCCGATCGAGCAGCCCACGAACTCGCTGCACGCTTCTTCGCTGCAGCTGTCGATGTCGTTGAGCGCCTCTTCTTGCTCGTCGGCTTGGCAGTCCGACATCGCATCGAAACAATCGTTTTCGCATGCTTCGACGTCGACACCATCGTCACACGACTTTGCCTGCTCGCAGTAGTCGTTGCACGAGCCTTCGATCTGAAGCTCTTCGATCACGCCGACGCCGTCGTCGTCGTTGTCGCAGCCGATCTGAACGGTCAGGGCAGCAGCGCACAGCAGGGAGAAGAGGATGGCGGGGTAGGACTTCATGCTCCCCTGCCGTGCACGCCGCATGCCACCTCAGCGCTTCGAGGGCGGTAGACCCAGGATGCGTCGGTCGGGGTCAGGGCGTCGCCCCAGGGGTCCGGTCGCGAAGACCGTCTTGGGTTGCCCTTCGCCGTCATGGCTGACCAGGCGAAAGCCGACCGTCGGCACGCCGCGCGCGTCGGTCTCGATGTCGACCAGCCCCATGTTCAGACCGCCGAAGGGGTTGTGGTCGACCCCTGGCTCGAGGCCTCGCATCCGCGTGACGGCGGCATGGCGTCCGTCGGCGAGGTCGAGGGTGGAAACCGCCCGAGCCGCCAACTCACCGGCCTTGGCGTTGATCCACCCCTCCTCGTTGGTCAGCGGGCTCGAGGTCAGCTGAAGCAGCTGCACGCCGTCCTCCGCGAAGTCGACCTCGTACGCGGCCCCGGCGTGCACGTCCCCGCCGAGCAGCACGACCCGCTGGTGCGCGTTGGCGGCGGAGTGCTCCACGATGGCTGCGAGCAGGCGGTCACGCGCCTCGACGCACGACTCGTGCGACCAGCGTTCGTGCACGTCCGAGCCCTTGGGCAACATCGAGGTCGCCGCGTCGGTCCAGGCCGAGGACGCATGCACCAGCGGGATGGACACCATGAGCGCGAGCACGGGCCAGCGTCGATGCTCCTCGAGGAATCGACGCAAGTTGCTCAGCTGCTCGTCCGTGTACGGCCGAGTGCGGCCATCGGCGGTGACTCGATTGCTGCGCACGTCGAGCCCGTATACGGCGACCGGGCCCCAGGTGAAGCTGTAGTCCAGCGACGCGCCGGGCAGCTCGCTCAACGTCGCTCGGGCGCCTTGCCAGTCGCGATAGGCCGCCAGCGCGCCCTCCCGAAACGCTCGCCATCGCGGTGTGGCGTGGTCGGGATGGGTCCCGAAGTTGTCGATGAACTCGTGGTCATCGGGCATGGGCAGCGTCGCGGTCGACCCCAAGAGGCGGGCAAAGCCCGGCGCGCCCGCGAACCGGGCGTAGCGGCGATGCAGGATCTCCCGCACCCGCGCCGCCGAACACTCGAGGATGTCGTCCACGCCCAGGGTCTTGGCGTAACGAGCATCGAACAGCGAACGGGACGCGGGTGCGTCGGTGTAGAGCTGATCGCCCATCAACAAGATGAACGGCACCTCGTCGGTCTCGACCTGTGTGCATGCCGCATCGAGCATGGACATGGAGGCCGGGTGGAGGGCGCCTTCGTCGGTGAAGGGCTGGTGGCAGGACGTGACGGCGAAGCTCAGCCGCTGGTTGGCCCACGTCCCGGGCGCAGGGCAGACGCGTGCGCGCGCGGTTGCACAGATTTCCCCGTCACGGATGAGCTGCAGGGCAATACTTCCGCCGGTGTCACCGCGGCACGGGAGGGTGACGGCGGCGGTGCATCCCGACTCGGCGGCGAACTCCAGCGGTGCTTCGGCGATGGTTTTGCCATCGGCGAGGGCGCGAACGCGTGCCGACCCAGGCCGAGCAGCGTGCGCCCACACTCGCACGGCGCCGTGTTCGGGGACGCCTGCGGCCAGCGCATCCCCTAGCGAAGACGACATCCATGCGTTCATGCGGCTGGACTAGTTTGCGCCGGCGTCAGGGCAACCGTCCACCTACTTCATCGCGCTTCGAATGAAGCCGAGGATGGCGAGCACCAAGAAGACGAAGAAGGCGATCTTGCCCAGCCCCGCTGCGCTGGCGGCGATGCCCCCGAACCCGAAGATGGCGGCGACGATGGCAAGGACGAACAGAACAATGGCTGCTTTGAGCATGTCGCACTGAAGTGCAAGAGGCTTGCCACCGCACAGGCGTTGGGTCGCAGCCCGCCAGACGCCGGGCATGCGTGCGCGCGCGTCACAGGCGAGCGCGACCGCCCGCGCGCAATCAGGATCCGGCCAGGGGGAGGCGCAACACGAAGCGGCTGCCCTTCCCCTCCCCTTCGCTGAACGCCTTCACCTCGCCGTCGTGCATCTGGGCGAGCTTTGCAACGAGCGCCAACCCCAAGCCGAGCCCGCCCTCACGGCCATCGCTCGCGTGGACCTGCTCGAACGTCTCGAAGATCGACTCGAGGTGGTCTTCGGGGATGCCCAGGCCGGTGTCCTCGACCACGAACACGGCGTGTGAACCCTCCACGCGCAGGCTGACGCAGACACGGCCGGCCGGGGTGTATTTGAAGGCGTTCGAGACCAGGTTCACGCCGATCTGGTACAGGCGCGTCGCGTCGAACACCCCTTCGATCGGCTCGGCAGGCCACGTCTCGACGAGCTCGAGGTCCTTGGTCTGCCGCAACTGGACGTCTGCAACCGCGCGCTGCAGCACCTCGCACACGTCCCCTCGCGCGGGGTTGAGCGCGAGTTTTCCGTGCTCGATGCGAGTGACGTCGAGAATGTTCTCGAGCAGCTGGGTCGACAGCTCGATCTGGCGGCGCATCGTCCCGCGGACCCGCTCGAGGGTCTGCGGGGACGAGGCCACCGCGCCGAGCACCTCCACCGCCGTGCTCATCGCACCCAGGGGATTGCGCAGCTCGTGCCCGAGCACCGCCAAGACCTGGCTCTTCTGCCGGCTCGCCCGCTGTGCTTCCTTTCGTGCGGTGACCTGATCCGAGACGTCGGCGGCGATCACCTCGACGAGGTCGCCCGTCCCGACGCGCTTGGCGACGAGGTTGGTGTAGCGCTTCGCGCCGCGAAACCGCTGCTCGGAGAGGGTCTCGACCTCGCCCGACGCGATAGCCCGCTCGATGAGCTTCGCGACCGCCTCGGGCTCGACGAGCGCGTCGAAGAAGTCCACGACCGCACCGAGCGTGGCGGACGGCTTCGTGAAAATGGACCTCGCGCTGTCGTTGGCGGATACCAGCGTCTTCGTCTCGGCACGCACCAGGAGCACCGGAAACGGCGCGCCCTGAAACGCCTCGTTCATCCGGCGCCGCGCCTGGTCGCGTTCCTCCTCGACCCGGCGGCGCTCGGTCACGTCCTCGAACAACACCACGACGCCATCGCCGACGCGCTCGGCTCGAATCTCGAACCAATGGTCGAAGCCGTCGTAGTCGTAGCGAAGCGTTCGCCGATGCGGCGTGCCGGTCTCGACCACGGCGGCGTAGGCCTCGAAGAGCCCGCTGTCTCGGTTGCCGGGCATTTCTTCGAGCAGACGGCGCCCGAGGAGCGCGGATTCCTCCCGCCCCACGAGCGCGCAGGCCTTCTCGTTGCTCGTCACCCAGCGGAGGTCCACGAGCGCGCCCGCCTCATCGCGTACGGCGGCGAAGGTCATCACCGGCCGCGGAAGCGTGCGAAGCGCGTCGGCGGCGGAGACCGACGGCTGGGGCGTGTCGCTCACACCACGCACCGTAGCGCGCCCCGGTCTCCTAGGGGCGCAAACCCGCGTGAGGGGCGAGAGGCGGGGCATGGGGGCGGGTTTCACCGCTCGGGGCCCGCACGTTCGGCGACCCGCGCCTCTCGCAGCTTCGGCGACTCCGACGTCCGTATTCGGCCAGGCCGACGGGCCTCAGCCTTGCGTCGGGGACGGCGGGCCGAGATGAAACAGGACGTCTCCAGGACCCGCCGGCGCCGACCACTCGCCCGCGGCCTCGAGGTTGCCATTGGCCCTGCGCCACAGCAGACGTCGAGACCGACGGTCGAAGGTCGTCGCGAAGTCCTGCTCGTCGAACGTCTCGGTGAACTCGGTCGCACGCAGCGTCCAGCCCGAGCCGAGGCAGCGCAGCACCTGGTCGAGGTTGGCCCCTGCGAATACGCGCCCCCCGAGCGTGAAGCTCAGATCATGACGGGGTGGCCCCTCCCGCGCCTCCCGAAACTCGAACACGCGGTCGCGGCCGACCTCGGGGCCGAGGTCCGTGCACACCAGCGCGTTGTATTCGGGGTTCGAGGTCGACGCCACGACGGTCGAGTAGACGCCGAAGTCGATCTCGTGTCGCGCCTCCTCCGAGAGCACTTCGCCGTAGTAGACCGGGATCCCCCGCAGACGGGGCTCGCTGAGGTTCGAGTAGGTCGAGTCGGCGACGAGGACCGGGATGTCGCGCTCGAGCAGCCGAGCGGCCAGCGCGGTCGTCATCGGCGAGCCTCCGACCAGCAGGACGCCGGGGCGCTCGGTCGATCGCAAGCTCAGCGCCCGGGCGAGCGGAGACAGGGAGAGGCCATGGGCGACCACCGAGGCGACCACCACCCCGAAGGCGAGCGTGAGCATCTGTGGACCGTCGGTGACCCCGTGCTCGGCCAGGTCCCGACCGAAGAGCCCCGCCATCGCGACCGCGACGATGCCTCGAGGCGCAATCCAGCCGACGAGGAGCCGCTCGGACCGCGTCGTGTCGGTTCCCGCCAACGCGATCATCAGGGCCACCGGACGAACCGCGACCAGCACCAGCACGATGAACAGCAGCATGCGCAGGTCGAGCTGGGCGACGTCTGCCATCGTGAGGCTGGCCGTGAGCACGATGAACAGCACGCCCACGAGCATGGTCGCGGACGTCTCCTTGAACCGGCGCAGCTGGTCGAGCACCGCGAGCCGGGAGTTGGCGAGAGTCATGCCCAAGACGGTCACCACGAGCAGCCCCGACTCCTCGAGCACCGCGTTGGCCGACGCGTAGACCGCAACGACCACGGTCACGGTCGCGGGGAGCTTGAGGTACTCGGGCACCCACCCGCGGGCGAACGAGGCGACGAGCGCCTTGCCGGCGAGGACTCCACCCACGCTGCCAAAGACCAGCGCCCCCGTGACGCTCGAGGCCAGCGCCACCGGGCCGGTCGCGCCTTCGCGGACCAAGAAAACCTGGTAGACGACCACGGCCATCAGCGCCCCGAGGGCGTCGTTGACGATGGCCTCCCACCGCAAGATCGCGGCGGGCCGCGCCTGCAGCCGGGCCTGCCGGAGCAGCGGACCCACCACGGTCGGCCCGGTCACCACCAAGATCGCGCCGATCACCGCCGAAGACGGCCAGGAGAGCCCGGCGACATGGCGCGCCGCGAGTGCCGTCGCGACGCCGACCAGGGGCGCCCCGACGACGATCAGCCGCCGCACGGGCTTGGCGACCTCCCGGACCTGTCGAAAGTCGAGGGTCAATCCGCCCTCGAACAGAATGAGCGCGACCGCGAGCGAGATCAGGGGCTTGTAGCCGGAGCCGAAGTCGCGCACCGGGTCGACGAGCCCCGTGAGCGGCCCGCAGACGAATCCGACCACGAGCAGCACGATGATCGACGGGATCCGGACGCGGTGCGCAAGCCACTGCGAGCCGAGGCTGAGGACGAGGACGAGCGCGAGCGATGGGATGATCGTTCCGTGCATGGACGCTTCGCCCTCCGTCTAGTCACCGCTACGCGCTCTGCAAATCGCCGCCGCGCATGACGGGGGCCATTTTCGCGCATCGCCGTGGGGTGGCCTCGTGCGGTTGAGGGTAGTAGGCGCGCTTGAAAGGCGCGCCGGGTGTCACTAGACCGGCCGCATGGAACTCGCTGAACTCTTCGCGCAGGTCGTCGACAAGCTGCAGGGCTGGCTCGCGACCGCCGTCAAGATGTTGCCCAACGCCGCGGTCGCAATCGCGGTCGTGCTCGTCTTCGGACTCCTGTCGCGCTGGCTCAGCAAGCTCGCCGACCGCGGCCTGTCCCGCGTCGTCAAGCAGCCGCAGATCGTCTCGCTGCTGACCAGCATCGTGCGCATCGCGATCCTCGCGGGCGGCGTGTTCACGGCGCTGAGCGTCCTCAACCTAGACAAGGCGGTGACCTCACTGCTCGCCGGCGTCGGTATCGTTGGATTGGCGCTGGGTTTCGCGTTTCAAGACATCGCCGCCAACTTCGTCTCTGGCCTCTTGATGGCGGTCCGCCAGCCCTTCGCGCTCGGCGACCTCGTGGAGGTGGGAGGCTCGTTCGGCAAAGTCGAGTCCATCGACCTTCGCGCCACGCGGCTGACCCTGCTCAGCGGCGAGTCGGTGATCATCCCCAACAAGGACGTCTACCAGTCGGCCATCGTGAACTACACCGACACGCAGAAGCGGCGGGTCGAAGTCGAGGTGGGCGTCTCCTACGGCGACGACCTCGTCAAAGCCAAGAACGTCGCGCTCGAGGCCGTCCGCGCCCTCGAGGTGTGCGACCCCGAGACCGCGGCGGATCTCGTGTACACGGGCTTCGGAGGCAGCTCCATCGACTTCACGCTGCGGTTTTGGATCAGGGACGCGTCGCAAAAGGCGTTCCTGCACGCCCGGTCCGAGGCCATCATGGCGATCAAGGAGGCCTTCGACGCCAACGACGTCTCCATCCCGTTCCCCATTCGAACGCTGGACTTCGGCGTCTCGGGGGGCGAGTCGCTCGAGGCACACATCGGCGAACGCCTCGGCACAAAGTAGGACGAACGGATGAACTACAACCACCTGTTCTACTTCCATACCGTCGCACGCCTGGGTTCCCAGGCCGCGGCTGCGCGCGAGCTGGGCCTGCGGCAGTCGACCATCAGCGAGCAAGTCCGCCAGGTCGAAGCCCTGCTGGGCTGTCGCCTCTTCGACCGCACCAACACGGGGCTGCGCTTGACCACCGACGGGCAGACCGCGTTCGAGTTCACCGAGGTCATGTTCAACGCCGCCGATCGCATGCTCGAAGCGTTCGACCGCGCCCAGCCCGTCCGCAGCGTCGTGCAGGTCGGCATTACATCGTCGGTCTCGCGCTCACTCGCCGCCGACTTCCTGCACCCGCTCTTCGACGACGAGACGCTGACGCCACGCATCGAACACGGGTCGAGCGCGACGCTGATGCGCAAGCTCGGCGCCTCGGAGCTCGACATCGTGCTCAGCGACGGCAAGCCTGCCGGCTCGATCGCGGAGCGTCTGCACACCGAGCTCGCCACCCGGCTGCGCCTCCTGCTCGTCGCCCGCCACGCCTACGACCCCTCGGCCCCCACGCTGGAGATCGTGCACTACACCAGCGGGTCGCCCTGGCGCCACGAGGTCGACCAGAGCCTCGAAGCACTCGGCTGCACGCCGGATGTCGTCGGTGAGTCCGACGACCTCGGCGTCTTGCGCATCGCGGCCCTCAAGGGGCGCGGAGCCGTGGCCGTGCCCCGACACGTCGTCTCGGAGGACCTGGCCGACTTGCGCCTGCGCGTGCTCTCCGAGCTCGACTGTGAGCTGCCCGTCTACCTCAGCCACAGCAAGGAGTCGCTGCACGACGCGGTCAAGGCCGTGGTCCAGCGGCTCCTGAGCACCGCCGCCGGCGGCGGGCCCCTGGGGCGCTGACGCGAGACGCCGCCGCCCAAGCGAGGGCGACGGCGTCGTGGTGTGCCGTCCCAGACGGCGAGCGTGCGCGCCCGTTCAGGCGGCGGGCAACGCGTGTTCGGACGCGCCGGCGCCCTCGAGCGCGGCCCGCAGCTTCGCCTCGTCGGCAAAGCTCAGCGACGTCTGCAGCACCGTGCCCTCGAGCGGCTCGAGCTCCTGCAGCACGCGGTCGGGCGTGGCACGTCGCACGAGGATGAACAGCGCCGACGACTCCTCCTTCAGGCTACGACCGATGTCGCGCATGAAGTCATCGTCGACGCCGATGTCGGAGAGCGCACCCCCCAGGGCGCCACTGGCAGCGCCCAGGGCCGCGCCGAGCAGGGGCGCGGCGAATAAGGCTCCGAGCAGCAGCCCCCACACGCCGCCGGATGCGGCACCACGTGCGGCGAGGTTGTGGAGCTGGCGAAGGCTGACCCGCCCGTCCGCGCGCTTGATGACGACGGCGGCGTCTTCGAGGTCGATCAGATGAGCATGCTGCAGGTCGAGCAGCTGGGAGCGGACGCGCTCGGCGTCATCGACTCCGGGAAAGGCAACGGCGATGAGTGTGGACATGGCTTGGTTCTCCTCTTAGGGTTGGGGGTCGTTTGCAGCGCCGCTCCTTGCAGCGGCGCTCACTGAAGCTGCGTCCGAGCGGCGGGCTGCCCGCTCGTGCGAACGGCGGTCGTGTTGAGCAACGTGGGCGAGGGAATGTCGAGCGCCGCGGCCAGCATCGGGGCGTCGACGTCCCCGCGGAGCAGGCCCCCGACGAACGCCGTGTTCGCGGCGACGAATGCGTCGAGGCCCACGCCGAGGCGGGCCGCGGCACCGCGTCGGAGCTGGCGCCTGAGGTCCCAGGTGAGGTCGGCGTCCGCGAGGCTCGGGAGCCCATCCCGGTCGCGATCGAGATCGGCGAGCAGCCGCAGCACGTGGCCGGCGTCGCTCGTGCACGCGCAGGTGAACACTCGCTCCCAGAGGCCCGGGTGCTCGAGATCCGAGGCGCGCTCGAGCAGCGCAACGATTGGCAGCAGCGACACGTGCGCCCAAGAGCGCACGGCGTCGGCCTGTCGCATCGCCGTCGCGGCGTCATCGGTCACGATCACGACCGCGCGGGTCTGGGAGTCGGTGTGCTTGGGCGTGACGGTGCCGGAGACGTGCCTGACCACCACGCCGGTTGCGCCGAACTGCTCGGGCGGCGCAAGCCCCGAGACGACGACGTTCCCAGAGCTGCGCTCGACATCGAGTCCCTGCATGCACACGCTCTAGTCAGGCTCGAACCGGGCGCAAGCAGCCCCGAGGCGCAGCCCCGGCGCTGGCACACGAAGAACGCCGAGGCGCGGGAGGCCTCGACGTTCTTGCGTGTTGCGATGCGCACGGCTGTATCAGCGATCAGCGGGACGCGACGGTGTTCTTGTCGATGATGATCTCGACCCGTCGGTTGTTGGCCCGACCTTCGGGGCTGTCATTGTCGGCGACGGGCTCCGCTTCGCCGCGGCCGACGGCACGCAGCGCGTCATCGTCGACGCCTTGGCCCTCGAGGAACCGCTCGACCGACTGCGCGCGATGCAGCGAGAGCGTGGCGTTGTAGTCCTTGGATCCGCGAGCGTCGGTGTGACCTTCGACCACGATGGTGTTGTTCTCGTCGTACTCGCGCAGCACGGCGGCGACCTCCATCAACCTGCGCTGAGCGGTCGGAAGCAAGGTCGCGCTCGCGGTCTTGAAGAGCACCGAACCGTTGAGGGTGATCACCATCTTGCCCTGCTCGTCTTTGAGCGTCGCGACCTCCGACAGCGATGCCATCGCGTCGTTGAGGCGGTTGCGGAGCGCAGCCTGCTCGGCCTCGGCCTGGCGCAGCATCGTTTCCTTCTGGTTCAGCTCCTGCTCGGTCTTGGCGAGCTGGTTGCGAGAGCGGTCGCGCTGCGACTCGAGGACCTCGGTGCGCTGCGCGTAGGCTTCTTTCTCATCTTGGCGCGCGACGGCGAGGTCGGCGACGGTCATGGCGTACTGAGCCTTCCGCGCTGCGACGTAGGCGAGGTCTTTCTCGAGCTTCGAGCCTCGTTTGCGCTTCTTCAGGCTCTCGGCCTCATCGAGCGCTTTCTTGGCTTCGTAGAGGTCGGCCTTCGCGACCGTGGCGGCGTGACCTTGTTCTGCCTCTGCATAAAGGGCGCGTGCGGTCTGCAGGTTGGCCGACGGTTCGTGGGCGCACGCCGAGGCGAGCGCCGCCGTGCAGAGGAGTCCGGAGAGGTGGAGGAGTTTCATGTCGGTCCTTTCGGGATTAGCGATTTTGGAGTTCGTTGACTTCGGTCCAGGCTTCGGTCGCGGCGTTACGGCTGCGTTCCGTGCGAGCTTTGGCGAGTGCCAGCTCAGCGTCGGCCTGGGCGCGGTCGAGCATGCGCTCGGCTTCTTCTTCTTTGCCGTCTTCGATCAGCGACTTGGCGATCTTCAGCTGGTCTTCGGCGAACTTGATGTGCAGGTCGACCGATGGCGTCTGGCCTGCGTCGATCTCCTCGGCGGAGTCGAGGGCGGCGTTGGTGTCGAGCATCTGCTGCTGGGGGAGCTGTTGGGAGGCGCAGCCGGTGGCGATGATCGCCACGAGGGGGCTGAGGCGGAGGTAGTTCATGGGTCGTGTCCTTTCGCGGGGGTTGTTGAACGACGTCAGGCGGTTGTGCAGAGGCCATGCCAACCGCCCAATCGGCCTTGATTCGGCGCGTCCGGGCGGCGCAAGCAAGAAGTGAGCGGGCAGGTCCGCACCCCTGTGCGAGCCCGCGCAGTTGCTGCAGCGAGCGCGCGCACTAGGCCGTGGCCATGACTGTCGAACCCCCCTTGATCCGCGAATTCATGACGCCCGACCCGTACGCCATCGAGCAGTCGCTGACGATCAGCGACGCGTCCGACCGCATGCGAGCGCACAACATCGGGCACCTCATCGTCCTCGACAAAGAGGAGCTTCGAGGCGTCGTGACGCGCTCCGACCTTCACCTCGCGCTGGCCCTCTCCAATGACAGTGCCGCCGACACGCTCGTCGCCGACGCGGTCCGGCCCGCGATGACCTGCTCTCCGTTTTCCTACCTCGCCTCGGTCCTGCGCGACATGGACCAGCGCCGACTCGACAACGTCGTGGTCCTCGATCACGGCAGCGACGTCGTCGGCATCTTCACCCTGGTCGACGCCGCGCGAGCAGCCCGCAGCCTCGCCAACAACTACGCGGCCGCCCCCGAGCAGGAGGTCGACCGCGGGTCGGTTCCGCCCGAGCGCGAGAGGACCCTGCCCAAGGTTCGGGTCAAACGCATGCTCGGGCGAGCCCACGCGGCGCCGCGACACGCCAACGGCCTGGTCATGGGAGAGGTGATGGCGTGAGCGGGCGTGCGTCCCGCAACCGTGCGCCTTCGCCCACCCGTGCGCCAGTGCACGGACACCACGGCTCGCCTCCCCCGCAAGGCACCGTAAATACTCAACTCTACCGTACGGAACGAGACCCGCATGTTCGGGGCTCCATGGACCCCGCAACTGCGCAAGAGGCGTCGACTCCACTTGCGTCAGCCGCAACTCCGCTGCGACCGACGCCATCGATCGTCGTCGTGACGCAAGACGACGGAGACAGCTTCCGCCGCGCCCTGGCGCGCGTGGCCGCCAGCGTCACCGTGGTGAACTCCGTCGCCGAGGGCATCGAACGCATCGATACGAGCACGACCGGCGTCATCGTCGACGCGCCGCTGCAGAGCCGCTCGGCCGAGGAGGCCCTGGAGATGCTCGCGGCCAAAGACGAAGCTCGCGCCCTGCCCGTCTTCATCGCGGTACGCGATGACTTCTCCAATGCGCGCGCGCAGGCGCTGTACGACGACGGCGCGACCGCGGTCGTCGCCTGGCCCGAGGAGGTCTTGCTCTTGCCGCGCCTGGTCTCCGAGCTCGCCGACGTGAGCCTGGCCGACCACGAGTCGGCCGACGTCGACGACGCGCTCTCCGAAGCCACGCGCGCGCGGCTCTGCGTCGATCCCGAGCTCGCCAAACTCGAGTGCGACGTCAAAGACGGCGTCGCCTTCGTCCGCGGCAGCCTCGACTCGCTGTGGAAGGTCCGCCGCCTCCGCCAGCGCGTCTCGAGCGTCCCGGGCATCGTCGCCTTCGACCTCCGCGGTCTCGACGTCGACGCGCCGAGCATCGCCGACGAGGTTCTCGCGACGACGCTGCGAACCACCCTCTCGGGGACGAGCGACGTCGAGGACCAGACCGTCTCGGTCGCCGTGCACGACGGCGTCGCAACGCTCGCTGGCGTCGTCGACTCCAAGCGCAGGCTCCGGCGCGTGATCGCGCTCGCCGAAGACGTCCGTGGCATTCGAGAGATCATCAACCACGTCTCGATCTCCTCGGACGCTGCACAGACCGGCCGCGACCAGGCCGACACGCTCCAATCCCGCGTGAGCTCCGCGTTCCCCGACGCGAGCGTCGTCGTACGGGTCTTTGGCGGGATCGCCGTCCTCTCCGGCTCCGTCTCCACGTTGGCCCAGCGCGCCGAGATCGAAGAAGCGGTCGAAGACTTCGACTTCATCCAGCGCGTCGTCAACAAGGTCGACGTCACACGTCGCGACTAGCCTCAGCCTATACTCGGACCGCTCATGAAGCCTCGCCTCCTGGTCGTCGACGACGACGAGACACTCTGCGCGTATTTCTCGGCCATCCTCACCTCGGCAGACTACGAGGTGGAGACGGCCTCGACCGGTGAGGCCGCCGCGGAGCAGCTCCGCTCGAAGCGCTACGACGTCCTGCTCACCGACCTCGCAATGAGCGGCATGGACGGCCTGGCGCTCGCCAAGATCGCCGCGGAGATCCACCCGACGATGCCGGTCATCGTCGTCACCGGCGCCGGCGACCTCCGCACGGCGGTCGAGTCGATGCGCGCTGGCGTGTCCGACTTCATCGTCAAGCCCGTAGACGCAGACGTGCTCGTGCACCAGGTCGGCCGCGCCGCCCGTCAGGGTGCGCTCGAGCAGCGAGTGGTCGACCTCGAGTCCGAGCTACGACGCGTCAACGAGCGCCACGGCATGCTCGGCGAGAGCGGGCGCATGAAGCAGGTGCGCTCGCTGATCGACCGGGTCTCACGCTCGGACGTCAACGTGCTCATCACGGGCGAGTCGGGCACCGGCAAGGAGCTCGCCGCCCGCGCCATTCACGACGCGTCCCCGCGCGAGAGCGGCCCGTTCGTGGCGCTCAACTGCGCTGCGATCCCCGCCACGCTCATCGAGAGCGAGCTGTTCGGACACGTCAAAGGGGCGTTCACCGACGCACGCAAGGACCGAGACGGCCTGCTCGTGCAGGCCCAAGGCGGCACGCTCTTCCTCGACGAGCTCGGAGAGATGCCGCTCGAGATGCAGCCCAAACTGCTGCGCGCGCTGCAAGAACGCCGCGTTCGCCCCGTAGGAGGCGCGTCGGAGAAGCCCTTCGATGCACGCATCGTCACCGCGACCAACCGCGACCTCGAAGACGAGGTCGAGGCTGGAAACTTCCGCGAAGACCTCTTGTATCGGGTCGACGTGGTCCGCCTCGAGCTGCCTCCGCTCCGCGCCCGTGGCCGGGACGTATTGCTGCTCGCTCAACACTTCCTCGGCAAGTACGAGCACCTGGGCCAGCAGACCATCTCTCGCCTCTCGCCGGCCGCGGCGAGCGCGTTGCTGCACTACGACTGGCCCGGCAACGTGCGAGAGCTCGAGAACTGCATGGAACGCGCCATGGCCTTGGCGCGGGACGAAGAGATCGCGCTCGAGGACCTGCCGCGAAAAGTCCGCGAGTACGAGCGCGACCGCGTGAGCGTCGACGACGATGACGACGACGAGCTCCTCACGCTCGACCAGCTCGAAGCCCGCTACATCCGGAAGGTCATGAAGGTCGTCGAAGGCAACAAGAGCAAGGCCGCGCGCGTGTTGGGGCTCGACCGACGCAGCCTCTACCGTCGCCTCGAAAAGTACGAAGTGGAGGCGACGTGACCCGGGAAGTCCTCTCCCCCCTGGTGGCAAGCCGGCTCGCGCACGAGATCCGCTCGCCGCTGGGAATCCTCTCGGGCACGCTCAGCCAGCTTGCCCGCGACGAAGGCCTCTCCAAAGCGTCCGCCCAGCTCCTCACGCTGGCGCGGCGCTCTTGCGTTCGCATGGAGAGGCTCTCGCGACGTCTCGACACGTTCGCCGCCGACGGTCCAAGCGACCGCAGCCCCGTTCAGCTCGACGTGTTGGGCGCTTGGGTCGAACGAGCCCGCAACGAGGCCGGCCGCAGCGGCGTCGAGGTCGAGATGTCTCCCCTGCCCGCGCTGACCATTCCGGGCCGAAGCGCGGCGGCGCTGGAGGTCGCGACCGACGAGGTCGTGCACAACGCCGTCCGTCACGCACGCGCGCGGGTCGAGGTCCGTGCCGAAGCGCTCGAGGGCACCCTGCGCGTCACCGTCAGCGACGACGGACGTGGGATGCCGCCCGAGCTCGTCGATACGCCGCCGAGTGTTCGCGCCGACGCCCGCGGAGGCCTCGGCCTCGGACTCCTCGTAGCCCATGACTTCCTGACCGCGGCCGAGGGCACGCTCCGCATACTCCCCGACCGCGTCGAAATCGAGGTGCCCGATCGATGAGCGAGCTGTCGCGAGACGTCTACGAGGCGCTCGTCGAGGCCATCCCTTCGGCCGTCGTGCTCTTCGACGACGCAGGCACGGTTCGCGTGGTGAACCGCCGCGCCCGTGCCCTACTCGGTGGCCTCGACGTGGGGGCGTCCATCGCGGCCAAGCTCGGCATCGATCCGGGTGCGGCGACGATCGAGGCGACGCAGTCCGAGCTCTCCGTCGAGGAGCTCGAGGCCCCAGCACCGGGGTTGCGCCTCATTGCCGTGCATGCTCCCGAGAACGCCGCCGACGAGCTCAGCCGGTACGTCGCGGTACTCGGACACGAGCTCCGCAACCCGCTCGCGCCCCTGCGTCTGGCTGCCGAACACATCCTCTCCGACGACGCCGACCTCGAGGCGACGAGCGCCATCATCGACCGGCAGGTCGCTCAGATGGCCCGACTCGTCGACGACCTCCTCGATACGGCGAGACTCGAACGCGGAAAGCTCCGCCTCGCCCGTGAGCCCATTCGCGTGCTCGATGCGGTCGAGTCGGCGCTGCAGATGAGCCGACCAGGGCTCGAGGCTCGCGAACACACGCTCACCGTCGACCTCGAACGTCTCGAGCGGGTCGAGGTCGAAGCCGATGCGGCCCGGCTCTCCCAAGCGCTCGCCAACCTGCTCTCCAACGCCACCCTGTACACGCCCTCTCGTGGTGTAATCGAGCTTCGTGGGTGGGTCGACGACGACGCCCGCGTGCACCTCGAGGTGAAGGACAACGGGCAGGGAATCGACGCCGACGCCCTGTCGACGATCTTCGACACCTTCGCGCAGCCACAGCGCGCCGACACCCCCAGCGCCGGCCTCGGCCTCGGCCTCGGCCTCTCGCGGGAGATCGTCCGACTCCACGGTGGCACACTGCGCGCCTCGAGCCCCGGCCGCGACCGCGGTGCCTGCTTCGAAATCATCCTCCCGGGAGCGACCACGGTCAGCTCCGTCGCCCCCACCGCCGAGCCGACGCCCATGACCCATCGCTCCGTTCTCATCGTCGACGACAACGAAGACGCCGCGACCATGCTCAGCATCGTCCTCGGCTCCCAAGACATCGAATGCACCGTCGTGCACAACGGGGAGGACGCGCTGTCGGCGATGGCCTCCCGACGCTTCGACGTCGCCGTCGTCGACATCGGCCTGCCGGACATCGACGGGCTCGAGGTCGCTCGCCGCGCCCGCGGCCTCGACTGGTGCCCGGACCGGCTCGTCGGGCTCAGCGGGTATGGACAGCGCAGCGATCACGAGGCGGCCAACGAGGCCGGGTTCGACGCGTACTTCGTCAAGCCGCTCGCTCCGGACGCGCTCGGCCAGCTCCTGGGCTGAGCTGCGCCGCACACCGGGACACGGACGCACGCTTCCAAAGACCCGATTGCCGTTTCTCGGCCTCCTAGAGTTGGCACGAACGATGCACATCTCTAGGGGGCATGAGAGACAAGCTTCTTAGCCTCACGAGCCTGCTGCTGCTGATTCCCGCCTGCGCCTCCGCGCAGCGCGACACCGCCGAGCCTTCGGACGACGCGATGGCCGACGCCACCGTGCCCGAACGGACGGCGCCGCCGGTCCTCTACGAACCGAACTCCTCCATCGACCCGGTCGTCGCGCGCCGCATGGCCATGCGCATGACCACCCAAGAGGCCATCGAAGCCGAGCTCGAGCACGATGCCGAGCCGCTCGCCACGGACATGGTCGCGCCGACGATGAGCGCCGCGTGCGGGTGGGAGCAGCCAACGTTCTTCTTTGCGACGGACGACGCCGATGTCGGCTTTCTCGGCGACATCAAGATGGACGCGCTCGCGGACTGCCTGACGAGCAAGCCTCTGCACGATGAGCCGATCGTGGTCGTCGGGCACGCGGACACCCGCGGCGACGCCTACGAAAATCTCGAGCTCGGACTCGATCGCGCCAACGCGGTGAAGTCACAGCTCGTCGCCCTGGGCGTGAGCCCCACCCGCATCGAGACGTACTCGAGCGGGGAGTACCGCACCGACAACGACGACTCGAACCTCGATGACCGCCGCGTCGTCGTGAAACTGGACCGATAGGAGAACCCATCATGAAATTTTCCGTGCTCTTTCAAAACATCGCCGACGCTCGTCGAGCCCGTCGTGAACTTCGCCGCGCTCGCCTGCTCCGCTGGAGCGACATGACCTCGATTCACGAGCGTCAGATCCAGGTCGACCAGCTCCCCATCGAGCACACCAGCGCCCGTGCCGGCGCGCTCTTCGGAGCCCTGGTCGTCGGGTTCGTCTCGGCCATCGTGATGGGCTCGATCGCCTTCTACATGGACGCCCAGCTGGGCATCGGCGCCGCTTTGGCCCTTGGTCTCGCCGCAGGTGCCCTCTTCGGCGGCGTCTTCGGAGCCATCGCCTTCGCCACCCGACCGGCCGCGTTCATCACCGCGAAGAAGGACGCGCTCGAAGACGGCCGCGCGTTGATGGTCTGCGACATCGCAGACCCCACGCGAGCCGAGAAGGTGCGCGACCGCCTCGAGCTTCGCGCCCAGCCTCAGGCCGCCTAACGAAAGGAGCATCGTGACAGTCTCAATGACAGACGTGACCTCGACCGAAGATCCCCCACTGCTCGGCGGCATCACGGAGCATGACCGGGAGTTCGAGGCGCTCGACCGCCTCCTGCGCGGGGAGCTCTCCGCCGTCGAAGCCTACGCGCGCGCGTTGCAGAGCGTGGACGCGCGGCTGCGACCTCACCTTCGCAAGCTCCAGGAGTCTCACCGTATCCGGAGCGAACAGATCCGAAACCGCATCGAGCTGTTCGGGGGCGATGCGAGTGAGTCCTCGGGTATCTGGGGCGCCTTTGCCCGGCTCTTCGAAACCGGCGCAACCCTTCTGGGCGACCAGAAGACGCTCGAGGCCCTCGAAGTGGGCGAGCTGCACGGGCTGCGCGAGTACCGGGACCTCTCCGAGCTCGAGCCCGCCACGCGAGCCTTCGTGCGGAGCCATCTCCGGCCCGAGCAGGACCGCACCTACGCCGCGCTCGGGGACCTCATCCGCGAAGCGCAAGCCGCCTGAACCAACGAGCCGACCCGTCGTCCGCCCCCGACTGCGCAACCGCGCGGTCGCGGGCGGACGTTTCGTTTCGAACGCTCGACGCCGGCGCGCGGCCGGGCACACGAGCACGGGCGACCGCGCGAAGTCGCACGCCCCGCGGACGCGAAACGCCGCCGGGACCGCCGCTGTGCTGGCACGGTGATTGCTCCGTAGGTGGACATGTCCAAGACAATCATCGCCACCTACGAGACCGTCCCCGCTGCCAACCGAGCCGTCGCTCGCCTGTATGAGGAAGCGTTCGAGCAGCAGCAGATCAGCATGATGGTCTCCGACGCCACGCGAGAGAAGCATCTCGCCGTCGAACATGCGACCAAGGCCCCCGAGGGCGCCAGCGCCGGTGCAGTCGTCGGAGGCACCCTCGGTGCGATCGCGGCCGGCTTGACCGCCGTCGCGGGCATCGTCATTCCCGGCGTGGGGCTGGCAATCTCCGGACCGATCGCTGCGGCGCTTGCCGGGTTGGGAGCGGGCGGCGCAGCCGGTGGACTCATCGGCGGCCTCGTGGGTCTGGGCTTCACCGAGACCGAAGCAAAGGTCGTCGAAGATGCCGTGAAGAAGGGCAACGTCGTCGTCTCGATCACCGTCGACGGCAGCGACCGCGCCAGTGTGGCCGAGGGCGTCTTCAAGTCGACGTCGGCACAAAGCGTGGCCAAGGCGTGACGCCCCTGCTCATCGGGCTCCGGACGCGTCGAGCATGGATGCGAGCAGCGCGACCAGCTCTTCCCCGTCGACCGGCTTGCGAAGGTGCGCCTCGAAGCCTGCGCGATACGCTTGAACGCGGTCTTCGGCCCGCGCATAGGCCGTGAGCGCGATGAGCCGTGGCCCGTCGTCGAGCTCGCGGACCGCCTCCGCAATCGCCCAGCCTCCGCCGCCGGGCATGCCGATGTCCGAGATGATGGCGTCGAGCGAATCCGGCGACGCAGAGATGGCCGCCAGCCCCTCCTGCACTCCGGCCGCCGTGCGGACCTGCGCCCCTGCGCTTTCGAGCAGGACTTCGAGAAGCGCGACCGCGTCGGGCTCGTCGTCGATGACGAGCAAGGTGCGACCAGCGAGAACGGCGGGCGCCTCATCGCGGGCGTGGGCGGGCGCTTCGGACTCGACCTCGCGCACCGGCGCCGCCGGCAGCCTGACCGAGAACGTCGCACCGAACCCCGGCCCGGGGCTCTCGGCAGTCACCTCTCCACCGTGCAGCTCGACTATGCCCTTGACGATGGAGAGGCCCAGCCCGAGCCCTCCGGCGCGCTTGCTCGCCTCGGCCTGGGTGAATCTGTCGAACAGACGCGGCAGGTCGCTCGCGGCAATGCCCACACCTTGGTCGTCGATGCGCGCGACCATCGAGGAGTCGTCTCGCGTGACGCTCACGCGGATCCTCTGCCCCTCGGCGGAGCACTTGATCGCGTTGCTGAGGAGGTTCCAAAACACCTGCTGCATGCGGTCGAGGTCCGCGCGCACGAAGGCCGACTCGCCCAACGCGGGGACGATGGTGACCTTGCGGGCCGCCGCGGCCGCCTCGAGGGTGTCGATGGCCGCTTGGATGGGTTCGTGAAGGTTGATCGTGCGCGGCTCGATGCTGATCTTGCCGTTGACGATGCGCGAGACGTCGAGCAGGTCCTCGATGAGCTGAAGCTGAACCTCCGAGTTGCGCTGAATGACGTCGAGCGCGTGGGGCACCTTCGAGTCGGGGAGCGTGCCGTCACGGAGCAGACGCGACCAGCCGACGATCGCGTTGAGGGGGTTGCGCAGCTCGTGGGAGAGCGTCGCCAAGAACTCGTCCTGCGCCTGCGTGGCTGCCCGCAGCTCCTCGTTGAGCCGCAACAGCTCGAGCGTCTGGCGCGAGCGGGCCTCCAGGATGCGAGTGCGAAGGCTTTGGAGGCAGCGCAGCGTGTGCTCTTCCCACTCCACCGACCTGCCCCCATAGGTTTCGCTCCACAACTGGAAGGAGCCCTCGGGAGAGAGCCGCGGCGTCCCGTCGACGAAGCTGAGCTGCTTGTTCGGGTTGGAGCCCCAGGTGACCGTCTGCCGCTGCTCCGCCCGGAAGAGCACGACGAGCAGCTCGGATCCTCGGGTCCCGAGTTCGGTGGCGAGCAGCCCTCCGAGCTCACCGAGCGCCGCCTCCGGTAGGTCGTGCGCGAGGTGGTCGGTGCGAAAATGGCCTTGGTCGTCGAATCGACCCGAGAGCAGCTTCGGCAGCTCCGCGATGGCTCGCTCGCTGGGCGCCAAGCCCCACGTGTCGATGCGGTTGTCGCGAACGACGGCCATGCCATCGGCCTCCATCGCCTCGCACAGCTGCTCTGCCCGCCCCACGAGCACGTCCCCGGCGTCTTGGGCCGAGCTGATCTCGGCTTCGAGTCGTGAGAGCACCGACTCGGTGAGCGCCAGCTTGCGCTGACGATCGGAGGCGAGCGCGTGCGGGATGGCGGTGCTCAGGACGGCACCGAGCACCTCGCATCCGCCCCGCACTCGGACGTCGACCCGCAGCGGAGTACGGTGATGGCACGCGATGAGCCCCCAAAGGCGCCCGTCGACGAGCACCGAGACCGACATGGAGGCGTGCACCCGCATGTTCCGCAGGTACTCGCAGTGAATCGGCGAGACGCTCCGGATCCCCACGTGGGAAAGATCCAGCGGCGTGCCGGTGACGGGGTTTTCCTCCGGCACGAGAGGCGACGGCTCGTAGTCGACGTCGCAGATGACCCTGATCGGGTTGAGCGTGTAGAGCCTGCGTGCCTGCTCGGGAATGTCGGCGGCGGGATACTGCAGCCCCAAGAAGGTGCCGAGGTCCTCGTGGCGAGCTTCGGAGACGACGCGCCCGTTCCACTCGGCGTCGAACTTGTAGAGCATGACCCGGTCGAACCCCGTGAGCGCGCGAATCTCGGCCGTGGCTGCGTCGAACAGCGGCTGAAGACCACGGGACGCCTGCAGGCGCGAGAGCCGGGGTCGGAGGATGTCCGCGCGCAGGGGACCGGGGTCGTCTTCGGTCTCGAACTCCAGCACGAAGTAGCCGTCGTGTTGATGGACCACGAGCGAGAAGCGGCTGCCGCCGAGCTCCACCACCCCCTCGTAGCCGTCGGGGTGCGCGGCGAGCAGCTCCCCGAGCACCGAGGCCGCCGCCTCGCCAACGAACGACTCGAGCGAAACATCCAACTCGATGTCCTGCGAGTTCGGACGGACCATGGAGGCGCTGCGGCTCGCCTGCACCACGACCGAGTCCTCCGCGCGGCAGACCACCAAGCACCCGTGCGGCTGCACCGCGCCCGGAATGTGAATGGGCTCGCGCGCGCAGTTGTCCAGACTGACGGGCCCAGTCTTTTTCTTGTAGAAGTCGTGGCTCATGGTCGCTTCACTCCGACACCGGATCCGAGCTGCGACAGACGCCGCGCATACGTCCTTGGATGAGACCCTGAGCCAACGTGGATTGACTCGGAGCCCCTCCCTCTTAGCCAACTTCCTGCGAACGCACAACGACGCGCTTTCCGCCTGGAAGCGCAGCTTCGGCAGCCTCGAGCCCGACCTCGATGCGTCCATGGACGTCGAGCGTCGGCTCGCGTGGCTCGCCAGCGACCTACGTCGACTTGGCGCAGCTGGCGAGGGTGAGCCCGTGGGGCCGCGATGGCCTTCGGGTCGCGCATCGGCGTGGGGCAGCGCATACGTCCTGCTGGGGTCGACCCTGGGCGGCCAGCGACTGGCCCGCGACGTCGCATCGAGCGACCCCGCAGGTCTACGGCTCGAGTTCCTCGTCGGCCACGGATCGGACACGGGACCCCGCTGGAAGCGGTTCGTCGCGGCCCTCGACGACTCGGGAGCCGACCCGGAGCTCGCGATCGAGGCCGCGTCCGAAACGTTCGCGTTCTTCACCCGCCGGCTTTAGAGTCAGCCGAAGCCCGCATTCGACCAAACCGACGACCCCCCGGCCGGTGCGACCGGCTGTCGCGGGCTCACTCACGCAGATTGCGCTCGGTGTCGAAGGCTCGGCCCCAAAACACGTCCACGCCGCCCGCGGCTGCGTCACCGAAGAACGTCTCCAGGCTCCATCGCGGCGCGAAGTCGTACTCGACGCGAAGCTCCGCGCGGTTCTCGTTTTGCGGCGCGTTGTGGTGATACTCGGTCTCGGCGTAGACGTCCTTGCTGACGTGTTTGCCGACGGTGAGGATCGGCTGATCGGTCGTGTCTCCGAAGCCGACACCGACCTTGTCGACCTTGAGCTTGTCGTTGAGCTGCCGCTGCAGCGCGGGGTTGGACACTGCAGCCAGGACGCCCGCGGCCTTGGCCTCGACCTGTTCGGAGTCGGCGCTTTGCGTGTCGGTGCTCCCGGTGACCAGCACGGTGAAGATGTCGGACTCGGACATCGACGGGCTCGACCGCAGGTCGAGCGTCGGTCGTACGACGGGGCCGCGAATCGACGCCGTGATGCCGACGTCCTCGACGCTGGTCTTGGCGACCAAATCGATGAACGGGACGTTCGACCCGTCGTCGGGCAGGGTCACGATCCCGCGCTCGATGCCGAACTCGTTGCCGAGCAGCTCGAACCCACCGCCCTCTGCCCGCAGCGCGCCATCGGCCGTCGCCCCCTCGTCGCTGGTGTTGGCCTGAATGCTCCCGCCCCACTCCATGTCGACCGAGGGCCCGATGATCTTCAAGGGGTCGACGAGTACGACTTTGATCTCGGTGGTTCGCTTGGCCGGGTCGTCTTTCGGCGGAATGTAGGTCACATCCCGGGGAGGTGGCTCATCGAAGTCGACGAAGCCGACGTTGTCGTTGGTCGGCACGCTCTTGGGCGCCTTGATCCGCGAGGTCGCCACGTCGACCCGGCCCGAGGCGATGTCGACCTCGACGCTCGCCTCTTCGAGCCCCACGTCGATCAAGGTCGCGATCTCGCCAGAGAAGTCCAGCCGCGGCAGCCCGGGACGCCGGATGGGCATGCGGTCGATGTCGAGGTCGATGCGCCCGGCAAGCCCCGCGCCCTTGGCGATGTCGACCGCGCCACGGCCGCTCAGAGAGCCACCGCCACTGGTCAGCTTCAGGCGAGTGACCTCGACCCGCTCGTTGTCGAGCGAGGCGGCCAGCTCGATGCCCCGCAGGCGCTGCCGCAAGGGCACCACCGTCGCCTCTCCGCCCCGCAGCGCGACGCGGCCATCGACGCGAGGATCGCCGAGCGTCCCGTCCATGCGTGCGTGCACGGTGAGGCGGCCCCGGAGATCCTGCACGACGACCGGCATCAGCCCGCTGATCTGCGCGAGGTCCACGTCGCGCACGTCGGCGTCGACTTCGAACGCGGTCGTCTTCCAGTCGCCGCCGTCGAGCAGCTCGGGCACGCGGGCCGCGAGGGTGCCCTCGACGTGCGCCCAGCTCGACGTGGCGTCGCCAAGGCCCAGGTCGAGCGTGAGCGACTGCGCGTCTTGGGTGACGTCGACGTCGGCGCGCAGGCGGTGGTGTTGCCCATGCGCCCGCAACGAGCCCACGACGGACGCCCCCCCATCGAACGCGTCGGGGGTGCCATCGAGCACGACGTGAACCGCCGCGGCCGCGTTGAGGTCTCCCGTGTCGACGAACGGGTCGAGCAGCACGCGGTCGAGCAGGGGGACGGCGACGCGCACGTGGTGTTCCCCCTCTCGCGTCCAGCCGAACTCGCCCCGCTCGAGGTCGACCGCGACGGGCACCTCCACGCTGGCGTGCGCGGTGTGCCGGGGCGTCTTCTCCCAGTCGAGCTCGACGCGCGCCCGCGTGTCGGCGTAGGACGCCGCGAGTTCGACCTGCCCCACCGGCCGTCCACCGTAGCTCGCGCGCTCCACCGTGACGTCTGCCGACGCCCGAGGATCGCGCGCGGTGCCGTCGAGGGCGACGTAGGCACTGAGACGACCATGGACGTCGAGCGGGTCTTGCGGAGCGTCTTCGGGCGGTGGCAGCCAACGGACGGCTTCTCCGAGGAGCAGCTCGCTGATCGAGAGCCGCACGCGGTGCGCTCGGTCGGCGTGCCACGTCGCCGCGCCGCCGACGGGGTCGAGCGTCACGGGCACGCTCGCCACCAGGCCCAGCCCGCTGACCTCGGGCCCCGAGGCGTGCAGTCGCAGCGACGCTTCGTCGTCGGCATACCGCGCCGACAGGGCCACGTCGCCGACGGGTCGCTGGGTGTAGGTCACGTCTTTTGTGTGCAGCGTGGCGTCGATGCGCGGCGATACGGCCGTGCCCCGCACCGACAGGTTCACGTCGACCTCCCCCTGCGCCTCGATCTCCGGACGCCACTCCCCGATGGTGCCAACCTGCCCTCCCTCGAGCACGATCCTCACAGTGTGCTCACGGCCCTGCCGCCAGCGCGCGCGGGGGCGCGCGAGGTTCAGGTCGAGGGGTACGGCCGCATCGACGCTGAGGAGGTCGAACGCGGAGGGGTGCTCGGCGTCGAGGTCGAGCGTCGCCAGCCCGCCCGCCGACGACTCGGCGTAGGACGCGACGAGCGCGACGTCGGGCAACACATGCCCCTGCAGCGAGGCGCCTTCGACCGAGACCGTCGCTCGCACGTCCGGGCTGCGTAGCCGTCCGCCCACCGAGAGCGTGGCATCGAGCTGCCCCGTCAGCGTCTGAAGCGTGGGGACGAAGCGGGACAGGGTGGACAGCGGTGCCCCCGCGATGCTGGCGTCGAGCGACGCGGAGCTCGAGGCGGGCAGCTCGAACCGCCCTCCGTCGACGTCGACCGTGAGCGGGACGCGTGCCTCGACCCGCAAATCGCCGACGTCACGCCCGACCAGGTGGACCTCCGCGCTCGCCCGCGCGTCCCGGTAGCGCGCGCGGAGATCGAGGGCCCCGAGATCGAGCCCGAGCGCCCCCAAGCCCTCGCCCCGGACGTCGGCCGACACCGCGGGGCTCGACAGCGAGCCGTCGGCGTCCAGGCGAGCGTCGAGTACACCTCTGCCGCGGAACGACGGCACGAACGCATCGATCGCGGACAAGGAGAGGTCGCTGAGCCGAACCGTCGCGGCGATCGCCCGGTTGCCCTCGAGCCCCAGGCGGCCCCGCACGGAGACCGTGCCCGACCCGCTGGCGTTGCGCACGGTCAGCGACAGGTCGTCGACCGCGACACGGCGCGGCGAGATCCACACCCGCGTGGCGGGGCTCCGCTGGCGGATCTGGGCGTCGCGCGCGTCGAGGCTCAGCGCGCCGACCACGACGCTGAGGCGCTTCGACCCGGGCGTCCACGCCACCGCTTCGACCAGGGCAGCGTCGACCGGCCTGCCCTTGGTGACCTCGGCGCGCGTCCAGCAGCCCCCACGCAGGTCCTGCATCTCGAGGCCGCACAGCGCGTCGACATCGACCGTGCCGGCGAGATCGAGCCCAGGCGCGACCACGGAGAGCACCGGTTGCAGCGCGCGCAGGTCGTCGATGTCGACGCTCGCCCGCGCGACGACCCAGTCCCACGCCGTCGCAATCGCCCCGGCCTCGACGACGACGCCGCTACCTTCGACCGAGGCGTCGACCGACGCCCAGTCCGACTCGAGGCCTCCCGAGGCGTCCGCGTGTATCTCGAGCGGCTGCGCGTCGTTCAGGCAGCCGTCGCAACGAGCGTCCAGGCGGGCGCGGGCGTCGTGCTGGAGGTCACCGCGCAAGTGCGCGTTTGCAAGGAGCGTGATCGGGCCACGGGGAAGATCCGCGAGCGCGGCCGAGGGGTCGAGCGCGAGGTCGAGCAGCGCGTCGAGGTCGAACGTCGACGTGACCGCCCCTTCGACGGCGAGGCCCACGCTGGCCAGCGAGGGGGCGTTGGCCCAAACGTCGGCGGAAAACGCGTCCGTCGCCCCCGAGCCGGCGAGCGTGACGTCGACGTCGTGCAGCAGCGTCATCCCGGCGCGCTCCGAGAGCCAGCGTGCGTCGCCGCGGAGCTGCAACTGCTCGAGCGCAAAGGCCTCACGCTCGAAGTCGACCGACACGTCGTGTCCCTCCACGGTGGCGGCGTTGGATTGAACCAGCAGCGCGTCCACCGATGCCACCGGCGATGCCCACCCGGCATCGAGGGACACGTGGAAGACCTCGAGGTTCTGCGCGGGCATGCTCGCCCGCCCTTGCGCGGTCGCGTCGGCGCGCGTGCCTTCCGCGTCGACGCTCACGGCGAAGGCCGGCACTTCGATCCACGGCACCGGCTCGAAGCCGGGCGTCACCTCGAAGATGCGGGCGCGCGAGACCTCGACCTCGCCGACGATCGAGACCGGCAGGTCGGGGCCGATCGGGCCTGGCTTGGGCGGGGTGGGCTCGCTCCCCTGCGGTCCGAGATCGGCGAAGCCGCCGACGGTCGCGTCGATGACGTGCACGTCGAGGTCGTCGATGCGGATCGTGCCTGGCCGCACCTGCAGCGCTGCCAGGTCGAAGGGGTTGGCGCGCAGAGAGACGCGGCCGGCGGTGATCAGCGGACGCTCCCGCCGATCTTCGAGCCGAACGCCGCGCAGCGTCACGCCGCCGGCGAGCGTCCCCTCGACCTCGCGCACCGACACGTCCCCCGGGATCATGCCGCCGTAGATCGACGCGCCTTGGGTGAGCGCGAGGCGAGTCCCCACCTCGGTGTAGAAGGCGAGCGCGAGCGTCAGGAGCACGAGCGCCACCAGGGCGAGCAGAAATCCCACGAAGCGCAGGGGCCACCGCAAGGCCCTCCGAATCCGGGACCGCCACTGTTGCGCGTCGCTCAAAATGCCTCCCCGATGCCGAAGTGCAGCGCCCACGGGCGGGGTTCGGGGAACCTGGGGTCGTCGTTGAGTTGGCCGCCGACGTCGAGTCGAAAGGTGCCGACCTTCGACGCGAAGCGGAACCCTCCCCCGGTCGTGTACAGGAGGTCGCGCGGGGCGAACTGCAGCACGCCCGCGCGCACGTCTCCGGCGTCCGCGAACGCAGCCATCCATAGCTCCCCGACGAGTCGCACCCGGACCTCGAGGTTGCCGTTGAGCATGGTCTGCCCGCCGACCGGAGTGCCGCGACAGCTGCCCGGGTCGTCCGGACACAGGCTCACCCGTGGGGACAGCCGACGCAGCGGCCACCCGCGCACGTCGTTGGAGCCGCCGAGGTAGAACTTTTGGTCGATGGGAACGAACGGCGCCTCACCGTAGGGCAAGTGCATGCCGGCCCGGGCGCGCGCAGCGAGCTGAACCCGGTCGTGCGGACGGTAGTAGCCGCGCAGCTCGGGCTCGAAGCGATGGTAGTTGAACTGTCCGCCGAAGTAGCGGTTGGCCAGGTCGTACGTGACCGAGAGCTGCACCCCGTTCTTGGGGTCGAGGATCGAGTCGGTGAGGTAGACGGTGGGCTTGGCCTGAAGGAACGCGAGAAAGTAGGGGTCGCGAAAGTCGAGCCCGAGCACCGTACGGTTGCGGTCGAGGTCGGGCTGGATGTCGAAGATGTCGGTATAGCGGTTGTTGTAGCTGAGGCTGAGCTCGAAGAAGCGGGTGAAGAAGCGCGAGACGCCCAGGCGGTTGGTCAGGGAGTAGAACTGGTAGCCCTCCCAAATGCCCAGCTCCACGCCGGGCGCCTCGGTCCACACCAGCCGCTTCTCCAGCAGGCCCTTCTTGTTGAGCTCGAGGTCGAGCTTGGCGATGGGGCCGTGCTGGCGGGGGTCGTACAGCGCGGGCAGTTCGGCATAGCCGGCCTGAAGCCGAGCCTTGAACCCGTAGAGTTTGCCGAAGAGGTTTCGGTGCTCGTACTGGGCCGTGCCGTGCTGCTGCCAGCGCACCGGATCGATCTGAAGACCGACGCCGAACTTGACCCGCTGCATCTTCGACTCCTGCACGCGGACGATGAGCGTCATCTCGTCGTCGTCGGTCTCGGGCCCGCGGGCCACGGTGACCGTGGAGAACACGCCCAGGCCGTACGCCGCAGACTCGACCTCCTCGACGCGGCGGCGCTTGAACTGCTTGCCGATCACGAAGTCGATTTCTCGTCGCACCAAGTGTTCGGGGACGCGGTCGAGGCCTTCGATGCGGATCTGCGTGATCGTCTTCTTCCGGCCCGGATCGATGCGAAAGTCGACGTCAGCCAGGCGAAGCTGGGCGTCGATGCGGGCCTTCTCTTCCACCGCCACGTACGCGTAGCCGGCGTCCTCCAGCGCGGCCACGATGCGCTCATGTCCCTTGTTGAGCGGCGCGACCCCGAACCGCGCCGGCGGCAGCAGGCCGCACGCCCGCTCGAAGCCGGGGCGCTCCGCGACCGGCACCGTCTCGCCCACCCACTCGAAGTGAAGCTCTCGCACCGTCGTGGGCTCGCCCTCCTCGACGGTGAAGCGCACCCGCGCGCGCTGTCGACGAACGTCCTTGTCTTGGCGACGCACCGAGACCTGCGCGTCGGTCACCTTCGCCTCGAAGAACCCCTCTGCGTCGTAGACGTCCTCGATGCGGTCGCTGTCGATCTGCTCGAGCCCCGGCAGGTAGTACGACTTCTCTCCGAACGAGATCACCGGTGTCGGCTGCAGGTTGAGGTATTCGACGATCGCCTCGTCCTGCAGCGCGTCGTTGCCCTCGACCTCCACGTCACGGACGATGGGGCCCGGCGGCGCCGTCTCGGCCCGGCCCTTCTTGCAGCCGGCTGCGCCCACACCCACGAGCAGGAGCACGAACGCCAGCGCGAGTCGCAGCACGGCAGTCACACGGCCGCGACCTCGGCGCGTCCCTGCGAGTCGGCTCGAGACGTCCCCAGCCCCTTGCCGAGGCGGTTCGCGTACGCCTGGGTGAGTTCGGCGCCAAAGAGCACGACGATGCCCGAGTAGTAGACCCACACGAGCAGCACCACCAGCGACCCGGCGGCCCCGTACGCGTTGCCGATGCTGCCGCGGCCCAGGTACAGGCCGATGGCCTCCTTGCCCACGGCGAAGAGGAGCGCGGTCATGAAGCCCCCGCGAAGCGCGTCGCGGCCGGCAATGCTCTGGTCGGGCACCCAGCGATACACTGCGGCGAAGGCGAGAGAAAACAAGACGACCGAGCCTGCGTAGCTCCCCAGCGCCACCACGGCGCCCAGCGAGCCGAAGACGTAGTTCACCACCGTGGACAGGACGAGCGAGGCCAGCGCGAGGAAGCCGAGCGCCGCCAGCATCCCGGCGGACACCAGCCGCGTCCGCAAGAACTCGCGTACGCCGCGGGTCTCGCTGGGCTCGATGTTCCACACTCGATTGAGCGTCTTCTTGAGCTGCGCGAAGACCCCGGTGGCCGAGAAGAGCAGCACGAGGAGGCTGCCCCAGGCCGACAGTGACCCGAGCGACGGGTCGGCCTCGGCGTTCTGCAGCACGGCCTCGGCGGCGCGCTCGGCCTCGGGCCCCATCAGCGCGCCGAGCTGATCGAGCAGCTGCTGCTGTGCGCCCGCGCCAACCGTCGACGCACCCCACACGAAGAGCGTGATGAGGGGCGCGAACGAAAGGGCCGTGTAGAACGCCAGCGCAGCGGCGCGCGTGAGCGCCTCGTCGCTCGAGAAGCCCTTGACCGCCGACTTGGCGACCCACCATGCGTCGGCGAGCATCAGCGCCTCCGACCGGGAAGCAGCGCGAGCAGAGGCCGAGGCTTTGGCTTTCGCAAGGCCCGGTATGCGACGTAGCACCCCGCCACCGCTGCGCCCACGGCGAGCATCGCCCACGCCGCGGTCCGCAGCCGAGCCGCCCCACCCCGGCGCGCGTCGTTGACCCTGTCCTTGAGGCGGACGAGATCCTCGCTCAGCTGAGCGCGGTGGCGTTCGACGTCCTGCTCGAGGCGAGCGATCGTTGAGTGAGCGTTTCCTTGATGCATTCGACGTCTTCCTTCGTGTTTTCGATCGCCAGCTGCGGCGCGGGGTCGACCCCCTGCAGGCGCGTGAGCGCGCGCTTGGCCAAGACGCCGCCGGTCGTGAGCGCCGCCAGGGCGACGCACAGGTGCGCAGCCCAAACCGGAATGAACAGCGACAGCGCGAGCGCGAGCCCGAGCAGCAGCACGATGAGCCCCGCGAGCGAGACGACGCTGACGATCGCGAGCAGGACCGCGGCGCGCTGGAGCTGCGCCTTCGACTCCCGCAGCTCCGCCTTGGCGAGGTCGATCTCGGCGACCATCAACGCGTTGGCGTCACGGATCGTCTTCGAGAGCAGCTCGCCGAGGCTCGGCGGGCGGCGTCGGGCCCGCGCTCGTGGGGTCGTGGCGGCGTGCATCGGCATCGGACATACAGCAGGACACGCGCCAGAGAAAAACTCAATGATCTCAAGCCGCGCACATCGCTGCGACCACGAGATCGGGCGCTGGCGCTCACCTGGTTCGCGATCGCACGCTGGCGGCTGGGCTAGAAGCGGCCGCTGATCATGACCTCGCGGTGGGACGCCGCGACCCCCAGCTCAGCCTCACCGCGGCCGATGACCAAGAGCGTCACCCCGGTGGCCGACAGCCCGAGCCCGCCCAGCAGGCTGACCAGCCCCGGCGCGAGCGTGCGGTGCACGTAGCGGCAGTCTCCGTCGGCGTCGACCTCTGGCGGCCCGCTGCACCGGCTTCGGTGCTCTCGCCCGTGGATCGCGACCAGCGCGGCCCCGGCGGACGTCGCCGTCACACCCGCCACGATCGCGCCGATCGACAGCGGCCGCAGCCATGGCCTCTTGGCGGCGGAGAGGTCGACGTCGAGGTCGCGTGCGTGCCCGGGCATGAGGTTGATCGTCTCGGCGTGCGGACGGTGCCCGGGCGCCTCGATCACGACCTCGTGGGGTCCAGGAGGGAGCTTGGCGCGGAGCGTGCCGCGGCCGACGAGCTCTCCGTCGACGCGAATCCTCGCGTTGGACGGCGAGACTTCCACGTCCAAGCTCGCCGGGAGGGTGGCTGTTTGCACGAGCCAGGTGCGCATGGGCTCCGCTTCCGCGGCCACGAGCTCGCGAAGGTCGGACCACCCGCAGACCGAGCACGTGTCTCCCGACGTCGCGACCTCGCTCCCCGTGGCGACGTCACGGAGGGTGACGTCGACCTCGTACATGCGGTCTCCACCGGTGATCTCCACGCTGAGCGCATGGGTCACACCGCGCGCGGACAGTGTGCGGGAGCGACACAGTGCGTCCTCGCAGCGGCTCGCGGCATCGCCGACCTCGAGCTCGGTCACGCGGATGCGCTCGTGCTCGAGCGAGGCCGCGATGGCGCGGGAGACCTCGCGGACCTGCGTGGGAGAGAGGTCGGCGCGGTCGGTTGACGCGGCAGAGAGCGGCATGACGGCCACCGAGAAGCGGGGCGGCGTCGCTTGGCCGGCCGGCCCGAGGCCCAAGAGGCACGAGAGCGCGAGTCCGGCGGAGAAGGAGAGCATGTGCCCGTGGACTGCACGAGGCGTACCACTTCGCCGCGCCGCCGGCTGGCCCGCCGCTTGCACGGTCCTGCGTTGGCTCTCGCCCCCGTTCGAAGGACGCAGGGGCCGCGAGGCGGAAGGACCCCGATGACGACTCCAGGCGGCAACGACAACACCCCGACCTCCACCTTGTTCTGGTCGCCGGAGCGCGTCCAGCTCATGGAGCCCGGGAGCGAAGAATCCGAGCCGTGCATGGTCTCGATCGCGCCCCCCGCGTCGACACTCCGCACGGTGACCGAGAGCCCCCCGGACGTGACCCTCCATCCGTCGAAACCATTCGCGTTGCGAGCCGGCGACCGGATCCCCGAGTCGCGGATCGAGCTCGGCGAGCGCATCGGCGTCGGGGCGACGGCGGTGGTCTACCGGGGCCGCCACGTCGACCTCGACCGGCCGCTGGCGGTCAAGGTGCTCAAGCGGGGCGCGTCGTGGGCCGAAGCGCGCGAGCGCTTCCTCGCCGAGGCGCGACTGACCTCGGAGCTGCACTCCGCATACGTCGTGGACGTCGTCGACTTCGGCACCCTCCCCGATGGCCGCATGTGGTCGGCGATGGAGCTGCTCGAGGGTCGCTCGCTCGCCGACGAGATCGACGAAGGGCCGATGTCGGTCGAGCGGACCGTCGCGCTGCTCCGGATGGCCTGCAAGGGTCTCCACGCCGCGCACTGCAAGGGCGTGGTGCACCGGGACATCAAGCCCGACAACATGATGCTCATCGAGCGCCGTGGCCGCGAGCGGCTCGTGCTCGTGGACTTCGGCATCGCGACGAGCGAGTCGGCCCCGAACGACGAGCGCTGCGGGACGCCCCGGTACATGTCGCCCGAACAGATCATCGGGACCGAGGTCGACGGTCGCGCCGACCTGTACGCCCTCGGCTGCTGTGCGTACGAGATGCTGACCGGCGAGATCTTGGTCCGCGAGGACTCCGTCGACGACGCGCTCGAGGCCCACGTCAGCGGCGTCAAGGCAGACTTCAGAGGCCACGACGCCGTGCCCGACGCGCTGCGCTCGGTGGTCGAGCGCTGCCTGCAGACCGAGCCGTCGGAGCGCTACGCGTCTGCAGCCGAGCTCGAAGCCGCACTGTGCGAGGTGCAGTTCGGCGAGGCCCTCGACTGCCCCACCGGCGTACTCGCGCTCCCCGACATCGAGGACCCCACCCGCCGCCGCCGCCTCGCGCACGCGCTCGCGTTTCCCGAACATGCCCAGGGCACCTCCGGACGCCGGAAGGTCGGTCTCGCCGCCGCGGCGCTGGTCGGCTTCGCCCTGCTCGGTGCCGGCTTCGCGCAAAACGAGGTCGCCACGCTCGACAACTCGACGATGATGCGCACCCAACACGTCGCCGCGGCGGCGGCAGGCGCCCTGGCGACCCCGCGTGTCTCTCAACCTGCGGTCGCCGCGGCGCTGCCCCAGCCCCGGCCCGAGGTCTCCGAGGACGTCCCGCCGCCGCCACCGCCCTCGTTCAAGCTCTCCTCCAAGCCCTCCTCACGCCCCCGTCCGGCCGCCGATGCGCGCACCGCTGGGCCGACGAAGGCGCCAGCCGCCGCACCCGAAGCCCCAGCAAGCGAGCCGACGTGGAACGAGCGCCGACGGGCCCGCGTCGAGGTCCGCCGTGGAAACCGGGCCGCGAAGACGGGCGCGAGCGCCGACGCGCGCAAGCACTTCGAAAAGGCGCTGGCGCTCGACCCTCGTCGCGCCGACGCCCACGCCGGGCTCGCCGACCTCGACTTCGACGCCGGCCATCACCGTGCTGCGCTCCGCCACGCCCGGCTCGCCGTGCGCCTCTCCCCGCGCAACGCCGAACACCGGATTCGACTGGGCGATTCCTACCTGCGCCTGTCCCAGCGGGCCAAGGCTCGCGCACAGTACCAGCGCGCGCAGAGCCTCGGTTCGCGCATCGCCACGCGCCGCTTGGAGACGCTCTAGTGCGCCCGCGCGACGCAGGTCTCGCGCTCTTCGTCTTGCTCGGGGCCTGCGTCGAGCAAAACGACGCCTGGGACCCACCGGGCGCCACGGATACCGACGCGTCTTCGTCGTCGGGCACAGAGCCGATGCCCCCTCGCGCCGAGGTCACCAGCGATGGCGCCGACGCTTCGAGCAGCACCGGGTTCGACGGTTCGTCGAGCACCAGCTCGACCGGCGGCGAGACGAGCACCGGCACCGAGGACGCGGACACCGAGTCCGCACCGCCGCTCGAGTGCCCCGGATTCTGGAATCACGCGTGCGCAGGCGAATGCGTCGACGTCAAGCGAGACCCGCTTCGCTGCGGACACGACTGCGTCGACTGCACCGCGACGATGGGCGCCGATGCGACATGCCACCAAGGGACATGTCGAGCGCCCAAGGGCGATAAGGGCGGCGATGAGCCCGATGACGACTGAGCGCGGGCGGCAGGGCGCGTCTGGGCGCGTGCGCGCACGCAGCCAGCACCAAGACCGCAGCAATCGCGCTGCACTGCAGGTTCACAGGTGGCACGCATCCTGCTTTACCAACAGGCAATCATGCAGATTCTCGTCACCTCTTCACGCATGCCCTACGCAATCCGGGAGATTCGGGCCTTTAGCAAGGCTGGTCACACGGTCCACGCCGCCGACACGTTCGAGAACGCTCCGGGCAGTCACTCCCGGCATGCGTCGCTGAGCCACGAGACGGTCTCGCCGCGAAAGAACCCCGAGGGCTACCGCAACCAGATCGCAGCGCTCGTCGATCGCTACGCCATCGACCTCGTCGTTCCGACGTTCGAAGAGGTGTTCTATCTGACGCGGGAGGGCACGACGATCGGCGAACGCGGAACTCCGATCTTCGCGTCGTCCTTCGACGCCTTGAAGTTGCTGCACGACAAGAGCCGGTTCACGGCGCTGTGCCGCGACCTCGAGCTTCCCGTCGCCGAGACCATCGTGTGTGATTCTCGCGACAGCTTCCTTCGCGCCATCAAGGAGTTCGACGAGTTCTTCGCCCGGGCCGCGTACTCCCGCGCCGGCACGTCCATCTGCACGAACGCTGGCCCCCTCGCCGGAGAGGTCGACCCCAACGAGATCGAGCCGACGCCTGCCAACCCCTGGCTGGTGCAGCCCTACCTCGAGGGTACGGATCTGTGCACTTTCAGCGTCGTCCAGCAGGGCACCGTCGTCGCCCACTCTGCGTACCAACACCCCAAGACGCTCGATTCGGCGGGCGGCATCGTCTTCGAATCGGTCGATGCCCCCAAGGCGCTCGCCGCCGCCCAGCTCATCGCCGAGGCGACCGCGTACCACGGGCAAATCTCTCTGGACATCATGGTGACCCCCGACGGCACGCCTCACTTGGTCGAGTGCAACCCGCGTCCAACCGCCGGCGTGTCGGTGATGCCCATGGACACCTTCGTCGATGCGGTGCTGCGTCCTCCCATCGAGGGCACCAACCCTCCCGTCGACGTCGCCCCCGCGGGGAAGCGCGCGATCATGCGAGGCGCCCTGCTGCGGGACATGCTCGTCGACCCCTCCTCGATCGGCGAGGACCTGGCGGAGATCTTCTCGGACACCGACGACGTCTACTTCGATGACGACGACAAGCTGCCCGGTATCTACCAGGTGCTCTCGCTGTCCCACGTCATTCAGTACTGGAAGTCCGAGGAAGGCGGGTTCGGCGACAAGCTCGCCGCCGGCTACCTGCACGACCTCACCTGGGACGGGGACGACGCTGCGAAGAACGAACAGCCGCACGTCGCTCCCGTCGCCTGACCCCAACCGCCCGCGGCATCGACCTCGGGACCCCCACCCCTCGAAAGGACCCTTACGATGAAAAAGCTCATTCTCCCCCTCGCCCTCGTAGCCTTCTCCCTCCTGCCTGGCGCCCAGCGTGCCGAAGCCTTCGCCCGAGCCACGCCCGACGGTTCGTTCCTGTCCGCGACGCTTCCCGGCCCCGCCAAGGACAAGAGCGGCACGCGCGACACCGTGGTCGGCGACATCACCCACAACACGCTGTCCACCGCCGATGGCGACGCCGAGTTCTCGATCACGGCGACCCAGCTCCCCGGCTTCGTCACGACCGTGACGACCGACAACATGATCTACCGCAAGGCCCGCAACGAGCTCTTGGGCAACTACTCGGCCCGACGCACCGCGTGGCGGAAGTGCTCGCACGCCGGCCACGAGTGCCGAAAGCTCCGCTACCGAACCGGTGACGGCCGGCGCGGCATGGCCCGCTTCTACCTCGATGGCGACACCCTCGTCGTCGCCAACGCGGTCTACCGAGGCGACAAGGACGGCGCGCGTGACTTCCTCGCATCGGTCCGCTAGTCCGCGATGTCCATTCCACCCGACGCACGCGAAGTCTCCACGCTGAAGCGGTTCCGGTGGGCCGCAGGCCTCCTGGGCCTGACGATGACGCTGGGCTGCTCCTTCGTCGACCAAGCCGCTCGCGCGAAGTCGCGAAAGTTCGAGCGGGTCGGCGTCACGTCCCATGTCGCGAACCTCGGCCCCGACCAGATACGCTACTGGGAGGGCGGGCGCCCCGACGGCGAGACCGTCCTCCTCCTGCACGGATTCGGGGCCGACGCCCTGTGGCAGTGGCACCCCCAGATTCGGGCGCTCGCCAAGCAGTACCGCGTGGTGGCGCCCGACCTCCTGTGGTTCGGCGAGTCCTCGTCGGACGACCCCACCTACTCCATCGAGCACCAGGCCCGCGCCGTCTTGGCGCTGCTCGACCACGAGGACGTCGACACCGTGCACCTCGTCGGCGTCAGCTACGGGGGCATGGTTGCGCACGAGGTCATGGGCCAGGCACCGGGCCGCGTGGAACGGGTCATCCTGGTCGCATCGCCGGCGCGCGCGTTCTTGGTCGCCGACAAGGAGGAGGTGCTCGCCGAGTACGGCGCGGCCTCGGTCGAAGACCTCCTGCTCCCGCAGACACCCGCCGAGCTGCGACGTTTGATGTCGCTGGCGTATCAGAAGCCGCCGCGGGTGCCGAAGTTCGTCGCGCAGGGCGTGCTCGACCGTTACTACCGACCGCACCGCCCCAACCACCTCGAGCTGCTGCGCGCGGTCGAGGACAACACCAAGGTGCACCGAACCCGCTTTCAGGCGCCACCGCACCCGACGCTCATCATTTGGGGTGAGTACGACCGGGTGTTCCCCAAGAAGGCCGCGTTCCGCATTCATGAGGAGCTCGGCGGCAGATCCACGCTGTGTGTCTTCGACGACGCCGCACACGCCCCCCACCTCGAGCGCGCCGACGACGTCATCCCGATGATGCAGCGGTTCCTCCGCGGAGACGCGCTCGAGTGCGACCCGAAGGAACTCCGATGACCGCACACCCCCGAAACATCGCAATCTATGGCGCAGGCGCCGTAGGCACCTACGTCGGCTGCTGGCTCTGTGAGGCCGGCTTCCGCACCACTCTGCTCGGCCGAGGCTGGCTGCAAGAGGGCGCCGCCGAGGTCAGAGCCCAGCGACACGACGGCGCGGTGGCGACGCTGCAGCGCGGGGGCCAGGTCGTCCAGGACGCGCACGCGCTGCGCAATGCCGACGTCTGTTTCGTCTCGGTCAAGAGCCGCGACACCCCCGAGGCCGGGCGGACGCTCCGCCGCATCTTGCGTCCCGGCGCGCACGTGGTCTCGTTGCAAAACGGACGCAACAACGCGGCCGTACTCCAAGACGCCCTCGGCCCCGACGTCGAGGTCAGCGCGGGGGTCGTGGGGTTCAACGTTCGGCGGCTGCAGCCGCTGCGCTTCGTCGAGACCGTCGCCGGGTCGTTGCACCTGAGCTCAGCGGCGCCGCTGCGCGAGATCGCCACGCTCCTTGGGACCGTCGGATTCTCGGTGCGGACGCACGACGACATCGGGGCGGTCGTCGACGGCAAGCTCTTGCTCAACACCAACAACGGCGTCAGCGCAGCCACCGGCTCGAGCGTCGCCACCCTGATGCGGGACCGCGACGCGCGGTGGCTCTTCGCCAAGAGCATCGAGGAGGGCCTCGCGGTGTTTGGCGCGATGGGCCGCAGCCCCGCGAAGGTCGCCTCCATGGGACCCCGCGCGCTCGCGACGTTCTTGAAGCTCCCCGACTTCGTCGTGCGCCCGCTCCTGCGTTTCGGCGACGTGGACGACGACGCGGTCACCAGCACGCTCGGTGACCTGCACAAGGGTCGCGCGACAGAGATCGGGCAGCTCAACGGAGAGCTGGTCTCGCTCGGACTCGACGTCGGGGTGCCGACGCCGGTCAACGCCGCGCTCACGGACATCGTTCGCGCGCACGAGCACGACGTCACGGCTGGACGCCCGCCGCGCTTCGTCTCGGCGAGCGTGCTGCGCTCTCAGTGCGAGGCCGCTGCCGAGCGGCATGCCCAAGCCCCCGCGCATTCGTCGTAGGTCCAGCGCCACACACGAAGAAGAGCGACCAGAGACAGCCTCTGGTCGCTCTTCTTCGTTGGGGCCGCGGCGGCTACTTCTCTTCGCCTGCCAGCAGACCGAGAAACCAGGTGTACGCGCTGATGCCGACGCTGCGGAACGGCTCGGGCGGCGTCCAGGCCGGCTGCGGCAGGCTCCGCGCGAGGTGGGCCAGCGTGTGTTTTTCACCGGCGACCTCGTGCGCGAGCAGATGACCGAGCGCGCCGCCGAGCGACATGCCGACGCCGTTGTGCGCGCCGCAAGCCCACGCGCCGTCGCCGAAACGTCCGAAGACGGTGGCGTTGTTGGTGGTGACGCCCAGCGTGCCGCCCCAGGTGTGGGAGAAGGGCACGTCAGCAAACTCGGGGAAGCGTCGCGCCAACGAGGCTCGGTGGTCCTTGGCCATGGCTGCGCAGACCGAGGCCCCGATCTGCGGGGGGTTGCGGTAGCGCACTCCGTTGCGAATGAGCAGCCGATTGTCGGGGAGCAGCCGGACGGTCGCGCCCATCTTCTCCTCGGGCACCACGCCCCACTGCGCCTCGGATCCGGGCTGTCGAGGCAGGGGCTCGGTCACCGACGCGTACGTCGCGAAGGGGAGCACACGGCCGCGTTCGAGCCCCAAGGCGGGCAGGAAGCCGTTGGTCGCCAAGACGAGCTGGCTGCACGAGACCTGGTAGCGCCCCGCCTGCAGCCGGTGCGTCGTGCCCGGGGTGATCGTATCGACTTGCTGCCGCTCGACCACGCGCACGGACTCGGGCAGCGCCTCGGCCAGGCCGCGCACGAGCTTCGCCGGGTTGAGCAGCGCGCCGCCATCGACGTGCATGCCCTCGGTGTAGTGCTGCGTGCCGAGCCGCGCGGCGAGCTCTGTGGGGTCCATCTCGACGAAGTCTCGCCCCATCGCCTTCATGCCCTCGCGAAACGTGGCGAGCGCGCGTCGGCCCCGAGCGTTGACCGCGACGTGGTAGCGGCCTCCGGCGTGCCAATCGCAGTCGATCCCGTGCCCCTCGACGATCTGCTCGATCCGCTCGATGCCCAGCGTCGAGAGATCGGCGACCCCGCGGTTGGTCTCCACCCCCCACTTCGGCTGCCAGTGGCCGACGTCCATGAGGTAGCCCGAGTTCCGGCCCGAAGCGGCTTCGCCGACTGCAAGCGCGTCGATGAGCATGATCTGCCAGCTGGGCCGCAGCCTCGCGAGGGCGTGGGCGCACATCAGGCCCGTGAAGCCGGCGCCCACGATCGCCACGTCGACGAAGGTGTTGGCGGTCAGCGGCGTGCCGATCGGCATCGAGGGCCCGTCGAGCCAGGGAGACCGGTCGTCGGTCTGCGGCAGGTAGCCGGGCTTGCGCACCGGCTCGAGGGCGTAGTCGGGCTCGGGCGCCAGCGCGCGAGGCCGCGGCCGCGTCGGTGCCGTGACGGGAGAGAGAGGTTCGGAGGCTCGAGCGGAAATCGTGGAGTGGGTCATGGGTGTCGGGGCGGGCCCGCACAGGCGGGCGCCAGCGCGCAGGGTCGAGGGTGTTTGTCGCCGCGTTGGGTCGACGAATGCAGTGGATTGGCTATGACGGTATGGGGTGCAGGAAACGAGCCACCGACCCTCACCACGAGTGACCGCCTCATGAGCACCGCACTCCTCATCGCCGCCCTGGCCTTCGCCCCCCCGACCGACGTCCCGTCGGCTGCGGACACGGCCCTGCGCACGGTCGACGTAAACGTCGACGACGCCCGCCGACAGCGTTTCGTCGCCAACGGCATCGAGGCTGGAGTCGGTGCGGCCCAGCTGAGCCTGGGCGTCGCCGCGTTGACCACGCTCGAGCCCCGCGGGCCGGCCGTGCAGCGCATCGCGATCAAACAGGTCGTGGCGGGGACGGCCGCGCTGGGCGTGGGCCTCACCTTCTTGGTGCTGCCCTCGCCGCTCGAACGCCTGCAGCGCACGCCCGAGTACGACCGCTTGAGGCGCTCGCCCGACGACCCCTCGGCCCTCGCGGCGTTCGAGCGCACCTGGCAGCGAAAGGCCCGCGTCGCGCGGGCGCTGCGGCTGGTCTCGGGCAGCATCACGCTCGCCGCCGGCGTGGGCGTGACCGCCTGGGGCTCGGCGTCGCTCGGCCTCGACGACCCCAACGGGCTCGAGGGTGGCGCGACGTGGGGCGTCGCGACGGTCAACGCCGGCCTGCTGCTGATGGCCGCGGGCATCGTCGACCTCGCTCTGCGTGCGCCCATCGAACGCGCCTGGAGGGACTACCGCTACACCGGCGGCGGCCGGGCGCCGCGCGTGCAGGCCCGCTTCGGAGGCACGTCCCTCTCGCTTCGCTTCTAGCTGGATCCCGACAAACGGACGACGCCGCCCCCGAGTCTCGAGGGCGGCGTCGTCCGTTCTGCGGGATCGAGCCGAGGCCTACGCGTCGTCCGCGGGGCGGTCGAGGTCTTCGGCGGCCTGCTTTCCGAGCCGCTCGGTGTCCTCGTTCTCGACGAACTCACGGGTGCGCTCACGGTAGCGCTCGTCCGCCTCGCGGTTGCCTTCACCCTGCGGCTTCTGATTGTCCTGTTGTTCCATGCACACCTAAAAGAGCAAGCTCCGTGCCACCTCTCCGCCTCGCCCCGCCTCCGCTCGCGATGGCACGCGTTCTGCACTTCCGGTCGTGCATGGACGCCAAGACCGTGGCCACGAAACTGACGACCCGGGTGGTACGCCGCCGCCTCGCCCGGGCCCTCCCCGTCCTCGGCGTGGCGTTTGCGGCCCTTCACGCGGGCCAGAAGATCCGACGCAAGGGCTGGCTGCGCGGTGGTGCGGACGCGGCCCTCGACGTCACGCCATACGTCGGCCGCGCCAAGGCGCTGTACGAGCTGTTCTACGGGGACATCATCGCCCCGAGCGCAAAGGCCTGAGCGAGCCCCAGCGCTGAATCACCAGGGGATCTCGGCACCGTCCCAGGCGATGAAGCGGCCGTTGTCCTCGGGGCTCGCCCGCTCGACGATGCGCAGCAGCTGCTGTGCTGCGCGCTCGACGGAGAAGAGGGTCTTGGCGCTGCGCTGAAACGGCGCGGAGAGGCCCGTGTCGACGGTGCCCGGGTGCAGCGCGAGCACGACCAGCTGCGGAAAGCGACGCGTCAGCTCGATCGAGAGGTTCTTGGTGAACATGTTTTGCGCCGCCTTGGACGCCCGATAGCCGTACCACCCGCCCATGCGATCGTCTTCGATGCTGCCCACCCGCGCCGAGACGTTGGCGAGGACGGCCGGGTCATCGTGCTGCAGGAGCCGGGCGAAGTGCTTGGCGACCAGCAAGGGACCGACCGCGTTGACGGCGTAGGTCCGATGCAGCCACTGCGGGTCCACCTCGCAGATGCGCCGCTCGGGGCCACGGGGCCCCTCGTGCAGCAGACCGGCGACGTTCATCAACAAGCCCAGCGTGCCGTGGCGGCGCTCCACGGCGGCCACGGCCGCCTCGATCGACGCTTCGTCCTCGACGTCGAGCGGCACCGTCAGCAGCCGCTCACCGTGGGTCTTCGCCAGCGCCGCCAGGGCCTCGGAGGACGCGGGGTCGCGACTGGTCGCCACCACCTCACGCCCGCGCTCGAGCAGGAGCCCGACGATGCCGGCCCCGATGCCGCGGCTCGCCCCTTGAATCAGCGCTGGCTTCACGCCCGCGGCCTAGCATGCCCTGCCGGGTTGTCGCGTCAGGGCCCGCCAGTCGCCGCGTATCGTCAGCCGCGATGATGCACGGACTACGGCACGAACGCTGGGTCGTTGGTGATCAGGATGCGGCCCATCGCCAAGGACTCGCGGTACGAGAACTCGATCGTATGCGTGCCGGCCTCCCACGTCGGCGTCCAGGGATCCTCGACGTACACGCACGGTGGATCGGCCGGGTCGCGCCAGTTGAGAGTCGCCCACGCGTAGTTCTGGCCGCCTTCGCTGCAGTCACCCGCGGCACCGGGGCCGCAGAGCCTCCCAGCGATGGCTTCACCCCGGCGGAGTCGCGCGCCCGCGGGGGTTGTCGCCTCAGGCCCCGCTGGGCTCGGCCCCAGCCTTGCCGATGCGCGGGAGCACCACGACCGTGCTGTTCATCGCTCCGCGCTCGGTCGCCGCAGTCACCAGCGCCTCCGCAGCCGAGGCGTGGCTGCCCAGGGCCCCGAGGATCGACTGCATGGTCTCGATGTCCAGCGCCTCGTGGACGGGGGCGGAACACAGCAGGATGCCGTCGTCCGGGGCGAGGGAGATCCGTCGAACGGTTGGCTCGGCGTGCTGCGCGTCCTCGCCGAGCACGCGCGTGAGTACGTCGCGATAGGCGGGTCCGGCCGACGGGCGCTCGGCGGCGATCGTGTGCTCGGTCGTCACGGCGTTGCAGGTGCAGCCGCGCAGGACGAACGCCTTGCACGAGCCGACGTGCGCGACGACGACGGAGTCGGGCGCATCGACGGCCACCGCGACCAGCGAGGCTCCGCTGCCGCGATGCACCGAGCGCGTCGCGCGAACGAGCGCATCGTTCGCTGCGGCGATGGCGTTGCGCATGCGGACGTCCGTCGGTGCGTCCGTTCGGACCCAGCTTGAAAGGAGCGCATCGACCAGCAGAGGACCGACGAAGGCCCCCGATCCGCTGCCTCCGAACGCATCGACGAGCACCCAGAGACGCTGGATCGGAAACGCCGCGAAGTGGTCCTCGTTGTGCGAGCAGACGCCCGGGCCGGTGAAGGCGTCGAGCGGCTGAACGTAGCCGGACCAAGGTCGGTTCATCGCGTCGCGTGCCTTCGGGCCTCGGTGCAGTCTATCCTGTCCCGGTGAGCAAGGCCGACAAGTTCGCCAGGGCGATTCGAGATGCGCTCGGGCCCTGGGCCGAGCAGCACGGCTTCACCTCCGCATCGCGTGCAGGGGACCTGCCGTGTTTTCGTCGCGTCCCCGCGCTGCTCGTTCGCGAAGCCGTGCCGGGCTTCGTCGAGCAGATTCACTTCACTGCGCGCCGCGCTTCGCGGGTCAACCCGACCAACACCCACGAGATTGCGCCCACGGTCGCGGTGCGCGTCCAGGCGGTGGAGGACCCGCTCGACGCCTACTTTTCGAGCATCGACCCCCACTACCTCGAGGGCAACGGCCGCGTTCACCCCCTCGAGATGACGGTGGCCGCCACGATGGGCGAGCTGCTGCCGCATTCTCGGGTACGCCGGATCGCCGACCTCCAGACGGCCGGCGACCTCGGCGGGCGAATCCAACGCGAGCTCGACGAGGCGGGCCTGCCCTGGCTCGAGTCGCACCGCGCCCTCGCGCCGGTCCTCTCCACGCTGCAGGCGATGCGGGTGCCGTCGATCAACGCCCTGCATCGTCGGCTCGTGCTCGCGCAGCAGCTCGGCAACCTCGAAGACGAGCGCCTCGAGGTCCGCATCGCGGCCGATCGCATGGGCCCGCTCGCCGACTCGCTCGAGGGTCTGGTCGATCACCTGCGGCAGGGCTGACGTCCGGTCATTCGGGCCCGCGCGCTCGCGCGTGTGCCCGCACGGTCGCGGGGTGACGCGAACCCAGGCGTCGCTCCAAGATCGACGCTCGGCGCAGAAGCGCCTCGGCGGCCTCCGGGCGAGACCCCGCGAGCTCCGCTTGGATGGCCAACGCGCCAGCGACGGCGAGCGAGTCGGGTCCGCCCTGCTCGGTATGGCGTTCGGCCGCGTCGCCGAGCAGCGCGAGGGCTTCGTCGAGGTCGCCGTGCGCGGCCGCGAGTCGAGCGCGCGCGACCAAGGCCTTCGCCCTGGCGTCGGCGTCGGACTCATCGGCCTGCGCAAGCCCTCGCGCCACGTCGACGAACGCCCGGGCCTCGCCCACGTCGCCGGTTTGCAGGCGAGCGTGTGCGGCCGCGAGCGCAGCGGCCAGCGCCGCCGGGTCCTCGTCGTGCCGCAGCGCGATCGACAGCGCCTCCTCGAGCACAGGCTGTGCCTGCGGGGCTGCGCCCCGGGCAAGGCTCGCCCTGCCCTGCAGGACCAAAGCCTGCGCACGGATCGGGGGCGGGGCGGACGGGTCGAGGGCGGGCCCCAGCAGATCATGGGCCCGCTCGGGCTGTCCCGCGTCGATCCAGGCCGAGGCCCGACGGAGCGCCGCGGACGTCGCCCCCTGCGGAGCACGGTCTGCCTGGCGCTGTAGCGCGCCGAGGTTGGTGCAGCGCGTCGCCGACGCAGCGTTGGCGGCCACGCGGTGTGCGTGCTCGAGCGTGCGGGCGTCCGCGGCCGCGAGCAGCTCGACGCGAACCTCGAGGTCTGAGGCCACCTCGTCCAGGCAGGCTCGTCGCGCCTGCAGCACGCCCTCGGACGCCTCCGCGCGGATCCGGGTCGCTTCGCACGACGCCTCGGCGACGCGGTGCCACGCCTGGGCGTGGGCGTCGAGCGAGCGGAGCACCTCGGGCAGCACGTCCGGCGCGTAGGCGAGCGGGCTGCCCGTGAACGCCCGGGTCAGCCGATCCCGGTGCGTGGGTGTCCACGCGGGGTGGGTGGCCACGTCCTCGCACGCGCTGTCGCGCTGGGCCGCCCCGAGGCTCCAGCCCAAGGCCGACAGCGTGACCGCCGAGACGCCGACGAGCAGCCCGTTGCGCACCTTCGAACGACGGCCGAGCACGGCAGAGAGCGCCTCGGCGAGCGCGGACGCGGAGCGATGACGATCGGCGGGGTCAGGCGCCAGGCCTCGACGCAGGACGGCGGCGAGGGACGCGGGAACTTCCGGCGGGATGCGAGGCGGACCCGCGCGCTTGGCCGCGACGACCTCCACCTCGCGGCCCTCGAACGGCGCCCCGCCGAGCGTCGTCAACATGCTGCAGCACAGCGCGAACACGTCCGCGGTGGGGTGAGGCGCCGCGCCCTCGTGCTGCTCGGGCGCGATGAAGCGCAGCGGCCCGTTGCCCTCCGTCGGCGCCCCGTGCAGCGTCGCGCTCGCATCGGGCACGGTGCTCGGCGCCTCGTCGTCGCGATACCGCGACAGGCGCAAGCCCAGCAGCTTCACTCGACCGTCCTCGCCGACGATGATGTTGCCGGGGTGAACGTCGCGGTGAACGAGCCGCTGCGCGTGTACGGCCGCCAGCGCGCGCGCGACGTCCAGGTAGACGGCACAGACCGCGCGCCACCGCCGAGGCGCCCGCTCGGCGAGCGAGCGACCCCGGACGCGCTCCATGACGACGTGCGCCACGCCATCGGTGACCCCGGCGTCGTAGATCCGCACGAGGTTGGGGTGGCTCACGCGCGCCAAGACGAGGGCCTCTCGCAGAAACGCCGGCCCACGTGGGCCCACGCTGCCCAGCTGCTCGACCGTCACCGGCCGCTGCATGCGAGCATCGAAGGCCTCGAAGACCGAGTCCGCGCCCGAGGCCCGGCGCACGTCGACGTAGCGATCGCCCCGGAGCGTCGCGGCCGTGGGGTCCTCGGAGCCCTCGGGGATCGTGGGCGTGCCCTCGGTCGTGCTCATCGTCCGCCACCCCCGACCGAGGCATCCCACCGTTGGCGCGCGCGCGCGGCCCGAGGGTGCTCGGCGCCCAGCCGCCGCGCGATCCTCTGGGCCGCTGCCTCGCCTCGCGCCCGGGCCGACGACGCCGCCGCGCCGGAGCGCGCAGAGAGGTCGAGGCGTGCGAGTTCGATACGCGCCTCGTCGACCAGCAGCGCCTGTTCACCCGCCAGGTCGTCGAAGCCCGCGACGCGTTCGAGCTCGGCGCGCGCCCTGTGCGGCTCGTCGCGCTGCAGATAGGCCATCGCGAGCGCGTTGCGTGCGTCGAGCACCTGATCGTGGTCGGGGTCCCGCCGCTTTGCGAGATGCGTCACCGCCTGCGCTGCCGCGCTGTAGGCCTCTTCGGTTCGGTGCAGGCCGAGCAGCGCCCGGGCGAGCCCGACCCGGGCGGTCGCGGTGTTGGGGTGTTCGGGGCCGCGCTCGGCCTCGAGCGACGCAAGGGCCTCGCGAAGCTCCGTCTCCGCCTCCGCGTAGCGCCCCGCGTCGACCAGCCCACGCGCCATGATGCTGCGACCCAGAGCGATCGTCGCGCGCAGCGAGGGCGCTTGGGGGTGCGCCTCGAGCCGCTCGAGCAGCGCCTCGAACTCGTCGACGACGTGCTCGCGACCCAAGAGGTCACCGCGGACCCACGCCGCGTTGAGCTGCGCGGCGATGGTCTGGGTGCTCTGCGGGCCGAGCCTGGCCTGGCGCCCGCGCGCGAGGATCTCGAGGTGCTCGAGGGCCTCGGCGTAGCGCCCGGTGGCCCGCAGCGCGGTGCCCAACGCGTTGTGGGCCGCGAGGGTGGAGGGGTGCTGCGCGCCCCGGCGCTCCTGTAGCGTCCGCACGGCCGAGCGCCCCGCGGCGATGGCTTCGTCGTGACGCCGCAGGGCCGACAGCACCATCGCGAGGTTGGTGCGTGGGATACCGGGCGCACCGCTGCCGGTCTCCTCGGCGCTGCGGGCCGCCTCGGTGAACGTCTCGGCGGCCTCGGCGAGGTCGTCGGCATGCCACTGCCACAGGCCCAGCGTGTTGAGGTAGCGGGTCACGTCGCTGGGACGCCCGTGGCCCAGCAAGGCGGAGGCGACCGAAAGATAACCGCGGCGCTCGCCGTCCTTCATCGACCCCGAGCCGCCGAACAGCAGGGTCGCGCTGCGCAGCGCGTCTCGGTCTCGGTCGGAGGCCAGCGAGAGCACCAGCGCCTCGCGTGCGTCCTCGATGGCCGCGGCGGTCTCCCCCATCTGCCGCCGCCCGACCGCGCGCGTGATCAAGGCGTGGATGAGCGTTGGAGGGTGGCCGACGTCGCGAGCCTCCGCGACGGCGCGTGTGGCCGCCTCGACGCCCGAGCGTGGGAAGCCGCCGGAGGTCTGCGCCCCTGCCCGCGCGACCGCGTCGCGGATTCGGTCGACCTCGGCCGCAATCGCCTCGGGCACGGGTGGGAACTCGGCGGCCAGCACCTTGGGGTCTGCGCACACCTGGGGGTCTGTCAGGCCATCGACCATCACCCGCGCGCGGTCGAACGCCTCACCGCCGCGCGTGGCGAGCACCTCGACCACGGCGGCGGCCTCGCGCCTGCGATCGTCGATGCACGCGACGCGGGCGTCCCACGACGCGGTGTCCTCGCCATCGCGCGTCGACGCGGCCTCGCACGCGCGCTGATGCTCGGCGCGCCAGCGCTCCCCATACGCGTCGAGGTCCCGCACGACCCGGTCCGCCGTCGGCCCCGCGTCGTCCCGGCCGACCCCCACGAGCTGCTCGGCGATGGCGCCCCGGTCTTCGCTGCCGTACACCCCGGCCCACGCAGCGTCGGCGCCGGTGCAGGCGTCGGGCTGGACCGCGGTCGCCAGCAGCCAGGACGAGACCCCGAGCGCCGCGGCGGCGGCCGACGCCACGCCCACCCCGACGCGCCGGCGACGGCTGGCGAGCACGCCCCGGTAGACCTCCAGCACCTCTTGCACGGCGCATGGACGCTCGTCGGGCCGGGCCGAGAGGCCGCGCTCGATGACCCTGCGCACGCGCTCGGGGACGCCGGCGCGGTCGGGCACCCGGACGAGCTGGCCCGCACGCTTGGCCCGAAGCTGCGCCTCGACCGACCGGCCCGGAAACGGCATGCGACCCCAAAGCGCCCGAAAGCTCGTGACACAGAACGCGTACAGGTCGGCGCGCTCGTCGAGGGCACCCGGCTCGAACTGCTCGGGAGGCATGTACGGCGGCGTCCCGCCGAAGGACCCGGTGCTCGCACCCGCGGTCCGGGCGAGGCCGAAGTCGAGCAGCTTCGGTCGCGCGCGCGCGTCGAGCCCGACGTTCGAGGGCTTGAAGTCGGTGTGCAGGATCGCTTGGTGGTGGCATGCGGCGAGCCCCTCCCCGGCGGCGATGAGCATGCGGAGCACCTGCGGCCAGCGCCGCGCGGCGTCTTGGTCGAGCCAATCGGCCATGGTCGCGCCTTCGACCAGCTCCATCACGATGTACGCCCCCGCCTCGCAGACGCCCGCATCGTAGACACGGACCACCGCGTCGTGCTCGACCTGCGCGAGCATCATCGACTCGCGCAAGAACGCGTGTTCCTGCGCCGTGGACCCGAGCCTGCCGAGCAGCTTGAGCGCGACGGGACGATCCATGTGGGGGTCGGTCGCCTCGTAGACGATGCCGCCACCGCCCTTGCCGATCCGCCGCACGATCCGGTACCGATCGATGACGCCGCCTTGCCCCCCGCCCCCGAAGAGTCGCTCACGCACCTCGGCGCGATGCAGCCGCGCCTCGTCGCCGTCGCTGGCGGCACGCAGTCCGGCGAGGTGCCGCTCCACCGACGGCGGCTGCGTCACGGGGCCTGCGACTCCGCGTCGAGCTTCGCCCGGATCTCGCTGGACCAGCGGTCGAGGTTGGCCAAGGTGACCTCGGGGATCGGGGCATCGTCGCCCAGGTCGGCCACGTTGCGCGCCAGCCGATCTCGTCCGCGCCGCAGCCGGCTCTTGGCCGTGCCCAAGGGGACGTCGAGCACGCGCGCGATCTCCTCGACCGTCAGCCCCTCCCAGTAGTGCAGCTCGAGCGCGATCTGGTAGTCGAGCGGGAGCTGGCACAGCCCGAAGAGCAGCCGCCGGTGGTCTTCGGCGTCGGTCAGCCGCTGCCGCATCGAGACCACCAGATCCATGATCGACTGGGTCTGCGGATCGACGTCGACGCCCCGGTGCAGCCGGCGGATGTGCGCGCGAAGCTCGTTGCGCGCGATCGCAAACAGGTAGGTGCGAAAGCTGGCCTCCTGGCGAAACGCGCTCTGGTGTTCGGCGCACGCGAGAAAGGTGCGCTGGGTGAGGTCGTCGATGGCGTCGGCGGCCTTGTTGCGAAAGAAGCGGTAGACGGCCCCGAAGTGCCGCTCGAAGAGCTCGTTGCCGGCGGTCCGGTCCCCCGACCGCCATCGGTCGAGCAGCTCGAAGTCGTCGGGCATCAGCGCGAGTCTAGCCCGATCACGCGAGCGAAATCGTCGCGCCGTAGTCCACATCGCTCGCCCCTACGTGGGTGATGTCGGCCATCCCGAGCGCGCGAAGCACTGCGGCCAACAGGCGGTTGTGCGGCGTCTGATCGCCCAGCTCGATCATTCGGTTGCCGCGGACCGCACCGCCGGCGGGGCCGACGACGACGAAGGGCATGTCGACCTGCTCGTGGGACCCCACGGCGATGTCGGAGCCTTGCAGCAAGAGGACGCTGTCGTAGAGGGTGCCGCCGCCCTCGGGCGTCGCGCGCATCTTGTCGAGCAAGGTGGCGTTTTGGGCCGAGTAGTACTGAGCGGCGAGCGCGAGCCGGACCGCGTCTTCGTCGTTGCGCCAGCGGTGCGACATCTCGTGGTGCTCGTGCAGATCGTAGTTCGACCCGTCCTCCTCGTACGCGCCCCACCCGAGCCACGGCAGGTACGACTGCCCTCCCCCGCAGTCCCGCAGCTGCACGGTGGCGCTGCGGGTGACGTCACACGAGAAGGCCAGCACGAGCAGGTCCTGCATCATGTCGATCCACGCCGGGAGGTTCTCCCACTCGCCGCCGCCTTGGGGCTGGACGTAGGCCTCGGCCTGGGGAATCGTGCACTCGAGCTCGGTGTCGATGCGCAGCTCGAGCTCGCGAATGGCGTCGAGGTGTGCCTGTACGCGCGCCTTGTCGGCGCCGCTCACCCTGGCCTCGAGCGCGCTGTAGCTGCTCATGACGCCGTCGAGCACGCTCTTGCGCTCGGCCCGAATGCGAGCGCGCTCCTCGGCCGGCAGCGCCGCGAGGCCGAAGACCTCGTCGAAGAGGTTCTCGACGTTCTTCTTCTTGGCCGCGGGCGCGCCCTCGGCGTTGAAGGAGATCATGTTGCCGCGCGCGGTGATGTTGAGGGTGCGCTTGGCCAAGGGCGCGCCCAGCTGGGACTCCCAGTGCTCGGCGATGATCTGATCGATGCTGGGACCGGTCATGACCCAGTCGGAGGTGTTGTCCGTCGGCGTCACGAGCTCGTGCCCGGTGAGCATCGACTGAATGCCGGCGATGTGTCCGGCGCCCAGGTTGCGCTGACCGACCACGTTCTCGATGCCCCGCAAGACGATGAGGTCGTCGGCAAAGTCGGACAGCCCGGCCAGGCCGTGCTCGGGCATGGGCTGCATGCTCGAGCCCCACTGCAGGCCGCCGCCGCTTTGCGTGGGGAACCACGCGTCGGGGACGACGCCGTTGGGAATGATCGAGCCGATGAAGCGCTTGATCGTGCCCCCGCTGCGGGGTGCCGCGCCGACGTCCTCGCGCGGGTCGGCGTCGGAGCAGCCCATCACCTCGAGCAGCGGAAGCGCGATGGCGGAGGACGAGAGGCCCCGCAGGACGTGGCGGCGCGAAAGAGGCTTGGAGAATGACTTGATGTGCATCGAACGGCTCCTACAGTTCGCCTCGGGTGCGGAAGTCGTCGCTGGCGACGAGCGCGAGGATGAGAGATTCGAAGTTGCCGCCCTCGTCGATGAACGCGGCAGCGACGGGCTCGACGACGCACGCGCTCTCGCCTTCGATGGTGGCGCCGTAGGTGAACTCGAACAGGTTGCGGACGTAGCAGGCCGACACCTGCTCGCTCTGCGCGAGCCGAGCACCGAGCTCGGCCGCGCCGTCGAAGGTGCCGTCGACGTCCGTGCCCGAGAGCTCGCCGCTGGCGTCGATGGGGTGGCCGTTCTCCTCGTCGCGCCAGCGGCCGACGGCGTCGTAGTGCTCGAAGGAGAAGCCGATGCCGTCGATCGGGATGTGACAGCCCGCGCAGGACGGGTCGGAGGTGTGGGCCTCGTAGCGGTCGCGGGTGGTGCCATCGAGTTCGACCTCGGGCAAGGTGTCCGAGACGTCCGGGGGCGGGGGCGGAGGCGATGAACACAGCAGCTGCTCGAGCACCGCGAGGCCGCGTCGCACCGGGGCGGAGGCGTCCATGCTGCCGTACGTCGCCAAGAACGCGGGGTGGGTGAGAATGCCGGCGTGCCGCCCCTCCTCGAGCGAGACGCGCTCGAACGCATCGCCGGTGCCGGGTCGCGGCAGGCCGTAGAAGTCGGCGAGGGGGTCGTTGAGGTAGGTGTACGAGGCGGTCAGCAGCTCCTCGAGCGATCCGCCTCCGAGGGTGACGTCCTCGATGAGCATTGCGGCTTGGATCTGCAGGTCGTCGCGAATGTCGGTGTAGCCGGCGAACTGCTGGGCCTTGATCGTCTCGCCGATCGCCGAGATGCCCAGCCACTGCTGGTGGAAGTGCACGGTGGTCGTGACGGCGCGGGGGTCGGCGAGCATGCGCGTGGCCTGCTGCGTGACGCCGTCGGCCTCGTCCAAGGCCCCGGACGCGGCGGCCTCGAACAGAACGTCGTCGGGCATGGTGCCCCACAGCAGATACGAGAGACGGCTGGCCACTTCGTACCCCGACAGCGCGCGGCGCTCGGGGTACTGCGACCCATCGACGCCGATCTCGGGACGGTAGAGGAAGTCGGCGCTCTGCAGCACCGAGGTGAGCATCACCCGGTACCCATCGGCGGGCTCTGCGAGCTCGCTCGCCTCGCTCCAGGTGGCCAACCACGCATCGCGCTCGTCTGCCGAGCACGGCCGCCGCAGGGCGCGAGGGCACAGCGAGGCGATGAAGTCGATCGCGCACGTCTCGGAGCCGGGGTCGTCACACCCGGTCAGCGCAGTCAGATCGCCGCTGGCCCGCGCGGACACGTCCTCGGCCAGTAGCATGTAGTCGTAGACCAGGCCGTCGTTGACCGGGTTGAGGTTGGCGTGGGTGTCGAAGGCACCGGGCACGCGGTCGTCGTGCAGGATCGTCGTGGCCGGCTGCGTCTCGTCGCCGAGCAGGTCCCGCAGCGTCGCGTCGAGCTCGCGCCGGCTCAGCCGCCGCAGCGGAGCGCTCGGCGGGCCGCAGCCTTCCTCGCCCGAGGGCTCCCCCGTCTCGTCTCCGCCCTCCCCTGCCGAGCCCCCCTCGGACGCCACCGAGTCCGTCTCACCGTCGGTGCCCCCCATCGCGCCATTGGCGCCCTCGTAGCAGCCCGATCCGAGTAGTACGCACGCAAACGCCCATTTCTTGCCGTTCCTCATCGGTTTCGCTCGTTCCCCGAGGTGGTGGATGCAAAGCCGCCATTTTGGATTCCGCCGGGGCGGAAAAAAGTTCGCGGGGCATGAATCGCGGACGCACGTCACTGTGCGGCGGGCATCATGCATCCATGTTCACCGGCCGCTCTCGTCAATGGACCCGCCGCAGAGTGCTCGTGGGCGGGGCGGCGCTCGTGGCTGGGGCCGCGGCGGTGGATGCGTTTGGGGTGGAGCCGCGCTGGCTCGAGGTGGAGCTCATCTCGCACGCGGTCGAGGGGCTTCCCGCGTCGTTGCAGGGCCTTCGCATCGCGCAGATCACCGACGCACACCTGACATCGCTGGGTCGGGTGGAGGACCGGATCCTCGAATCGATCGTGGCGGCGGCGCCCCAGGTGGTCGCGCTCACGGGCGACATGATCGACGACGAGGCCGACACCTCGGTGCTGGCGGAGCTGTGCGCCGCGCTTGCCGGGACCGGGGCGAAGGTGGTCAGCACGCTGGGCAACTGGGAGCACTGGGGCGCGCTCGACCTCGCCGCGCTGCGCGAGGTCTACGCCAAGACCCACACGACGCTGCTCGTCGACGACTGGCTCGAGGTCGAAGGCGTGTCGCTGTACGCGAGCGACGACTCCACGGCAGGGTCGCCCGCTGCGATCGCGGCCCCCGGGCGCGAGGGGCCACGCGTGCTGCTGACCCACAGCCCAGCCTTCGTCGACCGCGACCACGGCGAGGCCGCGTTCGACCTGTGCCTCAGCGGCCACACGCATGGCGGCCAGATCACCGCGGCGGGCCTCGCCCCCTTCACGCCGCCAGGCAGCGGCGACTACGTGGCCGGCTGGTACGACACGACGATCGGCCCGATGTACGTCTCGCGCGGCACCGGCACGAGCATCGTGCCCGCGCGCTTCACGTGCCGCCCCGAGCTGCCGATCATCGAGCTGGTCCGAGCGTGAGTCGGATACCCAACTACGCCTTCATGCGCGTCTCGAGATCCCGGTAGGCGGCGCGGAGGATCGTCATGAGCGCGGGCGGGGGGTCGTTGTGCAGACACCACCGCACCCAGTCGTCCGCGTCGTCTCCGAGCGACTCGAGGACGCCCACCACCACGCCGGCGCCCTCGCGGTCGAGCGACGCGGCGTGGTCGAGCAGCAGGGTGAACGCGGCGGTCCAGACCGCCGTGTCCTTGACGTCCTTCAGACACACCAGGGGCCGCTCGGCGTGGGCCTTCTCGCCGTCGAGCGCAGCGAGCAGGACCGTGCGGGCCCGGTCGAGGGGCAGGGCCGCCGTAGCCTGGACCAGGAGCGGCTGGATGAAGTTGTCGTAGTCGTGGCGACTGACCGCGCTCGACCAGTCGTGAAACTCGATGTGCGGGTCGTAACACGCGTCCCACCCCTGCCCCGCCTTGGCCAGCTCCGCCAACACGATGAGGGTGGCCCAACGGTAGGTGTCGCGAAGCGCAGGCTCATCGGCGGCGTCGTAGCGCTGCTGCAGCAAGGGCAGCGCGTCGGGCCCCCAGTGGGCCAGCGCATTCGCCATGAACGGCATGTCGTAGTGCTTCTGCCCCGCCGCCCCTCGAATCACCTCGAACGCCCGCTCCCTCAGCCCAGGGTCGGGGAACACACCGAGGGCTGGAATCGCGCGGTACGGCCTGGAGGTCTGCTCGAGCCGGCGAGCGATGATCGCGTGCGCACGCTCCTCTCCGACCGCCTCGAGGGCGCCGAGGGTCTCCTCGAGGCCGATGAAGGGTCCGCTGCCGTCGAGGACCTGGTAGCCGTCGAACCCGATGAGCGCGTCGAGCTCCTGCGGGACGGGCTTGGATGCGCCGCCCAATCGCAGCGCCGCCGCGATCGCAGCCACCGCCCGCAGCTCGTCCGACGCGGTCGACTCCGCGAGCTTGATCAACGCTGCGGGCTTGTCGTTGCGCAGCCGAATCACGCACTCGATCAGCTGGTGGACCTGCATTCGGACGCGGTCGACGAGCTTGTCGAGCTGCTTGGTCGTCGACAGCTCGAACGCATCGATGAAGCCGTCATAGTCGACGCTCGCCTTGGCGGACGCCTTGCGCAGAGCCGCCGCCCACTTCTTGCGGCCGCCGAGCGGCTCGATGAACGCGTAGAAGTGCTCCGAGGGCCGCGTGTTCGCCAACTGAAGCGGCACCGCGTGGGGGGTCCCCTGCTCGCCGAGCACCCACAGCGTCTCGGGCAGGCCGTGCTGGACGCATACCTTGGCGAGCTCGGTGAGGATGTCGCCGTCGTAGGCGTCGACGCTCAGCACACCGTGGCGAAGGAGGACCAGGGAGAAGCCCTTGCGCACCCGGGGTGGAAAGTCGCGCCACGCTGCGTCGAGCGGCTCGGGGTCGCGGGCGTAGACCTGCATCGCTAGGGCGTCCAGATCGCTGGGCCAATCGGCGGTGAGCATCGTGTGCAGGTAGCCGTCACTGCGCTCGTAGTCCTCGATGCCGGACAAGATGCTGGCCAGCTGGGCGCCGCTGAGCGTCGCCGCGTCGAGACGAGACCACAGCACTTGCTCCTTGCCGAGGTCGAGGAGGCCCGCGTCGTGCATTCGAACGAGCAGCGCCGGCCGGACTGCGGTGTCGACGAGGTCGCCGATGGCGTCGAGCTTCTCGTAGTCGAACGCCTGCTTCCCGATCTCCTTGGCGATCGAGGCGAGCGCCTTTGCGTCGAGTTCGGCGGGCATGCCGTGCAGATACTCGGCGGTGCTCTGCTTGCCCTTGGCGTCCCAGCGTTCGACCGTGCCGTGGTACTGGCCGGCCACGTAGTGTGCTCGCTCCTTGGGTTTGCCGTCGGGGTAGAAGCGCTCGCATAGCCCCGACCGCTGCCCCTGCTCCCAGTGGGTACGATGCTGCAGCGTACCGTCCTCGGCGTACTCCTCCTCGAGTCCGTGCTTGACCTCGTGGTCGGCATACCCGCGAACGGTGCGCTTGGTGCCGTTCTTGTACCACCAGACCCAATCACCATGGCGTTTGCCGGCTTTGAAGGTTCCACGCGAGCTACGCTGTTCGGGGGCGTGCCACGACTCGTACGGCCCGTCGAGCTTCCCTCGCACGTATGTACATACACGGCTCGGCTCGCCGGTCTTGAATCGCCACTGCCAGCGCCCGTGCGCCTGCCCGTCGACGAACTCCCCCTGAGCCTCGACCTCACCGGTATCGTACCAGTGAGTCTGAAGCCCCTGGAGCAGCCCATCGACGTAGTCCCCCTGCGATTTGTTCTCTCCGCTGGGATGCAACCACGTCCACGTGCCCACGCGCTTGCCTCCCTCATAGCGCCCGCGGGCGACCACCACTCCGCCCTCGATCTCCTCTCCCGGTCCGTCTGCGGGCGGTTCGAACGTTGGAGGCTTGGTGCGGGCCGCCGCAGTGGCGGACTTGGGACTCTCGCTGGCGGCAGACATCGGTAGAGACACTAAACGGCCGCCGATGGCGTCTGGCAACTCTCAGATCGCGCCAAACGCTCGCAGGACACGCCATGGGCTTGCAGTGGGCGCCACTGGCTCACGATGCGCGCGGTTGCAAGCATGACATCGAGCCGAGAACGCGCGCGGACGCGTGATAACACCGCTCGAGTCGGTATGTCGAAGCCATGGAAACTCTACAGAATCCTCGACGAGGGCAACGAGGCCCGGCCGATCCCTGCGAGCGGCTTCGAGACGCTGACGTACTGTCCGGACACGCACGCCGTTCGAGGGGACGACGGCGCGCTGGAGGTCTCGACCCCGGCGCGCACGCACATCGAGGGCCGGCGCGTCGCGGTGGTGCGTTCGGTGGAGCACCCCGGGCTGCGATTGTGCTTCGAGGCTCGCCCGCCGTCGACGCACGAGGAATCCGTCCGTGGGCTGCTGGGCACCTGGGCCTGCCACCACGTCGACCAGGAGCGTACCGACGACGGCGACGACGGCGACGATGGTGACGGTCGCCGCGAAGTCGCGTCGCAGACCGTGTTTGCCGAGGCGACGATCACCTTCACCGACGACGGCCGGTTCTCGCTCCAGGGAGGCGCGCGCAGCAGGTCTGCGCACGGGACGTGGGAGATCGAAGGCGATGGCCGCCTTGCGCTCGTCGAAGCGGACGACTCGTTCAACGGCTTCGAGGGCTTGCGCTGGGCATCCTTCGACGGGCGCGACCAGGTGCGGGTTGGCTGGAGGCTCGCCGACGACAGCCACGACGGGCTCGACGTGCTCGTGCTGGAGTTTGCGCGTCCTTAGTGGACTTGCTCGTCGTCCTCGTGCTGCGTTTCCCGATCTGCGTGGGCGTGGCAAACTCGAGGTGTGCAGGAGCCACTGATGCGCGCGATGCAGGTGCGCGAAAACCTCGAGGGGCTCGCTGCGCTCGGCGAGGAGGTCGACGCGTCGATCCGCGCGAAGCTGGGGTCGCAGCGCGTGGAGCTCATCGAGACGGCGACGCGCTCGAAGTGGCTGCCGCTTCAGATCGACATCGAGCTGTCGCGCCTGGTCGACGAAGCAGTCGGCCGCGCGGCCTTCATTCGCTGGTCGCAGGCGGCGATCATGGCCAGCGCCGACTCGCCCCTGCTCAGCGGCTTCTTACGCGCAGGCCTGCGGCTGCTCGGTGGCAACCCCGGCAGCCTCATTCGCCTCGCGCAGCGGGGCTATCCCCAGCTCCTGCGCAACGCGGGCTCCCTGCGGGTCGATCCGCTGCGCGACGACGCCGTGCGCGTGGTGGGTATCGACCTCCCGCAGATGATGCTCGACCAGCCCCTGTATCTCGAGGGCATTGGTGCATCGATCGCCGTGCTGCCGCACTTCGTCCGGCACGTCGGCGAGGCGACGCTGGAGGTCGAGGGTGCAGCGGTCTCGTGGGTGATCCGGTGGAAAGCCCGCGAGGCGGAGTGACGGGGACGATGACGGATCCCCGAGCCCGCTCCACGGAGTACACCGTCGCGTTGCGGGCGTTCTCCGCGTCGCTCTCGCCCGACGAGGTCAGCCGCATCGTCGGGCTCGCGCCGACCTACGCGCGCGCGATCGGTTCGACTCCATCTGCACAACAACGTGAACACGTGTGGGAGTTCGAGCCCGACGCCGCGCCCGGCGATCCCCGCTTCGCTGCACGCGTGGAGGCCCTCCTGCAGGCGGTGCAACCATTCGCCGAGGGGCTACGCGCGCTCGGTGACCGGGCCGAGCTGGTGCTGTGGTGCGCATGTCTTGGGCGCGAGCCCGAGCAGACGGTCGAGCTGTCGAAGCAAGCCATTGCGGCAATGGCAGACCTGGGCATCTCGTTGTCGTACTCGAGCTACGCCTGCACCACCGACTGACGCCGCCCAGCCGCGGCGTTCGAAAGACGCGCTGTCAGATCCGTGACCTGCCGCGGGTATACCGATCCCGATGCTGCTCGTGTTGCAGGGGCCGTTGGCACCGACGACGCCCGAGGTATCGGTGAACCTTCCGCCGCCTCCGGATCCGCTGGGTCCGATCGCTTCGGTGATCGGGGTGCTCGGCCTGCTGCTCATCGCGAGCGTCTTGCTGCGGCGCCTGCTTCGGGGCCGGCGGGGCGCGGCGACGGTGCTGTCGCTGTCGGTCGGGGTCGGCAACGCGCTGATGGAGGTCGGGGCGATGCTGCAGCCCGACCGGCCGAAGGTGGTGGTGGTGTGCAAGGCCAAGGAGGCGTCGGCCGATGGCGGCCTGGACCCGCCGTTGACACCGCCAACGTCTGCGCGGGACGCTTAGGGCCATGCGCAGTGGGTCTTGGTCTTCGTGGGTGCTCGGGTGCGTGCTGTGGGTCGGATGCGGTGACGACGGCGGGGGCGCGGCCGAGACGGACACCGATGCAGCGAGCACCGGCACGACGAACGGCGGCGTCACGGACGGGTCGAGCGCGGAGAGCACGGCGGGGACGCAGACCACCCAGACCGACGAGACGGGCGAGACGATGACCGAGACGGTGGGCGACACGGAGTCGTCCTCGGGCGGGGACGAGTCCTCGGGCGGGGAGACGACGGGCGGCGCGATGTCGGTGTGCGAGCGCTGGACGATGGATCGGGCGGACCTCTCGGAGGGGACGTGGAGCGGGAGCGTGGAGACGTGCGAGCCCGGCGACATCTCGGCGGAGGGCCGCGAGAACGCGCTTCGGGTGATGAACCTGTACCGCTGGCTTGCCGACCTGCCGCCGGTGACGACCTCGGCCGAGCGGGACGCGATGGCACAGGCGTGCGCGCTGATGATGCACGCCAACGGGCAGCTCTCGCACAGCCCGCCGAAGAGCTGGGCCTGCTACTCGGGCGATGGCGCGTCGGGGGCGGGCTCGAGCAACATCTCGCCGACGCCCGGGGTGGAGGGTGTCGACCTGTACATGGTCGACCCGGGCAACCCGACGACGATGGGGCATCGCCGCTGGATCCTCAGCAACAACATCGGACCGACGGGTCTGGGCTCGACGTCGGACTACTCGTGCATGTGGACGCTGCAGGGCAGCGGCGACGCGGGCAAGGAGTGGACGGCATGGCCCCCGCCGGGCACGTTCCCTCTGCAAGCGGTGCAGCCCTCGTGGTCGAGCATCGACGAGACCGGCTGGACCATTCAGAGCGACCCGATCGATCTGAGCGCGGCGCAGGTTTCGATCACCCGCGACGGCGCGGACCTGCCCGTCGTGGTGACGTCGCTGCAGGGCGGCTACGGGAGCGCCTCGGCGATCAGCATGATCCCGCAGGGCTGGACGACGACGGTGGGCACGTACCACGTGGAGGTGACGGGCATTGCGTCGCCGCTGAGCTACGACGTCGAGGTCGAGGACTGCGGTTAGTCGACCTCGTAGGTGACGTGGACGACGGTGATGATGTCCTTGTCGAGGGAGGTCTTGTCGTTCATGCCCTCCCACGAGGTGGCGGTGGAGTTGGCGGGGTTGATGTTGATGACGCCCATGTGCGTATCGACGATCGCGCCGAGCTTGGCGCCGGATCCGGCGGCGTCGAGGATCCGCTCTGCCCGCTCGCGCGCGTCGGCGGAGGCCTCGGCGAGGATCTCGATCTTGAGGTCTTCGAGGCCGGTGTAGTGATAGCGGGGCGCGTCGGACTCGATGGGGATGTTCTTGTCGAGCAGCCCGGTGATCTCCCTGGAGAGCGCCTCGACCTTGGCGACGTTGCGACTGGTGACGGTGATCGTCTGGCTGGCGACATAGCCGGCGAGCCGGGACTGCGAGACGGCCTCTCCGGCGACCTCCTCGTACTCGGTGCGGTAGACGGCGGAGACCTCGGTGGCCGAGACGCGCACCTCGGATTCGTCGATGCCCTTGTCGGCCAGGTACTTGGCAGCCTCGGCCACGTCCGCCCGGACCTTGCGATACGCCTCGGCGCGCGAGGAGGCGCGATGCTCGATTGTCGCGTCCCACTCGAGCAGATCGGAGGTGATCCGCTGCGTGGCCGACCCGGTGACGCGGATCGTGTGCGTGTCGGCCTTGACGCTGCGCCACGACAGCGCGGCGATCGACACGGAGAGGACGACGGCGGCGGGCAGCAGCACCTTGCCGAGCTGCGAGGAGGCGCGCGGGGAAGACGGTGCGCGCAAGTGGGGATCGGTCTGCTCGGAGTCAGGCATGGGCGGTGCCCGATGAAGACGTGCAGGCGCAGCGGCGGTTGCACGGGTTTGGGCGAAAGCGGGGTCGGCCGTGCGGGGCCCGCGATCGAAGCGACCCTGCGAGGCGTCTGCTGCGAGCGACGGCCAACGCGTCTTCGCCGATTGAGGCCACGGTTCGAGTCATCTCGGCGGTCCGGCCCTGCACGACGCCCGATCCATCACTTCCTCAGAAACACGAGCACCACCTCGGGCGAAGGCCGCTACACTTCCGATCTCGTGACGGACCGACCACCCCTCGCGGGCGCGGCGACGCCCCGTTGGACGCCTTCGGCGGGGCCGCATCCGAGACGATCGCTGCGTACCAGGCCGCGTTCGGGAGGAAGCCGAGCGCGGAGGAATGGGAACACCTCCTCCTCGCAGTGCTCGGCACCACCGACGAGCGATACGCACCCTTGCAAGCGGGCACCGTCCGCCAGGTGCACCTCGTGACAGGCACCCCGCAGGATCGAGACGAGCGATGACCTGGGGTCCGGCTCCGGCGACGTCGATCCTTCAGCGGGTGGTCCTCGCCGCGTCGCTGGCGACTGCCTGCGGCTGCACGCCCGTCGGACAGGATGACGAGGTCGCGTCGCTCTCGGACCTCATCGCGCGGCCCGCCGCCTATTCCGCACAGAGCGTCGAGCTGTCGGGCTTCATGAACGTCTCATGGGACGGAGGCGGTCTCTTCCGAACACCGACGGAGGCGTCGTCCCACGACACGGAGCATGCCGTCATGCTCCGAATCCCGACCAAAACGCTTGGCCCGCTGGAGCAGTACGACGGAACGTTCGGCACAATCACTGGGGTATTCGAATCCGACCAAAGCCTCGGGTGGACGGGCACGCTCACCGTGCGCCAAATCCGGCCGTCCTATCGCTTCCGACAGGTCAACCTGCCACGAAGAGCGAGTCCCGGCACCGATGCCGAACGGCGCCTCCGCGAAGAGGTCTTTCGCATCCTGGCGGACCAGCGATTGGAAGACGGATCGAAGCGCCCGGCGGGAGCAGAGCCGTGAGGGCGTCGATCGCTCTCCAGGCAGAGCTTGAAGGTCGCCGCGCGGCTCCTCGAGGGTCCCCAGTGAATCGACCGCAACGCACCAGCCTCGCCCTCGCCCTCGCCCTCGGGGCCTGCCAGCCGACGCGAGCCGACCGGGTCTGGAGCGGCGCTCATGTCACCGTCACCTCCCGTGAGGGCGTCGAGTTGTGCGGCGGTTCCATCGACTTCTTCGACGCCTACGTCGTGCATGTCTCCGAGTATTGGGGCGCCGATGACCGGACCGAGCCATTCTCGCTCGAGCTTCGAGAGAGCGGTGAAGAAGACGTTTCGGGAAGGGCGGGTGCCGACGGCGCGTGGGCCGGCGCCGAGCAGTCGGTGCTCCACGAGCTCGGCCACGTCGTCACCATCTCGGAGGACGGGGTTTCTGCCGCATCGCTCTCCGAAGGCTTCGCTGCGGCGTTGGACCCGATCGATCGAGCCGGGATGTGGGGCATCGGCTCGGGCCCTCCCGAGGCCTTCGCGTTCCTCCAGCGGCCCGAGTTCGAGGACCGGCACTACCTGCCCTCGGCGCAGCTCGCCCGCTTCCTCATCCAGCGCTATGGGATCGAGACCTACCGCCGTGCGTATGTCGAGGCTCGCGCCGACCACTCCGCCGAGCGGATCGAGGCTGCGTTCGTCGCGGTGTTCGGTGACGAGATCTACGACGCATTCGATGCGTTCGAGACCGGTCCCCAGTGCGGGCTTCGAGCGTGGGAGTGCGAGCCTGCGCTGCACCCTTTGCTGGAGCTTCCCGTCGACGTGCAGTCACCCCAAGATTGCACCCAAGACCCCGAGTGGGTCGGGGCCGCCCCCGGTGGCGGAGAGCACTGGTACCCGCACCGACGCTTCTTGCTGCAGGTCGAAGCGGACACGGAAGTCGTCACCGTCGCCCAGAACGCACGCCTCAGCCGATCGACCTGCGCAGACGTGTGTCCGTCGCTCTCCGAGCTCCCCCCGGGGTTCGAGGCCATGGCCGCGCCCGCCTCCTCGGGCGCGGTGCCCGTACGCACGCTCACCGCTGGGCTGCACGCGTTCCATCTGACCCCGGTGGAGCCGAGCCTGCCATTCTCAGTGCGGATGGAGCGGGCGCTCAACGTCCGGGACGCCCGCCGTTTCGAGGAGCTCAATGCACGCCGCTAGTTTGAACCTGCTGCTCGCGTTCGGCAGCGCATCGATGGCGGCAACCGGAGGCTGCAAGCCCGCCGTGATTGAGTCTGTCGACCCCTCGCCGGTCGAACAACTGCCCCTGCTGAACTGCGAATCCGACTCCGGTCGCGTCCGATGCACGAGAGAACGGGTCTATTCAGGGACTGGAGGACCTGACAGAGTGCACCTCGGCATCTCGGGCGACGATCTACTTCACGCCACGGCGTTCGGCTGGAACATGTGCGCCATATCCAAGAAACACGGGTATCGATGCCATGATTTCACCGACCAGGCCCAGACCCACGCAAGGGCCCCAGAGCGCATGGAGCATCGCGCGGTCGTATCCTGGGACAGAGGAATCTGCGTGGAGATGCGACGCGAGCACCATCTCTCTGCATTCGAGTGCTTCGTCAAGAGCGCGGGGACCCGCCATCAGACCGAGTTCTGGATTGCGTCCGAGCATCAGAGCGTCACGTTCCCCTCCGGCGCATGCTTCTGCAGAGACTCACGAAAAATGCTCGCATCCCCGGACAAGGTCGTGCCGGCAGGCGCCGTCTGCACGCTTACCGGTGAAGACGTACCGCTGGAGCGACGAGATTTCGGGACGGACCATGCCTTGCAGGTGGTTCTGGTGCGCGACGCGTGGGGACGCAGTGGCGAGTTCGCCGATGTCTGCGACCGCATTCGTGAGGCGCTGGACGAAGACCCGCCCACGGACCCAGCGCGTATGATTCATGAGCGGCCGACGGCGAGCGGTGCCCGCACAACCTCACAGCGGTAGGTTATCGACCGCCTCGAAACGTGGACGTGAGGGTCGCGCTACACTTACGACCCGGTCACGGACCGGCTGGACCAGGTGGGCGCGCGCAGCTACACGTACGACGACAACGGCAACGTGCTCTCCGACGGCGAGCGCACGCTGACCTGGACCGCGCAGAACATGGTCCGCTCGCTGCAGCGCGACGGCCAAGCTTGGTCGCTCCTCTACGACGCCGACGGCACGCGAGTCGTCCGAGAGGAGGCAGCCTCCAACAGCGCCACGTACAACATCAACTCGACCTACGAACTACGCTTCGACGGAGCCGAGCTGAGCGAGGCCCGGATCTCGGTCTTGGGCGCGACCGGACGCGTCGTCGCCGAGGTGTTTGCCGAGCGCACCGCCCTCGAGGAGAACAGCTTGTGGGAGAACCGCAAGAAGTTCGTCCACGACGACCACCTCGGGTCGGCGCACATGATCACCGACCGCGATGGCACCGTCGAGGCCCGCGTGATGTACGGCCCATGGGGCCAGGCCCGAGACGGCAACAACTGGTACCTGCCGGCGACCGAAACCGAGTTGGAGGATCTCCCGATCGGCTTCACCGGCCACCAGCCCGAGCTCGACGCGGGCCTGGTCAACATGCGGGGACGCATGTACGACCCCGTCATCGGGCGCTTCCTGAGCGTCGACCCCGTCATCGAGAACGCGCTCGAGGTCGGGACGTGGAACGCGTATAGCTACGTGCTGAACCGGCCGCTGTCGTTGGTGGATCCGACGGGCCTGGCGGCCGCGAACAGCGTCGATGACGACCGGAGGAGCGAGGCGACAGCCGTCGAGCTCGCAGACCTGCAGCTAGACATTCTCGTTGCTGACTTCCTCGCCGCCGTTGGCGGGATTCAGGCCGTGAACTTCGACATCCCGCTCTCGGTCAAACAGGAGGACCGGGTGAAGGAGGACGTCCGGCGCAGCGCGGAAGGAAAGCCGGTGCAGGCTGTCGTCATCGAGCCGAAGGTTGCCGGGGCGACGAAACAAGCGACCGGAACAACGAAAAAACCGCAAGTCACGGAGAGCGTCTATACTGACCCTGCGACGGCAGCACTCTACGCCGCCGAGGCAGTCAGAGAAGCCACGACCTACAAGGGGCACACGTCGGACGCAGGTGGCGAGTGGGGAACCGAGGTGTTCGAGTTCACCGTCCCGATTTGCGGCGCAGGCAGGCCGTGCGTAGCGCTGACACTGTACTCGTTCTCCGCCCCCTACAAGGGTCGAGATCCAACGGAAGCCGAACGAAGGATGGACATCGTGGCGATCTGGGAGCCCCGATCCGAGCGATCCCTCCCGGCAGGAGCGAGAGTCCTATACTTGGTTCACAGCCATCCAAACAACACTCCACCGGACAGCTTCGACACACGACGCACCCAAGGCGGACCGCCGTGGGGAGGCATTTCGATGATTGTCGTTGCGAGAGACCGTCAGTGGATTATCTCGACAATTCCACTTTCGACGAGCAAGCAATATCGTGAAATTGACCGTATCCAAAGATTCTAGCCTTACCGGGCTTCTCGCAACGCACTGTTGCTCAGCTGGCGTCCGCAGAATGCTTCGAGCCGTAGGGCTCACCGGACTAGCGCTCGCCACTTCATGCACACCGTCGCAGGGTCCTTCATCCCCAGACATCGACGTTGCACTTGGCGAGCTACTCGCCACCCCCTCGCTACACCATGAGAGGCGCGTCAGCACCGAAGGCTACCTGGCGACTTCCGACACCGCAGGAGCGTTATTCACGAGCCCGTCTGCCGCTTCGAGTTTCGACGCGAAAAGCGGGATTCGAGTACTTCCTGGATCTCACATTCAGACATTCTCTAAGTTCGACAAGATGTATGTTCGTATCACCGGCACGTTCGAGATGGAGAGAGGCAGGTCCGGACCGTGGATCGGCACGATAGCAGTAAGCAGCGCGGAGGAATCGAAGCCCCCGGCCTCCTGGACTCGAGACCGGGATGGAACGGAAGGCGTCGTCCACTAAGCCCCGCCGCCCGGCTCGCTCTTCGAGACAGCAATAGAAAGACGATCCAGAAAGGTAGCGTCAACCATTTGGTGCAACTTCAAGCGGCTTAGCGGGCGTTCCTCCGAGCTCGATTGCGTTGCTTGAAGCCTTTGACAGTCTGGTTCTTGGCCTCGTTGTTGAGGCGGATGGCAACGAGGACAGCGGTTCGCGTGGTCGCTGGCGTGGCGTCGTTGTCGGGGTCGTCGGATTCTTGATGGGCGCCGATGGCCCGGAAGCGGGCCCGAAACTCGCGGTTCGTCCTCTCGAGGACGTTGGTCGAGCGCATGGTGTGCCAGATGGTGGAGTCCAGGTCGAAGAACGAGAGCGTCGCCTCGAGGTCGTCCTCGATGATGCTGGCGAGCTTGTCGTGGCCGCTGCCGCGGTACTTCGCAATGAACGCTTG